>NZ_VICB01000004.1 GCF_006546835.1 Actinomyces johnsonii | reverse complement strand
GCCATGCACAGCCCCCCAGAACCAAATGGCATAAAAAACATGACACACTATCGAGTTCTCAAACAACACACCCACTGGAAACTCTTCGAAAGACTTTCGTCTTCCGTTTTCCTTTCCAGAAGCGCCTGAGAAACTTTAGCGATCCGATTATCTGGAGTCAAACGATGGTTCGGTGACCCTCGTCTCCCCTTCGGTTCTCTTCAGTTCTCAACTCCCGGTCGGTTTGAGGACTTGTCCTCCTCGTTCCGGGCCGGAGAGAACATTACGCACAGGTCTGTTGACCGTCAAACGCAAACGCGGTGACGGTGCCCACAGAGGCCGTCACCGCGTCAGCTCGGTCGAAAATCGGACTATATCTTTGAAGGGAACTGAGCCGATCGACCAACTGCCAAGTTGCGCCTTCCCTTGCGCACCAGGACCACTCCCCCGGCGAGCAGGTGCTCGGGACCGATCACCGTGGCGTCGTCCTCCACCTTGACGTTATTGAGGTAGGCCCCGCCTCCGGCGATGGTTTTGCGGGCGGCGTTACGCCCCCGCTCCAACTGGGTACTGACGAGCAGATCCACGATCGTGGTCTCGCCCGTCACCACGTCGCCGGAGGCGAGGTCCGCCGTTGCGGCCAGGATTGTCGCTTCGTCGATGTCTGCGAGATCCCCGCGTCCCCACAGGGCCGCGGTCGCCGCCTCGGCCTGTGCCGTGGCCTCGGCTCCATGGACCCACGTCGTCACCTCATGGGCGAGGGCTCGCTGGGCCTCGCGCGCCTTGGGGTTCTCGGCGGTAACCGCCTCGAGGCGCTCGATCTCCTCGCGCTCCAGGAAGGTGAAGACCTTGAGGAAGCGCGCCACGTCGGCATCGTCGACCTGTAGCCAGAACTGGTAGAAGGCGTAGGGGCTGAGCATCTCGGGGTTGAGCCAGATCGCCCCACCCTCGGATTTGCCGAACTTGGTGCCATCGGCCTTGGTGATGAGCGGGTTGGTCATGACGTGGACCGAGGCGCCCTCGACCTTGTGGATGAGGTCCATCCCGCCCACGAGGTTGCCCCACTGGTCGTTGCCACCCACTTCCAGGGTGCAGCCGTAGCGCCGGTAGAGCTCGAGGTAGTCGTTGGCCTGGAGGACTTGGTAGCTGAACTCGGTGTAGGAGATGCCCTCCTCACTGGCCAGGCGGCGTGCGACGATGTCCTTGGAGAGCATGGTGCCCATGCGGAAGTGCTTGCCCAGGTCCCGCAGGAAGTCAATGGCGCTCATCGCCTGGGTCCAGTCCAGGTTGTTGACGATCCGCGCCGGGTTGTCCCCGCTGAAGTCGAGAAGGTTCTCGAGCTGCTCCTGCAGGTCGGCAGCCCATCCGGCCACGACGTCCTTCGTGTTGAGAGTGCGCTCGCCCTTGGCGCGCGGGTCGCCGATGAGCCCGGTCGCTCCGCCCACGAGTGCGAGAGGGCGGTGTCCGGCGAGCTGAAGGTGGCGCATCACCTTGACGGCCACGAGGTGGCCGTGGTGGAGACTCGGTGCCGTGGGGTCGAACCCGCAATAGAAGGTGACGGTTTCATCGGCCAACGCGGCGCGCAGCGCATCGATGTCCGTGTGCTGGGCAATGAGCCCGCGCCACTGCAGTTCGTCCAGGATGTCCGTCACTGTCCAGTCGCCTTCCATGGGTCGTCGTGCGTCCTGCACGCGTTGTCCCGGCACGTCGCGCCCGGGGCCGGTTGAAACCTCCGGCGCGGATAGTCTGCCATGTCCCGGCCCAGCTTCCACGATGCGGTCGCATCAGACCGGCGTCGTTGTCACGCCGACCGCCCGCTGCACGCGCGCGTTGGCAGACGGCGATGATCAGTCCGTTGAAGTCCTTGTGCCGGTCGATGCCGAGGCCGCTGCCGGTCATCGCTGCTTCGTGAGCACGACGAGCGTCCTCATAACCCCGCCCCATCTCATAGCCGGCTTGACGAAGTAGGCGCCTGGCGTAGGCATCAAAGATGAACCGGGGGCAGTCGTAGACCATGAGGGCGACGAGATCGACCCTCTCCGGGCCGAAGCCGGGAAGCCTCATCAGCTCGGCGGACCAGGGCTCGATTTCGCCGAGCTCGGAGCGCAGCAGCTCGTACGGGTGCGTATGGGGATCGGTGTATCTGGCGAGATCCGAGCGAAATACGGGGAACGTTCATGAGTCCTTGACGGGGCGGTCCCAGATGAGGGTGTAGCGGTAGTAGAAGCGCCGTCGAACCCTGGCCCCGGGAAGGCTCCGAGTTGCCGCTGCGCGGATCTCGTCGAGAGACTCTCTTGGAGCGCTCGTGACGACGCCGATATCGGGGGTCTCCCGGTGCATCGCACCGATCACGCGCAGTGGGAGGACAGCGAGGGCAGACAGCGTCCAGTCCCATGGGCTCTTATTGGCGGCCAGGCCGACGACGATGAGTCGCCCACCGGGTGCCACCAGCCCACTCAGCCTCGTCAGGGCTGGCTCCAGCGGGAGGTGGTGCAGGGTTGCCACGCAACTGACGGTCTCGAAGGTTCCGATGCGCTCGGGCAGACCCGGGTCCATGACGTCGTCGAGCAGGATCTTGGCTTGCGGGATCTGTTCCAGGCGACGACGCGCTCGTGCAACGGCTTGCTCGTCAGGATCGAGTCCGACGACGCAGCGGCACACCGCTGTCAGGCGCGCGAGCAGGAGCCCGTCGCCGCATCCGACATCGAGCGCGCTACCACCGCGCCGCGCCGCGTCCCGCACAATGCGCCGGTGAAAAGCGACATTGTGGTTCCAGTAGTCATCGGCCACTGTGAGAACCTGACGGAGCAGCCACCTCGGTCGGACCGGCTGTGTCACCAGGGGGCCTGGGGTTCACACTCCGGCCGACGGACGCATCGGTCTCCTCGCTGCGGTGCGCTGTGGGGCTGCGCACCACGGCACCGGCGTCGCGCAGCAGTGCCTCGCGCAGGTGGGGCACGGCGGCGAAGTACGCCTCATCGGCATCCTCCACCAGAGGCGTTGCCCGGGCCCCGACATCTCGCCCTGCCGCTGTCGTTGTCACGATCCGGGCACGGGCGTCGTTCGGATCCTGCTGACGCGAGACAAGGCCGGCCCGCTCCAACCGGCGCAGCACCTGGCTGGCGGTTTTCACGTCCATTCCCGCTTGGGCCGCGATCATCACCTGGCTGGCCCCGTCCCCTTGCTCCTCGAGCCACTGCGTGCAGGACAGGAGGACGAACTGGGAGTGCGTCAGTCCAACTGGTTCCAGGGCGGCAGCGATGTCGCGCTGCCAGGCCAGCGCGGTCCTCCACATGAGGAAGCCGGGGCTCGCCTCCGGCCCCTGGAACCGTGTTCTCACATGGCGACCCTAGCAGCCGCGATGAGTGAGTCGAGGGCCTGCGGAAAGTCTGCTGCGATTCTCGGGCCGATCACCGGGCCTGCGTCATCGGCTCCGGGCCCGTCGATGTCGAGGCGGGTAGTCACGACGCTCTTCCCCTGTGTCTGCTCAGATATGAAGGAGTGCGTGAAGGTCAGCTCCACGCCCCTGTAGGAGACCCGGTCGGCCTGGACATGAGGGGGTTCCCAGCGCGTCACCGTGATCTCGACGCTGTCCTGCCCGGCCGGTGTCATCGCGATCGATGCACCGGGCCCTACGGGCTCGCGCGGTTCGTAACGGTCTCCCTCTGGGAGCTCAATCTCACCGGAGAGGACTTTGATCCAAGTCTCCCACAGGACTTCCACCGGGAGCTCCACTATCCGTTGACACTCAGTCGACCACATGGCCTGTCCTTCCTCCGCCCTCAGCGGGTCCACAACACGAATAGTCTGTGTAGCGATAATCTGTGTACCTATTATTAGCGGATGGGCGAGGCTCTGGCAAGCTGGGTGTTTAACGGCCGTGAGGCTCGGTGAAGTTCAGTCCTATGAGCGTCGCCTGGTGACGGCGGGCCGGTACGTTGAGACGGTGGGTTCTCCATCCAGCCAGAAGCGCCACGGGAAGGCTTCTCCGTCTCCCCCGGGGCCGGCGACCCCGGTGCGCGGCCCGCACCGGATGCGTTCAGCATCCGGCACCCGTTGCAACTCCGGCAGCGTCAGGCTGATACGTGATCCCGGTCCGCCCAGCGGCTCGCCGTCGTCGGATCGGTCCAGCCCGAGCGCGGAGCACAGCCGGGCCGGTCCACGGGCCAAGTCGCGATCGGTACGCGCAGCGGGGCGACGGGTTCGTGCCAGCTCGATGCCGTCCACCACCTCTCCCCCTCGCAGGAGCACCGCTCGCGAGATTCCCGCCGGTCCGGTGACGATGTTGAGGCAGTGGTGCATGCCATAGGTGAAGTAGACGTAAATGCAACCGCCGGCCTCGAACATGGAGGCGTTGCGCGCTGTGAGCCCTCGGAAGGCGTGGGAACCGGGGTCTTCCTCGCCCCGATAGGCCTCCACCTCGGTCAGGCGGATCGCGACGCTCCCCTCCGGACAGGCGACAGCGATGACGGCGCCCAGCAGCGCCGGGGCCACCTCCAGGCTGTCGCGGCTCAGGAGTGAGACGGCCTCGGGACTCAGTTCCACCGCAGGCGCCCTCATCAGTCGTCCTTGCGAGCTCGCTCAGCCCCGCTCCACGTCAGCCCCGCCGTCCGCATCGCCGTCCTCGTCATCGAACTCCTCCGGCTCGGGCCACTGAGGACCTGCGGGGCCGTCCAGCAAGGAGCCCTCCCATGCGAAGACTCGCAGCTCGGCGCTGCGGGCGATGGCCCGGGCGAGCTGCTCGACGACGCGCACCGGTGCAGTGCCGCCGTGCCCGGTACGGGCTGCCACCGCCCCCTCTGCCGAGAGGACCTCGCGCACACCGGGGGTGAGCCGCTCATCGATGGCGGCGAAATCGTCGTCGGACAGGTCCCACAGCTCGATGCCGCGCCTGTCGCACTCGCGCACGCAGGCGCCGGAGATCTCGTGGGCGCGGCGGAAGGGCACGCCGTTCTTGACCAGCCATTCGGCCACGTCGGTGGCCAGGGAGAACCCCTGCGGAGCCAGAGCGGCCATGCGCTCGTAGCGGAGGGTCATCGTACTCACCATGCCGCTGACGGCAGGCAGCAGGACGGCCAGGGTATCGACGGCGTCGAAGACGGGCTCCTTGTCCTCCTGCAGGTCCCGGTTGTAGGCCAGGGGCAGGGCCTTGAGGGTGGCAAGTAGACCCGTCAGGTCCCCGATAAGGCGCCCGGCCTTGCCCCGGGCGAGCTCGGCCACGTCCGGGTTCTTCTTCTGCGGCATGATGGACGAACCCGTGGAGTAGGAGTCGTCGAGAACGACGAAGTCGAACTCCTTGGTGTTCCAGATGATGATCTCCTCGCTCAGGCGCGAGACGTCCACCGCCACCATCGTCAGGACAAAACTCAGCTCAGCAACGACGTCGCGGGAGGCCGTGCCGTCGATGGAGTTCTCGACGGCCGCCTCGAAACCGAGGTCGGCGGCCACGGCGTCGGGATCCATGCCGAGCGTGTTGCCGGCGAGCGCACCGGAGCCGTAGGGACTCACGGCAGCGCGCGCGTCCCAGTCCTCGAGGCGCTCGACGTCTCGCATGAGCGGCCAGGCATGGGCGAGCAGCTGGTGGGCAACCAGCACCGGCTGGGCGTGCTGCATGTGGGTGCGTCCGGGCATGATGGCATCGGAGGCTCGGGCCGCCTGATCGATGAGGGCGTCGACGACGTCGAGAACGAGCCCGGCCACGTGGCGCGCCTGGTCGCGCAGGTACATGCGGATGAGAGTGGCGATCTGGTCGTTGCGGCTGCGTCCGGCACGCAGACGCCCGCCCAGGTCGTCACCGGCGCGCTCGATGAGCCCGCGCTCCAGAGCCGTGTGGACGTCCTCGTCAGTGGCCTCGGGGACGAAGACACCGGCGACAACGTCGGCCTCAAGGCGGTCCAGGGCGTCCAGCATGCCGGCCAGTTGGTCCTCGTCCAACAGGCCGACCTGTGCCAGGGCACGGGCATGGGCGCGGGACCCGGCGATGTCGTATCGGGCCAGGCGCCAGTCGAAGTGGGTACTCACTGACAGTGCGGCCAGTGCGTCGGCGGGCCCCCCGCAGAAGCGCCCACCCCACAGGCTGACGCCGATCGGCTTGGAGTTCTGATGCGAGTCGGAGGGGCCGGACTGAGCGGCGCTCGAGGTGGCGGAGTGGTTGAAGGACTGGCTCATACCCCCATCATGGCCCATCCACCGACAACGGCGCCTCAGTGACCGGTCCGGAATGGTTCTATGGCGGATCGGCGGCAAAGGGCCCTCGTCTCTCTTGAGGAAAGCACGAGGGCGGGGGCAGGTCGGGCGACACCGACCAACGGGAAGGAAGAAGGACCTGCCCAGCGGCTCGCCCGCCATGTCATGATGAGCCATGCCCGCCGAACAAGACGCCCTTTTCCCAGGCAAGCAATTCATCTCCACCGTGCTCGAGGCGCTGGAGACCAAGACCAGGATGACCGGGGCGATCGCCCATCGCTACCTCATGCGCGCGGCAATGGCCGGCATGATCGTGGCGGTCTTCTACATTGTGAACTACGCCATCGTCGGTATCTTCAGCGGCCTTCACGTTGGGGAGACCTCCCTGGCCGGGATCGGAAAGATGCTCGGGGCGCTGGCCTTCGGCCCCGCCCTCGTCTTCATCTACTACACGAAGTCCGAGCTGCTCACCAGCAACATGATGGTGGTCGTCATCGGCTACTACTACAAGCGCATCTCGGCGTGGAGAACCCTGAGAGTGCTGTTCATGTGCCTGGCCGGCAATTTCATGGGCGGTCTCGTCTTCGCCGTCATGTACCACTTCTCCTCACTCGTGGAAGGACCCACCGGCGAGCAGGCCCTGCACTCGGTGGAGGCCAAGCTCGGTTATCTGTCGTCGGCCTCGGGGATCGGCGACCTCTTCGTGCGGGCGATCCTGTGCAACTTCATGATCAATCTGGCGATGCTCCTCATCTACAACGGCTTCATCCGCGAGGACTGGTCCAAGATCTTCTCGATGATCATGGCCGTATTCGTCTTCGCCTTCCTCGGCTTCGAGCACTCGGTGGCCAACACGGTGCTGTTCACCGTCATCGGCCTGACGCACGGAATCGACGTCATGCCAGCACTGGGCAATGTGGCCGTGGCGCTGCTGGGCAACTTCGTGGGCGGTGGTCTGCTGATCGGCGGCTACTACGCCTACGCCAACGACGACTCCCGCTGGCTGGGCCGACAGCTCCACAAGGACGAGGTGCAGGCGGGAGAGTAGACCGAGACCGAGGTAGACGTCCTCCGGCCATCAGTCGGCCCGTCCGTCCGCCACGACAGGACAACGAGCGAACCGGTTGCCACCGCACTGCTGCAGGCGGTGGCAACCGGTTCGTCATGTCTCCTCCTCACCGACGACGCTGAGCAGGCTGGCGACGAGGCGGATTGCCGCTCATCGTCCCGGTCGAGACCCCGATCAGAATCCCTGGCCGTTACCGGCACGCACGTCACGAGCGGCGGCGAGCTTGGACTGCATGCCGTAGATCTCAATGAACCCCCGGGAGGAGGACTGGTCGAAGGTGTCTCCGCTCTCGTAGGTGGCCAGGTTGAAGTCGTACAGGCCGGTCTCGGAGCGGCGCCCGGTGACAGTTGCCCGGCCGCCGTGCAGGACCATGCGGATGTCGCCGCTGACGTAGCGCTGGGTATCCTCGATGAAGGCATCCATGGAGCGCTTGAGCGGGGAGTACCACTGCGCCTCGTAGATGAGCTCGGCCCAGGTCTGCTCCATACTCCGCTTGTAGCGGCGCTGCATGCGCTCCAGGGTGACGGCCTCGAGCGCCTGATGCGCCTCGATGAGGGTCACCGCCCCGGGGGCCTCGTAAATCTCGCGGGATTTGATGCCCACGAGCCGGTCCTCCACTGTGTCGATGCGGCCCACGCCCTGTGCCCCGGCCCTGCGGTTGAGCTCTTGGATGGCCTCCAGCGGGCTGACGTCACGGCCGTCGATTGCCACCGGGACGCCCTCCTTGAAGGAAATGATCACCTCGTCGGGCAGGGGCGGGTAGGCGGGGTCATCGGTGTAGACGTAGACGTCCTTGGTGGGGGCGTTCCACAAATCCTCCAGGAAGCCGGTCTCGATGGCGCGCCCCCAGACGTTCTGGTCGATAGAGAACGGGTTGTGCTTGGTGGTCTCGATCGGCAGGTTGTGCTTCTCGGCGTAGTCGATGGCGACGTCGCGAGTCAGCGCCAAGTCTCGCACCGGGGAGATGCAGTCCATGTCAGGGGCCATCGAGGTGATGGAGACCTCGAAGCGGACCTGGTCGTTGCCCTTGCCGGTGCAGCCGTGCGCCACAGTGCGGGCGCCGAACTCGCGGGCGGCCTTGACCAGGTGGCGGGCGATGACGGGGCGGGAGAGCGCGGAGACGAGCGGATAGGTTCCCTCGTAGAGGGCGTTGGCCTTGAGGGCGGGCATGCAGTAGTCGTTGGCGAACTCATCTCGTGCGTCGGTCACATAGGCCTCGACGGCACCGCAGTCGAGGGCTCGCTGACGGATTACCTCAAGGTCCTCGCCGCCCTGGCCGACATCGACGGCGACGGCGACGACCTCTCGGCCGGTGGCCTCACCGATCCAGCCGATGGCGACAGACGTGTCCAGGCCTCCGGAGTAGGCCAGGACGACACGGTCCTTGTGGGTACTCATGGGATATCTCTTCTCTTCGCGGTGACACTGATGAACCGGTGATGAGGGGACGAGGGGCGTTGGGAATGGTTCAGGATCGGGTCGAGGGGTCGGCCAGCGCAAGCAGGTGACCGGCCACGTCGGCGGCGACCTGGCTGCTGCGGGTGATGACCAGGACGGTGTCGTCTCCGGCGATGCAGCCCAGGACCCCGGGCATCATCGCGTCGTCGACGGCTCCGGCGAGCAGCTGTGCGGCTCCGGCCGGGGTTCTCAGCACCACCTGGGGGCCTGCCCACTCGGCGGTGACGAGCAGCTCGGCGCACCATCGGGTCAGGCGGGGAGTCGTGTGGGCCGGCAGGGAGTCGTCGGTCTCCTCCGTGGTGAAGCCTCCGGCGTGAATCTGTCTGGGAACGCCCGCCTCGGGCATCGAGTAGATGAGTTCTCCGCCCGGAGCGCGGATCTTCGTGGCCCGCAACTCCACCAGGTCCCGCGAGAGTGTGGCCTGGGTGGTGCTGATGCCGCGCTG
This sequence comes from Actinomyces johnsonii, assembly GCF_006546835.1. GTDB lineage: Bacteria > Actinomycetota > Actinomycetes > Actinomycetales > Actinomycetaceae > Actinomyces > Actinomyces johnsonii. The sequence continues at coordinate 457,994 of NZ_VICB01000004.1, read as the reverse complement.
AGCCAGGGCCTTGCGCAGCTGGGCCTGGGAGCGGATGCGCTCACGGGAGAGGATCTGGACGATGCTGGCGTGCCGGGCGGTCTTGGTGGAGGGCACCACTGGGGCCGTTGCCGCCAGATCACGCTGGGTAGTGGCCTCGGTGGTGGCGCTCATGAGTCGGCCTTCTCTGACAGTGCCCGAGTGAGGACCTCGGACAAGGCGGTGGTGAAGGCTCGGGCGTCGTCGTCGGACAGGATGAAGGGCGGCGCCAGACGAATCGTGTCGGGACGCGGCGCGTTGACGATGAAGCCGCGAGCAGCCAGAGCGGCAGCAATCTCGCCTGCGGGCGGGAGGCCCTCTGCCAGTCCGATGCCGATTAGCAGGCCTCGGCCGCGTACCTGGTCGACGCCGTCGACGGCCGCGAGGTCCCGGGCCCAGGCGGAGCCGAGCCTCTCGACCCGGCCGAGCAGGTCCTGACTGCCGATGGTCTCGATGACGGCCAGAGCGGCGGCGCAGGCCACTGGGTTGCCGCCGAAGGTGGTGCCGTGCTGACCGGGTCCTAGGAGGGTCGCGGCCTCGCCGGTGGCGACGACTGCGCCGATGGGGATGCCGCCGCCCAGCCCCTTGGCGAAGGTGACGACGTCGGGGACGACGCCGGGGGCTATCAGATGGTGCGCCATCCAGGCGCCGGAGCGCCCCATGCCGGTCTGGACCTCATCGATGATGAGCAGAGCGCCGACGGCCTTGGTCAGCTCTCGGGCGGCCTCCAGGTACCCGGCGGGCAGCTCGCGGACCCCGGCCTCGCCCTGGATAGGCTCGACGATGAGTGCGGCCACGTCCGGCCCCAGTGCGTTGCGCAGTGCCCCGACATCCCCGGCCGGGATGAACTCGACCCCGCCGGGCAGTGGCTCGAAGGGCTCTCGGTAGGCGGCTTTGTAGGTCAGGGCCAGGGCGCCCATGGTCCGCCCGTGGAAGGCATCCTGGAGCGCCAGGACGCGAGGGCGGCTGCTGCCGCCGTGGCGGCGGGCGATTTTGAAGGCGGCCTCGTTGGCCTCAGTCCCGGAGTTGGCCAGGAAGACCCGGGACTCGCGTGCGGCCGGCCCCGGGAAGGTCAGAGAGATGAGCTCCTCGGCGAGACGGACCTGGGCGGGAGTGGTGAAGAAGTTCGAGACGTGGCCGAGGGTGTTGAGCTGGTCGGTCACGGCTTCGACGATCGCGGGGTGGGCATGGCCCAGGCAGTTGACGGCGATCCCGGCCAGGAGGTCGGTGTACTCCTTGCCGTCGGCGTCCCAAACGCGGGCGCCCCGGCCTCGGACCAGCACCCGGCCGGGAGCGCCGAAAGTATTCATGACGGCGTCGGTGTAGCGGTTCAGCCAGTTGGCATTGGCCGAACCGTCACCGCTGGCCGCACCGGCGGCAGGGTCGGTGCTGTCGGTGGTGGGAGCCGGTGCTTCTGAGAGGGTTCTTGCCTGTGTGGTCATAGGCTCTTGCCTCCGTTCAGTGGCGGTATCGGGGTGTCCCCGGGGTGAATGACGGTACCGACACCCTGGTCGGTGACGATCTCCAGGAGCATGCTGTGGGCCTGGCGCCCGTCGACGACGTGGGCCTGTGCGACTCCGCCGTAGACGGCCCTCAGGCAGGCCTCCATTTTGGGGATCATCCCAGACTCGAGCGTCGGCAGGAGCTCCTCGAGCGCGGCCGCACTGATGAAGGGCACCAGCGAGCCGCGGTCGGGCCATGCGGCGTAGAGCCCCTCGACGTCGGTGAGCATGAGGAGCGTGCGGGCCTTGAGCGCCACGGCGATCGCGGCGGCGGCCGTGTCGGCGTTGATGTTGAGGACGGTCTCGGAGTCCGTCGTCAACGGGGCGACCGAGGAAATGACGGGAATGCGGCCCTGGTCGAGCAGGTCGATGATCGGCTGTGGGCTGACGTCGACGACGTCGCCGACCAGGCCCACGTCGATGCTCTCGCCGTCCACCGTCGCCAGGCGCTGACGGGCCTGCAGGATCCCGCCGTCCTCACCGCTGATGCCGACCGCTGCGGAGCCGTCGGTGTTGAGAAGGGAGACGAGCTCGCGCTGCACGGAACCGGTGAGCACCATACGGACCACGTCCATGACCTCGGGCGTGGTCACGCGCAGGCCTCCGCGGAACTCCGAGCTGATGCCCAGCCGCTTGAGCATGGCGTTGATCTGGGGGCCGCCGCCGTGGACGACGACGGGGCGCACCCCGACCTGATGGAGGAAGAGGATGTCCTGGGCGAAGGCTCGCTTGAGGTCGTCGTTCACCATGGCGTTGCCGCCGTACTTGATGACCATGGTGGCGCCCTTGTAGGTGCGCAGCCACGGCACGGCCTCCAGCAGGACGGATGCCTTGATCTGCGGGTCGAGGGGTGTCCGGTTCATGTTGTGTAGTCCGCGTTGATGGTGACGTATCCGTGGGTGAGGTCGTTGGTCCACACGGTGGCCTCGGCCTGCCCTGCTGACAGGGTGATGTCGATGCGGGTCTCGCGAGGACTCATGTCCACTGAGTCCCGGTCCTGGTCGGGGGCGCCGTGGCGGAAGATCGTGACGCCGTTGATGGCGACGTCGACTTCCTCGGGGTCGAAGGGGCAGACGTCCTCGGGCACGGTTCCCAGCTGGGACAGGACGCGCCCCCAGTTGGGGTCGGCCCCGGCGACGGCGCACTTGAGGAGGTTGGAGGAGCTCACGGTGCGGGCCGCGGCTTCGGCGGCCGCCTCGCTGACAGCGCTGCTGACCGTGATCGCGATGTCGTGGGTGGCTCCCTCGGCGTCGGCCACGAGGCGGCGACCGAGTCTGCTCATCACTCCGGTCAGTGCCTCTTCGAACTCGGCCCGAGAGGGCGTATTCCCGGATGCGCCGGAGGCCAGGAGGAGGACTGTGTCGTTGGTGGACATGCAGCCGTCGGAGTTGATCCGATTGACGGTTCGCGCTGTAACAGACGCCAGGGCGTCCTGCGCCTCCTGGGGGGTGAGGACGGCATCGGTGGTGAGGACGGCGAGCATCGTGGCCAGGCCCGGTGCCAGCATGCCCACGCCCTTGATCATGCCGCCGATGGTCCATTTCTCCTCACCGGCGCCCATGGTGAGGGTGTCCTCCTTGGAGACGGTGTCGGTGGTCATGATGGCGGTGGCCGCGTCGGTTCCAGCCCGGGGAGTATCGGCCAGGGCGAGGGTGGCGACGTCGAGCCCCTCCAGGAGGACGGGCATATCGATGCGCTCGCCGATGACGCCGGTGGAGCACACCAGGACTCGACCTGGTTCGACTCCCAGGAGTCCGGCGGCGCGCGCGGCGGTAGCCTCGGTGTCGCGCAGGCCCTGGGACCCGGTGCAGGCGTTGGCACTCCCGGAGTTGAGGACGACGGCACGGGCGCGGCCTGGTTGGCCGCCCTCCTGACCGGCTAGGAGCCGGCGCGACCAGACCACCGGCGCGGCGACGACGCGGTTGGTGGTGAATACTCCGGCAGCGGTATCAAGCGGGCCGTCGTTGACGACGAGGGCGAGGTCGGGCTTGCCGGAGGTCTTGAGGCCTGCGCGTACGCCGGCGGCTCGGAAGCCCCGAGCAGCGGTCACGCTCATGGTGCGACTCCTTGGGTGGTGATAGCGGTGGTCTCCTCCAGGCCGAGGGCCAGGTTGAGGGACTGCAGAGCGGCACCGGCGGTGCCCTTGCCGAGGTTGTCGACGGCGCACATGGCGACCACGGTGTCTGCACCGCGATCGATGGCGACCTGGACGGTAGCGGTGCCGCTGCCCACGACGGTGCCCGTCGCGGGCCAGGTGCCTTCGGGCAGGAGGTGGATGAGGCTCTCGCCTCTTCCGGACGCCCCGTAGGCGGTCTCCCAGGCCGTCCGCACGGCGGCCTCGGGGTCGGGGATTTCACGCAGAGCCGGAGTCAGGGGGGCGGTGACAGTGGCGAGGATTCCCCGGCTCATGGGGACCAGGACCGGGGTGAAGGACAGGCGCGTCGAGCCGGCAGGGGCGCCGGCCACCTCGAAGTTCTGAATGATCTCGGGGATGTGCCGATGGGTACCGCCGACGGCGTAGGGCTGGGCGGATCCCAGCGCCTCGGCGGCGGTGAGGTGAGGCTTGAGCGCCTTGCCAGCACCGGAGTAGCCCACCGCCAGGACCGCGGTTGACCGGGATGGGTCAACGAGTCCGGCGGCGACACCGGGCTGGAGCGCCAGGGTGACGGCGGTGACATTGCAGCCGGGAACGGCGATACGCCTGGTGGAGGCGAGCTCGGTGCGCTGGGCGCGGGCGTGCGACTCACCCGCATGCAGGAGCTCGGGCATGCCGTAGGTCCAGGCGCCGGCGTAGTCAGAGCCGTAGAAGAGTTCCCACGCCTGTCTGCTGGTCAGCCGGTGGTCCGCTCCGCAGTCGATGAGAAGAGGAGTGGCGCCACCGGTCCCGAGCTTCTCGATTGCGGCCGTGATGGCTCCGGAGGCACCGTGGGGCAGGGCCAGGACGACGACGTCGTGCTGGGCGAGAAGCTCCGCCTCGGTCGACTGGACGATCCTGTCGGCCAAAGACAGCAGGTGCGGGTGGTGGTCGCCCAGACGGCTACCGGCGGAGGAGGCCGCGGTGAGCGCACCGATCGTCACCTCAGGATGATTGGCGAGCAGGCGCAGAACCTCACCGCCCGCATATCCGGTGGCTCCGGCAACAGCTACTGTCCAAGTCATGCAGTAACCATACATCCACATGCATAGAAATACATATGTCCGGAGGCTGCTGTGATCTTTCTCCTCCTGGAGCGCCCTGCGGCGACAGTCAGGGTCGCTCCCGACCCCCGGTGAGCGTGTCGTCGTGGAGCGAGGTGGCGATGGCATCCGCCCACTGCCGCACCTCGCCCCAGTCGCGGAAGTCTCCTTCGGAGGCGCCCCCGAGCTTGGCGATAGAGCGCTCGCGCAGGTTGAGCCGGGAGGGGTCGAAGCGACCTGCGAAGGTCATGTGGTCCTCGGGGTCGAGCGCCAGGAGGACCGGGCCGATGCGCATGGGGTCGGAGACCTTGCCCTTCGGCAGGCCGGAGAGCCCCACGGAGAACGCCCACACAGGCTTGGCCTTGAGGGCGTCGTGGAAGCGCTTGGTGAAGTCGACCGCCTCCGGCGTCCATTTGGTCATGTAGACGGCACTGCCCAGGACGAAGGCGTCGTAGTCGTCCACGGTGTCGACGTCTTCGGGGCGTTTGGTCTCCACATCGATCTGAGCAGCCTGGAGCCGCTCGGCGATCACCGCGGCCACCTCGTCGGTGGACCCGTGCTTGGAGGAAGAAGTAAGCAGGATCTTCATAGCGCCTAGTATTGCGGAGACCACACCCGCTGTCTGGGACCCGTTACCCGACGAAGGTGTCGAAGATGCACCGGCGGCCATGGTGTGCATCACACCATGGCCGCCGGCAACGCGAAGGGGCTCTGCGCAGCTCAGCTGCGCAGCTCGGCTCCCAGGAGCTTGGCGGCCCGCTTGACCACGCGCTTGCGCACACTGGCGGTCTCCTCGGCGGTCAGCGTGCGGTCGGGAGCGCGCAGTACCAGGGACACGGCCAGCGACTTCTTGCCCTCACCGAGCTGGGCGCCTCGGAAGACATCGAAGAGGCGAACCTCCTCGCCCAGCTCCCCGACGGCCTGCCTGACCAGATCCTCGACCTGGGCAGCGGTGACTGCCTCGTCGACGACGAGGGCGATGTCCTCCTTGGCGGCCGGGAAGGTGGAGACCGCCTTGACCTGAAGCGCGCCGGAACTGCGTACGGCCTCCAGCAGCGGGTCGAGATCGATCTCGACGGCGCAGGCGCGCTCGGGCAGTCCGAGTGCGCGGACCACCCGGGGGTGGAGCTCACCGGCGTGGGCTACGAGCGCCCCGGGCTCGATCTTCTTGCCCCGGCGGAGGCCGGGCAGCCGGATCTCCGCGGTGCGTCCGGGGTGCCAGGGGGCGTAGGGCTGCTCCGGGGCGATGACGACGATCTCCAAGCCCAGGGCGCCGGCCGCAGTGCGGACCACCTCGATGGCATCGGCCCAGTCCCAGCGGCGGCCCGACCCCAGGACCCCGGTGCGAGTGCGCTCACCGATCATGACGGCGCCGACGTGGGTGGGCTGAGCGGGGATGCCCGCTCGCAGGGCCGCCAGCTCGGCGTCGCTGGGCCGGTTGTCGGTTCCGGGGATCGGTGCGGGGACGGTGCCGGCCGGATGGGTGACAGACCCGATCTCGAAGACGGCCACGTCGGCCAGGCCGCGGGAGACGTTGCGCCGGGCGACCTCCACCAGGGAGTCCAGCACGCTGGTGCGCAGGTAGGGGGCGTCCTCAGCCAGGGGATTGGCTAAACGGACCGCCTGGCGGCGCGGATCGGATGCGGGGATCTCGAGCAGGTCGTGGATGTCCCCGATGAAGGGGTAGGACAGGACCTGGGTGAGCCCGGCATCGGCCAGGGCACGCACGACATCACGGCTGGCCCTCTGGTCGGTGCTCAGCCCCGTGCCGGCGGGGGCCGTAGGCACGATGACCGGGATGGCGTCGTAGCCGTCGAGGCGGGCGATCTCCTCGGCCAGGTGGGCAGGGCCGACCAGGTCCGGCCGCCAGGTCGGCGGGGTGACGGCGAGAAGCGCGGTCCCGTCGTCGGCCGGGCCGATCTGCTCCACGGCGCAGCCGATGGTGGTGAGCAACTCGGTGACGCGATCGGTTCCGTAGGCGACGCCTGTGAGGCGCTCGGCGGCGTCGGAGCGCATGGTGATGGACTCGGGGGCCCGGGTCCGGTTGACGTCGGTGGCCACGGGCTCGGCGGTCCCGCCGCCATACTCGACGAGCAGATCGACGGCGCGCTGAGCGGCGATGGGGGCCAGCTCGGTGTCCACGCCGCGCTCGTTGCGCTTGGACGACTCGGTGGGCAGCTTGTGGCGCCTGGAGGAGCGGGCCACGCAGACCGGATCGAAGTGGGCGGCCTCGATGAGGACGTCGCGGGTTTCGGCATCGACCTCGCTCAGGGCCCCGCCGAAGACGCCGGCCAGTACCAGGGCGCGCGAGCCCTCCCCCTCCGGGGAGTCGGAGATGACTAGGTCCTCGGGGTCGAGGGTGCGGGTGACGTCGTCGAGGAAGGTGAGACGCTCGCCCTCCTGAGCGCGTCGCACGACGATGGGGGCGGTGAGCTTTCCGGCGTCGAAGGCGTGCAGCGGCTGGCCCAGGTCGAGCATGACGTAGTTGGTGACGTCGACGGCCAGGGAGATGGGCCGCATGCCTGCGGCGGTGAGGCGGTCCTGCATCCAGGCGGGGGACGGGGCGGACGGGTCGATGCCGCGCACGAGGCGGGCAACGTAGCGGTCGCAGCCGGGGCGCCCGTGGATGGGGCGGGGGTCCTCGGGGATGACGACGTCGAAGCCGCCTTCGCCGGCCGGCGCCAGCCCGTTGGGGTAGAGCCCCGTGTCGGTGGCGTCGGCGGGGTCGGTGAAGCGGGCTCCGGTGGAGTGGGAGTACTCGCGGGCCACGCCGCGCATGGAGAAGCAGTAGCCGCGGTCCGGGGTCACGTTGATCTCCAAAACCTCCTCCCCCAGACCGAGGATGCCGATCGCGTCGGTTCCGGGGGCGGGCGGTTCCTCGCCCTCGTGGCCGTGCTCGGCCAGCCACTGCTGGAGCACGATAATGCCGGAGTGGTCCTCCCCGATGCCGAGCTCACGGGCGGAGCAGATCATGCCGTCGGAGACGTGGCCGTAGGTCTTGCGTGCGGCGATGCGGAAGTCGCCGGGAAGGACGGCGCCGGGCAGGCAGACCACGACGGAGTCACCGACGTCGAAGTTGTGGGCGCCGCAGACGATTCCGCGGCTGGGCAGCTCGGAGGGCTCCTTGCCGGTGCCGGGGGCATCGTTGTACTCGGGGCCGACGTCGACGCGGCAGTAGTTGATGACCTTGCCGTTGGTCTGCTCCTTGGCCTCGAGCGAGAGGACCTTGCCGACGACGAGCGGACCGGTGACGGCCGGGGGAACGATGCGCTCCTCCTCCAGGCCCACCCGGACGAGGTCGGTGGCGAGCTGCTCGGCGCTCAGGCCGGCGGGAACATCGACGTGCTCGCGCAGCCATTCAATGGGGACGTAGGGCATGTCAGTTTCCCTTTCCGGTGGTGCCGAACTGCTGGGAGAAGCGGATGTCTCCCTCGACGATGTCGTGCATATCGGCGATGCCGTGGCGCAGCATGAGGGTGCGCTCCAGGCCCATGCCGAAGGCGAAGCCGGTGTAGACCTCGGGATCGATGCCGCAGGCCGTGAGCACGTTGGGGTTGACCATGCCGCAGCCTCCCCACTCGATCCAGCCGGCGCCGCCCTTCTTCTGGGGGAACCACAGGTCCATCTCGGCGCTGGGCTCGGTGAAGGGGAAGAAGGAGGGACGCAGGCGGGTGCGCGCCTCGGGACCGAACATGGCCTTGGCGAAGTGGTCGAGGACGCCCTTGAGATGCGCCATCGTCAGGCCCTTGTCCACGGCCAGGCCCTCGACCTGGTGGAAGACGGGAGTGTGGGTCTGATCGAGCTCGTCGGAACGGAAGACCTTACCGGGGCAGGCCACGTAGATCGGGGGCTGCTGATCGAGCATGACCCGGGCCTGGACCGGGGAGGTGTGGGTGCGCAGCACGAGGTTGGCCGCCTGCCCATCGGCCGCCCCGACGCTGGAGCCGTCGATGTAGAAGGTGTCCTGCATCTGGCGGGCGGGGTGGTCGGCGTCGAAGTTGAGGGCGTCGAAGTCGAACCACTCGTGCTCGACCTCCGGGCCCTCGGCGATGGACCAGCCCATGGCGACGAACAGGTCGGTGACCTCGTCGACCAGGACGTCGAGGGGGTGGCGCGAGCCCGTCACCGTCCGAGATGTGGGGACAGTGACGTCGACGGCCTCGGTGCGCAGCATCTCCTCCTCGGCGGCGGCCTCGAGGGTCTCCTGCCTGGCGGTCAGAGCCTTGGCGATGCGCCCGCGAGCGCCGCCCAGGAGCTTGCCTGCCGTGGGCTTGTCCGCCTTGTCCAGGGTGCCGATGAGCCGGTTGGCCAGCGTCAGGGGCGAGGCGTCGCCGGTGTGGGCCAGGCGGGCCTCCTTGAGCTCGGCGAGGGTGCCGGCTGCGGCGAAGGCGGCCAGGGCCTCCTCGACGGCGGCGTTGATGCCGGCCTCGTCCAGGGGCGAGAGCGCGCCGGGAGCGTCAGTCATATGCGGTGCCTTCCACCAGGTGTTTCCGGGGTTGTCCGCCCTTAAGGGTAGTCTGCGCCGTCGCGGGGGTGTAAATCGTCCCGCAGTCGGGGTGGCGTGCGGCCGCTCACGGGCCCCGATCCGGTTGTTGTCGGCCAGGCCTTGACGGTGACGTTACGTCACCTGCTGAAATGGATTCATGCGCGTCAAGGAGCTCGCTCAAATCGCCGGTACCACGCCGAGGGCGGTGCGTCATTACCATCACCTGGGCCTGTTGGAGATCCCACCCACGGTACGGGGGCGGAGAGAGTACGGCGTCGAGCACGTGGCCCGCCTGCTGCGCATCCGGTGGCTGGCCGACGGCGGACTGTCGCTGACGCAGGTGGCCGAGATGCTCGCCTCGGACACGATCGGCACCGATCAGGACTCTCGCCGCGAAGCGGTACTGCGCGACCTGCGGGCTACTCGGGGAACGATCGAGGCGCAGCAACGCAGCCTGGCCGAGCAGGCCTCCCGTATTGACGAGCTCATCGCCCGGGTGGAGCGCGGTGAGGGCCTGTCCCCCGCCCCCAGTGCCCTGACGCGTTTCTACGACGACATCGAGGCCAGGATCACCCGCCTGGGCGGCAGCATGCGAGGGCTGCGGGCCGAGCGCCAGATGATGGTGGTACTCGCCTCACTGGGCATGGTGCCCGATAGCACGATCCCCTTCATCGAGGGACTGGATGAGGCCGATCGGGAGCTGTCCGCCCAGCAGATCGCGGACTTCACCCGGCTATCCACGCTGACCGAGGCCGAGGGCCGGGCCGAGGCCCGCCGGCTCGCGCATAACAGCTGGGCGCTGGCGTGCCGCCACAAGGAGCGCACCCTGGCCGTCCTGGACGACCTGCCCTCGGGCACTTTGGGTCGCGCCATGTGGCGACTCACCCATGTGCTGAACGCCTCCAGTTACCCCCACCCGGCGCAGCAGGCCTTCGTGGCTGAGCTCATGGAGCTCATGCTCGCCGATCCGGACTTCGCCGCAACCATCCGCCGCTCGGCGGGAGAGGAGCCAGTGCTATGACAACCACTACCGAATCTGCGTCTGTCAAGGCCCTCGATGTCGAAGCCGGTTCTCATCCGCCGGTACGTGTTCGGGGCCTGGTCAAGCACTTCGGACGCTTCAGGGCGCTCGATCACCTGGACCTGGAGGTGGAGGCAGGCAGCGTCCACGGCTTCCTCGGCCCCAACGGGGCGGGCAAGTCCACAACGATCCGCACCCTGCTGGGGCTCTACCGGCCCGACGACGGAAACGTAAGCGTGCTGGGCCGCGATCCGTGGCAGGAGGCCTCGGTCATCAACCGGCAGGTCTCTTATGTCCCCGGTGACGTGGCGCTGTGGCCGCCCCTGACCGGCGGACAGGTGCTCGACGCCCTGGCCGGACTGCGTGGATCGCGCGATACCAAGCGGGAGGCCGAACTCATCGAACGATTTGATCTTGATCCCAGCAAACGGGTACGCACCTACTCCAAGGGCAACCGTCAGAAGGTGGCGCTCGTGGCGGCCCTGGCCGCGCCGACGCGCCTGCTCGTGCTCGATGAGCCCACCAGCGGCCTGGACCCGCTCATGGAGAGAGTCTTCACCGAGGAGATCGCCCGGGTGGCTGGAGAGGGGCGCACGGTCCTGCTCTCGAGCCACATCCTGGCCGAGGTCCAACGCTTGTGCAGCGCCGTGACGATCATCAAGAACGGCCGCGTCGTCGAGCACGGCGACCTGGGGACCCTGCGGCGCCTGTCGCGCACCCGCATCGAACTGGGAGCGCCCCCCGATGTACCTGATGTACCTGATGTACTCGGCACGATCGCGCAAGCGCTCAGAGCCATGGATCTCGAGGTCGTCGAGGACTCCGGGCACCTGAGCCTTCAGGTGCCGGCCGAGCAGGTGCCGGCGGTGCTGAGTGTGGCCGGTGAGCATCGGGTGCAGGACGTCACCTGTGAGCCGGCCAGTCTGGAGGACCTTTTCCTGCGTCATTACGAGGAGTCCCGATGAGCACCGCGCAGAGCACAGCAATGGTCAGGAGAATTCTGACCGACAGGACCGAGGCAGGCGGCGCCCTGGCCGGCTGGGGCACCTGCCTGCAGATCCTGCTCAGGCGGTTCCGGGTGCAGATCGCGGCCTGGGTACTGCCCCTGTGGTTGTTGATCAGTGTCACGGCACCGAGCTATGAGAGCATCTACCCCTCGTTGGAGACCCGGACCGTGCTCATCGAACAGATGCGCAAGTCTCCGGCAACGCGACTGCTCTACGGCTACGTGCCCACACCCGGCCGGCTCGGTCAACTCCTTCAGTGGGAGACCGGGACCTTCCTGCTGATATGCACCGCTCTCATGGCGATTCTGCTGACCTGCCGGGTACTGCGGGCGGATGAGGACGAGGGACTCGTCGAGATCCTGCGCGCCGCGGGTGCGGGCAGGGCGGTTCCCTTTCTCGTGCCGGTGGCCCTGGTGTGGGCGGCGGTCGGCGCCTTGTCTGCGGGGGCCGGAGGCATTCTGACCTGGCAGGCCAAGAACATCGAAGAGCTGACCGTCTCCGGAGCCTGGGCGCTGGCCGGGACGGTGTGCGTCGTAGGCTGGGCGTTCTCCGCCCTTGCGGCAGTGGCCTCCCAGCTGGGACGGCAGGTCGGTCAGGCTCGAAGCCTGTCCATGATCGTGCTCGCACTCGCCTTCGGTATGCGGGTGGCCGCCGACCAGGTCGCCGAGGGCAGCAGCTCCAACTGGCTGAGGTGGCTCTCCCCCCTGGGGTGGCGCGACCTCGTGCGGCCCTACTCCGATGACCGGTTCGCGGTGCTGGCGGTGTGCGGCGTCATTGCCATCGCCTTGGTCATCGTGGCGGCGGCGTTGGCCGCGCACCGCGAGTACCTGGACAGCTACCTACCCGACCGCAGCGCCTCTCGACGCAGGTGGAGGCTGCGCGGTCACATGGATCTGCTCACTCGCCTATCCCGGCGCGGCGCTCTGGGCTGGGCTCTGGCCTCGACGGGTCTTGCGGCCCTGTACGGCTCGGTGTCGGGAAGCGTCAACGATCTCCTCGCCCCAGACTCTCCGACGGCGTCCTATGTCGGCAAGATGGCCTCGGGGTCCGCAGTGGAGCAGTTCATGTCCCTGCTGACGGTGGTAACGGTGCTGCTCGTGGCCGTGGCGGCAGTGCGCAGGATGAACCGGTTGGCGGGCCTGGAACACGCGGGCCTGGTGGAGGTCGAGCTTGCTACCGGAGTCAGCCGCAGCCGTTTGTTCCTCTCACAGGTTCTCGGCGCCATGATCGAATCGGCCATCCTGCTGGTCATCTCGGCGGCAGTTCTGGCGGCGACAACAGCCGTCCAGCTCACGGACGACCACGCCGTGGCGCGGGCCTTCGTGTTCACAGTGAGCCAGATGCCGGGCATGGTGGCGGCCATCGGGATAGCGGCGGGCCTCGTGGGCCTGGCGCCACGACTGGTCGGCTTGTCCTGGGCGGTGGTGACGTGGAGCGCCTTCGCTCAGTTCTTCGGAGGGCTCGTCGAGCTCAAGGACTGGGCCAAGGACCTCAGCGTCCTCGGGCACCATCTCGACGTCGTCGGCTCCCCCGACTGGAAGCCCTTGGCCGTCCAGACCGTGATCGGCCTCGTCGGTATCGCGATCGGTCTGACCTCCTACACCCGCCGCGACATGCCCTCCTGACACGACTTACTGTTCTTGCATTCTCTTAAAAACACACATTGCGTCAGGGGCATCATGAGCAAAAGAAACACCTTTATCAGACAGTGGGACAAACACGAATCAGGCGTCATTGCTTTCCCTTCCGGTGCACGAATAAGGGGGCGACCTATCCGCTACTACAAAACAAGCAGGAACTCGCCGAACCACACAGCATGCCGCGGGGGTGTGGGACGATCAGGCACCGAACTCGCCTGCATTGCGATACTTGACGGAATGGACCCGGTCAGCGCACTGAATTTCATCCGAGACACATACCACCCACGGGCAGCAGAGACGCCCTGGCAGCGGTGGTACATCTCAAATTTTGCACCTACGCCCTCATAGCAGATAAGTCGCACCGGCCAGATGGAGAACGGCAACAGCAAGAGGAAACACCACCATTCCCGGCACGCGGTGCACCACACCGATAGCGACGTCTGCGAGCTGAGCGGCCGCCGCTGCAACCAGGACGAGCAAGGTCAGCGACTGGGCAGGAGCCAACCAGGCAACGGCAGCGACCAGCAGTCCGAGCGGAACGCTCCGGGCTGCGTACATCGCCGGATAGAAACGCCTTCCGGGCTCGCCGCACCCGGAAGGGGCGAGCGTCTGCGGACGGATCACCGCGACGACACCGAACCCTGCTGAGATGATTCCCAGTGACGAATTCAGCAGCGAGAGCCACCATGGCATGAGGATCACTCCCTCACATCATTCAGAACTGAATCATTCTGTAGTGTACCGTTGACGTCATGGGAAGAGAAGATGGTCGCGCGATCATGTCCTCGACGTGCTTCCAGCTCGGTGTCGCAGGAGCCCAGATCACCCGATCGTTCTCACTGCTCATCCAGCACACCGGCCTGACCCACAAGCAGGTGGGCCTGCTCGCCGTCGTCGACGCCGACCAAGCGAGTTCTCAACGAGAGATCGCCGCACAGCTCGGTGTCGCCCCGAGCCTGGTGGTGTCACTGGTCGACCAGCTCGCCAACATCGGCGCTGTGCGCAGGACGCGCAGTCAGACCGACCGTCGGGTACAGGTCGTCGAAATCACAGACGAGGGACGCCAGTTACTGCGGCTCGCCACCGATGCCGCCAAGAAACTCGACGTCGAGCTGCACAAGCACCTCTCCCCCGCCGACCTGCAGGCCCTGGACAGGCTCCTGCCCGCCCTTCTTCGAGCTTCTTCGGTTGCGGCCGGCAACAGGCCGTAGCAGCCGGCCTCACCGGCGTCACTGCACCAGGACGACGCGCTTTCCCGCCGCCGACAGACTCTCGGCGTCGCGGTGAGCATCCGCAACCCGGTCAAGCGGATAGGTTGAAGCGATCAGCGGCTTGAGTTCCCCGGAGTCCACCCGCGCAGCGAGCCACACCAGGTCCTTCACGCTCGGTTTTCCCGACACCATCCGGATCATCGGCCCCGGCGAGAGCATAGACGTGACGATGTCCCAGAAGGCTCCGGGAGCAATGGCCGTCATGCGCCCTCCGGGCTTGAGCAGCCTTCGGTAGGCGAGAGCATCGGCGCCCGCAGTGTCGATGACGACGTCGTAGCGCCCGGGAATATCCGACGGCTTCAGATCGTGGTAGTTGAAGACCTGCTGCGCTCCAGCGCTGACCGCCACATCGCTGCGGACGCCGACGACGGCATCCACCTCTGCGCCCATGATGCGGGCTACCTGAACCACCGTGGAACCGACGCCACCGTTTCCCCCCACCACCAGCACTCGATTCCCTCGACGGAGCTCAAGGGGGCGGAGCGCCTGCACGGCCGTCAAGCCTGCGAGAGGCAGAGCCGCGGCCTCCGCGAGCGGGACCCCATCAGGAGCAGGGGCGAGGCGGTCGGACCGGACTCGCACGTACTGCGCCCCAGCAGCCGTACGGCCGGGAGGCCTCATCCCCAAATAGCCCCAGACTCGGCGCCCCAGCACCGGCTTCCCGACCTGATCCCCAACCGCGTGCACGAGCCCCGCGAAATCCACGCCCGTACCTTTTGGGAACCCCATCCCGTCGAGTAGACACATCTTTCCCCGCCTGGTCAGAAGGTCAACGGCGTTGACACTGAAGGCGGCGACCTCGACAACGATCTCCTTGGGGCCGGGACTCGGAATCTCGGCCACTCCCACCTCAAGTACCTCCGGAGCACCGTAAGAGCGGAACTGCACCGCCCGCATTGTGTTCTGTGCAACCATGACGTCCTCCTCTTCCTGTTGCGCTACGCTACGTAGCGTAGCGCAACAGGAAGAGGAGGACCATAGGCAGATCCGCACCCGGGATTCAGTCTCTCCGAGCGGCTCCCAGAAGCGTCAGAAGGACCTCCGAAAGCTCTTCTCGGAGCAGTTCGGGGCGCACCCGACCGAGAAGGTGCACATGCACGTACGGCACACCGAGCAGCGCCGCATACAGCCCGTCTACGTCGGCTCCCGCCCGCACCTCCCCTCGGGAAATCGCGCGGTCGACCATGACCTCGATGTCTGCACGCACAGCAGCGACGACACTCTGCTGCAGCCTTGCAGTCAGGTCGGGATCACCGGCCATGTCGGCCAGCAGTCCTGGAAGCGTGCTCTTACCGGGTTCGGCGGCGATGAGGTCGACCACCCGCCCGGCGAGGGCCTCGACGTCTCCGGTCAGAGAGCCGGAGTCGGCGATCCCCTCTTCATCACGGCGGTGAATAACCAGATCGAATACCATCTCCGCCTTCGACTGCCAGCGCCGGTAGATCGTTGTCTTGGCAACCCCCGACTGTCTGGATACGCCCTCGATCGTCAGCGCCTGGTACCCCAGGGATCCCAGCTGTTCACGTACGGCCTCGGAAAGCCTGGCGTCGATGTGGGCTCGACGCCGCGAGGGGGAACCGCCCTGCTGCTCGGCATTGGACATGGAGCGCCTCCTTCATCTCACGAGGGGATGCGATCCCCTGCCTCAACGTTAGGGCATCGGGTCCCGTCAGCCCGGTACTGCGCAAGCATGAGGCTCAGGTAGTCGATGAGGTCCTGGCGCAGGCGCCCGGGGGCGATGACGTGGGCGTCTGGACCGAGCCGTAGAAGAATCGTCATGGCGTGCAGGTGGTCCATGAACTCCAGCCGGAGGCAGGTCCATCCGTCATCGTCAGGAGGGTCGTCATCCGTGTCGGTCGTCGTTGCGCGCAGCGTCCACTCCCGTACGTCGCTCCACCGCTCGTCCCGCACCCAGGCAGTGGCTGTGATGGCCTCGAACCCTTCAAGAAACCTCTCACGCTGTTTGCGCCACGCCGCGGTCATGTCGAAACCGGCGTCGTCAGGGCACTCCTCGGCGAGGATCTCGGCCGCCTCGATCCGGGAGAGTCTGGTGAAGCGGACCTCGGCGCCGTGCGAGGCGCACAGGTACCAGCTGCGACCGGCGGCGACCAGCCCGTGCGGGTCGACATCGCCCTGCGTCGTCGCCCTCGACTTGTGCCGGAACACCATGCGCAGCCGATGGCGCGTGAAGACTGCTTCCTGAACTGCACGGAAGACGGTGTCGGCTCGCTCGCTCTCGGGCAGGGGCAACCAGCCCTGGGGATCAACCACGATGCGCGAGGCCACGTCGATGGACTGGTTCCGATGTCTGTCGGGGACGGCGGCGAGCAGCTTGCGGACAGCCGAGGCGAGGGCTTCGCCGAGGCCGAGGGGCGCAGCGCCCCAGCCGGTGATACCGGCGAAGAGCGCCCGACTCTCCTCATGGTTCAGCCCCGTCACGTCCAGGTGGAAGCCGGGATCGATCCTCACTCCCCCGTGGGGGCCCCTTTCGCACCACACCGGCACGCCGGCAGCCGACAGCGCTTCGACATCCCGAAGCACGGTCCGCCGCGAGACCTCCAGCCGCTGCGCCAGCTCGGAAGCAGATAGACGGCCGTGAGCCCGAAGCAGCCAGATCATGGAAAGCAGACGATCGGCACGCACAGATCGATCCTCACACGTACATGACAGGAGATGGCATCAATCATCTCTAGCCTCGTCGTTATCAGCGCATGTCGCGTTCTCACAAGTATGAGGGAGTACTCCATGACTGTCTTCGTTCCCAACAGCGTCATCCTCTACGCCTCCGACGTCGAGGCGAGCACCGCCTTCTACCGCGGAATTCTCGGTCATGGACCGATCGAGACCTATCCAGGCTTCAGCGTCTTCAAGTTGTCTGACGACTTGACTCTCGGTCTGCAGGCAGCCGATGAGATTGAGCCGGCTGCTGAGCCATATGTGGGCGGGGGTGAGCTGAGTTTGAGCGACGTCGAGCGAGCCGACGTCGACAGTCTTCACGCGCGGTGGAGGGCCCTGGGCATTCCGATGCTCATGGAACCGGCCCTCCTCGAGTTCGGCTACACCTTTGTGGCAACCGACCCCGATGGGCACCGCCTGCGCGTGTGCGCCACCGATACCTCAAGCTTCGCCTGACTCGAGGCCGTCGGAGCCCCACCCGTCACCGGGTGCGGGCTCCGATGCGCCTCGCCAACGCTCCCAGAGCCCAGTTCACGATGACGTAGGCGACGGCGATGATGACGTAGGTCTGGAAGAAGACGGACAGGTGGGCGTCTATCTTCGCCTGACCGATCATCGTGGAACCGCGGTACATGAGCTCGGGATAGGCGAGCACGTACGCGAGCGTGGTGCCCTTGATGATGGTCACCATCTGTGTGATGAGGGTCGGGAGCATAAGACGCAGTGCCTGCGGCGCCAGGATGAGACGCATCGTGAGAGATCTGCTCATTCCCAGCGCCAGTGCAGCCTCCGTCTGACCTCGGTCCAGGGCCCGGACGCCTGAGCGGAAGACCTCCGCCGTCGTCGCCGAGGTGCACATGATGATGGGCAGCGCCAGCTTCCAGAAGTCCGAGACATCCACGAAACGCGGAACCACTAGCAGGAAGAAGTAGACGAGCAGCAGCATCGGCACCGCTCGCATGGCATCGATCCATAAGCCGACCAACCACCTCACGGGCCGGTTGTCCAACAGGCGGAGCCAGCCCAGGACGATTCCCAGAGGAAAGGTGAGGACGGCTGCGACGGCCCCCAGGGACAGGGTGTTGCCGGCGGCTTCCAGAAGCTGACTGACCACCGAGCGCCCCAGGAAGTAGCGCCACTCGGGATAGTCGAGCTGGCCCGCAAGGTCCAGTCGGTAGAGGACCGCGCCCAGCAGCGCCACGATCCCAAGAACCGCAATAACTGATCCGATGGCGATCATGACGCGCCCCCGCGGCCCCGGCTCATCGAAGAGCAGCGCCGCGTCCGTCGCCCCTGAGCCCTTGCCCCGCTGCTTGGCGGGACGCTGATCCGTCATGGGCATGATGTCGGAGCTCATGCGCGTTCCTCCTTCCCCATGAACTCGAGGCGTCTCTCAAGACGCCCGCCGAACTTCGTGGCGGCGAAGGCGATGGCCAGGTAGGTGAGCCCCGAGGTGAGGAAGGTGATGACTCCCGCCGCTCGCTCCTGGTTGATTCTCTGCGTAACGGCAGTCAGCTCAACGACGCCGACCGCTGCAGCCAGCGAGGAGCCGATGAGGCAGGCGATGAAGACATTGACCAGTGGCTGGATCGTGCGGGCCAGGGCCTGAGGCAGGACGATACCGCGGATGATGAGCCAGAAGGGCATTCCCAATGCGCGCGCGGCCTCGATCTGTCCCTTCGGCACCGAGTTGATTCCGCTGCGCACCGTCTCGCACACGAATCCGGACGAGGAGAAGACCAGGGCGACGATCACCGACCAGAACAGTGGAATCCTGATGCCGACGTTGGGAAGCGCCAGGCCGACCAGCACCATGAGGCACAGGTTGGGGATGTTGCAGGCCACCGTCACCCACGCCGCGCCCAGTGCCCGCAGAGGAGGGATGGGACCGACCCGGAGGATGGCCATGAGCGATCCCAGGATTAGTCCGCCCGCGTAGGACAGTACGGAGATCACCAGCGTGATGAGCAGGCCGGAGCCAATATCAGCGAGATTGTCGGTGATGGCACTCACGGTCGCCTCCTTGAAGGATTCGGTTCGTCAATCATGACGTGAACGTTGTGGGCTGTCGCGTCGGCGGTCCTGCGGAGGATCCGCTCGGGCCGCGACGACGCAACGAGCCTGACTGGTCAACGAGCTCCGTTCAGGACTCCTGCGGGGCCTCGTCACCGCCACCGCCCTGCTCAGGCGCCGGCTCGGAGCCGTCCTCAGGAGCGGGAGTGTCCTCGGGAACGGGAGTCTGCTCTGCACCAACCGCACCCTCGGCACCGGCGGTCGACGATCCGGGAACCGAGCCGATGACCGGCGGCTGGGGCGCATCGCCACCGAGTGATTTGCCGATCGTCGCCTCCCAGATGGTCTTCCAGGTGCCGTCCGACTCGATCGTTTGCAGGAAAGTGTTGACGAAGGCCTGGGCACCGGAGTCCTTGGGGAGTCCGATGCCGTAGGGGTCCTCGGCGAAGGTGTTGCCGACGATCTTGACCTTGTCATTGGACAGGACCTCGCTCTTGAGCAGGGACTGGTCCACGACGTAGGCCTTGACCTGCCCGCTCTCGACGGCGGCGACGCACTTGGCCTGGGTGTCGAAGGGCTTGGCCGTCGCGTTCGGGGCGTACTTCTTCAGGGCGGAGGCCGATGAGGAGTTGGACTGGACCGCGACGTCTCCGGCCAGGCTGTCGACACCCGTGATGTCCTTGTTGTCGGCCTTGACCAGGATGGCCTGACTGGAGGCGTAGTACGGGCCGGCGAAGTCGATCTTCTCGGCTCGTTCCGGGGTGATCGTGTACGTGGCCACGACGGCGTTGACTGTACCGTTGACCAGGACGGTCTCACGCGTGTCGGAGGTGACCTGCTTGATCTCGAGCAGGGAGCGGGCGTCGTCACCGCCGATGATGTAGCGGGCCAGGACCTGGGCGATGGCCGCATCGAAGCCGGAGATTTTCTTCGTCTTGGAGTCCTCCCAGGAGAACACCTCGGAGGTCTTGGTCCCGCCGGTGACGAGTTTGCCCGCCTTCTTGACGGCGGCGGCCCAGCTGGAGGCGGCTACGACGTCGGCGGCGGCCACCGGCCCGGAGTTGATGGCCTTGTTGTACTCGGCGTCGGCCTTGCCGTCGGTGCCCGTGTCGGCGCAGGCCGCCAGCACGCCGGCAAGGGAAATGGCGCCGGTGGTGGCCAGAAGGCTGCGACGGGAGAAGGTGGTCATGGTGTTCCTTTCGTTCGGACGGGGACGGAACCGTCCCAGGCCCAGGGCCTGCGGTGGCAGCCGCACCCGGGAGAAGGTGCGGTTCGGGGCTCAGTGGCTGAGCACCTTGGACAGGAAGTCGCGAGCGCGTTCGGTGCGCGGAGAGGAGAAGAACTCGGCGGGGCTGCCTGATTCCACGATCTGGCCGCCATCCATGAAGACGACGCGGTCGGCGGCGGAGCGGGCGAATCCCATCTCGTGAGTGACGACAAGCATGGTCATGCCGGAGGAAGCCAGATCCTTGATGACGTCCAGGACCTCGTTGATCATCTCCGGGTCCAGAGCGCTGGTGGGTTCGTCGAAGAGCATGACCTTGGGATCCATGGCCAGGGCGCGGGCGATGGCGACCCGCTGCTGCTGGCCTCCCGAGAGCTGCGCGGGGCGCTTGGAGGCCTGATCCGCTAGCCCGACGCGAGCCAGCAGCTCATGGGCCCGCGTCTCGGCCTGCCGGCGGGGGGTGCCGCGCACCTTGATGGGCGCCAGGGTGATATTGTCCAGCACCGTTCGGTGCGGGAAGAGGTTGAAGGACTGGAAGACCATTCCCACCTCGGCGCGCAGTTGGGCCAGCGCCCTGCCCTCCTGAGGCAATGGGACGCCGTCGATCTCGATCTCGCCCTTCTGGATCGGCTCGAGGCGGTTGACGGTGCGGCACAGCGTCGATTTACCGGAACCCGAGGCTCCGATGACGGCCACGACCTCACCACGGTGGATGTCGAGTGAAACGTCATCGAGCGCTTTGAAATGGCCGTAGTACTTGGTGACATGGCTGATGCGCACCAGGGCGTCGTCGGGTTTCCGGTCCGCGCCAGCGTCCCGGGGCTCGCGCTGGGCGCCTTTGACGTCGTCGTCGACGTCGTCAGATCGGTCTGCAGCTGTTCGATCGGGAGAGGATGCGGATGTGGTCACGAGTACCTCGTCTCAACGTGGATATAGGAGCGGAATCTGCCTCAGCGACAGTGACAGCAACACATCCACATGCGCACCGCATTCCTCCTTGCTCGTATGGCTTCAGACCTTTGGGACCGGTTCAAACCGCTCACCGGCCCAGATTGCCCATGGCTGTTCGCCGTAAGCGCCCATGGATAACGGGTAGCCGCAGTTCCGACCTTTCGTCAGGAAGGGTAACACCGCCCGCGACCGGAGCGTCAACCGAATCTCAAAACGCGTCTCTTGCTGCGATGATGGTCACACGCCACGCAGAGCGCCTAACCGGCCGAGTCGACCACCCGGCCGTAGTCTCATCCGCATGAGCCCCGCGAATACGACCGATCCGCGCCGCCGACTCCAGCCCGAGCAGCGCCGGGAGGAACTGGTGAGAGTCGGGGTCGAACTGTTCGCGGAGGGCACCCTCGACCGCACTCACGTCAATGAGATCATCAAGCGGGCCGGCGTTTCGCGCACGCTTTTCTACCACTACTTCCCCTCCAAGGCGGCCTTCGCCCGAGCGATCGTCGAGCATGAGATCCTTCACCTTCACGACCTGGTGGAGCAGCAGATCGAGCCGACACTGGAGGCGGCGATCTCCACTTTCGCGGGCTATGTGAGAGCCAGGCCGGACAGCTTCCGGGCCCTGCACACCGGAGGCCTCGACCAGGACCCAGAGATCGCGGCCGCGCTGAACACCAGCTTCGAGCGCTATGAGCGCCTCGTCCTCATGCTCCTGGGAGTCGCGACCCCCGACGAGCACGCTATGTTCGCCGCCAAGGTGTGGATCGACACGATGATCGCCCTGTGCCTGGCGTGGCTGGATCATCCGGAGATCAGCCAGCGGACCATCACGAATATGTCGGCCCAGACACTGCGGAGTCTGGTCTCTCAGGTGCAGCAGGGCGCCGAAGAGACCCCGAGCCACATCTCGATACCATCACCCTCCCACGATCCGGCAGGCGATCACTGAGGACCCGCCCCGAAACTCATTGAGAGCAGCCCCAACCGGGGCACCGCCGCCCCTATCCGCTTTATTCACCTTGCATATATTTATCCGGCATTCCAACCTCATCGTAAAAATGGCATCCGTGTAAGAATAGACGTGCTAACCTCTCCTCCAGTTGCACATGGCGTGCAATAAGAGATGTCGGGGGACTCCGGTGCTTGGCACCCCTCACTCTCAGAAGGAGAGCTGATCATGCCTGAAGGCGCCACTGGAAGCGCGGTGGCCGTGCGCAAGAATACGTCCCGGCTTCTCTTCGCTCCGGAGACGTTCAATTTCGCCGAGGTGACGCGCGCCATTGAGGTGGCCCGGTGCATGCCCTCGGACGTGGAGTGCGTTTTCGCAGGCTTCTCGCGACGCAACTCCGAGTACATCAAGGCGGCGGGCTTCGAATTCCGTCTACTCACCCCCCACCTGAGCGACGAGGAGGGCCGGCTGGCGCTGGCATTCGACCAGGGGCGCAGCCTGCGCCACCCGTTCACGACGCAGATGCTCGCTCAGCGGGTCACGAGCGAGCGGGTGCTGTTGCGCTGCCTGCGTCCGGACGCCGTCGTTATCGGAGTAACTCCTAGCCAGTTTATTTCGGCCCGCGCCGAGTGCGTGCCCCTGGTTTTCGTACGGCCCTTCGCCTACTCATTGGCCCATTTGGAGGCTGCGCGCAGGGTTGGCGCCACCGGCTTCCTGCCCCGCGTGACTCCTGAGGACTGCCTGGTCGACGCCGCCGCCGCACGCCTGCTCCACACGGTTGGGACCCGGGTGCCCCTGTCACGCTCCTTCCACCAGGTGGCCAAGGCCAACGGTGTCTCTCTGCCCCAGGGGGTGTTCGCCGGACTCACCGCGGACCTCAATCTCATCGCCAGTGCTCCGCATCTGCTGCCCCGGTGGCTGGAGATGCCCGAGGGCCACCGGGTGGTGGGACCGGTGTACGCCCATCTGCCCGGCGAGGTCCCCGAGTTCGTCTCTGACCTGGCCGCCGGCCCCAAGCCCCTGGTGTACTTCGCCGTGGGCTCATCGGGGAACCGAGACCTCGTCCTCGACGTGCTCAGGGGCCTGGGACGGGCCGACTGCCAGGTGCTGGCGCCGGTGCGCTCCCACCTCCACCCAGAGGACCTGGAGACCCTGCCCCTCAACGTCCATGTCACCGACTGGATCCCGGCGCACCAGCTGGGCGACGCCGTCGACCTGGCGATCACCCACGGCGGTGAGGGAACGGTACAGACCAGCTGCGCGCAGGGGTGGCCCTTCATCGGGATCCCGTTGCAGTTCGAGCAGCGCTTCAATGTTCAGCGCTGCGCGGCCTTCGGCTCGGCTCGGCTCGTGTCCCAGAAGGAGGCTCGCGCGACTGACTGGACCGCACTGGTGCGCGAGGCCCTGACCGACGAGGTCATGCGTTCGCGAGCCCGGCGCATGGCCGAGCTCATGGAGGGGCTGGACGGACCGGGCCGGGCGGCCGAGGCGATCTGCGAGCTGCTGTGAGTCTGCTGCGGCTCTGCCGCCGAGGCTCTCCCGACCGGTACCTACGCCTGCGCCCGGGCACTGGCGTAGAGGCAGACGGCCGCAGCTGCCGCGACATTGAGGGACTCCGCCTTGCCGTAGACGGGGATGGAGACGACGGCGTCGGCCCGGCTCAGTGCCTCTGCGGGTAGTCCGCGGGCCTCGTTGCCGAGCAGCCAGGCGCTGGGCGCCTCCAGGAGAGACTCGGCCTCGAAGAGATCGAAGTCCCCGCGTCCGTCAGCCGCTAGGACGGTGAGTCCGGCCTCGTGGAGGGCGCTGACGACGTCGTCCAGGGCTACCCCGGTGACGACGGGCAGGTGGAAGAGGCTTCCGGCGGTGGAACGCACGACCTTCGGAGCAGTGGGATCCACACTGCCCCGCACGAGGACGACGGCATCGGCTCCGGCGGCATCAGCGGCTCGGATGATGGCGCCGGCGTTTCCGGGGTCCTGGGTCTGGGTGAGGACGGCGACGAGCCTGGCCCCGTCCAGGGCGGCGGCCAGCGCTTCGGAGCCGGCGGCCTCTTCGGTGGCGACGACGGCGAGGATGCCCTGGGCATCGGTGCTCATGGCGTCCATGACCTGCTCGCTGGTGACGTGCACATAGAGCTGGGCTGCCACAGCCTCCTGCCAGATCTCGGCGTGGCGCTCGACGGCGGCCTCGGTGAGGTAGACGTCGAGGACGCGGTCGGGGGCGTGACGGACTGCCTCGCGCACGCCCTGGGGGCCTTCGACAAGGAAGCGGCGGTGCTTGGTTCGCGCGTTGCGGCGGGACAGGCCGGCCACACGGGAGATGCGGGCCGAGCCGGGGTTGTTCAGCACCTCGTGGCCAGCAGCCGGCCCCTCACTGACGGTGCGGCGCCGCGGCCCGCGGGCAGCAGGCTGCTCGGCAGTGTCATCGAGAAGCTCATCAGGATCGGCGGAGGAGGTATGGCTCATGGGTTCAGCCTACGTGAGCCATCGGCGGGAACACCGAGTCCTCGCCACAAACCGGTTCAGGGCATGTGACGAGGACTCGGCGTCTGTGCGTCAGTGGGGCCTGCGCCCGAGTGCGCTAATGATTCAGGCCTTGGGGGCGTTGACGTCCTCGGGCAGGGCCTTGCGGGCGACCTCCACGAGGGCCTTGAAGCCCCCTGGCTCGTTGACGGCCAGCTCGGCGAGCATGCGGCGGTCGATCTCCACGCCGGCCAGGCCGAGCCCCTGGATGAAACGGTTGTAGGTCAGGCCCTCGGCGCGGGCGGCGGCGTTGATGCGCTGGATCCACAGGCGACGGAAGTCGCCCTTGCGGGCGCGACGGTCGCGGAAGGCGTAGACGCCGGAGTGGGTGACCTGCTCCTTGGCCTTGCGGTAGAGGCGCGAGCGCTGGCCGCGGTAGCCCGAGGCCTTCTCGAGAACGGAACGACGCTTCTTCTGGGCGTTAACAGCCCGCTTCACACGTGCCATGGTGAGACTCCTTGGTGGGTTGGGCGGTCAGCGACCGAGCAGCTTCTTGACCTGGCGGACGTCGGCCGGGGCGACCGGCTGGTCCTGGGACAGCTTGCGCTTGCGGCGGGAGGACTTGACCTCCAGCAGGTGGCGCTTGTTGGCCTGCTCGCGCATGAGCTTGCCGCTGCCGGTGACCCGGAAGCGCTTCTTGGCACCGGAGTGCGTCTTGTTCTTCGGCATGGGTAATTTCCTCTTCTCGGTCCCTGGCAGACGGGTGGTCGCCGGGACTGCGGACCCCGCTCACGGTGGCGAGGGGGTGGGTCTTGGGTGTCAGGTGAGTTGTCGAGGCGCCGTGTGGAGCGCTCTCAGGCGTTCTCGCCGGTGGGCTCCCCGCCCGCCGCGACCTTGGTACCCTTGGGCGTCCGGCCGGCGTGCTTCTCGGCACGGCGGGCGGCACGGGCTTCCTCGCGGCGGCGGCGCTGGTCGGACTTGACCTCGGCCTTCTTGCGGACCGGGGCCAGGACCATCACCATGTTGCGGCCGTCCTGGCGGGGGTGGGACTCGATGGTGCCCAGCTCGGCCATCTCCTCGGCCAGGCCCTGGAGGAGCCTGATCCCGAGTTCGGGCCGGGACTGCTCGCGGCCGCGGAAACGGACGATGCATTTGACCTTGTCCCCGCCCTTGAGGAATCGCTCGACGTGGCCGCGTTTGGTGGCGTAGTCGTGCTCATCGATCTTAGGGCGGAACTGGATCTCCTTGAGCTGGGTGTTTGCCTGGTTCCGTCGCGCGTCGCGCGCCTTCATGGCCGACTCGTACTTGAACTTGCCGTAGTCCATGAGCTTGCACACCGGAGGGCGGGCGTCGGGGGCGACCTCGACCAGGTCGAGGTCGGCCTCCTCGGCCAGACGCAGGGCGTCCTCCACGCGGACGACGCCGACCTGCTCGCCGCTGGGGCCGACGAGACGCACTTCGGGAACGCGGATCCGTTCGTTGATACGGGGCTCGCTGATGTCGGTTCCTCACTCTGAGTCACGGATGGTTGCGGAACGGGAAAGGCCCCCGTCCCTGCCGCGCAGGTCGGAGGCCTCGTGAAGAGCACGACCCTCTCCCGGCCGGAGCCGAGAGACGACCGTGAAGGGCTCGCAGCCCTTGCATGAACCCGATTCCCGTGAAGGAACCAAGGTGGGATCGCTCCGCTTGCGCACCGGGGCGAACCCCGGTTGGTCAGTGACGAATGATACCAGGACGTCGGCGCGGTTCCCAGGCGCAGACGACGCCGTCGGCGTGAGTCCTCCCACGTACGAGGCTGACCGGAGATCAGGAGGCCCATTGGTTCGTTCAACTCCCCCGCAGGAGGACGATGGCGCAGGCGGCGGCCTGGATCCCAAGTACCGTCGTCGTCGGCGCTGCGACGGCGCAGACGATGGGCGCCGGGGCCAGAGCCCTACGAGCGCCGCTCGTAGGGCCATGAGATGCGGTGCGCGCCGGTACTATTCGGCACACGTCAATTCGGTAGCCGGGTCGATTCTGATGCCCTACGCTCCCTCGTCATGGAATGGAACAGTGTAAGGGCCTCAGACCCGCACGGCGAACCCGGCAGCGGCCCCACCCCGTCCCGCCAGGCGGGTGCAGACTGGAGCACCACTAGGGACCCGGGTCCCGGCCGGGTAACGGTCTCCACTCGGGACCTGGCCCAGGTGCGGGCGGTCGCGGAGGCCGCCGCCCGCATCGCGCAGGATGACGGACGTGACGACAACGCGCGGGCACTGCGCGAGGTGGTGGCCCGATTCGACCAGGTGGCCGGTCCCTTAGAGGACCACTACGGCCAGGTCGAGCAGTGGAGCGCCACGATTCTGCAACGCCCCTAACGACGTTCCGACGTCGTCGCTTAAGGCTGCGGGGAAGCCGGATCAGGCCGGCAGAGGGCACAGCTCCACGGTGTCGATGAGGTCGCCCCAGGCCGGGTTGACCATGACGTGCTGACACCCCTCCAGACTCCGGGCCACGTCGGCCCGCCCACCCGCGGCGTCGATGCGGATGAAGACCCGCAGCTCGGCGTCCTCACCCGGTCCGAAGGCCACGCCGGTGACGCCGTCGACCCCCTCGAGCTGGGCGCGCACCTCGGCCTGAACCGGCTCATTGCGCCAGGAGGGCACCCACTGCTCTCCCCCGGCCAGTGCCACGACAGCGGGGCGCGGCAGACGCAAGTCCCGGCTGCCGGGGTCGAGCACCCACAGCTGGTCGGTGGACAGGCAGGCCACCTGAGCCGCCCGTTCGGGCGAGACCGGCACGGGGCGCACGTCGCTGCGCCATCGGTTCATCGCCTCGGCGCTGGTGAAGACCGGGAGGGCGATATGTCCGTCGGGCAGGCTCACCGCCAGGGTCGCCGCGTCCTGGCAGGCATCGGCGGTGTGCACCTCGTGGGTCGGACTCCCGTGCGAGACGCCCCGCGGCAGGCTCACGGCCTGCGGGCCGCTCGGCATCGAGCGGTCGGGCAGGGCGTGAGCGGCGACGGGCACGATCAGCCGCCCCCCGGCGAGCGCCGCCCACAGCCGGTCGAGGTAGTCGTGCCGAGGCAGATCGGTGGCTTCCAGCGCCGCACCGACCTCCGGGCGGATCGTCCCGTCGTCACCGGCGAAGGGCGAGGGAGCGGATAGAAGACGCTCCAGCTTGGCCCGGGCCGCTATGGCCGCGGCCACGTGGGGCACTGCCTCGGGCCGAGGGTCCGGCGCCCGGGTATCCGAAGTCTCCGAGGACCTGCTCATAGCGCACACCGTAGCGCGTCTGGGCGCAGGGGTATTACTCCCCAGCGCGTTCCGGACCAATCGCGCAATTTCGAGGGGCCGGGCCGATAGCCTGTTGCAGTGATATCGCTCTACTCGTTGAAGTACTGGTACACCCGCCGCCTGGGAGTCATCATCCGGGCATCGGTGCGCCGCGGCATCTCCCCCGACGTGTGGACTGCCGTCGGCGTTGTCGCCGCAGCGCTGGGTTGTGGGGCGCTGGTCATGGGTTGGTGGCCCCTGGCCTTCATCCTGCTGGCGGCCCGGCTCGGCGGGGCGAACCTGGACGGCGCCGTTGCCAGGGCGCGCGGCGTGTCGCGGCCGTTCGGCTTTGTCCTCAATGAGATTGGGGACCGGGTGTCCGATCTCCTCATCATGGCCGGATTGGTGGGTCTCGCCCTGCGCACGGGCTCCTCCGCCGCCACGGTCCACCTGCTTCTCATCGCCCTGGCGGCGGCGATGCTGCCGACCTTCGTTTCCCTGGCCGCTGCGGGCGCAGGCGCCGCCAGGCTCAACGGCGGGCCGTTCGGCAAGACCGAGAGGTGCCTGGCGGCAGTGGTGGCCGCGGCTTTGCCCCAGTACTTGGCGATCGTCGCCTGGATCGTTATCGCGGGTTCCGTGGTGACGGCCTGCGTCCGGTTGGCACGCACCGCCGGGGCACTGGCGGGACGCAGCGGCCCGGCGATGGCCGACACCATGGCCCCGCCACCGCCGCAGGACATCGCCCGCATCGGCCGTAACGCCCCCGAGGGCGGCGACGACCGAGGGGAGGGGTCGTGACAGCCGCAGTCGGCGCCTGGATCGGGAACGAGGCGTCTGGAGGGGCGATCGGCTGGCTCCTGGGCGGTAGCCGTTCGTGGACCATCACCGTTCCCGGGGCCGGGTGGGTCCTCACCGGCCGAGCTGTGTTCCTCGCGGCCACGGCCGTGACGATCCTGCTTCTGGCCGGCATCGGCGTGGCCCTGTCGCGCAAGGCGGAGCTGCGCCGTCGCTGGACTACGTGGGCCGTCATCATCCCTGCGGTCGGGATCCCGATCTGGGTCGGCAGGGGGACGACGGCGCTGCTCGCCGCCGCCCTGGGTCTTCAGGCTGTTCGTGAGCTCTCCCGGCTCACCGGCCTGCCGAGGGTGGAGACCACCATACTGGCGGTACTGGCAGCGGCCTATCCGCTGGCCGCGTGGTTGCGTCCGGGCCTCATGGCCCTGGCCCCGCTCATGGTGCTCGTGTGCGCCGTGCCGGCAGTGTTGGCCGGAGACATCGAGCACGGCCTGAGGAGGGCGACGGTCGCAGGTTTTTCCTCGATCTGGATTCCCTGGTCCTTGGCGCATCTCGTGGTCCTGTGGCATAACGCCTTCCTCATCGCCTTCGCAGCGGCAGCCGCTGACGTGGCCGCGTGGGCCGGCGGGACCTTCCTGCGCCCCATGGCCTGGGCGCGCCGCCCGCTGTCTCCCCTGTCCCCGAACAAGACGCTCGGAGGACTGGTCGGCGCCGTCGTCGGGGCCGCGCTTATCCTCACCCTGCTGGGCCACATCACACCCGGCCTGGTGATCGCCGTCGGTCTGGGGGGAGTCCTGGGAGACCTTCTGGAGTCCCTTGTCAAACGGACCGCCGGGGTCAAGGACGCCGGCGCCTGGCTGCCCGGATTCGGGGGGCTCCTGGACCGGGTCGACTCCCTGCTGCTGGTTCTGCCTCTGGCCGCCGTTCTGGGATGATCGTGTCACGTCCCGCCCGGTGTCCGAACCGGTCAGCGCCTTCTCTGTCCGCCTCATCCTCTCCATCGCCCGTACACCTAGGACACGTCTACGGAAAGGTAGCCCCGATGCCGCGTCAGATGCTCCCGATGCCGGGTCCGGCCGAGATCGCCTCAGCCGGGCGCCGTCTGCGATCGATCGTACGAACGCCTCAGAAGGTCACTTGGCGGGCGGTGCTGCGTCAGCGCTTCTGGTCCGCCATCATCGCCCCGTTCGGGGGCGTGCATGTCGAGGGCGAGTTCGAGACCGACGGCCCCTACGTCGTCGTCGCCAACCACGGCTCCCACGCGGACACGATCGCCATGATGAGCGCCTCCCCCACCCTCATGCGGGTGGTGACGGTGGCCGCCCAGGACTACTGGTTCACCCGTCGGTCGCGTCGCCTCGTGGCCCGGGGTCTGCTGGGCGCCTACCCGGTACGGCGCGACGGCGAGGGCGCGTACGAGGAACTGCGAGGAACTCTGGCCAACCGGGTAGCCGAATCCATGAGCATCCTCATCTTCCCCGAGGGCACCCGCTCCACGGACGGGAAGATGGGCCGTTTCCACTCCGGGGCCGCCCGGCTCGCCCGTGACTTCGGCATCCCCGTGCTACCGGTCGCGCTGGTGGGGACGCGGGAGATGATGCCGAAGAAGGGCGGCCTGCCACGTTACTCCCCCGTCGAGGTGCGCGTCGGCGAGCCGATCGCCCCCAGCGACGACGTGGAGGGCGTCAGCGATCAGGCACGAGATCAGATCGTGGAGATGCTCCAGCGTCCCCGCAGGCCCGAGCCGGTTTCGGACATCTTCACTGTCCTGCACACCGCGATGGACGGTGGTCGGGGGGACGCCGTCATGTTCGTCTGGGGCATGACCGAGGCCATCTCCTTCCCGATCATGGCGGAGATGAGCCAGGTGTGGCTGGGGCTGACCCATCCCGAGCGGATGTGGCGCCGCGCGGGACTGGTCGTGGCGGGTTCGGTCACCGGGGTGGCGGTCACCCATCTGCTCACTCGGGCCGGGCACCGCCCGCCCGCGCCGTGGACCACGCCGGCGATGAGGACGGCCACCTCCCGCTACCTGAGCCGGGGCCCGTCCGGCTACTGGAAGCAGGCGCTGACCGGGATCCCGGTGAAGCTCTTCGCCGCCGAATCCGGCCGCCGGAACCAGCCTCTACCCGCGGTCGTCATCCACGCAGCCGGGGAACGGGCTGCGCGTATGGCGGCCTCCACCGCCATCGTCAAGACGTTGGGCAAGCCGCTGGGACCGATCACCCGCCAGCACTACGGCCCCTACCTGGCGGCCACCGGCGTCGTTTTCGCCACCGCGCTGCGCGGAATCATCAGGCACTGGCGCCGACCAGACGGCACGGGGCGCCGGTAGGCACCACGGGACGCTGCGCTCCCGCCCGCCGCTTGTTCGCTGTCAGATCCGCGCCTTGGACGGCTCGCGCGCCTCCTCGTCGCCAGCCACAGCCAGCGCCTCCTGGAGGGTGAAGTTTCCGTTGTAGAGCGCCTTGCCGACGATGGCCCCCTCCAGACCGAGCGGAGTCAGGCGCCGCAGGGCGATGAGGTCGTCGAGGTGGGCGATGCCGCCCGAGGCGACGACCGGCGCCGGGCTGCGCTGACAGACCTCGGTGAGCAGCGCGGTGTTGGGACCGCTCAGGGTGCCGTCACGGGTGACGTCGGTGACGACATAGCGCGCGCATCCGGCGGAGTTGAGCCGTTCGAGGGTCTCCCACAGGTCTCCGCCCTCTTTGGTCCAGCCGCGGGCCGCCAGGGTGGTTCCGCGCACGTCGAGTCCGACGGCGATCTTGTCTCCGTGCTCGGCGATGACCCGCTCGGTCCACTCGGGGTCCTCCAGCGCGGCCGTGCCCAGGTTGACACGGGCGGCGCCGGCGGCCAGCGCCCGGGCCAGCGAGGCATCGTCGCGGATGCCCCCGGAGAGCTCCACCTTGATACCGACCTCGCCGACGATGCGCGAGAGCAGCTCAGAGTTGGAGCCTCGCCCGAAGGCCGCGTCGAGGTCCACCAGGTGGATCCACTCGGCCCCGGCGCGCACCCAGTCCCGAGCGGCGTCGACGGGGCTGCCGTAGTCGGTCTCCGAGCCGACCTCGCCCTGAAGGAGCCGGACAGCCTTGCCATCGGCGACGTCGACGGCGGGAAGTAGGGTGAGCATAAGTTTCTCCTGGGGTGGTCGTGGGGGGCTCGGAAGGGTTCAAAGGGTTGTCAACCAGTTGCGCAGGAGCTGCGCTCCCGCATCACCGGACTTCTCTGGATGGAACTGCGTGGCGCACAGGGCCCCGTTCTCGACGGCGGCGATGAAGTCCTGGCCGTGCGTCGCCCAGGTGGCCCGGGGCGGCCGGGTGGGGCCGGGACCCAGCAGCGCTGCCGGATCCCGAGTGGCCGCGTAGGAGTGGACGAAGTAGAAGCGCTCGTCGTCAACGCCGTCGAACAGCACCGAGTCCCGCGGCGGACGGACCCGGCTCCATCCCATGTGAGGGACGACGTCGGCATTCAGCCTGGTCACGGTTCCGGGCCACTGCCCCAGTCCCGCCTCCGCGGTCCCGTGCTCCTCGGAGCGTTCGAACATGACCTGCATGCCCACGCAGATTCCCAGGACCGGGCGCCCCCCGGCCAGGCGCTGGTCGATCAGGCGGGGGGCGTCGACCGCCCTGAGCTGATCCATTACCGCGCCGAAGGCGCCGACACCAGGAACGACCAGGCCGTCGGCCTCGACCACCTCATGGGGGTCACTGGTCAGGGCAACCTCGGCGCCGACGCGCTCCAGGGCACGTACCGCCGAACGGACGTTGCCGGAACCGTAGGACAGAACGGTGACGCAGGGCGCTTGCATGTGACATACCCTACCGTCCCAGCGGATCGTTCTGGGACATCCTCCACACTCTGAAATAGTCGCTGACATGCTCAGACCTGCCGCCTTCGGGGTTTGTGCAACAATTCCAGCACAGTCCTGACACGATGAGAGCCCATCGAGCGGCCCCGCAACGCCGAGCAGCGCGGCCACGTCCAGTGGCTGAGCCGGGGGCCGGTACCCGGCTTTCTTTCGCAAACCTCTAACATGGGCGAGGATTCACCCGTGAGCATGCAGTCCCCTTCCGGCGAAAGCCCCCTGCCGTCCCCGGCGTCCGCACCCAACGCGCCGTCCGCCGGTCAGGCATCTGCGGTGGAAACCTCAGGATCTCCCGGCTCCGGCGGCACCCACAGCGCCGCCCCGTTCTCCCTTCCCGGGGTGCGAATAACGTCAGTGCTGGGCCGCGGTGGCTTCGCCACGGTCTACGCGGGCGTGCAGGACTCCCTGGAGCGCCCGGTCGCCGTCAAGGTCGACTCCCGGCCCCTGGACGACCCGCGCAATGAGCGGCGGTTCATGCGCGAGGTGCAAGCCGCCTCGCGGATCTCGGGGCACCCCCACGTGGTCTCGCTGGTCGACACCGGCAAGCTGCCCGACCTGCGCCCCTACCTGGTCATGGAGCTGTGCTCGGGCGGCAGCCTCTACGACCTCGTCTCACGGGGGCCGACGCCCGCCTCCGACGCCGTGGCACTGGTGCAGGCCGCGGCCTCAGCACTGGGTGCGGCCCACGCGGCCGGCGTCACGCACCGGGACGTCAAGCCCGCCAACATCCTTCTGGACTCCTACGGCTCACCGCGGCTGTCGGACTTCGGCATCGCATCCGTCCAGCGCGAGGGCCAGGACCCGACCGTCACCCTAGAGTGCCTCACCCCCGACTTCGCCGCGCCGGAGGCCTTCATGCTGGCCCGTCCCGGCCCCGAGGGCGACGTGTGGTCCATGGGCGCGGTCCTCTTCGCTCTTCTCACGGGCCGGAGTCCCAGACGCGGTCCCGACGGTGTGCAACGGAGCCTGCCCGAGATCGTCCGTTCCCTCGATGAGCCGCTGAACCTCAACGACCCGAATGTTCCCGATCTCCTGCTCCCGGTGCTGAGCAAGGCCATGGCGCCCGATCCGAAGGATCGCTTCCGCAACGGCGCCGAGCTCACCAACGCCCTGGAGCGGCTGCGGGAGCAGCTCGGGACGGGCAACCTGGCCGTCGGCGGCCCGGTCACCTCCTTGCAGCTGGTCGACGCGGGCCTGGCATCGCCGTCCGGTCATCGGGCGGTGGGCTCGATAGGGTCAAACAGCCTCGCCGGTGCGCTGTCACAGCCATCGGCCGATTCGGCCCGCTCCGCCCACTCGGTGCGGTCCGCGGTTTCAGTCGATTCCAACCGGCTGGAGCACTCCGGGGGCGCCCCGATGCTCTTGTCGTCGCCCGACTCCTTCCCCCTGAACAGTCCGGCATCGGTCGACACCAGCGCGTCGCTGCGGCTCTCCACCCGCGAGCGCCGTCAGATCGGTCTGCGCGTGGGTGCTGTGGGAACGGTTGTCGGCCTCGTCATCGGGTTGGGCGCCGGTTGGATGGCCGGAGCCCGGCTGGCCCACACCGCCGGCACGGCGGGCGCGGGCGCCACGGCGGCGGCATCCGCCCCGGGATCATCGTCCCAGCCCTCGCCGTCGAACCAGGACATCGTCTCCACCCCGCCTCACCCGGTCGGCACCTGCCTGGCGGGCACCACCTCTATTTCGGGACAGACCACGGCCAAGAAGGTGGACTGCAACGAGCCCCACTCCTGGGAGGTCTATCAGGTGGGAACCCTGGCGGAGACCACCTCGGGCTCCAGCGATGACGATCTGGCCTCCGACCCCAATGTGCAGGCGACCTGTACCTCGCAGGCGGCTCAGCAGTACGGGGCGGCCAATCCGAGCACATCGGTGCTGGGCCCCGGCGAGGCGGGGTGGAACGCCGGGAAGCGGGGATTCTCCTGCATCGCCTCAGACCTCAAGGGCGGGCAGCGGACGAGCTCGTACGCCGGCTAAAGTACCGCGGCCGCTGCTCGCGCGGCGGAGCACGTAGCGCGAGCAGCGGTGTCATGCGATGACCGCAATGATCTCAGCCGAGTTACTGCGGCGGACGGCGCAGGCCTCGCCCGAACCAGCGCATCGCCCGGGGCGCCTTGATCTCCGAGGACTTCACGGCGCCGGGAACGTCGTCGGCGTCGATGACGCCCAGGAGCACGTCCTCGACGACCTGGTCCATGGAGGCCAGGAGGAGTCCCGCCGACGCCTCCTCCCCGGGCTGACCGTTGGTGAAGTGGCGGGCGGTGATCGTCCCGGACAGGCCGGACTCAATACCAACGTCGGTAGCCAGATCGGCGGTCATGAGGACCGCGCCGGCTCTCGACAGTCGGGAGAGCTGGGCGGCCAGCTCCGCGGCCTCCGCCGGCTCGGAGTCGGATCCGCCAAGGAGCTCGGCCACGTCCCAGTCCGAGTGGGCCGAAACGAACTGCTTGACCGCGAAGGCGCCACTGGAGGAGGGCACCACCGTGCAGTCCAAATCCATGAGGGCGCACATTCCGGCCAGCCCGTCAGCCCGGTTCAGCGGCGTGATGACGACGGCGACCTTGACCGCCTTGGGGGCCTGCTCGTCGGAATCCCCGGGGCCGTAGGAGCTCAGGGAGTCGGCGGCAGCCGCGATCTGCGCCTCCTGGGCTTCGGTGAGTGGGGAGGAGCCATCGTCGGTCTCCGTTCCCGCGTCGAGGGGGTGGTAGGTGTTGTGGGGGACGTCCTCGGGGCTGACTCCCGCCTGCTCGGTCTCCTCGGCGTCAGCCGCCGAGGCGGTCGTGGCCTTTGTCGCGCCTCCTGGGGCCTGCCCGCCTCGGGCGCCTTCCGGCGCTGCGAGACCGTCGAACGTCGACAGGTCGTCGGGGATGTCGACGTCATCCATGAGGGCGGCGAACTCGGCGTCCAGGTCGCGCCGACGGTCCTGCCCGTCGTCGCGGTCTTCGTCTGGCCGGGGAAACTGATCCATCACAGGCTTCCCTTCGTGGACGGGATGGTCTCGACGCGGGGGTCGTCCTCCACGGCGGCCCGCAGAGCGCGGGCCAGAGCCTTGAACTCGGCCTCGGCGATGTGGTGGGGGTCGCGCCCGGACAGGACTCGCACGTGCAGGCAGATGCCGGCGTGGTAGGCGATGGCCTCCAGGACGTGACGCACCATCGAGCCGGTGAAGTGCCCACCGATGAGGTGGTGGACGAAGGCCTCGGACTCGCCCTCGTGCACCAGGTAGGGGCGTCCGGAGATGTCCACGACGGCGTGGGCCAGGGCCTCGTCCAAGGGGACACAGGCCTCCCCGAAACGGCGTATGCCGCGCTTGTCCCCCAGCGCTGTGCGCAGGGCCTCGCCGATGCAGATCGCGGTGTCCTCCACGGTGTGGTGCACGTCGATGTCGGTATCGCCGGTGGCGCGTATCGTCATATCGATGAGGGAGTGCCGCCCCAAGGCGGCGAGCATGTGGTCGTAGAAGGGGACGGTGGTGGAGATGTCGGTCCGGCCGGTGCCGTCGAGATCGATCTCGACGACGACACTGGACTCGCTCGTGGATCGTTCGATGCGCGCGGTGCGGTTCATGTGTTTCCTTAAGCATCGTGTGTCGTGCTTTTCAGCGGCACTGGTTTCTCAGGTATTTCGACCGGTAGCAAGCCTACCGGCCCGCGGCGCCGCTGGCGTCGTCATTTTCTGACAGCCGCGGCCAAAGCGCTGCGCAGCCGCTCCATCTCCCCCGGCGTACCAATACTGGCCCGCAAGAAGCCCTCAGGGCCGACAACGCGGATGAGAACCCCAGCTTCGAGCAGGCTCCTCCAGACGGCATCGCGGTCCGGGAAGGGGCCGAACAGGACGAAGTTTGCGTCCGACTCGTACGCGGTCAGGCCCTGGGCGCGCAGCCACGCCACCAGGGCGTCGCGCTCGTCGCGCAGGGAAGCGACCTGGGCCATGAGCTCGTCGCGGTGGGACAGGGCGGCCAGGGCGGCGGCCTGGGTGATGGCGGAGAGGTGGTAGGGCAGACGCACGATGCGCAGGGCGTCGACCAGGGCGCGGTCGGCGGCCAGATAGCCCAGACGCAGGCCCGCGGCTCCGAATGCCTTGGACATGGTGCGGGTGACGGCCAAGTGCGGGTTGTCCTTCCCCAGCAGCTCCAGGGCGCTGGGCACGCCGGAACGGCGGAACTCGGCGTAGGCCTCGTCGATGACCACGATGCAGTCACTTGCCCGGGCCGGTGAGCCGACCTCGGCTCCAAGCATGGGGCCGTGTCCGCGTGCCGCCTCGAGGATCCGGCTGATGTCCTTTAGCGGCAGGGCCGTTCCGGTGGGGTTGTTGGGGCTAGCGAGGATGACGACGGCGGGCCGCAGCTCCTTGATAGCCGCGGCCACGGCCTCGACGTCGAGCGTGAAGTCCTTGCGGCGCGGGCGTGTGGTGTAGTCGGTCAGGGTGTCGCGGGCATACTCCGGATACATCGAGTACGTGGGGGTGAAGGTCAGACAGGTGCGCCCGGGGCCGCCGAAGGCCTGCAGCACGTGGAGCATGACCTCGTTGGAGCCGTTGGCGGCCCAGATCTGCTCGAGTGCCAGGTGCACCCCGGACTCCGCCTCGAGATAGTCCGCCAGCGCCTCCCGCAGCCTGGGGAAGTCCCGCTCCGGGTAGCGGTTGAGCCCCTGGGCGGCCCGGGCCACGGCGGTGGCGATCGATTCGACGACCGCGGCCGAGGGTGGGTAGGGGTTCTCGTTGACGTTCAGCCGCACGGGGACGTCGAGCTCCGGGGCACCGTAGGGCTTCTCGCCCTCCAGGTCTGGTCTCAGGGGCAGGTTCGCGCTCACGCACTGGAGTCTACGGCTCGGGCCTCCCCACGGCCGAGTCTCCAGCAACAGCCGGAACGCGGCTCGGGGAGGTGGGTCAGTGGGGCTCGCTGGTCAGCATGATCTCCTGGAAGTCGAGGCGGTCCAGGGCGTGTTCCAGTGAGTCTGCCGAGTACAGGCCCTCGTCACCGGCGTCCAGGAGGGCCTCGCGCTGGGCGCGGATTATGTCCAGGGCGCGCTCTCGCATCGGGGCGAGCTCGTCGTGCCGCCAGGTGGGGTCGGTCCATGCCCGGGCAACAGCGGCCGGTGAGACAACGATGTCCGTCCCTTCGCGCCGCAGCAAGGCGTGCTGATCGAGCGTTGGGCTGAGGTTCTCGCCGTCATGATCAGAGACCGAGGACTTGTCCAGCTCCACCTTCACCTCGGAGTCGGCAGGCTCTTCGGAGATAGTCGGCCCTTCGGCCCGTGGTACGAGGCGCGAAGCCTCAGCAGTCGGCTCGGCATCGGTGGTGACGACGTCGTGGGCGCCGCGGCTGGGGAGCTCATGGCCATCGGCGACGGCGTCGCGGGCGGCGTTGACCAGAAGCGAGATGACGGCTGCCTTCTCCTCCTCGTCGGCGGACCCGGCCATCGCGGGCCTGACCATGCGCACCAGGGCCTGTAGCGTCAGTCCCTGGAGCGTCAACGAGCCGGCGGCCACGAGCATGGCCACCAGGAGGAGGAAGGACCGGTGCGGTGCCGTGGTCGGCAGGGTCTGAGCCGCCGCCAGGGTGATCGCACCGCGCATACCCGCCCAGACGATGACAGCGCCCTCGCGTGCGCGCAGGGGTTCGGCCGCGAAGTAGTCTAGGTCGGCGCCCCGGCGTCGGACTCGACTGGAGATTCGACGGGCGCGCCGCGCGATGCTCTCATGGCTAGGCTCTCGCCGGAGCCTGCGCTGAACCCGGGAGAGACTGCGCCGGTCCCAGGGAACCGGGGGCATATCGATCTCACCGCGCACGATAGCCGAGCAGCGGTTCTGAAACTGGTGGATGGCCTCCTCGTTCTCCTCCCAGTGGATCGCCCAGCGCGCCGTGCGGTGGCTGAGGAGCTTGAGCATCGGGGCAACGACGAGAGCCCGGACGACAACGGTCAGCGCCCCGGCGACGACGGCGACCGCGACGGCCCGGCGAACCCCGAGGTCCGAGGCGTCCACCTTCTCCACGACGCCGAAGAACTCCAGGCCCATGAACAGGAAGATGAGGCCTTCCAAAGTGAGCTCGACGGTGTGCCAGTTGGTGCGCGAGGCCACCCGGTGGGCCGGCGGCAGCATCCGAGGACCCCGGTGACCGGTGATGAGTCCGGCGACGACCGCGGCCACTAGACCCGAGCCGTGCATGTGCTCGGCCGGGATCGCCGCCAAGAAGGGGACGGTGAAGGACACGACTGTGTCCACCGTGGGATCGGTGATGTGGGAGCGCACCCGCAGACTCACCTCGCCGACGAGCCAGCCCACGCCCAGGGCAACGAGGACCGCCAGGACGAAACCGCCCAGCACGCCTCCGACGCTGACGCCGCCCGATGTGGCCGCAGAGACGGCCGAGGACAGGACCACCAAGGCGGTGGCGTCGTTGAGCAGACCCTCCCCCTCCAGGACGGTGATGATGCGCTGCGAGACG
Source organism: Actinomyces johnsonii (assembly GCF_006546835.1). Taxonomy (GTDB): domain Bacteria; phylum Actinomycetota; class Actinomycetes; order Actinomycetales; family Actinomycetaceae; genus Actinomyces; species Actinomyces johnsonii. Next base: position 419,234 of record NZ_VICB01000004.1, on the reverse strand, counting down.
CCCAGGCGGCGGGCGATGGAGATGGCCACGGCGTCAGTGGGACTCAGGATCGCCCCCATGGCGATCGCCCAGGCTAGGGAAAGCCCGGGAACCAGGAAGGTGAACGCCACACCGATCACCGCGGCGGATAGGGCCACCAGGAGGATGGCCAGAACCGCCACCGGGGCGAGTTCTCGGCGGAAGTTGATGGTGGAGATGCTCACCGCCGTTGAGAACAGCAGCGGGGGGAGGATGCCCTCGAGGACCACCTGGGGGTCGAGCTCGACTGCCGGGATGAAGGGTAGGAATCCAACCGCAGTACCACCGGCCAGGAGGATCAGCGCCGGGGCGACGCCGATGCGGTCGCTGAGCTGCGAGGCAGCCGCGATGGCAAGAATGCCCAACACGGCGATAATGAGGAGGTCCATGGGCCAAGAGTATCCAAGGCCTGATCTATTCATTCAGCCGCGCTACCGTGGCCCCGTGACGATCACAGACCATGAGGAACCTGAGCGTCCCGACTACCGCGCCGAGTTCCCGCAGCAACTCGGTGCTCCCGTCCGCAAGCGAGCCGAGGCCGTCCTGCGCGAGCTCGTCGGCCGCAGCGATGCGCGCCTGCGAGAGGACCAGTGGCGGGCGATAGAAGCTCTCGTCATCGCTCACCGCCGCGCCCTGGTGGTCCAGCGCACGGGATGGGGCAAGTCGGCGGTGTACTTCGTGGCGACGGTGCTGCTGCGCGAGGGCTGGGGAGACTGGCGGCCCGGCACGCCTGTGCCCGTCCCCGGCTCGCGCGGCCGGCCCGGAGGCCTGGGGGCGAGCGTCATCATCTCGCCGCTGCTGGCCCTCATGCGCGACCAGGTCGCCGCCGCAAGCCGCGCCGGGATCCGGGCGGTGACGATGAACTCAGCCAATGTCACCCAGTGGGCACCGATCGAGGCCCAGGTGCGCGCCGGCGAGGTGGATGTCCTCCTGGTCTCCCCCGAGCGTCTCAACAACCCTGTGTTCCGCGATGAGGTCCTGCCGCACCTGGCAGCAGACGCCGCGCTGGTTGTCATCGACGAGGCCCACTGCATCTCGGACTGGGGGCACGACTTCCGTCCGGACTACCGGCGCATTCGGACCCTTCTGGCAGGCCTGCCGCCGCACACCCCGGTCCTAGCGACCACGGCGACCGCCAATGCCCGGGTCAGCGCCGACGTCGCCGAACAGTTGGGGGCGCACCCGGCGGAGAACGGCGACCAGGGAGTCCTAATTCTGCGCGGTGACCTGGGACGCGATTCCCTCCACCTGGGGGTCGAGGTTCTGCCGGACTCGGCCACACGTCTGGCCTGGCTGGCCGCATATCTCAGACACGCCCCCGGAAGCGGCATCGTCTACTGCCTGACCGTCTCGGCAGCGCTGGAGGTCGCCGAATACCTACGCACCGCGGGTGTGGAGGTGGCCGCCTACACGGGGCAGACCGATGCCGCCGAGCGTGAGCGCCTGGAGGAGGATCTCAAGGCCAACCGGGTCAGGGCGCTGGTGGCCACCTCGGCCCTGGGCATGGGCTTCGACAAGCCGGACCTGTCCTTCGTGGTGCATGTGGGGGCGCCTTCCTCGCCAGTGAGCTACTACCAGCAAGTGGGGCGCGCCGGTCGCGGCGTGGAGCGAGCCGAGGTGGTTCTGCTCCCCGGTTCCGAGGATCGCGCGATCTGGGAGTGGTTCGGCTCGCAGGGCTTTCCCCCCGAGGACCAGGTCCGTGCGGTCCTGGACGGGCTGGACAGGCAGCGGGAAGCGGGGGAAGGGCCGATGTCGACGGCGGCACTGGAGACGGTGACGTCGCTGCGGCGCACTCGACTGGAGTCCATGCTCAAGGTCCTTGACGTCGACGGAGCTGTGCGCCGGGTTCGCGGCGGATGGGAATCCACCGGCCAGTCCTGGTCCTATGACGCCCAGCGCTACGCGCGAGTCGACGCCGCGCGCCGGGCCGAGCAAGAGGCGATGATCGCCTACGAGCAGCTCGGCGCCGATACCGACTCGGCGACGACGGTTACCCCCTGCCGGATGGCTTTCCTGAGGGCGGCGCTCGACGATCCGCATCTCGAACCGGGGTGGCACTGCGGCGCCTGCGACCTGTGCGGGGGCCTGTTCCTGCCCGCCGCACCCGACGAGGAAGAGGTCGCCTCCGCTCGTCAGGCGCTCGGTCGCGTCGGGATCGAGCTGCGGGCGCGTCGTCAGTGGCCCACCGGGATGGAGCGGTTGGGACTGAGCCATTTCAAAGGTCGTATCAGCGCCGATCAGCAGGCGGCGACCGGGCTGGCCGTGGGACGGCTGGACGGACTGGGCGCGTCGGGCGCACTGCGGGAGCTGGTGGCCTCCGACTCCGACGGCGAGGTTCCGGTTTCCCTGAGGCCGCTGGTGCTTCAGACCGTGGACCGGCTCGGTGAGATCATTCGGGGCGACCGGAGCGACGACCTCGAGGACCCCGACAGCACCGGGCCCGTGGGGGAAGAGACCGTCGTCGTCATCGTCGACTCCCGTACCCGGCCGGGCATGGTCCGCCAGCTGGGTCGGGCGGTGGCCAGCCGGCTCGGGGCCAGGCCGCTGGGCGTCGTGGGCTTCGTGGGCCAGGAGCCGCCGCACCACAATGTGGGTTCAGCGTTCCGCCTGGCGGAGGTGGCCCGCAACCTGACGCTTCAGGAGTGGACGGCGAAGACGCTTGAGGATCTGCGAGGCGCCGCCGTGGTCCTGGTGGACGACTGGAGCGACTCGGGCTGGACGCTCACGGTGGCGGCCGCCCTCCTACGCGAGGCGGGAGCGGCGGCGGTTCATCCCTTCGTCCTGGCCCAGCGATAGCGCTGGGTGGGGGCAGTAGCCCCCACCCAGCTGCACGCGCTAGAACCCGGTGGATGCGGCGGCCAGGGCCGGAGCCACCCCACCTCCGGGGGTTCCGACCTGATCCTCGAGGTAGTACCACCAGAAGGGCGCGCCCCAGGCGTCGGAGCGTCCCAGTGCGGCACCGGTGACGTGCTCGGCGACGGCGGTGCGGGCCACGACCGGGTCGGTTGTCGACCCGAACCACCAGGGGCCGGCGTTGAGGTCATCAGCCCCGTACCCCAGCTCGGTGACGGCGATCCGGGATGCCGGGAAGGCCGCGTCCAGAGTGCTCAGGATCCGGTCGGCGGCCGTACCCAGCGGGTGGAGCTGGGGGTAGACGGACAGCCCGACGACGTCGACCAGGTCCCTGATTGGTTGGGTGATCTCCCTGGCGGCGTAGCTGAACAGGGAGAAGGCCGGGTCCGCCTGTCCGAGCTGGTAGTACAGGGTGAGCACTGTGGTGGCGCTGGTGCGCTCGCGAACCGCCTTGGCGGCGCGCAGGGCCTTGGCGACCGGCCCGGTGCCAAGCCAGTCCCCCCCGATCTCATTTCCGATCTCCCAGGCGTCCACACTCGGCAGGGCCTTGATGAGGGCGTCGACCCGCGTGTCCCAGGCAGCGTCGCTCAGAGCGGCCATGTCGTGGGAGTCGCAGATCTGAGCCAGAGCCAGGCCACCTTGCGCATGCAGGGCGTCGACCGTGGTTTTCCAGCCAGCCATCTCCTGGGCGTCACCGGGGTCGCCGATCACAAGCCGGGCCGACACCTTCCGTTTGCCGCCCCCCGGTCCGTTCGAGGCCAGGGCGGCGGTGATCTCGGCGGCAGTGGGCACTCGGGTGAAGGTGACCCCGATGATGGCGTCCTGCGGTGCTTGGGCCACGAGCGCCCGGTCCAGGGCGAGCTGGACCCCGGCGGCGGACTCCAGGGCTGAGTTCGCCAGGCGGCCTCTGTCGGTCCAGGACTGGGCTGTGGCGCAGCCATCCAGGGACTGCTGGGCGGATGCCCGCAGCGTCACAGCCTCGTCGGAGCCCTTGAGGCCCTGCGCGGTAACCTGCTGGTAGCGCTCGTCCTGATGCTCGTGAAGTGTCCTGGCCGCCAGCTCCAGAAGATCGTGCTCACCGGAGGCGGGCAGATCCGCCATGAGGGCCGAGTACCCGTGGCTGGTGGGCCACGACATGGTCAGGGTGCAGGCGCGCCCCGTGGGTACGTCGAGACCGATGACCCCGCCCTCGTCCTGGTAAAGCGGCCCGACGGCGATGACCTCCAGGGTCCTGGTGTCCAGCAGGGCGTCGTCGTAGCCGGCTTCGCCCCTGCCGTTGGACTGGATGCGCCGCAGCGCCTCGAGGTTGAGGGCGTTGCCCTGAGCGTCGGTGATGTGGAGGCTCAGATGGGTCGTCGCGCCGTCGCCCATGGCCGGCGGCGTGGTCATGTGCCCGTGGCCACAGGAGGACACTGACGCTCCCATAACCCCGGCCCCCAGGAGCGCCAGCGCCCTTCTGCGGTTGGTTTCAAGAATCATGGAACCATTATTCCCGTCTCTTGAGAGTTTTTCCGACCGAACGGTTCCGTCGTGGTGGAAGACACGCGACTCAGCGCCGTTTCCTGAACCGTTATCACTTCAGCTCCGAAGCCGGAACGAAGGTGTACCCCTCGGCCTTGATGCCGGCGACGATCTTCTTCAGCTCGGGCAGCGGGTAGTAGGGGTGGAAGAAGAAGCTGGCGGTAGCATGAGTGTTGACGAGGTTGAGCTTGGCCGCGTCGATGACCTCCTGGGCCAGGCGCGGCGGGTGCTGGTTGATCTCATTGGGTTCGAAGTTACCCAGGTTCTCCGGCAGGATGTGGGACCCGTAGGGGTCGTTGACCGCATAGGGGAAGAACTGCCCGTAGTAATCGTGGGGGCCAGCCTGGGTGTTGGTCAGAGTGCCGGCGTAGAGAAGCTCGCGCTCATAGCGCACCGGGTACTGCTCGCCAATGCCGTAGTAGGCCTCGCGGGTAGCCGAGTAGTGCGGGGTCTCGAAGATCTCCGGAGTCGGCAATCCGACCTCGCCGAAGATCTGGCGCCCCTGCTCCACGCGCTCCGCGGCCCATGCTTGGGAGGTTCCCGGCAGGGTGCCTCCGATCTGCACGTAGGACTTGTCCTGGCAGTCGACGGCGGGGGCTTTGGTGTCGTTCGTGGTGGAGCACCACGAACGGATGAATTCGAAGTCGTCGGCGGACACGGCATTGTACGGGTTGTCCAGAGTGCCGAACTGGTGGGTGGTGCCGTGCTGAACAATCGTTCCGCCCTTGTTCACGGCGTCCTGGAGGACGGCCACCAACTCCGGGGAGTCCTTGAGAGTCATCTCCTTGGGCACGCCGTTGTTCTCGGTGCCCTTGGGGTCGATGTACTTGGGAACCACCGCCATTTGGAAGGGAACGTTCTCGCTGTAGAAGTAGTCGACGATCGCCTGGAGCTCCTCCGGATCGCTGTCCGGGGTGACGTCCTCCAGGCGCACGGCGGCCTGACGGTACTGCTGGGCGTTGGGCTGGAGGAAGTCCAGGAGGATATCGGCGGCAGCGATGTAGCGGTCCTGCTCACCCAGGTAGGTCAGGGGGATCTCGCCGATGAAGGTCAGTCCGGAGGAACTGACGGCCCAGGGGAAGGAGTTGGTCCCGGACTGGGCGACGGACGCGCAGGCCGTGGCCGCGCCGTCAGACTTGGAGCACTCGGCGCGCCCCAGGACCTTGACGTCCTTCTCGCGGGTGATGTGCGGAGCGATGATCCCGCCGCTGTTGAGCTCGTTGCGCTTCAGGGAGGCGCCGTTGTAACTGATCTTGGTGACGCGGTCGGTGGAGTCGATGTAGGAGGTCGCGGCGTCCCAGCCGTAACGCTGGGTGAAGGCGGCACGGTCGGCATCGGTCTTGGTCAACTGCCAAATGTTGAAGCCGGACCACATCACCGGGACGTTGCCGGTGAGGGTGTCGTCGATGAAGGCGCGCGGCAGGGGCTCATCGTAGGTCGAGCCGATGTAGACCACGTTGGTGAAACGACCGGCCAGGCCTGCGACATAGTCCTTGACGGGAAGGGTGGTCACGGTTCCGGAGTGGCTGGCCAGGGTGCCCATACTCAGGGCGTAGTACTCCCCCAGCTTGGCGTAGTCACCGGTCGTGTCGAACAGGACCAGGGTCGATGCGGGTCCCGCGTCCTGGTTGGAGAAGCTCACCGCGCCGACAGGAATCTCGGGCGCATTCTGCTTCAAGTCGCGAATCTGGACCTGCCCCGCGGCGGGCGCGGGCTTGTTCAGGTCAACGTTGGCTTGCTTATCGCCCTTGAGGGGGAGCTCCTTCTTGGCCGCGGCGGCGGGCTCGGGCGGGGCCGGAAGCGGGTTCTTGGCCGGGTCCGCGTCGTTGGCCTGTGCGCCATCGGCCTGCTTCGCCGCGACGGCCCGGGCCTGCGGCTGGGAGACAGCCGACTGGGGCGTGGCCTGGGCTGGGCCCACAGAGGCAATGGAAGTACCCAGGCACACCGCGATGGCGGCCAGTGCGCAGCGGCGTCGTCGAGATGACATGAGGGTCGGGGAAATCATGAATCCTCCTTGAGAGATGAAGTGGGAACTGGGTCGAATTCGGGCAGGGGAACGCCACGACCGAACAGGGCGGCGGTGGCTGCCAGGATGCGCTCGCATGCGTGCCCGTCGCCGTAGGGGTTGGCGGCGTGGGCCATGGCCGTGTAGGCCGCCTCGTCGGTCAGCAGGGTGGAGACCCGCTCGACGATGCGGTCCTCGTCGGTTCCGACCAGCTCGGCGACACCGAAGGCCACGGCCTCGGGCCGCTCGGTGTTGTCGCGCATGACCAGGACCGGCTTGGACAGCGCGGGAGCCTCCTCCTGGACGCCCCCCGAGTCTGTGAGGACGACGTCGGAGCGGTCGATAAGCGCGCAGAAGGCGCCGTACTCCAGCGGATCGCACCACAGAACATTGCGGTGGCCCTCGATCTGCGGCAGGAGGTCCTCGCGGACTTTGGGGTTGCGGTGGACCGGCAGGACGAAGAGCACCTCGGGGTGGTGCTCGGCCAGACGGGCGACGGCACGTCCGATGGCCCGCATAGGCTCGCCCCAGGACTCGCGGCGGTGGGCGGTCACGAGCACGACTCGTCGGGAGCCGTCCTCCAGAGCCGCCGCCAGGTTCTCATCAGGTGGTGGGATCCGGCGGTCGACGGCGACCAGGAGTGCGTCGATGACGGTGTTGCCCGTGACGCGGACGGTCTGCGGGTCGGTGTTCTCGCGCAGCAGGTTGTCCCGACTGGTAGTGGTGGGACACAGATGCAATGTGGTCACCTGGCTGATGAGCCGCCGGTTGGCCTCCTCGGGGAAGGGCGAGGAGATATTACCGGTGCGCAGGCCGGCCTCGACATGGAGGACGGGGATCTCGTGATAGAAGGCCGCGAGCGCGGCGGCGAAAGCGGAAGTGGTGTCACCCTGGACCACGACGGCGTCGGGACGATGTGCCTCGATCGCCCGGCCCACCCCTTGCAGGGAGCGGTTGGTGATCTGGGTGAGGGTCTGTCCCGGGGCATGAATGTCGAGGTCGTCGTCGGGAACGATCCCGAAGAACTCGTGGACCTGGTCGAGCATCTCGCGGTGCTGTCCGGTGACGACGACGATCGGGTTGAAGCGCTCGTCGTCGCGCATGGCCGCCACCAGGGGGGCGAGCTTGATCGCCTCCGGGCGGGTGCCGTAGACGAGCATGACCCTCAAGGGCCCGCCCGATGGCGTGGTGTGTGTCGTCATGGGTTCTCCTGCTCAGGTGTGTCGGGATCGGGCGCCGATACGGCCGGTCGCCAAGATCGGGATCGGGATGGGCAATGGCCGCCTCGGACCGGTCTCACTGGTCCTCGGTAATCGGGGTGAAGGTGACGTCGGAGTCCTCGCAGTAGGCCGCTACGGCTCCGGACCGGTAGGGGGTCTGGGAGTCGGTCACTGTTCCGAGCTCCTTTCCGTCCACGGTGATGACGAAGCTGACCGCTGCTGGGTTGGTGGTGTCAATGGCGACGGTGACATCGTGGCTCGCCCCGGGCGGGTAGACGGGAGTGTTGCCGGAGGCCAGGAAGCGCTGGGCGCCCTCGTAGGCGGTGTCCTGTTTGGAGACCTCCCAGCCGTTGGGCTTGAGGGCCAGGGCGTAGAAGTGGTTGTTGTCGGAGTAGTTCCACAGGAGCCAGGCGACCTCCCAGGCGTTGGGACTGCCGTCCTCACGGAGTTGACTGACGGTGGTCATCCTGGTGTGGATGGTCTGGACATTGCCCTCCTCGACCTCGACCGTAGTGGACTTGGCCAGTCCCGCATGCGTCTTGTCCTGGGAGTTGGCCGACGTCGGCTTGAGGCGAAGCAGGCCGTCTGCGCACGAGGCCTCGCCGTAGCCGTCGAAGACGATCTCCCATTGGTCGCAGTCATGGGTGCCGGCTTCCCTGGCGTGGCAGTACACGGTGACTCCTAGGATCAGTGCCAGGACGCAGCCGACCAGTAGTCCGCGGCGCAGGACCTTGCCATGACGGGCTCCGTCAAGGACTCCTACGTGCTGAGGGCCGGTGGTGGCTGTCATCTCATCTCCTCATTGGTCAGGTTTCCCGCTGTGTGGTGGGAGCTGCGCCCCACGATCGTCGCCCCGGTCATGGGGGCGCCGGCCAGGGTTGATCGACCCTGATCAGGAGTCCCCAATGCGGCTGGCGCTGGCGACTGCCGAGCCCCGGGTGGAGCGGGTCGGTCGCCCGGCCCCGGCGATCCTCCGGGCGGCGGCCCTCCCGGAGCGGCGACGGCCGCAGCTGTCCGGGAGGGATCGGCACCCTGGGCCGGCTCGGCCTCGCGAGCCGTCTTGGCCCAACCGGTTCGTCCGGTCATCTCCCTGGCCACGGCTCGCCAGCCGTAGAGGCTGGGAAGGAGTCCGTAGAGGACGAACAGATGGGAGTAGCCCACCGCCTTAATCAGGTTCAGGCCCTCTCTGCGCTCGATGCGCCAGTAGATCCAGGCATAGATGAGCGCCGGCCCGAAGGCGATGACGTAGGCGCCCACGAGCCAGGCCCACGACTGCTCCCACCTCAGGACCGCAGCCACAGCGGCGGTCACCATCGTGATGAGGAACGACAGGGTCAGCAGGGACCCGGTCAGAAGAAGGTAGGGCGTGAGAATCTGCCAGAGCGTGTCGGCGCGTCCCAGTCCCCTCTGCTCGCGGGCGACGGAGCGCAGGAGGTGCAGCGCTTGGAGGTTTCCCTGGAACCAGCGGGTGCGTTGGCGCATGAGGCGACGCATGTTGGTCACGCCCTGCTGGTGGACGGAGGCCGAGGGCCAGAACTCGTTGGTCCAGCTGGTGGCGTTGAGCCGGATCCCCAGATCGAAGTCTTCAGTCAGGGACCGGGTCCAGGGCCTGGGGCCCAGGGCGTCGAGCGCGCTGAGGCGGACGAACTGGGCGTTGCCGCCCATGCCGACGCTGTGGACTCGGCGCCGTCCCCGCTGGAAGACCTCGGTGAAGATGACAAACTCCATGTCCTGCATACGGGCCAGCAGTGAGCCGAAACGGTTGTTGATGCGCACGCCCATCTGGACGGCACCGACCTCCTGGGGGGCGAAGGCCTTGCGGACCTCGCCGATGGCGTGCGGGTCGAGTCGGCCGTCGGCGTCCATGACCCCCACGACTACCCTGGAGGAGGACACCGACGTGCAGCGGGAGCGCACGATCGACAGCGCGTCGTTGAGCGCCTCCCCCTTCCCCAGACGGGCGTGCGGGGGACGGCGTCGCACTACCTCGACCCGTGCATCCCCGGCTTGGGCGGCCACCTGGGCGGTGTCGTCGTCGGAGCCGTCGTCGATGACCATGATGCGCAGACCGGGGTCCGGAATCGAGGTAAGGCGCCTGACACTGGCTCCGATCACCTCCGCCTCGTTGAGGCAGGGCATGAGGATGACAATGAGAAGCGGGGCATCCGGGTGCGAGGCCCCACCGTGCTTCGGGGCCCCGCGGGAGGCCAGCAGCATGAACAGCGTGTAGACGAGGGCGACGGCGATCATTCCCAGTGCGCCCCACCAACCGACGCGGTCGAGGATTCCCAGGGGGCTCGAGGGGCCGAGATCCATGAGCATCAACGAAATCTGCGTACTCATCACGCCCGCAGACTCATCGTGCCGCCGCGCCGTTGGACGTGACGTCCCATGGCGCTGCGCGAGCGCGGGAGCAGGCCGCGTACGGCGCCGTAGAGGTTGGTCAGCAGGAAGAATGCCAGGATGGCGACGAATACCAGTCCGGCGCAGTCAATGAGGAAACGGGCAACGAGTGCGGGAAGGGAGCCTGCCGGAGCGACGTACCACACAACGAACAGTCCGGTTCCGGCGGCGAATGGGGAGTAGTGCATGAGGCCATCCATCTGGATCCAAGGGGTAGGGCCGATACCGACCGGCATTACCGGAAGAGTGAGCTAAAGCCAGCCGATACCAACGCCTCGGTGCGGCGTGCCCGGGGGTGACGGGTGTGGGAACTCAGCCCGTCGGGCACGGCACACCGTGCGCCAAGACCAAATATAACAATAGAATAACGCTTCGCAACACTGTGTCATTCGACTATCCGGCCGGCACTCTATTGGAGGAAGGCTCACAACGCCCTCAAACGGCGTCATTGCAACGGTTGAAGACTCGAGGAGGGAGTGCCTCGGTCGCGGCGCTCCCTCCTCGATGAGCACGGAGAAGATCACATAACGATCTCGGTGGCCCGGTCGATCATCTTTCTCACTCTATCCGGGCGCGAGCCGCCTCACCGTGAGCGGGCAGGTCCTCGCACGTCGCCAGTACTTCCAGCGGGGGTGTCATGGCCTCCAGGGCGCCTGCGTCGTACTCGATGAGCTGGACCGGTTTGAGGAAGGCCATGACGCTCAGCCCGGCGGCGAAACGGGCGGTACCGCCTGTGGGCAGGACGTGGTTGGAACCCGCCAGGTAGTCGCCCAGGGGCACCGGGCTGAAGGGGCCCACGAAGATCGCCCCGGCGTTACGGACGCGACGGGCCACCTCGGCGGCGTCGGCGGTGTGGATTTCCAGGTGCTCGGCGGCGTAGGCGTCGGCGACCTGCACGCCCTGCTCGAGGTCGCGCACCAGGATGATGCCCGACTGTGGACCGTTCAGGGCGGTGCCTGCCCGGTCCCGGTGCCGGGTCGCACTGAGCCTGCGCTCGAGCGCGGCGTCGACGGCCTCGGCCAGCTCCGGGGAGTCGGTGATGAGAACACTGCCGGCATTGGGATCGTGCTCCGCCTGGGAGAGCAGGTCGGCGGCCACGTACTCGGGGTTGGCACCGGCGTCGGCCAGGACGGCGATCTCTGTGGGGCCCGCCTCGGCATCGATTCCCACCGTCCCCATGACGGCGCGCTTGGCGGCGGCCACGTAGACGTTGCCGGGACCGGTGATGACATCGACTCCCCGGCACAGGGCCTCTCCCCCGGCGTCGGCGCGGTCGATGTCGTTCTGGGCATCGGCGCCGTAGGCGAACATCGCGATCGCCTGGGCGCCGCCAACGGCGTAGACCTCGGTCAGTCCCAGCAGTGCGCACGCCGCCAGGATCGTGGGGTGGGGCAGTCCGCCGAATTCCGCCTGGGGCGGGCTGGCCACGGCGATCTGCTCGACGCCGGCGACCTGGGCCGCGACCGCGTTCATGACCACGCTGGAGGGGTATACGGCCAGTCCCCCGGGAACGTAGAGGCCGACGCGCTTGACCGGGATCCAGCGCTGGGTAATGGCGCCTCCGGGGACCACCTCGGTGGTGCGCTCGGTGGGCACCTGAGCGGCGTGACCGGCTCGGTTGTGGGCGATGGACACCTCCAGAGCCTCGTGCACCGTCGGATCCAGGTCGTTGAGCGCCTGGGCGATGGCCTGTGCGGGCACGCGGAGGTGGACGGGGCGTACGCCGTCGAAGCGCTCGGCGGCGTCGCGCAGGGCGGCCGCGCCCTGGGAGCGGACGTCCTCGATCAGAGGGGCCACCGCGGTCTGGGCGGCGGACACGTTGAGGGCGGCCCGGGGAAGAGCCTGTGCCAGCTCGCGGGGGCCGAGTCGGGAGCTGCGCAGATCGATACGGGAGAGCATGCCGACAAGCCTACCGGCCCCGCGCGAGGCGGCCTGGGAGAGATGTCCTCTCCCAGGCCGCCTAGAGGTACCGCGAAGCGTCTCAGAAGCTCACAGGGTCGCGCGCACGGCGCGGGCGGCCCCCACGAGACTGGCCAGGCTCGCCTCGGTCTCGGCGTAGGCGCGGGTCTTGAGACCGCAGTCCGGATTGACCCACACCTTCTCCGCGCCCAGGGCGTCCACGGCGCGCTGGAGCAGCTCGGTGCACTCGGCCTGGCTGGGAACGCGCGGGGAGTGGATGTCCCATACACCTGGGCCGAGTTGACGCTCGAAGCCGTGCTCGGCCACGGCGGGAAGGATGTCCATGCGCGAGCGGGAGGCCTCGATGGAGGTGACGTCGGCGTCGAGGTGGTCGACCGCGTCGATGACGACGTCGAACTCGGAGTAGCACAGGTGGGTGTGGACCTGGGTGGCGGGTGCGGCGCCCCCGGTGGCTAGGCGGAAGGAGCCGACGGACCATTCCAGATAGGCGGGGCGGTCGGTGCGGCGCAACGGCAGGGTCTCGCGGATGGCGGGCTCGTCGACCTGGATGACGCCGATGCCCGCGGCCTCGAGGTCTGCGACCTCCTGGCGTAGGGCCAGGCCCAGCTGGTCGGCGACCTGGGCGCGCGGGATGTCGTCGCGCACGAAGGACCAGGCCATGATCGTCACCGGGCCTGTGAGCATCCCCTTGAGGGGCTTGTCGGTCAAGGACTGGGCGTAGGCCGACCAGGCCACCGTCATCGGTTCGGGGCGCACGACGTCTCCCCACAGGATGGAGGGGCGGGTGCAGCGCGAGCCGTAGGACTGGACCCAGCCGTGCTCGGTGGTCACGAAGCCGTCGAGCAGTTCGGCGAAGTACTGGACCATGTCGTTGCGCTCGGCCTCGCCGTGCACTAGGACGTCCAGGCCGAGGCGCTCCTGGAGGGCCACGACGCTGGCGATCTCCGCGCGCATGGCCTCGTCGTAGGCGGCCTCGCCGATCTCGCCCTTGCGCCGGGCGGCCCGGGCTTTGCGGATCTCGGCGGTCTGCGGGAAGGAGCCGATGGTGGTGGTGGGCAGCTCCGGCAGGCCGAGGCGCTCGTCCTGGGCGGCCTTGCGCTCGGCGTAGGGGGCACGGGTGCGGTCGCCCTCGGTGACGGCGTCGACGGCGGCGCGCACCTCGTCGCGGTGCACGCCCGGGTGGGCTGCGCGCTGGTTGCGCAGGTCGGCGTCCTGGGCGAGCTCGGCGGCGATGGCCTCGCGCCCCTCGGCCAGTCCCCTGGCCAGGGCGATGACCTCGCCGACCTTCTGGTCGGCGAAGGCGAGCCAGGAACGGATCTGCGGGTCGATGGCGGTCTCGCGCTCGACGTCGTGGGGCACGTGCTGGAGGGACGTGGAGGTGGCCACGGTGATGGGGGTACCCTCGGGCAGGCGCTCGCGCAGCTGCTCGAGCGTGCTCAGCGCCGCGTCCAGGTCGGTGCGCCAGATGTTGCGTCCCGAGACGACGCCGGCGACGACGGCCTTGCTCTCCAGGGAGGCCAGGTCGCCGGCTTCGGGCAGCGAGCCCGCCACGAGGTCGAGGCCCACAGCCTCGATCGGGGCCCGCCCGAGCATGGGCAGGGCGTCGCCCAGGGAGCCGTAGGTTCCGGCCACCAGGATCTGGGGGCGCTCCACGATGGCGCCCAGCCAGGTGTAGGCGTCGCGCACGGCCTGGAGGATGCGCTCGCGATCGATGTTCCAGGAGTCGGAGACCAGGGCGGGTTCGTCGAGCTGGACCCAGGTGGCGCCGGCCTTCTGCAGGTCCATGAGCAGGTGGCCGTAGGCGTGCAGGACGTCGCCGAGCCGATCCAGGGGGTGGAAGCCCTCGGCCGCCTCGTCGGAGGGCTTGGCCATGAGCAGGTAGCTGATCGGTCCCACGACGACGGGGCGCACCTCTACCCCGGCTTCCTTGGCCTCGCGGACCTGGTCGGCGATGGCGGTGTCGACGTAGCCGATGGGGGTGGAGGCGTCGATCTCGGGAACCAGGTAGTGGTAGTTGGAGTCGAGCCATTTGGTCATCTCCAGGGCGGGGCGGGCTCCTTCACCACGAGCCAGCGTGAAGTAGCCCTCGACGTCGAGTGCTCCATCGGCGTCCAGCAGGTCGCGGAAGCGGGCGGGGACCGCGCCCAGGGTGGCGGTCACCTGGAGGACCTGGTCGTAGAGGGTGAAGTCCGCGGGCACCGAGGCGGGTTGGGTCAGGCCCAGCTCCGCCAGGCGAGAACGGGTCGCCCCGCGCAGCTCGGAAGCTGCGTGGCGCAGCTCGTCGGCGTTCAGGTTTCCCTTCCAGAAGGACTCCACAGCGCGTTTGAGTTCACGGTCCCTACCGATACGTGGGTAGCCCAGGATGGTGGCCCCCGGCAGGGGTGCCGAGGGGACCTGCGACTCGGTCACGGCAATCTCCGCCGGCGAGGCGGGGGCGGCCGACTCGGGGTTGGCGCTCATGCATTCTCCTTGGTGATGGTGGTGTGGGGCTGGACGGGGTGACGGGAAGAGACTGCTGCGCCCGGGGAACCGCAGCGCAGGAAGGAGGGGCCACGGCCGGGGGTGGCCTGGAGGTAGCCGCGGTCGACGGCGTCGCGCACCTCCCGGTCGGGGGCGGCCCCGGCCAGGATGCCGCCCAACCGCAGATGGCTGATGACGTCGAGAGCGGGGCGGGTCCGGTTGAAGGTGTACAGGTGCAGTCCGGGCGCCCCGGCCCTCAGTAGCGCCGTGGCCAGGTCGAGTGTCGCACCGATGCCGCGTTCCACGAGGGTGGCGCCGCTGGCGGACCCCAATGAGGAGCGCAGGGCGTCGGGCACCTTGACCCCGGTGAGCGCCTCGAGGCGGGTGAGCCGTCCCAGGTCGGTCAGGGGGATGACGCCGGGGAGGATCGGGATGTTCACGCCCGCATAGGAGGCGGCATTGGTCAGGGCCACGTAGTCCGCCGGATCGTAGAACACCTGGGTGATCGCCAGGTCGGCCCCGGCGGCCTGCTTGGAGGCGAGCACTTCGATGGCCTCGATGTGGTCGTTGGTGGCCGGGTATGCGGCTACGGCTATGGTGACATGGCGCCTGCCGTCGCCGAAGTAGTCGGCCTCGACCTCCCGGATGACCCGGACGAGGGCGTCGGCGTGGCGCAGTTCCCCGGCGACGTCGTCGGCCCGGGTGCCGGTAGGGGGGTCGCCCCGCAGCGCCAGGAAGCGCCGCACTCCCATGCGCAGGAAGCGAGTGATGATGTCGACGGCCTCCCGCTTGCGGTAGCCGATACAGGTCAGGTGCGCCATGAGGGGGACGGCGCTGGAGCCGAGCACATGGGCGAGGACGCCCTCGGATGGATTGGATTCCTCCTGGACCGCGCGCACCCGAGGCGCATCGCACTGCTGCCAGCGCCCCTTCTCGCCGCTTCCAGGCACCGGGTCGGTGACGAAGGCCGGCCGGTAGGTCACCGACACGAAGTCGGGACCGGTGGCCAGGAGTCTGTCGATGCGTCCCCAGGTGGCTGAGGCGGCCTTGCCCGCACGAGGGGGGAAGAGCTCCAGACTGACGGTGGGCAGCGAGCGGCTCGTCGCCCGTTCGGCGTCGCCCGGATCATCGTTGCGGCCTTCGATTGCTGCAGTGGGCTCCGTGGGCTCGTTGTCTAGCACGTCGTCTCCATCGATCCTGGCTGAAGCACCCGCGCACCGGGTTGCTGCGGCGTCATCGAACCAGGTCTCTCGGCCGCTCTGGATGGTCGAGCGTATCAAACCACGAGCATCCTTCCCCCCATCCGGCGTCCCGAATAGTGAGATCGACCTGCCCGGTCCGCGAGCCGTCCCATCCCCACCGGCACCGCCCCGTGGCGCTGCGCCGTGGGCAGGCCGGGTCAGCGGACGCCCCTGCCCCACTGCATCCAGCAGGCGCGCCTTTGGGGCGGCGCCCAGCTCTCATCGCGGGTGCCGACCTCACCGGTGGCCGCCGAGACCACCAGGGCAGCCAGGCCCGGCTCGCCCCGGGCGGCGCAGTCGTGATCGATCATACTGAGGAGGGGACCCATATGACGCGGCAGCACGCTCCGTCCGATCGCCTCGCTGAGCTCTCCGTAGGTGATGACCTCACGGTGCTGGGCGACGTCGATAAGGACGGAGCGTGCTGCAAGAGTGGACTGGGCCAGCCCCGGGGTGAGCCGGTACATCCTCTCCCCCACGGGGAAGCGGTTACCGACGGCGATGGCGAGGGACTGCGACACAGTGCGATGATCCGGCTTATCCGGACCCGTTCACAAGAGTGCGGTCACTGCATCCCACCCCGAGACCGGTACCCGATCAGTCGGCCATGCGACGGCGTACCAGGATGAAGCCGCCTCCCATGACGATGGCGGCCATCGCCAGAACGACGGCGGTCATGCCGGCACCGGTCAGCGGGAGCCGACCGCCGCCTGCGGCAGCAGCGGCAGCGGCGTTCTGCCCCTGACCGGCCTTGGCGTTGGCGCCGGGCTTGGCGACACTGGAGTTCTTCTGGCCGGCCCCCGCCTTGGAGTCGGAGGCGTTGGCACTCGCCGAACCCTGGCTGGCCGTGCCGGTGGTGGTAGAGCCGTTGCCGGCGTTGTCACCGCCGTTGCCGTTGTTGTCATTGCCACCATTGCCGTTACCGGCGTTGTTACCGCCGTTGTTGTTGCCACCGGCGTTGTCACCGCCGTTGCCGTTGTTGTCGTTGCCACCATTGCCGTTGCCGGCGTTGTTACCGCCGTTGTTGTTGCCACCGGCGTTGTCACCGGCGCCCGGGGTGGCACCGCCGCCCCAAGCGACGTTGACCAGCGCGCCGCGGTCCACGGCAACGTTGGCGTTGACGCCGAGGGTCTTGGCGATGTCCTCGGGCAGGGCGTGGCCAGTGCCGGAGGCGGGACTGCCCTCCTTGAGGTGGAAGTCAGAGGTCTTGTCCATCGGGTTGGCGGACTCCCTGACGAAGAACGGGTTGTTCTCCGGGGAGCCGTGCAGGTCCAGACCGTTGGACTCCTTGCCGGCTGCCTTGACGTTCGGGTCAGCCGTGAAGTCGGAGAGCTTCTCGGCGTTGATCGACTGGGTCGAGCGGTCGGCGCCCCAGTTCCACAGGACCGTGGTCGACAGGGTCTGGGGGTTCTCGTGACGGTAGTAGGCGTCGTAGTCGATGGTGGAGACCATCTCGTTGGCGTAGACGGCGCCGGAGCCATCATCGTTGGCAGCGCCGATGACCTGCACCATCGACGAGTAGCGCCACTCGTCCCCGGGCTTGGGCGTGGTCTGCTCGGAGGAGAAGATGTTGTTCATCACCGTGGTGTTGGTGGTGTCCCAGCTCAATCCGTGCTGAGCACTCCACTTCTGCACCTGGGTGCACACTCCCTGGGCGTTGCGGGCGTTGCAGCCGTCGGAACGGGAGTCCTCCTGAATCCACAGGCTCGTCAGAGCGTGGGAGACGGTGTTGTTCCATACCCGGGAGTCGTTGGAGCCGGAGATGTGGATGCCGACGCCGGCCCCGGCCACAATGTTGGAGGCGATGAGGTTGTTGGAGGAGACCTCATTGAAGATCGCCACCGGGACGTTGACGAAGTAGTTGCCAACGATCTCGGAGTCCATCACGCCCTCGTCGAACCAGACGCCCGCACCGCGGTTCTGGTCATAGGCCGTGGGGTCGGAGATGTCCACGCCGGTGGCCGAGTAGTCCACGGTGTTGTTGGCGAAGCGGATGTTCTTGGAGTGGGTGATCTTGGTGTCGGCCAGGGTGCAGTAGGCGCCGCAGTCCTTCGTGATGAAGCCGGAGGTGTTGTTATTCCTCCACAGGTTGTTCTCGACCTTGGCTCCAGTGGAGTCGTTGATGCCGAAGGCGTTGGAGCCGTTGCTCTCGAAAAGGTTGTTCGACACGAACGCGTTGGTGGAGTCGATGACCTGCAGTGCACCGGCGGTCGAGGAATAGCGGAAGGTCGAGTTCTCGATGCGGGGGGCACCGTGGGCGGCCACGACCATCCCACCGCCGGAGATGGTACCGATCTCGGGGTCCTCGTAGTCCCAGCGCTGGACCGCGGAGTACTTCTCCACCGTCAGCCCGGACAGGGTGATGTTGTCGGTGTTGAAGGACAGGGCCCGGGAGTGCTGGACCACCTCGACCTGGTGCTGGGCGGGGTCGACGCCGATGACGTAGGAGGTGCCCCGGTGCGGCTTGACGTTGTAGCCGTCCTGGTTGTTGTTCGGGTTCTTCAGGGTGACCGGGTCGGGGTCGTCGACGAAGAAGGTCGACGCGGTGACCTCGTCACGGCTGAGCACCTGGGTCAGGGGCTGACCATCGACGAACACCTGCTCGGGGTGAGCGGCGATCCCTTCCTTGGCGGGATCGGCGTTGATGGTGCAGACCGTACAGAAGCGGACCATGTCACCGCCAGTGGACCACTTGCCGTCGCCTCCCGCATTCCAGTTGGCGGGGACCTCGGCACCGGTGAGGACCGGCTTGGCACCCTCGGCGGCCTTGATGGTCACTCCCTTGTCCACGGCGAGCTCACCCTCGCGGTAGGTGCCGTTGCCCAGCTCGATGGTGTCGCCGTTACCGGCCGCCTTGAGCGCGGCTCCGATGGTCTGGAAGGGCTTGGCAGCGGTTCCGTCTCCCGAGTCCGCCCCTCCCTCGGCTGAGACATGGATGGTGTTGCCGTCCGCAGCGGCCGCTTCTGGCGCATGAGTCACGGCCAGAACAGGCGCCGACAGCGATAGTGCGAGTACCGCCATCTGGGCGACGATTCGACGCTTCATGGTGTCTCCGTCTCCGTAGTGTTATCAGAACGCCGTTACCCTACCGTGATAAATTGTGTTTGGCATCCGTTATATCCGCTTAGTTCTGAGAGAGCCTTCTCTCATCCATGCCGCCCACACAGGCTCACCACGGGTGCTACCAGGTTCGATGTGCGTCGGCCGGGCTCTCTCTGGGAGGATCGGCCTATGACGCATGCAACAGTTCAGCACTCATCCCCGCACCCGGCCGTCTCAGTGTCCGGAAGCATCAAGCTCGGACAGTTCCTCAAGCTGGCCGGTCTGGTGGAGGACGGCGCGGAGGCGCGCATCGCCATCCAGTCCGGCGACGTCACGGTCAACGGGGTCACGGAGACAAGGCGCGGACACCGCCTCTCGGACCGTGACGTGGTCGTGGTCGCGCATCCCTCGGGCGAGATCGGCGCCGTCGTCGAGCAGCCGGGGCCCGGACGATGAGCCCCGGACCCCGGCACTGACACGGGCCTACCCGTTCCGGCTCCCGTGAGGATCCGTGGGCCCGTCGTCTGCGCCCTCGACGGCGTCGGGTTCTCGCTCATCATCGCCCGCACTGCCCTCGTCGTCCTTGTCGGTGGTGGACGACAGCCTGGTGTGCAGCTCGATGGTCTCGACCTCATGCGGCTCGCTGGCGGTGGTGACCGCGGTGGTCACCGAGTCGACCAGGACCTGGTTGGCCAGTGAGTGCCTCAGCAGCATCGGGTCGTTGTTGAGGTCCTTGTAGAGCGAGACGCACAGCAGCAGCATGACGATGACGAAGGGCAGCGCCGAGACGATCGTGATGTCGCGCAGACCGGTGAGGACCTCCGCTGGATCGTCTCCTCCGGCGAGCAGCATGGCCGAGGCCACCCCGCCGGTAGCCACGCCCCAGAAGACGACCGTGAAGCGGCTCGGTTCGGTCGCCCCGTTCTCCGACAGCCCGCCCATGACGATGGAGGCGGAGTCCGCGCCGGTGACGAAGAAGATCGCCACCAAAACGACCGCCAGGACCATGAGCACGATGAGGACCGCCTTGTGCACGGGCATGGCGTTGAGCAGATCGAACAGGATGGTGTCGAAGTTCAGGTCGGGCGTGCCGTCAGCCTTGAGGCGGACGAGGGCGTCCACCGCCTCGCCCGCCCGCTCGGCCCGCTCCTGCAGACCGATGGCGCCGCCGCCGAAGATGGCGAACCAGATGAGGGAGACGACCGAGGGCACGAACATGACACCGGTGACGAACTGCCGGATGGTACGGCCGCGCGAAATCCGGGCGATGAACATGCCCACGAAAGGGGTCCAGGAGATCCACCAGGCCCAGTAGAAGATCGTCCAGGAGGACAGCCAGTCAGTCAGTTCCGTGTTGCCGACGGCCGCGGTGCGCGAGGCCATGGTGGGCAGCTCGTTGATGAAGTCACCGATCGCCGAGGGGATGATGTTGAGGATGAACAGCGTGGGCCCGCCGACGAAGACGATGATCGCCAGCAGCACCGCCAGAACCATATTGATATTCGACAGCCACTGGATGCCCCTCTCGATGCCAGAGATGGCGGAGGCGACGAAGCACGCCGTCAGGACCGCGATGATCGCAACCAGCATCCCAGAGTTCACCTTGTCGACCAGGTTGGTCGACACCATGCCTCCACCGATCTGCAGCGCCCCCAGGCCCAGGGAGCAGGCGGAGCCGAACAGGGTGGCCACGATCGCCAGGATGTTGATGATGCGCCCCCCGATGCCGTCGATGGCCTGGCGCCCGAATAGGGAGGTGAACATCGCCGAGAAGAGCTGAGAGCGCCCCAGACGATAGGTGCCGTAGGCCATTCCCAGCCCGACCAGCGCATACATCGCCCACGGGTAGATGGTCCAGTGGAACAGGGCGGTTCCCATCGCGGTGCTGGCGGCCTTGGCCGTCTGCGGATCGACGGTGTCTGGTGGGGGCGACATGTAGAAGTACAGAGGCTCACCAACCCCGTAGAAAATCAGACCAATACCCATTCCGGTAGCGAACATCATGGAGACCCACGAGCTGGTGCTGTACTCAGGCTCCTCGGCGTCTCCTCCCAGAGGGATCTTGCCGAATCGCGAGGCCGCGACGAAGATGATGAAGACGACGAACAAGGTTGAGGACAACACGAACAGCCACCCGAAGTTGCTGATCGTTCCGCCCAGGGCCCGCTTGGAGATCCTCCCCAGCCCGTGCGGGTCGATGAAGCCCCACGCGACGAACGCGATGGTGGCGCTCGCGGCGATGCCGAAGACCACCTTGTCCATGCCCTCCCGCGCATCGTGGGGCTGGCGGGAGACCGATCGTCTCAGGCGTTCGAGCAGGTGGCGCTGCCGCCGCTTCACCGTTGCCGGTGAGGTGTGGAATGCGGGTGTGGGGGTCGTGTCCTGGGAGGGCACCTCTTCTTGCGGAGAGTTTTCCTGCTCCTGTGTCATCGTTGGAGGGGTCAGATCCTCGTCACTCATCAAATAACCTCGTAGACAAATGCGGTCATTGACCGCTTTAGGATGTAACGAGCGTATCAAGATACTGAAAAGCCACTACCAGAGAGCATGCCGGCGGGGACGCCGCGAGGAGGACGCGATGCCGCTCCGGAGCTCGCGCCGATCTTCCTAGAAGCGGGCTCGAAGGGCCTCCGACCTGCTGACTACCAAGTCTGGATAGGAATACGGCCGAAGCGCGGCCGTGCGACCCCCTCGACGCTCGGGCAGGCCTGTGTGAGTTCGGCTGCATCGGGGGATGCAGTCATAGGGACGCGATCAGTGGCGCAAGCACCCCGGTCCCAGCAGCGCCTTGATGTCGGAGTAGAAGGCCGGCGAGGCCTCCACGCGCAGGGAGGCATCCAGCTGAGTACGTACCTCGCGCCCCGGGCTGGTCAGCGTCAGACGCACCATGGATCCTCCCGGGTGCTTGGTGAGCACGTCCTTGAACTGCTCCACCAGCGGCCCAGTGCACCGGTTGGCGGGCAGCGTGATGAGGACCGCCTCGTGGGCGGCGCTGGAGATGTCCGGAATCGTCATCTCCTGGGCGTAGAGGGCGACCTGGCCATCACGTCGGTTGAGACGTCCGCGCACCGTGACCACCGTGTCGGGGGCCAGCATGGTGGAGACGGTCTGATAGGTCTGGGGGAAGAAGAGCACCTCGATGCTTCCGGCCAAGTCCTCGATCTGGGCGATGGCCCACAGGTTTCCCTGCTTGGTGGTCTTGCGGGTCAGCGAGGTGATGAGGCCGGCGATGGTGACCATGGCGCCGTCGGGCAGCTCGTCATTCTCATGGAGCTCGGAGATCTCCTTGTCCGCGAGCTTTCCCAGGAGGCCCTCCAGGCCCATGAGCGGATGATCAGAGACGTAGAGCCCCAGCATGTCGCGCTCGTAGGCGAGCTTGTCCTTCTTATCCCACTCGGGCAGGTTGGGCACGTCCGAGGAGAAGACCGGGCCGTTGCCGAAGGGGGAGTCGCCGCCGTCGGAGCCGCCCATGATGGAGGCGAACAGATCGAACTGGCCGGCGGCCTCATTGCGCTTGACGCCGATGACTTCGTCGACGAAGTCCTCGTGGCAGGCCTGCAGGGAGCGCCGGGTGTGTCCCAGCGAGTCGAAGGCACCGGCCTTGATGAGGGAGTCGATGGTGCGCTTGTTGCACACGACGGCGGGAACCTTGTCGAGGAAGTCCTCGAAGGAGGTGAACTCGCCCTTCTCCCGGCGGGCGGCCACGATCGCGTCGACGACGTTGATGCCGACGTTGCGCACCGCGGACAGGCCGAAGCGCACATCCTCGTCGACCGCGGAGAACTGAGCCCGCGAGGCGTTGACATCCGGGGGCAGCACAGTGATGCCCATGTGGCGGCACTCCCCCAGGTAGACGGCCAGCTTGTCCTTGTTGTCCTTCTGGCTGGTGAGCAGGGCCGCCATGTACTCGGTGGGATAGTGGGCCTTGAGGTAAGCCGTCCAGTAGGACACGACCCCGTAGGCCGCCGAGTGGGCCTTGTTGAAGGCGTACTTGGCGAAGGGGACCACGACGTCCCACAGGGTTTTGACGCTCTCCTTAGAGAAGCCGGCCTCGACCATGCCCGCCTCGAACTCGACGAACATCTTGGCCAGGATGTCCATCTTCTTCTTGCCCATGGCCTTGCGCAGAGCGTCGGCCTTGCCCATCGAGAAGCCCGCCAGGTCGGTGGCGATCTTCATGACCTGCTCCTGGTACACGATGAGGCCGTGCGTGGTTCCCAGGATCGGTTCGAGGGCATCCTTGAGCTCGGGGTGGATCGGGACGACCTCCTGCAGGCCGTTCTTGCGCAGCGCGTAGTTGGTGTGGGACTCCGCCCCCATGGGGCCGGGCCGGTAGAGGGCGCCGACGGCGGAGATGTCCTCGAAGTTGTCGGGCTTCATCAGGCGCAGCAGGGTGCGCATGCCACCGCCGTCGAGCTGGAAGACGCCCAGGGTCTCCCCGCGCGAGAGCAGCTCATAGGTGGCGCGGTCGTCAAGCTCGACGTGGTCGATGTCCAGGGCGGGTTTGCCGTTGGCGACGATGTTGTCCAGGGCGTCGGAGATGACCGTGAGGTTGCGCAGCCCCAGGAAGTCCATCTTGAGCAGCCCCAGGTGCTCGCAGGTGGGGTAGTCGAACTGGGTGATGACGGCGCCGTCCTGGAGGCGCTGCATCATGGGGATGATGTCGGTCAGCGCCGCCGAGGACATGATGACGGCGCAGGCGTGGACGCCCCACTGGCGGGTCATGCCCTCCAGACCCTTGGCCAGCTCGACGATCTTCTGCGCGTCGGGGTCCTCGGCGTGGAGCTTGCGGAACTCCTCAGCCTCCCCGTAGCGCTCGTCGTCGGGGTTGAAGATGCCTTTGATGGAGATGTCCTTGCCCTGGACCGAGGGGGGCATGGCCTTGGTGAGGCGGTCGCCGACCGCGTAGGGGTAGCCCATGACACGGCTGGAGTCCTTCAGGGACTGCTTGGCCTTGATGACGCCGTAGGTGACGACCTGGCTGATGCGGTCGGCGCCGTACTTCTCGCGCACGTACTCGATGACCTCGTCGCGCCTGCGCTCGTCGAAGTCGACATCGATATCGGGCATGGAGATGCGTTCGGGGTTGAGGAAGCGCTCGAAGATGAGCCCGTGGCGCAGTGGGTTGAGCTCGGTGATGCCCATGGCGTAGGCGACCATGGACCCGGCGCCCGAGCCGCGCCCAGGCCCCACCCGGATGCCGTGGGCCTTGGCCCAGTTGATGTAGTCGGCCACGACGAGGAAGTAGCCGGGGAAGCCCATCTGGGTGATGACGCTGATCTCGTACTCGGCCTGCTTGCGGCAGTCCTCGGGAATGTCTCCGTTGAAGCGGCGATCCATGCCGCGCCAGCACTCCTTGACGAACCAGGACTCATCGGTCTCCCCCTCGGGGACGGGGAAGGCCGGCATGAAGGAGGCGCCCTCGTCCACGGTACGGAAGTGCACGTCGCACTGCTCGGCCACGAGCAGGGTGTTGTCGCAGGCCTGGGGCATCTCGGAGAAGAGCCGGCGCATCTCAGAGCCGGGGCGCAGGTAGTAGGTGTCGCCGTCGAACTTGAAGCGGTCGGGGTCGGAGAGCACCGAGCCGGAGTTGATGCACAGCATCGCGTCCTGGATGGTGCGGTCCTCGGGACGCACGTAGTGGGAGTCATTGGTGGCCAGCAGCGGGGCGTCGAGCTTCTGGGCCAGGCGCAGCAGGTCCTTGGTAACGCGCTGCTCGATCTCCAGGCCGTGGTCCATGAGCTCGACGTAGAAGAACTCCTTGCCGAAGATGTCCTGCAGCTCTCCGGCGGTGCGCAGGGCCTCATCCCACTGGCCCAGGCGCAGACGGGTCTGGACCTCCGACGACGGGCAACCAGTGGAACCGATGAGACCGGCCCCGTAGCGGGAGAGCAGCTCTCGGTCGATGCGGGGAGCCTTGCCCCACTGGCCCTCCAGGGAGGCGAAGGAGTCCATGCGCATGAGGTTGTGCAGGCCCTCGTTGTTGCGTGAGAGGAGCGTCATGTGCGTGTAGGCGCCGCGGGCGGAGACGTCGTCGCTTCTCTGGGACTCATCGCCCCAGAAGACACGGGTCTTGTCGAAGCGCGAGGTGCCCGGCGTCATGTAGGCCTCTACCCCGATGATCGGCTTGATGCCGGCCGCCTTGGCGGCGGCGTAGAACTCGTAGACGCCAAACATATAGCCGTGGTCGGTGATCGCCAGGGCGGGCTGGCCCAAGCGTTTGGCCTCGGCCACGTAGTCCTTGATCTTTCCGGCACCGTCCAGCATGGAGTAGTCGGTGTGGACGTGAAGGTGGACGAAGTCGTCCTTGGGGGCTGCCTCTTCCTGACCGGTCGTCTGCGCCATGGTTCCATCCTAGGCCCGCGGGGTGCCCTGTCTCCGAGAAGCGGCTGGCAGTGGTGTCGCCAGGAATGCGCTGTGCCGGCTGGACATTCCCGGAATGGCCGGGCAGGTGCGTGTGAGGAATCCGCCCCCGATGGACGTCGTCGACAGGTCCGTCCCGGTGGCCGTCAGATCCGGGTGCGGGCGGCGGCCTCGCGCGGGGCCAGGACGGCGCGGGCGAGGTCGAGCACCGGGGTGGGTACACCCGTGCTGTCTCCGGCTCGGCACACGGAGCCGAGCTGGGCGTCGAGCTCGCTGGGCAGGCCGGCGGCGATGTCGCGCTGCATCGAGGTGGTAGCGCCGGCGGGCTGAGCGTCCGCCAGGGCCAGGACAGCGGAGACCGGGTCGGGGGCGTCGTGGGTGGCCAGGTCGTGCCCGAGGGCGGAGGCGACGGCAACGACCTCACCCGCAGCTCGTCTGAAGGCGTCTCGCAGGTCGGAGCGCAGGACGCCGATGGGTGCGTTCGCGGCGGCGCCGAGCGCGCCTTGGACGACGACGAAGGAGACCTTCCGCCACAGCTCGGCCCAGATGGAGTCGGGGATCCAGGCGCGGATGCCGGCCGTCTCCAGGGCTTCCACGGCGGCAGTGGCGCGAGCGGAGGCGCTGCCATCCCACTCCCCCAGCGCCAGGGAACCGGCACTGCCGATGGTGCGGATGTCTCCGGGCGAGATGATGGCGGAGTAGACCCGCGCTACACCGGGCAGGACATGCTCCTTGCCGACGGCGTCGGCGAGCAGTCCGGGCGCGCTGATCCCGTTCTGGGTGGAGACGACACCGGTGTCGGGGCCGGTCAGGCGCCTGAGCGCAGGGGCCAGCTGGGGCAGTGCATCGACCTTCGTGGTCACAAGGACCAGGTCCGGCTCACCTCCCAGGGCGTCGGTGAGAGCCTGCGGGTCATCACTGGCCAGTGGCGTCTCGATGCGGGCGGTCACGGTACCGGGCTTACCCCGGGAGCAGTCGCGCAGCGTCAGCCCGCCCGAGCGCAGGGCTGCCAGGGTGCGGCCGTGAACGAGGAACCCGACCTGCTGGCCGCTCGCGGCTAGGCGAGCGCCGAGCCATCCGCCGATGCCTCCGGCGCCGATGACGACGATACGCATCAGCGTCTCCTCTCGATTCTGCTTCTATCTGTTCGTCTGCCTGCCTGCGCGTGGCGCGGGAGCTCGGGTCGTCGGGTGAGTCGGTCATGATGCCGCTCACGGTAGGCGGAGGACGTCCAGGGCGTGGATGAGGTCGGAGGGGTAGTCGGAGGTGAAGACCATGTGCTCACCGGTGATGGGGTGGGCGATGCCGAGCTCACGGGCGTGGAGCCACTGGCGAATCAGACCGGTGCGCACGCTCATGGCCGGGTCGGCACCGTAGGTGGAGTCTCCGACGCAGGGGTGGCCGACGGCGGCCATGTGGACACGGATCTGGTGGGTGCGTCCGGTCTCCAGGTGGATCTCGGCCAGGCAGGCCCCGGGCATCGCCTCGATGACGTCGTAGTGGGTGATGGACTCGCGCCCGCCCTCGATGATGGCCATCTTCCACTCCCGGCTGGGGTGGCGGCCGATGGGTGCGTCGATCGTGCCGCTGGAGGGATCGAGGTGGCCCTGCACCAGGGCGTGGTAGACCTTGTCCACCGTGTGCTCTCTAAAGGCGCGTTTGAGAACCGAGTAGGACCGCTCCCCTTTGGCCACGATCATGACGCCCGAGGTTCCCACGTCCAGGCGCGAGACGATGCCCTGGCGCTCGGAGGCCCCGGATGTGGCCACCCGTACACGCATCGCCTTGAGTGCGCCCAAAACGTCGGGGCCGTCCCACCCCATGGAGGGGTGGGCGGCGACACCTGCCGGCTTGTCGACGACGACGATGTCCTCGTCCTCGTAGAGCAGCTCCATGCCCTCGACCGGGGTGGGAACGGGTTCGGCGGGGCGCGGATCAGGCAGGTCGACCTCGAGGAGGTCGCCGGCGCGCAGACGAGCGGACTTCGTGAGTGCCTCTCCGTCCCTGCGCACGCCACCGGCCCCGCACAGCTCTCCGACCCGACTGCGGGACAGCCCCGTCATGCGGGCCAGGGCCGAATCGAGGCGGTCGCCGTCGAAGCCGTCGGGAACGGGCAAAAGGCGCAGACTCATTCCGGCTCCGTAGGCATCGCCGGCATGGATGGAGCGGCGGCGTCCCCTTGGCGGACTGCTGCGCCCGCCGCGTGAGCCGGGGTCTGCGATCCGTCGGCGCCCTTGGGCTCCGGGGTGCTTCGGGAAGCGGCGCGCGTCCCGTCGATCTCCCATCCTCCCAGGGACAGGACAATGATGCCCGCGGCAGCGAGCACGATCGCGATGTCGGCGACGTTGCCCACGAAGTAGCCGCCGTAGTCGATGAAGTCGATGACGTGGCCTCGCAAGAATCCGGGTTCTCGCAGGAGACGGTCGATGAGGTTGCCAACCGCTCCACCGAGCACCAGGCCGAGGGCCACCGCCCACGAGCGGGAGGCCAGGTTCCGGGAGACACGGACGATAATGACCACCACGAGGGAGGCGATGAGGGCGAAGATCCAAGTCTGCCCGGTGGCGAAGGAAAAGGCGGCACCTGGGTTGCGAACCAGGACGAGCCCCAGCGCCCGGCCGAGCAGGGCCGTGTGCTGTCCGTCGGACAGGGCGGAGAGCGCCCACTGCTTGCTGAGCTGGTCGACGACGACGATGACAACCGCCATCGTCCACAGCACGGTTACCGATAAGCGCCGGGCCCGACGGCCTTCTCCGTCCCGGCCGCCCTGAGCTCCCAGGCTCTTCTCCATGGCGCTGAACGGGTTGTCTGTGGGGAGTGAAACGATGTTATCCGCGGCCTCCTCGGGGGGCGTGGCCGCGTCCACGTGATCTGGCATGGGACTTTCTCGCATTGCGCTCGGAAGAGAGACGGGTGGGAGCGTACGCACGGAGCGAAGGGCGGCGACCCGCGCGGGTCGCCGCCCTTCGTAGGAGGCCGTGTCAGAGACAACGGGAGGAGCCGAATCGTCGTTGACGGATGGAAGTCATGGAGATGGTGCTCCGTAGGCCGGTCCCTGAGATACTCACGGGGTGGCGCCGGGAGGCGATCACGGCCTGGGGATCACAGGCCAGAGATGGAGCTCTCGCCGCCGTCCTCGACGTTGGTCAGCAAGTTCTGCAGGTAGCTCTTGAGACGGGTGCGGTAGTCGGACTCGAAGCGCCGCAGCTCGTCGATCTTGTGCTCAAGGCCGGAGCGCTCCTTCTCCAGCTGAGCCAGTGTCCGGTTGCGCTGGTCCTCGGCCTCGCGCACGATCTGCTCTCCAGTGGAGCGCGCCTCGGTGACGATCCGCTCGCCCTCGGCCTTGCCGTTGGCGACGTGCTCGTCGTGGAGCCGCTGGGCCAGCTCGAGCATGCCGGACGCGGCGGCCGGGCCCTGGCCACCGGACTCGCCGGAGACGGCGGGCACCGACACGGCAGGCTCGGCCTGGACCGGAGAGACGGGGGAAGCGGGAGCAGCGGGGATGGCGGCTCCCTCGCCGAGCTGCGCCACCCTGCGGTTGGCGGCCTCGAGCTTGGCCTTGAGGTCGGCGTTCTCAGCCTCCAGCTGACGCATCGCCTCGACTACCTCGTCGAGGAACTCGTCGACCTCGTCCTGCTCGTAGCCCTCACGGAACTTGGTCGCCTGGAACTTTTTGTTGAGGACGTCGTCTGCTGTCAGCAGCGTCATGGGTCGTCACCTCGGTGTCGTTACGGATAAGGTCACGAGCACCGGGCATCCGGTCACTCATGCGGACAGAGTACCTGAACTCGAGGTTCAGGCCACATCAAGCGCGCTATCTCACGCTGGTGTGAGAACAGCACTCTAGCGGTTCGCTCACGACTTCACACCCGTTCAAAGAAGTTCGAGGAACCACTGGAGGATGAAGATCCCGAGGAACAGGACCAGGAAGCTCAGATCGATGCCGACCCCTCCCAGGCGCGCCATGGGCACCCTCTGACGGATCAGCCGCAGGGGCGGATCCGTCAGGGCGTGCACGAGGTTGGCCAACACCAGAACGGGCCCCTGGGGGCGCCACTGGCGGGCGAACAGCTGAACCCAGTCGAGCACAACCCTGACCAGGAGGATGAGGAGGTACAGGTTCAGAATGCTCCACAGGATCCGAGCCAGCACGGAGATAAGTGTCACGCGTCAGTCAACTCAGCTCTGGTTGAAGAACCGGCCGCGAGCCTCGGCGACCTCGCCGCCGTCGATCTCGACGCTGGCCGGGGTCAGCAGGAAGACCCGCGGGGTGACTCGCTCGATGGCGCCGTGCAGGCCGAAGACCAGGCCTGCGGAGAAGTCGACCATGCGACGGGCGTCGGACTCGCTCATGCCGGTGAGGTTGATGATGACGGGAACACCATCGCGGAAGGACTCGCCGATGATCCTGGCCTCGTTGTAGGTCGACGGATGCACCGTGACGATGCGGCGGAGGTCCGGGGCGGCGGCGGGCTCGGGCGCGGCAGGGGCGGCGAAGTCCTCGTAGCCCTCATCGACGAAGTCCTGCTCGTGCTCCTGCACGGCGAAACCGGCGTCGGCGGCCTCGTAGCCGTCCTCGTAGGTCTCCTCCTCCGGCTCCGAGTAGCCGAGGAAACTGGTCATACTGCGCAGCGCGCCCATTTTGTCGCTCCTTGGTTCGTCCGGTCCCCTGCGTTCCGGATGTGCTGCGACGGTATCCGCCCCCGCAACGCCGCACGGGGACCTCACCCCGGCGTGTCCCCAACCTCAGGTTCCAGGTAGGTCACGCTCAGGAAGTATTCAGTGCCCTGAGCTTCATCTCGGGAGAACGACGCCCGCCAGCCGTCCAGTCGTTCCCTCCCGCCGAAAGGAGTAGAAGCGTGGATCCTCGTAGGTGCACCACCCGCTGGCGCTGATGTGCCCCACTCCCGCGCGTTCGAGCTGGGCGATGACGCCGGCGGCCACATCGAGGCCAGGAGTTCCCCACGACGTGCGCGAAGCGCAGGCGGGTTCGCGCTGCGCGGACAGCGTGCGCATGTGATCGGGCACCTCGTAGCAGGAACCGCAGATCGACGGTCCGACGGCCGCCCAGAGGTCCTCCGGAACCGCGCCCGCGCGCCGGAGAGCATCGATCGTGGCGGGAACGACGCCGTCGAGCATGCCGCGGCGCCCGGCGTGAACGGCCGCCGTCACAATGCCGTCCCGATGGGCCAGTAGAAGGGGAACGCAGTCGGCCACGAGGACGCAGCAGCCGGCCGGAGCCCCGGGCATTCGGGTATCCAAGACGAGCGCGTCCGCCGTGGGGACCGATTCGGTCCGAGCGGCAGCAACGGTGCTGGAGTGCACCTGATTCATCCAGGCCAGGTGCTCTCCCCGTTCGAGCCCGAGCAGTTCCTCGAGCCGGCGACGATGGCCGCGAACGCGCTGTGGGTCGTCGCCGACATGGAGCGCGAGATTCCAGCCGCAGTAGACCCCGTCCTGGTCACCGTCGTCGTCGGCGCCCCGGGCCGCGGAATCGGTGTCGCCCCTGCCGGGAACGAGACGGGCCCGCGGGCCGCGAGTGGTGAAGTACCCGCGGGCCCCCGGGCCCAGATCCGCCTCGATCAGGTCTGCGACCTGAACGGCAGTCATTTCACGCATCCCTGAGCGGTCCCGATTTCAGCGTCGCTCAACGTAGGAAGTCGGGCAGATCGATGCCGTCGTCGTCGGCATCGACGCCGATGACCTGCGGCACCTCGAGCTCGGAGACCGACTGCTGAACCGGCACGGAGCCGTACGTCCCGTAAGAGTCGTCCACGTAGGCGGGCATGCTCCCCGATGAAAGGGCCTCGGCCGCATTCACCTCCGACAGGTGGGCAGCGACGGCCGGCGATGACGGCGCCGGCGCTAGCGGCACGGGACGGGTCACCGGGTTCTGCGCGGCGTGTGCGCCACCGCGAGGGGCGGGCGCCGGCGGCAGATCCTCGACCGGGGAGGAGGGCACCGGCGGAACAGAGGCCGCCCTCGACAGCCGGGTCACCGGGTCGGCCAGGCCGCCGACCACCGGCTCGGAGTCGAAACCCGCGGCGATGACCGTCACGCGAACCTCGTCACCCAGAGCGCCGTCGACGACATTTCCGACGATGATGTTCGCCTCGGGGTGGACGGCCTCGCGCACGAGGTTGGCAGCCTCGTTCATCTCGAACAGCCCCAGGTCGGAGCCGCCCTGGAAGAAGAGCAGCACGCCGTGGGCACCGTCGATCGAGGTCTCCAGCAGCGGAGAGGCGATGGCCTCCTCGGTGGCCGTGATCGCGCGCCCCTCGCCGGTGGCGGAGCCGATGCCCATGAGAGCACTGCCAGCGCCCTGCATGACGGACTTGACGTCGTTGAAGTCGACGTTGATGAGGCCGGGGGTGGTGATGAGCTCGGTGATGCCCTGAACGCCCTGAAGGAGAACCTGGTCCGCCTGCTTGAAGGCGTCCACGACGGAGATGTTCTTGTCGGCGATCTGCAGGAGGCGGTCGTTGGGGATGACGATGAGGGTGTCGACTTCCTCGCGCAGCGCCTGGACGCCGTCCTCGGCCTGGGCCGAGCGGCGACGCCCCTCGAAGGAGAAGGGCCGGGTGACCACGCCGATGGTCAGCGCTCCGATGCTCTTGGCCAGGCGGGCGACCACGGGGGCGGCTCCGGTGCCGGTACCACCCCCCTCTCCGGCGGTAACGAAAACCATGTCCGACCCGTCGAGGGCCTCGCGGATCTCCGACTCGTGGTCCTCGGCGGCCTTGCGGCCGATGGCCGGGTCGGCCCCCGCCCCCAGCCCTCGGGTCAGGTCACGTCCGACATCGAGCTTGACGTCGGCGTCGGACATGAGCAGCGCCTGGGCGTCGGTGTTCACGGCGATGAACTCGACGCCACGCAGATCGGCCTCGATCATGCGGTTGACGGCATTGACGCCGCCGCCGCCGACTCCGACGACCTTGATCTCTGCCTGGTAGTGCTGTGCGTCGTCCACAGCCATGCTCTCGACCACTGGCGTCCCCTCCGCGAGTTTCGTCATGAGCCCCCTGTCGAGGACTCCCCTCAGACCTCAACCTCAAGTTAAGGTCTATACTTATGTCATTCTTCGAATGACTGGCTTAACGCTATGAGACTTCCAGGACGTCGCCACGCATTGAAGCCCGGCGTGTTCGTGTGCAGTTGCCTGCGGATTTCCTGCTATATCGCTGCAATTCGCCTGCAATAAACCTGAAGGCCGACAGTGAGTGTCCGGCGGCCCTCCCACCGGTTGCACGGCGGAGCACGCGGAACCGCTCAGGACGTCTGCGACGACGTCGCAGTCGCAGTGGACGCGGCGTCGGCTGATCGTGTGGTGGGGCGATGGGGCGAGGAGACGTCGTAGATGGATGCGCTAGTGGTCATCAGCGTCGCCAGGACCCGCGCCTTGAGCGTGTTGTCACGGGTGTCGCCCCAGACCACGCTGGCACCGTTGGACAGGGTGAGCGTGACCTGCCCGGCCTCGGTGGCGCTCCCGCTAGAGACCTGGGCCAGCGTTTCCGGCGTGAGAGAGCCCACTACTTGGGTGACGGCTGCGACCTGCTTGGCGGAGATCGCCCGGGGCCCCGCGGCCCCGCCGGTCTCGGCCGAGTCGGGCATGATGGTCACCAGGCCCGACGGCGCCTCGGGGACCCGTTCGAGGACCACGGCCTCGTTGTCGAGGATCTGGTACCCGTCCGGGCCCTGAACAGTGGCCACCGGCACCCGCATCGTCAGCTGCACTCGCAGTCCTTGGGGCCATGCCCTGGTCACCTGCGCCCGACGTACTCGGACCAGGTTGTCGCTGACCTGGGCGGAGAGCCGGCCGGTATCGAGCCTCAGCAACGAGTCGCCCGCGTAGGAGGCCAGGACGTCGCGGACCTGCTTGTCCGAGACGCTGCCGTCCGATCCGATGACGGAGATGCTCTGAGTCTTAAGCCCCAGAAGGGGTGAGAAGAGCAGGACCCAGGTCATCAGGACGACGACGAGTACGACTACCGCCGCGGTCGTGACCCGGCGCAGGCGCAACCGGCGCAGGGCCTGCTGACGCTCCTTGAGGCGGTCGGCGAGGCCGGTGGAGACGACCCGGTCGTCGCCTCTGGGCAGCGCCACCTGTCGACGGCCGAACACGGTCAGCTCCGTGCTCGCTGCTCCGTCCGGACTGGAGGCCGCCTCCCGGCTTCTGGTCCCCGCGGGGCCGTCGTCGTCCCGACGAGGCTTGGTCGAAGGGCTTGACGAGCTCCTCGACGGGGTCGGGCGAGGATCGCCCGAGGATGACGGGGCGCCACTGCGCGCGGCTCCGCCCCTCCTCATGGTGGCACCGGAGCCGGGGACCCGTGGTCGTCTGGCCGTCGTCGACCGGCTGCTCATCTGGCCGGATGGCTGGGGCGACTGCTCGGGCGGCCTCTCGGCCTGTGAATCCTGCGAGGGCTGCCGGCCCCCGCTCCGACCGTTCCCGCTCCGCCCGGAGCGGACGGGGCGCGCACGCCGTATTCCGGAGCGGCGCGGCGGAATGCTGGCCGGGGCGCCCTGAGACCGGTCGGACGGCTCGGGGCGGGGCGCCGAGGGCTTCCTCATGCCGGTCAGCCCCGGTCCTCGGGCGAACCGGGTGCGGCGCCTTCGCGAGCCGTCAGGTCTGCCAGGACGATGGCGGCGAGCTCGGTGACGTCACCGGCTCCGACTGTCAGCAGCAGGTCTCCGGGGCGAGCCAGAGCGGCCGCCGCGTGTGCGGCGTCCCGCCGGTCCGCGACGAAGGAGGCCTTGTCGCCGGGGACCCGCCGGGCGACCGTATCTCCGGAGATGTCGGGGAAGTCGGCCTGGGCCTCCCTGGCCGGGTAGACGTCCGCGACGACGACGGCGTCGGCCAGGGCGAGCGCCTGCCCGAAGCGGTCGGCGAAAGCCCTTGTGCGGGAGAACAGGTGCGGCTGGAAGAGGACCAGGACCCGGCCGCCGCGCTCCTGAGCGACTTCACGCGCGGTGCGAAGCAGCGCCTCGATCTCCGTAGGGTGGTGGGCGTAGTCGTCGATAACGCGTACGCCGTCGGCCTGGCCCCGGTCTTCGAAGCGCCGCCCGGTTCCCCCGAAGGAGCCCAGAGCGCGGGCCATCTCGGCCGGTTCGACGCCGAGTTCGATGCCCGCCGCCCAGGCACCGGCGGCGTCCAGGGCCACATGGTCTCCGGGGACTGCCAGCACCAGCTCGACCGTGCGGCTCCCCGTGTCATCGGTCGGGTCACGGTCCGTCGCCCCGGTCAGGGTCAGCAGCGCACGGGTGGAGGATGCGCCGCGCTCCTGGATGTCCAGGTGGACGTGCCCCTCCCCCACCGGCTTCCCACCGGGCAGGGTGTCGGGGCCGCCGAAGGAGTAGGTGACGACGCGCAGGCCCTCATCGGCGGCGGACTGCGCCAGACGCAGGGAGCCGGGGTCGGCAGCGCAGGCGATCAGCAGCCCCCCGGGGACCAGGCGGTGGGCGAAGTCGACGAAGGCCGCTTCGAAGGCCGAGGCGGAGCCGTAGCTGTCGAGGTGGTCGGGCTCGACGTTGGTGACGATCTCGATGCGGGGTGAGTAGTTGAGGAAGGATCGGTCGGACTCGTCGGCCTCCGCCACCAGGGCGGGACCGCTCCCCAGGTGGGCTCCGGTGCCCAGGGCTCTGACGACCCCGCCGATGGCGAAGGAGGGATCGGCTCCGGTGTCCGTCAGGGCCTCGGCGAGCATGCCCGAGGTCGTCGTCTTGCCGTGCGCACCGGCCACGGCGACAAAGTCCAGCCCCTGGGCGGCCAGGGCGAGGGCCTGGGAGCGGTGGATGACCTCCTGGCCACGGCGGCGCGCCTCGGCGAGCTCGGGATTGGTCTCCTTGATCGCGGTGGAGACTACGACCGTGCTCTCGGCGGGAAGATGCGTGGCGTCGTGGCCCAGGTGGGTCGCAATCCCCAGATCGGCCAGGTGGTCGAAGGCGGGGCCGCCGTGGGCGTCGGAGCCCGAGACCCGGGCGCCGCGCGCGGCGAGCAGCTGGGCGACGACGCTCATGCCCGCTCCCCCGATGCCGATGAGGTGAAACGACCGGCCCGACAGCGTGCGGCGGTCGGAACCGGCCTGCCGGGTGTCGGCGCGGGGGGTGCGTGTCGTCGTGGTCATGCCGCGTTCTCCTCGTCGGTGGGAGTGTTGTTCGTTGAGGCGCACTGCTGGATGAGGGCGGCCAGTCGGGCCGCCGCGTCCTGGACTCCGGTGGAGGCCGCGGCCCGGGCCATGGCGGCCTGCCGCTCGGGATCGGAGATGAGCACCGTGAAGTCGAGAATGTCAGAGGGCTTGAGGTCGGCGTCGAGCACCATGCGACCACCTCCCGAGGCCAGGACGTCGGCGGCATTGAGGCGCTGCTCCCCGTTGCCGATCGGCAGGGGGACGTAGAGCGCGGGCAGGCCCAGGGCGGTGATCTCCGCAACGGTGCCGGCGCCCGAGCGGCACAGGACCCCATCGGCGCAGGCGTAGGCCTGTTCCATGGTGGTCAGGTAGTCCAGCACGTGGTAGCGCTCGATCAGATCCTCCGGTGCACCGGCATCCACCGCCGCCTCGAGGGCGGCGCGCACGGGGGCATCCTTGTCCTTGCCGGTCAGGTGCAGCACCTGCAGACCGGCGGGCAGGGAGCTGAGCGACTCGCTGAGGACCTCGTTGAGGTGCTGGGCTCCCAGAGAGCCGCCCGTCACCAGGAGCGTGGGCATCGCAGGATCGAGCCCCAGCGCCTGGGCGCCGTCGACGCGGGCGCGCTGAGCCCCCTCCGGAGTAGAGCACTGCGTCACCAGGGCGGCGATGGCCGGGCGCAGGGGCAGCCCGGTGACCTCGGTGCGGCCCTTGGAGGCCTTGAGCCGGGTGGAGGCGAAGGTCAGCGCGACCGCTTGGGCCCAGGAGGCCCCCAGCCGGTTGGCCAGGCCCGGGCGGGCGTTCTGTTCGTGGATGACGACCGGTATACCGGCCTTCCGGGCGGCGAGGTAGGCGGGGGTGGAGACGTAGCCGCCAAAGCCGACGACGACGTCGGCTCCGAGCGTCTCGATGGCCTCGGTGGCCGCGCTGATCGCCTTTCCCAACCGGTGCGGCAGGCGCAGCAGGTCCCCGCTGGGGCGCCGGGGCAGGGGGACCCGGGGGACGAGGGCCAGTTCGAAGCCGGCCTCGGGAACCAGCCGTTTCTCCAGCCCCTCGGCCGTCCCCAGGACGAGGATCCGCGTGCGGGGGTCCCCGCCCAGGGCCGGGTCCAGCAGGGCAGCGGCCGAGGCCAGCAGCGGATTGACGTGGCCGGCTGTGCCGCCACCGGCCAGGAGTACCCGCAACGGCCGGTCGCGCTCGCCCCGGATGGGCTGCGTCTCCTGGGGCGATCCTGCGCTCTCACTTGTCTCGGGCACGGTTCCTCCTTGGGACGATGACTGCCAGGGAACGACGCAGCGCCCCGGGGCTCGTGGACAGGGCCTCCTGCGCGCCGGGTTCGTGGCGGGCGAAGGCGAGAAGCACCCCGATGGCCAAGAGGACCGAGACCAGAGCGGTTCCTCCGCGGCTGACGAGGGGAAGCGGGACGCCCAGCACCGGCAGGGCGCCGGTGACAACGCTCATGTTGATGATCGCCTGTCCCACGATCCATGCGCCGATGGCCGAGGTAGTGGCCACGACGTAGGTGGTGGAGTGGCGTCTCATGAGGCGCAGGCAGCAGCCGCCGATGACGGCGAACAGGACGATGACGACGAGGGTGCCCACCAGCCCGAACTCCTCTCCGAGCACGGCGAAGATGTAGTCGGAGTCGGCCTGAGTGAGGTAGCCCCACTTCTGACGCGAGGACCCCGGTCCTACACCGAACCAACCGCCGGTGCTGAGCGCCCACATGCCGTGCTTGGGCTGGTAGCCCACGCCCGTGGGGTCGGCGCCCTCGGGGTGGATCCAGGCGATGATGCGGGCGCGCCGGTTGGCACTGAGCAGCGAGGCTCCTGCGAAGAGGAGCATGCCGAGCACTCCCAGAAGAGCGAACCATCGTTTCCGCATGCCCCCCACCCATAGGGCGCCCGCGACGATGAGGACCAGGATGATGACGGTTCCCAGGTCCTGTCCGCCGAGAACGGCCACGATCGCGATGACGACGCCGCCCCACCCCGCTACCGCGGTCCGATCCCGGCGCTTGGCCGTGTACCAGGTCGTCAGCGTGCCCAGGACGAGGGCTAGGGCGACCTTGATGAACTCCGAGGGCTGGGCCGTGCCAACTCCGGGCACCAGGATCCAGTTGCGGTTGCCGTAGACATTGACGCCGATGGGGGTGAAGACCAGGCATTGCATGGCGATCGTCAGCCCCAGCACCACCCAGGAGACCCGGGGGAACCAGGACAGCGGCATACGGGAGACCGCGATCATGCTCACGGTCCCCACCACCGCGAAGACGAGGTACTTGGCGAAGTCGGTGAAGGCGTTGCCGCCGTTGGCGGCAACGGTCACCGACTGCACGGAGAAGACCATGATGAGTCCGAAGGTCTCCAGCACCAGGGTGGAGATGAGCAGACAGTAGTAGGTCAGGGTCACCTGCTCGGAGCGTTGAGCCGAGTCGTCGGCGCCGCCCGAACGGCGTGGGCGATGGCGCTGCGCAGAGGAGCCGTCGGGTTCGGACGCCTTGGAGCCCTCCCACGGGCGGGACAGGCACTCGCCCCAGCGCGCCAGGCGCCGGCCCCACGCGGCGCGCAGGTGACCGATCCGGCTGGTGTCCCGGGAACCAACGGTCCTCGGCGATGCCTTCGGCGGGACTTGAGAAGGCGCCTGGGACGGGGAACCTTTCACATGCCGTTTCGGCGAATTCGATGACTGCCGGGGTCGGGCCGTGCGCGAGCCGGGCTGTTTGCCGGACCGTGACGGCTGCTTCGTCGACTGCTCGGGCGCCTTGGCGGAGGTCTTCCGAACGGTCGCCTCGCCCGGTGCGTCCTCGGCCCGTGGCCTTCCTGACGCACGCCCGACCATCGTCGAGGATCCTGACGAGGAGGGTGTCGACGAGCGGGAAGCGGTGGCCGAGGCGGACCCGGTCTTCACAGCTGCTCCTGGACACCGGGGGCGTCCGTGGCCTGGAG
This sequence comes from Actinomyces johnsonii, assembly GCF_006546835.1. GTDB lineage: Bacteria > Actinomycetota > Actinomycetes > Actinomycetales > Actinomycetaceae > Actinomyces > Actinomyces johnsonii. Next base: position 381,119 of record NZ_VICB01000004.1, on the reverse strand, counting down.
CCCGTCACCGCGGGTGTAAGCCTGGGCGGCCGCGGCGAAGAGGTCGCCGCGCTGGGCGTAGGAGGCGAACTGGTCCCAGGAGGCGCAGGCCGGAGCCAGCATGACGGTATCGCCGCCGCGAGCCATGGCGCCGGCGGCCTCCACCGCCGCGGCGCTGACCCGCTCGGGCGCAGCGTCGCCGATGCGGGTCACCGGCAATCCCGGGGCCTCCTGCTCCAGGGCGGCCAGGATATCGCTCTGATCCTTGCCGATGACGACGGCGCCGCGCAGGTGGGGGCGCACCGAGCGGACCAGGTCGAAGAACTGGGCGCCCTTGGTGTCTCCGCCGCAGATCCATACGCCGGTTCCCCGCGGCAGGGAGGTGAGCGCCGCCTCGGCGGAGTGCGGGTTGGTGGCCTTGGAATCGTCGACCCAGGTGACGGAGCCCGCCTCGGCGACGGTGACGATCCGATGGGCTCCGGGGCTGTAGGCGCGCAGTCCGGCGGCGACCGCCTCGGCGCCCGCACCTGCCGCGCGGGCCAGAGCCGCTGCCGCCAGGGCGTCGGCGAGTATATGGGGGGGCAGGTTTTCGGTGCGGTGGCCCGGAGCCAGGTGAGCCAGGTCGGCGACGGTAGCCAGCTCGACGCCACTGGAGCGACGCTCGGCGTGGAAGGCGCGGTCCACCAGCAGATCCTCGACCATGCCGACCTGCCCGAGTCCCGGCGTAGCCAGGGTGAATCCGACAGCACGGCAACCCTCGACGACATCGGCCTGGCGGACCATGTCCTCAGTGGCGGCATCGGCGAGGTTGTAGACGGCGGCGAGACGGGTCCGGGCGTAGACGCGGGCCTTGTCCTGGGCGTAGGCCTCCGGGCCCCCGTGCCAGTCGAGGTGGTCCGCGGCCAGGTTGAGGCACGCAGAGGCCAGGGGCGAGAGGGTCCGAGTGGTGTGCAGCTGGAAACTGGACAGCTCCACGGCCAGGGCGTCTGCGCTGCCGGCCAGCACCGCCTCGATGGCGGGCGTTCCGATGTTGCCGACGGCCGGGGCGGCAAGTCCCTGGGCCTCGAGGATGGCCGAGAGCATGCCGACCGTGGTGGTCTTGCCGTCCGTGCCGGTCAGCGTCAGCCAGGGGACGCCCGGTCGGGAGGAGTCCTGCTGGAGCCGCCAGGCCAGCTCGATCTCGCTCCAGGTCTCGATGCCGACCGCCTCGGCGGTGCGCAGGACCGGACCCGTGGCTGGAACGCCGGGTGAGACGACCAACAGCCGCGCCGGAGAGTCCGCCAGGGCGGCCGCGCACGCCTCGCCGTCGGCCACAGCAGCCGAGACGACGCAGGAGGCCAGGGCTGTGTGCGCGGATGCGTCCAGCGCCTCGATGGAGGCCTCGCGGCTGTCGAAGACGTGAATACGAGCCCCTAGGGTGACCAGGGCGTCGACAACGGCGCGCCCGGTGCGCCCCAGCCCGACGACGGCCACGTGGGCGCCGTCGAGCTGATCGCGCAGGGACCCGGCAGGACCGGCGACGCGGCCGGATGCGTTCACCGGCCCGGCACTGCGGGGCGGTTCACCGGGGACTTCAGTCAGGCTGGTCACGGTGCGGGCTCACGCTCCTGGTTCTTCACTGTTCTTCACTGCTCCTGGCCGGACCGCCGGCAAGGGGGCTCTGCATCGATGGTTCGCGGAATCCGGGCGACCCGACTCACCCGAAGATGAGCTGGCGCAGGTACTCGGCGTAGAAGAGTCCCAGTCCCGCGATAACGCACAGGCCGGCGATGATCCAGAAGCGGATCACCACGTTGACCTCGGTCCATCCTCCCAGTTCGAAGTGGTGATGCAGTGGAGCCATGCGGAAGACGCGTCGGCCTGTCGACTTGAACGAGACGATCTGAATGATGTCGCTCATGACCTCGGCCAGGAAGAGCCCGCCCAGTATGACGGCGAGGAACTCGGTGCGGGTCAGGATCGACAGCCCCGCGACAGCGCCGCCCAGGGCCAGGGAGCCGGTGTCGCCCATGAAGATCTTGGCCGGTGAGGCGTTCCACCACAGGAACCCGAAGCACGCCCCCATCAGGGCGGCAGCGATCATCGCCAGGTCGCGCGGGTCCCTGACCAGGTAGCAGGTGGTGGGGACCATGGTCTCGTGGCCGTAGTTGCAGGACTGGTTGGTCTGCCACAGGCCGATGAGCGTGTAGGCGCCGAACACCATGGCCGAGGCGCCGGCGGCCAGCCCGTCGAGGCCATCGGTGAGGTTGACGGCGTTGGACCAGGCGGTGATGAGGAAGTTCGCCCACAGGATGAACAGGATGAGCCCGATGACACTGCCCGCGAAGGCCAGGTTGATCGCCGAGTCTCGGGCGAAGGAGATCCGGGTGGAGCCAGGGGTGAGCCCGTTGCGATCGGCGAAGTGCAGGGCCGCCACCGAGAAGCCGATGCCGATGAGCGCCTGTCCCAGGATCTTCTGCCAGGCCCGCAGCCCCAGGGAGCGCTGCTTGGAGATCTTCTCGAAGTCGTCCAGGAAGCCGATGAGCCCGAGTCCGACGATGAGGAAGAGCAGCAGGACTCCGGAGGCTCGCGGCGTGCGCAGCTGGGTGAGATTCGCCAGGGTGTATCCCAGGACGGTGGAGATGATGATGACGAGGCCGCCCATGGTGGGCGTGCCGCGCTTGGTGAAGTGGCCCTGGGGGCCGTCCTGGCGGATGAACTGCCCGTACTCCTTGGCGTGGAGGTAGCGGATGAGCAGCGGGGTTCCCAGCAGAGTGCCCACCAGTCCGACCACGCCGGAGATGAGGATGGCGGTCATCGGGGACGAACCTCCTTGAGATGGTCGGCCAGGCGCCAGGCGCCGGATCCGTTGGAGCCCTTGACCAGGACGGCGTCGCCGTCGGCCAGGAGGGCGTCGATCTGGGAGATGGCGGTCGCGGCATCGTCGAAGCCGACGACCTCGACCCCTCGCGCCCTGGCGGCCTCGAGTGCCTCCTGGGTGGAGCCGATGCCGATGAGCATAGCCGCTCCGGCCCGGGCCGCTAGCTCCCCGGTGCGGGCATGATCGGCGGCGGAGGACTCCCCCAGCTCGAGCATCTCGGAAACCACGACGACGCGGCGCCGGCTTCCGGCCAGGGCCGGCAGAGCGGCCAGTGCGGCTGTCATGGAATCGATGTTGGCGTTATAGGAGTCGTCGATCAGGAGAAGATCGCCACTGAGCTCCGAGACGTCCATGCGGTGGGGGCTCTCAATGCTCGCAGTCCCCAGGCGTTCGGCGATGATCCCGGGGTCGAGCCCCGCGGCCAGGGCCAGTCCCGCGGCGGCCAGGGCGTTGGCCACGTTGTGGGCGCCGGCAACACAGAGCCGGACGCGCCGGGGTCCGTCCAGTCCGGGCAGGTGGAGGTCGAATCCGGCACGGGCGGCCTCGTCCAGGGCGATGTTCTCGGCCCGCAGGTCGGCGGGGTTGCCTTGGGCGGAGAAGGTGAGGACCCGCCCCGGGGCGAGATCCGCCATGGCGGCGGCGCGCGCGTCATCGGCGTTGAGGATGGCGGTACCGCCGGGCAGCAGGCCGGCGACGATCTCCGCCTTGGCGGCGGCGACGCCCTCGATGGAGCCGAACCCTCCCATGTGGGCGTGGCCGATCATGAGGACCCCGGCCGCATCCAGGGGAGCGATGTCGGTGAGGTAGGCGATGTGGCCGGGACCGGAGGCCCCCATCTCCAGGACGAGGTAGCGGGTGCGCTCATCGGCCTCCAGAACGGTCAGCGGCAGGCCGATCTCGTTGTTGAAACTGGCCCTGGGGGCGACGGTGGGGCCGGAGGCGGCCAGGAGCTGGCGGGTGAGGTCCTTGGTGGTGGTCTTGCCCACCGAGCCGGTCATCGCCACCACGGTGAGCCGCTCGCCGCGGTCGGCCGCGGCCCGGCGCAGGCCGACCAGATGGGTGCGGGCAAGGGCGCCGAGGGCCGTGACGGTGTCCTCCACGAGGACGAGTCCCAGGGGCAGCTCCTCAGTCGTACCCCCAGTCGTGTCCTCCGTCGTGGACGCAGCCCCCGTCCCGGGCTGTGCTGCCGCGGAGCCGACAGCGCCGCCCCGGTCGATGCCCAACCCGGCCCGGGCGGCCCCCGGGTCGGAGACGATCGCCCCGACGGCGCCCAGGGAGAGTGCGGAGCCCAGGTGGGCATGGCCGTCGGTGCGCTCGCCGTGGACGGCGACAAACAGGGAGCCTTCGGCGGCCTGGCGGGAGTCGGTGACGACCGGGCCGGTCACAGGTGCGTCCGGGCCGATGAGCCTGCCGCCGACGGCGGCTGCGATCTGACTCAGGGTGAGGTTCATCCCCGCCCCCATTTCTCCTCGACGGCCTCGGCCATGACGGGAGCGTCGTTGTAGCGAATGAAGTCTCCGGCGATCTCCAGGAAGGGCTCGTGGCCCTTGCCGGTGACGATGACGGTGTCGTCGGGGCCGCACAGCTCGACGCCGCGGCGCACGGCGTCGCCGCGCCAGGTGGTGATCTCCTCGACGTTCTCCAGGTCCGGGCGCACGGAGCGTACCCCGTCCAGGATGGCGTTGCGGATGAGCTGGGGATCCTCGCTGCGGGGGTTCTCGTCGGTGACCACGAGGACATCGGCCAGGCGGGCGCACACCTCGCCCAGCATGGGCCGCTTGCCCTGGTCGCGGTCGCCGTCGGAGCCGAAGACCACGATGAGGCGGCCCGGGGTGATGGGGCGCACGGCCTTGAGGGCCAGCTCCATGGCGTCGGGGGTGTGGGCGAAGTCGACGATGCACAGGCCGCGCCTGGTGTCGCGTTGGCTGATGCGCTGCATGCGGCCCGGGATGTTGTGGGCTCCTGCCAGGGCCTCGGTGGCGGTGGCGGTGGGCACGCCCGCACGGATGGCCATAACCAGGGCCAGGGCCGCATTCTGGACGTTGACGAGTCCGGGAAGGGGGCAGGAGGCCTCGATCTGCTCGCCGTCGGGTCCGTGGAGGGTGAAGGTGGTGGCGGAGTCGGTCAGGGAGACGGCGGCGTCACTGACCCACCAGTCGGCGGGGGCGTCGCCGGGGTAGGCGCGCAGGCGGTCGATCTCGATGGGGGCCTCGGCGGCGAGAGCGGCGCCCCACTGGTCGTCGACGCAGACGACGCCGCGGCGGGCGTGCTCGGGGGTGAACAGCTGTGCCTTGGCCTCCAGGTAGCCCTCCATGGTCTTGTGAAAGTCGAGGTGGTCTCGCTGGAGGTTGGTGAAGCCGGCGACGTCGAAAACGACTCCGTCGAGCCGGTGCAGGACGATGGCGTGACTGGAGGCCTCCAGGGAGGCGGCGCCGACCCCGTCCTCTACGGCCAGGGCCATCATCCGCTGCAGGACGGGGGCCTCGACGGTGGTGCGCGGGGACTCCACGGAGCGCTCCCCCACGCGCAGCTCGACGGTCCCGGCCACCATGCAGGCGCCGACGTGGGCCGACAGGATCGCGTCGAGGAAGTAGGAGGTCGTGGTCTTGCCGTTGGTGCCGGTGACGGCCGTCGTGATGAGGCCGCGCGCGGGGTGGTGGTAGACCTCGGCGCTCAGGGGGCCGACGACGGCGCGTGGGTCGTCGCAGATGAGAACCGGGGTCCCGGGGGCGGTCTCGTGGACGATCCGGCTACCCTCGGCGTCGGTCAGGACGACGACGGCGCCGCAGGCCACGGCCTCGGCGGCGAAGCGGGCACCGTGGACGGTGAAGCCGGGCAGGCCCGCGAAGAGCTCGCCTGGGGCGGTGTCACCGGAGTCGACGCTGACCCCCAGGACGCTCAGATCCTCCAGGGCGGCGGCGTCATCGGCTGAGGCGGGAACCAGGGAGAAGCGCTCGCACAGAGCTCTGATGGGGACGGGACCATTGGAGCCCGGCCGTAGGGCGGCGGCCGACTCGTAGGCGTGGTTGCTCATAGTTCCTCAATCTATCGCGACCTTTGACTGTCGATCTTCCACAAGAACCTCTGAGGGTCGCTTCGCTGGGGTGCTGGTGGTCACGATCGTCTACCGCATGGAGCACCTCACTGGCTCGCATCCCGTTCCCCGCCGGCCCCGTTGCGCGCGGCCTGGGCGGCCACGACGCTCGGGTCCGGGGCGATGTTGAGCGCCTGCATGGCGGCCAGCGCCACTTCCCGGAAGGCGGGGGCGGCCACGGTGCCTCCGAAGATGCCCTCGGGCCGGTAGACGATGACGGCGATGGCCAGGACCGGGTCGCGCGCGGGGAGGAATCCGACGAAGGACGCCACGGTGGAATCATCGGTGAGGATCTCGGTGGTACCGGTCTTGCCCGCCACCAGGTAGCCGTTGATGGAGGCGGCCTCGGCGGTGCCGCCCTCCTGGGTGACGCCGATGAGCATCTCGGTGAGGGTCGTGGCGGTGGCCTCGGAGATCACCCGCACCCCTTCCGGGCGGGTCTGGGGGGTCTCCTTGCCGTCGGCGTCGATCCAGCCGTCGATGACTCTCGGGGCCACGCGCACGCCCTTGTTGGCGACGGTGGCCAGCACCTGGAGGGACTGGAGGGTGGTACCGGCGACCCCCTGGCCGAACATTGTGGTGTAGCGGGTGCGGTCGTCCCAGGAGCTGGGCGGGTAGAGGATTCCCTCTGACTCGGCGGGCATCTCGATACCCGTGGTCTCGCCCCAGCCGAAGCGCCTCATGTAGTCGTAGCGGACGTCGTCGGAGACCTTCTCGCCGATCTGGACGGTGCCGACGTTGGAGGACTCGGCCAGGACCCCGGAGGTCGTCATCGACTGGGTCTCGTGCGCATGGGAGTCCTTGAAGGTCTGGCCGCTGGCGGAGGTCCAGGTGTAGGGGATAGTCCAGGTGTCCTCGGGCTTGACGGCGCCCGTCTCCAGGGCGGTGGCGAAGGTGACGACTTTGCCGACGCTTCCGGGTTCGAAGACGGCCTGGACGCTGCGCGCGGTGCGGTTCTCCTCGGAGGTGGCCGACGGGTTAGAGGGATCCACGGAGTTGGAGTCGGCCAGGACGACGACCTTGCCGGTGCTCGGCTCCATAGCCATGACGATGCCCCAGTCTGCGTGCTGGGCCGCCACCGTGCGGTCGATGGTCTCCTGGGCGATGGACTGCAGGTCCGGATGGAGGGTGGTGCGCACGGTGGCGCCCGGCCGGGCCGGATTGTCCTTCTGCTCGCCGGTGGGGATGATGACGCCGCTGCGCCCGATCTCCTCGCTGCCCTTGCCGTCAACGCCGGTGAGGAGCTCGTTCTGAGTGAGCTCCAGCCCGGCCGCCCCTATGAGCTCGCGGTTGTGCTCCCCCTCGCGGGTGAAGCCCAGGACGTTGCCGGCCACGGTCCCGGCCGGGTAAGTGCGCCGGGTGCGCTGGTCGGGCTCGACTCCGGGGATGTCCAGAGCCTTGATCTTGCGCCAGGTGTCGGGGGCGACCTCCTGGGCGATGACCTCGTAGGTCCGCTCTCCCACAAGCTTGGCCCCGAGCTCGAAGGGGTCGACGTCGAGGATCGGGGCGAGCTGGGCGGCCACCGCCGCCGCCCCGTAGCCGACGACCACCTTCTCGTTGACCCCGGTGGACTCGTTAAGGCGCATCTCGGTGTGCTCGTACTGGGAGATGAGGGGCTGGTTGACGCCGATGTCGTAGCTGACCGCCGAAGAGGCCAGGACCGTGCCGTCGCGTCCGGTGATGTCCCCCCGGGGCGCCCGGTTAACCCAGGAGACCGTGCGCTCGGCCTTGGCCCTGGCGGCCAGCTCCGGTCCCTCGACCGCCTGGACGTAGACAGTGCGCCCGGCCAGAGCCGTGAACAGCAGCAGACCTCCGGCCTGGAGCACCTGACGACGCGAGGGGTTCACCGGCGGCCTACTTCCCGGCCTGACCGGTCTTGGCGGCGTGGGCGGGGGTGCCCTCAGTGAGTTGCCCCTTGTCGACGTCCACGACACCCGGAGCGGCCGCGGGCACCATGCCCAGCTCCTTGGCGCGAGTAGCCAGGGCGTCGGGAGCAGAGGCCTCCTGCACCTGGGTGCGCAGCGTCTCGACGTGGTCCTCAGCGACGTTGAGCTCGACCTGCTTCTCCTTCATCCGGTAGGCGGTGTCGGCCATCTTGGCGTTGAGGAGCATCGAGGCGACGAGGGCGCCGGCCAGTACCATGATGATGAGCGTGAGGAAGGGCAGGGACGACGACGTCGCCCGGGATGCACCGCTGATGACGCGCAGTTGAGGTCGCTTGACGGCACCGGCCTCCGTGCGTCCCTGGATGCCGGAGGAACCACTCGCCTGGGCGGTGCGCCGTGTCGCGATCGGGCGGGTGACTCGAGCAGTGGCGGTAGCGCTCATCAATGTGCCTTCCCTGTGGTGTCGTTGGACTTGGTACGTGTGGTGCGAAATGGACTGAGAGGGTTGTCGACACTGCGCGGACCCGGAGGAGTCCTCACCTCGTGCGGTGCCGGTTGGCGCGGCGTCCGGCTCGACGGCCCGAGCCCCGGCTGTCGGAGGACGACGGACGCGCCTGCGGTGCAGGCGCCCGGTCGGCAGGACGAAGGCGCTCCGCTGCACGCAGCCGCACCGGCGCCGAGCGGGGATTGTGCTCCAGCTCGCGGGCGTCGGCCTTCTCCGCGCCACTAGTGAGCAGCTCGAGGTAGGGGCGGTCCGCCTCGGGCACGACTGGCAGATCCTGCGGTGCCCGGGAGGTGGCCCCGTGGACCAGCGCCCGTTTGACGATCCGGTCCTCCAGGGACTGGTAGGACTCCACCACGAGGCGTCCCCCGACCCGCAGGCTGTTGAGTGCCCGAGGCACGGCCAGCTCCAGGACGTCGAGCTCGGCGTTGACGGCGATGCGCAGCGCCTGGAAGGTCCGTTTGGCGGGGTGCCCGCCGCTGCGGCGTGCCGGTGCCGGCACCGCCTGGCGGACGAGCTCGGCCAGCTCCTGCGTGCTGCTCACCGGTTCACCGGCCTGCCGACGGTTCACGACCGCGGCGGCGATACGGGAGGCGAATCGCTCCTCGCCGTAGGTGCGCAGGATGTGGGTGAGCTCGGCGGCGCTCGAGCCTTCCAGCAGGTCCTGGGCGGTGGGCCCCGAGCCCTGATCCATGCGCATATCGAGAGGCGCCGGGCGGGCGTAGGAGAAGCCCCGCGAGGCCTCGTCGAGCTGAAGGGAGGAGACGCCCAAGTCCATGAGGACGGCGTCCACCGTTCCATCGCTGTTCGCGGAGTGCTCACGGGCCACCCGGTTCACGGCGTCGTAGGTGTCCCGGACCGCGGTGAAGCGGTCGCCGAAGCGCTCCAGACGTGCCGATGCCAGTGCGATCGCTTCGGGGTCGCGGTCGATGCCCACGACCTTCAGATTTGGGAAGCGCTCGAGTGCCGCCTCGGTGTGTCCCCCCAGGCCCAGCGTGCAGTCGATCATGACCGGCTTGGCCGCGGTGCTCTGGGCGGCGCCCTCGATCGCCGGCGCGAGCAGGTCCAGACAGCGCTGGAGGAGTACCGGCTCGTGCCTGCCGACGGCGTCAGCGGCGGCCGACTGCGTCTGGGGGCTGGTCATGCGGCGTCCTCCTTCCTGGAGCCTGCCCGGTGCTGTGTCCTGGGCACATCTGGTTGACATGTCTGGTTCTGGGCGGCTCAACGAGCCTTCGAGAGGTCGCTGTCCGCGATCCCTGACGGGGCGGGTACTCGTCCTCGACGTCGGTATGCGGTCCGGACGGCGGCCATCTCGCCAGGACTCCTCCCGTGGTTCCGGCGCCGGGGAAGAGGCGTCGGACGCGACATCGGGCGGAGACCTCACGAGATGGCCCATCAGCGCCGTGACGGCATCTGCGTGCGTTCCGCGTTGTTCAGTTGTGGTCGGGAAGTCGTCTGAGAAGTCGGTTCAGAAGAAGCCGGGGATGATCTCTTCGGCTGTGTCGGCGAAGACCTGCTCCTGAGCGGCCAGGTAGGTGCTCCAGGACTCGGCGTCCCAGATCTCCACCCGAGCTCCGGCTCCGATCACGGCCAGCTCCTTCTTCAGGCCCGCGTAGGCCCTCAGTTGCCCTGGCAGCGTGATGCGCCCCTGTTTGTCCGGGATCTGCGAGTCCGCTCCCGAGAGCATGACGCGCACGTAGTCGCGCGCCTGCTTCTGGGCGAGGGGGGCCTCACGCAGCTGGGCGTACATGCGCTCGAACTCGGCAGCGGTGAAGGCGTACAGGCAGTGCTCCTGACCTCGGGTCAGAACCACTCCGCCCGCAAGCTCCTCACGGAACTTCGCCGGAAGGATGAGACGGCCCTTCTCGTCCAGCTTGGGTGCATGCGTTCCCAGGAACATGAGCCACCTCCTTCCCCTCGACGACCCCGTGCACCCCACCCTACTCCACTTCCCTCCCTTTTCTCCCACCCCTCCTCTGCGAGCGCATCACAACTGCGTATCGCGGGCTCACGACCGCTCTCATGACAACAGCATTTTTCGTTGAAATACCGGAGAAGTGCGTCGCGCGCGAACATGGTGGAGCGGAGTGGAGGGTCCATGGAGGGAGGTGTGCGACACCGCCTTCTCGGCGTGGTGGATATACAGGAAAAAAGCAGGCTTCATCCGGCCTGCACGCAGATTCCCGTCGCTGAGGGATATCGAGACGGAACGCGCAAGGAGGGCGGCGACCTCGACGCAGGACCTGCTGCATCCACTCGGGCCCTCACAAACTCAGGTCCCGTCCCGAGCGAGCGAGTGCCGGGGACAGGACCTGTCGGGCCGAGGGTGGTGGAGGGAAGTGGGGGTGATGGAGGGAAGTGGGGATCCGGTCTGGCGGCGCGGCCTGCGAGAGGGGAGGAGAGCGGAGAGGTGTTCAGTCCTCGGAGTCGCGGCGACGCTCCCAGCGCTCGTACTGGCGGTCCATGAACGCGGAGCGCTTTTTCCCGCCGCTCTTGCCCCCGCCGGACTTGGCGCCACTGGCGGACTGGCGCGACCCGGAAGCGCTCTCCACCCGGGTCAGGGCCAGGGCCACCCCGCCGACGGCGACAAGGAAGCCCGCCACGCCCAACAGGATGGACACGAGGTTGTGGCGCACAGAGACCCCGGCGATCAGGAGTGTCAGGCCGACGAGGATCAGGGCCACACCTCCCCCGACTTGGCGGGGCGAGGGGCGCGAGAGCCGACGCTCCTCGCGCTGGAGCGTATGCGCCAGGTCGGGGTCGTCCTGGTGGAGCTGCGATTCCAGGTCCCGCAGGACCTGCTGCTCTCGCTCTGACAGTGCCATCATGCTCCTTGCTTCCGGGAGGGGCCGGGGGATCTGCGCCGTAGTTGCCAGGATAGGCGCTGTGGGGGCTCAGGAGAAACTCGCGGGACCGCATTGGTCGAGATTGACCGGGGCTGACTGAAATTAACCAAAATGAACCGTAACAGCTCGGCTGAGGCCGGGGACCGATCGGGATCAATCGGACTCATCGGGCTCGCCTCCTCACTGCGTCGTCTCACCGCCTCGTCATCACCCTGCACCACCGCGCGGCCGCCGAGTGACCCCGCCCTCGCCTCTCAGAAGGCTGGCCGGGGCCAGCGCGCCGTTGCCCCACCTGCGCCGTACAGCGTCGGCCGCCCGCTCCGGGGCGCCGCGCCGGGAATCCTCGTCCAGGAGCAGCTGCACGCCGTCGTCGAGGCGAAGAAGCCCTTCGACTCGCACGCCCAGGAGGCGGAAACCGCCCGTCGGAGTGGGCAGGGCGGAGAAGAGGGCGGCGACGATCTCCCAGATGTCGCGGGCGAGGTCGGTAGGAACCGCCAGGGTGCGCGAGCGGGTGACGGTGGTGAAGTCGGCTCCTCGGGCCTTGAGGACCACGACGCGGCAGCGCAGGTCTCCCGCGCGCAGGCGGGCGGCGCACTGGTGGGTCTGGTCCAGCAGGACCCGTCTGGCGTGCTCACGATCGGCGACGGTGTCAAAGAAGGTCGTCTCAGTTCCCACCGATTTCTCCTCGCGCACCGGCTCCACCCGGCGGGGGTCGATGCCGTGCGACAACTCGTGAAGGTGCCTCCCGGCGGCCCGGCCGAGGATCTTCTCCAGGTGGCGAGCATCGGCGTCGGCCAGGGTGCGCACATCGTTGATACCCCACCTCGCCAGGACCTCCTGGGTCCTGGCGCCCACGCCCCACAGCGCCCCAACCGGCAGCAGGTTGAGGAAGTCCTGGGTGGCGTGGGCCGGGATGAGGAGCAGTCCGTCGGGCTTGGCATGGGACGAGGCCAGCTTGGCGACGAACTTGGTCGAGGCAATGCCCACCGAGGCCGGCACACCCACGCGCCGGCGCACCTCGGCGCGGATCCACCTGCCGATGGTCACCGGCGGACCCATCCGACGCCGGGCGCCGGTCACGTCGAGGAAGGCCTCGTCGATACTCACCTTCTCCAGAACCGGAGTGACCTCCGCCAAGACGGACATGACCTGGGCCGAGACCTGGGAATAGAGGCCATGACGCACGGGTAGCACCACGGCCTGGGGACAGCGCCGGCAGGCCTCGGCCATGGACATCGCTGAGGAGACGCCGAAGGCGCGGGCCTCGTAGGAGGCGGCCGACACGACGCCCCGGCCGTCGCGACCGCCGACGATGACGGGCCGACCAGCCAGCTCGGGATGCTCGAGGAGTTCGACCGAGGCGAAGAAGGCGTCCATGTCGACATGGATGATGGGTGCGGCGGAGTCGTCGTCCCCCCAGGAGCGGCGCGCGGCCCGGGAACGGGGCGCCCTACTCATCTCCACCTCCTCAATGGATCCGCGAGCGCGCTGGGCGAGCTCTTCGACGTGCTGCTGCGTTCGGCCGACGACCGCTCCGACGACGACCGGTCAGTACCGACTTGTACCGGCTTGAGTCCTTCTCATTACCTCCCAGGCTACCGTGGCCCTGTGACACGTAAACGCAGGGTCTGCGGCGCCCCGGCGCTCAGCGTCCTTCCCACGGGGCCGGTGCGCACCTCCTTCGCCATGGCAGAGCTCGTGGCGCGGGACACTGGCATCCTGCTGATGCTGGACGGCGCGGAGTCGTCCTTTCTGGACCTGCGCGACCCGGCCCACCTGGACTTCGAGTACCACCAGCAGATGGATGCGGTTCTGGGCGTGCTGCGCCCCACGGAGGACCCCGTCAGAGCGCTCCACCTGGGCGGGGCGGGCTGCGCCCTGGCCCGGGCGTGGGACATGACACGGCCCGGCTCCCAGCAGGTGGCCGTCGAGATCGACGAGATCCTGGCGGCCCGGGTACGAGCCTGGTTCGACCTGCCCCGCTCCCCCAGGCTGCGTATCCGGGTCGGCGACGCTGCCGAAGTCGTCGGAGGGCTGCGGCCGGGCCAGTGGGACGTCGTCGTCCGGGACGTGTTCAACGGCGGCAGCGTGCCGGCCTCCTGCCGGAGCCGGGAGTTCCTGGCCGCGTGCCTGGATGCGCTCGCGCCCGGTGGCGTACTGCTGGTCAATACCTCCTCCACGCCTCGCGGTCAGGCGGGGGCGGAGATAGAGGCACTCATGGAGGCGCTGCTGGGAGACGCCAACGGCCTGGTGATCATCTCCGACCCGGCCGCGATGCGCGGCCGACGTCAGGGCAACCTGGTGCTGGCCGCCCGCCGTGAGCCCTTCACGGCCGGCGAGCTCGAGAAGATCGAGCGCGCGGTGCGCCGCCTGCCGCTGCCCGTGCGCACCTGGTCCCCGGGTGACACGGCGGTTCCGCGCCCCGAGGGCGGCTCGGGCCGCTAGGGGGCCGGGGAGACCGGTCCCGCTCAGCCCCCGCGGCCGGAGTTCCAGCCCTGGGTTCCCAGGTCCCCGGAGTCGTTGGCCTCCAGGAAGGCCTCCAGACGGGCGCCGATCTCGTCCGCGCTGGGCAGGTTGAAGACGGGTGCCGAGGTGTCGACCTCTCCGGCGGCGATCCGGGGGGCCATGGCGTCGTACTGGGCCTCCAGGGCGGAGACCACGGCGCTGACCTCCGGCTGCTGGGCGGCCTCGGCGTTGATCTCGGCGCGGTTGATGTTGGCGGCCGCCTCCAAATCGCCGACCGGAAGCGCCAGGCCGGTGGCCTGAACGACGGCGGTCAGCAGCGCCGAAGCGCCCTGCGGAAACTCGTCGCGGGCAACGTAGTGCGGTATCGCAGCCGAGACCCCCCGAGAGTCCAGGCCCAGCTCGCCCAGCCGCAGCTCGAGGTAGGCCGCCATCGAGCCGGGCAGCTCGACATGGCCGAAGAGCTCGGGCTGATTGGGCAGCAGGTCGGGCCGGCTGCCGTGATGGTGGACGTAGGTCGGGCGCGTGTGGGGAACGGCCATGGGGATGCCGCTGATTCCGACAGCCTGGCTCACGCCCATGGAGACGGCCAGGTGCGCCACGGCTCCGACGAACTCGTCCCACCGGTAGTCCGGCTCGGCGCCGTGCAGGAGGAGGAGGTCCTCGCCGTCATCGTCATGAAGAAGGTCCAGGACCAGCTCGGGCATGACCACCGAGGAGTAGGTGTTGTGGACGAAGGTCATCGTGGGGCGCCGGGCGCGGTAGTCCACGAGGGCATCGACGTCGAATGTGGCCAGGCGCTCGCTGGGCAGCGTCATGAGCAGCTGGTCAACGGCCAGGGCGCCGGCATTCCCGGCGTCCATGGCTCCCTCGAAGTGGTGGATGAGGACCCGCGGGGAGATTGGCTGATCCGCGGGGTGCTGGATGGTGAACAGTGGTCTCACGAGCCCGTCTCCTCCTGTCTGGTCTGGTCCGTCCCCCGCGGCGGGTGTCCGTGTGCGCGCCCGCCGCCCTGCCACGAGGATAGGGTGGGGTCGACGGCTCCGGGGAGGGTCGTGTCGGTGTCGTGCAATGGTCTCAGCTCGATGCTCGGCTCGGCCTCGGCTCAGTCATGTGACGTTGGCCCAGGACGCGATTCGGCGTTTTATCAGGATTCGTACGGGTTGGTACCTGGGAATGGTCGATAGCGTCCTCGGCATTCCTGCCAACGCCTCTCGGGTTGTCGATGTTCCCGCCCGTGCCAGGTCCAGTCGACGTGTTCGCCCTCGGCGTCCCCGCGGGGGCTCCAACAGGAGAATAATGGGTCGACCGTACTGAAGCCATCACCGACCCCAGTACCCGTCAGCGTCAACCAGTGCCAGTGGGCGCTTCAGGTGCCAGCCGTCCAGAACTCGAACCGATGCGAGGCTTTGTGAGTCAGACGTTCCCCTCCCCCCCGCCATACTCCCAGCGGGAAGCACGTCAGCGGTCAGAGGATGATGCGGGAGACGATGCAGGCAGCGTTCGCGAGCGCGAGCTGCACAGTGAGCAGCAGATCGTCGACCTCGCCTACAGCGAGCTGGATCGTCAGCTCGACCAGGCCCGCCGGTCCCTGGCCCGCACCGAGGCGCAGGGCGTCAGCGGAACCCACCAGTCGCGCGGGGAGCGGGACGCCTACGCCGTGCACTACTCCTCACTGGTCTCCTCTCTGGAGGGGGTTGAGGACCGCCTGGTCTTCGGGCGGATGGACATGAGCCGGGTGCCCGACGACGCGCCGGGCCCTGCCGGTTCCTCAGCGGCCTCGGGGCGGGGAGCGGGCAGTTCGTCCCCCGTGACCGACGGCGGGCGGCGCCACTACGTGGGCCGTATCGGTCTGCAGGACGCCCAGCACCGCGAGGTGATCCTGGACTGGCGCGCCCCTCTGGCCCGGGCCTTTTACCAAGCCACGGCCTCCCGGCCCATGGGGCTGGTGCGCCGCAGGCATATCGACACCCGGACCCGGCAGGTGCTCGGCGTGGAGGACGAGGTCCTCGACCTCACCGCCCTGGGGTCCGACGGCGCCCCGGAGGCCTCCTCCGGGGCCACCGTGGCCGCCGGAGAGCTGCAGGGCGAGGGCGCCCTCATCGCCGCGATGTCCAGCGCCCGCGACGGCCGGATGGGCGACATCGTGGCCACGATCCAGGCCGAGCAGGACCGGATCGTCACCTCCTCAGGCCGAGGAGTCCTCGTGGTCCAGGGTGGTCCGGGAACCGGTAAGACGGCGGTGGCGCTGCACCGGGTGGCCTATCTGTTCTACTCCGAGCGCGAGCGCCTGGAGCGCTCCGGAGTGCTGCTGGTGGGGCCGTCGCGAACCTTCCTGCGGTACGTGGAGCAGGTGCTGCCCTCCCTGGGCGAGACGGGTGTGGTCTCCACGACGATCGGCGACCTGGTTCCGGGTGTTCGGGCGACGGCGCAGGAGGACGCCCGCATCGCCGAGATCAAGGGGCGCGCCCTGTGGGTCGGGGCCCTCGAGCGCGCGGTACGCGGCCTGCAGCGGATTCCCGAGGCCCCGCGCGAGATCGAGGTCCAGGGGGTGCGCCTGACACTGGAGCCCGGCGACGTGCGCGAGGCGGCCTCGCGGGCCCGCCGGGGTGGCAAGCCCCACAACCTGGCCCGGGAGGCCTTCGTGCTGTGGCTGCTGGAGCGGCTGACCGACCAGTACGCCGCGGTCACGAACCAGGACGCCTCGGATGCCGACACGCGGGCCTGGATCCGGGAGGACATCCGCACCGCCCGCGACGCTCGCCGGGAGATCAACCTGTGTTGGATGCCGACGACGCCCGAGGGGCTGCTGGAGCGATTGTGGGGCCGGCCATCCCTCCTGGAGCAGGCGGCGCCGTCCTTGAGCGGGCGGGAGCGGGCGCTGCTGCGCCGGGATCCGGGAAGCGCGCTGACTGCGGCAGACATCCCGCTCATCGACGAGCTGGCAGAGCTGCTGGGTCCCAGTGAGGACGCCCAAGCCCGGCGCGCCCGGCTGGAGGCCCGACGCCGGGAGGACCTGGTGGCCTACGCCGCCCAGGCGATCGAGTCCCAGGACCTGGGTGCCGGGATGGTCAGCGCCGAGATGCTCGCCGACCGGGTCTCCCAGGGCGGCCCCACTCTCACCCTGGCCGAGCGGGCGCGGGCGGATCGGACGTGGACCTACGGGCACGTCGTCGTCGACGAGGCCCAGGAACTCGGTGCCATGGCCTGGCGGGCCCTGGCGCGCCGCTGCCCGGTGCGCTCCTTCACGGTGGTGGGCGACCTGGCCCAGTACTCGGGTCCTCACGCCCCGACCAGCTGGAACGAGGTGCTCACCGCCCTGGGGACGTCACCGACCGAGGACGGCCGCGGGCACCCTCGCCACCGGAGGCGCTCCGGGCAGGGCGGGCGGTCGAGGCGCTCGCACGGAGGGTCGACCCCGCTGCGCGAGGAGGCGCTCAGCGTCTGCTACCGCACACCGGCCACCATCATGGAGACGGCCGAGAAGACGGTGGCGCAGCTGGGCCACCCACCGGTCTACCCGGTGCGCTCGGTGCGAGACCTGCCCAACTGCCTCGAAATCACTGAGATCACTGAGGTAGCCGACGAGACCGCTGGGCAAGACGACGAGACGGACAGGGGCTCCGGCGCCTGGGCACGAGCTCTGCGCGAGGCGGTGACCCAGGAGTCGGCCCGACTCGACCAGGAGGTGGGCGACGGCGCCGGGCGCATCGCAGTCATCTCGCCCTCGCCCCGTCGCACCGAGGCCCTCCTGCGACAGGACCCGGCCCTTGCCGCCGCGATGGAGGCGCCGGGTGGGGACGTGCTGCGCTCGCGGCTGCTGGTGGTCAGCGCCGCGCTGTCCAAAGGCCTAGAGTTCGACGTCGTCGTGCTGGTGGACCCTGCCGGCATCGGTGATCGCAGCGCGGGAGACCTGTACGTGGCGATGACTCGGCCCACGCGCCGCCTGCGGGTAGTTAGCCGCCTTCCCCTGCCACAGGGGCTCGGGGTGCGCCCCGGCGCCGATCCCCGGTGAGCGCCATCGCACAGGTTCGCCCGCGACCCTGGCCCCGCAAGTTACGCCACCGTAGGTTACGGTTGCTCCTGACCGCTCGCCGTCGCGCCTCGCGGCACCCACGGCGAGCGGGGCCTTCCCATCACAGGAAGGCTCCCGGCAGACAAAAGGGGGAGACCCATGAGCGCTCCACGCGAGTCGGATCCCAAGGCGACTGACGACCGCACCGGTCAGGACGGCGAGTCCGGTCACGACGGCGACTCCGCACCGGTCAGCAGTGCGAATGCCCCACGCAACGGGGCGCTCGGCTCCGTCTATCGCGACGCGGGGGTGCCCGAGACGATCGCCGCGGTGAGCGAGCCCCTGTCCTGCATGCTGCGCGACGCTGCCCGGGACTTCCCGGAGCGAGTCGCCCTGGACTTCCTGGGCGCCACCACCACCTACTCCCAGCTGGAGACCCAGGTCGCCCGTGCCGCCGAGGCCCTGCGGGGCATGGGGGTCGGGCGCGGCGACGTCATCGGAGTCATTCTTCCCAACTGCCCCCAGCACGTGGTCCTGGCCTACGCGGCCTGGCGCATCGGTGCGATCGTCGCCGAGCACAACCCGTTGGCGCCGGCCGCCCAGCTGCGCGAGCAGTTCCACATCCACCGCGGACGCGTCATCATCGCCTGGGAGAAGACCCTCGAGCGCCTGGTGACGGCGGTCGGATCCCTGGAGGCGGCGGGCCTGGGGGACCTGGACGTGTACTCGGTGGACCTGTCCCGTCACCTGCCGTTGCGCAGCCGCCTGGCCCTGAGGCTGCCGGTGGCCGCGGCTCGCACCCAGCGCCGCGAGCTGCGCGGCAGGGTGCCAGCCGGAGTGCGCTCCTGGGACGACCTGGTCTCCTCTGCCGCTCCCCTGGCCACGGGCTTCCCCCTGCCAGGCATCTCCGAGACGGCCGCGCTGCTGTACACCGGCGGGACGACGGGCACACCCAAAGCGGTCTGCCTCAGCCACGAGAACCTGCGCTCCAATGCGGAGATGTCACTGGCCTGGGCCTCGCGCACCACGAGCCCGGGCAAGGAGACCTTCTACGCCGTCCTGCCCTTCTTCCACGCCTTCGGCATGTCCCTGTCACTGCTGTGCGCGGTGGGGCTGGCCGCCACCCAGGTGGTGCTGCCCAAGTTCGGGGCGGATCTGGTACTGGCCGCCTGGAAGCGGCGCCCGGCCACCTTCTTCCCCGGTGTACCGGTCATGTTCGATCGCCTAGTGACCAGAGCCCGGGCCACGGGCGCGGACCTGTCCTCCTGCAAGATCGCCGTGTGCGGGGCGGCACCCAACCCGTTGGCCGTGGCCCAGGCCTGGGAGGAGACCACCGGCGGCACGATCATCGAGGGCTACGGCATGACCGAATCCTCCCCCATCATCCTGGGCAACCCCATCTCCCCGGCGCGCCGCCCCGGCACCCTGGGCGTTCCCTATCCCTCCACGCAGGTGCGGCTGGTGGATCCTGAGGACGTCGAGCGCGAGGTGGCCCCCGGCGAGGTCGGCGAGCTGCTGACCCGCGGCCCGCAGATCTTCACCGGCTACTGGGATAACCCGGAGGAGAGCGCCGAGACGCTGCTGGACGGGGGCTGGCTGCGCACGGGCGACCTGGTGCGCCAGGAGGAGGACGGCTTCTACGTCATCGCCGACCGCCGCAAGGAGCTCATCATTTCCGGGGGCTTCAACATCTACCCTACGGAGGTGGAGGCCGCGGTGCGCTCAATGCCGCAGGTGGAGGACGTGGCCGTCGTCGGGCTGCCGGCCGAGGCGGGCAATGAGTCCGTCGTCGCCGCGATCCTGCCCAAGGAGGGCCAGACGGTCACCCTGGAGCAGGTACGCGAGTGGGCGGCCAAGACCCTGTCCAACTACGCCCTGCCCCGCCAGATCGCGATTCTGACGGAGATGCCCCGCTCCCAGATCGGCAAGGTCCTGCGCCGCGTCGTGCGAGACGAGCTCCTGGCTGCCCGGGAGGCGGCCTCCGGTGCCGCGACGGCTGCGGCCGTCTCCATCGTCGAGCACCTGCCCGGCAGGAACGACCGCAGGGATGGCGGCAGGCATGACGGAGGGGATGAGCAGACCTCCCGTTGATTGCGCCGAGCCGTCCGTCTGCGCCCCTCCTCGAGACCCGCCGCCTCCTCAGAGATACTGATACACACCACCCCAGACCCCTGACATGAACAACAGCACTAACGATGCCGGCTCTCCGCCGCAGGCCTCCGAGGACCACCGTCAGTACCTGCGTCCTCACTATCAGCCGGGGATCCCCGCCGCGATCGAGGTGCCCGACGCGCCCTTGAGCCAGCTGCTGGAGACCGCGGCGCGCTTCTACCCCGACCGGGTCGCCATCGATTTCCTGGGCGCCGCGATGACCTACCGCGAGCTGCTGGAGGCCTCGGAACGCGCGGCGCAGGTGCTGCGGACCTCGGGTGTGCACAAGGGCGACCGGGTGGCCCTCATCATGCCGAACTGCCCGCAGCACGCCATCGCGCTCTACGGCGCGCTGCGCATCGGTGCGATCGTCGCCGAGCACAACCCGCTGGCGCCCGCCGAGGAGATCCGTTCCCAACTGGACGCGCATGGCGCGCAGGTCGTCATCGTGTGGGAGAAGGGTATCGATCTCGTCTCTGAGCCGCTCACCGGGGGGCAGCACGGCGGGGATCCGCTCAAGGGCCGCACGGTCTTCAGCGTGGATCTCTCGGCGGCGATGCCCAGGCGCCTGCGTGCCGCGCTGCGTCTGCCGGTGGAGCGGGCCCGCCGAGAGAGGGCCGCCTTCCGGGCGGAGAACCTGCCGGCGGACGTACGCTCCTGGGACAGGGAGGTGGCCGGCGCCCACCGGATCCCATCGCGCTTCCCCTACCCGGGTGGTTCCGACGTCGCGGTCCTGTTGCACACCGGTGGGACGACCGGCACGCCCAAGGCAGCGATGCTCACCCACACCAACCTGCGGGCCAACGCCAACCAGGCCATCGCCTGGGTGCCGATGCTGCACGAGGGCGGAGAGAACTTCCTGTGCCTGCTGCCCTTCTTCCACGCCTTCGGGCTGACCTTCAACCTCTTCTGCGCGGTGCAGAAAGCCGCTACCCAGGTGATGCTGCCCAAGTTCTCAGTAGACCAGGTACTCGCCGCGCACGAGCGGCGCCCCTTCACCTTCTTCGTCGGGGTGCCAGTCATGTTCGAGCGGATCCTCGTCGGCGCCCAGAGGAAGGGCACGAGCCTGCGCTCCCTGCGCTACGGGGTGTGCGGGGCCGCTCCTATGCCGCCGGAGGTGGGGGCCCGGTGGGAGAAGGCGACCGGGGGCTACTTCGTCGAGGGCTACGGCATGACCGAGACGAGCCCGATCGTCGCGGGCACGCCCATGGGTCCCTCGCGCCGCCTGGGGGCGCTGGGCCTGCCCTTCCCGTCCACCGACGTGCGCGTCGTCGACTCCGAGGACCCGGATCCGGCCCGTGAGGTTCCCGATGGGGAGCCGGGCGAGCTGCTGGTGCGCGGCCCCCAGGTCTTCGCCGGCTACTGGGAGGACGAGGAGGCCACCCGGGCCGCGATCCTGCCGGGCGGGTGGCTGCGCACGGGCGACATCGTGCGCAGGGAGGACTCCTTCCTGTGGATGGCCGATCGCAGGCGCGAGCTCATTCTCACCGGAGGCTTCAACGTCTACCCCAGTCAGGTCGAGGCCGCGATCCGCTCCCTGAAGGGCGTAGCCGACGTCGCCGTTGTGGGGCTCCCCAACGGCGCCCGGGGCGAGCTCGTGTGCGCCGTCGTCGTCCTGGCCGATGGGGCCGCGCCGGGCTCGGTGACCCTGGAGGCTGTGCGTCAGCACGCCGAGCGGACGATCCCCCATTACGCGCTGCCGCACCGCCTGGAGGTCATCGAGGAGATGCCGCGCTCCCAGATCGGCAAGGTCCTGCGCCGCGTCGTGCGCGAGCGGGTGCTCGGCTCAAGCAGCTGACCGGCTACGACGCCGGCGGTCTCCGGGGCTACGGGACGAGTGCCCGCTCCCAGGGCTCGATGTCACCGGGGACGACCCGGAAAATCGGGTGCGCCTCAAGCCGCTCCGGCAGGGGCAGGAGCTCCGGGGCGCGCCCGGCCAGCTTGGCCTCAAGGTGTCTGCGCTCCAGATCCATCTGTCCCTCGGTGACCGTCAGGTTGACGCCGGTGCACTCCGCCTGGGGCACGTCGATGCGGGAGGCGTCGAAGCGGTAGCCGCGCCGGACGGCCTCCTCGCGCAGTCCCCACAGATAGGCGCCCACGGCCACAACCGGAGTGAGCGGATCCGGGGCGCCGCGGAAGCGTTCGAGCTGGGGGTGGTTGCGGTAGCCGCGGGTGCGCCCGGCCAGGACCGCCTGGGCCAGCAGCGACTCGCGCCAACATGCCACGAGGCCCGCACGGTCCAGGTGTTGCGGGTGCAGCGACCACATGCGCATGGCGGGCGTACCCTGCCGGTTCTTAGAGCAGCCCGGAGGCGGCCAGGACCTCGCGCAGGGCAGCGACCTCAGCCTCCTCGGCCCGCACGAGGGGCAGGCGCAGGGTGGGGCTGGGCAGGCGCCCCTGAAGGTGCAGGGCCTCCTTGGCCATGACGGCTCCCTGTCCGCCGCCCATGATGGCGTGAACGAGGGGGCGCAGACTCCGGGCAAGGGTGCGGGCGCTGGCCAGGTCGCCGGCGTCGACGGCGGCGATCATCTGGCGCCAGGAGTGAGCGTCGGCGTGGGCGGCCACGGAAATGACGCCGGAGGCGCCGTGGGTGAGCCAGGCGAAGTTGAGGCCGTCGTCGCCGGAGTAGTACTCCAGGCCGGTGGACTCCATGCGGCGGAAGCCCTGCTCAACGTCGCCGGTGGCGTCCTTGACGGCCTTGACGCGGGGGTTCTCGGCCAGGCGGGCCAGGGTGTCCTCGGTGATCTTCACGCCGGTACGCCCGGGGATGTCGTAGACCATGACGGGCAGGTCGGTGGCCTCGACAACAGCATTGATGTGCTGGTAGACGCCCTCCTGGCTGGGGCGGTTGTAGTAAGGGGCGTTGATGAGCAGGCCCTCGGCCCCGGCCTCCTGGGAGGCCACGCCGATGCGCACCGCGTGGGCGGTGTCGTTGGAGCCGGCGCCGGCTATGACCATGGCGCGTCCGGTCAGGGCGTCCTTGACCTGGCGGATCAGCTCCTGCTTCTCGGGGGTGTGAGTGGTCGGGGACTCGCCGGTGGTACCCGACAGGAGAATCGTGTCGGCGCCATCGTCGACCAGGCTGACGGCCAGGGCGCGGGCGGCGTCGAAGTCGACTTCCCCGCTGGGCGTGAAGGGCGTGACCATGGCGACACCGACGGAACCGAAGCTGCGGGAGGGGGCTGCGCTCATGGTGCCACCCTAACGCGGGCCGGGCTTACGGAAGATGCGTTCTCACGATCTGTCGGATAGGCGAGCAGCGGACAGGCCGATTATGTCCAAATGGGACGACTTTGAAGTCTCCGTCCCCTACCAATGCCGGGTCGGGAACCCTACGACCTGCACAAACGCAATCTGGCTCCGTGAGACGACCCAGTCAAAGTCGTCCCGTACGGACACTTTCCCGCCACACGCCTTGCCACCGAGCGCTCTCCAAGCCTTGTGCCCATGGCGCCTGAGCCTCCAACACCGACATGCGCAACGGTCCTAGGCTCGAGTCATGGACTCCTCGACCCCCGCAAGCTTCTCGCCTTCCGGCAGCCGGGACGACTCCGTTCTGGGCGCCGATCCGCTGGCCGGACTCGGCTCCGACCTGGACGCGCACGCACCGCACCAGCACTCCCCCGGCACTCACGACCCGCATGATCACGACGGCCCCCAGGTACCAGGGGGCTTCGTGCGCCCTGCCTGGGTGGAGGACCTAGCGGCGATCGGACAGGTCCAGGCCGCCACCATGCTCGCCTCCCTTCAGGCGGGACACGCCGCCGAACACGGCGCGCCGCTGCCCGAGGGCGTGCGGGCGATGATCGCCGCCCCCGTCATCGCGGCGGGCTGGGAGACGGCGGTGGCCGAACCGCCCTCGCCCCAGCATCACGTCCTGGTGGCGACCACCGCCGGGAGCGAGGCCGAAGAACGGACGGTGGTGGGCTTGCTGGGCCTGGCCCCCACCCAGTCCATGGATGCCGAGGGACACGTTGATGAGGCCGGGGTGCAGGCCGTGGAGATCACGGCGCTGGGCGTCGCGCCCGCCGACCAGCGCCAGGGGCACGGCTCCAGGCTTCTGGCCGCGGCCGTGGACATGGCCCGTCAAGACGGGGCCAGGGCGCTGGTGGCCTGGGCGGTGCGCGGGGACGAGTCGGTTAGCCGGCTCCTGGCCTCAGTCGGCATGGCGCCCACTGGGGCCCACCGGGTGCTCGGCGTCGGCGACGGCATCACCGAGGACTGCTGGGCGGCTTCCCTGTAGGAGGGATCGGCAGCGCTCCGGCTCGCCCCGTTTCTGTCGTCTCAGAGGTCGAGCAGGGCGTCCAGGCCGATGGTCAGGCCAGGGCGGCTGGAGACCTGCCGGACGGCGAGGACTACGCCGGGCATGAAGGAGGCCCGGTCGAAGGAGTCGGTGCGGATCGTCAGCTGCTCGCCGGGGTTGCCGAGTACGACCTCCTCGTGGGCGGTCAGCCCCCGCAGGCGCACGGCGTGGACGTGGACGCCGTCGACGAGCGCCCCCCGGGCGCCGTCGGGGTCGGTCTGAGTGGCGTCCGGCATGGCGCCGAGCCCGGCCTCGGCGCGGGCGGCGGCGATGCCCTGGGCGGTGGCGACCGCGGTGCCCGAGGGCGCGTCGACCTTGTTCGGGTGGTGGAGCTCGATGACCTCGGCGGACTCGAAGTAGGGGGCGGCCTTCGCGGCAAAGCTCATGGCCAGCACGGCGGACAGGGCGAAGTTCGGGGCGATGAGGACGCTGCGGCCTGCGGCCTCAGACCGGGCCAGGTGCTCACGGACGCGCCCGTAGGACTCCTCGTTCCAGCCGGTGGTGCCCACGACGACGTCTACTCCGGCATCGAGGAGGGCATGGACGTTGGCCTCGGTGACGCTGGGGACGGTGAAGTCGACGGCGACGTCGGCGCCCGCCAGGTGCTCGGCGTCGAGGGTGTCCCCCACGTCCAGGCGGGCCACGAGTTCGAGGCCCTCGGCGTCTTCCACCGCCTGGCAGACGGTCGATCCCATGCGCCCGGCGGCGCCCACAACAGCTACGCGAATCGTCATGGCCCCACCCTAGCGACTCACCCATCCACCGCGGGGGCCGTCTTACTCGCCGTGCCCCAGTAGACCGGGGCGGATGAGCTCCAGCCAGCGCCGACGGACCTCGGGAGAACCATCGCCGGGGTAGAAGACCATGAGGATGTAGAGGTCGGAGACGGTGAGGTCTCGTCGCAGCCGCCCGTTCGCCCGTCCCTCCTCGATGAGGAGCCCCAGCGCCTCGGTGGCGCGAGTCTCTGGCTCGGTGTACTCCACCTCCGCCCCCAGCGCCCGAGCAACGGTCTTGGCGGCATGGCTCCGGGAGATCATCTCCAGGGCCCGCTCCAGGAACCCCATGAGCTCCTGGTCGGCGTCGGACCGGCCAGCCTCGACGCGCGCCCAGGCGTCTTGAGCGTCATCGGCCAGGGTCTCGACGTACTCGTTGACGACCGCCGCGAGCAGGTCCGCTTTGTTGGGGAAGTGCCGGTAGAGCGTACCCACGGCAACGCCGGCCACCCGAGCGATCTCCCCCATGGCGACCTCAGTCCCCTGCTCGGTGACCAGCTGCCTGGCGGCCTCCAGGATGGCGATCCGGTTGCGCACCGCGTCGGCACGCATTGAAGAAGCGACCTGTGCTGGCGCCGTTACCTGCCCGCCCGCGTCATGCGTCGCCCGTGGCATCCCTCATCCTCTCGTCTCGCTCCATATCGCGCCGAGCATCTCAGTTGCACGAAGATGAATCTGCATTCATGATAGTACCTGAACGGTGATTCATTTTAGCGAGAGGAAGAGCTCCGATGACCACCACGCCTGCCCAAGCCCCCACGACCTCCACCGAGAGTTCTTCGGAGAACGCCGCAGACCACGGTGCGGCCCGCACCGCCCTCGTCACCGGCGCCTCCTCCGGCATCGGTGCGGACACCGCTCGCAGGCTCCAGGCGCTGGGCTACATCGTCTACGGTGCGGCCCGCCGCACCGACCGTCTCCAGGCCCTGACCGCTGATGGCATCCGCCCACTGGCCATGGACGTCACCGACGACGCCTCCATGACCTCCGGCGTGAACCGGCTCCTGGAGGAAACCGGCCGCATCGACATCCTGGTCAATAACGCCGGCTACGGCTCCTACGGCGCCATCGAGGACGTCCCGATCGACGAGGCCCGTCGCCAGTTCGAGGTCAATGTCTTCGGCCTGGCCCGCCTCACCCAGCTGGTGAGCCCGCACATGCGCACCCGGGGCTCGGGCACCATCATCAACATCTCCTCCATCGGCGGAAGGCTGACCACACCACTGGGCGGCTGGTACCACGCCACCAAGTACGCCGTCGAGGCCCTGAGCGACGCTCTGCGTATCGAGCTGGCTCCTTTCGGGATCGACGTCGTCGTGGTCGAGCCCGGCGCGATCCGCACCGCATGGTGGCCGATCGCCGCCGACCACCTGGAGGCCACTGCTGAGGGCAGCGCCTATGCCGCTCAGATCCGGGCCGTGGCCGGAGCCATGCGCAGCAAGTCGAACCGGCGGCACTACTCCCCGCCAGAGGTCATCGCCCGCACCGTCGGGAAGATCGTCACCGCCCGTCACCCTCGGACCCGCTACGCCGTGGGCTTCATGGCCAAGCCGCTCATTGCCGCGCGTCGATTCCTGCCCGACCGCGCCTTCGATCAGCTCATTGGTGCCGCCTTCGGCTTCCGTCGCTGAGGCACACACCTATCCACGTAGTACCGGGGCCGACGACTGGAATCAACCTGTTGGTGTCCAGATCGGAGACAAAGGACCTCCACCTCTTAGAGCGCAGGCTGGAGAACCTTGGAATCATGCGGTTGCGCATCGACTGGATGAGAGCGATCCGCGCCTTTGTCACCGATTTGGACACTCAGCCCCTCTTCTGGCTTGGCTCCGGCGGTGCTCGATGACCAGGCCCATGGGCCCCGTTAGCCGTCGGCAGCTGTCAGTCGACCGGGCCCACGAGGATGCGGGCGCGCTTCTGCTCCACCAGCCAGGCGGCCATCTCCCGGACCTCCTCGGGGGTGACAGCCTCCAGGCGGCGCAGGTTCTCCTCCATGGAGCGCAAGCGCCCGGTAACGACCTCGGCCCGCCCCAGGCGCCCCATGCGCGCCAGGGAGTCCTCTCCCCCGAGCACCATGGCCCCGCGCAGCTGGCCGCGGGCCCGCGTCATCTCCCGCTCGGTGACGCCGTGCTCGGCGAGCTTCTCGAACTCGCCGATCATGACGGCGCACACCTCGTCGACGTCTCCAGGGGCGCAGCCCGCGTAGAGCCCGAAGGCGCCGGCACCGGCGTAGGAGGTGTCGAAGGCGTAGGTGGTGTAGGCCAGGCCGCGCTTCTCGCGCACCTCCTGGAACAGGCGCGAGGACATGCCGCCGCCCAGGATGGTGGTGAGCACGCTCATGGCCCAGCGCCGCTCGTCGCGTACGGCGATGCCCTGGCAGGTCAGGTACAGGTGGGTCTGCTCGCTCTCACGCGGGACGGTGATGTCGTGGACGTGCAGGGCCGTGAAGGGCTCGATCTCGAAGCGGCGCTCGCGCGGGGCGGCATCGGGCGAGGCGTCCCAGCCGGCCGTGGCCAGGTCGGCCAGGACCCGTTCGCAGACCTCGTCGTGGTCGACGGCGCCGGCGGCCGCCACCACGAGGGTGTCGGAGGCGTAGGTGCGCCTGTAGTGCTCCCACACCGCGTCGCGCGGCACGGCGGTGACGGTCTCGTTGGTGCCGCCGATGGGGCGGCCCAGCGGCGTGTCCTCACCGAAGGCGGCACGGGCGAAGGCTTCCTGGGCGACATCGGCGGGGTCGTCGGCGGCGTCGGCGAGCTCGGAGACGATGACGCCGCGCTCGGTCTCCACATCGGTCGGCTCCAGAAGCGAGGAGGTCACCATGTCGGCGAGCACGTCGAGGGCCGCCATGCCGTCTGGGGCGAGTACGCGGGCGTAGTAGGAGGTGTGCTCCTTAGAGGTGGCAGCGTTCGACTCCCCGCCGATCATGTCGAAGGCCTCGGCGATGTCATGGGCGCCGCGGGTGGCGGTGCCCTTGAACAGCAGGTGCTCCAGGAAGTGGGTGGAGCCCTCCTGCCCGGGCGCCTCGTCGCGGCTTCCGACGCCGAACCACATGCCGATGGAGGCCGAGCGCAGGCCTGGGACGGACTCGGTGATGACCCGCACACCGCCGGGCAGGACGGAGCGGCGAGTGAGCGCACCGTCGTCGTGCAGGGTGAGCTCGGTACCGTCGCGGCCGGGCCGCCCCCTCCGCAGTTCCACCTCGGAGTAGTCGGTCGGGCTCGAGGACTCTCCGGTCGCGGGGGTCAAGGAGGGCTGAGAGGCCGCCGACCGGGCTGAGTCGGCTCGCATGTCTGGGTTGGTCACCCGCGAAGACTAGCGGGGACCGGTGCCCGGTGTCGTTCCTGCGCCCGGCAACGCTCTGCCGCGCGCAGCGAACGCGCACAACGACGGTGTCCCCGCCCGATCCAGCGGACCGGGCGGGGACACGTCGAGTGCGCGTCAGCCGGCTAGCGCCGGTGCGCGGGCCTCACTCCTCCTCGGAGGAATCGGCGGTGCGCATCCGACGACGGCGCGGGCGGCGCTCGCGGCGCGGCTGCTCGCCGTCGCCGTCCCTGCTCTCACGGCTCTCGCGCTCGCGGCGCGGTCCGCTCTCGCGGGAGGCCTTGCGGGCCGCCTCGCCCTCGGCCTCGGCGGCGAGCTGCTCGTCGGTGAGGACCGCGTGCAGGCTCAGCTTGCCGCGCTGGTCGATCTCGGCCAGTTCGACCTGGACCTTGTCACCCACGTTCAGGACGTCCTCGACGTTCTCCACGCGCTTGCCACCCACGAGCCGGCGGATCTGGGAGATGTGGAGCAGGCCGTCCTTGCCGGGGGTCAGCGACACGAAGGCGCCGAAAGTCGTGGTCTTGACCACGGTGCCCACGAAGCGCTCGCCGATCTCAGGCATCTGCGGGTTGGCGATGGCGTTGACGGCGTCGCGAGCGGCCTCGGCCGAGGGGCCGTCGGAGGCGCCGATGTAGACGGTGCCGTCGTCCTCGACCGTGAGGTCAGCGCCGGTGTCCTCCTGGATCTGGTTGATCATCTTGCCCTTGGGGCCGATAACCTCGCCGATCTTGTCCACCGGGATGCGCACGGCCAAGACGCGCGGGGCGGTGGGGGCCATCTCGTCGGGGGCGTCGATGGCCTGGGCCAGAACGTCGAGAATGAACAGGCGGGCGTCGCGGGCCTGGCCGAGGGCCCCAGCCAGGACCTCGGAGGGCAGGCCGTCGAGCTTGGTGTCCAGCTGGAGGGCCGTGATGAAGTCGCGGGTTCCGGCGACCTTGAAGTCCATGTCCCCGAAGGCGTCCTCGGAGCCGAGGATGTCGGTGAGGGTAGCCCACTTGGTCTCGCCGTCGATGACCTCGTGCATGAGGCCCATGGCGATTCCGGCCACGGGGGCGCGCAGCGGGACACCGGCGTTGAGCAGGGACAGTGTGGAGGCGCACACCGAGCCCATGGAGGTCGAGCCGTTGGAGCCCAGAGCCTCGGAGACCTGGCGGATCGCGTAGGGGAAGTCCTCGCGGGTGGGCAGGACGGGCACGAGCGCCCGCTCGGCCAGGTTGCCGTGGCCAATCTCGCGGCGCTTGGGGGCGCCCACGCGGCCGGTTTCGCCTGTGGAGAAGGGCGGGAAGTTGTAGTTGTGCATGTAGCGCTTGTGGGTGACCGGGGAGAGGTCGTCCACCTGCTGCTCCATGCGCAGCATGTTGAGGGTGGTCACGCCCAGGATCTGGGTCTCGCCGCGCTCGAAGATGGCCGAGCCGTGCACGCGGGGCAGGACCTCGACCTCGGCGGCCAGGGTGCGGATGTCCTTCAGTCCGCGCCCGTCCATGCGCACGCCCTCGGTGAGAGTGCGATGGCGCACGATCTTCTTGGTCACGGAGCGGAAGGCGGCCTTGAGGGCCTTGGTGTCCTCCTCGGTGGGGAAGGACTCGGCCAGCTCGGCCAGGACCTCGTCGCGCACGGCGTCGGTGGCCAGGTCGCGGGCCTGCTTGCCCTCGGTGGCGATGGCCCCGGCCAGGCCGTGGGCCTCGGCGGCCTTCTCGACGGCGTCGTACTGCTCGTCGGAGTAGTCCAGGTAGAGGGGGAACTCGGCGGTGGGCTTCGAGGCGTGCTGGGCGACCTCGAGCTGGGCCTCGCACAGGGCCTTGATGTGGGGCTTGGCGGCCTCCAGGCCCTCGGCGACGACGGCCTCGGTGGGGGCCACGGAACCGGCGTTGATGAGCTCCCAGGCGTGCTCGGTGGCGCCGGCCTCGACCATCATGATGGCGACGTCGCCGGACTCCAGGACGCGGCCGGCCACGACCATCTGGAAGGTGGCGCGCTGCTGCTCGGAGTAGCGGGGGAAGGCCACCCAGTGCCCGTCGATGAGGGCAAGGCGGGTGCCGGCCACGGGCCCGGAGAAGGGCAGGCCGGCGATCTGGGTGGACATGGAGGCGGCGTTGATGGCCAGGACGTCGTAGTCGTCGTCGGGATGGATGGCCAGGACGGTCTCAACGACCTGGACCTCGTTGCGCAGGCCCTTGACGAAGGAGGGGCGCAGCGGGCGGTCGATGAGGCGGCAGGCCAGGATGGCGGCGGTTCCGGCGCGGCCCTCGCGACGGAAGAA
Source organism: Actinomyces johnsonii (assembly GCF_006546835.1). Lineage (GTDB taxonomy): Bacteria > Actinomycetota > Actinomycetes > Actinomycetales > Actinomycetaceae > Actinomyces > Actinomyces johnsonii. Next base: position 350,666 of record NZ_VICB01000004.1, on the reverse strand, counting down.
GGAGCCGGGGATGCGACCGGCCGCGTACTGGCGCTCCTCGACGTCCACGGTCAGGGGGAAGAAGTCGAACTGGTCCTTGGGGTGCTTGCCCACGGTGGTGGCGGACAGGACGGCGGTCTCGCCGTCGAGGTAGGCCATGGCGCTTCCAGCTGCCTGCTTGGCCAGGCGGCCCGTCTCGAAGCGCACCACGCGCTTGCCGAAGGAGCCGTTGTCGATCACTGCCTCGGCGGCGGTGACCTCGGGGTCGTCAATGAACATGAAGTCTCTTTCTCGCGATCGTCGTGCCGGTCCGTGGCCTTCGATCGAGGCCCACGGAGCCGAGTCGTCCCACGCTCGGATCACCATGATCCGACGGCGCGGGCGCGGTTCCGGAGGCCACCACCGAAAACCGACGGGGCCGGCTGCTCTCCGGGTCTCTTCCCGGAAGCAGGGCTGCGGTCCTCGTGCTCCTCACCGGCTCTCACGCCGGGAACGCGCCGAGGGCTCAGCCGCGCAGATTCTATCGTGCGCGACCTCATGATGCCGATGAGCACCACCGGGCGCCACGTGAGATGAGACGCGCAGGACCGCCGATCCTGGATCGCACCTGCTCCAGCGTGGCAAAGTACAAGGTAATGACAGAACAAGAATCTCTGTCTTCGTCTCTCTTCAGGAGCGTCAACGATGACCTACCGCATGATCTTCAACCAGACCGGCTACTTCGGCAGGGGCGCCATCACCCATATCGCCCCCGAGATCGCCCGCCGGGGCCTGACCAGGGCTTTCATCGTCACCGACCCGGTCCTGGCCGACAATGGCACCGCGACCCGCATCACCGACCTGCTCGATAAGGCCGGCATCGGCTGGGAGGTCTTCTCCGACGTCGTCCCCAACCCGCCGATCGAGAAGGTCCAGGCCGGTCTGGCAGCCTTCCGGGCCTCGGGCGCCGATGTGCTCATCGGCCTGGGAGGCGGTTCCCCGCAGGACACGTGCAAGGCGATTTCGGTCATCGCCACCAACCCCGACTTCGAGGACGTGCTGAGCTTGGAGGGCCTGTCCCCCACCACCCGGCCGGGCGTACCGATCATCGGCGTGCCCACGACCGCGGGCACGGCCAGCGAGACCACCATCAACTACGTCATCACCGACACCTCCAAGCAGCGCAAGTTCGTGTGCGTCGACCCCCACGACATCCCGGTCCTGGCCATCGTCGACCCCGACCTCATGGACGGCATGCCCCGCTCACTCAAGGTCGCCACCGGGCTGGACGCCCTCACCCACGCCATCGAGGGCTACATCACGCCAGGTGCCTGGGAGCTCTCCGACGCCCTGTGCCTGCGCTCGATCCAGATGATCGCGGCGAACCTGCGCGCCGCGGCCGACGGGGACGCCGACGCCGTCGAGCAGATGGGGCTGGCCGCCTACATCAACGGCATGGCCTACTCCAACGTCGGGCTCGGCCTGGTCCACGGCATGGCCCACCCGCTGGGCGGGCGCTACAACGCCCCGCACGGGGTGGCCAACGGGATCCTCCTGGCCCCGGTCATGGCCTTCAACGCCGAGCACACCGGGGAGAAGTACCGCGACATCGCCGAGGCCTTCGGGGTCGCCGGCGCCCGAACGATGCCGCTCGACGAGGCGCGCGTCGCCGCCGTGGAGGCCGTGGCCCAGCTGACGCGGGACCTGGGCAACCCTACGCGGATCTCCGAGGTCGGAGTGGAGGCCGACGGCGTCGAGGCCCTGACCGATGACGCCTTCGCCGATGTGTGCACGCCGGGCAACCCGCGCCCCGCGACCCGCGAAGACATCAAGGCGCTCTACACCTCACTGCTCTGAGTGTGGGCGAGGCACCCCGTAAACGCCGTGCGGCCCAGCTCCCGTCCTGGGGAGCCGGGCCGCACGGCTCGCGGCTGTCAGCGCGCTCAGCGGCGGATGCCGAGGCGGGCGATGAGGGCGCGGTAGCGCTCGATGTCCTCCTTCATGAGGTAGTCCAGGAGGCGACGGCGCTTACCGATGAGCAAGTAGAGGCCGCGACGCGAGTGGTGGTCGTGGGTGTGGCCCTTGAAGTGCTCGGTGAGGTTGGAGATGCGCTCGGTGAGGATGGCGACCTGGACCTCCGGGGAGCCCGTGTCGCCCTCGTGGGTGGCGTACTCGGCGATGATCTCTTGCTTGCGCTCGGGGGTAACCGACATGCGGACTCCTTCGGGTCTCGTTGCACGGAGCGCCGGGGCAGGTTCTCCCGGGCATGGGGTATCCGTGGCCGATCGACGGCCCGCCAACCATACCAGCGCCGCCGCCCACTAACCGCGCCGGTCTTTGTGCGAACCGGCACAATCCCGGGGCTGAGCCGGGGCGCTGCTCCCTCGGCGCCCCACGTCGGCGCCGGAGCGCTCCCCCGCATCCTCCGGCGCGGCGGTAGCGGCTACTGCGCGGTGACGTCCTCGGGACGGATCGGCTCGGGCACCGGGACCTCCAGGATCCGGGCGGTGTCCTCGATGTCAGCGCGCATCTGGACCAGGAGCGGGTCTAGTCCGTCGAAGGCCAGCATGGGGCGCAGACGCTCGACGAGCTCGATCCCGACCTCCTCGCCGTAGAGGTTGAGGTCGGCTCGCCCCAGGACGTGGGCCTCGACCGTTCGCCGGGGGACGTCGTCGAAGGTGGGGTTGGTGCCGATGGAGATGGCGGCGGGCAGCCGCTGCTCGCCTCCGTCGGCGCCGCCTCCGCGCACCAGCCAACCGGCGTAGACGCCGTCGGGCGGCACGACGCCGGCGGTGGCGGCCTCCAGGTTGGCGGTGGGAAAACCCAGCTCGCGTCCGCGGCGCAGCCCCCGCACGACGACGCCGCGCAGGCGGTGGGGGCGGCCCAGGACTTGGCGCGCCTGGCCCATGTTCCCGTCCTTGAGGCACTGGCGGATCCAGGTCGACGACCAGCGCCGTCCCTCCTCCGAGCGGATCTTGGAGACGATCTCCACCGCGAAGCCGTCAGCCCGCCCGATCTCCTCCAGGGTGGCGGCGTCCCCGGAGTTGCGGCATCCGAAGCGCACGTCGTCCCCGACGACGACCGCACGGGCGCCGAGCAGCCCCTCCAGCCAGGTGCGCACGAAGTCCTGGGGGCTCTGGGCGGCGAAGTCGAGGGTGTAGGTGATGACCAGAACCGCGTCGAGGCCGAGGTCGTTCAGTGAGGCGAGACGGTCGGTCAGGGAGGTGATGAGGGGCAGGTCTACCTCCGGTCGGTGGACGCTGCGGGGGTGCGGGTCGAAGGTGACCGCCACGGCCAGGGGCCGTTCACCGCCGCGAGCGAGCTCGTCGGCCAGCTCGACAACGCGTCCCAGGACCGCTTGATGCCCGCGGTGGACGCCGTCAAAGATGCCCATGGTGACCACGGCGCCCACTCCGCCCGGCGCGCTCAGGCTCGCTGGCACCTGCTCGGCGCCGTACCAGACCTCCACTGTCGATATCCCTGCTCTCGTGTGCCCGCGGGGCGCCTCGCGTCCCTGTTGCGCATTCCTGGCCGCACTCGCACCTGCCACCCCCGCCGGCGCAAAAGGGCGGGGACGGCCGCTCGTGCGGGACAACCCTGCCACGGCCGTACCGCCGGGCGCGACCTCGAGGTCTCCGACACGCCTTGACGGTTTTCGACCGTCGGTCTATTCTCGATACCGACCGTCAGTCGGTTAGTACATGAATCCGTTCCCAGGACTACGCAAGACTGAAGTCGAAGACCTCAAGGAGGCCGATGCCATGCTGATGCGACTGCTCAAGGCCGACCTGGCGCGAGGCGCCGTCGTGGCCGCCACCTTGACCGCCCTCATCGCGCTGGCGGCCACACTGATGTCGGCCGGGACGTCCCTGGTCGTGGACAGCCTCGCCGCAACGAGCCGGTTATCCACACGAGCCAAGCTACCGGACCTGGTGCAGATGCACACCGGCCGGATCGACGACGACACCTTGCAGGCCGTCGACCAGTGGGCTGAGGCTCGCAGTGATGTCGCCGACCACCAGGTGATCAAGACCCTGCCAGTACCGCGCCAAGAGCTGACGATTAACGGCCGCAACCAGAGCGAGTCCTACACCGAGCCCGCCTTCGTCACCGCCCCCAAACGATTCGACCTGCTGCTCGACGATCACGGCAACCCCGTGGACCCGGGTCCGGGCGAGGTGGTTCTGCCGGTCCACTACCGGGCGATCGAAGACACCAACGTCGACATCGGCGATACCGTTACCGTCACCGCCGAGGGCAGGACGACAACACTGAAAGTGGTGGGCTTCGCGCGGGACGCGCAGATGAATGCCGCCATGATCCCCTCCAAGCGACTGGTGGTCTCACCCGAGGACTTCTCCACCCTGGAGCAGCAGATCAGCGAGCCCGAGTACCTCTTCGAGTTCGACCTGGCGGACGGCGCCCGCCCCGGACCCGTCGTCAACAGCTATAAGGAAGCGGGCCTGCCCAGCAACGGCGTCAACATCAGCTCCCCGATGATTCAACTCATGAACTCCCTGAACACCATGCTCATTGTGGCCGTGGCCCTCGTGGTGGCGATCGTGCTGGCCGCGGTCGCCATACTCGCGCTGCGCTACACAGTGCTGGCGGCCATCGAGGCGGATCTGGCTCAGATCGCCGTGCTCAAGGCCATCGGAGCGCCTCAGAGCCGGATACGCCGCCTCTACGTGCTCAAGTACCTGGCCCTGTCAGCGGTGGGAGCGATCGTTGGCTACGCGGCGGGCCAGCCCCTGGCGGCACAGCTGGAGGCCCCCACGACTCTCTACCTGGGCACACCGCCCAGGACCATCTGGAGCGTGGGGATCCCCATTCTCGCGGTGCTGGTTCTGGCCGCGGTCATCGTCGGCTTCACGTGGCTGTCCCTGCGACGCATCGGGCGCATCTCGGCGATCGAGGCCCTGCGCAGCGGCACCAGCGCCTCTCTACGCCCGCGTCGCCAGCGGTGGAGGCTCAATGGCGTGCGCCGTCTTCCGGTCCAGGTGTGGCTCGGCGCGCGTGAGGCGCTGCGCCCCTCCAACGCGCTGCTGCTCGGCGTCCTGGCGCTGTGCACCTTCACCATGGTGCTGCCGACCAACGTCTCCACCACCCTGAGTAATCCGCAGGTCGCCACCTACCTGGGAGTCGGCCAGGCGGATCTGCGCATCGACGTGCGCACCGGGGTCCAGGATCTGACCACTGTGGAGAAGGAGATCGACTCCGACCCCCGTATCACCCGGCATGCCACAGTGCTGCGCCGCAGCTACAAGATGTCTACGAGCAGTGGCGGCTGGGAGCCAGTGATCATCGATATCGGGAACCATGAGGCCTTCCCCATGAAGTACATCTCCGGGCGCGGTCCCACCACGGACGAGGAGGTCTCCCTGTCCTACAGCCAGGCCGAGGCCACGGGAGCCAAGGAGGGATCCACGGTCACCGTGCAGACCGCCGGCGGGAACAAGGAACTCACGGTCACGGGCGTCTACCAGGACATCACCAACAACGGAAAGACCACCAAGGCCACCTTCGACGACGGCGCCCCCGCGCTGTGGCAGATCATCTACGCCGATGCCCACTCCACGGACCAGGCCAGCGCCTTCGCCCGTGACCTGAACGAGAAGTACCCGGGCGTCCAGGCGATCGGCATGAACCAGTACGCCTCCCAGTTCTTCGGGGCCACCGGCTCCCAGGTTCACCGCATCACCATGATGGCCTGCGCCATCGCACTGGGACTGTCCTTCCTCATCACCGTCCTGTTCACGGTCCTGATCGTGTCGAGGGAAAGGCCTCAGCTGGGCGTCCTCCTCGCACTGGGCTGCACCAGGGGCGCCATCGCGGGTCAGTACCTCATTCGTTTCGGCGTCCTGGCCCTGACCGGTATCGCTCTGGGACTCCTGGGCACCTTCACATTGGGAGGCTCCGCGATCGGAGCGGCCATGTCCTCTCGCGGAGCACCCGATCTTCAGCTTCTCCCCAACCCGTGGCTAGTGGGACTAGTCCTGCCGGGCGCACTACTGGCCACCGTCATCGGCGCAGTCGCCCTGGCCCTCAGGCGCCTGCGCACCATGTCCCCGTCCACGACCTTGACCACCGGCGAATGAGAGAGAACCGATGAGCACCTCGAACCCGACCAGCACTCGCTCGAACGCTGCGAGCGCGAAACCGGCCGAGACCGCGGGCCCTGCCCTTCGCGCCCGTGGCCTGTCCAAGAGCTACGACTCCCCGGTCCTGACGGACCTTGATCTAGACATCGAGCAAGGGCAGTTCGTCGCCATCATGGGGCCCTCCGGCTCCGGGAAGTCAACGCTCCTGCACTGTCTGAGTGGAATGGATCGTCCCACAGACGGCTCGGTGCTCCTGGGAGACACCGAAATGACCACCTTGAGCGAGAAGGAGCTGGCGGCACTGCGGCTGACGCATTTCGGCTTCGTCTTCCAGCAGGCCCACCTCATGGCCACTCTGTGCCTGCTAGACAACATCGTCCTGCCCGGGTTCCTGGCGGGTCTGCATCCGCGCCCCGAGATCACGGCGCGCGGAAAGGAGCTCATGGAGCGCATGGGGATCGCCGAGCTAGCCGCCAGCGGCGTCACCGAGGTCTCCGGCGGCCAGCTCCAGCGGGCAGGCATCTGCAGGGCGCTGATCAACGACCCCGGGATCGTCTTCGCCGACGAGCCCACCGGCGCGCTCAACTCAGCCACCGCGCTGCAGATACTCGACCTGCTCGGCGAGGTGCATGCCTCGGGGACGACCCTCGTCATGGTCACCCATGACGCCCAGGTGGCGGCCAGGGCGGACCGAGTCCTGGTGCTCGTGGACGGCCGGATCGAGGAAGATCTCCGCCTGGGACGTTACCGGGAAACGGAGGCTCCCGCGCGCCTGGTCACCGTCACCGAGGCCCTCCAGCGTCGCAGTGTGTGACGCGCCGGGTTCAGTGGCCGCCGCAGCCGCAGCCGCCACCGGTTGAGGCCGGGGCGGAGATGTCGCGCAGGCCCAATAGGTTACCGGCCCTGTGCCCGGGGGTGACGCCCTGCGGAGCGGCCCCACCCAGCGCGGTCGTCACCGCGGCGGCAATGGCGACGGCGTCCACGGCCTCTGGGGAGGCCTGCACGGGCTCCGGCCGATAGCCCTCGCCCAGGGGCTGGGCAACCGCGGGAGCGGCCGCCCGCTCGTCCTGCTCGCTCTGCTTGCCGTGACCGCCACATCCGCAGCCGCATCCACCGGTCTGGCTCATCATGCCTCCTTGGAAGGAACGCTCATATTGGGTATCCGCTCGCGCCGGAGGACCTGGTGGTCTCCATCCGTCGCGTCTCAGGCCGGGTCGAGGACCAGGACCGGGCGGGCGCGCGAGCCTCGAGGCGTCAACAGTGCCACGAGTCGCCCATCGGGGGCGAATCCGGCGACGACCCGCTGCCCCGGAGCCTCCTTGGAGGCAACCGGAACCGTATTGCCCACAGGCGACTGGGCCCGCTCCAAAGCCGCGACGTCGAGGGGCTGGCCGAACCGCAGTCCACGGGCCTCGGCCTCGGTGAGGTCCAGCCGCTCGAAGCAGCGCCGGGCCACCTCCTCCAAGGGGACTGTGGTGACTCCGCGCGGATCAGGAGTAGCGGCGTCGGTCTCGACCTGCTCGGACAGCGCCGTCAGGGTGTGGGCCTGACCGACGTCGAAGGGGCCGACGCCGGTGCGCCGCAGCGCGATCAGGTGCGCGCCGCACCCCAGGGTCCGGCCCAGGTCCCGGGCCAGGGCGCGCACGTAGGTGCCCGACGAGCAAGAGACCACGACATCGAGATCCACGACCTGGACCTCGCCCCCGACTCCGTCCTCGGCGTCCGCTGAGGCGTCTCCTGCCGCGGCGCCGGGGAGGTCGACACCAGCCTGGCGGGGCTCTCCGGTCAGCCGCAGCTCATGGATGGTGACGGGCCTGGCCTCCAGCTCGACGTCCTGGCCGTCGCGGACCCGCTTGTAGGCGCGCACACCGTTGACCTTGATGGCCGAGATGGCACTGGGCACCTGTTGGATCCGCCCGGTTAGACTCGCCAGCGCCTCCTGCAGGCGGCCTTCGATCAGGTCGTCGATCCGGCAACCGCGAGCGACGATGACCTGGCCCTCGGCATCCTCGGTGGTGGTCTCCATCCCGAGGCGGATGGTGGACTCGTAGGTCTTGTCCGCTCCCACCAGGTAGGTGAGGAAGCGGGTGGCGCGCCCGATGCCCAGGACCAGCAGACCGGTGGCCATGGGGTCGAGGGTGCCGGCGTGGCCCACCTTGCGAGTGGCGGCCAGGCGCCGAGTCACGCCGACGACGTCGTGGCTGGTCAGTCCCCGGGGCTTGTCCACCAGGAGGACTCCGTCGGCAGCCGTGGCAGCGCCGCGGGCGACATCGGGGCGGCGCCGGCGCATGTCCCGGTTGCCATCCCCTGCCGGCTCAGAGCGTTCGGGCACGCTCACAGGCCCTCGGCGCCCAGGGCGGGCTCCTGAACGGTCGTTTGCTCGTCATCCTCGTCGGCCTCGGTCGTATCTTCGTCGTCGTGGCGGTAGGGGTCGGCCTCGCCCGCATAGGTGGCGCCCTCGGCGGCCTTGGCGATCTGGGCGTCGCGCACGCGGGCCTGGGCCAGGGCGTCTTCGAGGGTCTTGGCGGTCGTGGGCAGGGCGTCGAGCTGGAAGGTCAGGGATGGGGTGAGGCGGATTCCCAGTGCCTTGCCCACCTCGGAGCGGATGAGGCCCTTGGCCGAGCGCAGTGCCCTGGCCGTCTCCTCGCGCTCCTCGTCGCTGCCGTAGACGGTGTAGAAGATGGTGGCCTGCTGCAGGTCACCGGTGACGCGGACATCGGTGATGGTGACGAAGCCCAGGCGCGGGTCCTTGATGCGCCCCTGCAGGAGGCGGGCGACGGTCTCATGAATGCGGTCGGCGACCTTGCGGGCGCGGGCGGCGTCGGCCATGGCGGGGCTCCTTCACGTGCGGGGGCGCCGGGTCTGCGAGGTCCCGGACTGAGCGATCGTGACCGATCGGCGCACCGTCCTCGCCCGCAGAAGAGCGAGCCCTTCCGAGGCTGTCCAGTGCACTTCACTATGCTACGCGGAGCGATGGCGCAGACATCGTCGCCATCCCCCGAGCGCGAACGGATCAGGAACAGATCACAATGAGCTCCTCCCCCACCGCACCATCCTCGGATCCCGAACCCACCAGCGCTCCAGGTACTCCCGCAGCAGTCCGGGAGCCGGCATCGGCGGGGCTCGACGGGGCCGGGATGGCCCTGGTCATCGGCTGCTACACCCTGTGGGGCGTCTTCCCCCTCTACTTCCACCTGTTGTCCGCGGCCGGCAGTGTGGAGATCATCGGTCACCGGATCGTGTGGACCCTGGGAACTTGTCTGGCGCTCATCGCCGCGCGCCGCCGTTGGGCGAGTCTGGCCCGCGTCTGCCGCACGCCCCGACTGCTCGGAGCGCTGGTCGTCTCGGGCCTGCTGGTCTCGGTCAACTGGCTCGTCTACGTCTACGGCGTCAACACCGCGCGCACGGCAGACGCCGCCCTGGGTTACTTCATCAACCCGCTGGTGACGGTCGCCCTGGCTTCGCTGGTCCTGCGCGAGCGGCTGCGCCCCGTCCACCGGGTCTCAATCGCGCTGGCGAGTACCGCCGTGGCGCTTCTGGTGGTGCTCCAGGGCTCGCTGCCGTGGATCTCCCTGGCCCTGGCTTTCTCCTTCGCCCTGTACGGGCTGGTCAAGAAACGGATCGGGCCCGAGGTGGACGCCCTAACCGGGCTGACGGTGGAGAGCGCCGTCGTGACGCCTATCGCCCTGTTCTACCTGAGCCACCTGGCCTGGCAGGGGCAGTCGGCCTGGCAGGCCCCCGGCCAGGGCTGGCAGATCATGGCGCTGCTCTGCGTGGCAGGGCCCGTGACGGCCGTACCCCTGCTGCTCTTCGCCGCCGGAACACGGCGCGTGCCGTTGTCGGTTGTGGGGATGGGGCAGTACATCGCCCCGACCATCCAGTTCCTCCTGGCCTGGGCTGTCTTCCACGAGCAGATCCCGCCAGCCCGCTGGGCGGCCATGGTGCTGGTGTGGACGGCGGTCGCGGTCTTCATCGGCGACGCCGTGCACCAGCTCATTCGCCGTCCTCGTCTGCGCCCGGCAGACCGGCCTCGGCCCTGAAACGCTCCAGAAGCGGACCGATGATGTCCATCGGGAGGGGGAAGACGACCGTGGAGTTCTGGTCGGCGCCGAGCTCCAAGAGGGTCTGCAGGTAGCGCAACTGGAGGGAAGCCGGTGACTTCGAGAGCGTGTCCGCCGCCTGGCGCAGCTCCTCGGAAGCCTGGAGCTCACCGCGGGCATTGATGATCTTGGCGCGGCGCTCGCGCTCGGCCTCGGCCCCACGGGCCATGGCCCGCTGCATCTGCTCGGGGATCTCGACGTCCTTGATCTCGACGACGCTGACCTCCACGCCCCAGGGCTCGGTGAGCTTCTCGATGATGTCGCGCAGGTCGGCGTTCAGGGCGCTGCGGTGGGCGAGCACGGTGTCCAGGTCGACCCGCCCGAGGACGGATCTCAGTGTGGTCTGGGCGATCTGGGAGGTGGCGATCGCGTAGTTCTCCACCGCCATGACGGCTTTGACCGGGTCGGTGACATTGAACAGGACAACGGCGTTGACACGCGCCGGCACGTTGTCCTCCGTGATGACCTCCTGGGGAGGGATGGTCAGGGTGACCACTCGGGTGTCAACCCTTACCAGGCGCTCGAGGAAGGGGACGACCAGGTGTAGGCCGGGCTCGTAGACGGGCCGCAGGCACCCCAGTCTGAAGACGATGCCCCGCTCGTACTGGGTGATGATCTTGAGCGAGAGCGCCAGGGCGAGCAGCACGAGGACGGTGAGCGCCACGATGGCGGCGGCGGGAGTAGTCATGGAGGGTCCTTCAGGAAGGTGGGTCGAAACGGGGCAGGGCTGGGTCCGGATCATCTGGCCCTGGAGTCGGTGGCCTCGTTCCACACCGAGGACCACGAGCGCCGAGCCCCGCCACGGACACTGTCCGAGCCGAGTTCGGCACCGGAGATCGGGACTCGCCTGCGTGTGCGCAGAGCGGCGACACGGCGCAGCTCGGGCTCTGCGGAGGCGGCAGTCCCGCCGTCCGCCTTCCCGGCACCGTCGGACTCGGCGACGAAGGAGACACGCACGGTCCGCCCCGATGCCGCTGCACGCGCCTGAGCTGCGGCGATCGCCTCGGCTGCCTCGCGCACCGAACGGTAGCCCGAGGGGCGCGAACCGATCGTCACCGGTACCGGCCTGGTTGAGGCGATGCTCGCCGAACGACGGGCCTCCTCGTCCTCGCGGTACTCCTGGGAACCGACGTGGGGCAGGTGTGCCGGTGCGTTGTCAGGAGTGTTCCACAGGTGGCGGGCCAGCGGCAGGACTCCGGTGACGATGATGACAACGGCCGTTGTGCCCAGGACGATGAGGTCGCCGATGGCGTGAAAGGCCGCCATGAGCAGCAGCGGGACGAAGACGCCGACGCAGGCGATGACCAGGCCCACACCGCGATGGAAGCGTCCGGCGTCGGAATAGGGCCAGGGGTCGACGGGCCGGGTGATCTCCCGCGGGCCGGGAGTGGGTGAGCAGGTGTCCTTGGACGGGCAGCGCCCGCAGATCGCGTGGGCGCCCTCGTAGCGGATGACGCGCTTGTCTGGGTCGAAGGCGGTGGGCCACAGCCACTGGTCCTCGTGGCATCTCCAGCCGTCGACGTCGTCATGGTAGACGAAGTCCGAGTGGCACCAGGACATCGAGTGCCGGGCACTGCGTGAGCCGAGGATGTCCACGACCCACGCAGCGGCCAGCATGATGAGCGCGTAGGCGGAGATGAGCCATACGCTCAGATCGGGTGAGCCCATCAGTCGTTCAGCTCCGCGCGCTCACCGCGCCAGGCCTTGCGCCCGCCCTTGATCTCCTCGTAGAGGGCGTTCTCAGTGAAGGCGTCCACCGTCCGTCCACGACGCCAGTTCCTCAGTCCCAGGAAGGCGATGTAGAGGTAGGGCAGGACTCCGCCGATGATGAAGATGAGATCTCCGGGCATTCGTCCCCACTCGATGATCGTGTTGACCGAGTTGGTGACGTAGGTGAGCTGGCGGGCCTCGAAGTAGCCCGTGCCCACCGAGTAGCGCAGCTGGAGGATGCCCAGCGGTAGCAGGGTGGCGAAGCACATCCAGGCCAGGCCGATGTTGAGGCTCCAGAAGGAGGTTTTTGCGAGCTTCTCGGGCCACTTGTCCGCCGGCACCAGGTAACGCAGGGCGAACATTCCTAGTGCCAGCGCCATGAAGCCGTAGACCCCCATCATGGAGGCGTGGGCGTGGTTGGCCGTCAGTGCAGTCCCAATCTCGTAGTAGGACACGATGGGCAGATTGACCAGGAAACCGAAGACGCCGGCGCCCAGGAAGTTCCAGAAGCCGACGGCCATGAGGAACATGACGGCCCAGCGGTGCGGGAAGGGCCCCGCCTCCTTGCCGTGGCGGTTGGCACCGAGCTGCATGAAGGCCCAGGCCTCCACCGTCAGGAAGGTCAGGGGGATCACTTCGGCGGCCGAGAAGAAGGCCCCCAGAGCCATATGCTCTACCGGTGTCCCGGAGAAGTAGAGATGGTGCATGGTGCCGATGACGCCTCCGGCGGAGTACAGGATGATGTCCATGAAGATGATGCCCAGTGCGATCCTCTCCCGGACGACGCCCAGGAGGACGAACACGTAGGCGACCATGACGGTGGTGAACAGCTCGAGGAAGTCCTCTACCCACAGGTGCACGACCCAGAAGCGCCAGAACTCGGCGACGGTGACATGGGTTCCGGTGCGGGCCATCATTCCCACTGCGTAGAAGGCCGGGATCGCCAAGGCGGCGAACATGAACAGCCAGGGCATGTTGGCCACGTGCTCGTTGCTCAGGCGCTGGCGCATGGCGCGCCAGATGATGAACACCCAGACGAACAGGGCCAGGGTGAGCAGGACCTGGAAGACGAAGGGCAGGTCGAGGTACTCCCACTGCTGGGAGAACAGCGGCCCCTTGGCCCAGCTCAGACCGTGCTGGCTGGCCCCCTCGGCCAGGCAGGAGAGCACGACGACGACCGTGGCCGCGATGAACAGGGCCCACACCAGGACGTGCTGCTTCCTCGGCTCGCGCCTGGCGATGAACGGCGTCAGGAACAGGCCGGCCGCGAGCAGCCCGATGGCGGTCCAGAACAATGAGAGCTGGACGTGCCAGGTGCGGGCCAGAGAGAAGGGCAGGAGTCGGCCCAGGTCGAAGCCGAAGAAGGACAGCACGTCGGCCCGGTAGTGCTCGGCCAGGGCGCCCAGGAGCGTCTGGACGAGGAACAGAGCGGCGATGGTGAACACGTACCAGGCCACCACCCTCTGCGACTTGGTCAACCCGATCTCCTCGGGCTGCCGGAAGGACAGGGCCGGGGCCTCCTCCGAGTGCCAGCCGATCTTCTGGCTCCAGCGGCCGTAGATGGCGAACATGACCCCGGTTCCGCCGATGAGGACGATCAGCGACAGGACCGACCAGATCATGAGGTCTCCGGTGGGCGCGTTACCGACCAGGGACTCCGGGGGCCAGTTGTTCGTGTATGAGTAGTCGTGACCCGGGCGCTGCGCAGACGAGCCCCAGGCGGTCCAACCGAAGAAGGCCGTCACCTGCTTGACCTGAGCGGGATCGGTGATGAGATCCGGCTTGAGACCATGGCTGTGGGCGTCGGGCCCGAACATCTTGGTGTAGTGGCCGACGGCGTCGTTGTAGGCCTTGACTTGCTCATCGGTCCACACGAGGGTTCCCGTGGAGGGATCGTAGCGGTTGGTCCGCAGCATCTCCTTGGTGGCGGCGGCCGGGTCGTCGACTCCCTGGGAGGCGAGCTGTTCCTTAACGCTCGTGGCCTCCATGCGGAGGTACTCGGCAGTGAAGTCGGGGCCAAGGTAGCCGCCGTGCCCCAGGATGGAGCCGTACTCCATGAGGCCTCTGGCCTGGAAGAGCTTCTGCCCCTCGGTGATGTCCTGCGTCGTGAAGAGGGTCTCGCCGCTCTCGGTGACAACCCTCTCCGGCTGAGGCATGGAGTTGGTGTAGGTGCGATAGGCCAGCAGGCCCATGACGGTGAATCCGAAGAGCATGACCAGGGCGACGCCCTGGATCCACCCCTTGCCAATGAGGCGAGCGCGTCGGGAAGTCGCCCCCTCAACCGTGGCAGCGGATGACATGAGAGTACCTCCGTGTATCTCAGGAGACGGCGGACGTCTTCCGCGTCTGGCAGCCACCGTACAAGCACCACACCGTCCACTTACGGAGCAATCCGGGACTACTCCATCCACCCACCGACCGATCGGCCCCATTTCATCAGATCTACACCATATATATTCAACACGTAGAATCGGTCAACAAGCGGGTCGTTGGCTATTTTAACAACAATTCACTTCGCTATTTAGGTAAGGCACCCTTAATACAAACTCTCACGCCGAAGAGTTAATCCCGATCTACTGTCGCAAAGTCCTGTATAGAACCGAGGATCGACAGTACAATTATTCACACGGCAAGTGTTCCATCCCGTTCGTAAGGCACGATGATGTCCTTTTTGCCCCTAGCCGTACAGACCGCCAACGATGTCGCCCAGCAGTGCGTCGACACTGAGACCTTTCCGCTGTGGCTGCGCGTCACCCACTTCATCAACTTTCTCCTCATGGGCGTCCTCATCCGCTCCGGTATCGAGATCATCGCCTCACATCCGCGCTTCTACTTCAAGGACCAGTGCGAGCCCGGATCCGAGTGGATCCGGTTCACCAAGGACAAGGTGCCCCTCGAGGAGGGCGCCTTCACCGCTCGGGACGATCAGCGCGACCTCTCCCCACTCATCTCCCTGCCCGGCCGAGCCAAGATCGGGTTAGGACGTGCCTGGCACGGAGTAGCCACGAGCTTCTGGCTGCTCAACGGCATCGTGTATGTCGCCTTCCTCGTGGGCACCGGGGCGTGGCAGCGTCTAGTTCCGACCACCTGGCGGATCCTGCCTGACGCCTGGAACTCATTACTGACCTACGCGCACCTGCGCACCCCGTCCCTGTGCGACTTCACCCCCTACGATAGCCTTCAGCAGCTGGGGTACTTCTTCATCGTCTTCATCGCCGCCCCACTGATGATCGTGACGGGACCGGTCATGTCTCCGGCCGTCGTCGGGCGCTTCCCCTGGTACGCCAAGATGTTCGGTGGCCGCCAGGCCGCCCGTTCCTTGCACCTGATCGGCATGTTCACCTACCTGGGCTTCGCCATTGTCCATGTGGGCCTGGTGTTCATCGTGCATGCTCCCCACAACCTCACCCACATCGTCTTCGGCTACTACGACCCCAGCCGTGTGGGTCAGGCCTACGTCACCGTGATCGCGACGATCATCGTCGTTGTGGCACTGTGGATCGTCATGTCCTACTGGACGTTGACGGACACGCGCCGCAGCCAGCGGATCCTGTGGGACGCCACGCGGGGGATCCGCCGCATCACGGTGGATCGCTTCAACTCGCAGCAGGCGGCCAAGAGGCCGTGGACGGAGAAGGACATCTCCAAGTTCCACTGGGTCAACACCCGCACCCCTTCACGGGAGGAGTCCCCGGAGTACCAGGAGCTGGCTGCGAACAACTTCGCGGACTTCCGACTCGAGGTGGGGGGCATGGTCTCGGCGCCGGCGTCCTTCTCCCTCGATGAGCTCAAGGCGATCGCCAGCCAGTCCCAAATCACCATGCACACCTGCATGCAGGGCTGGACGGGTATCGCCAAGTGGACGGGGATCCGGGTACGGGATCTGCTCGAGCAGGTCGGCCAGGTCGACCCCGAGGCCGGATGGGTGATGTTCGAGTCCTTCGGCATGGCCCAGCACATGCACGACGGGCGCCCGGTCGAGCCGTACTACACGTGCCTCTCTCTGGACATGGCCCTTGAGGATGACACGATCCTGGCCTGGGCCCGCAATGACGAGCCGCTCTCAGGTATGTTCGGCGCCCCGCTGCGCCTGCGCTGCGAAACGAGCCACGGATACAAGATGATCAAGTGGGTCCGGTCAGTGACGTTGATCCGTCACTACAGCGAGGTCGGTGACGGCATGGGCGGGACCCGCGAGGACTCCGGCTACCAGGACGTCAACGCGCGCATCTGACGATCTCACAACACCTGATCGATTCAGGGGCCCCACATGACGGCGGACGGCCACCCCGAGGCGGGTGGCCGTCCGCACGTTGCTTGACGCGGCAGTACTCAGTCGCGCGGCTTCTCGCGCGTCTCCCAGGTCTCGATGACATCGCCCTCGGTGATGTCCTTGAAGCCCAGGTTGATACCGCACTCGTAGCCCTCGCGGACCTCGGTGACGTCGTCCTTCTCGCGGCGCAGCGTCTCGATGGACAGATCGCCGTTAATGACGACGCCGTCGCGCACCAGACGGGCCTTGGCGCCGCGCTTGATGATGCCCGATCGGACGATAGAGCCGGCGATGGAGCCGAACTTCGAGGAGCGGAAGATCTGCCTGATCTCGGCGGCGCCGAGGTCGACTTCCTCGTAGATGGGCTTGAGCATGCCCTTCATGGCCGCCTCGACGTCCTCGATCGCGTTGTAGATGACCGAGTAGAACTTCATATCGACGCCCTCGCGGTCGGCGATCTCCGAGACGCGCTCGGCGGGCCGGACGTTGAAGCCGATGATGACGGCGGAGTCCACGGTGGCCAGGTTGACGTCGTTCTGCGTGATGGCCCCGACACCGCGGTGGATGACGCGCAGGGCGACCTCATCGCCGACGTCGATCTTGAGCAGGGAGTCCTCCAGGGCCTCGACCGCACCCGAGCTGTCGCCCTTGAGGATGAGGTTGAGGGTGTCGACCTTGCCCTCCTTGAGAACGTCGGTGAGGTTCTCCAGGGACACGCGCTTGCGACGCTTGGCCAACAGAGCGGCGCGCTCGGCTGCCTCACGCTTGTCGGCGATCTGTCGGGCCGTGCGGTCGTCGGGGGCGACGATGAAGGAGTCGCCGGCGCTGGGCACGTTCGTGAGCCCCAGGACCAGGGCCGGACGGGCGGGTCCGGCCTCGGTGAGGTTCTCCCCGTGCTCGTTGAACATGGCGCGCACGCGCCCATAAGCGCTTCCGGCCACGATCGGGTCCCCGACCCGCAGCGTGCCGCGCTCGACCAGGATGGTGCTCACGGCACCGCGGCCCTTGTCGAGCTTGGCCTCGATAGTGACGCCGCGGGCATCGATGTCCGGGTTGGCCCGCAGATCCAGGGCGGCGTCCGCGGTGAGCAGGACCGCCTCGAGGAGCTCGTCGATGTGGAGTCGCTGCTTGGCGGAGATGTCCACAAACATGGTGTCGCCGCCATACTCTTCGGGAACCAGGCCGTACTCGGTGAGCTGTCCGCGGATTTTGTCCGGGTTGGCGCCCTCCTTGTCGATCTTGTTGACCGCCACGACGATCGGCACGTTGGCCGCCTGGGCGTGGTTGAGGGCCTCGACGGTCTGGGGCATGACGCCGTCGTCGGCGGCCACGACGAGGATGGCGATGTCGGTCACCTCGGCACCGCGGGCGCGCATGGCCGTGAAGGCCTCGTGACCGGGGGTGTCGATGAAGGTGATCGGACGCTTCTCGTCGTTCAGGTTGACGCGCACCTGATAGGCGCCGATGGACTGGGTGATGCCCCCGGCCTCGCCGGCGACGACGTCGGTGGAGCGGATCGCGTCCAGCAGCTTGGTTTTACCGTGGTCGACGTGACCCATGACCGTCACCACCGGGGGCCGTGGGACGAGGTTGGCGTCGTCCTCGTCGGGCTCGAGGTCGATATCGAAGGACTCCAGCAGCTCGCGGTCCTCGTCCTCGGGAGAGACGATCTGGACGTTGTAGCCCAGCTCGGCGCCCAGGAGGGCGAAGGTGTCCTCGTCGAGGGACTGGGTGGCCGTGGCCATTTCACCGAGGTGGAACAGGACGGTCACTAGGGCTGCGGGGTTGGCGTTGATCTTCTCGGCCAGGTCCGTCAGCGTCGCCCCCTGGCGCACACGCACCGGAGTGGAGCCGTCACCACGGGGAACGACGACGCCGCCGATCGACGGCGCGCTCTGTTGCTCGAATTCCTGGCGCTTTGCCCGCTTGGACTTGCGTCCCCGCGGAGCACCGCCGCCGCGTCCGAAGGCCCCCTGGGTGGAACCGCGGCCACCGCGGCCACCGCGAGGCCCGCCGAAGCCGCCGGGACGGCCACCGCCGCCACCACCGGGCCTGCCGCTACCGCCGGAGCGCGAGCCGCGTCCCCCGCCGCCTGCGCCTCCGCGCGCCGGAGCGCCGGGACGGCCGATGGAGGACTGACCGGGCATCATACCCGGGTTGGGACGGGGAGCGCCCGGACGCGGGGCACCGGAGCGTCCTGCCGTCTGAGGCCGGGCACCGCCCTGGGGACGGGGACCACCGGGACGTGGCCCGCCCTGGGGGCGAGGGCCACCGGAGCCGCCGGGGCGGGGCATGCCCTGGGAGGTGGCGAAGGGGTTGTTCCCCGGGCGCGGCGCGCCCGAACGCGGCTGACCCGAGCGCTGACCACCGCGGCCTCCCTGACGGGGCATGCCCTGGGAGGTGGCGAAGGGGTTGTTCCCCGGGCGCGGTGCACCGGGGCGCGGTCCCGGCGTCGGGGCGTTGCGGCGAGGCCCGGGCGTCGGGGCGCCGGAAGAGGCTGCTGCCGGCCCGGGCGTACCACTGGGCTTGGGGGCTTGGGGGACGTCTCTCGAGGTTGGGACACTCTCCTGAGGCGCCGGCCTGGCGGCCCCGGGTGCGGGCTTGCCGCCGCTGCCGGGCTTGGGAGCCGAGGCTGTGGACTTGGGGGCGGTCGCTCCGGGCTTGGGAGCGCCGGCACCCGGCTTGGGGATGGCGGGCCCCGGCTTGCCGGCCTGAGCCGCTCCGGGCTTGGGGGCGCCTTTGGAGGGCTTGGGAGCCTCGGAGGCGGTCTTGGTCGGCTTGTCGGTCCGAGTGTCCGCCGGCGCCTCCTGCACCTGGGCGGCAAAGTGCTCGCGAACCCGGCGAGCGACGGGGGGCTCGACCGCGGAGGAGGCCGCCTTGACGAACTCTCCCTGGTCCTTGAGCCAGGCCAGGATCACCTTCGAGGTGACCTTCTTGCCAGTAGGGTCGAGCTCCTTGGCGAGCTCATGAACGCGTGGTTTAGCCACTTTTCTCCTGTCCGGTTTCCCACCCCGGACAGGGGTGGGTGCTTCTAGAGGCAGCTCATCGCTGGGTACTCATCGGGTGCCCATCGGCTTCCTACCCGCCTTCGCTATCGGTGGTCCGCTCACCCGGTCGGGCAGCGGGGACCTCGCCGTCGTTGACCAGACCCCGTTCCAGGAACCCGCGGACCTGGGCCACGTCCAGTGGTCCGCAGGTGCGCAGGGCGCGTGGAGCGGCGCGTCGTCGCTCAGCGAGGGTGAGGCACTCCGGATCCGGGTGGATCCAGGCGCCGCGCCCGGGTCTGACGGCACGGGCATCGACGTCGAGCTCACCGCCCGATGTCAGTACGAGGCGCAGCAGCTGCGCCCGCGGGGCCCTTTGCCGGCAGCCGATGCAGGTGCGCTCGGGCACATGAGAGGTGGTCGCCACCGTCCGTCGGTGTCCTTCCGCTGCGTTGCATCCGCTAACGCGGGCACCGCCGCCGGGAAATCCCAGGGCGGGACCCGCAAAGGTCCGCCGGAAAGTCTACATCCCCGCGCAGGGCGGTTCAGTCGTCCAGCCCTGAGGCACCTGTCACGTCGTCGGACTGCGAGCCCTGCCCCGGAGTAACCTCGCCAGACTCCGCATCGGCGTGGATGTCGATCTTCCAACCGGTCAGGCGGGCGGCCAGGCGGGCGTTCTGCCCCTCCTTGCCGATGGCCAAGGAGAGCTGGAAGTCGGGGACGATGGCGCGAGCGGTGCGCTCCTCGGCGTCGATGACGCCCACCGCGGCCACGCGGGCCGGTGACAGGGCGTTGGCGATGAACCGCGCCGGGTCCTCGGAGTAGTCCACGATGTCGATCTTCTCACCACCGAGCTCGGTCATGACCGCGCGCACCCGCTGGCCCATAGGGCCGATGCAGGCGCCCTTGGCGTTGACGCCGCGGACCTTGGAGCGCACAGCCATCTTGGTACGGTGCCCGGCCTCGCGGGCGACGGAGACGATCTCGACGTCGCCGGAGGAGATCTCGGGGACCTCGCGCTCGAAGAGCTTGCGCACCAGGCCGGGGTGGGTTCGCGAGAGGATAATCTGGGCACCGCGGGTGCCGCGGGAGACGTCGGTGACATAGGCGCGCACGCGGTCGCCGTGTCGATAGCGCTCACCGGGGACCTGCTCGTGGGGCGGCATGATGCCCTCGTGCTCCTCGTCCAGGCGCACATAGACGATGCGGGGGTCACGCCCCTGTTCCACGGTGCCGGAGATCAGTTCGCCGGTCTTGTCCTTGAAGGCGCCCAGGACCTCGAAGTCGCGGCGGTCCTGGATGCGCTGGACGATGACGCTGCGGGCGGTCGCCTGGGCGATGCGGCCGAAGTCGTCGGGGGTGTCGTCGAAGTACTCCCCCGTGGGCTGGTCGTCCTCGTCGACCTCCGGAGCCAGCACACTCATGTGCCCGGTGCGGCGATCGATCTCGACGTGGGCACCCCGGATGGCGCCAGGGACCTTGGAGTAGGCGCCCAGGATGGCGTCCTCAATAGCGGGCAGCAGGTTGTCCAGGTCAATGCCCAGCTCGTCGGCAGCGCCTCGCAGCTCCGGCATATTGATGTCCATGGGTGCTTGGGTCCTCTCTGGTCCGCTGGGCGGGTGTGCGCTGGGCTCCCCGTCGACGGTAGCCCGTGACGGGCCGTACGGTCCATCACATCTTTTCGGACCGGTCCGTCAACCTATCAGTTATCCAGTCATACATTATTCCTGGACGCTATCCGCCGAAGGTATCTTATAAGCCTCGGCCTGTTGCCCGGTTGTCAAGCCCGGCAACCACCATCTGCGCCTCGGTGATGTCCCCCAGGGCGATGCGCCGCTCGACGCCGTCGATCTCAATGCCAACCAGGTCGCCTCCGTCTCCCCCGTTGACGTCGCCTTCGGCATCAGCCGCAGTGATGACGCCGGTGAGCTCCTCGTCGGCCGTGCGCACCCTGGCGCTATGACCAACGGCACGTCTGAAGTGGCGCAAGGTGGTCAGCTCACGTTCGGCTCCGGGCGTGGAGACCTCGAGGGTGTACTGACCCTTGACGGGGTCGGCCTCGTCCAAGGCCTGTGAGACGGCCGCGGTCACCGGCCCCAGGGCGTCGAGGTCGAGGTCGCCCGGGCCATCGGCCAGGTCCACGAAGACGCGCACGACCGAGTACTTGCCCGCCCGGGTGGTCTCCACGCCCTCGAGGTAGAGCCCGGCGTCGGCGACGACGGGAGCGAGCAGTCCGGTCAGGCTACGGGCCAATGCATTAGCCCCCTTGAGCGGGTCGTGGGCTGCCATAGTCGTTCTTCCTCCCCTGTAGGCCCGGGCGGACAGCTCAGGCGAACATGGTCGACGTGGTCGAGGGTCGGGATCATGCTACCCGCCGGCTGTGGGAGGATTCCCGAGTGAACACTCGTCGCGCTCCCCGCCCCGCCCAGACGAACGACCCCCGGGCGTCGATCGATGACAGGCCCCTTCCCGGCTCCGGCATCGGCGCCGCGGGCCGTCGCATGACGCGCCGCACCGCGATCCTCGCTCTAGGAACCGCCACGGCCGCACTGGGCGGCTGCGGGCTCCGCCTGGGCAAGGGCTCACCGGCGTCTCTGCCGACCGCCTCTCCGGCGGAGGCCGCTCGTGATGGCCTGGCCAGGCAGGCGGCGCTCATCTCCTCCACCGCCGGGGCGGTCGCGGCCGGCGGCGCGGATGCCACCACGGCGGCCCTGGCCGAGGGTGTCAAGCAGACCGCTGACGCCCAGCTCGAGACCCTGGGTGGGGTGTGGGAGCCGTGGGCCTCGCAGGTGCCGTCCTCCTACCCCACTGTGGCCCCGGTACCCTCAGCCCCGGCCGACGCCACCGCCGAGGACCTGGCCACCGCCCTGGGCGACGGCTCGACGATGGCGCGCAGAGCGGCGATCGGCGCGGCCTCGGAGCAGGACGCCCGACTCTTCACCGCGCTGACGGTGGCCTGGACCCTTCAGCACGATCTCATCGTCCCAGTGGGTTCGGCGGACTCACCGCGCGTGGACGTGGCTCAGGGCAGCAAGATCAGCGCCGGTCTGCTGACCTCCTATGACGCGGCGCGCTACGCCATGGAGGAGATCGCGGCGCGCAGTAACGATCCTCAGCACACCCAGGCGGTCAACGACGCCAAAGCGGCGACCTCCGTCGTCAATGCCGCCGTAGCCGCAGGCAGCGAGGATACCCGGCTGGGCGCCTACGCCGCCCCGAGCGAGTCCTCTGATCCCAGCGTGAGCGCGGAGGTCTCCTGGGCCCGACAGGTGTGGTCCGCCGTCGTATCGGCGGAGGTACAGGAGGCAGGTTCGGCCAAGGCATCCACGCCGGCCCGCGAGGCGGCCGTCACCGGTGCGGTCGACGCCGCCCGCCGCGCCACCGCCTGGGGCGCGGACTTCTCCTCCCTGCCCGGATACGCCGCTTGACATGCGTCTCCTCGTAGCGGGTCTGGTTCTCATGACCGTCCTGGTGGCCGTGGACCAGCTCTTCTTGTGGATGGAGCGCCGCGGCTGGATCTACTGGCGACATCGCAAGCCCGACCCGCGTGGCGCCGTCCTGGGTCCCATCGACAACGTCTTCAACCCGGCCCACGAGCACGTCGTCGAGCAGCAGGAGACCGAGAAGCTTCTGACCGATATCCAGAGCGACGCGGCCCCGAGGTGAGTGGCGATGCGCACTCCTGATCCCGTCAACGCGCAGCGCCCGCTGCGACGGTGGACACGTCGAGTGCCGTTACGCGACTACCAGCAGAACCTCCTTGACCGGCTTCACCCTGACGACGGCTCCACGCTTCACCTGCTTGCACCGCCGGGAGCAGGTAAGACCCTCATGGGATTGGAACTGGCCGTACGCAACGGTCGCAGAGCGCTCGTCCTGACGCCCACAACCGTGATCCGGGCACAGTGGAGTCAGCAGGCGAGTGAGTTCTTCGCACGGAACGAGGACGAGTCCTTGACCGGCGGCCATCAAACGCCCAACGCTCCTGAGAACCAGGATCGCGAACTTCTTGACCTCACGGTCCTGACCTATCAGTCCCTGTCCGTCGTCGACGACGCGACCCCATGGAACGAAGCCGCCCGCTCCCGGTGGGTGAGCGAGCTCACCGCCGACGGCAAGAGCCCCGCGAGCGCGCGAACCTGGCTGACGCGCCTCGAAGCCCAGAACCCCACGACCTACGCACGCGGCATCCGTTCGCGCGCTGCCGCCATCCGACGCCGGATCGACCAGCTAGACGACGCAGCCATTGCCTCGCTTCTGTCACTTAACGCTCGGGCGCGCATAGATGCACTGGTAGAGGCCGGTATCGCTACCGTGATCCTCGACGAGTGCCACCATCTGCGGGCGCACTGGGCTGTCGTCGTCCACTTCCTCACGCGGCGTCTGAGGAAGGCGGGACTGGCGCCCACGCTCATTGGCCTCACCGCTACCGAGCCTTCGGGCGAGGACCGATCCACCCGCCGATACCGTGCGCTCCTGGGCGACGTCGACGCCGAGGTTCCAGTTCCGGCCGTCATCCGCGCCGGTCACCTTGCCCCTTGTCGTCAACTGGCCTGGTTCACGCTGCCCTCCCCGGAGGAGACGCAGTTCCTGGTCACCGCCGGTCGGGAGCTCCGTCACCGTGTTGCTGAACTGCTGCTGAGCTCCGATGGCATCGACTACCTGCTCCATGTCGTCGCCCCTCCTTCTCAGGCCGCTGCATCTGATGCCCTGAGAGAGTCGGAGCTCCCCGTTAGCCTCGGGGGAGAGAGTGACGGCCCGGACTCGGCACCGGTAGGACCACGAGAACCACCTGATGAGACCAAACTGATACATCGGATCGTGGCGGGTTTCGACGCCGACCCTGTGCTGGCCGCCTCCGCAAGTGCACTGCTGCGCAGGACAGGCAGTTACCGGGCCACGTCTTTGAGCGTCCGGGTCGTCCCCTTCCTGCCCGAGCTCGAGCCGCTCGACCTTGACGATGAACTCAGGCTCCTGAGCCAATACGCTCTCGACCGGCTCTTGACGACGCCGGAGCGTCGACGGGACTGGGAGTCCGCCCGGGAGCTGCTGAAAGGCTTCGGCCTGCACCTGACCGACTCCGGGATCCGAATGGGACGCTCCCCGGTAGACGTCATCACGGCCGCCTCGAGAGCCAAGGACACGGCGGTTATCGACATTCTGCGCCACGAACTCGACTCCATCGGTGAGCGCTTGCGGGCCGTCGTCGTCACGGATGCGGCCGAGCGATCCGCTCCCCATCGGGCGCTCGACCTCCCGGTCGCCTCCTCGCGCCCCAATTCTGCGGGAGGCGCAGTACGGTGTATGAGCATGCTGCTCAGTGATGCGCGCCTGCGCTCATTGCACCCGGTGCTACTGACCAGCTCCCGCCTGAGCCTTGCCAGCGGGGAGACCTCGCTGCTGGATCAACTACGTCGGAGCACCGGTCTCGCGCTCCCAGCCACCGATGACGGCTGGATGCTTTCGGTCACCGGGCAGGGGGTTGGCAGCGCCGGACTCGTCCTGGCCGTCAGTAAGCTGGTCGCGACCGGACGGATACGGCTCGTGGTGGGCACTCGTGGCCTGCTCGGCGAAGGCTGGGACTGCCCGGCAGTCAATACACTCATCGATCTCACGGCGGCGACGACCTCGGCCTCAACGCAGCAGCTACGCGGTCCACAATGCGTTTGGACCCTGACTGGGTCGACAAGGTCGCTCACAACTGGTCCGTTACCTGCCTCCTGCCAGGTCATCCCCGCCTGCGCTCTGACCCGGACCTGAACCGACTGCGTCGCAAGGCCGAGCACCTATGGTCACTGGTGCAGATCGATGACCCGACGAGCGACCCGGCCGCGGTCTCCAACGGACCTATTGGCGCGCCTGTCGTCGAGACGGGGCTCGATGCCATGCTGTCACCGGTCCAGCGCCGCCTTCTCGAGGAACTGGATGACGGCGCCGCCCCAGAGGATATCGACGCCCTCAACTCCGCCACCCTGGCCAGCCTCGACCGCCAGGTCGAGTCGCGGCGATGGCTCGCTCAAGCACCCACAGCACACCGGGTGTCGCGACGCGGCCGTGGCCGCGCACTAGAGGCGGTC
Organism: Actinomyces johnsonii; assembly: GCF_006546835.1. Taxonomy (GTDB): domain Bacteria; phylum Actinomycetota; class Actinomycetes; order Actinomycetales; family Actinomycetaceae; genus Actinomyces; species Actinomyces johnsonii. The sequence goes on along the minus strand of NZ_VICB01000004.1, from coordinate 325,463 downwards.
GAGATCACAAGTGCACCGGCCCTGCTGAGCCGGGGATCGCCCGCGGCCTTCTGGAGCGCTGCTGCTCGCGCCGTTCTCGATGTTGTCCTCTCGCGATACGACCTTGCCGCAGGTGGAGATCCCGCTGACGGGCCCCGCCCCAACCTCGTGGTTCGCGAGAGTCCCACCGATTCGCCCGGCGGATCGCGTCCGAGCGTGCTTATCGGCCTGGACGGGGTGGAGACTCATCAGAGCGCTCAGTTCGCCGATATCCTCAAGGAGCTCCTGAGCTCCCCGGTGCGCCGTCCTCGTTTCATCCTCGAGGTCGCTACCGCAACCCTGGCGCAGGGCACGGCCGAACGGCCTCTGAACAGGCTGCGGCGTCTCCTGGGAGAGCTGCTGACGCTGGGGGCATGGAACCACGATGACAGTGTTCACCTTGCGGTTCCAACGGCCCTGGCCCGTTCGCGAGCCGATATGGAGGCCTTCGTTCACTCCTGGTCCAGACGAGTGGGTCCGTGCCGGCTTCACCTGGTTGCCGACGCTGATGACACAGCAGCACTCATGTCCTGCCGCGGCCTCGGCGGCCCCGCTGGACGAGTCGGTCTGCGCCGCACCAAACGCTGGCTGGAGGACTGAGCGTCCCCGTGCCGTTCAGTGTCGGGCGGCCTCCAGGGCGGTGCGGACCGTGGCGCTGAGCTCGGTCGCGGCGGCATCGGCGGGCACGGAGCGTCGCTCACCGGTGCGGCGGTCGCGGATTTCCACGGTCCCCTCCCTGGACAGGTCCCGACCGACGACGACCGTGTAGGGCAGGCCGAGGAGCTCGGCGTCGGCGAATTTCACCCCGGCGGAGACCTTGCGGCGGTCGTCGTAGAGGACCTCGACGCCGTCGGAGTCCAGGGCCGAGGCGATCCGCTCGGCGACGTCGAAGACGGCCTGGTCCTTGCCGGTGGCCAAGACCTGCACGTGGTAGGGGGCGATCTGGACGGGCCAGGTCAGACCCTTCTCATCGTGGTTGGCCTCGGCCAGAGCCGCCATGACGCGGCTGACGCCGATGCCGTAGGAGCCCATGGTGACCACGCGGGCCTTGCCGTTCTCATCCAGGACGGTCAGCCCCAGGGCCTGGGAGTACTTGCGTCCCAGCTCGAAGATGTGTCCGATCTCGATGCCGCGGGCCAGGTGGAGGGGGCCGGAGCCATCGGGGGCAGGGTCGCCCTCGCGGACCTCGGCAGCCTCGATGGTGCCGTCGGCGGTGAAGTCGCGCCCCATGACCAGGTCGAGGACGTGCTTCTTGTCGGTGTTGGCGCCGGTGACCCAGCTGGTCCCCTCCACGATCCTGGGGTCGACCAGGTAGCGCACAGAGCCGGTGAGGACCTCGGTTCCGTCGTCGAGCCTCTCGACGCGGCGCAGCGGCGAGTTGGGGCCGATGGCGGTGGGGCCGATGTAGCCGCGCACGAGCTCGGGGTGGGTCTCGAAGTCGGTGTCGCCGGCCATCTCGACCTCGGCAGGGGCGACGGCGGCCTCCAGACGCTTCATGTCGACGTCGCGGTCCCCGGGCACACCGACGACCAGCAGCTCGCGATCCCCCCCGGGGTGGATGAGCGTGACGACGACGTTCTTGAGCGTGTCGGCGGCCGTCCAGGCCCGTCCGTCTGAACGCGGGTAGGCCTTGTTGCACAGGTCCACCAGCGAGTCGATGGTGGGCGTGTCGGGGGTGTCGACGACGCGGGCCGGGCCGATGCCGGAGGCGTCCACCGCATCGGGGACCACGGTGGTGACGGCCTCGGCGTTGGCCGCGTAGCCGCCTGAGGAGCGCACGAAGGTGTCCTCGCCGATCTCACAGGGGTAGAGGAACTCCTCGGAGTGCGAGCCGCCCATGGCGCCGGCCATGGCGTTGACGATGACGTAGTCCAGACCCAGGCGGGCGAAGATCCGCTCGTAGGCGTCGCGGTGGGCCTGGTAGGCGGCAGCCAGGCCGGCGTCGTCGATATCGAAGGAGTAGGAGTCCTTCATGACGAACTCGCGGCCGCGGATGATGCCGGCGCGGGGGCGGGCCTCGTCGCGGTACTTGGTCTGGATCTGGTAGACGATGGCCGGCAGATCCTTGTAGGAGGAGTAGAGGTCCTTGACCGCGAGGGTGAACATCTCCTCGTGGGTAGGGGCCAGCAGGTAGTCCCCGTCCTTGCGGTCGTGGAGCTTGAACAGGGTGGGACCGTAGTCGTCCCAGCGCCCGGTGGCCTGGTAGGGCTCAGCGGGCAGAAGGGCCGGGAAGTGGACCTCCTGGCCGCCCATGGCGTCCATCCCCTGGCGCACGATGTCCTCGATCTTGCGCAGCGTCCTCAGGCCCAGCGGCAACCAGGTGTACACGCCGGGGGCGGCCCGGCGGATGTAGCAGGCGCGCACGAGCAGCCGGTGGCTGGCGACCTCGGCGTCGGCCGGGTCCTCGCGCAGGGTTCGGATGAAGGAGGTGGAGAGTCTGTGCAGCACGGGGCGATCCTACGGGCTCCGGCGCCGCCGCCCCAATGGAGCCCGCCGGGCTGCGCGAAATCACGGAAACGGGGCGGCACCCCCCGCTGGCGCCCACGGGGCTCCAGAACCTTCCCCTGGCTGGTCAGGTGGGACTTGCGACCCCGGAGAAGCGCCCGATACGCTCGATCCCATCGAGGGTTCATCGGCCCTCTCATCCCTGAACTCGACCCGCTCCACGCGCTCCCCCGTGTGCGGGCCACAGGCAAGGAAGCATATGGACAGGCACTCCTCCATCCGTGAGGGACACGGCCAGACGTGGGCTAAGGCCATTCTCCTGGGCGAGCACTCGGTGGTCTACGGGCACCCCGCCGTCGCCGTACCGTTGCAGGACCTGCGGATGCGAGCCACGGCGAGCCCGGTTCCGGGCCCCTCCATGTTGCGCAGCCTGGACTACTCGGGAGCCCTGGAACGGTCCGGGGCCCGGTTCGCCAGTGTGGCCCGGGCCTTCGAGGTGGCCCGTGAGTTCTCCGGGTGCCTGGACCAGGCCTTCGAGATCACCACCGTGAGCGACTTCCCCCACGAGCGCGGGCTCGGCTCATCGGCTGCAGCGGCCGGGGCGATCATTCGCGCTGTCCTGGACTCCTGCGGACGCCGGGCCGACGCCGATGAGCTGTTCGCACTGACGCAGATGGCCGAGCAGATCGCGCACGGCAAGCCCTCCGGGCTCGACGCCGCCGCCACCTGCTCCCCGTGCCCCATCCGGTTCCAGGGCGGGCAGATGCGCCCCCTGAGCCAGCGCATGGGCAACGCCTCCCTGATCATCGCCGACTCCGGCGTCCACGGCTCCACCCGGGAGGCCGTCGGCGGGCTGCGCCAGCGCTACGAGAACGATCCGGACAACATCGGTCCGCGCATCAACCGCCTGGGGGCACTCACCCAGAACGCGATCACGGCGCTGGACCAGGCCGACGCCCCCGCCCTCGGAGCCGCCATGGATGAGGCGCACACGGTCCTGGCCGAGCTCAGCCTGAGCCTGCCGGTCCTCGATGATCTCGCCGAGGCCGCCCGCGCCGCCGGGGCACTGGGCGCCAAGCTCACCGGCGGGGGGCTCGGCGGCTGCGTCATCGCCCTGGTGACCGGCGAGCCGGCCGCGCGCCGGGTGCGCGCCGCTCTGGAACGGGCGGGGGCGCCGGCAACTTGGAACTACCGGATGCGTATCAGCGAGGTGAACGAGTGAGCGCCGTACCCCCTGAAGCCGCCGCCGGATCCTCCCCTGCCGCAATCCCGACTGCGACGGCCAGCGCGAACACCAACATCGCACTCATCAAGTACTGGGGAAAAGTCGACGAGGTGCAGGCCATTCCGGCCACCTCGAGCCTGTCCCTTACCCTCGGAGGCACCCGGACGACGACAACGGTCTCCTTCGACGGTGGGGACGGCGCCGCGGATTCGGTGACGATCAACGGCTCCTCCTCCAGCGGCGCGGAGCTGGCGCGGGTGAGCCGTTTCCTCGACCTGGTGCGTTCCCGTTCGGGGATCACGGCAGCGGCGACCGTCACCTCCCGGGCCTCGGTGCCCCTGGCGGCCGGACTGGCGAGCTCGGCCGCGGGTTTCGCGGCGCTTGCGGCGGCCGCCTCACGCGCAGCGGGCATGGACCTCGACGACCGGGAGCTTTCCCGGCTGGCCAGACGCGGGTCGGGCTCGGCGACCCGCTCCATCTTCGGCGGGCTGGTCCGGTGGAACGCGGGCCACGACGACGCCTCCTCCTACGCCGAGCCGGTCGCCTGCGAGATGGACCTGGCGATGGTCGTCGTCGTGCTCTCGAAGAGTGACAAGTCCATCAGCTCGACCCGGGGCATGCGGGCCACGATGAGTACCTCCCCCCTTTTCCCCGCCTGGGTCGAGGCCAGTGGGAAGGACCTTCAGGTGGCTCTGGAGGCGGTCCGGGCGGGCGACCTGGAGCGGCTCGGGGAGGTTGTCGAGGGCAACGCCCTGGGCATGCACGCCACGATGATGGCGGCCCGCCCGGGCATCATCTACTGGCTGCCGCAGACCGTTGCGGCGCTGCACGGGATCCGCGCCATGCGCCAGGAGGGCCTGCCCGCCTGGGCGACGATCGACGCCGGCCCCAACGTCAAGGTCCTCACCGAGGGCGCCCGCGCCGAGGAGGTCGCCGCCGCGCTGCGGGACCGGCTTCCCGCAGCCGCCGTCTCGGTGAGGCGCCCCGGCGGTGGGGCGCGCATCGAGGACGGCCCATGACCCCGGACGCCGACGGCGTGGTGTGCAGGGCGCCGGGCAAGCTCTACATCGCCGGTGAGTACGCCGTCGTCGAACCCGGTCACCGAGCGGTCCTGGTCGCCGTCGACCGATTCATCACGATCCGTCTCACGCCTCGCGCCTCGACCTGCTCCCCCGCCGACGAGCGTGCGGGAACGATCCGCTCGGTGCTGTACGCCACCGGCTCCCGACCCTGGCGCCGTCGCCCGCAGGACGGCCTAGCCGAGGCGGTCGGAGAGGATGACGACTACGTGATCTCGGCGATCCGCGTCGTCGAGGCGCTGGTGGCCCAGGGCGGCAACCGGCTGCGGGCCTTCGACCTGGACATCTCCAGCGAGCTGGACGACGCCAGCGGGCGCAAGCTGGGCCTGGGCTCGTCCTCGGCGGTGACCGTGGCGACGGTGCGAGCCGTTGCGGGACTCTACGGGCTGGGCCTCGACGACCTGAGCGTGTACAAGCTGGCGATGCTGGCCAGTGATGCGATCGAGCCGATCGGCTCGGGGGGCGACATCGCTGCCAGCGCCGTGACCGGCTGGGTGGCCTACACCTCACCCGACCGCTCGTGGCTGCGCCAGGCCCGGCAGCGGGCGGGGGCCGGCGGCTGCGTGAGCGGCCTGGTGAAAGCCGACTGGCCCGGCCTGAGCATCCGCCGCTTGACGCCTCCCTCCTTACGGCTTCAGGTGGGGTGGACCGGGGCTCCGGCCTCCACGCCCGCCCTGGTCGCCGGCGTCCAGACGGGCTCCCAGGACTCCGGCGGCTCCTACGCCGCCTTCTTGCAAGACAGTCAGGACTGCCTGGCTTCCTTAATCGCCGCCATCGAGGACGACGACGCTCGCCAGGTCATGGCCGGCATCGAGCAGAATCGGATTCTTCTGGCCGGGCTCAGCCGAATTAGCGGCCGGGTCATTGAGACTGCCGAGCTGACGCGCCTGGTCGAGATCGCTCGCGGGCACGGGGCCGCCGCCAAGAGCTCGGGGGCCGGCGGCGGGGACTGCGGGATCGCCCTGTGCCCACCGGCCACGAATATTGCCGCCATGCGCACCGCCTGGGAGGCGGCCGGTGTCCGACCACTGGAACTATCGGTCCACAGCCGGGGCCCGTCCGCCGACTCCCCCGCCGATTCTCCCACTGACTCCCCCGTTAAGGTCGCCTCATGAGTCATGAGCCCACCGCCTCGCAACGGGCCTCCCGCAAGGACGAGCATTTGGACTTGGCGATTCGCCTGCACGGTCAGGATCGTACGGGTGCCTTCGACGACGTCTCCTTCATCCACCACGGCCTGCCGGGCATCAGCGCCGAGCAGGTCGACATCGGCACCACCGTCCTGGGCTCCCGCTGGGAAGTCCCTTTCTACATCAACGCCATGACCGGTGGTACGCGGGCGACGGCGGCGATCAACTCCGACCTGGCCGAGGCGGCTGCCGATGCCGGTGTTGCGATCGCCTGCGGCTCCCAGCACGTCGCCCTGCACGATCCCGAGCGGGTCGACGGCTTCAGTGTCATCCGTCGTCGGGCTCCGGGTGCCTTCGTTCTGGCCAACGTCGGTCCGACGGTCGGCCCCGAGGAGGCGATGCGGGCCGTGGAGATGCTTCAGGCCGACGCCCTGCAGATCCACCTCAATGCGGCCCAGGAGATGGTCATGCCCGAGGGCGACCGCGACTTCACCGGTTGGAGCGAGGCGATCTCCGCCATTGCCGCGGCCATGACCGTCCCGGTAGTTGTCAAGGAGGTGGGCTTCGGGCTCTCGCGCCGGACCATCGAGGCACTGGCTCACACTGGCGTCGCGGCCGTCGACGTGGCCGGGTCGGGCGGCACGGACTTCATCGCCATCGAGAACGAGCGCCGCCCGCGGCGCGACCTGTCCTACCTGGTTGGCTGGGGGCAGCCGACGGCGCTGTGCCTGTTGGAGTCGCTGGCGGTCGACGACCCGGTCGACCTGCCGGTACTGGCCTCGGGGGGTGTGCGCAACCCGCTCGACGTCGTGCGGTCGCTGGCCCTGGGGGCGTGCGCCGTCGGGGCCTCCGGGCACTTCCTGCGAACCCTGGTCAAAGAGGGCCCCGAGGCGCTGCGGCAAGAGCTGCATACCTGGAGTGAGCACGTGCGCACGCTGATGACCCTGCTGGGGGCTCCCGATGTGTCGCAGCTGCGCCGTACCGACGTGCTGGTCACTGGGCGCACCGCCGAGCAGGCGCGTGCGCTCGGCGTCGACCTGGGCGGGCTCGCGCACCGCCGCGAGCATTAACCGCCCACGGGCGGACTCGTCAAGGGGGATCGACCCCTCCTCATAATGTTTCGATCGATTGATATGGTGCAGATATCGGGACCCGATGATCTCCCCACCACCGATGTCTCGAGCACTCTCGAGGCCGGCGCCGCCGGCCAGGGCTCGGCAGCCGAGCCTTACGCGATACACCACAACAGACGTGCGGCGGAGGCTCGTCCCCGGCCTCCGCCGCCTCCCGTTAGAAGTCCTCAGGCCAGAGCGGCCAGCGCCTTGACGATGCCGGGGGCGGCATAGAGGGACATGAACTGCACTCCGTAGGAGACGCCCAGGCGGTTGAACGACCCGCATGCGATCCCGACGAGCAGGACCCCGAAGACGTTAGCCAGGCCCGCCTTCTGGTCGGCGTCGATGTAGGCCAGCAGGACGACGAAGGCGACGAACAGCGCCAGCACCGCCTCGTGGGGGATGCGACGCATGACGAAGTAGGTGATCTGCGAGGACCAGCGCACGGCGATGATGTACGTGATCGCGACCGCGACGAGGGCGCCGAGGGACACGGTAATGATGAACCAGGGCAGATCCAGTAGGTGATGCAGATTGTGCTGCTTGGTGTAGACCGACCCGGCATTGAAAAGTGGCCCGGCGGGGCCGGCGGAGACCCCGGAGATCGGGACCCCGAGCGCTACCAGCGGGATGATGACACCGGCCAGGTAGGTCGAGTGAGTCAGGGCGCTCATGACCGTCACCGCACGCTGTGCGCGAGGTACTCGGTCCTCGTTCTGACGGGCCACGGAGGCCTCCCCCAACAGGAAAGTCAGGCCCACCGGGCTGAGGATGAACAGCGGGGTGGACGCGGCGGCCATTGCGGCGCTCCACCAGCCCTCGGACCTCGTGATGAGGCGGCCCGGCCACAGCGCCTGCCGGCCGAATCCGGAGCGCAGCAGCTCCGCCTTGGTGCGGCTGCCGTGCGGCAGCGCCTCCCGGCGCTTAGCGTTGAGGAGCTCAAGGAGGGTCAGGAGCATGGGACCCACGGTGATCCCGAGGAAGAAGGAGGTGTTGACACTGGCCTTCTCCGGGATAATACCCGCGCCCCGATAAAGCGCCGGAAGCGCCTGGAACAGCAGCGCCATAGGAAGAATCGCCACCAGGGAGAGAATACGGTTCTTCCCGAGCAGGGCCAGAACCACGGCACCGGCAGCCAGAACGATATCGGAGTTGGACTTGATCCAGTCGGCCATGGGCAGCAGCAGACTAGCAAGGAGGAAGCTCAGGGGAATGGAAATGAGGGTTCCGATGGCCGAGCCCACGGCCATCTTCCGGATCGTGTCCGAAGCCAGACCCTTGTCGCGCAGCACCATGGCATGATCCATGAGCGGAGCGGACATCACTCCGCCAGGAAGACCGACCAGCGCCGTCGGGATTCCATTCATGAGATTGAGCGTGACAACAGCGGAGACAAAGAAAGCGAGTACCACGTGCGGCGGCGCTCCCGCGAGGATGATCGCAAGGGTGACGGGTGCGAGCACCCCCGTCTCGTCGGTACCAGGGATGAAACCGATGAAGGTATAGAGGACCACGGCCGCCAGAATGGCGGCCACCATCATGAGAAGAAGGCTCACAGTCACTGATCTCCGCCTTCACTCGCGCCGGCGCTCGGCTCATCGACAATGACGACCTCTCGCTTGGGGCTCACGAGGAAGCAGCAGGCGATAAAACCTGCAGTGGATGCTCCCAGTCCCCAGAACAGCGGCTTCCCTCCGAAAAAGGAGGAGAAAAGTACCGCTGCGACGATGCATATCACCGATATCAGGAGACAGATGAGCAGGTCTGCAGGTGAAACGAGGTCATTCCAGACCTCGATATTATTCTGACGCTCCGTGCTCCCGGAGTCGGCTTCGACCGTATTGCGCACGGTCGGTGATCGTAGACGAGTCGACTGAGGCGCTCCATATGTTGTTCACCATGACTTTGCAGGCACTCTGTAACGAAACGGCATCGTCTCGACTTTCCGTCTTACAGCAGCACGGTGGCGAACAGGCCCACCTGTTCGAACCCCAAGGAGCGGTAGAGCGCCAGGGCTGGGGTGTTGTAGTCATTGACGTAGAGGCTCACGACGCCGTCGGCCCCGACATGGTCACGGCGTACGGCGTCCACCACACCGGCCAGGGCGATCGCCCCCACACCTTGTCCACGCAGGTCGGGGCGCGTCCACACGCCGGTCAACTGGGCGACGCCGCCGGCCGGGGAGCGCCACAGGGCTCCGACGTCGGCCTTGAAGGCCACTGCCCGGGGTGAGCCGGGCCGGACCGGCCGACCCGCGCCGTCGTCGAGAACGATGTAGCTGCGCCCCTGCTCGATAAGCCAGTTGACGTGGCGACCGTATCCGGGCCCGTCAGCAGTGGGGTCGTAGCCGAGCTCACCGCTGAACATGTCCACCGAGGCCGGCAGCACCAGCCCCGCCTCGTCCGGTCGGGCGGGGCGGACCGACCGGCTCACCCAGGTCAGTGAGGGGCGACGGCGCACGTGCGTACTCGTCACGCCTCCGCCCGCACGCGGGGCGGCGAGGACCGGCTGTCGCCAGCGCTCATGGCGGGCGCGCGTTCCCTGCTCGCTGAGTCCGCCCCATACGGCGGCGACGTCCCGGGCCGGTCCCGAAACGGACCCGCGCCTCGATAGGCGGGGCCCGGCGTGCTCGGCGAGCGCCCGGATCTCGCCGACGTCCGCTGCTCGCAGGCCGTGCTCGGGGCGACCGGCCAGACCGAAGAGCATGAGGGAGCCAACTGACCAGGCGGCCGCGACGGGACGAGCCAGGCCCCCCACGGCGACGACATCACCGCGCCCCCATCTGGGCCATCGCTGCATCTGCTGGACCAGGCTCACGGCGCCGACCGGGTCGAGAGAGCACAGCGACATGACGCCTGCCACCTGGTCGGAGGGAACCGGTGTCAGACCGTCGGCGCCGTGCTGGGCGCGCCCGTGATCGCGGTGTCGCAGGAAGCTCATACCCTTAAGGCCCAGGCGGGCACCCGACGGCCCCGCCCCCGCCGGCCCTCAGCCGACGGCGGAGACCATGGGGGTGGTTCCGGCCAGGGCCTCCTCCCCGAGTTCCTCGGCCATCCCGGCTGCTAGGGCCTCTGCGTGCTTGAGAAGGGTTTCGACGACCTGGTCCTCGGGGACGGTCTCGACGACCTGACCGCGCACGAAGATCTGCCCCTTGCCGTTGCCCGAGGCGCAGCCCAGGTCCGCCTCGCGGGCCTCACCGGGACCGTTGACGACGCATCCCATGACGGCCACGCGCAGCGGCGCGGTGACCTTCTTGAGCCCGGCCTCGACCTCCTCGGCCAAGGTCCACACGTCCACCTGCGCACGGCCGCAGGAGGGGCAGGAGACGATCTCGAGCTGGCGCTCTCGCAGGCCCATGAACTCCAAGAGCTTGGTCCCTACCTTGACCTCCTCGACCGGCGGCGCGGACAGGGAGACGCGGATGGTGTCGCCGATCCCCTCGGCGAGCAGGGTGCCGAAGGCGGCGCAGGACTTGATAGTGCCCTGGAATGCGGGGCCCGCCTCGGTCACGCCCAGGTGGAGGGGCCAGCGGCCGGCTTCGGACAGGAGCCGGTAGGCCTGCACCATGGTGACGACGTCGTGGTGCTTGACGGATATCTTGAAGTCGTGGAAGTCGTTCTCCTCGAACAGACCGGCCTCCCAGGTGGCGGACTCCACGAGGGCCTCGGGGGTTGCCTTGCCATATTTCTTGAGCAGGCGCTTGTCGAGGCTTCCGGCGTTGACGCCGATGCGCAGGGAGACGCCGGCGTCGGAGGCGGCCTTGCAGATGTCGGCGACCTGGTCGTCGAACTTGCGGATGTTGCCGGGATTGACGCGCACGGCGCCGCAGCCTGCTTCAATGGCGGCGAAGACGTACTTGGGGTTGAAGTGGATGTCCGCAATGACGGGAATGCGTGACTGCTTGGCGATGATCGGCAGCGCCTCGGCGTCTTTGTCAGTAGGGCAGGCCACGCGGACGATGTCGCAGCCCGCGGCCGTCAGCTCGGCGATCTGTTGGAGTGTGGCGCCGATGTCGTGGGTCTTGGTGGTGGTCATCGACTGCACCGTGATGGGGGCGTCTCCACCGACGTTGAGGCTGCCGACCCTGATCTTGCGGGTTGGTCGGCGCTGCGCCAGAACCGGGGCCTGGGCACGCATCGTGGGGATGCCAAGAGCGATCGCTTCAGTCACCCGACCAGTATGTCACCCGCCCAGCCCGGCCCTGTACCGCAGGCGTGTGGCATCGCTCCCGCCGATGTGGGAGCACCCTGTCATCATGGGGCTCACAGCGGGGCGGCGATATCCACCCATACCAGGACCAGGGCCATGACGATGAGCAGGCCGAAGACGACCTGGCCCGCCGGGATCATCTTGGCCGTGTCCACCGGTCCCGGATCGGGCTTCCCCTGCGCCTTGGCGATCATGCGCCGGATGCCCTCCCAACAGGCTCCGGCCACGTGACCGCCGTCGAGGGGCAGTAGGGGTACCAGGTTGAAGGCGAACAGTGCCAGGTTGAGGCTGCCCAGCAGCATGAGCATCGTGCTGAACCTCATGGACAGCGGAACCTCCCCGCCTCCGGTCGCACCGCCACTGGTGGCTTGCCCGGCCATGCGCCCCATGCCCACCAGGCCGACGACGCCGCTGTCGGCGCTGCGCTGCTCCATGCCCAGTCCGGCCTGGACGGCGTGGTAGAGCCCCACCGGGAGGGTGGCGATGGCCTTGACCGTGCCGCCGATGGCCTGTCCGATGAAGCCTGGTATCTTAGCCGGGCTCTGCGGAATGGTTCCCAGGGCAGGAGAGACGCCGACATAGGGGCGTGCCCGGGTGCGCAAAGCGCCGGAGGCGTCCTTGACCGGGGCACCCTGCGAGTCGAGGACGACACGCTGAGCCTCGACCGGGGTGACGCTCACAGTGCGCCTGGCGCCATCGCGCTCGATGACGACCTGGGTGGGGTTGGTTCCTCCGGCAGCGATCCGGGCCTGAAGTTCTCCCCAAGTGGAGACCTCCACCCCGCCCCAGGAGACGACCCGGTCGCCTACCTTGATTCCGGCGGCGGCGGCGGGACCAGCCGGGTCGGAGTCCTGGCAGGGAGCATTCGCATCAACGTTGGATGAGACGCAGGGCTCCACCTTCGACAGCGTGGTCGTGCGCCCGGGGACACCGACCGCGCCGATGGCGATCGCCAGAAGTAGGATTCCCAGGACCAGGTTGGTGAGGATCCCCCCGGCCATGACGATGAGCTTCTTGGGGACGCTCAGGGTGTAGAAGGCGCGGTGCTCCTCGCCGGGCCGGATCTCCTCGAGGGCCTCGGCACGCGCCTCACCCACCATGCCCAGGCTGCCGTCCTTGCGGCGCCGGTCCGGCTTTCCGGGTTTGGCCGGCGGCAGCATGCCAACGAGCTTGACGTAGCCGCCCAGCCAGACGGCCTTGACTCCGTACTCGGTCTCACCACGCTTGACCGACCAGATCCTCGGTCCGAAGCCGATGAAGTACTCCGGGACCTTCACACCGAACTTCTTGGCCGGGATCATGTGCCCGAGCTCGTGGAGGGCCACCGAGATACCGATCCCGATGATGAGGATAACGATGCCCAGGATGTAGGCCAGGGTGGTGCTCACGAATGAATTCCTCCGTTTCGTGCCGCGATGAGCTCGTCGGCGCGGGTGCGCGCCCAGGTCTCCACCGCCAGGACGTCGTCCAGGCTCGGGGAGGCGAGGCCCTCGTGCTCACTCAGGACGGTGGCGTCGATCTCGACGATGTCGAGCCACTCGATCCCGCCGCCCAGGAAGGCGGCGACGGCCTGCTCGTTGGCGGCATTGAGGACAGCCGGGTGGGTGGGTGAGGCCGCCACGGCGGCGCGGGCCAGGTCGACGGCGGGGAAAGCCTCGGAGTCCAGCGGCTCGAAGGTCCAGCTGATCGGCTCGCGCCAGTCGTTGGGCGCCACTAGGCCGGACAGGTCGGGGCGACGGGGCCAGGTCAGTCCCAGGGCGATGGGCAGGCGCATGTCGGGCGGGGAGGCCTGGGCGATGGTGGCGCCGTCGGTGAACTCCACCATGGAGTGGATGACGGACTGGGGGTGGACGACGACGTCGATCTGCTCGGGCGGCACGTCGAACAGGAGGTGGGCCTCGATGAGCTCGAGTCCCTTGTTAATGAGGGTCGAGGAGTTGATGGTCACCACCGGACCCATGTCCCAGGTGGGGTGGTTGAGGGCGGCGGCAGCGCTGATCCCGGTGAGCTCCGCGCGACTCCTGCCGCGGAAGGGGCCGCCTGAGGCGGTCAGGACTAGCCGTCTCACCTCGCTGCGTCCGCTGATGACCGCACTGGTCAGACCCTTCTCGTGGCGGCCACTGGCGAGGGCCTGGGCGATGGCGGAGTGCTCGGAGTCCACGGGGACGACCTGGCCTGGCCGGGTCAGCGACTGGCGGACCAGAGCGCCCCCGACGACGAGGGACTCCTTGTTGGCCAGGGCCAGGCGGGCGCCGCTGCGCAGGGCAGCCAGTGTAGGCAGCAGTCCCACGGAGCCCGTGATGCCGTTGACCACCGTGTCATCGGGCCCGAGCCCTGCGGCCTCGACTGCCGTGGTTGCGGCATCGGGACCGAAGAGAATCGTGGTGACAGGGTCGGGACGGCCGGCCGCCGTGGCCGCGGCCACCAGGGCATCGCGCAGCCGGCCGGCGAGGTCCTCTCCCCCGCCGGTGACGGCCAGGACGGGGACGTCCCAGGCGACAGCCTGCCGGGCAAGCAGTTCCAGGCGGGACCCGCTGGCGGCGAGGGCGGCCACCCGAGGGGCAGCCTGACCTAAGCGGGCGAGGACCTCAAGGGTCTGGGTGCCGATCGAACCGGTGGATCCGAGCAGGACCAGTCGCTGGGGGGACTGAGGGGAACAGGAACGTGACGGTGCGTGGCCGGTCATGGGGCGGCGGGTTTCCTCGGGATTTACTCGATGTGGCTCGGTCTGCTCGGTCTACTCAACGGACAGGAGGACCTCGACGACACGCGCCAGGTAGCGGTCGACGCTGGGCTCCCCGTAGGCCTTGTTGCCCCGGGCACGGCGGAAGACCGCTCCGCGCACCTCGCTGGAGGTCAGGGTGGTGTCGGAGTCGAAGTAGCCGGCGATGCGGTCCATGAGGGCGTCGACGTCGGTCTTGTCATACCCCTGTCCGGAGGCCGGGGCGAAGCGCTCACCGGCCGGGCGCAGGAGTCGGGGGTAGAGGGTGGTGGCGAGCTGGGTGACCTGGTCCATCCAGGCCTGCCTCCCATTCTTGGCCACGAAGGCGGCGCGCCGGCGCTGGAGGAAGGCGGCCTCGAGACGGTCGAGGGCCGCGTCCACGGCCTGGGGCTGGTAACCGCGCAGAACCACATCGAAGGCGACGGTGCGCACACCCTCGGAGTCCATCTCGTCGAGCTCACCGGCGTCGTAGATCTCGTGAGCCGTCTCGAAGTAGCGGTCGACCTGCTCGGGGCGGTAGCCCGGTCGCAGGAGCGCTGACTTGGGAAACATGTCGCTCATGTCGTCTTAGCCCTCTCCTGGTTGAGTACCTCGGTCGCGAGCTGACCACAGGCACCGTCGATGTCGCTGCCCCGAGTGTCTCGCACCGTCGTGGTAATTCCGGCACGCCGAAGCGTGTCGACGAACATATCTTGAACCGCAACCTCCGAACAGGTCCAGATGGAGCCCGGGGTCGGGTTGAGCGGGATGGGGTTGACATGGGCCCAACCGGTGTCCCTGCGGTTGAGCTCGTCGGCGAGCAGCTGGGCGCGCCAGGCGTGGTCGTTCATGTCCTTGATGAGCGCGTACTCGATGGACACGCGCCGGCCGGTGGCCAGGAAGTAGTCGTGGGCGGCGTCGAGCAGCTCGCCGACCTTCCACTTGGAGTTGACTGGGATGAGCTCGTCGCGCAGCTCGTCGTCGGGGGCGTGCAGGGAGACGGCCAGGGTGACCGGCAGGCCTTCGCCTGCGAGCCTGCGGATGAGGGGGACCAGCCCCACCGTGGAGACGGTGATGCCGCGGGCCGACAGGCCGAACCCCTCGGGGGCCGGGTCGATGAGCCGGTGGAGGGAGCCGACGACGTTCTTGTAGTTGACCATCGGCTCGCCCATGCCCATGAAGACCACGTTGGACAGGCGCGCTGGTCCCCCGGTCAGCTCCCCGGCCGCCGAGGCCTGGGCGGCGCGGCGCACCTGCTCGACGATCTCCGCGGTCGACAGGTTCCGGGTCAGGCCCATCTGGCCGGTGGCGCAGAAGGGGCAGGCCATGCCGCAGCCGGCCTGGGAGGAGACGCACAGGGTGGTGCGGTCCTTGTAGCGCATGAGGACGCTCTCGACTCGGACGCCGTCATGCAGCTCCCACAGCTGCTTGACGGTGCGTCCGCCGTCGGCGCGCATGGTGCGTATCGGGGTGATGAGCTCGGGCAGCAGCTCGGCGCACAGCTGCTCACGCTGGGAGACGGGCAGGTCGGTCATGTCCGCGCTGTCGCGGGTGAAGTGCGTGAAGTAGTGCCGTGAGAGCTGGTCCGCTCGGAAGGAGGGCAGGCCCGAGTCCTTGCAGGCGGCCTTACGCCCCGCCAGGTCGAGATCGGCCAGGTGTCGGGGGGCCTTGCCGCGCGCCACCGGCACGGCGAAGGACAGACGCGGCTTGGCGTCGGGACTGGTGGCACCCTCGGGCGGCTGGTCGGTGGGCATCACCTGGACCCGGCCGTCACGCGGGCGCCCGCTGACTGCGACCGGCTGCGGGCGCCGGGGGTGCTGCTGTACTCGTGAAGGACTCACGCTCGTGCTCCTCATGTCCCGGGGCTGGGGAGGGCCGGGCTGATCGACAGGGGTGGATTGGGCATGCAGCCCTATTTCACCAGGAGGGTGAAGGCGTAGACAAGTGGGGCCGCCACGAGGATGGAGTCGAGCCGGTCCATGATTCCTCCGTGGCCGGGCAGAAGCGTTCCCATGTCCTTGAGTCCCAGGTCGCGCTTGAGCAGGGACTCCCCCAGATCGCCCAAGGTGGAGACGACCACGGTGCAGGCGCCCAGCGCGGCCCCGGCCCACCAGGGTCCGCCGATGGCCCAGACGCACCCGGCTCCGGTGGCCACGGCCGCGATCAGGGAGCCCATGAGCCCCTCCCAGGACTTCTTGGGCGAGACCGAGGGGGCCAAGGGGTGGCGGCCGAAGGTGATGCCCGCCAACCACCCGCCGGTGTCGTTGGCGGCGGGCAGCGCGATGAGCATCATGACTTTTCCCACTCCGTGATCCTGGACCAGGAGCAGGATGGCGAAGCCGGCCAGGAAGGGCAGGTAGGTGGCGGCGAAGACCGAGGCGGCCGCGGCGCTGGAGCGCGAACGACGGACCTCGTCATGGGCCTCGGTGCGCGGGATGTCATGGCCGGCCTGCTCCAGGACGGTACCGGTCTCGGCCTCGGCCTGGTCCATGAAGCTCCACAGGACGCAGGCGCCTGCGGTGGCCACGTAAGCCCCGAAGGCCGCCTCCGCCCCGAGTTCCCAGGCGCACACGGAGATGCCCAGGGTCCCCAGCCACAGCGGCGCCAGCGGCAGGCGGATGCCCTTGCGGGCGAAGGCCGCCGCCAGCTCCCACAGGGCCCCGCACACGGCCAGCACAGCGACGCCCACGAAGATGACCTTGTAGAAGACCAGGGATCCCAGGACCACGGCGACCAGGAGGATCGCCACCCCGATGGCGGCGGGCAGGTTGCGGCCCGCCCGCCCGGTGGCCGGCAGGGGGTCGTGGTTGCGCGTAGGGCGTGGGTTCAGCAGAGTCGTCACAGGGCTCACAGGGGTCGGCGGGACGGGGGAGGAACCGGCGCACACAGACGCGGCGGCACCAGGGATCGGAGGGGTCAGACCTCCAGAAGCTCGCCCTCTTTGGCGCTCAGAGCGGCGTCGATCTGCTCGACGAAGCGCTTGGTGAGTCCGTCGAGCTCGTGCTCGGCGCGCTTGACGTCGTCCTCACCGGCTTCGCCGTCCTTCTTGATGGCCTCGAGCTCCTTCTTGGCCTTGCCGCGGATGCCGCGCACCTGGACACGAGAGTCCTCGGCGCGGGAACGGGCGAGTTTGACGTAGTCCTTGCGGCGCTCCTCGGTCAACGCCGGCAGGGTGACGCGGATGACGGTGCCGTCGTCGGTGGGGTTGACACCGAGGTCGGACTCGCGGATGGCGGTGACGATGTCCTTCATGGCGGAGCGGTCGAAGGGGCTGACCAGGACGGTGCGGGCCTCGGGGATCGTCAGGGAGGCGAGCTGCTGGAGCGGGGTGGGGGCGCCGTAGTAGTCCACCACGATCCCGTTGAACATCGAGGGGTTGGCGCGGCCGGTGCGGATGGAGGCGAGCTCGCTCTTGGCGGCCTGGAGGGCCTTGTCCATCTTGTCCTCGGCCTCGAGCATGACGTCGTCGATCATGGTGCTTCCTTTGCTGGGCGGTCGTGGGTTCGTGTATCGGTGTCGGCCATCGCGGGGACGGCGGTGCAGGCGGTGGGTATGCGGCGGACGGGTCCGGGGCCCTGGGCGGGTTCGCCGTCGGTCCCGCGGAGGCGGCCACCGGGTTAGTTGCAGCTGACGAGTGTTCCGATTCTCTCACCCAGGAGGGCGCGGGTGATATTACCGGGCTCCCCCATGCCGAAGACGCGCATGGCTAGGCCGTTGTCGCGGCACAGAGCGAAGGCGGAGGCGTCGACCACCTGGAGGCCGTCGGCCAGTGCTCGCTCGTAGGTGAGGTGGTCGAGGCGCCTGGCATCGGGATTTCTACGGGGATCGGCGGTGTAGACGCCGTCAACGCCGTTCTTGCCCACGAGCAGCTCGTCGCAGTGGGTCTCCAGGGCCCGCTGGGCCGAGACCGTGTCGGTGGAGAAATAGGGAAGACCAGCGCCAGCGCCGAAGACGACGACTCGGTTCTTCTCCATGTGGCGGATGGCGCGCAGAGGGATGTAGGACTCGGCGACCTGTCCCATGGCGATGGCTGTCTGGACGCGGGCCGGCACGCCCGCCTTCTCGATGAAGTCCTGGAGGGCCAGGGCGTTCATGACGGTTCCCAGCATGCCCATGTAGTCGGCGCGGGCGCGGTCCATGCCCCGAGAGGAGAGCTCCGCGCCGCGGAAGAAGTTCCCGCCTCCGACGACGACGGAGACCTGGATGCCGGCACGGACGGCGTCGGCGATCTGGCGGGCGGCGTCGGAGACGACGTCGGGATCCAGCCCTATCGACCCACCCCCGAAGACCTCCCCGGAGAGCTTGAGCAGGACGCGTCTGGGGTGCGTGCCGTGGGCGACGCGGTCATCACGAGCCGGTTCCTGACTCATTGCGCTATGTCTCCTGGGTTCGGTGGGCAGACTGCGCACAGCCTACCCCGTCCGCGACGGCACCGGGCCACGATGGTGATCACCCGGAGGGGTCAGACACGCCATGGGACTATGCGATGCAACATGCCGGACCGGCCGTCGACGAATCGGGCGACGAAACGGGGCGGGGCCACGAGCATGGTGCTCGTGGCCCCGCCCCGTCAGTCCTCGGCCGGTCCGACGGCGCCGGTTCCTGGCAGGCCGGACGTGCGGCGGACGGCTCAGGCGCCGACGCGGAAGCGCACGAAGCCGGTCAGCTCGCCGCCGGTGGCCTCGATGACCTTGCCGACCGTGGTCTTGGGGTCCTTGGCGAAGGCCTGGTCGATCAGGACGTTCTCCTTGAAGAAGCCGCTGAGGCGACCCTCGACGATCTTGGGGATGGCCTTCTCAGGCTTGCCCTCGGCGCGGGTGGTCTCCTCGGCGATGGCGCGCTCCTTGTCCACGACCTCAGCCGGCACGTCGTCGCGGGTGGTGTAGGCCGGGGAGTAGGCGGCGATGTGCATGGCGACGTCGTGGGCCACCTCGGCGGCCTTGGCGTCGGTGCCCACCAGGACGCCGACCTGGGCGGGCAGGTCGGGGTTGGTGCGGTGCAGGTAGAGCTCGATCTTGTCGGCCTCGAGGCGGCCGACGCGACGCACGACGATCTTCTCGCCGATGACGGCCTGCATGCCGTCGGTGAGCTCCTTGACGGTGGAGCCGTCGACCTCGACCTTGGCCAGGGCGTCGGCGTCGGTGGCGCCGGAGTCGAGGGCGGCGGTGAGGACCTGCTCGGCGTAGTCGAGGAACTTCTGGTTCTTGGCCACGAAGTCGGTCTCGGCGTTGATCTCGACGAGGATGCCGACCTGGCCGTTGCCGGAGTCGACGACCTTGGCGGCGATGAGGCCGGCGGAGGCGGCGCGGCCCTCGCGCTTGGCGATGCCCTTGAGGCCCTTGACGCGAATGATCTCAATGGCCTTCTCGGCATCGCCGTTAGCCTCGTCGAGGGCCTTCTTGACGTCGAGCATGCCGGCGCCGGTCTTCTCGCGCAGCGCCTTGATGTCGGCAGTGGTGTAGTTCGCCATGAATGTCTCCTGGTCAGTCAGTGACTAATAGACGTGTGAAAAAGAACGTGTGAAAGGTGTTCACAGCGCGCAGGCGCCGCGCTGTGAACAAGAAGCGAGGGCGATGCGCCCGGGCTCAGGCCTGCTCGGCGGCAGGGGCCTCGGCAGTCTGCGAGGCGGCCTCGGCGTCCTCGGCTCCGGCGAGGAGCTGAGCCTCCCACTCGGGCAGCGGCTCGGCGTCGGCGGCGGCGACCTCGGCCTCCTCGCCGGTGCGGGCGCGGCCGCCGGAGCGGGCCAGCAGGCCCTCGGCGGTGGCGTCGGCGACGACGCGGGTGAGCAGGGTGACGGCGCGGATGGCGTCGTCGTTGCCGGGAATGCCGTAGGTGGCCTCGTCCGGGTCGCAGTTGGTGTCCAGGATGGCGATGACCGGGATCCCGAGCTTCTGGGCCTCGGAGATGGCCAGGTGCTCCTTCTTGGTGTCCACGACCCACACTGCCGCGGGGAGCTTGCTCATGTCGCGGATGCCGCCCAGGGTGCGCTGGAGCTTGTCCTTCTCGCGGCGCATCATGAGCAGCTCCTTCTTGGTGCGGCCAGAGCCGGCCACGTCATCGAAGTCGACCTGCTCGAGCTCCTTCATGCGGTCCAGGCGGGCGCGCACGGTGGAGAAGTTGGTGAGCATGCCGCCCAGCCAGCGCTGGTTGACGTAGGGCATGCCGACGCGCTGGGCCTGCTCGGCCACGGCGGCCTGGGCCTGCTTCTTGGTCCCGACGAACAGGATGTTGCCGCCGCGAGCGACGATCTCCTTGACGAAGTCGTAGGCGGTGTTGATGCCCTCGATGGACTGCTGGAGGTCGATGATGTAGATGCCGTTGCGCTCGGTGAGGATGAAGCGCTTCATCTTGGGGTTCCAGCGACGGGTCTGGTGCCCGAAGTGGACACCGCTATCAAGGAGCTGGCGCATGGTAACGACGGCCATGACGGTCCTTCCGTGTGTGCCGAGAGGTTGCTCGACGCACGATCATTCGGGGGACGGCCAAGCAGTGCGCTCGGACGCGTCCCGGTGTTCTTCTCTCTGGGTTGTTCCCCTTGGCTCCGTGCGCTCGAGGGCGCACGCCGAGACGGCGACCGGCCAGGATGCCGATGCGGATGGGGCCTGGCGCCTGCGACGCACGGCCACCCGTTCACCGTGGCGAGCCATAATGACCGGGACCGCGACCGTGTCGCCCGGAGGGACGTCCCGAGATGCTCGGGTGCAGGCGCGCGAAGTCAGCATTCCTGGCTCGTCTCCCACCGATGCCGGAGCGATCCGCAGAATGCTGCGGGGCGAGGCTACCACAGGGCCATCCCCGCTGCCGAGGCGGATTCGGCGGCATTCAGAGTCATTCCGGTCACCACAGGCCACTTCCCGAGAGCGTTTTCCACAGGGCCGACGACGTCCCCGGCAAGCGGGGTCCGATGGCGCGCACCCTGATGGCATGCACCCAGGACAGAAACTACAGACAGCACAACGAGTGCAGCGAGCACACGGGGCATGCGGGGAACGCCGGGAACGCGGCACCGGGTTGCCGGGGCGCCGTCGGCCCCCTCGCGTACCGCCTGATGCTCCTCACACGCCAGGTGCCGGCAGAACCCGGCGCCTGACGGCTGCGACCACGGCCCTGCTCGTGACCGGAGCGCTCACCGCACTACCGCCGACCACAGTATCTTCTGACGGATCGCCGACTGCTCCGGCTTGGGAGGCGAGCACGACCCCGGGTCCGGGCTCGGCTCTGCACGAGGATTCCGGCTCACCACCGGAGATCGGGGATCCTGCGTTCCCCGAGGTTACGAGCGCCTCTACCGGGCCGACCGGTTCAGCGACTTCAGCGACCTCACTGTCCTCCCTCTTCACGGACGCCAGCCTCATCACCCGGTTCGTCGAGGAGACGGGTGCGGGCGCGCAGCAAGGTGTGGAACAGCCCCTGGAGCCCCGGCGTCCACGCGGACGCTACCAGTGGCCCACCGGCGCACCGGCCGCCGTCGTGGAGGGCTTCGATCCGCCTGCCGTGGTGTGGGGACGCGGGCACCGGGGAGTCGATCTTGCGGCCGCGGAAGGCACGCAGATCCGCAGCGCTGCTGCGGGAACGGTCGTCTTCGCCGGCACGGTTGCCGGGCGCCCGGTGGTCTCAGTCGACCACGGAGACGGGATCCGCACCACCTATGAGCCGGTGGAACCGAGTGTCAGTGCGGGTGAGACGGTGGATGCGGGACAGGTCATCGGCACCTTGCTGCCGGGGCACCGTTCGGACGGGGTCTGCGCCCTGCACTGGGGGGCGCGCACCGGCCCCAAGACCTATATCGACCCGCTGCGCCTGCTCGAGCCAGCTGTCATCCGCCTCAAGCCGATCCAGTAGGGCCGGCTATCAGCGCCTCAGGCGCGGGGGAAGGCCTGCTCGTAGACGCTGCGAAGTCGCTCGGCCGAGACATGGGTGTAGCGCTGGGTGGTGGCCAGTGATGAGTGTCCGAGCAGCTCCTGAACGCTGCGCAGGTCCGCTCCCCCGCTCAGGACGTGGGTGGCTGCGCTGTGGCGCAGCCCGTGCGGCCCCAGGTCGGGGACCCGGGCGGCTGCGCACAGCCGGTGGACGATTTCCCGCACCGCTCGGGGGTCGATGCGGCGTCCTCGCGCCCCCAGGAAGAGCGCGGCTCCGGCGTCGGGAGCACAGATCTCGGCGCGCAGGCCCAGCCAATCCTCCAAAGCCCTGGCGGCGGGCAGCCCGTACGGTACGGTGCGCTCCTTACGGCCCTTGCCCAGGACCCTCAGGGTGCGCTGGGAGTGGTCGAGGTCGGTGACATCGAGGCCGACGAGCTCGCTGACCCGCACGCCGGTCGCATAGAGCGTCTCGATGATGGCCAGGTCCCGCACGGCCAGGGCGTCCCGGTCCGAGGCGAGGTCGGCGGCGATCTTGAGCAGGTGCGAGGCCTGCTTAGTCGTCAACACCCCGGGCAGGCGGTTGTCGACACGAGGGGAGCGCAGGCGCGCGGCGATGTCGGAGGCGAGCAGCCCCTCCTCGAAGGCCCAGATGGAGAAGGTTCTTATGGAGGCGGAGCGGCGGGCCAGGGTGGCGCGCGAATGCCCGCTCGCGGCCAGTGCGGCGAGCCAATCCCGCAGATCGGCCAGATCGAGGGTGGCCAGGGCCGGGCCGACGGGCTCGGCATCGTCCTGACCGACGCCGAGGAAGCTCAAGAGGTCGCCCACGTCGACGAGATAGGCGCGCACGGTGTGCGGGGACAGATCCCGTTGCAGGGACAGGTGCCTACGGTAGGCGGCGAGGAGGTTGGCGCGCGTCCCTGGCATGGCGGCCCCCTTGGCAGCGGCATTCGCGGGTGAAAGACAGGTGGGCTCGGAGAACTGTACGCGGGTGTCGGCGATGCGCCGGACATCGACACAGCAACAGATCTCACGATGTCTGTCAATAGGCACCACAGCCTTTCTACCATTTGGACGGTCATGGCATCCTTGGAGGAAGGATGGCCTCGCTTCTCGGGCGACCGTTCCCAGGCATCCCGACCCGCATGACAGCAGAACCTCAAGGAGTGACGACGATGACTGAAGAGCCCCTGCTCCTCGACTTCGTTGGCGAGCTGTTTCGGATCCAGCCCGGAACGTCCTTCCAGATCGGCCGAGAAGGCGATCTCGTGCTCGATGAGGACAATCTCTTCCTCCATCGGCGCTTTCTCATCATCGAGCACGATGCCGACCTGTGGTGGGTGGCCAATATCGGCTCCCGCATCGGCGCCACGATCACCGAGCGCTCCGGCACCTCTCGCTCGTGGGTGGCCCCCGGCTCCCGGGTACCACTGGTCTTCCCGGACATGGCGATCGTCTTCACCGCGGGCTCCACCACCTACGAGATCCTTCTGCGGGTCCCCTTCCCCGGGTACGAGATCTCTCAGAACAGAAACGTGCCACCGGCCTCGGGCCAGACCACCGTGGGCATGGTGAACCTGACCCGCAATCAGCACCTGGTGACACTGGCCCTGGCGGAGCCCTGGCTGCGTCGTACCGGCACCGGCCCGGTCGACCTGCCTCGCAACACCGACGCCGCCGCCCGCCTGGGATGGAAGATCACTCGTTTCAACCGAGCACTGGACAACGTCTGCGACAAGCTCGACCGCGTCGGGGTCAGGGGTATGCGGGGCGGCCCGCGCATGCACGCCTCCTACAGGCGCACCGCGCTGGTCGACTACGCGCTGACGGCCCGATTGGTCACCATCGAGGATCTGCCGCTGCTGGACGAGGAGGCCCGCCATACCAGGCAGGAGCTCGCGCTGTCCTCCGCCACCGTCATCTGACTCCTGCGGGGCACCGCCCCGGTGGGCGCGCGGTTGCGCCGATCCGCCGGCGGTAGGAGGGCTTGTCCCCGGATGCTAACGACGCCTTCGCCAGCCCGTGGCGGTGCGCTCCACTCTCCCCATGAGCTCCAGTACCCCCAAGGCCGTTGTGGTCTCCTTTAGGGACAGGCCCCCGGAGCGGACGATGGCCTCGGTGGTAGCGGATGCTCGGGCCGGCATGGCATCCAGGACGACGGCACTGTCCGGTTCCAGTCCGTCCAGGAGGCCGTCTCCCACCAGCCCGGGGTCCTGCTCCTTGACGGCGTCGGCATCTACAGTGCCCAGCGGAGTCAAGAGCTCGAGGGCGTCGTCGGCATCGGTGATGCAAACCGCTCCTTTGCGCAGGAGGCGGTGGCAGCCGACCGAGGACATGGAGGTCACCGGTCCGGGGATGGCGCCCACCGGTCTGCCCATGTCGAGGGCCCTGTGGGCGGTGGACAGGGCTCCGGAGCGCCAGGCCGCCTCGACCACGATCGTCGCCCCAGAGATGGCCGCTATGACGCGGTTGCGTGAGACGAACCGGTGGCGGCCGGGCTGGCATCCCGGCGGCACCTCCGCCACCAGCGCCCCGTTGGCGATGACCGCCTCCAGCACACCGGCGTTGCCGACTGGGTAGAGACGATCCACTCCCCCGGCGGACACGGACACGGTTGGCCCTTCGCACAGGGCCCCGCGGTGCGCGCATGCGTCAATGCCGAAGGCGCCGCCGGAAACGATGAGGCCGCCCCTCGCTGTGACCCCCGAGGCCAGGGACGTGGCCACACCCTCGCCGTACCGGGTGCAGGCCCGGGCCCCCACCAGCGCCAGGCTCAGTCCGTTGGCCGGGCCCGCCGGCATCCGTTGCTCGCGAACGGGCAAGCTCCGGGTGTCGACGATCGCCTCGCGGACGAGTGCTCCGGCCCGCCCACCGGTGTCCGCACTGCTCCGGTCTGCCTGCGCACCGTCGTTCCGGTTCCTGGGCCCTGAGCCGGCCCCGTCACCGCTCACGTCGGCATCCTTCAGGTCCCCGGCGCTGACCAGCAGCGACGGATCGCCGCGCACCCACAGGCAGAAGGGCGGGTGGTCCAACTCATCGAGCCCCGGCGGCCACCAGGCGTCTCCGGGGAGGATGAGGCTGCCGCCGAGGCGATCGAGCACGTCCAGCTCGCGGCGGATGTCCAGTCCCTCCAGACGCGGCGCCCATCTGGCGGCGACCTGCGCCCAGTGAGTGCTGACCACACCCGCGCTGGAGGTGCCCGGGGGTGGTTCCGGAACGGGTGGGCGCGGGGCGCTGCGCATGTGTCCCGAGGAGTCGATGGCCTCCTCCAGGAGCCATCTCAGGGCGGCGCTCGGTCCGAGTCGGCCCACCAGTATCGCGGCAGCGGCGCTGTCGGGCTCCGCCAGGCGCGACCACGTGGCTCGAGCCAGCGCCGGGTCGTCGATGTCGTAGGGCAGGCCGGGAGTCAATTCGGGAGTCTGTTCAGGAGTCATGGTCGTACTCCAGAGGTTCTCAGGGCCAGTGCGGTCCCGATATGGGTGAGGGTGAGCGCGTCGGCGCCCTCGAGATCGGCCAGGGTCCAGGCCAGTCTGAGGACCCGGTCCACCCCGCGCAGAGACAGGTCCCCACGTTCCAGGGCGCTCATGAGCCGGCGGCTGAGCGGAGCGCTCAGTCCGCCGTTGGGACCCCTGAGGTAGGAACCGGGAACCTCGGCGTTGAGGCGCCATGGCGTGCCGGCCAGGCGGCGCGCCGCGGCGCGCCGGGCCCGCAGGACCCGCTGCGCCACCACGGCGCTGGACTCGTTGCCCGCCGGGTCGGCGAGATCGGCGGCGCTGACGGCGGCGACCTCGACCTGAATATCCACCCGGTCCAGCAGGGGCCCTGACAGGCGCGAGAAGTAGCGTCGTCGCTGCAAGGAGGTGCAGGTGCACTCCAGGCCGCGGCCACCGGCCTTGCCGCACGGGCAGGGGTTAGCGGCCAGGACGAGCTGGAAGGCGGCCGGGTAGCTGGCGCGGCCGCCCACGCGGTCGATGGTGACCGTTCCGGACTCCAGGGGCTGGCGCAGGCAGTCCAGGACACCGGCGCTGAACTCGGGGGCCTCGTCGAGGAACAGCACGCCGCGATGGGCCAGCGAGACGTCTCCGGGACGGGGCAGACCGGATCCGCCTCCGACGACGGCTGCCCGGGTGGCGGTGTGGTGCGGCGCGCGCAGCGGTGGCCGGGTGATGAGTCCATGGGCGGGGTTGAAGGTGCCGGCCACGGAGTGGATGGAGGTGACGGTGACGGCGTCGGAGCGCTCCAGGGGCGGCAGGATCGAGGGCAGACGCTCGGCGAGCATGGTCTTCCCCGTGCCCGGCGGCCCCACCATGATGAGGTGGTGGCCCCCGGCCGCGGCGACCTCGAGGGCCCGCCTGGCCTCGGCCTGCCCGACGACATCGGCCAGATCCGGCGGCTCGCGATCCTGGGCGGCGGCTGGATCTGCGTCGTCGCGCAGCTCGGCGATCTGCTCCACCGCGGCGGCCACGGCCGCACTCAAACGCCCGCCGTAGCGGTCCACGAGCTGACCGATATGGCTGATGGCGGTGACCCGGGCGCCGGGGACCAGTTCGGCCTCGGCGGCCGCCTCCCGGGCGACGACGATCTCCTCCACTCCGGCGGCGACCGCGGCCTGGACGCTGGGCAGGACACCGCGCACCGAGTGCACCGAGCCGTCCAGCCCGAGCTCGCCGATGTACACGGTGCGCCTCAGGAGACCGGCCGCGGAGCGCCCGAGCCGCCCGCGGGCGCCCAGGACGGCCAGCGCGAGCGCCAGGTCCAGTCCGGTGCCGGTCTTGCGCAGATCCGCCGGGGAGAGGTTGACGGTCAGGCGCTGCTCTCCCCAGGTGACGCCGCAGGTGCTCAAGGCCGCACGGACGCGCTCGCGCGATTCTCGTACGGCGGCGTCGGGCAGGCCGACGAGGGTGAAGCCGGGCAGGCCCTGGACGGCGTGGGCCTCGACGTCGACGATGTGTCCGGCCAGCCCGGTCAGGGTGACCGCGAGTGTGTGTGCTAGCCCCATGACGCACCCACCGCCCGGTGGTGTCGCAGCAGAGCGGGCTGCGCCTCGCGAAGCAGGATGGAGACGACGTCGAGGCGCAGGCCGGCGTGCGGGACCTCGTGGGCGGATGCCCATGCGGCTGCCAGGGCGCGTAGCCGGGCGAGCTTGCGTGCGTCGACAGCGGCGGCCGGTGGGCCCTGGCGCAGGGAGCTGCGGGTCTTGACCTCGACAACAACCAGGGCGGGTCCTTCTCGCACCTCGCTGAGGCGGTCGATGTCGCCGCCGGGTTCCGGATCCCGGCCGCCGGGGGCGGGGTCGAGGGCGATGATGTCGAGCTCCCCGCGCAGCCCGCTGTTCGGCCGCCAGTTGCGCTCGAGGATCTGCCAACCGATGTCCTTCAGATAGACGGCCGCCAGATCCTCCCCGCGGCGCCCGGTGCGCAGGTGGGATGGGCGAGTCGAGGCGGCTCCCGCATCATCCGGGCTCTCGGCGGGGTCGGTGGGGACCCCATCGCCGGAGCGCGCTGTGATCGCCGTTCTCCCCGTTGCGACTGCTGTGACCTGTTCGGCCATGCCGATCACCTCCGCCACTAGCCTGAAGCCGGATCGACCGATTCGCGTCACGACCCGATCGGCTCTGTGGAGGGCACTGGCGAAAGCCGTCCTGTGGCCACCGGGCAACCGCGGTGCTCAGCGGACGGTGCGCGGTGGATGGCCAGAACAGGGGCAGCAGAGCGCTAGGAGGAGGGAATGTCCATCTCGAGCTTGGTGAGCTCCTCGACATTGACGTCCTTGAAGGTGACGACGTGGACGGACTTCACGAACCGGGAGGCGCGGTAGATGTCCCACACCCAGGCGTCCTCGAGGGTGAGCTCGAAGAAGACCTCCCCACCGTTGGTGCGTACCTGGACGTCGACGGCGTTGGCCAGGTAGAACCGTCGTTCGGTCTCCACCACGTAGGAGAACAGGGAGGCGACGTCGCGGTACTCCCGGTACAGCGAGAGCTCCAGCTCGTTCTCATAGGACTCGAGGTCTTCTGCACTCACCGGGCCATCATGCCTGTCGGCGGCGCCCGGGCCCAGCAGGCTGCCAGGGCGAGTCGGTCCTCCGGCCGGTCGTTGTCCGGCCGGTGGCGCCGGGTACCCGGCGCGTCAGCTCCGGTACTGCTCCACCCCGGGCAGACGCCAGCTGCGCCGGTGCTGGTTCCCGGCGCCCAGGGCGGCCAGGGCCTCGATATGGGTCGGCGAGGCGTACCCCTTGTTCGAGGCCCACCCGTAACCGGGATCGTCCAGACCGATCATGAGGGAGTCCCGTTCCACCTTGGCCAGGACACTGGCTGCGGCGACGACGGCGCAGCGGGCATCGGCCTTGACCTCCATGCGCACCGGCGGGATGGGGGCATCCACGGCGGGCTCGGGCGCCGCCCGCGAAGGCCGCCCGTCGCCCAGAACGGTGAGCAGGTCGGGCTGCGGGGCAGTGAGCCAGTCGGCCACGCCGTCGAGAATAACGATGTCGGGGGCGTATCCGCGCTCAGCGACACGTTGCAGGGCTCGCAGCCCCGCCAGTCGCAGGGCGCCGACGATGCCGCGCTCGTCGATCTCGGCGGGCGAGGCATGGGCGACGGCGCAGTCCACCAGCCAGTTGCGCACGGGCTCGACCAGGTCGGTGCGCGCACGGGCCGTCAGCTGTTTGGAGTCGGCCAGGCCTTCGGGGAAGGCATCGAGGGTGTCGCGTCCCACGACTGCCAGCCCTACGCTGACCGGTCCGGCGAGCGCACCGCGCCCGACCTCATCCAGGCCGCCGACGTAGTCGTGGGTCTCAAGCAGCTCGTTCTCAAGCGTCCGGTCGGGTCGGGGCCGTACTCGACGGCTCACCGCGTTATCCTCATGCCCGTTCCCGAGCCGCCGGATCCGCCCGAGGAGTTCGGCGAGTCGCCTCCTTCCGGGCCCGTGTCGGATCGTTCGCCGCCAGATGTCCCGGGCTCCGTGTCATCTCCCCCGATCCCCGAATCCGAGCCGATCCGGCCGGGCCCGTTGCGCTCGGAGCCGTCGGTCGCCTCACCGGTGTCGCTCTGCGAGCCGTCCGGGACCGTATTGTCCTCGTCGTCGGGGTCGTCGGCGTCGGTGGACCGCCGCGTTGGTGCGGTTGGCCTGCTCGGGGCAGGACTGGATGGCGAGGGGGTCGGCGAGACCGCGGTGGTGTCGTGATCGGGCACCTGGGAGAAGACTCGGTCTCCTCCCCCTAGGCTCCCCCATCGGCTCAGGCTCGTCCAGGAGAAGACCGCCTTGGCCACTCCGACGACATTCGTCAAGGGCACGAATCCTCCGTGCGCGTCGTCGCGGTGATAGCGCGAGTCCGCCGAGTTGCTGCGGTTGTCCCCCATAACCCACACATACCCCCGGGGGACGGTGACGTCGAAGGACGTCAGGGACGCGGACTGGCCGTCCTTGACATAGTTCTCCGTGACGACGACGCCGTTGACGCTCAGTGTTCCCTTCCCGTCGGCGACGACGTGGTCGCCTCCAACCCCGATGACCCGCTTGATGAGGTGGTGGCCGGTGCGCTCGGGCAGGAGGTGCAGGACGACGAAAGTCTTCTGGACGGCCCCGCGCAGTCCCGTCGGCTCCTTGACGTGGAGCCAGTCGTCGGGGTCGGAGAAGACGACGACGTCGCCACGGTCGATGCGGTCGGAGTCGAACATCGTGACCACGACCTGGTCTCCGTTACGCAGCGTGTTCTCCATGGAGCCCGAGGGGATCTCATAGGTCTGGACGACGAAAGTCCGCAGGAGAGCCGGGACCAGGATGATGACCGTCAGGACCAGCAGCACCCTCGTCAGTCGCTGTACCGGGGAACTGGTCTGCGGCGGAGGAATGGCGGGAGCGACGTTCCGACGTGGCTGGATGGAGGGGGGCAGGTCCACGGGCCCGTCGTCGGGTTCGGGATCTGCGTCGGGGTCGATGAACGGGTCATAGTCCCATTCCTCGCTGTCATCGACCGGGGCCGTGTTCGGAGGCTCTCCCGACGGATCAAGAGATTCGTCGTTGTCCTGGGGAGAGCTTGCGGAGGGAGCGCTGCAGGAAGGGGTGGCGGCGGATCTGGAGGCACGGCCGATCTGCGAAGGAGCGGCCTGCTTCAGGTCCAGTCCGACGTCGTCGGCCTCGTCCTGCGGCGGTCTCACCGTGCCCCTTCCCCCTTAAATCGATGTACGTGGGTCCGCCGCTACACGGCGATGAGAGATGACGAGCGCCCGGAGCCCGAGGGCTCCGGGCGCCGTCTTAAGAGCGCGGGCGCTCAGTCCTCACGACGCTCCTTGATCTTGGCGGCCTTACCGCGCAGGTTGCGCAGGTAGTAGAGCTTGGCGCGGCGCACCTGGCCCCGGGTGACGACCTCGATCTTCTCGATGGAGGGCGTGTGGACGGGGAAGGTGCGCTCGACGCCGACGCCGAAGGAGACCTTGCGGATGGTGAAGGTCTCCGAGACGCCGCCGCCCTGGCGGGCGATGACCACGCCCTGGAAGACCTGGACGCGGGAGCGGGTTCCCTCGACGACCTTGACGTGGACCTTGAGGGTGTCCCCGGGACGGAAGGAGGGGATGTCGTCGCGCAGTGATGCGGCGTTGATCTCGTCGATCAGGTTCATGTTTCTCTCCACACCCGTGCCACTGGTCAGGAGTGCTGGTTCGGCGGCGCCGCGCCGTCAGGGGCAGCGCCGGAGGTGGACGCCCTTGGGCTCCCTCGAGGCGGCATCCTCCCCAGTGGCAGAGGAGCCGCAGGACCCAAGTGCTCGCTCAGTTTGCCATAGGCTCGCACCCAGGGACGAGCGCGCCGGCATCGACGTGCCTGAGTTCACGCCTTGTCCCCGTCTCGGCGCGAGCCCCGGGACGCGTCGCGCTGCAGGAGCTCACCGGCGCGATGGGCCGGAGAGGGCGATACCGATTTACGGCGGGGCCGAGTGGTCAGTTGTCGGAGCCAGCCAGGGTGCGCGCCGGCGTGGGCTCGGTGGGGGCCTCCGAGATCGCCGTCGGAGTCGACGTCGGTTCGGGCACCTGGGAGAAGACCTTGTGGCCGGACCCCAGGCTGGACCAGTGGGAGTAGGGCCACACGACGTTCTTGGCAACGCCGACGACGTTGCCCATGGGGACGAAGCCGTGGTGCGCATCGTTCTGGTGGTAGCGGGAGTCAGAGGAGTTGGCGCGGTTGTCCCCCATGACCCATACGTAGCCCTCGGGCACGGTGATGTCGAAGGCGAGGTCGGACGCCGACCGGCCGGGTTTGAGGTAGTCCTCATGGAGTTCGACGCCGTTGACGCTCAGGGAGCCGTTCCCATCGGCGACGACGTGGTCGCC
Organism: Actinomyces johnsonii; assembly: GCF_006546835.1. Taxonomy (GTDB): domain Bacteria; phylum Actinomycetota; class Actinomycetes; order Actinomycetales; family Actinomycetaceae; genus Actinomyces; species Actinomyces johnsonii. Next base: position 294,360 of record NZ_VICB01000004.1, on the reverse strand, counting down.
GGGCATACCGATGACGCGTTTGATGAGGTGGTGTCCCGCGTTCTGGGGGAAGATGCGGATGGTGACCAGGAAGTCCTGAAGGGCGCCCTGCAGGCCCGTGGGCTCCTCGGTCATCAGCCAGTGGTCGGGATCGGTGAAGACGACGACGTCGCCACGGTGGATGTCGTCGGAGTCGAACATCGTCACCGTGACGCGGTCGCCCTCGTTGAGGGTGTCCTCCATCGACCCGGAGGGAATGGTGAAACTCTGTATGACGAAGGTGCGGATGAGGGCGATGATCGCCACAGCGACAACCAAGTAGGACAGGGTGATGCCCCACTGCTTGAGACGGGAGCCGATCCGTGCCGCCGTCGAGGACGGCTCGGACGCCCCGGTGCTCTTCGTAGCCGTGCCGCCGTCATCGCTGCGGGTGTCGCCCGTGCCGTCAGCCGTGTCGTCAGTCATGTCCTTGAGGTTCTGGTCGGGTCCGCTACTCATAGGCCTTCTCCTGTCTGCCGGGTCATGACGACGTCGTGGGCGTCCTGGCCCCCGACGTTGTAGGTGCGAGTCCCGACCTGGCGAAAGCCGGCCCGCTTGTAGGCCTTCTGGGCGCGCTTGTTGGTGATGTGGGTGCCGAGCCAAAGCAGGCTCGTCCCGTGGGCGGCGGCCTGCTGTGTCACGGCGCTCATGAGCGCAGGGGTGAGTCCCGAGCCTCGCATGACGGAGTCGATGTAGACCTTGGACAGCTCGCCGACGGCCTGCCCCGGGCGAGCCCGGACGCAGGCAGGACGGGGATCGATCCCGGGGGGAGGATCACCTGCGGCGTCGTGCTCCTCCCACAGCACAGCCGCGTAACCCACCAGGTTGAAACCATCTGACGTCTCGGTAGGCTCCGTCCCACCGGATGTCCGCATGGCGGGCAACGGGGCAAGAAGCTCGGCGACGACGAGGTCGACGCGCTCGTCGTCGGCCCAGGTGGAGAACAGCTCGGGCACGAGGCTGGTGGCGATGTGCCGGGTGATGGACTCGGGGGCGATGACCTGCTCGCAGGCATCAGGGAAGGTGCGGGCCGCCAGGTCCGCCAGCGCCTGGGCGTCGCACGCGGTGGCGGGGCGGATGCGCACCGGCACCGGATGGGCCGCCCCAACCGGAACCGCCCATCCTAGGGTCGCCAGCGTAGCGCGGTCATCGCGGTCCAGGAGCGCGGCGTCCAGGTGCTCGATCATGTCGGGGCGGCGGCTGACAGTGCGGGCAATGGCCTGGTCCCGCCGGATGCGGGCGATGCGGGCGTGGTCACCGGACAGCAGGACGGGGTCGACCTCCAGGTCGCGCCACTGGGTGGGGCGGGTATGGACGGGGTACTCCAGCAGACCCGCGGCTCCGTGGGACTCCTCGATCAGTGACTCGGGGTTGCCCAGGACACCGGGCAGGAGGCGGGCGATTGCCTCGATCATGACGATGGCGGCGGCCTCTCCCCCGTTGAGGACGTAGTCGCCGATGCTCAGCTCACGCACCTCCACGCCGCGGGAGGCGTAGTGCTTGGGCACGCGCGCGTCGATGCCCTCGTAGCGGCCGCAGGCGAAGACCAGGGAGTCGGCGCTGGCCAGGTCCTCGGCGGTGCGCTGGGTGAAGACCTCGCCCGAGGGTGTGGGGATGACGAGGACCTGACGACCGGCGGTGGGAACGTCCACGGCGAGCACGTCGTCGAGGGCCTCGCCCCACACGTCGGGCTTCATCACCATGCCGGCACCGCCGCCCAGGGGTGTGTCGTCGACGGTGCGGTGCCGGTCGTGGGCGTGGTCGCGCAGGTCGTGGACGCGCAAGTCGAGGTCGCCCCGGTCGGCAGCCCGCCCAATGAGAGAGAGGTCCAGAACCTTAAAGTAGTCGGGGAAGATGGTGACGACGTCGATCCTCACCGGGCCTCCTCAGCCTCTCCGCGTCCGGGGAACAGCCCACCGGGCGGGTCCAGGGTCACGGTGCCGGCCTCCAGGTCGATGGCCGGCACGAGCGCAGCGACGAAGGGGACGGCCACGTCATCACCCTCGGGGGTGGTGACCACGAGTCGATCCTGGGCGACGCCCGGCTCCAGATCCGTGACCTCTCCCAGCGCCTCGCCGGTGACGTTGAGCGCGTGCAGTCCGACCAGCTCGTGGCGGTACCAGGACTCGTCACCCTCCGTGGGGCTCGTGGCGTCGTCGGAGACGTCGTCGGTCTCGACCAGGAGTCTGACTCCCCGTAGGGCCTCGGCGGCCGTACGGTCGCGCGCCTGTTCGAAGGCGGCGAACCAGCGTGAGCCGTCGAAGCGCAGGCGGCTGACCGTCAGAGGACCGGCCTGGGCGGGCTCGGTGGGGACAGTGGTTCCGGGCGCGAGGCGCCCCTCGGGGTCATCGGTACGGATCTCGAGGCGCACCTCGCCCTTGAGGGCATGGGCGGGACCGATGACGGCGAGGGTGAGCAGCACCTGTTCTCCTGGGATCGGGACGTGGAATGGTTGGCAAGGGATCTGGTTGTCTGACGCCAACCTACCGCGCGCCGGCTGGCGTTCCCATCGGCCACAGGGATGAGGTGGAGCACCGATGACGTGAGGTTGAACGCCCTCGCCCAGGTCCGTCTTCCATCTGCTCCGCCGACCGGCCGCCGATCACCTGGGGCATGAGGGCGCAGAACAACCGCTGGAAGACGACGGCGCCCGGCTCCCTTATGGGAACCGGGCACTCGTGCCGATGTCAGACCTGCCGAGACCGACACGGTCGGCTATGCCGACCTGAAGACCCTGCGTTCAGCGGCGGTCGGTGTCGACGACGTCGACGCGCACTGACGAGTCTGCCAGTGCTCCCACCACTGTGCGCAGCGCTCGAGCGGTACGGCCCGAGCGGCCGATGACCCGGCCGAGGTCCTCGGGGTTGACCCGTACCTCCAGCAGGTCGCCGCGGCGCAGCGACCGGGAGGTAACGGTGACGTCGTCGGGGTTGTCGACGATGCCCCGTACGAGGTGCTCGAGGGCGTCGGCCAGCATCTCAGGCCTCCTCGGCGGCGGCCTCGTCGGAGGCATCAGCCTCGACGTTCTCCTCCGCCGCGGCCTCAGCGGCCTGGGAAGCCTCCTGGTCCGCCTTGGCCTTGGCGGCGGCCGCCTTGCGCTTCTCGGCGTCGTCGGCAGCGGCCTTGACCGCCGCCTCCTTGGCGACCGTGGCGGCGTCGGCGTCCTTGACCTTGAGGGTGCTCTCCACACCCTTGAGGCCCTTGAACTGGTGATAGTCGCCGGTGATCTTGATCAGCTTGTAGACGGCGTCGGAGGGCTGGGCGCCCACACCGAGCCAGTACTGGACGCGCTCGGAGTCGATGCGGATGAGCGAGGGCTCCTGCATCGGGTCGTAGACACCGATCTCCTCGATGACGCGACCGTCGCGCTTCTTGCGGGAGTCGAGGACGACGACCCGGTAGAAGGGGGCGAACTTCTTGCCCATGCGCTTGAGGCGAATCTTGACTGCCACTTGGTTGAACTCCTGGTTCTGGATGGTTTGGCGCGCGCTGGTCCCCGGTGGGGTCAAGCAACGGTTTCCGGCGTGAGCCGAGACGCAACCGGGGCCGGGAGAGGGACCGACGTCCGATCGAGTACAGCCGGACATTCTGCCAGAGCCTCCGACAACGTCGCCAGCCCGGGCCGGGGCGCCGTCCCACCGCCCGGTGCGAGATCGCCCACAGCCGACGCCGACAACAGAACCGACCGGAATTCACGGTTCCGCCGAGCAACGACGCCAACACGCTCAAACCCACCCGGGCTGCACTATTCAAAACCCGGCACTGCATGCAGAATCGGGGCATGCTTCGTTCATGAGGCCTCCCTCCTTCGGCAATCGCGGCATCCAGCCTCCCGGCAAGAGCTCGTCGATCCGACCTCCCCGTTCCGGACAGAGCGCTCCGACGAATCAGTCTCTCCGGCCGTCGCGACGGCCTTCGGCCACCTGGGTCTGCCTCCTGGTCATCGCACTCGTCGTCGTTGCGGGAGCCATCGTTCACCTCCGGGGCTCCGCAGGATCGCATGCGGCCTCAGATCGCCGATCGGCCGAAGACGATGCGGCCCGGCCATCACCTTCAGACTCGGCCTCGTCATCGATCCCGGCAACCGGCACGCCCACGTCGAGCACAACATCGAGCACAGCCGCGTCGCCGGTGACGGACGATCCCTGGGTGGAGCAGTGGCGCCTCGAGACGGGCATGGCGACGGCATGGAAACCGGGCGGGGATTGGGGCTTCCTCTCGAACGGCAATCACATCGCCGTGTACGACAAGAATCTCAAGGGCCCTACTCCCATCCAGATCTACCGGATGGTCGACGGTCGGCCGACGAGGACCTTGGATCTTCCATCACCGGGATACATCCCGTGGGGAATCAACAGTACGTCGCTCTTCTACTCACGAGGTTATATCGATCTGGAGACCGGTGAGACAACTGAGGATGTCTGGGGGAAGGAGTTTCCCACCTTCATTTCCGATGATCTCATCATCACCTGCTCGGATAGTCGCATCACCTGTTCTGCATGGGATATGAGCAACGGGGCACTGTCGCTGAGATGGTCGCAGAAGTATCCGGGGAGTAAGGCACGCCTATGGCAGAATCAGCGCGTCGGAGACACGAACAGCGGATACCTCAAGCTGCAAATCGATAACACCATTCATTTCATATCCCTGAGTGACGGATCATCCCACAACCCACAGGACTCCAAGGAGCTACCCACATTCATCGCGGCCTCCGACGGGTGGATCCGAATAGATCGAATAACGCAGGCCACAACTCTTAGCCCCGACGGCGCCCGCACCGGGTCGTTTTCCATGCCCAGTCCATTCTCCTCCCGATACTCACCGCTACTGATCACCGGTTCGGGCTCTCCGACCGTCGGGGAGCTCCGCCGGGCCTACGAGTCGCAGGACACCTCCTGGGCCCAAACATCGGTGTCGTGCGCCTCGGGGGAGCCTTGCACACTCAACGGCGAACCGCTCTCGGCCCCCACCGACGGGAACTGCACATCCAGCGGCCTGGATATCGGCGATATTCAAAACAACTGGGCGATGAGCCCCGACAACCGATTTGTGATCGTCAAGCGCCAGGCCGCCTACGACCAGAGTACGGCGTGCATCATCGACGTCACCAAGAACAGGACCTATGAACGGCAGAATGCGATCGTACCGCGAGGTGACCTGATCATCGCCGTCGAGGGCGCGACCCTGGCGGGTTATTCCCCCACCCAGCGAGAATAACCGCACCACGCACCCGACCATCCGATAAGTGACGAAGCTGAAGGAAACAGCGCCCATGAGCAGATTCCCCTGGGGGATCCGTCCTCCTGGCGCCCCGACGTCGATCCGGCCTCCCAGCACCCCCTCCACGGATGGACCGCTGTCTTCCGACCTTCTCACCGGAGAAGAACGATCAAGTGCGCTCCATGCAGCTGCTTTCCGCTAGCGATGGTTGGGTCATCATCGATCCAGACAGTTCCACAGCATCCACCTTCTCCAAGAATGAGGCGCCTCCGCTCGCGCGCAGTTCCAGAATTCCTGGAAACTGAGCTCCGACAAGCGCACACTCACCATACGCGGTAGCTCTGCCAGTAGCGAGATCGGTGCCGTGTTCATGATCGACATGGCCTCAAAGACGCCGATGGATCCCCTACCCATCACATCCCGTAGCGCATTCATCCCCGTCTGGCGCCAGGACTTCATTGTCGCGATCGGCGGCTCCACGTTGATTGGCTACGCACCGGAATCCTGATGACACGATGACTTCCCACAGAGCCAGCTGCTGCATGACAGGTGTCATGTAGCAGCGGTGACAGCGCTCAGTACCGGGAGCCACGGGCCGGCGCGAGCCTGGGTCCATGACCCGCAATGCAGCCGAGCCCTCAGTCCACTGCCGCGCAACTCATCCTTCTACCGGGAGCAGTGCAGGGCCCGCCGCGGTTCGCGCCCGTGGCCTGTGCAAGAGCTTCGGCAGCCTCGTCGCCGTCGATGAACTCGATCTCACTGTCCGGCCCGGCGAGGTGATCGCCTTCCTCGGTCCCAACGGCGCGGGCAAGTCCACCACCCTCGACATGATCCTGGGGCTGACTCGCCCCGACGCCGGACAGGTCTTGCTTCTGGGAACCTCCCCCGACCAGGCGGTGCGGGCGGGTCGCGCGGGCGTCATCTTCCAGGACGGAGGCCTTCTGGACGACTTCACCGTTGGGGAGACCCTGCGAGTCGTGGCCTCGATGCAGCCCCGGCGCTCCAGCCGAGATTCCCGCATTCGCAACGCTTCCAGGCTCAAGGACGTCGTCGACGAGGCAGATCTCGGGCGGATCCTCACCCGGAAGGTGAGCCGCTGCTCGGGAGGTGAGCGCCAGCGCTTGCGTCTGGCCCTCGCCCTTCTACCGGATCCCGACCTCCTCGTCCTGGACGAGCCCACCGCAGGCATGGACGTCAGCGCCCGGATCGCCTTCTGGGAGACGATGCGCGCCCAGACCCGCCGCGGCCGCACCGTCCTGTTCGCCACCCACTACCTGGAGGAGGCGGCCTCCTTCGCCGACCGCATCGTCATCATCGCCCACGGACGCCTGGTGGCCGACGGGAGCGTCGATGAGATTCGGGCGCTGGGCGACGGCGCCCTGGTCAGCGCCACATGGCCCGGTATCTCCGAGGAGTCGTTGGGCCGGCACCTGGCCGTCTGTCCCGCGGCCGGCAGCATTGGGCACGCGGCCGTCCGCGGCGAGCACGTGGAGCTGCGCACCACCGACTCCGACGCCGTCGCCCGCTGGCTGTTGACCGCCACCCCAGCCGAGCACCTGGGCATCGGCGCGGCCAGTCTCAACGAGGTCTTCACCGCGCTGACCTCCGACGACTCTGACGGCACAGTCCCGTCGACGCCTTAGCCCACACCCATCACCCTGACCACCACCATATGCAATGAGGCCGCATCATGACCGCGACGTCCCAAACATCCTCTGATTCCCCAGTATCCGGGTCCCCTGTCGATCCCGACGCGGGCGGGCTCGCAGGCCGATCGCCTCGTGCGGGAGGGCTCAGGCCCGCGCGCCCTCTCCTGACCTACCTCTGGCTGGACCTCTATCGGAGCCTGCGCGAGCCCGCCAACCTCTTCTTCGTGGTGGCCTTCCCCCTGGCGATGTACCTCGTCTTCGGCCGGTTGAACGCGTCTGCGGGAGAGTACGGTCCGCACGCTCACGGCAATGTCTCGGCCTCGGTGATGCTCGCGATGGCCTCCTTCAGCGCCTGTCTGGGGGCCACGAGCGCCTCGGCCTCGGCCGCCGTCGAGCAGTCGGCGGGCTGGGGCAGGCAGATGGCCGTCACCGGTCAGGGGCTGCGCGGGTACCTGGTGGTCAAGACCGGAACCGCGGTGGGAACGGCGGCTCTTCCGGTTATCGTGGTCCTCACCGCCGGGGCCTTCACGGACTCGCAGATGGAGGGCTGGGCCTGGGCCACCAGTCCCGTCGTCTGCCTGCTCGGGGTCCTGCCCTTCGTCTTGTGGGGTCTGGCCGCAGGAATGTGGCTGCCGTCCTCGGCGTCGATCGGTATCGCGACTTCCCTGGTCACTTTGTTCGCCTTCATCGGCAACGCCTTCATGCCCCTGAACCACACACTGATGACGATCAGTCGCTTCACCCCGATGTACGGGTCGACGGCGCTAGCCCGGTGGCCACTGGGCGAGGGGTGGGTCTACGTGTCGGATCGACCGGCGGGTGTTCAGGACCCGCCGTGGATGCCGTTGGCTAACCTGGTGGTGTGGACACTCATCTTCGGGCTGCTGGTGATCGGGGCCCGACGCCGGGCGACCAGGCGCCAGTGAGCCCCGTGAGTATCAGGTACCCGCCTCCGTACGGCTCCCCCTCCATGGCGATCTCAGTATCGCAGAAGGAAGGGACCCGTTCCCGCCTCTGGCGCCGCTATCGCCGTCGTATCGTTTGGGACGCCACGGTGTGGGTGTTCTTCCTGGTCATCCCCCTCATCCAGCTTCTCTTCGGCTCCTTCGCCCGGTGGCAGCGCTTGCTGGGAATCGCCGGAATCATGGGGTTCATTGTCGCCTACATCTGGGCCTTCTCCACGCAGGACACCCGCGCGGTGCAGGCGGGGGTACCTCTGCCTGATCTTCCGATTCGCGTCCTTCTGGGCAAGTTGGCGGTCCCATCGCTCTTCACCGTACTGGCACTGCCGGCGCTGGGCTGGTGGACGGCCTACTTCTTCCCCTTCTTCTGCTCGTTGGTCCTGTTCTCCATAAAGCTGCGCCGGGGAATCCCGACCGTCATCACCGCGGTTGCCCTCTTGGCGGCCGCCTCTCTGGCATGGAACACGCATCCGGAGTCGCGCTGGATGGTGCTGGGCGCCACGTTATCGGGACTGACCATCATCATCGCCCGCATTGCGGTGGAGCTCCAGGAGCGCAGAACGTCCACCGAGCGCGAGCTCGCCCTCGTCTCCCAGCGCGAGGCGGTCGGGCGCGATGTCCATGACATCCTGGGACACTCCCTGACGGTCCTCACCCTCAAGGCAGAAGTCGCCCGCCGGCTCATCGAGCAGGATCCGATCGCCGCCTCCCGCGAGCTCGACGAGGTCATCGCCCTGGCCCGCGGGGCCCTCGCCGACGTGCGCTCCACCGTAACGCGCCTGCGGTCCCCGGACCTGGCCAGCCAGCTGGAGGCCACGCGCACCGCCCTGAGCGCCGCCCAGATCGATGTGGAGCTGACCGGCAGCGCCCAGGAGGTTCCTGAGTATCAGCGGGCCCTACTGGCCTGGGCCCTGCGCGAGGCCACTACGAACATTGTGCGGCACGCCCAGGCCGCGAACGTCACCGTGCACCTGGAGCCGGGGCTGCTGCGGGTGAGCGACGACGGCGTCGGCCTGGCCGGATCCAGACCGGGTAACGGGCTGGAGGGCCTGCGCTCCCGCATCGAGCATGAGGGCGGGTCCCTCGCCATGACCAGCCCGTTCAGCAGTCCCGACGCCCCGCCCACCGCCGTCGAGGACCACTGTGCTGGCGCGCCTTCCGGCGGCACCCGTCTGGAGGTGAGGCTGCCATGAACCCGATCCGTGTCCTGATCGCCGATGACCAGGCCCTGGTGCGCGGCGCTCTGGCGACGCTGCTGGGGCTGGAGAACGATCTGGAGGTGGTGGCCCAGGTGGGGCGGGGAGACGAGGTCCTGGAAGCGGTGCGCGAGCACGCCGTGGATGTGGCCCTGGTGGATATTGACATGCCCGGGCGCGATGGGCTGGCGGCCACCGCCGAGGTCGTCGCCTCCGGGGCGCCGTGCAGGTGCCTCATCGTGACGACCTTCGGTCGCCCGGGCTACCTCTCACGAGGCATGGAGGCCGGGGCTGCTGGCTTCATCGTCAAGGACACCCCGCCGGAAGCACTGGCCGAGGCGATCCGCAAGGTTCACGCGGGCCTGCGGGTCATCGACCCCGAGCTCGCCCAGGAGTCGGTGCTGCTCGGGCCGAACCCTCTCACTGAGCGGGAGAAAGAGGTCCTGCGGGCTGCGGCCACGGGCGCGGACGCCCGGGAGATCGCGGCGCGACTGCGCCTGGGTGAGGGGACGGTGCGCAACTACCTGTCGTCGGCGATCGCCAAAACCCACGCCCGCAATCGCACCGAGGCGGCCCGCACCGCCGAGACCAACGGCTGGCTGTGAGTACAGTTACTTCCAAGCCGCCGACTGCGCAGAGAGGTAGGGGATGGAGAGCTCATCACAGCGGCATGAACTGATCCGACGAGAACCGATCTTCCACCACCCGGAGCTGATCTGGGACGCCAGCTCCTTTGATGAGCAGATCGCGGAGGACTTCAACGAGGTCGGCGCCTCGGGGAGACGTTACAGCCGCAGCGAGGTCAAGGAGATCGTCCTGGGGCGCTTGAAGGGAACTCATGCGGACTCCCTCACTGATGGATACAGAATCGAGGGGGCTGAGTCCCGCATCCTTGCCGACGACGTCGTCCAGGTCCTCTATACCCTATGCACGCCGAGTCGCGTTACCCGGAGATCCACGCTCTACCGTTGCCGGGACTCGACCTGGCAGGCGGTATTCCACCAGGGCACCGTCGTCGAAGGCGCTACCGGCTGAGCCCCACCACAGCCCTACCGCGGCCGCCCAGGCCGGCGATGAGGCGCTGGCCGCGAGCTCGTACGCTGCGGTGCGCGGACTGCTCCGGAGGATCAGGCCTCGAGGCCTGCCGTACGAACGCGGGGGCCAAGCGACTCCCGGGAGCCTCGGGCCGTTGTGTCTACAGCCCGAGGTGGCGGCGCAGGTCCTCGGGCAGGGCGCCCATGGCGTCGGCGACGTCGTCGCCCGAGGACTGCGCGCCGGCCTGGGCCTGCTGCTGGGCCTGGGGCATGATCCCGTAGCCGGAGGCTCCGGACTGGCCGCCGCCGAGTCCGAAGGAAGACCCGGCTGCGGGCGCAGCGCTCTGCCCGGCTTCGATCTTGGCCTGCTTGGCTGCAGCGGCTTCCTTGGCCTGGCGGGCGGCCTTGGCAGGGTTGCCGCTGCGGCCCTTCTTACCGCCCTTGCCGCGCTTGGCCTTGGGGGCCTGACGGGCCTTGGAGTGCTTGCCCATGCCGGGCAGCGACCCCATGCCGGGCATGGGGCCGCCCTCGCCGAGTCCTCCCATGCCGCCGCCGGAGGCCATGGCCTCCATCATCTTCTTGGCCTGCTCGAAGCGATCCACGAGCTCGTTGACGGCCTGGACGGTGGTACCCGACCCCTTGGCGATGCGGCTGCGGCGCGAGCCGTTGAGGATGGACAGGTCCTTGCGCTCGGCGGGTGTCATGGAGCACACGATCGCCTCGATGCGGTCGACCTCGCGCTCGTCGAAGTTCTCCAGGGCATCGCGCATCTGCCCCATGCCGGGCATCATGCCCAGGAGCTTCTTCATGGAGCCCATCCTGCGGATCTGGCGCAGTTGGCTGAGGAAGTCGTCGAGGGTGAAGGTGCCCTTGGCGAGCTTGGCTGCGGCGTCCTCGGCCTCCTGGCGATCCAGGGTCCGCTCGGCCTGCTCGATGAGGGTGAGCAGGTCGCCCATGTCCAGGATGCGCGAGGCCATGCGGTCGGCGTGGAAGCGCTCGAAGTCGGTCAGGCCCTCACCGGTGGAGGAGAACAGGACCGGAGCACCGGTGACGCCGCGCACGGACAGGGCCGCGCCGCCGCGGGCATCGCCGTCGAGCTTGGAGAGGACCACACCGGTGAAGCCGACGCCGTCGCGGAAAGCGACCGAGGTGTTGACGGCGTCCTGACCGACCATGGCGTCCAGGACGAAGAGGATCTCGTGAGGGGCGACCGCATCGCGGATGCGGATCGCCTGGTCCATCATCTCGGCGTCCACACCCAGGCGGCCGGCGGTGTCCACAACGACGACGTCGTAGCCGCTGGCGCGCGCGTGCTCGACACCGGAGCGGGCCACGGCCACCGGGTCGCCCACGCCGTTGCCGGGCTCGGGCGCCCACACGTGCACCCCCGCGCGCTCGGCGACGACGCTCAGCTGGGTGACGGCATTGGGGCGCTGGAGATCGGAGGCCACCAGTAGGACTCGCTTGCCCTGGTCGCGCAGCCAGCGGCCGAGCTTTCCGGCCAGGGTCGTCTTACCGGCGCCCTGGAGGCCTGCGAGCATGATGATCGTGGGGCCGCGGTCGGCCCAGTGAATCTCCCGGGTCTGTCCGCCCAGGACCTCGATGAGCTCCTCGTTGACGATCTTGACGACCTGCTGGCCCGGGTTGAGGGCCTGGGAGCGGGCGGCATCGACCGCCTTCTCACGCACCGCGGAGGTGAAGGCGCGCACCACGGGCAGGGCGACGTCCGCCTCCAGAAGGGCGCGGCGGATTTCGGTGACCGTGGCGTTGACGTCGGCCTCGGTGAGACGACCTTTGCCGCGCAGCTGGTTGAAGGAGGCGGTGATGCGATCGGAGAGGTTGCCGAACACGCGATGGTCCTTCCTGGCGCCGTTGGGCGCGTTGGTCGGGAGACTGTGGGCGGATGAGGGCGGAACGCCCATGGCCGTGGGCTATGGCGATCACCTCGACTGCGACCCAGGATAGCGGCAAGCGGGCCTCGTCCCCTCTCCCGCGCCCGGACCGGGACTGAACCCACACTCAACGGTCGCAGGCCCCGCCACGTCATGCCTCCGGGTCCCGGCTCCCCCTGACACCCTCTCCCACTCCGAACGCGGGTTTTCTCCCGTTATCCTGCGGTATTTCACCACCTGGCGATCCCTGAGATATGTCATGAGCAAGTAGTGACCGATGGGCCATGGATCGCAGCCAACGTGGGACGAGTCTTGAGCCATGAGCACAACAACGACCCGGTCCGTCCAGGAGCCCGCACTCCGGGAGGTTCCCATGGCGGCTCCCGTGGTGGAGCCCGCAGATGCCGTCAGGCTGACCGCCCTGCACAAGTCCTTCGGAGACGTCACCGCCGTCGACGGAATCGACCTGACCATCCGTCCAGGCGAGGTCGTCGCCCTCCTGGGGCCCAACGGCGCCGGCAAGACGACGACGATTGACATGATCCTGGGACTCGGTCGCCCCACCGGCGGAGAGGTGAGCACCTTCGGGATGAGCCCGCGCCAGGCGGTCGACCGGGGCCTGGTCACAGCCGTCATGCAGACCGGCGGGCTCCTGCCCGATATCACCGTGCGTGAGACGGTGGAACTGACGGGAAGCCTCTTCTCCCACCGGATCGATACCGAGGAGGCCATGCGGCGCGCGGGCATCACCGACTTCGCCTCACGCATCGTCAAGAAGTGCTCAGGAGGCCAGCAGCAGCGCTTGCGCTTCGCCATGGCATTGGTGAGCGACCCGGCTCTGCTCATCCTCGATGAGCCGACCACCGGCATGGACGTCGAGGGGCGCCGCAGCTTCTGGGAGGCCATCCACGCTGACGCCGCGCACGGACGCACGATCATCTTCGCCACGCACTACCTTGAGGAGGCCGACGCCTTCGCCGATCGGATCATCCTGATGCGTCATGGGCGCATCATCGCCGACGGCACCGCGGCCGAGATCCGCACCTCTGTGAGCGGGCGCACCCTACGAGCCACCCTGACCTGCACAGCCGAGCAGCTACGCAGCGCTCTGACCGATCTGCAGGCCCGTGACCGGGTCCACGATATCGAGGTCCTGGGCAGCGCACTCACCCTGAACTCGACCGATACCGACGCCGTTGCCGCACTCCTCCTCAGCGATCACCTGGCCAAGGACCTGGAGATCACCAGCCGTGGCCTGGAGGACGCCTTCGTGGCCCTGACCAGCGACGGCGCCGCAGCTCCCACTCTGGGAGCGTCAGCATGAAACGCACCAGCAGCACCGACGCCCTTTCTCCCACGCTTTCTACCGGAAGGAACCGCAATGTCTTCTCCCTCTGAGTCCTCCTCCGCCTTGTCAGCAGTCGACCGCCTCGATCTCTCCTCCCGTCCCACACCGCCCCTGGGCGGATTGAGCCTGACCCTGCTGTCACTCGAGGCACGCCGGCGCCTGCGCAACCGCCGGGCCATGATCTTCTCTGTCCTGCTGCCAGTGGCCTTCTTCTTGATGTTCACCACCACTGACTACTCCTCAATGTCCTACGGCAACGGCAATGTCGTGGCGAACATGATGGTCGGCATGGCACTGTACGGCGCGCTCATGACCACCACCGGGGCAGGGGCGGCCGTGAGCAACGAGCGAGCCTCGGGCTGGAGCCGTCAGCTGCGCCTGACGCCGCTGAAGCCCATCGCCTACATCACCGCCAAGGCGATCGTCGGGATACTCATCAGCGCCCTGGCCATCGGTGCCGTCTACGCCTGCGGCCCCTTGCGTCACGCGCAGATGCCGGCGAGCGTCTGGATCTCCTCGGCACTCATCATCTGGTTCGGTTCCCTGGTCTTCGTCGCCTTCGGACTGTTCGTCGGCTATCTCCTTCCCTCGGATAACGCCATGCAGGTGGTCGGCCCTCTCATGGCCCTGCTCGCCTTCCTCGGGGGCATGTTCATCCCGTTGACGCCGGGCTCCACTATGGATCGCATCGGCAGCCTCACCCCTATGTACGGGCTGCACAACCTGGCGCTGTGGCCCATGGGCGCAGAGAGCTTCTCCTGGTGGTGGGTGGTCAACGTCCTGACCTGGCTCTCGGTCTTCCTGGGCGGGGCCGCCTGGAGAATGGGCCGCGACACCGCCCGGGTGTGAGCTCGTGAGTACCATCAGGGTCATGAAAGCCCGCGCCTCCTCCCTGGCCGAGGCGCGGGCGCGCCGCACCCGTGTCGTGGCAGTCGGCTGGGGGATCGTGTGGGCCGCCTCCATGGTTCCGGTCGTCCGGACGGGCATGGCACGAGGGTCCAACGGCGGGGTTTGGGGCGCAGTCAGTGCCATCGTCTCCTGCGCATGCCTGTATACCGCCTGCTCGCTCAGCATGAGGCGGGTCCGGCAAGGGCTGAGCTGGCCCGGCCGCCTGAGCCTGTCGCTCATCATCATCGGCGCGCTCACGGCGAGCGGGGCCGCCCTCGGTGTGGGATCGCCGGGCCTGCAGCTGGTGGTCTTCCTGGCCGTCGTCCTAGCCTTCTCCCTGCCTTGGCAGGCGGCCATCGGGCCTATCGCGATCCTGACTGGCATTCTGTTCCTCATTCCCAGGATGATTCCGTCCTGGTCCGCCAGTGAAGACGCGTGGATCGCTCTGCTCGGCGCGGGCGGCGCTTGCACCTTCGGGCGCTACATCATGGAACAGCGGCGTGTGGCCCGCATTCTGGAGCAGCGCACTCACGAGCTGGAGATCAACGAGGAGCGCAACCGCATGGCCCGGGACATGCACGATATTCTGGGTCATTCGCTGACGGTCATCGCTCTGAAGTCGGAGCTCGCCGCCCGGCTCGTCGACGTCGCTCCCGATCAGACCAGGGTGGAGCTGGACGAGGTGCAGTCCCTGGCGCGCTCCGCCCTGGCCGACGTGCGCGCCACCGTCAACAGCTACCGCGAGCTGAGTCTGACCGGTGAGCTGGCCCGAGCAACGAGCGTCCTGACCTCGGCCGGTATCCGGGCCGACCTGCCACTGACCGTCGAGGCCGTTGACCCTGAGCTGCGCGAGCTCTTCGCCTGGGTGGTGCGCGAGGGCGTCACCAACATCGTGCGCCATGCCCACGCCTCACACTGCAAGGTGGAGCTGACCACCGACTCCATTGAGGTGGCCGACGACGGTATCGGACTCGACTCGGCCGGCACCAGCGACGGTCACGGGTTGGAGGGGCTGCGCCAACGCTGCCAGGACAACGGTGCCGACCTCACCATCGAGGCACCCTCCAGTGGCAGCGGCACCATTCTGAGGGTGAGCGCCCGCCGTCTATCCTCCCGTATGACGCACGACGCGATCGAGTGACCCGGTCGCGCGCACCCCAAACTCCGGCGAGCACCAATGTCGTCGGTCTGAGGAACCTTGAGTAACGGAGCTGAGCGATGATCCGAGTGATGCTGGCCGACGACCAGGCCATGGTGCGTGGAGCGCTGGCCGCCCTGCTCGCCTTGGAAGCCGACATCGAGGTCGTCGCCCAGGTCGGAAACGGGGACGATGTCCTGCCCGTCGCGCTCGAGCACCGGCCCGACGTCGTTCTCATGGATGTCGACATGCCCGGCGCCGACGGGCTGAGCGCGACCGCGAGGCTCCTAAAGCGGCTGCCAGCCACGCGGGTCCTCATCGTCACGACTTTCGGGCGCCCCGGATTCCTGCGGCGCGCCATCCAGTCCGGGGCCCATGGGTTCGTCGTCAAGGACGCTCCGGCCACCGAGCTGGCCGAGTCAGTGCGCCGAGTCCATGCGGGGATGCGTGTCGTCGACCCGGCGCTGGCTGCCGACTCACTCGTCTTCGGGGATTCCCCTTTGACCGCCCGGGAGACCGAGGTGCTTCAGGCCGCCGCCGACGGCGCCACCGTCGCCGAGGTCGCCCGCCGGGTCCATCTCTCGGAGGGAACCACCCGCAATCACCTGTCCCAGGCCATGGCCAAGACCGATGCGCCCACTCGGGCCGCGGCGGTGCACTTCGCGGCCCAGAAGGGTTGGATCATCCAGTAAGAGCCCTCACCCGCCCGGCCGCTCAGCCCAGCAGTGCGTCGACGAAGCCCTCCGGGTCGAAGGGGGCCAGGTCATCGGCGCCCTCTCCCAGGCCCACGAGCTTGACGGGCACTCCCAGTTCTCTCTGGACGGTGACGACGATGCCGCCCTTGGCGGTGCCGTCGAGTTTGGTGAGCACGATGCCGGTGATGCCGACGGCCTCGGAGAAGACCTGGGCCTGGCGCATGCCGTTCTGGCCGGTGGTGGCGTCCAGGACCAAGAGGATCTCGCCGACGGGGGCGATCTTCTCCATGACGCGTTTGATCTTGCCCAGCTCGTCCATGAGGCCAGCCTTGTTCTGCAGGCGCCCGGCGGTGTCGACGACGACGACGTCCGTGCCCTGGTCGGCCGCCTGGCGAGCGGCGTCGTAGGCGACGGAGGCGGGGTCAGCGCCCTCCTTCTCGGAGCGCACGACCTCGACGCCGACGCGCTCGCCCCAGGTGGTCAGCTGCTCGGCGGCCGCAGCCCGGAAGGTATCGGCCGCACCCAGGACGACGGTCTTGTCCTGGGCCACCAGGACGCGGGCGAGCTTGCCGCAGGTGGTGGTCTTGCCGGTGCCATTGACGCCCACCATGAGGATGGCGGCAGCGGGCGTTGCCTGGGCGCCGTCGGCGGGGGCGGGGCGATCCAGGTTGAGGGAGCGGTCAAGCGTGGGGTCGACGAGTTTGAGCAGCTCGGCGCGCAGGACGGTGCGCACGGCCTCCGGGTCGGAGGTGCCCAGCACCTTGGCCTGGGTGCGCAGATCGTCCATGAGGGAGGTGGTCACCTCAATGCCGAGGTCGGAGGTGAGCAGGGTGTCCTCGATCTCCTCCCAGTCCTCCTCGGTCAGGTCGCCGCGGGACAAGACGGACAGAACCGCCTTGCCGAAGCCGCCGGCACCGGCCAGGCGGGCGCGCAGACGCTGCATGCGGCCTGGGATGGACTCCGGAGATTCCAGCGTCGCAACCGGCTCGGCGCCTGGTTCCGCATCGGGGGCCGTCTCATCCGAGGGCTCCTCCCCCTCCTCGGACGGCAGGAGATCCTCAACGGACATCGGCTTATGGGCGCTGACCTCGTCAGGGACTCGGCCCCGACGCCTGCCCGCGTAGAGCCACAGACCGCCACCGACGACGATGACCAGGATGATGCCGAGAACGATGAGGATCGGTTCCATGGGCCCATCATGCCCGATGGCCGCCCCGCTGCGGCAGGGCCGTTCGCCTTCGACCGCCTAGGGCCGGTTGGGCGCCGCAGAAATCACCGGCATACTCATGAGTCGTGACAAAAAAATCCTGCGGCACCCCTGTGGGCGTGCCGCAGGACGAGGAAGGCCAATGGCCTCGGTGTCGATGCGCGAGAAAAGTCGGACCTGTTGGCATCAGACGCAACAGGAGTTGATAAGGGCACAGACGAGAAACGATCTCTCAGGACCGGGATTTTATCCAGCAGATCGCCCCTTCAAGACCAGCGGTTCGTGAAAATGATCGAGAACATAGTTTTCACGAAACGGACCAGCACATCATCCCTGGGTTTGCGAGACCCCGCTGGCAGCCGGCTCGTGCATCTGGCCGCGGCGCCGGGAAGCCGCAGCTCCCCTCCTCTCCGCACCCTCGACCGCTTTCTCGAAAACTCCCACCAGACCACCGAAGGAGTCCGGCCCCACGTAGGCCGCGGGCCCCTCGCGCGTCATGAGGTCCGCTAGATGAACCTCCTGGGGCACGACCTCAACCTCGACCTCCTGCTCCTCCTGGCGCACCTCCTGAGCGTCACGGACCAGGCCGCGAATACGGGAGGGCCAGGAGCGCACCGGGAAGCGCTCTGCGCAGACCAGGCCGAGCACGAGTAGGCCGGCAACCAGCACGACAACGAGGGGAAGAATCATGGCACCCATGGCTAGGATTCTGCCCTGAGAAATGCGATCTGACCAGACTTTGCATGCGTTTGTCGTCCAATCGACAACAAAACCTGATAACTTCCTGACACAATGATGGCTTGGATCTGAAAACGAACGTCATATTGTCAGAGCACTATCACATTCTCCTCAAGGTTCACTCAGATATCAGGAGTCACAGCCGTATCACGGTCGGGCTGGGCCAGCCGCTGCGAGACCGCCTTCGTGATCCCATCGCGCATCGTGATGCCGTAGAGCGCGTCGGCCACCTCCATGGTGCGTTTCTGGTGCGTGATGATGATGAGCTGGCTGGAGCGCCGCAGCTCGGTAAAAATCTCCAACAGCCGGCCCAGATTGGTGTCATCCAGGGCCGCCTCCACCTCATCCATGACGTAGAAGGGCGAGGGACGCGCCTTGAAGATCGCCACCAACAGTGCGACAGCGGCCAGTGAGCGCTCCCCGCCCGAGAGCAGCGAGAGCCGTTTGACCTTCTTGCCCGCAGGACGGGCCTCGATCTCGATGCCCGTGGTGAGCATGTCGTCGGGATCGGTGAGCACCAGGCGCCCCTCCCCACCGGGGAAGAGTCGGTCGAAGACGGAGGCGAATTGCCGTGCGGTGTCCTCGTAGGCCTGGGCAAAGACCTCCTGGACTCGGGCGTCGATCTCCTCGACGATGCTGAGCAGGTCGTCGCGCGAACGCTTGAGATCGGCCAGCTGCTCGGCCAGGAACTGGTGGCGCTGCTCCAGGGCGGCGTGCTCCTCCAGTGCGAGCGGGTTGACCTTGCCGAGCCGGGCGAGATCCCGCGAGGCCTTGGCCAGGCGCTTCTCCTGCTCGGAGCGCACATAGGGACGGCCCGGGTACCCGGACCCGGTGGAGGCGAGGGGGCCGGCCCGCTCGGCAGCAGGCTCTGCCCCGGAGCCGGGGACGGCACCGGACTCATCGACGACGTCGGGAACCAGCATGTGCGGTCCGTACTCCTCGACGAGCGGGTCCAGCTCGAGGCCGAGCTCGCTCATGACGCGCTCGGCCAGGGCCTCCAGTCGCATGCGCTGCTCGGCCCGGGCGACTTCCTCGCGGTGGGCGGCGTCGGTGAGGTTGCCGAGCTCCTTGGTGAGCTGGTCGTTCTCCTCGCGGACCTCGTTGGTGGCCGCCTGGGCCCGGGCGCGCTCGGTCTCGATGGCGGCGCGCTCGTCGGCGGCCCGGCGGACGGATGCCCGTGCCGTCTCGGCGGCGGCGCGGGCTTGGTCGCGCACATGGGTGGCAACGGCGAGCTGGGCGCTGCGGCGCCGCTGGGCCCGCTCGGCGGCGGCGCGCTGCTCGCGCTCCCGGCGGGCGGCCGCCCGCAGCGAGTCTGCGCGACCGCGGCTGGAGCGCTCGCGCTCCTCGGCCGTACGCAGGGCGAGCCTGGCGTCGGTCTCAACGGCGCGAGCCTGGCGCGCGGCTTCCGCAGCGGTCTCCCGCTCCTGGCGGGCACTGTCCAGCGCCTGCTCAAGGTGGTCGGAGCCGGCACCCCCTGGCGGGCCCGATTCACCCGATGCGTCCGTGTCGTCGACGCCATCCCGCTCTCCCTCGATCTCAGCCAGTGCGGCTGTGGCAGCCGCGAGCTCGGCGGTGCGCTGGACCGACTCGGCCTCGGCCCGCTCCAGGACCCGACGGGCCCGTCCCGTCTCCTCCGCGGCAGCGTGAGCCGCAGAGGTCAGGCGGGCCATTGCCTCGGCGGCTCGGGCGACCTCGGCGTCGGCCCGGCGCAGGGCGGACAGCGCCTCGCTCAGAGCCTGGCGCGCGGCATCCTCCCCAAGACGGGCCTCCTCTAGAGCAGCATCGGCTGCGGTCTCCGCCTGCGCCGCGGCGGCGGCCTCGGCGTCGGCCTCCTCGTGGGCGGCGGCCAGCTCCAGCACTGAGGAGGCTCCACGGCCCGCCCCGGCGACCCACCCGGGAGCCAGAACATCACCGCCGCGGGTGGCCACCACGGCGTCGGGGAGCCTCGCACGCAGGGCGCGGGCGGTCTCGATGTCCTCCGTCACCCAGGAGGCCTTGAGCAGTCCGTCCAGGACTCGCCCGAGCCCGTCGGCTTCGGACTGCACGGGGCTCACGAGTCCGCGGGCCGCCAGCGCGCCGTCGACCGCGAGCGCAACGGCCTCATCAGCGCCGTCGGACGGGCCGCTTATCGAAGGATCGTCTGCCAGAACCAGCCTGACTGCGCCGACGTCCCGATTGCGGGCGTGCTCCAAAGCGCTCATGGCGGTCTCACCGTCGGCGACGAGACCGGCCTCGGCGAGCACTCCCAGGAGGGCGGCGACGGCGTTCTCCCAGCCGCGCTCGACGCTGAGGTGCTCCGCCACCGGTCCCAGGAGGCCGTCGACACCGGTCTGGAGCAGCGCAGCCGTACCGTCCTGGCTGCGCAGGGACATGGCCAGGGTGTCACGCCTGGCCGTCCAGGTGGCCCTATCGGAGGCCGCTTCCCGGCGAGCGTCGGTCGCGGCGGAGACGGCTTCGCGGGCCTCGGCCAGGCGCCGAGTCGCCTCCTCGTGGGCGGCTGCGGCCCGGGCCGCTGCGTCGGCCGCCGCGCCCGCCTCGGTGGACGTCCCCGCAGCTGGCTCACTCCCGGCGGCCGCTCTGCCGCTGTCCCGGGGCTCCTCCCCTCCCCCGGCCTCGGCCAGGGCGGCCAGGGCCCGCCCCTCGCGGGCCTCGGCGGCCTCAAGGGCGCTGCGGGCCTGCTCGAGGGCGGCCAGGCTGGCCTCATGGCGACTGCGGGCCGAGGCGACGCGCCCACCGGCTCGGGCGATGGTCTCCCTCCTCTCCGAGAGCCTCCGCTGCGCAGCGGAGAGTTCCTGGTCCGCGGCCTTCTCGGCGGTCTCGGCGTCGGCGCGTTCCAGGGAGGCGTCGCTCAGGGCCGTGCGGGCGGTCTCGACGGCGTCGGCGAGCTCGGCCTCCTGTCTGCCGGCGGCCTCGGCCCGCCGTTCGAGCTCCTCGGGGTCGGTACCGTGACTCGGGGAGGGGGCGGCGGCCAGAAGCCGGATTCGTTCGCCGGCCACGTCCGCGAGCGCGCCCAGGGACTGGGCGACCTCGGTGAGGTCCTCCCAGATGCTGCCGGCTCGGGTCAGGCGCTGGGCGGAGGTGGTCTCGATGGCGGCCAGCTCGCTCAGGCGGGCCCGGGCGGCTCGCTCGGCCTCCTCGACCAGGCGGCGGCGCCTGGCCAGGGCCTCCTTGTCCTCGTCTCCGGCCTCCAGAAGGGACTGGGCCTGGACGACGTCGTCGGCCAGCAGCCGGGCGGTTGCGTCACGGACCTCGACCTGGATGGTCCGGGCGCGCCGGGCGATGGCGGCCTGCCGGGCCAGGGGGCCGAGCTGGCGGCGCAGCTCCTGGGCGAGGTCGGAGACTCGGGCGAGGTCGGCGGCCATGGAGTCGAGCTTGCGCAGAGCGCGTTCCTTGCGCTTGCGGTGCTTGAGGACGCCTGCGGCCTCCTCGATGAAACCGCGGCGGTCGTCGGGGGTGGCGCTCAAGACGGCGTCGAGCTGTCCCTGCCCTACGATGACGTGCATCTGGCGCCCCAGGCCAGTGTCGCTGAGGAGCTCCTGGACATCGAGGAGGCGGCAGGGGGTGCCGTTGATCTGGTACTCCGAGCCGCCCCCGCGGAATAGCGTGCGCGAGATGGTGACCTCGGTGTAGTCGATCGGCAGGGCGCCGTCGGTGTTGTCGATGGTCAGGGAGACCTCGGCCCGCCCGAGGGCCGGACGGGAGCCGGCGCCCGCGAAGATGACGTCGGCCATGGAGCCGCCGCGCAGGTTCTTGGCGCCCTGCTCCCCCATCACCCAGGTCAGGGCGTCGACGACGTTAGACTTGCCCGAGCCGTTGGGGCCGACCACGGCGGTGATGCCGGGCTCCAGGCGGAGGGTGGTTGACGAGGCGAAGGATTTGAATCCCTTGATCGTCAACGTCTTGAGGTGCACGGGTGCCACCCTAACAGCGCGAACGGCCGCGACGACGATAGAAACGACAAAGGGACTTGACATCCCGAGTCAGGACAAGCAGACTTTCCATGTCAAGGGAACTAGACATGCTGTTCGCACGTCTCCCCCATCCGACTCTCGTCTTCGAGACCCAAGGAGCCACGATGCTCACACTGTCCAACCTCTCCAAACGCTTCGGGAGCCTCCAAGCCCTCGACTGCCTCTCCCTATCACTGGCCGGCGGCGAGATCGTCGGCTTCGTCGGCGCCAACGGAGCCGGCAAGTCCACCACGATGCGCATCATCATGGGATCGCTCACCGCCGACTCGGGCGCCGTGACCTGGAAGGGCGCCCCCGTGGACGCCTCCACACGGCGCGCCATCGGATACATGCCCGAGGAACGGGGTCTCTACCCCCGGATGAAGGCGGCCGAGCAGCTCGTCTACCTGGCTCGTCTGCACGGGCTATCCGCCTCCGCAGCCAAGGCGGCGGCAGACCAGTGGACCGAGCGCCTGGGACTCGAGGAGCGCCGGAATGACGAGGTGCAGAGCCTGTCGCTGGGCAACCAGCAGCGCGTCCAGCTGGCCGCAGCCCTCGTGAGCGACCCCGAGCTGCTCATCCTCGATGAACCCTTCTCCGGCCTGGATCCGGTTGCCGTAGACGTCATGAGCCAGGTCCTCCTGGAACGGGCGTCCGCGGGCGTGCCCACGCTGTTCTCCTCCCACCAGCTCGACGTCGTCGAGCGCCTATGCGACCGGGTGGTCATCATCCGCTCGGGCAGGCTCGTGGCCGACGGGACGATCCCCGAGCTCCAGGCCACCGAGACACCCCGCTGGCGAGTGGTCGTCGAGCCGCCGCCGGGCGCTGCCCCACCGGAGGCCGGCGCTCTGGACGGACTGGACGATCCGGACGCGCAGATCGATGGCCAGGGCCGCCTGGTCATCACCGCGGCGGGTGGGGATGAGCAGGAGCTGCTGCGCACCGCGCAGCGACTGGGGACGGTGCGCGAGCTCGGCCCGGTGCGCCACCGGCTCACCGACATCTTCCGGGAGGTCCTCACGGCACCCGCGACTCCCGACGAGACCAACGACCCGACGCAGAAGAAGACGGACAAGAAGGAGGCGCACCGATGAGCGCCCGGACCAGCCCCATCACCCGCCGTCAGGAGATCACTCTGGTCGCCGGCCGCGAGCTCCGCGCACACCTGATGAAGAAGTCCACCATTATCCTGACCCTCGTCCTGCTCATCGCCGCCGTCGGCGGCATCATCGGCGTCAAGCTCTACACCTCCAGCCAGAACGAGGGCTACAGGCTCGGCCTTAAGGGCGTCCCGGTCGCTCAGGCCACCGGGTTGGACAAGGTGGTCGCCTCCAACGGGGAGACCATCGAGGTCGTTGACGTCTCCGGCCGGGAGACGAAGGATGTCCTGGCCGACGACGCCCCCGAGGGCACGCCACACGTGGACATGGTCCTCGACGTCTCCGGCTCCGCCCCCACCGTCACCGTGGAGAAGTCGGTCGATGACGCGGTCGTCTCCGGAGTCACGGCCTTCCTCCAGCAGGCGGCCCTGGGCCAGCAGATCGCGACGCTGGGCGGGGACCCGGCTCAGGTGGCCTCCCAGCTCAGCGCCGCCAAGCCGGAGGTCACGGTCCTCGACTCCCCCAAGCGCGACGCCGCCGATTTCGGCCCGCGTTACACGATCCTCCTGACGATCGACGTCCTACTGCTGTTCGCCATCATGGGCGGGGGCCAGTTCATCGCCCAGGGCGTGGTGGAGGAGAAGTCCAGCCGGATCGTGGAGATCCTCCTGGCCTGCGTGCGGCCCAGCTCGCTGCTGGCCGGCAAGATCCTGGGGATCGGCATCGCATCCTTCCTCACCACCGGAGCCGTCGCCGTGGCCGGGGTCGTTACCGCGAAGGCAACCGGCGTCATGCCGGATATCAACCTCAACCTGGACGGCGTGCTCGTGGCGATGCTCGTGTGGCTGATCGTGGGATATGCGATCTTCGCGGTCGCCTTCGGGGCCGCCGCCTCACTCGTGAGCCGGCAGGAGGACGTCAGCTCGGTGAGCATGCCCCTGGTCATGCTCTCGATGGTCCCCTATGTTCTGAGCTTCTTGATGGCCACCGGGGACGCCAACAGCATGACCTTCCGGGTCCTGGCTTTCCTGCCGCCCTTCGCGCCATTCATGATGCCCGCGCGCCTGGTGCTCGGGGTCTCCTCGTGGACCGAGCAGGTCATCGCCTTGGCGATTGCGCTCGTCTTCCTGCCATTGCTGGTGCGCGCGGCGGCCGCGATCTACACCCGGGCCGTCACCCGCACCGGCGCCCGGGTGCCGCTCAAGGAGGTTCTGGGCCGGGCCAAGCAGGCCTGATCACAGCCTTCGCACCTACGACGACGGTGCGCCTCCCCGTGGTGGAGGCGCACCGTCGTTGTGAGGCCCAAGGCCGGGCGGACCAGGTCAGTCGGCCAGCTCGGGGAACCAGATGGCGATCTCACGAGCTGCGGACTCATCACTGTCCGAGCCGTGGACGAGGTTGAGGATGGCGGGGGTCCCCCAGTCGCGGCCCAGGTCGCCGCGGATGGTGCCGGGGGCGGCCGTGGTGGGGTCGGTGGGGCCCATGAGGCTGCGCACACCCTCGACGACGCGCCGGCCCTCGGCAACCGCTGCCACTACGTTGCCGGAGGTCATGTAGTCCACGACGCCGGGGTAGAAGGGCTTGTCCACGTGCTCGGCGTAGTGCGCGGCGAGGATCTCCTCGGTGGGGGTCAGGATCTTCAAAGCGGTCAGGGCGTACCCCTTGGCCTCGATGCGGCGCAGGATCTCGCCGGTCAGGCGGCGCTCGACGGCGTCGGGCTTGATGAGGATGAGGATACGGTCGGTCTGGGACGTGGTGGACGTGCTGGCCATGGGGGCTCCTTGCTGGGTCGGAGGGTGAGGGACCGGATGGACCATAACGGGTCCGGACCCCCTAAGGCCATGACGGCGCCCGGTTCAGGCCTGCTCGACCACCATGATCGGCTCCAAGGAGCGGGCGCGGGCGGCGTCGAGGGCGGCTTGGAAGATGAGCGCGGAGGACTGGGCGCCGGGGTCGCGGTGCCCGCAGGAGCGCTCCCCCAGGAAGGAGGCACGCCCGCGGCGCGCTTGAAGCGGTTCAGTATCCCGAGCCCCATCGGCGGCGGCCCGGGCGGCGGCCGAGAGGACGCCGACCTCATCCTCTCCGATCTCCGCCGCCTCCCTGGCGGCCACCGTCGCGGGGCGCCAGGCATCGGCCATGGTCTTGTCCCCACTGGTGGCGTGGCCTCTGGCCTCCAGGCCAGAGGTGGCCTCCTCCAGCGCCCGGACCAGGTTCTCCGTTCCCCAGGCGGACGCGTCGGAGGAGCGGGCGGCCCTGAGGAAGGCGGTTCCCAGCAACGGGCCTCCAGCGCCGCCGACCGTGGCCATGAGAGTGGTGGCGACGACCTTGAGGACCCCTCCGGGGGTGGCCGGGAGGTTTCCGGCCTTCTGGGCGGCGTCCAGTTTGGTGACCACGGCCCTCATGCCGCGGTCCAGGTTGTCGCCGTGGTCGGCATCCCCGATGGCTCGGTCCAGTTCGGTCAACTCTGCGCGGTTTTCGGTGATCATGACGGCGGCACGATGGGTCCAGTCGAGGGCCCAGGCGGCATCCAAGGACATGGAGTTCCCTTCTCAGGTCTTGGCAGGTGTTGGTTCCAGGCCTGACCGCCATGCACCCGAGGGTGAAGGACGACCACGCGGCTTTGATCGGGCCCTGCGTGGACCCGATGGGTCCCTGCGCATCCCGGGAACGTCCGTGGGACGCGCCGGAGCAGGCCGACGAGGTGCTCACCGCCCACTCGCATTTCCATCCTCTCACGCACCTGGCCGCCTCGCTCGTTGAGACGGCCGAACGGCCTGCGACCAGTTCGAATGGACGCACCATCACAGATGACGGGGAGACGTCGGACGGCGTGATACTTGTATGCACGAGCCCCGGGCAACGTCCGACGCCCACCGCTCGAGATCCGGAGGAAGAGAGGAGCCTTCCCGTGGCGCAGGCCAAGTACGACCAGATCTTCCAGACCCTGCACGAGCGCATCGAGTCCGGCACCTACCGCTTCCTCGAACTGCTCCCCTCGGAGAACGCCCTGGCCGAGGAGTTCGGCTGCACCCGTAACACGGTGCGCAAGGCGCTGGCGCTGCTCGTGACTCAAGGGCACGTCCAGACCATGCAGGGCCGGGGGCGCCGAGATCATCTGCGTCAAGCGGCTGCGCGTGCTGGATAACGTCCCGCTCATCGTGGACACCAGCTATTTCCTGGCCTCGGTGGTTCCCCGCCTGACCCGGAAGATCGTCGAGTCCTCGGTCTACGCCCATCTGGAGGAGGTCCAGGGGGTGCGGGTGGCCAGCGCGACCCGGCGGATCACGGTGGAGCGGGCCACCGAGGAGGACCAGCGGCTCATCCACCTGGGGGGAATGGATTGCGTCGTCGTGGTCTCCTCGACGACCTTCGACTCGACGGGTGTGCTCTTCGAGTACACGTGCTCGCGCCATTCACCGGTTGACTTCGCCTTCCAGGACACCGCCCACTGGCTGCCGGCAGAGCGCTGAGGCGGGGCCGGCGAACTTGGAGACCCAGTTGGTGGGCAGCGAGCCGTCCTCCTTTGGGGACAACAGGTACTGGTAGACGGGATCGCCGGCCAGGGCCCGCTGGAACCACTTGTGCTCGGTGGAGGTGTGGTTGTTGAACCAGACATGGTCCACTCCCAGGGATGCGATGTAGTCGACCTTCTCGATGATGCCGCGCAGGTCGCCCACACCATCGCCGGAGGAGCCGCGGAAGGACTTGGGACAGATCTGGTAGACGACACTGTCCGCCAGTGACATGCGGGGCTCCTGAGGGAAGCGAGTCGGAGCCAGAGGAATCACCCTCCAAACGACTTATATGCACAAGCATGCACTTGTGCACACAAATTTTTCATGATTTTTTTTATGTTATGTATTATATAAATAATTCTGGGAGCGATATCCCGAGCGGCTGGACATCCATCGTGCAGATGGCAGCCGGACTACCGCCCGACATAGTGCCCCTCCTCCCCGTTCTCACTGAAGGAAAGATGATCTCCCATGAGCAACCGCAAGCCCGTTCGCCCGAACGACCTCCCCTCCTCCCCATCCCGCCCTCGAGAGGTTCTATGCATTCTTCCACTTCTGTGCACTCTGGCACTGAGCGCCTGCAGCACGAGCGGGACGGCATCCTCCGATGCCGCATCCACGCCACCACCCATTCAGGAGACCTCCGCCGCCGCGCACTCGGCGGCCCCCTCTGCGTCTGAGGGCCAGCAGAAGTCGTCAGCTACACCACTGCAGACCGCCTCGTCGTCACCGTCTCAGTCAGCCCAAAGTACCGAAAGCCCCACCCCGACACCGACAGACGCTGCCCCGGGCCGCGACACTCTCCTCAACGCTTCACTGCCCCTGCCCTCAACCTGTGCGGGCAGCGGCTCCGCGTCCTTCTCCGGCGGGCAGGCCTCCTTGAGCCGCGGAGGCTTCGCCAGGATCGAGGATGCCTCGACCACCTACATCCTCAACAGCGCCGCCACCACTGTGGTGGCGGTGACCTGCAACGGCGGCGGGTCAGCCGCCTTCCCCTCTCTGGCCTTCTACGACGACGAGCTGAATCTCGTCGCCTCCTACGACCTGTCCAAGATCAGCAACGCAGAGTCCTACGAGCCGGTTGTCACCTCGCTGGAGGCCCAAGGCAGCACCCTTCACGTGGAGTGGAGCAACGAGAGGCTCCCCACGGATACCAGCGGGATGCACACCGGCTCAGGGACGGGCAGCGCCGACCTGAGCTGGAATGGTGCCTCATTCGACAAGTCGAATGTCACGGTCTACGACGCCTGGGGAAACCAGGTGACTGGATAGAACCCCAAGCGGTTCAGGGCCTGCCGAACAGGGCACGGGCCTCAGCGGCCAGGACCACGGAGCCGAGGATGAGGATTCCCGAAGCGGTCAGCGGAGTGTCGTAACCCTCGGACAGGGCCACGGCCTGCCCCACACCCTCGCCGAGCTGCCGGCTCACCACGACGCGGTCGGCGCCGTAAACCTCCCGGGCGACCTCGCCCAGGTCGTCGACGTCCATCGCCCGGGGCGAGTCGACCGGGACGCACACGACGGCGTCGGTCACCGGCTCCAGAGCCGCCAGAATCCCCTCGGCGTCCTTGTCCGCCATGACGCCCAGGACCGCCACGAGGTGCTGGAAGCCGAAGGCCTCCTCGATGGCGCCAGTGAGAGCCTCGACGCCGTGGGGGTTGTGGGCGGCGTCGACCAGAACCGTGGGCGAGGAGCGCAGAACCTCCAGGCGACCGGGGCTGGTGACCGAGGCGAAGCCGTCCTCGACGATGCGCGCAGGCAGCCGGCGCCCCCCATGGATCGCCTCGGCGGCCGCCAGGGCCAGCAGGGCGTTGTGGGCCTGGTACTCCCCGTGCAGCGGAACGAAGGCGTCCTCGTAGACAGCCGCTGCGGTGGCAAAGGTGACCATCTGGCCGCCGACGGCGAGCTGGCGGTCGAGAACCTGCAGGACGCCGGCCTCCGGCGAGGTGGGGTCCTCCTCCGGGTCCCGCTCCCGGCGCACAATGGCCCGGTGCGAGGCCACTGCCTGCTCGATCTCGGCAGCAGCATCGGGGACCTGATGGGCGACGATGACGGTGGAGCCGTCTTTGATGACGCCCGCCTTCTCGTGAGCGATCTCGGCGATCGAGGAGCCCAGCCAGCGCTCATGGTCGCGCCCGATCGGGGTGATGACGGCGACATCGGAGCCGATGACGTTCGTGGCATCCCAGCGCCCGCCCAGGCCCACCTCGATGACGGCAACATCGACGGGATAGTCAGCGAAGGCAGCCAGAGCCATGACAGCCAGGACCTCGAAGAAGGACAGGCGCGGCCCGCCGGCGGCCTGGGAGCGCTCGTCGACCATGGCGATGTAAGGGGCCACGTCCTCCCAGGCGGCGATGAAGCCCTCCTCACTGATCGGCTCGCCATCGAGGCTGATGCGCTCGCGGATGGTGGCCAGATGCGGGGAGGTGAAGCGGCCGGTGCGCATGCCGCCTGCGGCCAGAAGGCGCTCGGTCATACGGGCGGTGGAGGTCTTGCCGTTGGTGCCGGTGATATGGACGGTGCGGTAGGTGCGTTCGGGATTGCCCAGGATGTCGAGGACGGCCTCGACGCGATCCAGGGACGGCTGGACCTGGTGCTCGGGGGCGCGCGCGAGAATCTCGGCCTCGACCTCGCGCATGCGGGCGGAGACCTCGACAGCGCGCGCGGCGGCCTCCAGGTCGCGCAGGTGGTCACCCTCGGGGTTGTTGGAGAGCTGGGGCTCCCAGGAGTCCCAGTCGTCGGAGTCATCGGCATCGGCCTCGGCGAGAAGCTCCTCGAGGCGGTCGGTATCGCCGCCAGGGAACATGTTGGCCGCAACGAGCTCGCGCAGAGCCTCAAGGTCCTCACGGTCCCGAGCCTCGTCGTCGGCACCCTGCTGAGAACCGACCTCCTGGAGATCGGAGACGGAGACGGTCAGACTCTCGCCCTCGCCACCACCGGGAGCACCCACGGCCTCCAGATAGGGCAGGAGCTCGGGGTCGACGCCGGTCTCGCCGAAGACGGCGTCGACAACCTCCTCCCCCGTAGCGCCCTCGGGGATGCCGAAGGCGGCGCCGGGACTGGTCTGCTTGGAGTCGTCGTCTGCGGGCACTGTGCCTTCCTTTACTCGACATGGCGGGTTGGACAGATGCTCTCTCAAGCACTCCCGCCCCGCCCTAATCTAGCCGAGGCGGTGGAGCCGCCCGCACCAACCCCGCATCTGCCGGCCCGAGCCCGACCAGATGGACTCATGCCCCACCGCACTCTCCAGCAGCAGACGCTCCACATCCCGGGCTCCGGCACCCCGAGCGATCACGGAAACGCATACTTTAGCAGCACGTGAAACCACTGAGGAAAAATCTCATCTCCATCACGAGGACTGACAGGAAAGTCGCTCGAGTGCAACCTCGCACAGCGAGGTTCGAACATACGAACTACAATTTCATTTTGAATCTTCTTTCCAAGGTGCCAGCATATCCTATCACCTCCAGTTATACGAGCTCCATGATTGTTGAATCAAAATTCGATGATTACATCCTAATACTTGGTGAAATGTTTGAGGAATTCACCAGGGAACCTTATGGGTATAGGGGTAGACATACCCCCCACATACCTGTCTAGGCTTTCGCCATGCGTTTATCAGTGATCGGTTGTGGATATCTCGGTGCTGTTCATGCTGCGTCAATGGCGGAGCTCGGACACGACGTAGTGGGTGTGGACGTCGACACCCACAAGGTGGAGTTGCTAAGCCGCGGTCGTGCCCCATTTTTCGAACCCGACCTGGAAGGGCTGCTGGCTCGCAACGTGGAAGCCGGACGTCTAACCTTCACCCAGGACTTCTCCGCCATTGAAGGCGCCCAGGTCCATTTCATTGGAGTGGGTACTCCGCAGTCCGAGTCGGGGGCCGCGGATATGACCTATGTCGATGCGGCGGTCGCCTCCATGCTCCCGCACCTGGGACACTGCACCGATGGTCCTGAGGTTGTCGCAGGCAAGTCCACGGTGCCCGTTGGCACAGCTTCCCGCCTGGCCCAGGCGATCGAGCCAACGGAGGCTCTGCTGGTGTGGAATCCAGAGTTCCTGAGGGAAGGCTTCGCCGTGCAGGACACCCTGCGGCCGGACCGCATGGTCTACGGCCTGCCGGCCGATCCCGGCGCTGCGGCAGGTGCACAGGAGGTGATGGACGCGGTCTATGAGCAGATCCTGGCCTCCGGCGCCCCGCGCCTCATCATGGACTATGCGACGGCCGAACTGGTCAAGATCAGTGCGAACGCGTTCCTGGCCACGAAGATCTCCTTCATCAACGCCATGGCCCAGGTCTGCGACGCGGCGGGGGCCAATGTGACAGCTCTCGCCCAGGCGATCGGCATGGACGATCGTATCGGCCGTCGTTTCCTGCGCGCCGGCATCGGGTTCGGCGGAGGCTGCCTGCCCAAGGACATTCGAGCCTTCCAGGCCCGGGCGCACGAGCTCGGCGTCGGCGATGCCCTGGCTTTCCTCGCGGAGGTCGATCGGGTGAACGACACCATGCGCGCCAGCGTCATCCGTACGGTGAGAGCCCTGCTTGGCGACCGCCTGTCCGCAGCCACGGTGACGGTGCTCGGGGCGGCTTTCAAACCGGACAGCGACGACATGCGCAACTCCCCCGCCCTGGATCTAGCTGTGGAGCTGGCGGGCACGGCCGAGCGGGTGGTCGTGCACGACCCTGCCGCGGGTCCGATCCTCGCCGAGCGGAAGGACCGTCCCTACGAGGTCGCGTCTTCCACGCAGTCGGCCCTGGAGGGCGCCGACCTGGTCATCATCGGTACGGAGTGGCGCGAGTACCGGGATCTCGACCCCGTCCGGGCGGCGGACCTGGCACGCACCCGCCACGTGATCGACGGACGCAACTGCCTGGATGCGCAGGCGTGGAAAGCGGCCGGCTGGACCTACCGCGGTATCGGGCGGCGGTAAGCGGGCCAACAGCACCGGTGCCCTCAGCGGGCCGACAGCGCTCTTCGGCGCCTGGACGGCCCGCGACGGCCCTGGACGTGCAGACCGGGCCGAACCGGCTCAATGCCGCCCGCCCCAGTGAGCAAGGCACTGCATGGCCGCCCGGGCGCCGCCGATCAGGACCGTCATATCGCTGGCCGCCAGCATCACCATGCAGATCCACACCGCAACGGTCAGCCACACACCGCCGTCGAAGGACATGAACACGGCTATGCTGCTGAGCAGCACGAGCTGGTAGGTGAGGCGAAGGCGGTCTATTGGCAGGGCAATGCGACGTCTGAGGTCACGTGCCCGCACCACCAGAACGAGGGCATAGGCCACCGCCCCGGCCAGCCCGGCACCCCAGGGTCCCATGAATGGCACGAGAATCACGCCGAGCACGACGTTGACCACCGCTCCCATCATGGTGGAGACCATGAGAACACCGCTGTTCTTCAAGGCCTGATAGAAGCTCTCGAAGAAGATACTGATGACCCCGAAGGATGCGACCAGCATGAGCAGGGGAACATAGCGCCAGCCCTCCGAGAACTCAGCCTGGAGCATCAGCTGGGAGATCGGGCGGTTCAGGGCGATGACCAGCCCTGCGGTCGACAGGGTCGCCAGGGAATAGCCCCTCAGCACGGCGCCGAAGAAGGCTCCTCGGTCAGGTGAGTTGATCTCGCGGGCGGTCGAGTACTGCCATGCCTGCTGGAACACGGAGGCGACAATGTTGACCAGCGCGGGCATCTTGCTCGCCGCCGTGAAGAGCCCAGCGGCCACGACTCCACTGTGCCACAGGACCACGTAACGTCCCGAGACGCTGACGAACCACCATGACAGCAGATTGGGCACGAGCGGCAGGCTGTAGACAAGCATCCGGCGCAGCAGCACACGATTGACTCGGAAGGGAACCAGCAGCCGGTACTCGGCCGACCCCAGGAACGCAGCGAGGCCACCTACGAGATAACCGATGGTGAAGGACCACAGATAGCCTTCAATGCCCGCATGCGCGCGAAACAGGAGCAGGTAGGTGGAGACAACCATGGCCAGCGCGTTCATCAGGCCGTAGGCCACGAAGCGGCGCACGTGTCCCAGCCCGCGGGCGAGCTGGGTCGTGGCCTTGAAGACGCACACCGAGCAGAACAGGACGAAGAAGGACGCCGCATGCTCCATACCCCACACAGTGCTGGCCAGGGAGCACAGCACCCCGGTGCCCACGATGCCGCCGCCCAGGACCAGGAGGGAGTTGGCGAACAGCTCGTCCTTGGGAACGTCGTCGTCGATCGAGAAACGATAGAGGGCCTCAACCACACCCAGGGAGAGCAGCGGCAGCACGATCTCGATGGCACTGTTGAGCAGCTCAGCCGTCCCGTACTCGCCGGCCCTCAAAGCGGTCGTGTACAGGGGCATGAGCACCAGGGAGACCGCCTTGACCGCCAGACCCCCCAAGGCGAAGACCAGGGTGTTACCCAACAAGAATGTGATGCGGCTCTGATGGTTTGCCAACACCGAGCTGCGCCTTCCACGTCTGGTGGAGTCGCGCTCCTCCTGCCGGCAGCCGCCGCTCAGATCACTAGGACCGGTTCTACACGAACGCGCAGAATGGACAGATTCCATCACGGGATCCCTTTCTCAAAGACGGTTCGGTAGGGGAACAGGTGGTACCAGTTGGGGCGGTACAGGAAGAAGATCGTGGTAGCCGCGAAGGCGATGACGACGAGCAGGGCGCTGACGTAGGAGCGTTCAGGTCTCCGGCCCCGCACGGCGATATTCGCCAGGCCGACGACGAAGGGCAGGGTCAGGTACATCTCCAGGCGGTCGACCAGGTTGAACCCAAGTGACACCGTCACCATGGCGATGTCTGCGACGGCGAGCGCCAGAAGGTTGCGGGTGCGTCCGGAAGGATCAGCATCCACCGCAGCGTTCCAGCCACAGGTCGCAGCCAGAAGCATGATGAGGATGCGCACAGCGATAAGGAGAACGGTTGCCGACCGCACACCGCCATCGGCGTAGTCGGTGTTGAGGTAGTGACCGTAGTAGGCGGAGGACGCCGCGAGGGAGTTCATCACCCAGCTGAGTGAGAACATGCTGGCACCGATGAGCGTTCCCCACTTGAGCCAGTCCCCGAAGGTGCTCAGTCTCATGACTGGTACGAGGTAGACGATGAGCAGCAGCACAGCGCTCGTGTGGAATTGGGTTGCGAGCGCGATGAGTAGGACATAGCGCAGCAGCCTGCGCTCCATGAGCGCGGGGACGGCCAGCAGGAAGATCGCCACCGCGACGCCCTGCCGGACGAAGAGCATGAAGTCGTAGAAGACGGACATGCCGAAGGCGAAGAGCACCGCCAGGGAGTAGTTGGCGGCATACCGCTTGACGAAGAGCAACGCCGAACCGTAGACAAACACTGAGATGATGAGCAGCAGGACGTTGAAGCTCTGCGTGATGTGACTGACCAGGTAGTTCAGCAGAACGTAGCCGTACTCGAAGCGGCTGACGGTGAAGGCCTCCTGGAGGGAATTACTCGCCTTGATCTCCTCGAAGACACGGTGGTACTCGATCGTGTCGTTGCCGACGCTGACGGCTCGCAACGAGGAGAAGGCCACAAAGGCCACGAAGGCCATCCCTAGGAGGGCGGGCGAGCCGCGCCGGCCGACGTTGCCCGGTAGTCCCATTAGGGCTGCGGGCAGAAGGAGCGCGGCGAACAGCGCGAAGTGGATCCACATGCTCCCGCGTCACCGTTCCGCCAGGGCCCGGTACCGGTGTGCGAGCTGGTCGGCCTCGCGGGTGATATCGAAGCCCGCGGTGCTTGTCATCGCCGCACCCTGCGCCCTGAAGCTCAGGTCTTTGCCCCGCTCGAGGGCCTGGCTGACCTGGTGAGCCCACTGGCGCGCCGATGTCTCGAGCGGGAGGAATGTGGCCTCCCCGATCGAGACCTCGTCGGTCACCTCCTTAGAGCACACAAGTGGGAGTCCCGCGCACTGGGCCTCGACTCCTACCATCGGCAGACCTTCGTAAAGGGAAGGCAGGAGGAACATGTCCATGGCCTGGTAAAGGGCGGCAACGTCCTTCCTGTCCCCCAAGAACAGGACGCGATCGGCCAGACCGCGCTCGGCCACAATCCCCTCGACGCCCGGTCGCAGTGGCCCATCGCCGACGAGCATGAGGCGGACCTCGGGTCTCAAACGCGCCAGTTCGGTGTAGACGTCAATGAGGAAGCGGTGGTTCTTCTGCTCACTGAAGCGACCAACGTGGCCGACAACCGGTGCGTCATCCAGTCCCAGCTGGGCTCGCACATCCGTACGTACCGGCTCCTTGAACCGGTAGGTCTCGACATCGATCGCGTTGGGCAGTTCCTCGTAGCCGCGACGACCGAAGAGGAAATCGCCGGCCGCCCGAGAGCAGGCCAGGCGCACGTCGGAGTAGGCACCAATGTTGCGGCAGACCAGCCAGTTGCGCGCGCTCCGCAGACGGGAGTCGGAGTAGGCCGTCGCATGGGAGTGCACAGCGAAGGAGCGAACCCCGTGGCGATGCGCTACCGGATAGAGGAAGCGCGTCAGGGCGGGGTCGTGCAGGTGCGCAACGGGGTACTGACCCGCGTGCTGCTCCAGCAGCTGTCCCAGTGCCGAGCGGATCCGCCCGATCCTGCCGTGGCCGTTCATAACGTAGCAGCGTCCGCCCAGTGACTCGATCTCCGCACGGTGGGTCTCATCAGGTGTTGCGTAACAGAAGAAGTCGAAGACGATCTGGGAGCGGTCCACGTGCCTGAAGTAATTCATGAGCACGCTCATAACTCCAGAGCGTCGAGAAATAGATGAGTTGATCTGCAGGATTCTCAGGGGCCCGTCCCCGGAGTTCTGTGGGGTTGATAACTGTTCCTGGCTCACTGACAGTCTCCCTCCATTGACCCCGGCGCGGCCGGGGCACTGTTTGTTCTGCTAACGCTTTTCCTCATTTCACTTTGAGGGTCTTGATGAGGACCCACACGCCGATATGGAAGACGGAACGAGGGACGCTGAGATGCTCAATATCGCGGTAGAGCGTCCAGTGGTACTTGATCAGGCTTCGTTTGTTCGCTGACACCGACCTCGAGCGAAGCCGGTACCTCATGAGGACGACCGGCATGCCCCAGATATAGCGCTCGGTGCGGAGCATGCGCAGCCACAGAGCGTCGTCATTGCGCTTCCTGATATTGGGCACCTCGAACTTCCCCAGGCGCGCCACGTCATACATGACCGTCGAATTCCCCACCGGGCAGTCCAGGAGCAGACGGTTGTAGCTGGTCCTGGCCGGGCTGCGCACGATCTTTCCGGTGGGCGTGCCCTGCTCGTCGATCTGAGCGTAAGCCGTGCAAGACATGGCGATGCCGCGCGAGGTCATGAAGTCGATCTGGCGCCTGAGCTTGTCGGGGTGCCACAGGTCGTCGGAGTCGAGGAAGGCCATGTACCGCCCCCGGGCCAGTTCCATCGCCCGGTTACGAGCCATGGCGGCTCCGCTGTTGGTCTCCAGGCGCACGTACCGGATTCGGGGGTCGCCCTCGGCCAGGGCCCCCACGACCTCGGCGGTATCGTCGGTCGAGCAGTCGTCGACCACGAGCAGCTCCCAGTTGGGATGCGTCTGTTCCTGGACCGTGGCGATAGTCTCGGCGATGAAGGCGCCGCAGTTGTACGTCGGCATGATGATGGACACCAGCTGAGGGTCTGTTGTCATCGCTGTTCCTTTGTCATCGCTGTTCCTTCTTGTCGTGGCTTTGCGTCTCACCTGGCAACCGCCAGCACCGTCCGGCAGGCGAGCCGCAGATCGCGTCCGATGCTGAAGTCCTGGACGTCGCGCAGATTGAGACGCATCTTGGCGGGCAGGACCTGCGTGAGATACGCGTCCTGACCCGGCGGAGCGGCCGCCAGGATCTGGGCTTCGTCCTTGAACTCGATGGAGGCCGTGGAGGTGACCCCTGCCGGCAGCAGCAGCGTGGCCCGCATACGCGGGGCGTACTGGCGGACGTACTCGGGCACCTCCGGCCTGGTCCCCACGAAGGTCATGGTTCCGCGCAGGATGTCGATGAGCTGGCCGATCTCGTCGAGTCGGTACCGGCGTAGGACGGCACCGACCCGCGTGACCCGCGGATCGTCCCCCCGGGTGATCTGGTCTCCCGGGTCGGCCGGCCGGTGCGTCATGGTGCGGAACTTGACGATCCGGAACTCGCGCCCGAACTGGGTGACTCGCAGCTGGCGGAAGAACACGGGACCGGGCGAGTCCAACTTGATGAGGGCCGCCAGGATGACGAATAGCCAACCGAGCAGCATGATGAGGACCACCGCTCCGACGACGTCGAGCAGGCGCTTGAGCCGAAGCTGCACTCCGCGCCGAGACAGAGCCTCGTAGTAGGGACGCACCTCCTCCGTCTGTAGAGAGGCAGGCAGGGCCTCCCAGGGCGGCATTCTCATCATCGGCCCACCGCCGCGAGCGCATTGAGGGTGCAGTCGATGACGTAGTCGACCTGCTCGTCGCTCAAGGAGGTGTGCAGAGGCAGACTCACCTCGTTGGCGTACAGGTCGAAGGCTCGCGGGAAGTCCTCGATGGCGAAGCCGAGGTCCCGGTAGGCGGTGAGCATGGGCAGAGGCTTGTAGTGGACGTTGCAGGCCACATCCGCGCGCGCCATGTGCTCGATGAACTCGTTGCGCCCGTCCTCACCAAGGTCCGGCAGGTTCGCCAGGTAGAGATGCCCGGAGGAAACGGTCTCGTTCTCGTAGTGCCGCAGCGATGTCATACCCGCCGGAGCCAGGGCCTGGTCGTAGCGGGTGATGATCTGGCGCCTGCGCGCCAGCATGGAGTCGTAGCGGGACATCTGGGCCATGCCGATGGCAGCGCACACATCCGTCATGTTGCACTTGTAGGCGGGGCTGACCACGTCGTACTCCCAGGCCCCCAGGCGGGTCTTGGCCAGGGCGTCCTTGCTCTGCCCGTGCAGGGACAGCAGCATGTACTGGCGGTAGAGCTCCTCGTCCAGCCCCAGGTCCGGTCTCCAGGTGACGGCTCCCCCCTCCGCGGTGGTCAGGTTCTTCACGGCGTGGAAGCTGAACGTTGTGAAGTCGGCGGCGCTGCCCGACGACGTGCCGTCGCGCCGGGCGCCGAAGCTGTGGGCGCCGTCGGCCACCAGAGCGATACGGCCCAGCGCCTCCTGGATCGGACCGGTGGGTGCGAAGAGATGACGTTGGCTGTCAACGACTTCGCGCAGCGCCGTGTAGTCGCACATGCGCCCGCCGATGTCGACCGGGATGACGGCCTTGGTCCGTGGCGTGAGCGCCTCCGCCAGGACATCGGGGTCCAGCCCGTAGCCGCCGTCAGCCTGTCCGGCGTCGACCAGGACCGGGGTGGCTCCCACGTGCACGACGGGCGAGGCAGAGGCCGTGTAGGTGTAGGCGGGAATGATCACCTCGTCGCCAGGGCCAATGCCCAGCACGCGCAGGGTCAGTTCCAGTGAAGCGGTCGCGGAGTTGAGGCAGGCGGCTCGGGTGGTGCCGCAGCGCTCCGCAACCTGTTTCTCCAGGCTCTTGGTCCGCGGCCCCGTGGTGATCCAGCCGGATCGCAGCGCGGCCTCCACCTCTTGGCACTCGGCATCGGTAATGTCCGGGGGTGAGAACTCGACGCGCATCAGCCGGCCTTCCTCATTGTTGACGACGCACTCGTGCCGTGATCGAAATTCGGGTGGTAGGTGGGAACCGCGTGGGCCAGCTCCTGCTTGATCTGGTCGTTACCCTGAAGAAGGCAGGCCGTCAGCCGGGCGATCTTCTCCTCCACGTCCTGGATCGTCGGCGGCGGCGCCGTGGAGACGAGGATCGACTTGTTCGCGGTGGGATGCAGGTCCTCGTTGTGCATCTGCAGTTCCTCGTAGAGCTTCTCGCCCGGTCGCAGCCCGGTGAACGCCACCTCGACATCTCGTCCGACCCGCAGGCCTGAGAGCTTGATGAGGTTGACGGCCAGGTCGTAGATCCGCACGGGCTGTCCCATCTCCAGGATGAAGATCTCTCCGGCATGGGCCATGGAGCCGGCGGTAATGACCAGCTGGGCCGCTTCGGGGATCGTCATGAAGTAGCGGGTGATGTCCGGATGGGTGACGGTCAGCGGTCCGCCCGAGCGCAGCTGTCGCCTGAATAGCGGGATGACGGAACCGTGACTGCCGAGCACGTTGCCGAACCGCACGGCGGCGAAGATGGTCGTGCGACTGGTGCGGGCCAGAGCCTGGACCTCCAGCTCGCACAACCGCTTGGTGGCACCCATCACATTAGTCGGATTCACGGCCTTGTCGGTGGAGACCAGGATGAAGTGGCTGCATCCGAACTCCTCCGCCAGACGGCACGTCATCCAGGTGCCCAGTACGTTGTTCTCCACTGCCTCGCGGGCGTTGTCCTCCATGAGGGGGACGTGCTTGTGTGCCGCGGCGTGGAAAACGACCTTCGGCCGATACCGTTCGAAGCAGTCGCGGACGACTTGCTCATTCGTCACCGAGCCGATGACGACCGAGAGGGTGACTCCAAGCTCGGCGACTCTGGGCTGCATCTCATGGAACAGCTCGTAAGCCGTGTTCTCGTAAATGTCGAAGATGACGATCCGGCGGGGTCGGGCCTCGATGAGTTGGCGGACCAGTTCGGAGCCGATCGAGCCGCCGCCGCCGGTGACCAGGACGACCTGCCCGCGCACATATCCCATGCTCGTGGTGTCGAAGGCGACCTCGTCGCGTGAGAGTAGCTCGGAGATTTCCACGTCCCGCAGCGCGATCTTGCCATCGTGCTGCTGGGCCAAGTCCCGCACGTTCGGCAGGGTGAGAATCCGCAGCCCCGTCGTCAGGCAGATGGCCAGGATGCGCTTGCGCTGGGAGGCCAGTGCCGAGGGGCAGGCCAGCACGATCTGCTCAGCCCTGCATTGCTCAGCAATTCGAGGCAGGTCGTCGCATGCCCCGTATACCTTGACGCCGTGGACGTGGCGACCGTGCTTGGTCACGTCGTCATCGACCAGGGCCACCGGCTCGCCGCACATGTCCTCATCTCCCAGGCGCATGCGATTGATGGTCAACGACCCGGTTTGCCCGGCCCCGACGATGAGTGTGCGAGGGCGGGCGTCTTGCGCGCCTGATCGAGCGCTGCGCTGCACCTGGCTGTTCCACAGCGCTCGGGCTGCCAGGCGCGTCCCCGCTGTCATGATGGCGAGCAGCGCCCAGGCCATGACGTAGGAGCGCACGGACAGCCCGCCGTCGAAGGCCGAAGAGAAGAGCAGGTCTCCGCAGACCGAGCCGACGACTGTCGCGTAGAGGATCCGTAGAGCCTCCGTCATCGAGGCGTAGCGCCAGAGGCTGTTGTACATCTTGAAGGTGGCGAAGACGCCCACGTTGACCACCGCCAGTACGCCCACGGCCAGCAGACCGCCGGTCGCACCGGTGGCTGTGGCCCACTTCGTGGTCCCCCACGCTGCGCAGTACAAGGCCAGGTAGGTGGCCAGGACGTCAACGATCATGAGGACGATGGGCTCGACCCGGCACACGGGTGGGCTCACCCACGCCGGAACATGGGCGGGAGATGGAGGCGGCAAGGAGCCGACCTCTGACGAGGCGCTCATGACATCTGTCGCCCCTCGCCCCCCGGGAGTCGTTACGAGTAACTGCCCAAAGCCGGGCTCCCGGTTCTCAGCGCTCTTCGGCGACCGGCTCTCGACAGAATACGAGTCGTCACGTGTCTTAGCCATGGATTTTCTCGCTCCCTTGAACCGTCTGACGGGCATGGGACACACCGCCGACGAGCAAAGAACTCTGATCAAGTGATCGGCACTGGCGGGAGCGACAGATTTCAGATGTCATCAGGGTTTCAATCTACGGACGAGCGAACAGTGCTAACTGATTCGCTGGACGGATTCGGGGATATCGCTGCTGTTACTGACACAGGCAACAACAACTCGAGAACATGGCGACTAGCACATCTTCAGTCACCATGAACATTTACCGTTTCTATTCGGCTCATTCCTAATCTAACACCCAGAACCACCGATTGGAAGATTCGGAGGAGATTTTGCTGCAATCGTCGTTTATCGACACATTCAGGGCCACACTGTGGGGTGAAATCACATATCGGACTCGCGTGAATGCTTGAAGCAACAAGATTTGACGTCAGACAAGCCCGAGAACATACATAACTAGGGCAATCATTCAACCCCAGACATATTCATAAATGCTCTCCGATGATGTCGTCGTCTTACTTTCGATGCAATGTCTCAGGATTTGCGAAAGCTTCTCACGTCACGACATCTGAGGTGGAGCCGGGATAGAATTCCCGGAGGTACCGCTGGCCGGCAGGACCATCGCGGACTCACTTCCTCCATCCAGACGTCGTCCGCGTCACGAGCGAAGCGGCTAGACAGCCGCAATCTCAGGGCGGACGACGTTGCCCCGCACGCCCTTGTGCTTACCCCCGGGCTCGGATACATCGTTGAGCACCACTCCAAGCGTTCGGCCACCTCCCTGCTCCACAGCGAGAGCCGCCTCCCGCAAATCCTCCGCACTCGTGCGCCCGGCACGCGCAACGAGAATGACTCCTCCGGCATAAGTCGCCAGGACCACCCCATCGGTGAAGCGCAGGACGGGCGGGGCATCAACGATCACAAGGTGATCCGATGCCAGTCGTCGCAGCAGATCGCGCATCATGGGAGCGCCCAACAGTTCAGAGGGATTCGCGGGCGTATTGCCTGCCGGCAGGAGCTCCAGGCCCGCTACGGGGCCTTTGACCAGGGCGTCCTCAAGGCGAGCCGAGCCCGACAGAACGTCTGCGAGCCCCGGCCCCTCCTGGAGTCCGACCGCGCTCGGCGAGCGCAGATCGCCTTCAACCAGGGCAACCCGATGGCCGGACAGGGCCAGTACTCGCGCCAGGCTGGCAGCCGTCACCGAGGTTCGCTCCTGAGGGCCAGCCGAGGTGACGACCAGGACTCTCCTGTCGCCCTGCGACAACG
Organism: Actinomyces johnsonii; assembly: GCF_006546835.1. Lineage (GTDB taxonomy): Bacteria > Actinomycetota > Actinomycetes > Actinomycetales > Actinomycetaceae > Actinomyces > Actinomyces johnsonii. The sequence continues at coordinate 252,870 of NZ_VICB01000004.1, read as the reverse complement.
CGTGGAGCACGTTGGTGCGGGCGGCACGCAGCTGCTCCTCCATCTTGATCTCCGCCCCTCGGCTCAACCACCGTAGTGAGGGAACCCGCGGCAGCGCACCGAGCAATGGCACCGACAGAGCCTCACGAACCTCTTCAGGCTCCTTGAGACTCTTGTCAAGCAGCTCCTGTATAAGGATCCGCGCATACCCCAGGACGAGCCCAGCCAACAGCCCCACTGCTACACAGGTCGCCAGTGCGGGCGAGCGAGTCGCACTCACCAGCTCGGCAGAGGACAGAAGGACGATCTCCACGGGAGACTCATCCCCCTCCACCTCCTTGACCTCAACACCGGCCTGCCGGACCACCTCATCAGCCACGACCTGGGCCTGGTGTGACGAGGAGGCACTAGCGGAGACCTGCACCGACACCGTCTCGGGGGTCCGGGCGGCAGACACCGAAGAGGCCAGTTCCTCAGGCGTGACATCCAGCTTGAGGGAATCCACGACGCGCCGGGCGACGGCTGCCGAGGTGAAGACGGGGACCATGGCGTCGGCCTTCATGCTGGCGAGCTGCTCCGCACTGTAATGAGACAGCGCATTCTCTGCTGGATCTCCTGCCACCTTGACATGCAGGTAGGCCTGGGCCGTCGCTGTATACGAACTCGGCGAGGCAAAAGCGAACACCATTGAGGCCAGCACGCACGCGACAATCACTAGAGCGAGAGAGCCGATGCGTCGACGGGTCAGATGAAGAAGGTCCTCGAGGGTCATTTAGGTATCACCAGTAATGATCAGAGCTGACAGGAAAGGGCTATCGCCGACATGGGAACTCGACGAAGAAGCACCTGAATTAATGTGATGGATAGTAACACACAAGAGGCTGAGACACGCAAGCGTCCGGCCGGTATAATGAGGAGACGCTCATTGCATCGACGGAACCTTGAAGAATTCTCATCATCTGATCAATCGATTTTCGTAGATAATCTACAGATGATCCATCTCCTCTCTTACACCGTCACAGCATGACCCCTTTGAAGGACTTCTTCTCCGGAAGGATGATGCGATCCCCGAAAACACGGTTATAACAAGAAGGAGCAAAGTCCGACAGTCCATCCGCGTCCGTGAAGGTGATCTCACCGAAGTAGATGTTTCCGTCCACCTCGTAGAAGTCGATGCGCGCACAGGCGAACCCCTTTCCGAGCTCGCAGGCCAGGGAGCGCATGGTCTCCAGGCCGTTCGGCGGCGGGACATCCGGGGCGCGGTCAGCTTCACACGTGTACTCAAAGGGAGCTCGGGTCCAGTCTGGAAGATAGGTGCCCCGCAGCGCACGGCCCGGAAGCCTGTCCACGGTGAAGACGAACTGGATGACGCCGTCGAACACCATGAACTTGTAGTCCCGCAGCCTCCCCGTATCGTCGCGCAGGAAGGGCTCGCACACGATGCGCGGTTCGCAGTACTCGTAATGCAGCTCGAAGCCGCCCTTCATCGCCTGACGCAGACCAAGCCATTCCCGCAGCCGCCGACGAGCCCAGTCCTCATCGAGGGCGCTCTTGTCGGGTACGAGGATGTTCCATCCTGAGCCGTGTGTGGCCTTGAGGACGAAGCTGTCCGGCAGGGAGTCGAAGTCGATCTCGTCGGGAGAGTCCCACACGCCCAGCAGCGGAACAAGGTACTTCTCCCCCACCGTGTCGGCGACCCACTGACGAACCAGGTACTTGTCTGCCAGGCGTCCCTTGAGCGGGGTGGAGTCGTAGAGCTTGAGCCAGTGGATCTTCTCTGTCATGGTGCGCGGATCCTCTAGACGGCAGGGCCGGCACTTGAACAGCCAGTACCAGCGTTTGAGCGCGGAACGGTACCGGGGCGGTGACATCCGGCAGTTGTGCCGGTAGATCGTTCGCTTCAGCCAGTTCTGAACCGGTGGGGAGAAGATGGCCTCTGCGGCCCTTCTGACACTCATCGTCCTAACTCCTCAAGTCAGGCGGCCGACACAAGCCCCATCCAGGGAGGGGACCGCGCGCAGAGCGACTCGAACCACCTTGTCGAGGGTCCGGCGCGTGACGGCTAGGGATATTGGAAAGACGGCCCCGCGGGGACGGGAGGCGCCGTTGCTCGACCTTGCCCTGGTGTCGAACAGCGGCATTAGTTTGCCCTATCCCAGATATATTCGTAAAGCAACCGCCTTGGCGTGTCCTAGTCAGGTGCAAGCAACCTCCCCACGAAACGGCCTCGTCTCTGGGGCAGCGGAGTGCGAGCGCCCGTTGCGTTGATCTGCCAGTACATCGACCGGCACAAGGAGCGCTTCGGGGCCTGGCCGATCTGCCGGGTCCTGTCCGACTCCGGCACCAAGATCGCCCCGGCCACCGCGCTACACCACACTACGGGGCACTACCCACCGGGGCGTTCGAGGGATCATCCCCGCTCGCGCGGGGTTTACCCGACAGCCCGGCGGCGGTCATCTGCGCGATCAGGATCATCCCCGCTCGCGCGGGGTTTACACAATACCTGCTGGTGCGCGTAATGTTGGGCTGGGATCATCCCCGCTCGCGCGGGGTTTACGCATTGACGACGTCATCGTCGACCGGTGGGGTGGGATCATCCCCGCTCGCGCGGGGTTTACTGTAGAAATTTCTCGTACGGAGAGTACGGAACGGGATCATCCCCGCTCGCGCGGGGTTTACGCCGCTCAGGGGCGCTGTGAGCGTCTCTGAGCGGCGGATCATCCCCGCTCGCGCGGGGTTTACACTTGCGGATCCCTGGAATCCCAACGATGAGCCATGCTACCAGACCGCGTTTACCTTCAGTGCCAACCTAGAGCCCGCTCCGCCGAGTTCCGGTAGCGCCGTCGTCTTGCGGCGATCGACCATGACTCCTTCGGAGGCTTAACGGCACCGGGAATCGCCTGCGTTCCCCCGATCTGCCGGTACGGGCTGCGCATAACAAGACACCCCTCGATGTCGACAGGTTCACGCTCATGCCCCAGGGAGGCGACCGCGAACCGCTGCTCAGATCGCACCGACCAGATCAACAGCGCCCGCCCCTCCCCGATGTATGTGCGGACCAGTTCCCACAGCTGCTCTCGCACTCGAGCTGAGAGATGCCCGACGAAGATCCCGGGAGAGACCTCAAGCAGCCAGCGGGTCATGGATCCCCGCAACGAGGCGGGGGCTGCCGACAGGATCAGAACTACCATCCACCTGCATCCTCTCCGGCGTAGTTCGCTCCACCGGCTACAGCACGCTGCTGGTAGTCCCACAGGGAGACTACGTTGATGCTCATATCCTCCAGATCCTCAACCTCGAGCAGGCGGTAGATGTCCTTGACCGTCCGCTCTATGACCTTGAGCTCGAAGACCTTGTCCCGAACGCGCCGCCGCGTGGTCCCGGTGAGGTCCTCCATCCCCTCGGAGACGACGTCGAAGGCGATAGGTATTGTCGTCTCCGCCTTGTACAAGTCCGCGACGTCGTACACGAAGGACCGGTCGTGCCCGGTGTGGACGAAGCCAAGACCCGGAGAACAGCCCAGGGAGACGATCACCCCGTGGACGACGCCGTACAGAGCCGCGTGCGCAGCTGAAAGCGCCTGGTTGATCGGATCCGACGCCTCGAAGTCATCGGGACGGTAGTCGCGTCGGGCCCAGGGGACCCCGGTACGTCTGGAGTTGTCTCGATACACCTCACGAACCCTGGCCCCCTCCCGCCCCCTGAGCTGCTGCATGGTGAGCCCGTCAACATCCTCGCCGCTGAAGCGCATGCAGTACATCTCGCGGGCCACCCGCAGCCGCTTCTGGGGAGAGGAGACCCTTGCCGCTTGCTCCACCAACAGTCGGGTGGAGGTAGCCAGGGAGCGGCCGTGCGCGTAGTAGCGCACACCGCGTTCACCGACCCAGACCGCCGTCGTCCCGCACTCACCGAGCAGGCTCATCGCCTGGTGACTGACCGACGTTCCCGGGCCAAGGAGGACGGCGACCAGCGAGGCAGCAGGGACGCGGATGGTGCCCTGGTCGTTGCGCGCGGTCAGGGCACCATCCTCTCGATGCACCACGCAGTGCTCCAGGTAGAGGAAGGACATCCGGTCCTGGACACGGGGCAGCGCCGTTACCGGAACCGACAGCATTCTGACCATGATCAAACCTGCTGCACCCGGGCGAGCGTCATGAGCCCACAGCCGTAGGCCTTGGATTTGCCGATCCCGGTGACGAGCGCACGGCACAGGGACTCAGGATCAGTGATACGCATAACCCCCTCGTAGACGGTGCGGTTGATAGTCACGCGGTCGTATCCCCCACCCCCTGGTCGTCGCCGGCTGAAAACGGGGCGCTCCCGGTGCGCGACCAAGACAGCCTCGTCAGTTCCCTCACCATCAGCATGGTCCACGGGCATGAGTTCGAAGCCGAGTCGTGGGGTGCGTTCAATGAGCCACTGCCGCTGCTGTTCAACGGTGACGTGCCCGTACCGCTGTCCGCGCACTCCCGGTCCCTTCGAGGTCGAGTAGGACGGGTTCGCCGCAAGGCGGAAGGCCCACAGCTGCCCGGCATCCAACGAGGCGAGGAACGGCGAGTAGTCCAGGGTCCGCGCCTGGGTGCCGGCAGCCCCCGCCTCCGCGACGAGCTGAGAGCAGTCAGGCTCCAACGGCGAGAGTATGTACAGCGCCGTCGTCACACCCCGGTCAACCCGCCACAGGACGCGTCCGGGTCCGTTCCCTTCATGACCGCCGGTGGCGCCCATGACGACGGCGTGCATGACCTGGGGCGAACCCAGATACTTGCGCGCGAGGCGGCGCTCCGGGGCCAGATCGATCTTCGTCAGAAACACTGGTTCGCCTCCTCCAGCACAAGCATGGGATCGTGAGTGTCTGTTTTACGAGTGCTCACCCGTGTCATGAGCCGTTCAACCTGGCGAAAGTCGTAGTCGCGGCGTCGAGGATCGAAGGAGGCCGGTACATCACGACTGCCACAGGCCGTGCCCCGCTCCCCTACGGGTACGGCCTCCTGGTCGACAAGCAGCTCCGCGTCGAAGACATGGCTGCGATGCCGCTTCTGGAACCATGGTGAGGCGAGCCAGGGCTCTGCCCGAAGCGCATCGAGCAGCGCCGCCTCCCGAAGGCCCAAAGACACCGGTGGCGTCGGCGGGCATGAGCGCCTGCCGAGATACAGAGGGAAGGCCGGATGGTGAAGCGCCTCGTCAATGCCCTCCAGGAGGGGGCGATTGCCTTCGATACCTGCGAGGAAAACGGCATCGGCGAGGTAGTACCGGTTCGACAGGGGCATGGAGTCCTTGCCGTCAAGGGTGCGCGCCGTGTGGAAGTCCCTGATGACCCGACCGGGCTGGTCCTTGCGCACCCCGAACCGCAGGGACAGGAGATCCTCGATCGGGTCCGTCCGGCGACGGCCGACAGCGGCCGCCAGCATGCCGATGATGCCGCTCTTGGTCGGCTCGAGCTCGGTGGAGCGGACGGTGAAGCGAGATTTCACCCCCCAGGCCTGCAAAGGTCCTGCGAGTCGCAGGAGGAGGACGGTCATCAGACCCGCTCCTCACGGCACACTCGGGGATCCACGACCTGACGGACCCGTCCGGGCAGGTCGGCGAAGGGCACACGCTCACCGAGCGAGGAGACGGCGTCGGAGTCCTTGAGGGCGACGACGAAGCTGCTCAGCGGCCTTAACCCGTAGTTCTTCTCAATCGTCTCGGCATACCGGGCCAGTTCGCCCACCGACCGGTCGGCGTAACCGGTGCCGGAGGCCTCCGGCACCGGTTTCTCGAAGGCACCGACGAGGGAGATGGGCTGGTCGTCGCGTATGGAGATGACGATGGTCTCCGGCAGGGTCCGGTTGGCGAACGTGTTCTGCTTGCCGGTGGGCATGGACAGGCAGAAGCCCTTGATGAAGACCTCTAGCGCCCGCAGCGCAGCGCCGCCGTCCCCGAGGTTTTCGACCAGCATGTCAAGATTGACGGTGGCATAGCGGTACATGGTGGCCGAGGAGAACTCGACCGTGCCCATCATGCCGGCGCCGGCGTCCTCCTCCTCGGAGCGGTTCTTCTCATCGTCGACGGCGGTGAAGAAGTCGTACTCGTTCTCGGCGGCGTGCGTGGAGATGGCGTGGGCCACCTGGCAGGCGGCGTCGACATTGAGATCGGTGTCGTCAGCAACCATGCGTCCGAAGAGCGCGATGTCGACGGCGTGCTCCTCCTTGAAGATCTTCTTGACTGCCTTGGCGTCGAGTGTCTCGCCGCTGCGGGTCGAGGCGATGGCCAAATCGGCCAGGCGCGCGATCTGGCTGGTGGACAGGAACAGGAGGTATCCGGATTCCTGAGGCCCATCTTTCTTGCCGCGCGGAGGTGAGAGCTTGATCTTGGCAGCCTTGAACACTCCCTCGGCGAGCGCGGCGGCGTTCTCCGCAAGTTCAGGCGCATCCTTCGCAATCGTCGAGGCCAGCACCTCGATGACTCGCTTCGTGCGTACGCCGACGTCATCGGCATCCAGCAGATCATTGAAGTACAGGCGCGCGGCTCGTTTCCAGGACTGGCTGGAGACCCGCAGACGCCGGACACCACCGTAAACAGCAGATTTGGGTGAGCCCGAGTCGTCCCGGTTGACGCAGGAGGGCGGAAGGTTCTGGATGATGTGAATATCGATGTAGGTGCTCATTGTCAGTTCTCCGGGGTTGGCGCGGTTGTCGTTGAGTTGGTCGCAGATGCCGGGGTGGCATCGTCGGAAGAGGCTAGGGATTCGGCAGATAGGAACTGGTACTCCCGTGACCAGGTCAGACGAACCTTTCTGGCTCCGCCCGGTTGTTGGAAGTGGAGGATGTCGTCTGCGAGCATGGCGTGATCCAAAGAGATGCTCCGGGCTCGGAGTAGCGAGATGAAGCCCCGCAGGTGGTGGCGTAGCTCGGTGACGGTCGTCGAGGTGACCAGGGCGTTGAAGCGCGCTCGGGCCGAAGGGTTCTCGTCGTCAGGTGGACCGATCAGGCTGCGGGCGGCATGGCCGAGCCCTCTTCCGGGCACGAACATAGGTTCGGTCCGTGACTGCTGGTGCACGGCATAGAGCGTCATGGCGGTATGGACGGCAATCTCCTCCCACGTTGGGGAGTCTCCCGCATAGTCGGGAACGTGGACGCTAGTGAGCGCCCAGATCTCGGGGAGCTCTCCGGGAGGTCTGTTCGCGCCCTTGCGCAGAGCGGCCAGCTCGCCGCGTGCTCGAGCCTCATTGCGCCGATAGCGGGCTTGCAGGCCCTCCTGCCTCTTCGTTCCGCCAATGCGCTGGTCGACGAGGCGACCGGCATTCTCCTCCAGCCGCGGACGGTAGGGCCGCTGGCTCACTCCGGGCGGTAGTGCATCCGCGGGGTTGGCGTGTGTACTGGTATCCGACACAGTCATGCCGGTGTCCTTTCTTCATTCTTATTGTTCTCAGCGGTGCTGTCTTGCTGCGCAGGTGCCGGTACGGCCACGTTCAGAGCACGGCGGAAGAAGAACAACGCCTTGCCGACGTCCATCCGTCCCTTTCCCTCTCCACGCCCGGCGAAGGCGGTATCAGGCGCGGCGGATGCCAGCGCCTCCTGCTGCTCCCATGCCTCGGAGCGCAGCAGCCTGCGCCACTGTTCGCGTGCCCTGACCGGGTCCGCTGCGTCGAGGGATGCGAGCCATCGGGGGAAACGCTCATCAATGACCTGGTAGAAGGCGGCACTGGCATGCTCGCGCGCAGCCGACGCCGTATCCGGGCTCCCACCGCGAGCACGATCCAGGTTCCCGGCCAGGTTCCGCAGTGCGGAGGCGGCATGCTCCGTCTCCTCCATAGCGTCGTGCACAACGGCGAGCAGTCGCGTGTTCTCGGGGTCGAGTAGGCCAGCAGGCAGGGAGAGGACGTCGTCAACGAGCTCGGTGACGACCGCCTCCTGGGCTCCGTACTCAATGCCGACGGCACGTAAAGGAATGAGGCCGCCTGCAGGCACGATTCTGCGGCGCATGAGCTCCTGATAGAAGGAGACGACACCGGGAGAACGGTATCGTGTCACTTCCCCTGCACCTTTTACCGTAACCTTCGGACTCAGCTGAGCCACGACGGTTGACAGGCCCCGCCAGAATGCTCTGTCCGTCGGCAACTTACGCGGCATGTAGACGGGCGTTTTGAACTTCTTGGTCTGGGGTTCGGAGAAGCGCCATGCGGTCATCGGTTCCACCAGATACCGGTTCTGAGGTGTTGCCTTGTCTCCATTGCCGAGGAAAAGACCGGTGACTCCCGCATCATCGCCGTGCAGCAGCACGCGGCGCGTCTGCCACGTATAGCAGGAAACAGGTCCCGTAGGTTCCAGGTCATGGGAACCCGCCGGACCGTCATTCTCGTGCTCCCACGGAGCGAGATCCTGTTCCGGATCGACGTCAACCAGATCAGGGAGGTCCTCGCAGACGGCAGTGTTGAGGAGCAGCGTCCGCTCCAGGCTTTCGCCCGTCACGGTCACGGTGCCGATCTGCCCTGTCCACCCGGGGCCGATTGGATACCCCTTTCCCCCTTTGACCCAAGGGTCGCCGACGGCTCCGGTGCGAATGCCGGACGGGTCGAAGGCGTGAACGTGAACCAGCCATCTGGCCGCCTCCGCCCAGCCGATGGATTCCAGTCCTTGAGCAATACGAGTCGTGAAGAAGGGATTTCCGTTGGGGACATCCACGATGAGGGACTCCAGCCCCGAGGTCTTGCCCGATGCTGCGTGGATACCCGCAACCTGGAAGAAGGGACGGTCCGGGTCGCGCAGGTCGAAGCGCTCCCGGTAGCGCTCGAGGTAGGCACTGGCGTCCCGCCCCAGGCGCTCGGGCTCCTCCCAGTACTCCCTCCAGGTGTCCAGGTCCTCCGGCCCATCCATGGCGCGGTGGCAGATGGCCAGCAGCAGGCGCAGGATGGCCACGTCCTGGCTGGCGATTTCGCCGTGGATCCCGGCGATGTCCGTCGCCTCCCGGAACAGGGTGAGGAGGGAGACCTCGTCGGGAGCGCCGTCGAGCCTGGTCACCCGGATCCAGGGCTCGTCGAGAAGATTGAAACGCTGCGTCATTCTGATTGGACCTCCTTGAGTCCGGTGGATGGGGAGTACTCGAGTACGGTGTCGGCCAGTTGCGCCCGGCCCTCATCCAGGAGAAGGAACAGCTGTCCTCGGAGCTGCGGATCATCCTGCCAAGCGGGCACGACGCATTTCTCCAGCTCATCGATGACCTGGTCAATCCGGTGCGGATTGCTCAGGCGCGGAGGCAGCCTCACGGCGGACAAGGCCATGGCGCGGGCGATCTTCTTGTCCGGGGCGCGGTCTGTGGGGATCATGGCTCCTGGAGCCTCCGGTGCGGATGGCAGGGTGCGCAGCTCCTCCTGGCCGCCTACCCGGCGCAGGTCCAGGAGGATGACCTCGAGGGAGTCCTCGCCGTCGCGGACCTGGGCGCGTCCCCTCTCCTCGTTGTCGGAGGCCGTCACGTGCAGCCAGCCGATCAGGGAGGCACTCTTCCCTCTCCGCTCGGGCTCATTCAGAAGAAAACCCTGAGCGGCCTCATGCTTCGCACGGTTGCTCGTCGCGTATGTCTCCCGAGCTCGGTCGACGGCTTCCTTCCACGACGGCGGCACTGGGGCATCGGGACCGTAGACGGCCTCGATGAGGTCGTGGACATCGTCGGGAACCGTGACGATGCCGGAGCCGTCGATCACCCGGTCCAGTGCGGCCGCGCTCATGAGCATGTCCTGCTCGCCGTAGATCGCCTTGGCCCCCGGTTCCAACGAGGGCTCGGGGGACGACGTCGACGGCAGGCAGTCGATGTAGCAGGCGGGCTCGGCAAGTCGGGGCGGCCGCCGCCGCTGGTGACGGTGCAGGCGTCCCATACGCTGGAGAACCAGGTCGATGGGAGCGAGGTCAGTGACGAGCAGGTCGAAATCGACGTCGAGGGACTGCTCGACGACCTGGGTGGCGACGACGATGGCTCTGCTCGGGCGCTTTCCAGCCTTGCGCGGAGGGCCGAAGCGGTTGAGAAGATCCTTGTCCTTGGCGAGCCGGTCGCCGATCGTGAACCGGGCGTGGTTGAGACTGACGTCCTCGCCGAAGTGCTCGCGCAGCCGCTCATAGGTCTCCTGGGCGCGCCGCACCGTATTGCGGACCACCAACGCGCAGCCGCCATCGACGAGGCCCTCCTCCAAGAGCGGGATCAGAGCATCCTTCGTAAGCCGTCTGATCCGCACTGTGCTGCGTCGTCCCGACGCGGTCGGGACGACCTCGATGCGATCTTCACCAGCAGTGACCAGGCAGGGGAAGGGAGTGTGCACGTTCTCGGGGGCGGGACGACGGTGGACACGCTCCCCCACTGCCAGGCGCAGGCCCCGTCGGTAGGCGTCGACCATGGCCGAGCAGCGGGCCTCGGACAGTGTGGCCGACAGGAGCACCACCGGAACCCCGTAGGCTGCGAGCCAGGTCAGGACCCGGTCCAGGTAGACGTTCATGTACGTGGAGTAGGAGTGCACCTCGTCGACGATGACGACCTTGCGGGACAGTCCCAGGTGTCGCATGGCCAGATGCGGGGAACGCATTGCCCCGAACAGCAGGTGGTCCACGGTGGTGACGACGAAGTCCGACAGCATCGACTTCTTGCGCCCACTGAACCAGGCCAGGATCGCCAGGTCGGCTCTGCGGCCGTCCTCGGAGTCTGCGGCACGGCCCGTTCGAGCCTCCTCCTCATCCCATCCGATCCCGATAGGGCGTGGGGTCTCGCCGGTCGAGTCGTCGAGCGATCCGAGGAGCCGGTCGCGGATCTCGTAACCGCGGCGTCGCAGAAGCTGGGCCTCCTTGTTGAGTCGAGACCGTCCGTGCAGGAGCTGAGCGGCGAACTCCGACGGCGCTCCCTCGTCGGCGTAGGCCTGCTCAATACTCTCCAGCCAGTCGAGCTCGCGAGAGAACATGGCGTCTGTCGTCGCCTGGGTGGGTAGGGCGAAGAGGATTCCGGAGCGGCGAGTGCGGGCGGCGAGCACCTCGGCGGCCATAAGGGCCGCCTCGGTCTTCCCTCCTCCCGCGGACTCCTGGACGATGAGCATGCCCGGCAGGCCCATGGAGCGGGCGGCCTGGAGTGTGCGCACCTGGACGTCGGTGGCGCGGGCATCGTCGGGCAGGTTGAAACGGCTGGTGAGCAGGCAGCCGGGAGCGGTGCCCTCGTCGCAGGGACGCCATGGCGCGGGGATCTCCAGACGCGACAGGCCGGTGGCCACACGAAGGGTATGGGCGTCGGGCGCGAGCAGGCGCGCACCATCGTCCTGGAGGGGCAGCAGCGGGAAATAGGCTTCGGTCGAGGCGATCCAGTCCGAGACGATGAGCAGCCCCGAGAGCTCCACAAGGAAGGGCTGGGACCATCGGTGGCGCGCCCAGTGAGGAAGAAGAGCCGCGGCGCCGGTGCGTCGTGTGACGAGTTCGAGGAGCTCGCGGCGGGTCGCGCTCCACGTCTCATCCTCGCCGAGGAGGTGCTCATGCCCGTAGTAGTCGGTGGTGAGAGCCGCCGTCGTGGGCGGGATGCCATGATGGGCGCCGACGACGGAGGCGAGGGCCTCGGCGGGTTCAAGGTCCCAACCGTGCCCGTCCATAAGCCAGTTCTCCAGGATCAAGTGCCCAGCCAGGGCGTGCGGTACCTTGCGCCGTTCGAGAGGATCCACCGGCTCGTGGATCAGCCCTGCCTCCTTCATGCGGTCGTCCAGTCCCGGGACCTGGACGGAGAAGGCCGGGGTGCACTTGCCGATGTCGTGCACACCGGCGATCCAGGAGGCGAGCAGACAGAACTCTTCCACCGGGGTCAGTCCTGAGTCGGAGTCCTCGAACTCGCGCTCAATGAGTTCGCAGACGGTGGGCGCCAGCCAGCGTCTGGCGAGGTGCTCGGCCACCGCAGCGGCGTCGAGCAGATGCAGCCAGAGGGGGAGCCAGTGGCGATTCTCGGGGTTGTAGCCGAATTTGGCCCACGCGGATCGGGCTTGCTCCGAGAGCGTCACAAGGGTCTCTTTCGTTGGAGGGGGGAGCCGAATGGGATACCGGATGGACCTCGACACTGAGGTCCGTCCGCGGGGGAAATCTGGAGTGTTTCAGCGGAAACTGTGTGCTGCCGCTCAGCAGTAACAGCCCGTCCCAGAAACAGTTCAGTTTTTCAATCACATGGGTCTCAGGGGCCGAGTTTCCACGGCTGATAATAGCACTCGAATCGCTCATCATGAGACCTGGAGCACAGGGGGAATACTGATGCCCGTCCCTATGCAGAAAGTTGTTGAGGCTCCTTCAACCGGAGATGATGATTCGGTGCCGCACCCTTTCACGTGTTCCATCGCGATACAAGCCGAGAATCCTGGTGGCTGGACATACCTGTGGGGCCGGCAGACCACTTCATGCGGTCTGCCGGCCCCATAGGTGCTCAGGCCCGTGTCTCGGTCAGGCCCCGTCCACCTCCGTGGACTTCTCGATGACCTTTTCGACCGTTGCGGTGGGCTCCTTGACGCCGGGGGCGGCGATGACGGAGGCCTTCACACAGCCGACCTCCCGCTTGACGAGGTCCAGGTGGGCGCCGGTCCAGGCGCCCTTGTCCTCGGGGACGGTCAGCTCCAGGCGGATGCGGTCGCCTACGTGCAGGCCGGCGGCCTTGCGCTCGTCCTGGACCAGGCGCACCAGGTCGCGGGCCCATCCCTCGGCCTCCAGGGCGTCGTCGAGGGCGGTGTCCAGGACCACGAAGGCTCCCGAGGGCAGCATGGTGGCGGCCAGGGAGTCGTCGTCGACCTCGATGCGAGTGTTCAGAGTGAAGGCGCCGTCCTCCGCCTCTAGGACCACGGGGGCGCCGCCCGCCAGGACGTCGTCGAAGCGGACGTCCCCGTCCTCGGTGAGCTCCCACTGGCCCGCCTTGACGGCGGCGAAGAGCTTGGAGGTGAGCTTGCGGACCTCGGGGCTGAAGGCGCGCGGGTTGAGGGTCAGGTCCGCCCTGGCCTCGTAGCCGGCGGACTCGGCGTCCAGGACCCGTACCTCCTTGACGTTGACCTCCTCGGCCACGAGCTCCCGGAAGGGGGCCAGTCCGGCCGGGTCGGCCGTGGCGATGGTCAGACTGCGCAGCGGCTGACGCACGCGCAGCTTCTCGGCCTTGCGCAGGCTCAGGGCCGCCGAGACCGCAGCACGGGCCTCATCCATGGCAGTCACGAGCTCGGCGTCGGCGACATGGACCGGCAGTACCGGCCAGTCGGTCAGGTGCACGGAGCGTCCGCCGGTCAGGCCGCGCCAGATCTCCTCGCTCACCAGTGGCGCCAGCGGGGCCATGACCTCGGTGAGTACGCGCAGCACTGTGGCCAGGGTGTCGAAGGCGGTCTTGTCGCCGTCGGTGAAGCGCTGACGCGAGGTGCGCAGGTACCAGTTGGTGAGAACGTCGAGGAAGTCGCGGATTGTGGCGCAGGCACCGGTGATGTCGTAGCCGTCCATCTGGGCGGCCACCGTATCGGCCAGGTCCTTGGTGCGGGCCAGGACGTAGCGGTCCATGACGTGCAGGCCGCCCCGCTTGGCGAACAGGCTCGCGTCGTCGAGGTCGACGCCGTCGGTGACGTAGCCGGTCTCCCCCACCTGGCCCGCGTAGAGCGCGAAGAAGTACCAGGTGTTCCACAGCGGCAGCACCACCTGGCGCACCGTGTCGCGGATGGCCTTGTCGGTGACCACGAGGTTGCCGCCGCGCATGACCGGCGCCGAGAGCAGAAACCAGCGCATGGCGTCGGCCCCGTCGCGGTCGAAGACCATGGAGACGTCCGGGTAGTTGCGCAGCGACTTGCTCATCTTCGCCCCGTCGTTGCCCAGGAGGATGCCGTGGGAGACACAGGAGGTGAAGGCGGGCCGGTCGAACAGGGCCGTGGCCAGGACGTGGAGAGTGTAGAACCAGCCGCGGGTCTGGCCGATGTACTCCACGATGAAGTCGCCCGGGTAGTGCGACTCGAACCACTCGACGTTCTCGAAGGGGTAGTGCACCTGGGCGAAGGGCATCGAACCGGACTCGAACCAGCAGTCCAGGACGTCGGGGATGCGGCGCATCATGGACTTGCCCGTGGGGTCGTCGGGGTTGGGGCGCACGAGGGTGTCGATGAAGGGCCGGTGCAGGTCGGTGACCTCCACGCCGAAGTCGCGCTCGAGCTCGGCGTAGGAGCCGTAGACGTCGGTGCGCGGGTAGTCGGGGTTGTCACTGACCCACACCGGGATGGGGGCACCCCAGAACCGGTTGCGGGAGATGGACCAGTCGCGGGCGCCCGCCAGCCACTTGCCGAAGATGCCGTCCTTGATGTGACCGGGGTACCAGTCGATGTCCTGGTTGAGCTCGACCATGCGGTCGCGGATCGCCGAGACGCGTACGAACCAGGAGGAGACCGCTTTGTAGATGAGCGGTTTGCGGCAGCGCCAGCAGTGCGGGTAGGAGTGCACGTAGGAGGCCTGGCGCACCAGGACGGCGCGCTGGCTCTCGTCGCGGCGGGCCAGCGGGCCGGTGCCGTCACGCAGGTCGGCGACGATGGGCTTGTTGGCCTCGAAGACCTGCAGCCCGGCGTAGTCGCGTATCTCCTCGGTCAGGCAGCCGCCGTCGTCGACGGGGACGACGGTCTCGATGCCGGCCCCGGAGCAGGCGATCATGTCGTCCTCACCGAAGGCCGAGGCCATGTGGACCAGTCCGGTTCCGTCGGAGGTGGTGACGAAGTCGGCGGCGATGATCGTCCAGGCCTTCGGTCCGGGCGCGGCGCCCTCGGCCCGGTGGGCGGCGTCGTCGAAGTAGTCGAAGATCGGGTGGTAGCGCCGCCCCACCAGGTCGGCCCCGGTGCAGGTGGCCAGCACTTGCGGTTCCTCACCGAGCTCGCGGGCGTAGGAGCCCAGCAAGTCCCGCGCCATGACGACGTCCTGGCCGGCGACCGGCGAGTCGAGGTCCTCATCGACGTGGACGGTCGCGTACTCGACGTCAGGGCCCACGGCGATGGCCACGTTGGAGGGCAGCGTCCAGGGCGTGGTGGTCCAGATGAGGACCAACTCGGGGCGTTCGGCGCCCTGGCGCAGCGGCTCCTCCAGGCGCAGTCCCACGGTGACCGTGTTGTCCTGGCGGTCCTGGTAGACGTCGTCGTCCATCTTGAGCTCGTGGTTGCTCAAGGGGGTGCGGTCGTGCCAGCAGTAGGGCAGGACGCGGTAGCCCTGGTAGGCCAGTCCCTTGTCCCACAGCTGCTTGAAGGCCCAGAGCACCGACTCCATGTAGTCGGGATCGAGGGTCTTGTAGTCGTTGTCGAAGTCGACCCAGCGCGCCTGGCGGGTGACGTAGTCCTCCCACTCCTTGGTGTAGCGCAGGACGGAGGTGCGGCACTCCTCGTTGAACTTCTCGATGCCGATGCCGCCGGGGCGGGTGATCTCGGTGACGTCGTCGATGCCGAGCAGGCGCTGGGCCTCGAGCTCGGCGGGCAGGCCGTGGGTGTCCCAGCCGAAGCGGCGCTCGACGCGCTTGCCGCGCTGGGTCTGATAGCGCCCCACTGCGTCCTTGACGTATCCGGTCAGCAGGTGGCCGTAGTGGGGCAGGCCGTTGGCGAAGGGCGGACCGTCGTAGAAGACGAACTCGTCGCAGGGCTCGCCGCGGTTGTCGATGGAAGCCTGGAAGGTGCCGTCGGTCTTCCAGTAGGCCAGAACCTCCTCCTCGATGGCGGGGAAGGAGGGCGAGGGGTCGATCTGCTCCCCCGGCCGGTGCAAGGGGTAGAAGGCGGCGCCGGTCGGCTCGCTGCTGCCGGCGGTGGCGGTGCTGTCGGCCATCTTCTCAACCATCGCGGTGTGCTCTCGTCTCACTCGTTCCTGCCGCCCCGGGCGGATGCCCTGGGCCTGACGAGGACGACGACGGCTCCCGGCCGGAACTGGCGTCCGGCTGGTGCCGCACCGCGGTACCACCTCGCTTGCCGTGCTGCGCGCCCCGACTGGGACGGCCTGCACGACCGCTTCGTTTCCAGCTGTGACGGGCTGTCCCGTCCGGTTCTACTGAGGGCCGGCGGTGCTGGTGCGCCGCAGCGGCCCGGTTCTTCCGGAGGCTCGCCGGTGATGGCCGGGTCTGTGCCTTTGCTCCGGGGAGTGTAGTGGGCGGCGCACCGTAGGGGCCAGTTCATCGCCACTCCCGACAACGTCGTCCTCCCCACACTCACGGTTGGAATAGCGGCTGGGTGCCCACCTGTCCCGGAGCCAGCGACCGTAACTGATTCTGCAGACACCAACAAGAACTTCAGGGACAACACGGATACGCGTCGTCCCTGAAGAAAATGTTGATCTGTGGGCTGCTGATCGCCGGCTCGGATCCGCTCGGTCTAGCCGGCTGCGTTGAGCTCCTCGACGGCCTCCTCTGGAAGGCTGAAACGGGTCGCCTCGACCGCCTCGGTCAACTGGGTGACGCTGCTGACGCCCACGATGGGGGTGATGGCCGGCTGCTGGGCGTTGAGGAGGGCCAGAACGACCTGGCTCGGCTTCATGGCCAGACTGTCCGACCATTTGCGCAGCGCCATCAGCCGGTTGTCAGTCCCCGGATGCCTGTAGGCCTCGGGAAGCGGGCGCTCCGGGTGCTCGTAGGCGCCGGTCAGCAGCGGCGTGTAGGCCCACAGGTCCAGTCCGCAGCGCTCGGCGAGGTCCCTGCTCTCGATCGTCATCATCCCGTGTGGATGATCCTCGCCCTCAACAGGCACGTCTGGCCTGGGGTGAAGATAGGACTCCCGCAGCTGCAGAGCATTGAAGCCGGCCAAGCCCCGCTGCTGGGCGTACACGTTGGCTGCGGCGGCGTACCAGGCCGGGTGGTTGGACAGCCCGATCCGTGCGGTCAGTCCTTGATCAACCAGGTCGCCAAAGGTCTCGGCGATATCCGCGACCGGCTGTTCTCGATCCTCCATATGAGCCCAGTACATGTCGACGCGCTCCGTCTGCAGGCGCTGCAGGCTGTCCCGGATGGCCCGGTTGACGGTGTCCTTCCCGAGGCCTTCCACTGCGCCCGGGAAGCCATGGGGGCGAGTCGGCTCCGCGCCGACCTTGGTGCTGATCCTCACCCGTTCTCGCACCCCGCGGTCGTACAGCCAGTGGCCGATCACGGTTTCGCTCTGACCCCCGAACCCGGTCTCGGAGCCCCAGAACGCGTAGCAGTTGGCGGTGTCGATCCACAGGCCGCCGAGATCCAGGTAAGCGTCGAGGATTTCCCGGGACTGAGCGGCGGGCAGGCGGGTGCCGAAGTGCATGGTGCCGAGCGCCATGCGAGGGTGTGCATCAGTCATCGAAGTACTCCCTTCGTGTTCCATCACGGCGAACGGTGCATAACGTATCAGCGACCGTCGCCGAGTCCGCCGACCTCAACCGAGACTTCGGGAACGATCGGGGACAAACACAGCTGCGCATTGTCCTTGCAGAAAACGTTGAAACCCGATGGCGACGCCATCAGCCCTCTGTGCCCTCGGTGGAGTCCTGCTGCTGGAGGACACCCGAGGAACCGGAGCCGCCCTGCTGACCGGCCTCGCCCGAACCGGAGCCGCCGGGCGCGTCACCGTTGGGAGTGGTCCGGCCGGCTCCACCGGAACCTCCCGCTGGACCGCCCTGGCCGTTGTGCCCGCCGGGGCCGCCCTGACCTCCGGGGCCGCCACCGGGCATCTGCCCACCGGCACCGCCCTGGCCCCCGGGGCCTCCTTGCCTGCCGGGACCGCCCGGGCCCCCTCCGGGCATGCCCTGCCCGTTGCCGGAGTCCTGCTGAGCGCGGCCGGCGGTGCCGTCACGGCTGTCATTGCCGAGGAGCTCGTTGGTCCCCCAACCGGCCGCGAACGATCCCGCCAGCAATGCGACCCCGGCAGCTCCGACGACGACGCGACGGCGGTACCAGGGCTTGCGAGTCTTGGCGCGCGCCTTCTTAGCAGCGTCGGCGACGGGGCCGCCCACGCCGATGGTCGCGGCGTTCTGAGTATCCGGGGACACCCATGTCCCTGCCAATCTCGTGTCGGCGGTACTACTGCCGGCTCCAGCCGCCCGAGTCTTGCCAGCCGACGCATCCGCAGCCGCCCCATCGGAACGATCAGCGGGGATCTGCGCGGTGGCACCGGCGGCATCACCGGCCTGCGTACGTTTCGCTCCGGGTTCCTTGGCGGAGTCCTTCGTGACGTCCTTGACAGAGTCTTTCACCGAGTCTTTCGCGGCGGTGCCCACGGCGTCCTTGGTACCGTCGCCGTTCCGACCGCCGGGGGCGCCCTGCGGAAGGCGATTCTCGGCGTCGTCGGCGGTTCCCCGAGTGGTGAGGCTCTCCGTGACCGCGTCGCGTTGGGAGGCCGCGGCGTTGTCGTCACCGGAGGAGACGTGCTTGCTCATGGGTGTCCTTTCAGTCTGATTCCCGGCCCGGCCGGGACTGGGACGCACGTTAGGACCCCGCACTGTGCCCGCGGCAGGTCAGACCTGTGGGCCACCTATGTCCGGCAGTCCCTCAGCAGCACACCGGCGGCTCACCGGTCTTGGGGCAAGCTCTCTCCCCTACTGCTCGCGGGCCACCAGCGTGTTGGAGGCCTGGGCCCGCGGCCGCACCACCATGGAGTCGATGTTGACGTGGGCGGGCAACTCCAGCGTCCAGACGATGCAGGCGGCGACGTCGTCGGCGCTCAGCGGCTCGGCGACGCCGGCGTAGACCTTCGCGGCGGCCTCGGCGTCACCGTGGAGACGGTTGAGGGAGAACTCCTCGGTGGCCACCATGCCGGGCGCGATCTCGATGACGCGCACCGGCTCGCCCACCAGCTCCAGGCGCAGCGTGTTCGCGATGATCCGCTCGGCGTGCTTGGCGGCCACGTAGCCGCCCCCGCCGGGGTAGGTGTCGTGTGCGGCCGTCGAGGTGAGGAACACCAGGTCCCCGCCCCGCCGGCGCATACCGGGAAGGAAGGCCTGGCTCACACGCAGGGCGGCGAGCGCGTTGCGCTCATACATAGTGGCCCACTCCTGGGCGCTGCCCTCAGCGACCGGGTCGACCCCCAGCGCGCCACCGGCGTTGTTGACGACCGCATCGACCGGGCCACCGTCGAGCACTTCGCGGGCTAGGCGCTCGACGTCGTCTGGCTCCTGGAGGTCGGCGGCCACCCAGGTGCAGCCGGTCTCGGCGGCGAGGGCCTCGAGGCGCTCCACCCGCCGCGCGGTGGCGACGACCTCCCAGCCGTGGGAGCGCAGAAGCCTGACGGTTGCGGCGCCGATACCGGTCGAGGCCCCGGTGACGAGGGCGCGGCGGGCCGATGGGATGCTGCTGGTGACATTGTTGCGGTTCTCGCTCATCGGTCCACGATACGTCCCCGTCACGCCCGCCTGGCACAATCGTCCCCGATTCGCAGGGGGCCCCGCCCAGGACCGCTCGCGAAACACAGCACAGCCCGTCCCCATCGGAAGGCTCTCCATGAACGCCGTCATCCTCGCCGTCCTGGTCATGCTCATCTTGGCGACGCTGCGCGTCCATGTGGTGCTCTCACTGTTCGTCGGCGCGCTCGTGGGCGGGCTGAGCGCGGGCCTGGGGATCAGTCAGACGATGGTGGCCTTCCAGAACGGGCTGGCCGACGGCGCCAAGATCGCCCTGTCCTATGCCCTGCTGGGCGCCTTCGCCATGGCAGTGGCGCACTCGGGCCTGCCCCAGCTGCTGGCGAACTGGCTCATCGCCAGGATCGAGACCGAGGACGGCTCCGCTTCCCAGCGAGTCGTGCGCGTGACCACGATGATGGTGCTGGGAGGACTGACGGCCATGGCGATCATGAGCCAGAACCTCATCCCGGTTCATATCGCCTTCATCCCGCTGGTGGTGCCGCCGCTGCTCATCGTCATGAGTCGACTGCAGCTGGACCGCCGTGCGGTGGCCTGCGCCATCACCTTCGGCCTGGTGACCACCTACATGTTCCTGCCGTTGGGCTTCGGGCGGGTTTTCCTCCATGACATCCTCTACGCCAATATCAAGGACGCGGGCCTGGATGTCTCCCGCATCTCGGCGACCCACGCCATGGGGATCCCGGCGCTGGGCATGATCACGGGCCTGCTCATCGCCGTGTTCGTCACCTACCGCAAACCCCGTACCTACCGGATCGACACCGGCACCGACTCCGACTCGGGCGAGGAGATCTCCGGTCCCGTCGAGATCGACCGCCGCAAGGTGGCGATCGCGCTGGTCGCCGTCGTGGCCTGCTTCGCGGTCCAGACCGTACTGACCTGGACGGGTTCCGAGGCCGACCCGCTGCTGGTCGGGGCGCTCATGGGCCTGCTGCTGTTCATGGCCACGCGGGTCGTCACCATCGCCGAGGCCGACGACGTCTTCACCGGCGGCATGCGAATGATGGCCCTCATCGGGCTCATCATGATCACGGCCCAGGGCTTCGCCGCCGTCCTGAAGGAGACCAAGCAGATCGAGCCGCTGGTGAAGTCGGCGACCTCCCTGTTCGCCGGTTCCAAGCCCGCGGCCGCCTTTGTCATGCTGCTGGTGGGTCTCATCGTGACCATGGGAATCGGCTCGTCCTTCTCCACCCTGCCGATCATCTCGGCGATCTACGTGCCACTGTGCCTGTCCCTGGGCTTCTCGCCGGTTGCCACAGTCTCCCTCATCGGGACCGCAGGAGCGCTGGGGGACGCCGGCTCACCGGCGTCGGACTCCACGCTGGGTCCCACGGCAGGTCTTAACGCCGACGGACAGCACGACCACATGCGTGACTCGGTCATCCCGACCTTCCTGCACTTCAACATCCCCCTGCTCATCGCCGGCTGGATCGCCGCCATGGTCCTGTAGGGCGAACCGGATGCTGCGCGTGCCGCACGGGGCGAGGTCCCTGCGGCACCAGACACCCGACTCCCCGGAAGTCGCTCCGTCCGGGGCACCGGCGCGGTACCGTGTTGGTCTCACATCACAGACGAGCAGGAGGCCCTCATGCGGATCGGTTTCATCGGTGCCGGCAACATGGTCAGCGCGATCGTGCGGGGGGCGGTGGCCGCGGGAACGCCGGCCGGGCACCTGCTTCTCACCAGCAAGCACGGCTCCGCTGAGCGCCTGGCTGCCCAGGTCGGGGCCGTCCACGTGCCCGACGCCGCCGATCTGGTCTTGCGTAGCGACGTCCTCATCCTGGGCCTCAAGCCCTACGTCATCCCCACCGTCCTGACCCGCCTGTCCGAAGCCATCGGCCGCAGCAAACCCCTGGTGGTCTCCATCGCGGCCGGTCTCACGCTCGAGCGTCTCGAGTCGATGCTGCCCGACGGCACCCGGGTGGTGCGCACCATGCCGAATATGGCGGCGGCCGTGGGCGAGTCGATGACGGCGCTGGCCCCGGGGCGCAACGTGGGTGCTCACGACCTGGAGACGGTGCGCACCCTCATGGAGTCCATCGGGCGCACTGTGATCCTGGAGGAGAAGGACTTCTCCTCCTTCATCGGTCTGGCGAGCTCCTCCCCCGCCCTGGTGTGCGCCTTCGTCGATGCCTTGGCGCGCGCCGGCGTCATGGGCGGCATCCCCAAGGCCCTGGCCGTCCAGATCGTGGCCCAGGCGGTGCTGGGGACTGCCCGTACCGTACAGACCGAGGCCCAGCGCACCACCGAGGGCGGGCACGGCCGCACCCCGGCTGACCTCATCGACGCGGTCTGCTCCCCCGGCGGCACCTCGGTGGCCGGCATGGTGGCCCTGGAGCGTGCCGGTTTCTCCGACGCCGTCGTACGCGCCTTCGAGGCCATCGTCGAACGGGATCGCGAGCTGGGCGCGTAGCCGCGAACGCGAGCCGGCAGGTCCCACCCCGCTCCCAACCATTTTCGCGCGCCGACGGGACATGTCCCGCGTAAGGCCGCCATTTTTTCGCTCGCTTACGCAAAAAAGATCGCCCCTGGCAACGACCTCGTGACTGGAAGCACACATCGTTCTTGCTTGCTGTCAGATAAACCCGTCGCTATTGTTTCGGCCATGACCTTCTCTCACGCAGCTCTTTTCAGCGGTGTTTATCCCGCTGACATTCTGCGTGCTCACGCGGTCATGTGTTGTCGGGCCTGACCAGCGCCTGACACCACGGGGACTTCAACCCCCGCAACGAGGTATCCGGCGCAATGAAGCGTCCGGAAGGCCCCGTTGAGACGGCTGACGCCAACCGAACGGCTCTGCAGACTCTGTACGCAGCAGCGCGCACCAGGCCGCCCCGGACGCTCCTCACGTGCCAATGACACGCCACCGTCATGGAGGAGCAATGACCACCACCGTCACGCCACCTGCCCGCACCGTGCGCCCACCGCGCAAGGCCCAGTCGAACGGCCAGTGGGCCCTCGACGGGCGTAAGCCGCTCAATGACAACGAAGCCTTCAAACAGGACGGGTCCCCGCTGGCGGTACGCGAGCGGATCGTGAACACCTACGGCCCAGGCGGCTACGAGACCATCGCCCCCGACGACCTCAACGGCCGTTTCCGCTGGTGGGGTCTGTACACCCAGCGCAAGCAGGGGATCGACGGCGGCCGTACGGCCCGGCTGGACGCCTCCGAGCTCTCCGACCGCTACTTCCTGCAGCGGGTGCGTCTGGACGGTGGGAGCCTGAGCCGCGAGCAGCTTCACGTGCTGGGCTCGGTCTCCAACGACTTCGCCCGCGGCACCGCCGACATCACCGATCGCCAGAATATTCAGCTCCACTGGGTGGAGATCGGCAGTGTGCCCGAGCTGTGGCAGCGCCTGGAGTCGGTGGGTCTGACTACGATCGAGGGCTGCGGGGACACGCCCCGGGGGTTCCTGGTCTCCCCGGTGGCCGGCATCGCCAAGGACGAGGTCATCGATCCGACCCCGCTGGCACGGGCCATCAAGGATACCTACCTGGGCGACCCCGACCTGGCCAATCTGCCCCGCAAGTTCAAGACCGCCATCACCGGCTCCCCCAGCCTCGATATCCTCCACGAGATCAACGACATCTCCTTCGTCGGCGTCAACCACCCCGAGCTCGGTCCCGGCTACGACCTGTGGGTGGCAGGCGCCCTGTCCACCGCCCCACGTCTGGGCCAGCGGCTGGGGGCCTTCGTCACGCCGGAGGACGCCCTCGACGTCTGGTACGGCGTCATCCGCATCTTCCGCGACTACGGGTACCGTCGCCTGCGCAACAAGGCCCGACTGAAGTTCCTCATGGCCGAGTGGGGGCCGGAGAGGTTCCGCCAGGTCCTCCAGGAGGATTACCTGGGACGCACCCTGCCCGACGGCCCGGCACCTGAGGAGCCAAGCGGGGACTCCGACCACATCGGCGTCCACGAGCAGAAGGACGGCCGCTTCTGGGTGGGGGCCAAGCCACCCGTCGGCCGGTTGAGCGGCGACGTCCTGCTGGGCCTGGCCGACCTGGCCGGCAGGGTCGGCTCAGACCGGGTGCGCACTACCCCTCTGCAGAACCTGCTGCTCCTGGACGTACCGGCTGACAAAGTCGACGACGCCGTCGCCGGCCTGCGAGAGCTGGGGCTCGATCCCAATCCGGGCGCTTTCACCCGCTCGACCCTGGCCTGCACCGGACTGGAGTTCTGCAAGTTCGCGATCGTGGAGACCAAGAAGCTGGCGGCGCGCGTATCGTCCGAGCTCGATGCTCGCCTGGCCGACACCGACCTCGAGCGGCGCATCACCCTGACCGTCAACGGCTGCCCGAACTCCTGCGCCCGTATCCAGATCGCGGACATCGGCCTTAAGGGCCAGATCATCACGGTCGACGGCGAGCAGGTGCCCGGCTTCCAGGTGCACCTGGGCGGTGGCCTGGCAGCCGACGGACGCGCCGAGGCCGGCCTGGGCCGTACGGTGCGGGGCCTCAAGGTTCCCGCCTCCGACCTGACCGACTACGTCGAGCGCCTGGTGCGCCGGTACCTGGATCAGCGCATTCCCGAGGAGACCTTCGCCCAGTGGGCGCACCGAGCCGATGAGGAGGCCCTGCAGTGAGCGCCGTTACCGCTAAGGGCACCCGGGTGCACCTGGACCTGCCACGCCACGATCCTGCTGTCGCCCCGAAGTCTCAGGGCACAGGCCGGGCTCCGCTGCGATCTACGCAGGAGCTGCGTGCCCTGGCCGAGGCCGGCGCGCGCGAGCTCGGTGACGATGCCCCTGCCCTCGACGTCGTCCAGTGGGCGGCCCAGAACTTCCCCGACACACTCGCCGTGGCCTGCTCCATGGCCGATGCCGTCCTGCCTCACGTGGTCTCCCGGGTCCTTCCCGGTGTCGACGTCCTCTTCCTGGATACCGGGTACCACTTCGCGGAGACCATGGGCACCCGCGACGCGGTGGCCGCCACCATGGACGTCACCGTCGTCGACGTGACGCCCGAGCTGACCGTGGCCGAGCAGGACGAGCTCTACGGACCGGACTTGTGGTCGCGAGACCCGGTCGCCTGCTGCCGTCTGCGCAAGGTCGAGCCACTGGCCCGGGCCCTGAGCAGCTACGAGGCGTGGGCCACCGGGGTGCGCCGAGAGGACGCCCCCACCCGCACCCACACGCCCCTGGTCGGTTGGGACTCCACTCACGAGATCGTCAAGATCAACCCCCTGGCCGCCTGGAGCATGGAGGACCTGACCGGCTACGCCGACCAGCACGGCGTGCTCATCAACCCCCTCCTGTACGACGGATACCCCTCGATCGGCTGCGCCCCGTGCACAGCGCGAGTCAAACCCGGAGACGATCCCCGTTCCGGCCGCTGGGCCGGATTCACCAAGACAGAATGCGGAATCCACCTATGAGCATCACCCTGACCCACACCCAGCCGGCCCCTGCCCCCTCCCCTGACCCCATTCAGGCGCCGGACCTCGAACCGTCCGGTCTCGCCGACCTTTCCGAGGCCCCTATGGCCGCCGAGGCCCTGGGCATTCTTGACGTCCTGGAGGCCGAGGCCATCCTCGTCATCCGGGAGATCGCCGCCGAATGCCGCCGCCCCGTCCTGCTGTTCTCCGGAGGCAAGGACTCCGTGGTCATGCTGCACCTGGCGCGCAAGGCCTTCTGGCCCGCTCCGATCCCCTTCCCCGTCCTGCACGTGGACACCGGTCACAACTTCCCCGAGGTGCTGGCCTACCGCGACCAGACGGTCGAAGACCTCGGCCTGCGGCTGGTGGTGGCCCGCGTCCAGGACTACATCGACGACGGCCGTCTGCGCGAGCGCACCGACGGCACACGCAATCCTCTCCAGACAATCCCGCTTCTCGACGCCATCGAGGAGGGCGGCTTCGACGGCGTCTTCGGCGGCGGACGCCGCGACGAGGAGAAGGCCCGGGCCAAGGAGCGCATCGTCTCCCTGCGTGACGAGTTCGGCCAGTGGGACCCGCGCAACCAGCGCCCCGAGCTGTGGAATCTGCTCAATCCCCGTCACCGTCCCGGGGAGCACGTGCGGGTCTTCCCCTTGAGCAACTGGACCGAGCTCGACGTGTGGCGCTACATCGAGCGCGAGGACATCTCCCTGCCCGACCTCTACTACGCCCATGAGCGCGAGGTCTTCCTGCGTGACGGGATGTGGCTGGCGGCCGGCGGCGTCAACGCGCTGCGCGCCGGTGAGCAGGTGGTTACTCGCACGGTGCGATACCGCACCGTGGGCGACATGTCCTGCACGGGCGCCGTCGAGTCCGACGCCGCCACCAACCACGACATCGTCCTGGAGGTCGCCGCTTCCACCCTGACCGAGCGGGGAGCCACCCGCGCCGATGACCGCCTGAGCGAGGCGGCCATGGAGGACCGCAAGAAGGAGGGCTACTTCTGATGAGCACCCCCACCCTCACCGATATCCCCGCCGAGGCCGAGGCGCGCGCCGCCGCCACCGGCTCGCTGCTGCGACTGGCCACGGCCGGCAGCGTCGACGACGGCAAGTCCACGCTCGTGGGCCGCCTGCTGTTCGACTCCAAGTCCGTCCTGCGAGACCAGCTGGCCGCCGTCGAGCAGGTCAGCCTGGACAGGGGGCTGACCAGTGCCGATCTCGCACTGCTGACCGACGGGCTGCGGGCCGAGCGGGAGCAGGGCATCACGATCGACGTCGCCTACCGCTACTTCGCCACCCCGCAGCGCTCCTTCATCCTGGCTGACTGCCCCGGGCACGTGCAGTACACCCGCAACACGGTCACCGGCTGCTCCACGGCCGACGTCGTCGTGCTGCTGGTGGACGCCCGCAACGGGGTCCTGGAGCAGACACGCCGCCACCTGGCGGTCGCCGCCCTCCTGCGGGTCCCGCACGTCATCGTCGCGGTCAACAAGATCGACCTGGTGGACTTCTCCGCCGAGGTCTATACCGCCATCGAGGCCGATATCCGCGCCGTGGCCGCGGAGCTGGGTGTGGCCGAGATCCATGTCCTTCCTACCTCCGCGCTCCTGGGGGACAACATCGTCGAGGCCTCGGCCGGCACGCCCTTCTACGAGGGGCCGACCCTGCTGGGGCTTCTGGAGTCCCTGCCCACCGCCCGCGATGAGGGCTCCTTCCGTCTCCCGGTCCAGCTGGTCATCCGCCCCCAGGGTGCGGCGCCGAGGCCCGAGCTGCGCGACTACCGCGGCTACGCCGGGCAGATCACCTCAGGCACGGTACGTGTCGGCGACCCCGTCGTGGTCCTGCCCTCGGGCAGGCGATCGCGCGTGACCGGCATCGACCTGGGCGAGCGCAGCTTGGAGGAGGCCGTCGAGGGCCAGTCGGTGACGGTTCGTCTGGCTGACGACGTCGACGTCGCCCGTGGCGACACCCTGGCCGCGGCGGGCGACGCGCCCCAAGTGCTCACCGAGGTCTCCGCCCGCGTGTCCTGGCTGAGCGAGGAGTCCCTGCGCCCCCGGGAGCGGGTGCTGCTCAAGCACGGTGCCCAGACGGTCCAGGCGATCGTGCGCACCATTGAGGGCCGCCTCGACCTGGACGACCTGACCACGGTGCCGGCGGATGCTCTTGAGCTCAATGACATCGGCCTGGTGCGGCTGCGTCTGGCCTCGCCGGTGCCGTTGGCCGACTATTCGGTCTCACGGTCCGACGGCGCCTTCCTCCTCATCGACGCCCACGAGGGCGGCACACTCGGGGCGGGCATGGTGCAGCTGGCGGGCGCTGGCAGCAGTGAACCGGGTGCGGCCGCTTCCCCAGGCAGGAGCTGAGGCATGCCCCGCGAGTTCTCCCCCCACGCCGCCACCGCCGGCTGGGTGGCGTTGGTGGGCGGTGGCCCGGGCAGCAGCGGTCTCATCACCGCCCGCGGCCTGGAGCTGTTGGGCCTGGCGGACGTGGTCGTCGTCGACGCGCTGGCGCCCCGGGACCTCCTGGAGGACCTTGGACCCGATACCGAGGTCATCGACGCCTCCAAGCGGCGCGGCCGGCACGTCATGAGCCAGGAAGAGATCGATGCGCTCCTGGTCGACCTGGCCGGCCGCGGCAAAGGGGTGGTCCGTCTCAAGGGCGGCGATCCCTATGTGCTCGGGCGCGGCGGAGAGGAGGCCGCCGCCTGCCGCAAGGCCGGTGTCGCCGTCGAGGTCGTTCCGGGGATCACCAGTGCCATCGCCGTGCCCGCCGCGGCAGGGATCCCCGTCACCCACCGGGGGCTGTCGCGCGGTTTCTCAGTCATCACGGCCCATGCGGATCTCGGGGTGCTCCCCCAGCGCCGCGATCACACCCTCATCCTGCTCATGGGGGTCTCCCGGCTGCGGGACTCAGTCGCCTCCCTGCTGGAGGCCGGCAGCGACGCGGCCACTCCGGCGGCGATCATCGAGCGCGGCTACCACCCCGACCAGCGCGTGACCACCACCGAGCTGCGATGTCTGGCCGACGTCGCCGCCCGGTACGGCGTGACCGCCCCCGCGGTCATCGTCATCGGCGACGTCGTCACCCTGAGCCCGTACTGGGCCGACCGAGTCGTCGAGGTGACCCGGCCGGCGAATCCCGCCGCCTAACCCGCCTCGGCACATGCAGACCGAACGTCCTGGAGTCACTGATGCGCAAGCTTGTTCTTCTCACCCTCGTCGGTTTGGCCGCTCAGCTGGTCGACGGCGCCCTCGGGATGGGGTACGGCATGACCTCGTCCTCCCTGCTGCTTCTGGCCGGGCTGAGTCCGGCACTGGCCTCGGCCTCGGTGCACCTGGCTGAGATCGGCACGACCCTGGCCTCGGGGGCCTCCCACTGGCGGTTGGGCAACACCGACCCCCGCCTGGTGGTCCGGCTGGGGCTGCCCGGTGCGGTGGGGGCCTTCAGCGGCGCCACAGTCCTGTCACACCTGTCGACCCGCGCGGCGACCCCGGTGACGGCGAGCCTGCTGATCCTGCTGGGGGCCTATGTTCTGGGGCGTTTCGCCCTGCGCCCGCCCCGAGGCTCTGGTAGCCGGCGCTCCCCGCACGGCAGGCGGCTCCTGGTTCCCCTGGGGCTGGTGGGCGGTTTCGTCGACGCCACCGGCGGTGGCGGCTGGGGTCCGGTGGTGACAACAACCCTGCTCACTGGCGGTCGCACGGCACCGCGCACAGTGGTCGGCTCGGTGGGGGCCTCGGAGTTCCTCGTGACAGTGGCGGCCTCGGCCGGTTTCCTCACCGGCCTGGGAACGGCGGGCATCAGCCTCGGGATCGTCCTGGCCCTGCTGGCCGGCGGGCTGGTGGCTGCACCGGTCGCCGCTTGGCTGGTCTCCCGTCTGCCCGGAACGGTGCTGGGCACTGCCGTCGGCGGTCTGATCCTGGCCACGAACCTGCGTGTCCTGCTGTCTTGGGCCGGGTCCTCAGCCCGGACTGGGGTCCTGTTGTACGGCGCACTCGGGGCGGTGTGGGCGGCCTTCCTGGCTCTGGCGGTCCGCAAGGCGCGGACTACCGCCAAGGACGTCCGCGAGGAGACCGATCAGGCGCTTAAGGAGGTCCGATCCACCCACCGGCACGACCGCGCACCTGGGGCCGCCGCACCGGACGATCCGATCACCGCCGGTGGTCCCGTCGGGCCGACGCCGGTCGAGCCGGCCCGTTCTCGCACGCACGCAGATCTGGTGGTGGAGCCGGTATGAGTACCCGTCCTCTGGTACTGCTCGCCCACGGCTCGCGCCGACCCGGGCCGTCCTCAGTCATGTTCAGTACCGCCGAGCGCGTCCGCACGATCCTGCCGGGAGTGGAGGTGCGCACCGGCTACATCGAACTCCAGCCCCCGGACCCGGCCACGGCGCTCGAGGGGCTGGTGGATCCGGTGGTGCTGCCCTTCTTCCTGGCCCGCGGCTATCACGTCCTCAATGACGTACCGGCCGCGGTGGACCGGCACGGATCGGGGACGGTCACCGAACACCTGGGGGTCGAGGAGCACCTGGTGGAGGCCGTCGCGCAGCGGCTTCACGAGGCATCCACTCCCCTGGGCGGAATCGCAGGGCTAGATCATGTCGTCCTGGGCGCGGCCGGATCGCGTCAGGCGGCAGCGCTGGAGGAGGTTGAGGCCATCACCTGCTTGCTCGAGGCGCGTCTGGGGCGCAGAGTTACGCCCGCCTACCTCTCGGGTGCGCGCCCCGGCGTCCGTGACGCGGTGAGCACGGCCCGGGCCCGGGGTGCCAGGCGGGTGGGCGTGGCCACCTACCTGCTGGCGGAGGGGCGTTTCCACCGGGCCCTGCACTCCACGGGCGCCGATGTCGTGGCCGCTCCCATCGGCGACCACCCGGCGGTCGCCGAGCTGGTGGTCCACCGCTACCGGGAGATGGTCGCCTGACCGCGAGGCCCTCCCTCCACCGAGAAGAACACTTTTCGCGAAGGGCAACTGTTTTTCCGTGCCCCTACGCGAAACATGTCGCTCTCGGCGGAGGAGGAACGTCAGTTACCGCCACCCTCAAGGAGACGCTCGGACAGGCGCTGGATGATGGGTTCGACCTCCTGCGAGGTGGTGACGGCTGCGCTCACGCGGCCGAAGATGCCCACCGCCAGGAGTCCGAATGCCGTCTCCTCGTCCTGCTGGCTCGACTCCTGGCGTCCGTGGGAACGGGCCACCATGAGAGAGGTCTCTCTCAGCCAGCGGCGCCAGGAGCCGGCCAGTCGGTCCCGGGAGTCCTCGTGGCGTATCGCGTAGAGCCAGGTCTCCAGGTGCAGGACAACATCCTCCATGGGAAGCTCCTGGAGCTGCTCGCCCCACTGGTCGGGGCTCGACATTTCCCGCGCGGCCTCATCCGAGCTCTCCTCACCACAGGTGACGACCTCCAGGAACAGCGCCTCCTTGGAGGGGAAGGAGGAGTAGAAGGCGCCCTTGGTGAACCCGGCGGCCGAGGCGATATCACTGACCGAGGCGCCCTCGTAGCCCTCGGCGGCGAATACCTCCCTGGCAGCGGCAAGAATCCGTGCCCTGGTCTCCTCACTCCGACGGCGTCCACCGCCCCGCCCCGGGGCAGCGCCGCTGACTGCGGTGGAGGCGGAGGCCAACTTCCGGGAGGCGAGGTCCAGGGAAGCCGCTACGGCATTCTCACTGCTCTGCCTCGCTCCCTGGCCGGCCGCCCCCACCGCACGGGAGAAGGCGCTGATCGCCTCATTGAGGGCGCGCGTCGCATCCCTGATGTTATCGGAGGCGGAGGCCCCGGAGTCATCACTGTCACTGTTCGGCCCGCGGGCGGAGCTCCTGGCGGTCATGTCCCCACTGTAGAGGAGGTCCCTCAAGAAGGGTTTTACAGCGCTCCCTCCCCCGCATCCGCCACTTCCTCCACCGGGCCCCGACCATGCGGGCATCCCGGCCGGCTCAGGGCCGCCTTCCCAGGGCCCATGACGCTCCGGCAACGGCCACCAGGCACCATCCGCCCAGCAGAATCCAGGAACGGATGGGCATGGTGGCGTCGTGGGAGAACAGACCGGCGCGCACCACCTGCGCCATGGGCTCGAAGGGCAGCCAGCGGTGGATCTCCTGTGCCCAGTCGGGGAGCCTGTCGGTGGGGAAGCTGACGGGTGAGAACAGCATGATGCCGAAGGCGAGCACCTGGGAGAGGATCTGGGCCAGGGCCGGAGCCAGGAGGGTGGCGATGGCGTAGCCGATGCAGGCTGCTGTCAGGGCGACGAGCACGGCGCCGGGTATCAGCCACCACTGCGGGGCGAGGTCGACATCGAAGCGGGCATTGGCGACGAGGACGCCCACGACCAGACCGGGTAGCGCGAGAGCGGTCCAGATCGCGAGGTCAGCCAGGAGGAAGGCGACTCTGGGGACGGGCAGGGTACGCATCCAGTCCAGGCTGCCCTCGGTGCGCGACTGGGAGACCCACTGGGGCGTCATGATGAGACCTACCGAGATGAGCGCGACCGCCGGGCCGCCGCCGGCCAGGTAGAGGCTCGCCTCGCGGCCGGGGTGGCCCACTATGAGCCCGTATCCCAGGACCATTGAGACGGACAGCAGCGTCTGGACGATGATGAAGAGAGGAAGCATGGGCAGGCTGCGGCGGAACTGCCACTGAACAAGCAGGCCGAGCTGGCGCCAGAGCGGAGTCGTCCGGGACACCGCCCTGAGGCCGGTACCACCGGCCTGGTCCGGATCAGCAGTCGTACTGGTTGGAGTAGACATCGGGTTCTCCTTCATTTCCTGATTCTGTGGGGACGGAGGTCATGCCCGCGCAACAGCGAGGAGCCGGTGCGCACGACGTGGCTTCGGGTTGGACCTCCAGGTCGTTGACCTTGAGCTCGTTGGGGAGCCGGTGCGCACGACGTGGCTTCGGGTTGGACCGGGTCTTGTTCCGCTTCACGCGGCACGACGGCGCGCCTCCTCACCCGCGCCCCCGGTAAGGTCCACGTAGACGTCCTCCAGTGAGATCGGCGCCAGCTCGTAGCGCTCGATCGCTCCGTCCTTGAGGGCGTGAGCGGCCCACTCCACGGCCTGCGCCGTACGGTCAGAGGGCACTGCTACGGATGCGCGCACGGCATCGTGCTGTGTCAGCGTCATTCCCGCGGGCGACTCGAACCGCCGACCGTGAGTCCGACTGACCTCCAGGACGAAGGGCGATCCGTGACCGGCAACGAGCGCTGCGGGAGTTCCCTCAGCGAGGACGTGGCCGTGATCCAGGACGGTGAGCCGGTCGACAGCCCGTTCGGCCTCCCGCACGTTGTGGGTCACGAGGAGGACTGCGGATCCGGCATCGGCCAGGAGGCGAATCTGGTCCCACAGCAGACGGCGGCGCACCGGGTCGACGTCGTTGGTGGGCTCGTCGAGGATGACCAGGCGCCCGGGGACGACGGCG
This sequence comes from Actinomyces johnsonii, assembly GCF_006546835.1. GTDB lineage: Bacteria > Actinomycetota > Actinomycetes > Actinomycetales > Actinomycetaceae > Actinomyces > Actinomyces johnsonii. The sequence goes on along the minus strand of NZ_VICB01000004.1, from coordinate 220,782 downwards.
CACATGGCGAAGGCTGTCAGGCGGGCGATACCGCCGGAAACTTTCTGCGCGGGAGTCATCGCCCACTCCCCCAGGTCGAGAGCCTCGATGAGCTCCTCGGCGCGCCTGCGCGTCTGGCGCGGACGCCCTCCTCGCATGCGCCCTACCAGGTCGATGGCCAGCAGCGGCGTGAGCCCCGTGATGGGGACATTGGCCTGTGCCTGGACGTTGGTGAGGCGGCGGGCGAGAGCGGGGTTGGCAACGGCGTCGACGCCGTCGAGCCGGATGCTTCCGGAGGTTGGACGCAACAGCCCCACCACCTGGTTGACCAGCGTGGTCTTGCCCGCGCCGTTGTGCCCGAGGAGCCCAACCACCTCGCCGGCCCCCACCTGCATGGTGACACCGGCGTTGGCTCTCACGGTGTGCGCCCCGCTTCCGAAGTGCTTATGAAGGTCCTCAATGGCTAGTACATCGGCCATGAAGTCCTCTCCTTTCGTTCTGCTAACCGAAACCGAGTACCCGACCAGACCACCAATCTGATCCGTACCAGTCGGTATTCACAATACCAGACAGTATTTCAATAAGGTTTCATAGAGCCTTGAGGGCTCTCATAGCAACAGAAACGCTGTCTCATACCGCTCGGTATGAGACAGCGTCAGTCCGTGAATCTGTCGTATTCGAGATGGCCGGCCTGCGCGTCACTCCTGGCGGATGTGCCAGCGCAAGGAGGCCGTGGAGGCCTCGATGAACTCGCGGAAGGGGCCGGGGACGGCCGCCAGCTCCCGGGGCGTACCGCATTGGGCCACGCGGGCACCGGCCTGGGTCGGTTCGAGGAAGACGACCTCGTCGGCCTGGCGGACGGTGGACAGGCGGTGGGCCACCACGATGACGGTTCGGCCCTCGGAGAGCTCGCGCACCACCTCGGTGATGGCGGACTCGTTCTCCCCGTCCAGGGCCGAGGTGATCTCGTCGAGTAGGAGGATCGGGGCGTCCTTGACGAAGGCGCGGGCGATGGCGACGCGCTGACGTTCCCCGCCAGACAGGCTCAGCCCACCGGGGCCGACCTGGGTGTCCCACCCGTGCGGGAGCGCCTCGATGACGCGGTCCAGGCGGGCGCGCCGAGCGGCCTCGGCCAGCTCGGCATCGGTGGCCCTGGGCCGGGCGATGCGCAGGTTCTCCCGGATCGTAGTGTCGAACAGGTAGACGTCTTGGAAGACCATGGAGGTCATGCCCATGATCGTCGAGGTCCGCATGGAGCGCACCGGTGCGCCGCCGATGGTGACCGTCCCGTCGTCGACGTCCCAGAACCGGGCGGCCAGGCGCAGGATTGTGGATTTGCCCGCCCCCGACGGGCCCACCAGGGCAGTCACCCGGCCCTGGCGGGCGGTCATGGAGACGCCCGCCAGGACGGGGCGGCCGGCATCATAGGAGAAGGAGACGTCGTTCAGGGCGATCGTGGTTCCCCGGGGCTCGATCTCCTGGCCGGGCTCGGGGTCGGGCAGGGGACGCGCGTCGAGGATGTCCCCCACGGCCCGCAGGGCGACCTTCGCGTTGTCCGCCTCGGAGGCGTACAGAGCGGCCTTGGTCAGTGGCAGGAGTGTGCGCGCGGTAACCGCCATGATCGCGAGGTATCCGACGACGTCGAGCCGGTGCCCGCTCACGCGTGACAGACCGACCGCCGTGACCAGGACGAAGGCGATGTTGACGATGAGGTTGAAGTACTGGCCGGGCCTGCCCTTGACCCGCAAGCCGTCCAGGGTGGACTCGGAGTCGGCCTCCAGGGAGGCTCGCACCGGCTCCCAGCCCGTCTTGGTGACGCCGGTTGCCCGGAGCACCGGCTGGAGTCTGGCGAACTCCACGAGACGCCCGGCGGCGGCGCTTGAGGTGCGGTCCTCCATCTCGTTGGCGCGGGTGGTTGCGGCTCCCATGAGCCGCCACGCGAGGATCAGCGGGATGATGGTGGCGGCCATGATAAGCGCCAGGGGCCACTCGACGACGGCGGTGGCCACCACCATGACCAGCGGGACGATGAAGGCGTTGCACAGATTGGGGATCACCATGGAGGCCAGGTGGGAGAGGGTGTTGACCTCCTTGGAGGTGGCGTTGACGACGGCGGCCTCCCGCTCGGCGCTGAACCACCCCAGGGGCAGGGTCAGGACGTGCTCGGCGATGCGGTCGATCATCGTGTCGCAGACCTCGAAGACGCTGACCCGGTAGGAGCGGTGCATGGCCGTGGTGTCGACGACGACGGTGCTCACTCCCATGAGCACGACAGCGATCAGCCAGGCGGTCAGGGACTCCGAGCGGGAGTAGAGGGCGCGGAGGAAGGGGATCATGAGGGCCAGGGTGAGGCCCTGAAGGACGGCGGAGGCTGCGAACCAGGCGGTGATGGTCCGCATCTCGGCGGCATTGACGATTCGCGTCAGCAGGCTCCACATGCTATTTCTCCTCCCGCCCGGCGGTCTTGGCCCCGGATGGCTCGGTCAGGGCGGTCAGTGCCGCGGCGTCGGTCTCCTCGCTCAGGTCCTGGCTGCTCCACATGGCGGCGTAACGGCCGCCTGCAGCCAGCAGCTCCTCGTGCGTGCCGCGTTCGGCGATGCGTCCTGCGTCGACGACGAGGATCTGGTCGGCATCGCGGATCGTGGACAGGCGGTGGGCGATGATGATGACGGTCCGCCCGGCCGCCAGTCGGGACAGGGCTTGGTGGATGTCGCGCTCGGAGGCGGGGTCTGCCTGGGCGGTGGCCTCGTCCAGGACGAGGACGGGGGCGTCCTGGAGGTAGGCGCGCGCCAGGGTCACGCGCTGGCGCTCTCCGCCGGAGAGGAACCCGCCCGTATCTCCCAGGATCGTGTCGTAGCCGTGAGGCAGACGCGTAATGCGCTCGTGGATGCAGGCCGCGCGGGCGGCCGCCTCGACCTGCTCCCGCGTGGCACCAGGGCGTCCCAGGGCGATGTTGTCGTGGACGGACTCGTGGGCCAGGGCGACGTCCTGCAGGACGATCGCCACGCGCGAGAGCAGCCAGGGGAAGGTCGCTTCGCGCACATCGATGCCGCTGATGCGCACAGCACCGTCGTCGACGTCGTAGAAGCGGGCGATGAGGCGGGCCAGGGTCGACTTGCCACCCCCGGAGGGGCCGACGAGCGCCGTGACGGTTCCCGGTTCAGCGGTGAAGGACACGCCGCGCAGGACCGGAGAGCCCGGTTCGTAGGAGAAGGTGACGTCCTCGACGGCGACGCGCCCGGGGGCCGGCCCCTCACCGTCGTTGTGAGTCCCCTCGGGCATCGGCGACTGGGAGAGCAGCTCTGCGGTGGCCTGGGCGGCCATTCTGGACTCGTACATGTGCTGCATGAGGCCGATGAGGGTCATGAGCCCCTCCGGTAGCCCAAGGGCCACCAGGAAGAAGGGCAGCGTCGCGGACAGCGGCGTCCACCCCTGGGAGGTGAACAGGACGGCCAGGAGCGCGACCGTGGCGAAGACCGTGGAGGGGCGCAGGACCGCCGTCATGGCGCTGATGCTTCGGCCGGACCTGCTCACCCACTCGTATGACAGCCTGGAGAACTCGGTGCGGGCCCGGCTGAAACGGGTGCGGGAGGCGTCGGTGGCCTGGAAGCCCTTGATCTCCTTGATGCCCTCGATCATCTCCACGGTCGCGGCGGCCAGCGCGGTCTGCGCGGCGCCGAAGCGCTCGGTGATACCCGACATGCCGGCCAGGGTCAGGGACATGACCCCCAGGGTTAGTACCCACAGCCCCAGCAGCGCGCAGGCCAGGCGCCAGTCGGTCCACAGCAGATAGGCCGCTCCGGCCACTGCCATGACGACGGCGTTGGTGGCGTCGCAGGGGATGTGGGCCACGAGGGTGTGGATGGCGGTGGTGTCGTCGCAGACCATCTTGCGGATGGTGCCGTGCGGGATCTGCGCCACCCGTCCCAGGGGCAGGCCGCTGATGGCCTCGACGACCCGCTCACGCAGGTGGTGTCGCAGCCGGGCCTCGGCCAGATGCGTGATCCCGAGGCCGGCCAGGTAGAGGGCCTGGGAGGCGAACAGGGCTACGACTGCGAGCGCCGCCCAGGACCACAGGCTGCCACGCCACCCCTCCGGTGAGGCCTCGCCCAGCCATATGGCCGCCATGTTGCGCAGGGCCTCGAAGGGGGCGATGGACATCAGCGCTCCGAGCGCGGTCAGCAGGCCGGAGACGATCATGGCCGGGCGCGCCGGCCGAATGAGGTCTCCGACGGTGACGCCGCGCCGGACGGCATCGGCGGTGCCACTGCGCCGGTCGTCCTGCGGTTTGGCAGTGCGTTTCGTCGTCTGGTGAGTCGTGTCGTTGGTCATGATGCTCTCCTCAACGGAGCGTGTTCCAGGTGACGGTGACCAGCGCCCAGGTGAGCACGACGACGCACCAGTCGCGCGCTCTCCAGGGCTCATCGGTCATCTCGGTGCGCCGCCGATGGGCGCCGAAGGCGCGCGAGTCCATGGACAGGGCGACGCGCTCGGCGTGCTGGATGGCCAGGATCATCAGCGGCAGAACGGATCCGACCCAGCGGACCACGGGGGCCGCGAGCCCCCAGCGCCCTCCGATTCCGCGCAGTGCCCTGGCGGTGCGCAGGAGTACGAAGTCGTCGTGGAATCGGGTGATGAAGGCGATGGCCGCGGTGCCCGCGGCCCCCAGACGGTAGGGCATGCGGAAGGTGGTGGTCAGGGTGCGGATGAGAGCTTCGGGGTCGGTGGAGACTCCGGAGACGAGGACGAGTGCGACGAGCGCACCGATGCCGGTACCTCCTGTCACCGCGTCACCCAGGTCGTAAAGGCGCGCAGCAGTCTCCTGATGGTGGCTTCCGCTGCTGAAGATCCAGATCATGAGCGTAGTGACCGCCCAGGGGGCAATCACCGAGGCCATGGTGCGCCGCAGGGAGGCGCGTGCGGCGATGACCAGGACCGAGGAGGCCAGCAGGACGCCCAGGTTGAGGTGATAGTTGCGCAGAGCGAAGACCATCACCATGACCGGCAGGACCGACGCGAAGAGGGTGAGGGGGTTGAGCGAGGTGAACAAGCCGCGTCGCGGTTGGGGCCGGGGCGGCACCGGGCGAGGGTCGGATGGGCCGGGAGATGAGGCCGCCGACCCGCTGTCGTCTGCCTTCGCCGTATCGTCTGCGTCGTCGACCTCGGTGACCTGCTGCGCCCGATCGGGGTCCGTGCCGGTTCGCGACGTCGGCCCTGGCAGTGCGATGATGTGGGTGCAGTGCTCCAGGGCGAGCTCGAGGTCGTGTGTGGCCATGATGACCGTGCGCCCCTGATGGCGCAGCTGGTCGATGAAGTCCATGAGCTCACAGGTGTTATCCCAGTCCTGCCCGTAGGTGGGCTCGTCCAGGACGACGACGTCGCGCTCCTCGCTGACCATGGTGGCTACCGAGAGCCTGCGGGCCTGGCCGCCTGAGAGGGTCAGGGGGTGATGGTTCCGGTGGGCGGTCAGATGGAACTGCTGAAGGAGCTGGTTAACCCGTTCCGGAGAGGTGCCTCCGACGGCGAGCTCGACCCCGACGGTGGTGGCCACGAACTGGTGCTCCGGATTCTGGAAGACGTAGCCGACCAGGTGCCTGCCCCTACCCACCTCCCGGCCACCAACCACCGCCTTGCGTGCGGTGGAGCGCACGAGACCGGCCAGGGCGGACAGGATCGAGGACTTGCCCGCGCCGTTGGGGCCGACGAGCGCCACAAGTTCCCCGCCGCCCAGTTGCATGGACACGCTGGGCGAACGCCCCGGAACCTCGAGGTCGACCAGCTCCACGCTGGTTCTGGGCTCCTGACGAGTCACGCCCGCGAGCGCGTCGCGGGTGTCAATCGCCTCGACCCGCTGCCAGCTCTCAGCGGAGTCCCGTGTCTGCTTTTCCAGGTAACGCACCTCGCCGTCCGCGCACATGTCGGTGAGCCGTGGCACCCGGATTCCGGCTTCGGCGCAGGTCAATGGCATTCCCTGCCCGGAAGAACCCGCGAGGAGGTCATCGTCGAGGTCGCGCAGGGACCGGGGCATCCATACGCCGGCGTCGGTCAGCTCGCCGCGGTGCCCCATGAAGACCTCGCGCGGGGTGCCGATGGCGATGATGCTTCCGGCGGCATCGAGGGCGAGGACCTGGTCGACGATGGGCAGTACCGGGTCGAGGTCATGGTCGATGACGACGACTGCCGTCCCGGAGGCCGTCAGGGAGGAGATGAGTGTGTAGAACTCCTCGCGCCCAGTGGCATCGATGGTGCTGGTGGGCTCGTCGAGGACGAGGAGCTGCGGGCGCATGGCCAGGGCGACAGCGACGGCGAGACGCTGGCGCTGTCCGCCTGAGAGTCTCCAGGGGTCATCCCAGATGCGTTCGATCAGGCCCACGGCGCGCAGGGCCTCGTGAACCCGCGAGGTGATCTCACTGCGGGGCAGGCACAGGTTCTGCAGCGGGAAGGCGACGTCGTCGTGGACGGTGCGGGTGACGACGGCGGCGTCGGGGTTCTGACCGACGTAGGCGACGGTCTCGGCCAGGGCCTGGACGGTGGCATCGGCGACCTCGGTACCGTCCAGGCTCAGGCTGCCGGAGTACTCCGAGGGCAGGCAGTGCGGGATAAGACCACACAAGGCACGCACCAGCGTGGTCTTGCCGCAGCCCGACGGACCGATGACGGCTGTGACCTGGCCGCGCAGGTGGGTGAGGCTCACTGAGTCCAGGACCCAGCTCTCGCGCCCGAGGTAGTGGACGCTGAGCCCCTCGATCCTCACCAGCGCCGGTTCTGCCGGCTCGCCATGCGATTGCTCCACCGCGGGCGCATCGGACACGGCGAGCGCTGACTCAGGCACGGCCGGTCGCGCGGTGGTCGATGCCGACACCGGCGCGGTTGAGCAGCCGGGTCAGGACGATGGTGATGGCGCCACCGACAAGTGCCGAAACCACGGCGATGATGACGCCGGCACTCGCGGAGGCGACGCCCGCCGAGGCGCTCATGACGGAGACGTACATGATGCCGTTAAGCAGACCGAAGGTCATCGCCGAGAGCAGGTAGGACCACCAGGTCCACTTCCGGTAGAGCAGGAGAGCCAGGGGTACCTCGACGAAGGCTCCGCCGATGAGGTTGCCGACAATGGCCGCAGGGCCGGTCGGAGTGGTGAAGACACACATGATGCCCATGAGAAGGGCCGCGATCATCACGGCGCCGGGGCGGCGCACGACGGTGGCGGGCAGCAGGTACGGCACGAGCCACAGTCCCATGATCGCGCAGCCCAAGAGCACTGCATCTCGGGAGGCTCCCGCCGCCGGGGCCAGGTAGCTCAGCGGCACGAGGAGAATCATCGAGACTACGGCCAGGGCAGCGATCGTCATGAGATTGCGGGTGCCGAGCGCGGAGTCGGCCAGACCCGAGCGCGACGACGTGCGTACGGTGGGCCGCTCCTGCCCAGTCGATGTCGCTGTGCGGTTGGTGGGACTCATTTCTTCTCCTTGTGTGTTCTCGCAGGTCGTGGTGAACAGTCCGACGTCGTACCGGAGTACCGAGGACGCACCACCTCAGGCGCGCCAGCGCGATGACCGCACATCTACTCGAATATCGTCATACTTGCAAATCATTATCATTATTTACCTTCAGTGAGATGTCATTCAATCTCAATGACGTGGTCGGTGCACTCGTTAAGGAACTCGATGTCGTGGCTGATGACGATGACGACGCGCCCCTCGCGCGCCAGGTCCCGCAGCTCAGCGGCGATAGCCACGAGATGTCGGTGGTCGACACCGGAGGTGGGCTCATCCAGGATGAGGACGCGGGCGTCTTGGTCGATCGCGGTGGCGATGACGAGGCGCTGCTTTTGCCCGCCGCTGAGCGAAAGCGGGTGACGGTCGGCCAGGTCGGCCAGGTCGAGGCGCTTGAGCTGCGGAAGGCCGGCCTCCCGGGAGACCGACTCGGCGAAGAGCTGGCGGTGGACGTCCTGCATGACGAGGAAGGCCTGCCCGGCGGCAAGCTCCTTACCGTCCAGGGCGATGCGCACGCCCCTGCGGGCGCGTTGCAGACCGCAGACGGCTCGCGCCAGGGTTGTTTTGCCGATCCCATTGGCACCCATGACGCCGGTGATCGCACCTGCGGGGAAGAAGAGCTCGGAGATGTCGAGGATGAGGCGGCCGCCGCGCTCGACCTTCAGGTTCTCGATACGCAGACCGCCCTCCTGCGGACCTCCGGGAGTCTCGTCGGGCTCGGCCCGCAGTGCGCCACCGGCCGCGCGGGAGGGATGCTCGACGCCGTTACTCGCGACGTCGTCGGCCGTCCTATCCGCGTGGCCGGCCCGGGCAGCGACGGGCTCGGGGCTCGCGGCCAGGCGGGGCCGCTCCAGGGTGCGCAGGCCCAGCCGCCTGCGCCGCTCGTCCTCGATCCGCCACAGCTCCTCGCCGCTCATCCGGTACAGGACGCGTCCCCGCCCCATGATGACGGCCTCGTCGACGAGTCCGCGCAGGAAGTAGATGCGGTGCTCGGCCACCACGAGGGTCCGGCCGGACTGTTTGAGCCGTTCGATGGCGGCGCGCACGTCGTCAATCGCCCGCGGGTCCAGGTTAGAGGTGGGCTCGTCCAGGAGGATGACGGGGGTCTGCTGGGCCAGGGCCTGGGCGCAGGCGACCTTCTGGGTCTGTCCGCCGGACAGGCCGCACAGCTCCCTCTCGGCCAGGTCGGTGATGCCCAGCGTCTCCAGGGCCTCGTTGCGACGTTGCCAGATCTCCGGCGCGGGGACCTGGTAGTTCTGGGGCGCGAAGGCGAGCTCGTCGGCCACAGTGGTCGTGAAGAATTGGGAGGCGGGATTCTGGAAGACCGTGGCGGTGCGCAGGCCGGAGCGCTCGATCGGGGTGTCGCAGACCTCCTCGTCCCCGACGAAGACCCGGCCGGTGAGCTCGCCGTCGTGGAAGTGCGGGATGAGGCCGTTGAGCAGCCGCAGGATCGTGGACTTGCCCGACCCCGAGGCCCCGCACACGAGGGTGAGACTTCCGGGAGCGACATCCAGATCAACGCCGTCGAGCACCTGCTGGCCGGTGGGATAGGCGTAGGAGACGCCTCTGATGCCCAGCCTCGTCTCATCGAGCGGGCTCACCGCCACGCCCCCGGGGCGGGCAACAGCGCGAGCGCCACCATGGCGGCGCTCAGTGCGAGGAGCACGGCGTCGGCGCTCCCGAAGCGCAGACGATCGACGACGGTGGGGCGGCCGCCGCCTCCCAGACCCCTGATGAGAGCCGCGGCCGAGAGGTCGTCGGCGCTACGGGCCGAGGCGGCCAGGACGGGCACCACGAGCTTCTCAATGCACTGAAGCGGGTGGCGCCACAGGTAGGAGCCGCTGTAGCCACGCAGCCGCATGGCCTCGATGACGCCCCTGGCCTCATCGAGGGCCACCGGCACGAACCGGAAGAGCACCGCCAGCGGAATGGTGAGGAACCGCGGCGCGCGCAGCTGGTTGAGGGCCGCCAGCAGGGTGCTCACGCGGGTGGTGGTGACGAACCATGCCCCCAAAGACAGTGAGATGGCGAAGCGCAGCAGCCAGTAGGCAACGACTCCGAGGAACACCGCGAGCCCGCTCGGCCGCCACTGAGGCAGCTGAGTCAGTCCCCAGAACATCGCGGTGATGGCGCAGTAGCTCATGAGGACGCGCACCGGCTCGTCCAGGGCGATGAGCACCCCCACCAGGACCGCGATGAGTCCGACGGCGCCGGTGGGGGCAACCCCCATCACCAGCACATTGCACACCAGGAGCAGCAGGAACTTGCTGCGCGGATCGGCACGAACACGGGCAATAGCGCTGGCGCCGGAGCGAGGGCGCGCCCCGAACGGGGCATCGAGGAGCGAGCGGCTCTGCGGGCGCGGCGCTTCCGGCGCTGCCGGGCCGGCCGGGGACATCGAGATCTGTGGACGCCGCATGCTCAGGCGACGCCTGCGCGCTCGAAGTGCTTGCGCAGCACCTTCATTCCCAGCAGAGCGCTAGCACCGGCCACGAGTGCGATGACGAGCATCCACCCAAGAAGGAACTTCATGCTGATCAGCGACTGGAGGTCTCTGGCGTACGTGTCCCCCATGGACTCGCGGATGTCGGCGAAGTAGGCGTCCGAGGCCCATATCACCGGGAGGATCGGGCTGATGGCCCACATGGAGAAGACGGCGAACCCCAGGGCGTTGGTGGCGGTTCTGGCGTATCCACCGGCGCGGGTGATGGTGTCGGCGGCGAGTCCCAGGACGGTTGCGATCAGGGGTGTGACCCAGGCGTGTCCGGTGGCGACCATGAGGATGCCGATGATGAGCCCCAGGATGGCGTAGGCGCCGAAGGCCCGGGTCCGGGCCACGTAGAGCATGCAGATGATCGCCTCGACGAGGATGCCGAGGATCCCGCCGATGAAGATCATGATCGGGTGGATCGCTCCGAGCATCCCGGAGGTGAACAGGGCGATGAAGTACAGGGCGGTGAAGACTCCCACGTTGATGAGGTTGCGCGGCGAGGCGATGTTCGTCGCCCGGGCACCACCGTTGCCACTGGCGGGGTTGGTCGCTGCTGTCCTGACTGAACTGGCTGTGCCGGCCATACCGGATCCTCTCGTCAGCACCCCACCGGCTTTGGTGAGGCACACCTAAGTATGTACTCCTTCTTGGGGGTTCCCGCAAGGGCTGAACAGGCACGGAGCAGCTATAGGACGATCAGGACTAACCGTTGAAAAGACGAGAGAACCGGGTGACGAATGAGTGCTGAAGGACGCCAGCGCGAGGCTCGAGGGAGCCTAACCAGGCGCGCCCAGGCCCCCGCGTCCCACGAGGTCGATGCGGTGCATCTCCTCGGGGCGCAGGTGCTTGACCCGCTCGGTCAGGGCCTCGGCGACCTCATGAACCGCCGCCAGGGGGTCGGACAGGTCGACCGGTGCGGTGGGCGGCGAGTCCAGGCGCAGGCTCTCCCAGGTCACCGAGAAGTCGGCGCCCACCTCCAGGCAGGCCGCCACGAAGGCTCCGCGCAGGGCGGCGCGCGTCGTCGGGGGCGCGTGGTGAGCGCGCTCGATCTCCTCCGGTTCGCACAGGCGCGCCATGGCCCCTTGCGCGGTCAGGCGCGGGGCGAGTCCGGTCTCGTCGTTGAGGTCGTGATAGGCCAGGTCCACCCGCGAGCGCAGGGCCTCCAGCGCCTCACCGGACAGCCGGGGGTGGCGCTCGCGCTGGGCGCGCATGAGGCGGCGCTTAATCGCCCAGTCGATCTCGGTGTCGATGGAACCTGCGTCGTGGTGGCGCAGCGCGGAGATGACGCGGGGCGCCAGGTCCTCCAGCAGGTGCTCGGCGCCGCGGAGGAAGTCGGGCACACCGGTGTCGTCCAGGTAGGAGGCGAGTCGCTCCAGGAAGGCCTCCTGGATATCGACGGCGGTCAGGCGGCGGCCGTCGATGGTGGCGACCGGGACGTCTCCCCAGGGACTCTCCCCCAGTGCGGACAGCGTGGCCAGTGGGTCGGTCAGGGAGAGATCGGTGAAGTCCCACCCGGCCTCAAGGGCGTCCAGGAGCAGGAGAGTCACGGCGCTGCGCAGTCCCGTCGTCGGTTCGGCCATGGTGGTGTCAGCGCAGGTGACGTGCAGGCGGCGCAGACGGGCGGCATCGGCGTGGGGCTCGTCGCGGGTGTTGACCAGGGCTCGCTGCCCGGTCGTGTCGGCGGAGGTCAGGGTCTTGAGGTGCGGGGCGCGCGGAGACAGGCCCCAGGCCGCCTCTTCGTCCCCAGCGCCCGGGCCGTCCATGTTCCCGTTGGCGGCGCCTGCCCCCAGAGGGCGCCCGGAGCCGACCAGGACGGGGCGGGTGGCCAGGAAAGAGGTGAGCACCGCCATGACGGCCTCACCGCTCCCGCCGTCGACGCCCTGGGCCCCGGGCGAGTCATCGAGCAGGTGGCGGGGCACGGAGTAGCTCTCGTGGCAGCCGTAGGTGTGACCGGCCGAGTCGGTGCTGTTGGCCAGGAGGTGGAGCCGGGCCGGGGTTCCCCGTTGAGCGAGGCTCGCGGCGGCGCGCTGCGCCATGGCGGCCAGGATCGCGCGCCCGGCCTGGTCCTGGGCGATGAGGTCGCGCACGCGCACGCACTCGGCGGTGGCGTACTCGGGGTGGTCACCGATGTCGAGGTAGAGGCGCCCACCGTTGGGCAGGAACAGGTTGGTGCTGCGGTATCCGGCGGGTCGGTGACGGAAGATGAGCGCCGCCGCCCGCTCCACGTCTGGCAGGTCCCCCTTCGCGGCTGCCTGCGGCCTGGCGGGGGCGCACAGGACGCCGAACTCGGTCTCCAGGCCGGTGACGCGCGGACCTGGGCCGCTGGCGCTCACTGGCCGCCCTTCTGGACGAAGCCGCGCACGAACTCCTGGGCGTCGACGGCCAGGACGTCGTCGATCATGTCCAGGACCGACTCCAGGCCCTGGCCCCGGGCGGGTCCGGCGGGGGCCGGACCCGGATCGTCGTCGGGGGCGGGGTCGTCCTGACGGCTGCGGGACGGCTGGGCGAACTCACTCATTATCTATTCTCCTGACGGGGTGGCGGGTACGGTCACGGCTTCGGTGGTGGGCGCTAGGCGGTCCAGGCGCTCGCCCGTCAGGCGCGTCAGGACCTCGACGACGTCGGCGGCGCCCTCGACGGCCGGTGACGCGATGGCGCGGGTGAAGGACAGGGGGTCGGTCAGGGGCAGGCGACGCTGGTCCTTCTCACCGGTCTCCAGAACCATGGAGTGCCAGCCGGCGGCGACCACCTGGCCGGGGAAGGCACTCACGAGCCTACCGCGAAGCCAGGCCCGGGTCGTGGCGGGCGGCTCGGCGAGGGACGCCTCCCCCATCTGCTCGTCGAGCCCACCGCGTGCGTCGACGCCGGCGGGCACCCGCTCGGCCAGGCCTCGCCCGGCCGGAGACAGCTCGGACCAGGCCAGGTCGACGGCGTGGAGGACATCGTGCCCGTGCGCATCGGGGTGGCGGCGAGCGGTGGCGTCCAGAAGCTGCTTCTTGGCGACCCACTCCAGGTGCCCGGCGAGGCCTTCCGAGTCTCCCGGGCCTTCTGACCCGTCGCCCCCGGCGCGCAGAGTCTCGAGCTCGCGCAGCGAGGCCTGCCAGAAGGCGAGGATCGCGCCGGTCTCGGCTCCGTCGGTGTCTGCGCCGTCGGCCAGCGCCGACAGGTCCGGGCGCAGGGGGTCGCCCACCGGCGCCGGCGCGGCGCGTCCCTGGTCCCCCAGGTGGCCGCGCACCGTCTCGAGGTACTGCTCCAGGATCTCCAGGGCGCTCAGGCGCCGACCGTCGGCCAGCTCGAGCGCGCCGCGAAGGCGGGTGTCGCGGGAGACCTCCCGGGCCTGGGTCACGGGGTCGGCCAGGCGCAGGCGGCGCCAGGCTGCGGGGACGCCGTCGGCCAGGACCTGGAGCACCAGGGAGGTCATGCCGAGCTTGAGCCAGGTCATCGTGTCGAAGCAATTGGCGTCTCCGGGCACCAGGTGGAGGCGCCGCCAACGCTCGGGGTCGGCGTGGGGCTCGTCGCGGGTGTTGACCAGGGGGCGGTCCACCGTGGTTCCCAGGCCCACAACCTTCTCCAGGTAGTCGGCCCTCTGACTGATCTGGAAGTCGGCGCCCCGGGCCACGGCCCCGATGCCGACCCGACCGGAGCCCACCAGGAGCGGGCGGACCACGAGCAGGGGCACGAGGGCCTGGGTGAGGTCGTCGAAGTCGATCGAACGGGGCACGAGGTAGTTCTCGTGGGTGCCGTAGGTGGCGCCCTTGCCGTCGACGTTGTTCTTGAACAGGCGGGCCGCCACGCCACGACGGCGCAACAGCTCGGCCCCCCGGGCCACCAGGAGGTCCCCGGCCCGGTCGGCCAGGGCGGCCTGCGCGGCCCCGGTGCACTCGGGGGTGGCGTACTCGGGGTGGCCGTGGTCCACATAGAGGCGCCCGCCACTGGACAGGCAGGTGGCGGTGCCGCGCTGCCAGGCCTCCTCCTGGGCGGTCAGCCGCGCGACGACGGTGGTGCGCAGTCGCCCGGGGACGGGCCCCTCGACGGACGCGGCTCCAGGGACGTCGGTGAGCATGGAGGGATCGACCGCTGAGCGGTCCACCTCGAAACCGCGGGCGTCGCGCAGAGGGTACTCCCCCGAGTAGTCCCAGCGCACACCCGGACAGCGCCCCTGCTCAATCTCGGCCTCCAGACAGGCCGCCACGACGTCCTCGGGCTCAGCACCGAGGATGCCGTACTCGGTCTCCATCCCCATGACCGTCACCTCGCGGCCGGGGGCCCGATGGGAACTCGTCGATGCCACGTCCTCACTCCTCCCGGGGGCGCTGGAGCACGGCCATGGAGGTCACCGGGGCGCCGCGCCGCCCGCTGACGCGGGCCCAGTCGTCGGGGTGGACGGTGGCGGGCAGGCCCTCGTTCTCCATGATCTCCTCGATAACGGCGCGGTGCAGGTGCTCCTGCGTCAGACCGCGCTTCCCGCCGGTGACCAAGTCCTTGACCGCCGCCTTCTTGGCCCGGTCGACGATGTTGGCGAGCATGGCGCCGCTGACGAGGTCGGCGACGTGGAGGATCTCGACCTGCCCGTCGGAGCGGGTGAGCTCAACCATCTCGGTGGCGCGGCGGCGGGTGTAGAGGGCCTCGACCACCTGCTCGATAAGAGCGTCCACCGCCCCCTGCGCGCCGCCGTGGGCGGCCAGGAGCTCCTCGCTGATCGGGAGGTCGGGCGTCAGGTAGGTCGCCAGGATTTCGGCAGCGCCGTCCCGGTCCGGTCGGCCGATGCGGATCTTGACGTCGAGGCGGCCCGGCCGCAGGATCGCCGGGTCGATCATGTCCTCGCGGTTGGTGGCCCCGATGACCACGACGTTGTCAAGCTCGTCGACGCCGTCGATCTCGGCGAGCATCTGCGGGACCACGGTGGTTTCCACGTCCGAGGACCGCCCCGATCCGCGGGTGCGGAACAGGGAGTCCATCTCGTCGAAGAAGACGACGACGGGCACCCCGGTGGCGGCCTTCTCCCGGGCCCGGGCGAAGATGACGCGGATGCGCCGCTCGGTCTCTCCCACGTACTTGTCCAGCAGCTGGGGCCCCTTGATGTTGAGGAAGTAGGCCTCGCCCCGCCCGCCCGCGCTCAAGGAGGCGGCGACCGCCTTGGCGATGAGCGTCTTGCCGCAGCCGGGCGGCCCGTAGAGCAGCACGCCGCGCGGTGGGGTGAGCCGGTGCTCGCGGTAGAGGTCGGGATGCAGGAAGGGCAGCTCGACGGCATCGCGGATGAGCTCGATCTGCTCGCCCAGTCCGCCGATGTCCTCGTACCCGACGTCGGGCACCTCCTCCAGGACGAGCTCCTCAACCTCGGAGCGCACCACGGGGCGCAGTGCCATGCGCACGGCCAGGTCGGCCACGAGCGCGTCGCCCACCCGGGGGCGGCGGTCGGTCAAGGCGGCGGAGAGGGTGAGGACCTGCTCCTCGTCGTGGCGGGCCAGGACGAGGACGGTGCCGTCGTCGTAGGTCTCCTTGACGGTGACGACCTCACCAAAGCGGGGCGAGGGGCAGGTCGCGGTGATGACGAGATGCTCGTTGAGGACGACATCGTCGCCCGGGTGCAGCGAGGAGGACACGACGGCAGGCCCCACGCCCACCCGGTGGCGCCTCCCAGCGATGGAGACATCGGCGGTGCGTGCAGTGGCATCCACGACCAGGACCGTGGCGTGCGCCAGGGGCGGGAGTTGAAGGGCCTTGACGTCCTCGTGCAAAGCCGCCAGCTCCTGACGCGCCGCCCGCAGGGCGTTGGCCAGGTGGGTGTTCTTGCGACTGAGAACCCCGGCGTGCTCGCTGAGCTCCCGCAGGCGGTCGGTGACGTCCCCTCCGGTCTCGCTGCCAGCCTCCGCTAAGGGGTTCCGGGAGACGCCCGACATCGTCTGCGCCACTGGGTCCTTGTGCTCCACCGGTTCCTCATCCATGCGCGTCCTCCTCGACTGCGGCCCGGGGCCGCTGCGGGGTCCCCTCGATCCGTGTTGGTACAAGCGTACCAATCTGTGCGCGTTTCGTAACCCGGATGCGCGCTTTGGGGGCGACCGAGTGCCTCCGAGGCCTGCCGACCTCACACCGGGCCGTGTCGAGGCCTGCGGCCGCGCCGTGACAGAATCGGCCTCATGTCTGAGACCCCCACGAGCCCCGCCGCTGCCCCGTCATCGTCCAGCCGTCTGCTGCCCTCCGAGCCTCACAGCCCGCGAGTGCCGGCCAAGGTGTCGACCGACGGCCTGGAGACCGCCTGGGGCGAGCGCTGGGAGTCCGAGGGAACCTACGCCTTCGACCGCAGCGCCGAGCGGGCGGAGGTCTTCTCCATCGACACCCCGCCGCCGACGGTCTCCGGCTCCCTGCACGTGGGGCACGTCTTCTCCTACACCCACACCGACACAGTGGCCCGCTTCCAGCGCATGCGCGGCAAGGCGGTGTTCTACCCCATGGGCTGGGACGACAACGGCCTGCCCACCGAGCGCCGCGTCCAGAACTACTTCGGAGTGCGCTGCGACCCCTCCCTTCCCTACGACCCAGACTTCACCCCGCCGCACACCGGCGGCGAGGGCAAGTCGATCAAGGCCCGCGACCAGGTGCCGGTCTCGCGTCGCAACTTCGTCGAGCTGTGCGAGCGCCTCACGGTCGAGGACGAGAAGCAGTTCGAGGCCCTGTGGCGCCGGCTCGGCCTGAGCGTGGACTGGTCGCACACCTACCAGACCATCGGGGAGCGGGCCCGCAAGGTCGCCCAGACCGCCTTCCTGCACAACCTTGAGCGCGGTGAGGCCTACCAGGCGGCGGCGCCCGGCCTGTGGGACGTCACCTTCCAGACGGCGGTGGCTCAGGCCGAGCTGGAGTCGCGCGAGTACCCCGGCTTCTACCACCGTCTGGCCTTCCATATCGTGGACGAGGAGGCCGCCGCCAAGGCCGAGGCCGCCGGCGCCCCGGTGGAGAACGGCATCGACGTGTGCATCGAGACAACCCGTCCCGAGCTGCTGCCCGCCTGCGTGGCCCTCGTGGCCCACCCCGATGACGAGCGCTACCAGCCCCTGTTCGGCACCACGGTGTCCTCCCCCGTCTTCGGCGTCAAGGTGCCGGTCCTGCCCCACCCGGCCGCGGAGAAGGACAAGGGCGCCGGTATCGCCATGTGCTGCACCTTCGGAGACACCACCGACATCGACTGGTGGCGCGACCTGCAGCTGCCGCTGCGCGCCATCCTGCGCAAGGACGGGCGCATCGAGACCGAGACACCCGAGTGGATCACCTCCGAGGCCGGCCGCGAGGCGTACGGGGCCATGGCCGGCAAGACCACCTTCTCCGCCCGCGAGGCCATCGTGGCCCACCTGGCGCAGACCGGTGAGATGCGCGGCGAGCCCGTCAAGACGGTGCGTCAGACGAACTTCTTTGAGAAGGGCGACAAGCCCCTGGAGATCGTCACCTCCCGCCAGTGGTACATCCGCAACGGCGGTAAGGAGTGGACGAACCCGACCTCCGGCGCCGATCTGCGCGACGAGCTGCTGGAGCGCGGCCGCCAGCTGGAGTTTCACCCGGACTTCATGCGCGTGCGCTACGAGAACTGGGTGCGGGGCCTCAACAACGACTGGCTGGTCTCGCGCCAGCGCTTTTTCGGCGTCCCCTTCCCGCTGTGGTACAAGGTGGGCTCCGACGGCGAGGTCGACTACGACGCGATCCTGACCCCGGACGAGTCCGAGCTGCCGGTGGACCCCTCCTCCGACGTCCCGTCCGGCTACACCGAGGACCAGCGCGGCAAGCCCGGCGGCTTCGTCGGCGAGTTCGACATCATGGACACCTGGGCCACCTCCTCCCTGTCACCCCAGCTGGCCTCGGGCTGGCTGACCGACGAGGACCTCTTCGGCCGGGTCTACCCGATGGACCTGCGCCCGCAGGGCCAGGACATCATCCGCACCTGGCTGTTCACCTCGGTGGTGCGCGCGGACCTGGAGTTCGCGGCCCTGCCGTGGCAGAACGCCGGCCTGTCCGGCTGGATCCTGGACTCCGACCACAAGAAGATGTCCAAGTCGAAGGGCAATGTCGTCACCCCCATGGGCCTGCTGGAGCAGTACGGCTCCGACGCCGTGCGCTACTGGGCCAGCTCGGCGCGCCTGGGCCTGGACGCGGCCTTCGAGGAGACCCAGATCAAGATCGGCCGTCGCCTGGCCATCAAGGTCCTCAACGCCTCCAAGTTCGCCCTGTCCATGGGGATCCCGTGGGACGCGGACGAGGCCACCGTGGCCGCGGCGCCCGCCCCCTGCCTGGACGCCTCGGTGGTCAGCGAGCCGATCGACCGGGCGGTCCTGGCCGCGCTGGCCGACGTCGTCGACACCGCCACGGCCGCCTTCGAGGGCTTCGGGCACGCCCGCGCCCTGGAGGTCACCGAGTCCTTCTTCTGGACCTTCTGCGATGACTACATCGAGCTGGTCAAGGACCGGGCCAATGACTTCGACGGCTCTCACGAGCCCGCCGCCGTCCGCTCGGCGCGGGCGACGTTGGCGATCGCGGTGGACACCTTCGTGCGCCTGCTGGCCCCCTTCCTGCCCTTCGCCACCGAGGAGGTGTGGAGCTGGTACCGCAGCGGCTCGGTGCACCGGGCGGCCTGGCCGGAATCAACCGGCCTGCGTGAGGCCTCCGCGGGGGCCGACGCCGAGCTGGTCGCCCGCGCCGGGGCTGCCCTGGCGGCGCTGCGCAAGGTGAAGTCGGAAGCTAAGACGAGCCAGAAGACGCCGATCCTCTCGGTGACGCTGGCCGTCGCCGCCGACCGGCCCGAGTACGCCGAGGCTATTGAGGCGGTGCGTGCGGACCTGACCGAGGCGGCCAAGGTGACCGGCACCTTCACCGTGGAGCAGGCCGCCCAGGCCGCGGACTCCGAGTCGGCCGACGCAGCCGCATCGGTGACTGTCACGGCCGCCGAGCTTGGTGAGGCCCCGGCCAAGCCGGCCAAGAAGAAGTGAGCCGCTAGCAGCCGGTCTTCTGACGAACGGTGGCGCCGCCCCGTCCTGGGGTGGCGCCACCGTCGTCGTTCTGGGACGCACCGGGCAGGCTCACGCGATTGGTTCTCGCCTCAAGGCTCAGCAGGATCCGGTACTCGATGAGGACGATGACGATCGCGGTCAGCAATGCTGCAAGGACGTCGATCCGGCTCTGCACGACGCAGTCGTGGGAGAAGTACCCGAACTCGAGCGTGGAGAAGCGCTCCCGCATGCACAACACCGATCCGGCGCCGAACTCGTCCTCAACCTCGGCGTTGTCGACGGTGAACATCCAGGCGAGCCCGATCGCCAACGCGAACGCGCAACCGAACCTGAACCAGGGGAACACGCGGGGTGTGAGGGACATGTGGGGTGTACGGCTGCGCTTCCACCAGGACAGGGCCATCGCCGCCAGGGCGATCGCACCGAACGCAGCGGTGACCGCCCGCGCGACATGCGCCCTGTCCGGAGGGCTCCCCGTCAGCTCGGGCTCGATGATGACATCCTGTACCACCTTGTAGCCGGCTCCGTCACTACCGGTGAGAGTCAGAACATGCGGGACCACCTCTGTAGTCACGACATCGGAGGAGTCTCCATAGATCATGCTCGTCGTGACCTTCGTAGTAGCGCGCACAGTCCCATTGTCATGGAATGCCGCCTTGACGAGTTTCACTTCGCTCTTGACGTCCCTCCACCGAATTCCCATCTGGGCGAGCCGATCACGCTCGGTACGGATGGTCTCTTCGGCTCGCATGGGTGGGGAGGCCCCAGTGGAGGCCTCGGGATCGGTCCGCTCGGCGTCGATCACCGCCTGATGCTCTTTGACCGCCGCCAGAACCCGGTCGGAGTTGGGTTTGTCCCGCACCGCCTCCTGAATCCTGGGGACCAGCCACGGAAGGACGGTCAGACCGACCACGGCCACGGTCAGGAGGCCGATCAGAGTGTTGACCACGCGGGTTCTACTCGGCGCCATCCCATCATCCTCAGCAACATCGACTCACCGCTGAGTCTGGCACATCGTGCAACTATGCGGGTGGTTTCGTGTCTGCTCCTCAGCTCCGGCAGCGCACCGTGGATCCGCGGTTCCTGAGGAAGACGGGCATGAGCGTGCGATGCTCTGCCGGCTCCGGTTCTCCCCTCAGGCAGGCTATCAGGATCGAGCCCGCGGCAGTTCCCATCGCCTCGCGGTCCACGCTGAACTCGCTGAAGGCCTCTCCCTGCCGCCCGCGGCACTCCGTGACCCCGAGGGTGAGTACGGACAGGTCGGTGGGAATGGACAGCCCGTGGGCCTGCGCCGCACAGGCGAGCCCCACCAGGGCGGCAGGGTTGTTGGAGACGACGGCGCTGCGCCCCTCCACCAGTCCGTCCGCTCCCACAATCTCGCTTCCGGCCAGCGCCAGCTCCGGAACCTGGCGCACCAGGACATCCACCCCCAGGTCGACCGCGGCACGCAGAAGCTCCTGGGCCTGGTCCTGGCGCGCATGGGCGTCGTCGGCGCTGGTCTCCCGCATGAGTGCGACGATGCGCCGGTGCCCGAGCCCGGCCAGGTGCTTCACGGCTTCGTGCGCCATCTGGGCGAAGTCGGTGTCGACGCCCGGCGCCCCGACGGTGCAGCCGGAGGATCCGATGAGAACAGTGGGGATCTTCTCCTCCAGGAGCATCGCCTCACGCTCATCGCCCTGAGACACATCCATGAGGATGACACCGCCCAGCGATCCCGAGCGCACGAGTGAGCGCAGCTCGATCAGCGGCGCCGAAGATGTCATGACCGGGATGACGACCTGGAGTCCGCTGGGTTCCAGGGCCCGGCGAATGCCGTCGACGTAGTCGAGGTCATTGGCGTCAATGGTCGAGCGCTGACGTCGGAACAGTACCCCCACGGTGCGCAGCACCGGCGAGGCCAGAGAACGGGCAGCGGTATTGGGGTGGTAGTCGAGCTCGCGCACGGCCCGCATGACCCGCTCCCGGGTGCTCGAGCGCGTCGAGCGCTGTCCGGACAGGACATAGGTGACGGTCGAGGGCGACACCCCCGCCGCTCGGGCTACGTCAGCACGGGTCGCCGCCATCAGGTCCTCCTTGCGGAAGATCCAGCCAACAGGCGCCATTGGGCGGCAGGACGACGGTTTCCGTAGCATCTGCCCCGCCCCGATCGGCAGAATGCCAAGAGATGATGAGAGGCCTGCCGGTGTCCTCGATCATCACCGGATGCTCAGTGGTGTTGAGGACGACACCTGTCACTCCGTTGCGCAGGAAAAGGACTCCGGGCTCTGACGCCAGCCACTCCACAGCCCCGTGCCCGAGCCGGCGCTCGCGCCGCAGGGCGATGGCCCGCCGGTACAGGGCGAGGGTGGAGTCCTCGAGCCCTTCCTGGGCCTCAGGCGAGTAGTCGCCCCACCCTTCGGGCTGGGGCAGCCAAGTACGACCGGTGGTGTTGTACCCGTAGGAGACCCCGTCCCGAGTCCAGGGCAGGGGAACCCGGCAGCCGTCGCGCCCCGGCACGAGGTGGTTAGTGCGCTCCCACAAGGGGTCCTGGCGGGCCTCGTCCTCCATGGTGGTGTGCTCGGGCAGTCCCAGCTCCTCCCCCTGGTAGAGGTAGGCGCTGCCGGGCAGCCCCAGCATGAACAGGGTCGCGGCGCGCGCCCGGGCCAGGCCAAGCTCGGCGTCGGGCTGGGGGTCGTTCGGTCCGATCCCAGGGTTGGTGTCCATGTCGGCGGGGTAGGCCAGGCGGGAGGCGTGGCGTACGACGTCGTGGTTGGACAGCACCCAGGTGGCCGGAGCCCCGACGGCACCGTACTCGGCCAGGGAGACGTCGATGACGCGGCGCAGCTCAGCGGCGTCCCACCCGGCGGTCAGGAAGGGGAAGTTGAAGGCCTGGCTCATCTCGTCTGCGCGCACGTACAGGGCGGCATCCGCCTCGGTGGGTACCCAGGCTTCGGCGACCATGAGGATGTCCGTGCCGACCTCGTTCAGGACACTGCGCCACTCGCGGTAGATGTCGTGGACCCCGGGCTGGTTGAAGGCGGGGCCGACGTCAGGCAGCTTCTCACGGGCGGCGGCAGCATCCTCGTCTTCTGCTGCAACGACGTTCCACCGGTCCGGGCCGAGGTCGTCATCGGGCAGACCCTCGGCCTTGACCAGTCCGTGAGCGACGTCGACACGAAACCCGTCGATGCCCCGCTCCACCCAGAAGCGCAGGAAGGTGCGGAAGTGCTCGTGGACGTCCTCGTTGGACCAGTTGAAGTCGGGCTGCTCGGCGGCGAACAGGTGGAGGTAGTACCAACCGCGGTCCCGGCTGCGGCCGGTGAGCGGCTCGACCGGCTGCCAGGCGGAGCCTCCGAACAGCGAGCCCCAGTTGTTCGGGGCGCCGTCGTCGCTATGGCGGAAGATGTAGCGGTCGCGCTCGGGGGAGCCCGGGCCTGCGGCCAGGGCGGAGCGGAACCATTCGTGCTGGTCGGAGGAGTGGTTGGGCACCAGGTCGATGACCACGCGGATGCCGGCTTCGTGGAGATCGGCGATGAGGGCGTCGAGGTCTTCCAGGGATCCGTACTCGAGGGCCAGATCGAAGTAGTCGGAGACGTCGTAGCCGGCGTCGACCTGGGGCGAGGGGTAGAACGGCGAAAGCCACACGGCATCGATACCGAGCGCGGCCAGGTAGTCGACGTGCCCGCGGATGCCCTGGATGTCGCCGATCCCGTCGCCGTTGGTGTCGGCGAAGGAGCGGGGATAGATCTGGTAGATGACGGCGTCGCGCCACCAGGCATCGGTGTCTGTGCGCGGCACGAGGCTCTGAGAGCAGGAGCTGGTCGAGGTCATGGGCGGGTCCTGGTCGGGCCGCAACGCTGCGGCGAGGTGAGAGAGAAGGAGGAAGGAGAAGAGCAGAGACGTACAGAGAAAGATGCCCCTTGAGCCGGCGGGAGTCACAGACGTCCTCTGCGGGACGGCGGCGCGATACTGCCGTCCCGCAGAGAGAGCCTGTGGCGGACAAACCCTACAGCGATCCGGGTTCTGGCCGCGCCGGCACTACTGCTTGAGTCCGCCGGCGGCCAGACCCGCCACGATGCGACGCTGGAAGAAGAGCACCATGAGCACCAGCGGCAACGTCATGATGACGCCGGCCGCCATCTGAGAGCCGAAGGGCGTGTTGAACTGGGAATCACCGGTGAACTTCGACAGCAGCACCGTGGCCGGCTGCATCGAGGGTTTGATGATCATCGTGACGGCCACGAGGAACTCGTTCCAGGCGCCGATGAAGATGATGATGGCGGTGGTGAAGATGCCCGGCGCGGCCAGAGGGAGGATGACCTTGCGGAAGGCTTGGCCGGGGGTGCATCCATCGACCATGGCGGACTGCTCGAGCTCCTGGGGCATCTGCCTGAAGAAGCTCGTCAGGTTCCACACGGCCAGGGGCAGGGAGAAGGACAGGTCCGGGACGATCATCGCTTGGTAGGTGTCCGTCCAGCCCCAGGCGGCGAAGTTCTTCAGCAGGGGCACGATGATGGCCACGAGCGGGAACATCGAGGTGGCGATGATGAGGAGCATGAGCAGGCCCTTGCCCCGGAAGTCGAGGCGTGCCAGGGCGTAGGCGGTGAAGGTCGCCACGGCCAGTGCCACGATCGTCACGACGATCGAGACGATGAGGGAGTTGATGAGGCCGTTGGCGAAGTCGTTCTTCGAGGAGAAGACCGCCTTGTAGTTCTCGAAGGAGGGGTGGCGGGGCCACCAGCTGTTCTCGAAGATCTCGCTGTCAGGGCGCAGCGAGGAGACCAGCATCCAGTAGAAGGGCGCCAGGCAGTAGATGACGATGAGGACGATTCCGACGTTGGAGAAGAGGCTTCCCCAGTCCCTCTTGGTCTTGCGAACCGGTACAGCGGTGGAGGTGCTCATGCCTGCTGATTCCTTTCGGTAGCCGTCTGGGAGGCCGGGGTCGAGGAGCCGGAGCGCTTGAAGAAGGCGCTGACCGGCAGCTTGCGCTCATTGCGCTTGCGCCGAGCCTCGTCGTTACCGCTGAGGTCGGTGTTGGTGATCTTCAGGAAGGCGATGGCGAAGACGAAGACGTAAAGGAACAGGATGAGGGCGTAGGCCGCGGCACTGCCGTAGCGGGAGTTGGAGCTCTCGTCCTGGACCAGCATGGAGAGGGTCTCCACGCTGCTCTTCCTAGGACCGATAAGGATGTAGGGCAGGTCGAACATGCGCAGGGCGTCCAGGGCCCGGAAGACCACGGCCACGACGAGCGCAGGCTTGACCAGCGGAAGGGTGATGGAGGTGAAACGCTTCCAGGCGCTCGCACCGTCGATCTTGGCAGCCTCATAGACCTCGTCGGGGATGAGCTGGAGCCCAGCCAGGGTGAGCAACCCGATGTAGGGAGCCGTCTTCCACACGTCGGCGATGATGATGGCCATCTTGGCGCTCAGATCCCCCGAGGCCCACATGACGTGCTGGCCCAGGATCGCGTTGGCGACACCGTTCTGGTTGAAGATCCAGCCCCACAGGATGGCGGAGACGGCGGTGGGGATCGCCCAGGGAACGAGGATGGAGGCACGCACGATGCCGCGTCCCTTCATCGCCTTGTGCATGATAAGCGCCATGGCCACACCGAGGATGGTCTCCAGGACCACGGTGACCACGCCGAAGAGGGTGGTGTTGTAGAAGGCCACCCAGAACCGTTCGCCTGCACCGGAGAAGATATCGGTGTAGTTCTTCAGGCCCACGAACGGCTCGGTCGTGGAGAAGAAGCCGTCGTCCTCCAGGCGGGGTCGCCCGAAGAGCGACTGGTAGAGGGATTGGGCGATGGGGATGAGAATGACGATGGTCAGCACCAGCACCGTCGGAGAGATGAGCATCCAGGCCAGACGGGCCTGGGCCTTGGAGCTCTTGGACTGGCGGTTGACGACTTGTTCGGAGTGCGTCGTTGTACTCATGAGTGTCCTTTGACCGTCCTTGTTGACATGACCGGTTTGTCTCAGGGGCGCCACTCGCGGCGGCGGCCGTTGCCGTGGCCTTACCCCTCCAGCTTCTTCAGGTCGTTGCTCAGGCTGGCGATGACGTCCTTGGCCGCCTTACTCCCCGGCTGCTGGATCGCGGGGTAGATGTTGTCCTGGATCTTCGCGGTGACGTCGCCGTAGTAGACGGCCTGAGGACGGCTCTTGGCGTTCTCAAGACTCTGCCTGAGGATCGGCAGGTAGGGGAACTTCTGCAGCAGATCGGCGTCCTCGTAGAGCGACCCGAGGATCGGTGCGAGTGTCTGAGTTTCCAGTTGGTAGCGTTCGGAGTCCTCGCTGATCCACCACTTGACGAACTTCAAGGCGGTGGCCTTGTTCTTCGATCCCTTGGTAATGGCGCAGTTGTGCCCGCCCAGGGTCGGCACGAAGTCCTTGCCGTCGATACTCGGAAGGGCGGCGACGTCGAACTTCTCCGTCCCCAGGGCCTCCTTGTTATTGGCGTACTGGTAGGGCCACTGACGGTAGAAGAGAAGGTTGCCCGCCTCAAAGGCATTGCGGCCGTCCTCCTCCTTCCACTCCAGGGACTCCTTGGGGATGTAGTTCTGGGAGAAGCCGTCGATGAGCCACTGCAGACCGGTGACCGATTCGGCAGAGTCGACGATCACTTGGTTATCCGGGTCGTAGAAGCCCCCGCCGGCGGTGTGGATGAACTCCGAGGCGCAGCAGGTCAGGCCCTCGTACTTGGCGAACTGCCCTCCGAAGCCGCCGATGTTCTCGTGACCGGGCAGGGCCCGCACCGCGTCGATGGCAGCCTTGACCTCGTCCCAGGTCGTGGGAACCGCGACGCCGGCCTCCGCCAGGAAGTCCTTGCGGTAGAACATCACCGGGGCATCCGTGTGGAACGGAACGGCGAAGAACTTGTCCTTATAGACACCCGTCTGCCAGACGGGCTCAAGGATATCGTCGTTCTTGAGTTCGTCCTCGGGCAGCTCGACCACCCACCGGTTGGCGGCGAACTCGGAGACCCAGACGTTGTCCAGGGAGACGACGTCGTAGGCGTTGGAGTTGATCCTGGCGGCATTGACCAATGCCGTGCGCTGTTGGTCGGCCTCCGCGGAGAGCTCGATGAGCTTGACCTCCTCGCCGGGGTTGGCCTTGTTCCACTCATCGATCCTGGCCTGCACCTTGCCGCCGGAGTTGTCCTTGCCCTGAACCCAGGTGATCGGTCCGGTGCCTTCAAAGGTGACGGGACCGTCGTCGTTCCCGCTGGAGGTGGAGCAGGCCGCCATTGAGGCCAGCGCCGCCGCCAGGGCAGAACCCTGGATGAACTGACGACGGGGTAGGGGTGTCATGCGTGTTTCCTCCTTGAAACTGTTCCGGAGCCCACCGACTCCGTTCCGGAAGGACCCACAGTGTCGACGCGCGTCGACTTGGGCATGAGATCCACGTTACACATCTGTAACCGGTCGGTCAATCCGTTTCATCTTCGTTCCTTCGCGCACTTCAGAGGAACTCCCATCCCGAAGCACCCCACCGGACGTCACCGCCCCACGATCTCCGCAAGGCCGTCAGGCCTCGCCTGTGAAAACCTCCACAGCAGCCCACCGGTTCTCTCACCACAACGGAGCGCCGCCCCTCGAGCTGCCTGACACAATGAAACCGTGAGCTCTCGTCCCTCCTCATCCCACGGCAACAGCACCAGATCACCGCGCTACCCCGGCCATATGGCCGGCGGGGTCTCCGGTACTGAGATCCCCTTCCAGCCCGAGGCGCACTGGTCGGTTCCATGGCTGCTGGCCGATCGCATCGCCCGCAGCGGCGACAAGCCACTCGTGGCCCGCAAGTCGCCTCTGTCAGGCGGCTGGCAGGAGGTCTCGGCCCGTACCTTCGGCGAGGAGGTGGCCCATGTGGCTGCCGGCCTCATCGGCATGGGGCTGAAAGCGGGCAGCGCCGTCGGCATCATGGCGCATACCTCCTACGATTGGTTCCTGCTGGACATGGCCATCGCCCGCGCCGGCTTGATCTCGGTCCCCATCTACGAGACGAGCTCAGCCGAGCAGGTCGAGTGGATCGTCTCCGACTCCGACGTGTGCCTGGTCATCACCGAGAGCGGCACCCTGGCCGAGCTCGTGCGCGGCGCTGTCGCTGGCATCGAGCACACGGTGGAGGTCCTCGCCCTGGACTCCGACGCCATCACGACGATCGTCCAGGCCGGCTCGGGCGTCAGCCCCTCGCAGGTGGACCAGCGCTCCAACGCCCTCAGGGTCGACGACGTCTACTCCATCATCTACACCTCCGGCACGACCGGCCGCCCCAAGGGCGTGGAGCTCACCCACCGCAACGCCGTCGGCATTCCCTACCACGGGGTGCGCTACCTGCCCGGCGTCCTGTGGGGCACCCATGTGCGCCTCCTGCTGTTCCTGCCGCTGGCCCACGTCTACGCGCGCTGCCTCCAACTGCTGTCCCTGGCCGGGGAGGGGGTGCTGGGGCACACCCCCGATGTCAAGACACTCCTGCCGGACTTGCAGTCCTTCGCCCCCTCCTACGTCCTGGCCGTCCCTCGCGTCCTGGAGAAGATCTACAACGCCGCGGACGCCAAGGCCGGCAGCGGCGCCAGGCTCAAACTGTTCCGCTGGGCCGCTAAGGTCGCCATCTCCTACTCCCGCGCCCTGGACACCCCCACCGGGCCCTCCCCCGCGCTACGCCGGGCCCACGCGGTCGCCGACCGCCTGGTCTTCCGCAAGATCCGGGCCCTCATGGGCCCCAACGCCCGTTTCATCATCTCCGGTGGAGGACCACTGGGTCAGCGCCTGGGGCACTTCTACCGCGGACTGGGGCTAGTCATCCTGGAGGGCTACGGCCTGACCGAGACGATCGGTCCGGTCAGTGTCAACACCGACTGGCTCAACAAGATCGGCACTGTCGGCCCACCCGTGTGCGGCAATGAGATCCGCATCGGCGAGGACGACGAGATCCAGGTACGGGGCCTGGGCGTCTTCTCCACCTACCACAACAACCCCAAGGCGACTGCCGAGTCCTTCACGGCCGACGGATGGTTCCGCACCGGCGACATCGGCGCTCTCGACGACGACGGCTACCTGCGCATCACCGGGCGCAAGAAGGAGCTCATCGTCACCGCCGGTGGTAAGAACGTCGCCCCTGCCCAGCTGGAGGACCGGCTGCGCGGTCATCCGCTCATCAGCCAGGTGCTCGTCGTCGGGGACGAGGAGCCCTTCATCGCCGCGCTCATCACGCTGGACAAGGAGATGCTCCCCCAGTGGCTGCGCAACCACGGGCTGCCGGCCATGGACGTCGTCGAGGCCTCCACCCATCCGCAGGTGCTCGCCGCCCTGGACCGGGCCGTGGCGCGCACGAACCGCGCGGTCTCCCGGGCCGAGTCGATTCGCGCCTTCAGGGTACTGACCACCGACTTCACCGAAGCCAATGGCCTGCTCACGCCGTCGCTGAAGGTCAAGCGCGGTCCGGTGATGGAAGCTCACGCCGAAGTCATCGCGGACATCTACAGCTCCACGCGCAAAGGACCGCAGGAGTAGACGCCTCCGGCTGTCCGGGCCGGGCATACTTGCCACCATGACCGACGCCTCCACCTCCCCGGCCGATGCCGTCTCCTCCGACCCGTCCGGCGAGCACGCCACCGAGCTGCTGATCCCGGTCCACGACGGCATGACGACACCCTGGGCACTGGCCGAGCGCGTGCGCCGCAATCCCGACGGCGGGCTCATCGCCCGCAAGTCCCCGTTGGGGCGGCGCTGGCGCGAGATGAGTGCCAGCGCTTTCCGTGCCCAAGTGCGCGAGGTCGCCGCGGGATTGGTGGCCGAAGGGCTCAAACCAGGCGACGCCGTGGGCATCATGTCTCACACCTCGTACGAGTGGACGCTGCTGGACTTCGCCGCCTGGGAGGCGGGGCTCGTCGTGGTCCCCGTCTACGAGACCTCGTCGGCCGATCAGGCCCAGTGGATCCTCACCGACGCCGGGGTGAAGCTCATGGTCGTGGAGAACGAGGCCATGGCCGCGATGATCGGCGCTCTGACCTCCACCGTGCCCGAACTGGCGGACCTGCGCGTCCTGTGCGTGGAGCGCCAAGACGTCCTGGGGCTCATCGAGGCCGGTCGGGGTGTGGAGCCCGCCGAGCTCGACCAGCGCAGCGCGGCCCTGACCTCGCAGTCCCTGGCGACGATCGTCTACACGTCGGGCACCACGGGCCGTCCCAAGGGCGTCGAGCTCAGCCACGGCAACCTGGTGCACCTGTGCGTCAACGTCTGCCCCCATGTGCCCGAGGTCCTGGGCGGGGCGGAGGTCCGATTCCTGCTGTTCCTGCCACTGGCCCATGTGCTCGGCCGGTTCGTAGAAATCGCGATCGTCTGCTCGCGCTCGGGCGTCCTGGGCCATGTGCCCGATGTGCGCAACCTGGTGGCGGACCTGGGCTCTTTCCAACCCACCGCGGTTCTGGCCGTGCCTCGCGTCTTTGAGAAAATCTACAACGCCGCGGACGCCAAGGCGACCGGCGCCAGGCAGAAAGTCTTCCGTCTGGCGGCTAAGACCGCGATCGCCTACTCACGGGCCCTGGACACCCCCGAGGGACCGTCGCGCAGGCTGAAGGCCCAGCGCGCGGCTTTCGACCGGATCGTCTTCTCCACCCTGCGCTCCGTCCTGGGCGGGCAGGTCACCCATGTGATCTCCGGGGGCGGGCCGCTGGGCGAGCGCCTGGGGCACTTCTACCGCGGCGCGGGGGTCACCGTCCTGGAGGGCTACGGCCTGACCGAGACGATGGGGCCCTGCGCCGTGAACCTGCCAGGCGCCACCCGGATCGGTACCGTCGGCACGCCGCTTCCCGGCTGTGCGGTCCGCCTCGACGGGGACGGGGAGATCCTGGTTCGGGGCATCGGCACCTTCACCGGCTACCACAACAATCCCGAGGCCACGGCCGAAGCCTTCACCGCCGACGGCTGGCTACGCACCGGTGACATCGGGTCCTTCGAGGGCGCCGAGGGGTTCCTGCGGATCACGGGGCGCAAGAAGGAGCTCATCGTGACCGCCGGGGGTAAGAACGTCGCCCCGGCTCCCCTGGAGGACCGGCTGCGGGGCCACCCGCTGGTCAGTCAGGTGCTCGTCGTGGGTGAGAACCGGCCGTGCGTCGGGGCTCTCGTCACGCTGGACGCGGAGATGCTGCCGCTGTGGCTGTCGTCCCACGGCCTGGAGGAGATGACCGTGGTCGACGCCGCCCAGGACCCGAGGGTGCGCGCCGCGCTGGAGCGGGCAGTGGCCAGAGCCAATGAGGCGGTCTCACGGGCAGAGTCGATTCGAACCTTCAAGGTGCTTCCCACGGACTTCACGGTGGCCAACGGCCTGCTCACGCCCTCTCTCAAAGTGCGCCGTGCCGAGGCGGAGAAGCGTTTCGCGGCGGAGATCGACGCGCTCTACACGCGCACGCCACTCGTCCCCAGCGCCGCTGCCTCGCCGTCGCAGGAATAGGGGCAGTTGTGC
Organism: Actinomyces johnsonii; assembly: GCF_006546835.1. GTDB lineage: Bacteria > Actinomycetota > Actinomycetes > Actinomycetales > Actinomycetaceae > Actinomyces > Actinomyces johnsonii. The sequence continues at coordinate 190,385 of NZ_VICB01000004.1, read as the reverse complement.
GAGTCTGTTGGGCTCGGCTGCCCCGGGTCGCCCCGGGGCTTGCGGACGCTTCCGCGACGCCGCGTCGGTAGGCGGCGCGAGACGACGGACACCGCACCAGCCCCGACCCCCACTAGTCGGCACTTGCCCGCCTCGACAGCGGCGCGGAACGGGCGGCCGCCAATCGAGAACTGCGTTTCCCATCCAGAACGTACCCATCCCGCAAACCACTGGCGTCCGCCCCCAGTCGTCTGCGGGACAACGCAGTTCCCGATCACGAAGTACGTTCCCGATCAAGGCCCGCGCAGCACAGGCGGCTCCCCGGCCTGCCCCTCCCGACACCCACAGGCCGCAACCCCGCGCAAAGGGACGCCTCCCCAACCGCCCATTTACGACCGAACCGCCCAGCGGCATCGACATCCACTGGTATAGAGCCTGCTAAGCGACCCACCGCCCCTCCTTCCGCAACCCGCTCCCAATGGCGGGCGTCGAGGCGAGTTACCGGGAGCGCGCCTAGACGGCTGCGTCCGTCGGTGCCTCCAGTCCCGCCTGCCGGGCGCGCTCGGCCCCACGGCCGTCGCGGATCTCCTCGTGGTGCTGGATGACTTCGGCGACGATGAAGGCGAAGAACTTCTCAGCGAAGACCGGGTCGAGGCCGGCCTCCTCGGCCAGCGCCCGTAAGCGCGCCACCTGCTGGCGCTCGCGTCCGGGGTCGGCCGGCGGCAGGTCCAGGCGGGCCTTGAGCAGGCCCACCTGCTGAGTGCAGCGGAAGCGCTCAGCCAGGAGATGAACGAGGGCGGCGTCGAGGTTGTCGATGGTGGCGCGGTAGACGGCCAGCTGCGGGGGAACGCCGTCCTGTCCCCTGCTCATGCGGTTCGGCTCCGCTCCCCCGCTTTGGCAGCCGATCGAAGTGTGCCCGATCCTGCCTGGTAGCTGGGCTTTCCTGTTCCCCGCACGGCATCGGCGTCGACGACGACGCGCCCGACCTCGGGCAGGGAGGGGACCTCGAACATGGCCTGCCCCAGAACTTCCTCCACGATGGAGGTCAGTCCTCGGGCGCCGGTCTTGCGCTCCAGGGCGAGGGAGGCCACCGCTTCGATGGCGGCGTCGGTCAGCTCTAGCTCGACGCCGTCGAGGCTGAAGAGATACTGGTACTGGGAGACCAGGGCGTTCTTGGGCTCGGTCATGACGCGCACGAGCTCGCGCACACCCAGGTCCTGAACGGTGGCGATAACGGGCAGACGGCCGATGAACTCCGGGATGAGGCCGAACTTGTGAAGATCCTCAGGACGCACCGGGGAGGTGAAGACGTCCTTGGACCCCGTACCACCAACCAGCTGGGCGCCGAAGCCCACCATCTGGGCGCCGGACTCCTTGCGCTGGCGTTGGCGCACGATCTCCTCGATCCCGGCGAAGGCTCCAGCGGCGATGAAGAGGATGTTGGTGGTATCGATCTCCAGGAACTCCTGGTGAGGGTGCTTGCGCCCGCCCCCCGGGGGCACCGACGCCGTAGTGCCCTCGATGATCTTGAGCAGCGCCTGCTGGACGCCCTCGCCGGAGACGTCTCGAGTGATGGAGGGGTTCTCCGCCTTACGACCGATCTTGTCGATCTCGTCGATGTAGATGATGCCCTTCTCGGCGCGCTTGACGTCGCCGTCGGCGGCCTGGATGAGCTTGAGAAGGATGTTCTCCACGTCCTCGCCCACGTAACCCGCTTCGGTCAGCGCCGTGGCGTCAACGATGGCGAAGGGGACGTCGAGGAGGCGGGCCAGGGTGCGGGCCAGGTGGGTCTTGCCGGTTCCGGTGGGCCCCAGTAGGAGGATGTTGGACTTGCCCAGCTCCAGGCCGTCCCCCTCGGCCACGGAGCGCTCCTTGACCTGGACACGCTTGTAGTGGTTGTAGACCGCCACGCTCATCGCCCGTTTGGCGGACTCCTGCCCGATGACGTACTGATTGAGGAAGTCGAAGATCTCCTGGGGCTTGGGCAGCTCGAGGGGGACACCGGCACCAGACTCGCCCAATTCCTCATCGACGATCTCGTTGCACAACTCGATGCATTCGTCGCAGATGTACACACCAGGCCCGGCGATGAGCTTCTTGACCTGCTTTTGGCTCTTGCCGCAGAAGGAGCACTTCAGCAGATCCACACTCTCAGCGTTACGTGCCACAGTTTTCCTCCAGATTCGTCATCGGTCCCCCTGCCCGGGTGACCCTGCGTCAGCCTACGGGCTGAGCCGGCAGGTGCATCGAGGACATGGCGGCGTGTCCAGTCCGCAATATGCCACGTTGGGCACCATGCTGCCAGCGTTTGCGCGTTTCATTTTCACCGGCTGCTCGGTCGGTGCTCCCGCCAAGGCCGGCGGGAGCACCGTAAGCAGCGACGACGCCTTCAGGAGGAATGCGGGGAGGCGGGCGCCTTGCGGGAGGTGAGCACCTGGTCCACGATCCCGTAGTCCTTGGCGGCCGCGGCCGTGAGGATCTTGTCCCGTTCAAGATCGGTGTGGATCTTCTCGCGGTCCTGGCCGGTGTGCGCGGCCAGGGTGTCCTCGAGCCAGGAGCGCATGCGGTCGATCTCGTCGGCAACGATCTCGATGTCGCTTGCCTGGCCCTGCATCCCCTCCATGGCGGGCTGGTGGATGAGGACGCGCGCGTTGGGCAGGGCAAGGCGCTTGCCCGGGCTTCCAGCGGCCAGCAGGACGGCGGCGGCGGAGGCGGCCTGCCCCAGGCAGACGGTCTGCACCTGCGGCTTGATGTACTGCATGGTGTCGTAGATGGCCGTCAGTGCCGTGAAGGATCCGCCGGGACTGTTGATGTACATGGTGATGAGGCCGTCGGGGTCCTGGGACTCCAGGACCAGCAGCTGGGCCATGATGTCGTCGGCCGAGGCGTCGTCGACCTGAACACCCATGAAGACGATGCGGTCCTCGAAGAGCTTAGCGTAGGGGTCCTGACGCTTGAAGCCGTAGGCGGTGCGCTCCTCGAACTGGGGCAGTACGTAGCGGGCCTGCGGCATGGCGCCGGCCTGGCGGGCGACGGCCTCGAAGTAGGGACGGGTCGAGGACATGTCAGTTGTCTCCGTTCTGCTTGCCGATCTCCCGGCTGGAGCGCACGATGTGGTCGACGAAGCCGTACTCGAGGGCCTCCTGGGCCGAGAACCAATGATCCCGGTCGGAGTCGGCGATGATCTCCTCCACCGTGTGCCCGGTGTTGGCCGCCGTGATCTCCGCGAGCTCCTGCTTCATCTTGATGATGAGGTCGGCGTTGATGCGGATGTCCGTGGCCGACCCCCCGGCGCCACCCGAGGGCTGGTGCATGAGCACGCGGGCGTGCGGGGTGAGATAGCGCTTGCCCTTGGCGCCTGCCGACAGCAGGTGCTGCCCCATGGAGGCGGCCAGGCCCGTGGCCACGGTAGCGACGTCGGGCTGGACGTACTGCATCGTGTCGTAGATGGCCATGCCGGCGGTGACCGAGCCGCCGGGACTGTTGATGTAGAGGTAGATGTCCCGCTCGGGATCCTCGGCGGCCAGCAGCAGCATCTGGGCGCAAATGGCGTTGGCGTTGTCGTCACGCACCTCGGAGCCGAGCCAGATAATGCGCTCCTTGAGGAGGCGGTTGTAGATGGAGTCGGTCAGCCCCAAGCCTGCACCGTTGACGTCGGCTGCCTGGGGCGGGGCGACCGCAGCGGGTGTATAGAGCTCGCTCACGTCAGTCCTCTCATGTTCGGTATCGCCAACGCTAACGCGACGCCCCCGTCCGCTATGCCCGCCATGACGCCCTTTTCGCCCACGGCGCAGGCTCCCGCCCGCAGGTCGGCGGCCCGGGCAGTACCGCAGGAACCGCGGGAAGGGTACCCATCGGCGCGACAGGGGCGGGCTTGGAGATCGCGTCGATGGGGCGGCGCGGTGGGGTCGTGGTAACGGTGACAGGGGGTGGCGATCCTGGGCGCGGGGTGCTCATCAAGTACGGATGGTGATGGGTGCGTCCGAGTCTGTTGCGAAGGGACCTTCAGCGCTCCTCGCCACCCCCAGCAAGAGCCCTGTCAATCATGCGATTTCCTGCGCCGGCGACGGTTCAGTCAGAAGCTTCGTCACAGGTGTGGGCACGACTGGCCCCTTTCCGTCCGGGTCCGCCGGTCCGGAACGTCTCACGAATGCCGCCAGAACCGCCTGGTTCACGGTTTCGCCGCAGCTCACGGCACGACCCGGCGCCACCCGAGCGCCACGACCGTAAGGTTGACCGCGATGGCCCCCAACAACCATGCCGGCCACCAGGTCCCCTTGTCGATCAGATCCCAGTAGGCCCGCACCGGCCACCAGCTCGGAATCGCGGCGAGCGGCCACTGCCACGCCCCTGCACCGTGGGACACTACGGCGGGTAGAACGAGGACTATCAGGGTCAGCTTGACGGCGGCGAATCCCTGGATCGTGTCCCCCGCCCAGGCGGCCAGTCCCAGGGCGACGGCACCGGCCAGGGGCGCGCCGGTGGCGGCGAGGATGGCGGCGGGCGCCGCTCCCAGATCGTTCAGGTCGGCGAGCCACACGCATACCCCGCAAGCGACGGCCGCGACGATCACCGCGCCGGCGGCTCTCCAGATCAGGTAGCCTCGCAGGGACACCGGCGTGACGGCGAGGACCGACCAGACCCCGTCCTCCTTCTCCCCCAGCAGCATGAAACCCACGACTGTCCCGACCAGCACCGGCACGACGATGGCGAAGGCGGTCACGTCGATGCGGGCGGTCCACTCCCGGGCTCCTGCCCCGCCCGGGCCGACGGACCCCAGGAGCGCTGGCACACCGAGTCGCGCGGCCAGGGCCATGGCGAGGGGCACAGCGGGCATCCATACCAGCAGTTCGTCACGGGCCAGACGGCGCAGATCGGCGGGCAACAGCCCCAGCACGGCGCGGAATCTCATGACGTCGCACCTCTCGGGATGACGGCGCGCACCAGCCTCGCCCGGGCGGCCAGGGCGAGGAGTGCGCACCAGATGGTCCCGAGCAGCGCGCAGGGCGCGGCGGCCCAGACCGGGCGCGTCCCGAAGGAGATCTCGATGAGGACGACGGCGGGCTGGAGCGGGTGGCACCACAGCCACCACCCGTCCGGGACTCCGAGGAGGGGCAGTAGGGGGACGCCCAGGACGAGGGTCCACAACCCCGAGGGCAGCAGAAAGGCCCCTATGGTCTCGTAATCGGCAACGACGATGACGCCGTAGAGGACGTAGAGGCAGGAGACGAGGGCCACGCCGATGGCCAGGACCGGCCAGAGCACCGCCGCGCCGTGGGCCGCGAGGACCAGCGCACCAACCTCGGCGAAGGCGAGCAGGCACAGGGAGCCGGCGAGCGCGACCAGGTACTCCCCCGGCGCGAGCGGGGTGACGGCCTGGGCGGCGAGGATGCCCTCACCCCGCTCGCGCAGGATCTGCACGGCGGCGAAGTAGAACGAGGTGATGGACAGCTCGGACAGGACCACGAGCGGCCACCAGCGGAGCGGGTCCCCGGCGAGCGAGAGCAGGACGGCGCCGACCGTCAGCCCCGCGAGCAGGGCTACGAACCAATACCCCGCCGCGGCCTGCCGCCGCAGGTCGAGTACAAGAGTGGCGGCAGTGCGCCTTGCGGTGGCACGCCTCGCCCCGGTCCCGGTCATGACAGCTCCCGACCGGTGACGGACGCGAAGACCTCGGCCAGGTCGGCCTCTCGCGAGTGGAGCGTGCGCACCGTCCGGGTGCGCAGCACCTCGTAGAAGGAGGCATCATCGGCGAGACCGTCCAGGGGGTAGACGCTGCCACCCCCGTCCCAGGTGACGCGGACCTCCCGCTTGCCGTGGCGCCGGCACAGCTCCCCCGGGATGCCGATCTCGACGAGATGCCCGTCGACGACGAATCCGACCCGGTCGCAGGCACGATGAGCGAGGGTCATATCGTGGGTGGTGACGACGATGGTGCGCCCCCTGTCACGTTCAACGGCGATGAGCTTCTCCATCCTCTGCACCCCCACCGGGTCGAGGCCGGCGGTGGGCTCGTCGAGGAATACCAGCTCGGGTTCGTGCAGGAGGGCACGGGCAACGTTGAAGCGCACGCCCATGCCCTTGCTCATGTGCGCAGCGAGCAGATCCGCGTCGTCGGCGAGGCCGACGGCGGCCAGTACGCCCTCCAGATCCCGGACGGATCCGCGATATAGGCGGGCGACGTAGGCGAGGTTCTCGCGCAGGGTAAGGTGCCTGAAGGAGACGGGCGTCTCGAAGGCGACCCCGATGCGCTCGTAGACCTCGCGCCCCCAGTCACGGATCTCGCGGCCGAGCACTCGCACCGAGCCCCGGTACCCGGTGAGCAGACCGGTCAGGATCCTCTGAAGGGTGGACTTGCCCGCACCGCTGGGCCCCAGTAGCCCGAGAATCTCGCCCTCGGCGACGCACAGACCGACGCCGTCCAGCGCGGGATGAGCCGAGCCCCGGTAGGTGAAGGAGAGCCCGCGGACCGCAATCGTCTCAGGCACGGTCCTCGCCCCCGTAGCCACCATTCCGGTCCTCGCGGACGCACGGCGCCTTGAGGGCGGAGACCAGCAAAGCGACGACGTCATCGGCCACCCGGTCGATCTCGGGCCGGTCGAAGGCGCTGCTGTCGGCGGCGACGCGCTCGGGGTCCACGTTGAAACGGCTCATGACGTAGTGGGGCGTTCCAAGCAGCACGCGCTCGATCATCCAGGCGGCGGTCTCGGCATCAATGTCCTCGCGCAGCTCACCGGACGTCTGCCCGGCGGCGATGGCGGCGACCGCCCATCGGTGGACGCTGCCGGAGACGGACTGGTCGGACTCGAGCATCGGCGGAGCGTCGTCGGCCAGGGTGCGCGCGAGCACGGCCCATCCCAGCGGGTCGCGCAGGTGGAAGTCGCGGCTGCCCCGCACGATGCCGGCGAGCACCTCCTCGAAGGGGGCCTCGGGCACGGCGGCCCCCGCCAGGTCGACACTCGCGCTCACGAGTTCGCGCACCAGGTGGGCGTAGGCGTCCTCCTTGTTGTCGAAATACTGGTAGAAGCTGCCCTTGGACACGCCGGCGGCACCGATGACGCGGTCGACCGACGCCCGGGCGTAGGGGCGGGCGGCGAATTCGACCTTGAGGGCCTCGACGACGCGGGCGCGCTTGTCCTCGGGAAGGTTGAAGAAGGTGGAACGGGGCATGAGAACCTCCTATGACTATCCAGTCATATGACTATTGAGTCACAGAGTAAGTGCTTCCATCCGCGCCGTCAACGGCGTCCCGGCCCGCACCCATACCCGCACCCGCAGTAGCGCGCCCCAATCGACGGAGCGGGTCAAGACGGTCAAGACGGCAAGAGCAAGGGCCACGAAGACCCCGGAATCACGGCACCCCCGCAACAACCGGCCACCCCCGCGCCAAGCACCCCTTCCAAACAGTCCGGATGCCGCAGCGACGCGACTCACGACACACGAACCTGTCAGCATAAACAAATAGGATAAGGTGTCGTTACGTATTTACGTGGATGTGATCTGCACACCCCGAAGGCAGCCGGACCGAGGAGGACGAACCGTGAGCGCGCACCAGCCCCCGAAATCCGAGACCGCACCTCCCGCCGGGCCGACATCGGCCGACCACATCGTCGGCGAGGCGATGCTGACGATCCAGTCCGACAACCACAAGCGCGAGATCCTCGTAGAAGCGGCACGCATCCTGACCCCGGGCGGACGCTACGCGATGCGGCAAAGCTTCCGGCTTCAGGGCGAGGCTCTTCATGCCATTGGCACGGTCGCACGAAAGCCGGACTCCCCCACCGAGAGCCCCGCCGAGAACGCCAGGGCGGTTCAGGAGCCTGATGCCGCCGAAGACGCCGGCGGCGCCTCTGGCCGAGAGGCTCCGACCTCATGACGGATGTTGCGACCAGTTCCTCGAACGTGACGGACCAGCAGGCTCAACGGCATGGGGACCGCGGCGAGCTCAGACTGGATCACGTCACGATGATCCGCCGGGGCCTGACCTTGGTGGAGGATCTGTCCGTGACGGTCGTCCCTGGACAGACCCTGGCGGTCACCGGGGCCTCCGGAGCCGGCAAGACCACACTGCTGCGGGCGATCTCGGGCCTGTCGGACACCGACTCCGGCTCCGTCTCCCGCCCGACGGGGGGCCTGGCCCAGGTATTCCAGGAGCCGCGGCTCATGCCCTGGTACTCAGCCCACCGCAACATCTCCCTGGTGGTCGGCGGCCCGACGCCGGATCTGACGGCCGCCCAATGGCTGGAAAGGGTGGGCCTCGCCTCTGCCGGACACCTCCCGCCGACCCGGCTCTCCGGAGGTATGCGTCAGCGGGTGTCCATCGCCCGGGCGCTGTCGACCGGGCCGAGTCTGCTCCTAGTCGATGAGCCATTCTCCGCCCTGGACCGTCCCCTGGCCAAGGCGCTGAGGGCCGATCTCACCGACCTGCTCGCCGACCAGGACGTCATCACCGTCTGGGTCACGCACGACCCCGACGAGGCCGAGGAGGTCTCTCACCTCCACCTCCACCTCGATGGCCCTCCGGGAACCTGGCACTTGTCCGGCTGAGGGCCGGGCAGCCAACGGCACCCCCACGCTCCACGACCTCCTCTCATACCTCTGCATACCCCGACGACGAAGGACAACGAAGCACCATGGGCAACCACACGAACTCACACACTTCACGCGCAAGCACCGCTCGTAGGCCAGGAGCACCGATCAGGCGCCGCTCACTCATCACCCTGGCCGGTCTCGGCGCCCTTTCCCCGGCGATCCTGTCAGCCTGTTCATCGCGTTCGGGCAAGGCCTCATCCAGCGGGACCGGCGGTCACATTGACACCCTGCGCGTCCACGTTCCCACAACTCTGGCCTACATGGCGCCGATGACGCTCTTCGGTGGCCAGGGCAAGCTGGCCCCGACGATCGGCAAGGCCACGGTGGAGAACTGGTCGAGTATCGACGCGATGAAGACGCTGCTTATGCAAAAGCAGACCGACCTGGCCGCGACACCCTCCTACGCGGCGGCGAACCTGTTCAACAAGGGCGTCCCACTGCGCCTGGTCGCGATGCAGGTGTGGGGCATGCTCTACATCATCGGTCCCGAGGGAACCTCGGAGCAGGGCCTTGAGGCCCTGCGCGGTAAGACGGTGGCCGTGCCCATGCCGAACAACATGCCGGACCTCGTTTTCCGCTACCTGCTGGGCCAGAAGGGCTGGGACACGAGCAAGGACCTGACGATCCAGAGCTACACCGATGGCCAGGAAGCACTATCCAACCTCCTGGCGGGCAACGCCGAGTTCGCGGTCCTTCCCGAGCACCCCGCCAGCGTCAGCCTGGCCAAAGCCAAGCAGCAGGGCAAAATCCTGGAGCGCACGGCCGATCTCCAGCAGATCTGGGCGGAGGTGACCGGCGGGGAGGCGAAGTTCCCCATGGCCGGACTGGTCATGCCGCAGGAGATCACGGATTCCAACCCTCAGGCGGTCGGGGCAGTCCTCAATGAGGTGGAGGCCTGTATCGCGGCCACCAACGCGAAATCCGAGGAGACTATCAATGCCATCTCCCAGAAGACCGAGGTCCCCGCACCGATCGTCACCGAGGTGATCCCCCGCCTCCAGCTGAATCTGGTTCCGGCGGCCCGGGCCAAGGACCAGCTGGTCGACTTCTACACCCGTCTGTCCACCGTCAGCCCGGACATCGTCGGCGGCAAGATGCCCGCCGACGACTTCTACCTGAAAGACCCCCGGTGACCCCGGGCCCGCCATCACCCCTCGTTCGCTGGCGCGCACGTCTTCTGTGGTGGGCCGGTATCGGCTTGGCCATCCTCATCTGGTACTGGGCCGCACTGGACCAGCCCGAGTACGCCCTTCCCGGTCCGGCGGCGACCTGGAGCGCCTTCCTGGGGCTGATCGACGACGGAGCGCTGGGATGGACCTTGTGGCTCACTTTGTCCAGAGCCGTCGTCGGTCTGGGGCTGTCCTGTCTCATCGGCATCCCGACGGGCTGGGCCCTGGGCACCTGGACCTGGCTGCGTGAGCTGCTGGACTCCTGGGTCCAGATCCTTATGGCGGTACCGCCGATCGTGCTCGTCGTGGTCGGGATGATATGGCTCGGACCGACGACGGGCGTCGTCATCCTGGTGGTCGCTCTGGTCACGCTGCCTCTGCTCGTCGCCTCCATGCGCGACGCGGTCCTCAACGTCGACGGCGACCTGCTGGAAATGGCGACGGTCTTCTCCAAGTCCCGCCCGTGGACGATCCGCAGGATCATTCTGCCAGCGGTAGCGCCACCGGTACTGTCTGCTCTGACAGTCGCCGTCGGCCAGTCCGTGAGGGTCACGGTCATGGCCGAGCTTCTGAGCACCCCGACGGGCCTTGGCGCAGAGGTCCAGCAGGCCCGCACAAATCTGGAAACCGCCGACGTCTTCGCCCTATCCGTCATCATGGCCGCGCTGACGCTGGTGCTCGAGCTGTGCGTCCTGCGCCCGTTTCGACGCCGCCTGACGACCTGATCCTCGTAATCCTCGTTCATTCTTGCAGTTCTCATCACTCAACACCGAAGGAGCACACATGTCACCCTCAGCCAGCACCCCGTCCACCGAATCCCTGTTCCGGCTCGGACTCAACGAGGCCCTGCCCATCTCCGATGAGGCCACCACCTCACGAGTCGTCGTCAACAATGACATCCTGCGCACCGTCATCTTCACCTTCGACACCGGTCAGCTCCTGACCGAACACACCTCCCCTCGCGCCGTGGTCGTCACGCTCCTGGAGGGCGAGATGGACTTCTCCATCGGCGAGCGCGTTGAGCGGATGAGTGCCGGCGACGTCATCTACCTGGCCCCCGGAGACCGTCACGCTCTGACAGCCGTGTCGCCATGCCGCATGCAACTGGTGATGGTCGATGTCGACAAGATCGACACGACAGCAGCGGAGTAGCGCGGGGCAGAACGACACAACCGTCGACGGAGCCGCCGACCGGCGGCAAGTACCACGTAGAGGCGGGGTGCGGAGCGCAGAGGGCTCCGCACCCCGTCCCGCTTTCTTGTGACATCCGCAAAAACAGGTGCCTCATCCGGAGGGTTCGTAGCACCGGGCGATTCCGCCCAACCCGGAGCATCACGCATGGTGTCGCGCCTCACGCAGTTCCCGTGACAACTCGGAACGGTAAGCCAACTCACGCACCCTTGTAGGAAAACTAAACCTTCCATAGAATAGATTGTGGATGCCCGAGATCTTGACGTGACTCGCTTCCCACACCGTGGCATAGGGAAGACGGGCGTGGCACCATCGCTTTTATCCGCCCAGAGAACGCAGGGAACAGTAAGAGAGTCTGTATGTCTACCGACCCCAAACCCTAGTTCCCCTCTCAACTACCCTACCACATTCTTTTAGTTTTCAATAACCCCATCCCCGCCCGGTCTCCACGTCTTCCGCCTGCCGCACCACCCAGTAAGGGGTTACCAGTGTTCAGCAAGCCCGCACAATTCCATGCACCAGAGAGGAACGCCGCATGATTGTCATCACCCTTCTGGTGGGAATCCTATTCTGGATCGGGATTGACATATGGGCCGGCATCACCTCGAAGTGGTACAAGGCGGTAGAACTCCACCCCGACGTTATCTCTGAAGACTTCAGCGTCCTCGTGCCGATCTACGGCAACGTCAAGTATCTCCAGAACGCGGACTATCTGCACCCCTACGGTGATCGGGTGGTCCTGTGCACAACCTCCGGCGAGTCCGAAGAGTTCTACCGCGACCTTGAGGACATTGCCATCCGCTACGGATTCAGGATCTTCCGCAGCGAGTACGTTCCGCGCAAAGTGGGACGCAAACGGAGCACCTCGGGGATCACTCGTGACACGGTTGTTCGAGACGCGCTGCTGGCCGCACCGCTCAACTCCTACACGGTCTGCCTTGACGCCGACACCACGGCACAGGAGTCACTGACCCACATCGTCGGCGCCCTGGTGGCCAACAAGGCGGACTTCGCCTCGGTCACCATCGTCCCGCAGAAGAAGGGGCCCTTCATCGTCCAGATGCAGCGTCACGAGTACGTTGTCTCCATGCGCGCTCGTCGAATCATGCCGTGGCTTCTCAGCGGAGCCCTTCATATCGGTAAGACCGACGTGATGCGCCAGATCATGGCTCGTCACTCGCTGTTCTTCCAGGGCAATGACATCGAGTCCGGGATCATCGGGGACGCCCTTGGATACAAGGCCGTTCATATTCTTGCCCACGTCAACACCAACGCGCCGGACACGCTGTACGCCTGGTGGCGTCAACGGATTGCGTGGAGTGGCGGCTCTTTCAGGCTTTTCATCATCAACTTCAGATTCGTCTTCCAGCATCCGTTCCTGTGGATGTACAGCGGTATCGTCGTGATCAGCATGTTCGTCCTCAGATGGATCGCCGTCATCTCTCCCGGCTGGACTCTACTGCTCGCGTTGTTCATCTACTACGCGGCTATCGTGTGGCTTCACTGGGACCACGGGAACAAGTGGCTCATCTTCCAACCCTTCTACTGCCTCTTCGTCAGTCTCATCGTCGTGCCCATTGGTGTGGCCTACTACTTCAAGATGGCGATTCCGGAGCGCAATTTCGGAGTCATCCGTCCCAAGCGCAAAGAGCTGGTGCCTGCGAGCTGATCTCCTCGCAGCAGCCCAGGAATAACATCCGGAAGACGCGAACAAGCGAACCAAATTGGCGGGCCCACCTTCTCAGAAGAAGGTGGGCCCGCTAATGGTATGCCGTACCCGGGAACGGAATCAGCTCACTCCTCGCCACTCTCGGCGGAGTCGGCGCTGTCATCGTCAGCGGCCTCAGCGACGGCCGCCGCAGCGGCCTCGGCGGCCGCGGCAGCATCGTCCTCATCGGAGCCGATGTAGGCCGACAGGTCCACGACCTCTCCCTTGGAGTCGACGACCTTGGCCTGTCGCAGGGCCATGGCCAAGGATTTGTTGCGAGCAACCTCGGAGACGAAGGCAGGAATCTGCCCAGCCTGCTGGGCTCCCTGGAGGAACTGGGCGGGCTCCATGCCGTACTGCTGAGCGGTCTGGAAGAGGAACTCGAGGAGCTCGTCCTGAGCCACGCCGACCTTGAGGTCTTCGGCCAGGACGTCGAGGATGATCTGGTCGCGCACACCGGTGACGATGTCGTCCCGGATCTCCTTGGCGTGCTCCTCGTCGCTCTCCTTGCCCTCGGCCTGGAGGTGCTGGGCGATCTCGGCCTCGACAACGGCCTCGGGGACGTCGAAGGACACCTCACCGCGCAGATGCTCGAGTAGAGCGTCACGGGCGGCGACGGCCTGCTCACCGGTCTTGCGCTCGGAGACCTGCTTGACGAGGTCCTCACGCAGCTCCTCAACGGTGTCGAACTCGGAGGCGAGCTGGGCGAACTCATCGTCAACCTTGGGCAGCTCGCGCTGCTTGACGGCGGTGGCGGTCACGGTGACCTCGGCCTCCTCGCCCGCGTGCTCGCCGCCGGCCAGCTCGGTGGTGAAGGTGGCGGACTCATCGGTCTTGAGACCGCGCAGAGCGGTATCCAGCCCCTTGAGCATGTTGCCCTTGCCGATCTCGTAGGAGACGCCGGAGATGGAGTCGACCTCCTCACCGTCAATGACCGCCTTGAGGTCGATGGTGACGAAGTCACCGGTCTTGGCCTTGCGGCCCACGGACTTCAGGGAGCCGAAACGAGCGCGCAGGTTGTCCAACTCGGTGTCGACGTCCTCGTCGGTGACCTCGACGGCGTCGACGGTCAGTTCGGTCTTGCTCAGCTCGGGCAGCTCGATGACGGGACGGACGGTGACCTCGGCGGTGAAGGCAAGCTGGCCGCCGTTCTCACCGGTGGCGTTGGGCAGTTCGACAACGTCAACCTCGGGCTGGAGCATGGGGACCCGCTCGGCCTCGGTGATGGCGTCCCGGTAGAAGTCGGAGAGCTTGTTGTTGACGGCCTCCTGGATGACGGCCCCACGGCCGACCCTCTGGTCGATGACCCGGTTGGGGACATGGCCGCGGCGGAAGCCGGGAACCTGGATCTGAGAGCCGATCTCCTTGTAGGCGGCATCGAGGCTGGGCTTGAGCTCCTCATAGGGGACCTCGACGGTCAGCTTGATGCGACTGGGGTCGAGATTCTCGACAGTGGTCTTCACGGGGGTTGCTCCCAAGGTCTGAGTTCTGCGGTAACACCGAAGCGTTCTGAAGCGTTCGGCGGACGCGCGTCTGTGGCGTCAATCCGTGCCATCTTAGGGCAAACGGCCAGTGGGATCGATGATGCATCCCCACCTGGCGCATGACTCTGGACACAAGGGCAAGACCTGTCATCACCTCGGGCTCAGTGGCACGCTCCGCCCTCCGACAACGACGGCCTGCCAAGCCCGCTCAACCCGGGCAACCCGCCCAACCGCATCAACGACGTCGGCGTGAACGTCGCGGGCCTCAGCGTCGTCAGAACCGGTGAAGCGGACCGTCACCCGGGGCTCCGCGCGCACGACATCGATCTGGAACGACTCCAGAACAGTGGTTTGCTTGACAGCGCTGCGGGCGGCGGACTCGACATCCTTGGGACTGTGACCCGCTTTGAGCGCGTTCACCGTAAGAATCGATCGGTACGAGGGCATGACTCCAGCGTAGTGCTCACCGCGACAGCACTTGAAGCAAGCGCACGACGCCCTCGCCCGTAGGGCGAACGGTCGGGCTGGCGGGATTTGAACCCGCGGCCCCCTGCTCCCAAAGCAGGTGCGCTACCAAACTGCGCCACAGCCCGTGACGTGGCGAAAGGGACCGCCGAGGAGGCGGCCCCTTTCGGCTCACAGAGCGGGTGACGGGAATCGAACCCGCGCAATCTGCTTGGAAGGCAGAGGCTCTACCATTGAGCTACACCCGCATGGATGAAGGGCTCTCACCCTCCACCTGCAGCCTCACTGCTCGATGAGGCCCTCCTTGTAGGCCCGCACAAGACGGCGGGGCACGGCGATCTCGCGGCCCTGAACGCGGATGGTGTTGAGCTCGGTGAGCTTGGCCTTCCACTGTGAGCGGCGGTTGCGGGTGTTGCTGCGGGACATCTTCCGCTTCGGCACTGCCATGGGCCCGCTCCTCTCTCATGAACCAAAGGGGTCAGGCGACCCCTCGAAACTGGACCGAGGGACACCATAACGACATTCGCCCGACCGCTTCCAGTCCATGACCGTCTCCACCCGTGTGACATCGATCCCGCGCCCGCCCGTGCGAAGATCCTTCCATGGCCTCACACGCCCCCGGCACATCCTCCCGCCGACCTGCTCGCAACGATGGCCCCCGTGGGCTGGTCACGCTGGCTCATGGCGAGCAGCCTGAGATCGACCTGGAGATCAAGAGGTCGCACTTCCTGGCGAGAGCCCGCCGCACGGACACCATGGACGAGGCCCGCGAGTTCATCGCACGAGTGCGTTCCGCTTACCCCGATGCGCGTCATCACTGCTCGGCGATGACTGTCACCGTGCTCTCCGAGTCCGGCGCCCCGACCGCGTCGCACCACCCTACTGAGCGCTCCAACGACGACGGCGAGCCCTCGGGTACGGCGGGCCAGCCCATGCTCGAGACACTGCGGGGAACGCGATTAGCCAACACGACCGTCGTCGTCGCCCGCTACTTCGGTGGGACGCTTCTGGGGACCGGAGGCCTGGTGCGCGCCTACTCGGAGGCCACTGCCCGGGCACTGGCCCGCGCCTCGCGCGTCGAGCTGATCCGGCGTCACCTGTGGGACCTGCGGGTACCGGTCGCCCAGGCCGGCAGGATCGAGGCCGAACTGCGTTCCCGCGATGTCACCGGCGGCGACCATGACGGTCATCGTTCGATCCAGGTGGAGGAGACCATCTGGGGGCCGACCCACGCCGTTCTCATCCTGGCAACACCCTTCGCCGACCCGGCTCTCCTACGGGAGCCGCTGGCCGCTCTTACGCGGGGCGAGGGGATTGCCGAGCCCGCCGGAAGCCGTCTGGTCGAGGTCCCGTTGCCATCGTCTGCATGACATGGCCGACACACGATCCGCACGCCTCCAGAGCTTCAGGGCCCACCGCGATGTGACACAGTCGACCCCAGAATGCGGTCATCGCAGCGGGACACGGGGTAGTGTTTCAGCGAAAGCCGGGCCGGAACGGTCCCGGATCAGTTCACGAGCAGCCCAGACACGGGCAGGCGCAGTCAGCCGCCCCGAGGACAGGAGGACCATGATGGCCATGACCGCCATGTGCGCCATGTCCCCCATGTCCATGTGTCGATGCTGCCGGTGTAGGTAGAGCGCCAGGCCACGACATCCGTGCGCGTACCGCTGCGCGCATGCCCGGCGCTCCCGGAGCAGGCGGTCTCTCCTGCTGTTTTCACCCACTCGACGCAGTATGGCTGCCCATTGACGACGGACGCGGACCGTCTCCCCCCACCTCTTTTGTCATTCTCACGGGCTCTCCCGCGGGCCCGGCGCCACCTCGTCTCGGAAAGGCGCCGGTATCGGCACCGAGGGCTCATTCAACCCGCAAACCTCAAAGGACATCACTATGACCTACGCACCCGACGCAACCGCCCTGGTCGGCAACACTCCGCTGGTTCGTATCAACCGCGTGACCGATGGCGCGCCCGCCACCGTTCTGGCCAAGGTCGAGGCCTTCGAGCCGGCCTCCTCGGTCAAGGACCGTATCGCCCTGTCCATCGTCCGCGCCGCGGAGGACTCCGGCGCCCTCAAACCCGGCGGCACCATCGTGGAGGCGACCTCCGGCAACACCGGCGTCGGCCTGGCCATGGTGGGAGCGGCCCTGGGCTACAAGGTCATCATCACCATGCCTGAGACCATGTCCAAGGAGCGACGGGCCATTATGCGGGCCTTCGGCGCCGAGCTGGTGCTGACCTCCGAGGGCGGCGTGGCCGGTGCGGTCAAACGCGCCGAGGAGATCCAGGCGGCCACCCCCAACTCGATCCTGGCCTCCCAGTTCACAAATCCCGCCAATCCCAAGGTCCACCGAGAGGCCACGGCCCGGGAGATCCTGGAGCAGACCGAGGGCGACATCGACGTCTTCGTCGCCGGAATCGGCACCGGGGGCACGCTGACCGGCGTGGGCCAGGTCCTGCGTCAGGAGAAGCCCGGGGTGAAGATCTACGGCGTCGAGCCCTCCGAGTCCCCGCTGCTGAGCGAGGGGAAGGCCGCTCCCCACAAGATCCAGGGCCTCGGACCCAACGTGGTTCCCGAGATCCTCGACCAGGAAATCTGGGACGAGCTGCTCCACATCGAGTCCGACGTCGCCATCACCTACGCACGCCGCGCCGCCGCGGAGGAGGGCCTCCTCGTAGGCATCTCCTCAGGCGCTGCCCTGGCCGCCGCGAGCGAGCTGGCCAGGCGCCCCGAGCTGGCGGGTAAGACCATCGTCACCGTCCTGCCGGACACCGGTGAGCGCTACCTGAGCACGCCCTTGTACAAGGACTTCCTCGACTGACGACTCCGACGGCGGTAAGCCCGGAACAGGCAAGCCGCCGTCGGTGTTGTCACCGGCGCAGCGGGTGCGGTGCGGACTCATGAGTAGACCGGGACCGCACTGTCACCCCCCCAACTGAGGAGCACAACCATGCACAACTCCAAACGGTCCCTGCTGGACCTGGCCCGCGAGGACCTGGCCACGGCCCGCAGACGCGACCCCGCCGCCCGGTCCAACCTGGAGGTTGCACTCCTCTATCCCGGCGTTCACGCTCTGTGGGCGCACCGAGCCGCCCACAAGCTGTGGCACAAAGGGCACCGCTTCGCCGCACGCGCCCTGTCCCAGGCCGCCCGAAACTTCACCGGCATCGAGATCCACCCAGCCGCAGTCATCGGCGAGCGCTTCTTCATCGACCACGGTATGGGAGTGGTCATCGGTGAGACGGCCGAAGTTGGCGACGACGTCCTGCTGTTCCACGGAGTGACTCTTGGCGGAGTGTCCATGAGTCCCGGCAAGCGTCATCCCACCATCGGCAACAACGTGCAGATCGGCGCCGGCGCCAAGGTTCTGGGGCCGGTCATCGTCGAGGATGGCGCCAAGGTCGGAGCCAACGCGGTACTGGTGAAGAACCTGCCGCAGGGGCACGTCGCAGTGGGTGTCCCCAGCCGGGCCCGAGACCCTCGCACCGACCCCGAGCTCATGATGGACCCGACCATCTACATCTGAGACACCTCTTCTGACGGTTTCAAACCACCCGGATCTCCCGCTGACCGCGCCTGCTGCGCACGGTCAGCGGGAGATCATTCCCGCGGCCAGGTCGCGCAGACGGTTGAAGACCTTGCCGCCGGAGGCGCGCGAGCCGTCGTGCTCGTACTCGCTGGTGATCCAAGTGCGCAGACCGGGGATAAGCGCAGCCGTCTCCAGTGAGGTGGTTATCGGCACGAACACGTCACGGGCGTAGACGGCGGCGGCTCCAGGAGTCGTGGTGGCCTTGAGTCGGGTCGGGTCGTAGAGCGCAGGCCACTCATGCGCGGCCAGAAGATCGGCCACCGCCAGCCAGGGGCGAAGGCCGGTGTCCTCTGCGAAGCTCTCGCGGCGCACGTGCTCACCGGTCAGCAGCGTGGGGTCGTCCTCGAAAACCGCGGGCCGGGCCCTCTGGGCGGCCCAGTCGGTGGTACCGGCATCGGCCCAGCAGGACTCGTGGATGACGGCGTAGAGCGGGGACCGCCCGCCGAAGGCCAATGAGTGCCCCAGGTCGTAGCGGAAGGTCCAGGAATCGGGATCGCGTTCCAGAAGGTGGTGGAGGGTGTCCGCACCCCCTGCCCCTCCCAACAGGGCGCCGAGCGAGCGCAGGCGCTCGGGCCCGACGATGTCCCCGCCCGCCGTCGTCAGCTCGCCGCGGCCGGCCAGCTCGGACAGGTGGGACATCCGGTCGCGGTCCTTGGGGTAACGGTCGTAGTACTCCTCGCTCTTGGCGCGCATTGCCTCATAGCTGAGGGCGTAGACCTCATCGATGCTGTGTCCGACGGCGGGCAGGCCTCCGGTGATGTAGACGGTCTCCAGACTCTCGGCATGCTCGGACAGATAACGGGTGACGCAGAATCCTCCGAAGGATTGTCCCAGCAGGCTCCATCGCTCCAGGCCTAGGGCGCTGCGCAGATCCTCGCAGTCCTCGACGATCTCGTCGGCGCGCAGGTGGGTGAGCAACCGGGCGGTGGCCGCGGGACTACCGGCGGCATCGGGCCGGTCCACCGGGCTGGAGGCACCGGTACCGCGCTGGTCTATGAGGATGACTCGGTAGTGCTCCAGGATCGCGCCGAGCCAGCTGAGGCCGGCGTCGGCGCTGGGACGGGGCGCCTCGCAGCCGGGCCCGCCCTGGAGGAAGACAAGTGGTGGCCGGGAGAGCGGCTCGATGCCCGCAGCCGAGACCTCGCGGGCGTAGACGGTGATGGAGTCCGAGCCATCGGGGGCAAGGTCTCCCTGGCCGCTGCGGTCCAAGGGCACGCTCAGGTGGTGGTGCCGGATCAGCAGCCCAGTGGTCGAGGAGGACCAGTTCGAGGAGCGCAGGAGGGGCGAGGCATTCGACATGCCGCAACCCTAGGCCCCCTATACTTGTGTCCGGCGACCATATTGGTATCCGGGCGTCCTGGAAACGAACTGCCCGAATCTCAGCGGGCCTGGCAGGAGGGGCACCAGAAGAGGCGGCGGGCCGCCATCTCCCGCTCCGCCACCGGGGTTCCGCAACGCAGGCAGGGCCGCCCGGCGCGGTGGTATACGTACCACCGTCCGGCTTCGGGGTCGTCCGGCGGCAGGGGGTCGGGAACATCGTCGAGGTCGACGGTGGTGATGAACCCGGTGGCCACACCGTATTCCATGAGAGGGCGCAGATCCTCCCAGATGGCCCGCAACCGCTCCTCGCTGATGCGGTTGCCGGCCCGGAAGGGTGAGACCCCCACCCGGAAGAGCGTCTCGGCCCGGTAGATGTTGCCAGCCCCGGAGATGACGGCCTGGTCCATGAGCAACTCGCCGATGCTCTTGCGCCGCGAGCGCGCCTTGGCCACGAAAACCTCCACATCGGCGTCGGGGCGCAGCGGGTCCGGCCCGAGCCTGCGGCGCACGGCGGCCACGCCCTCGGCATCCAGCAGCTCGCAGGCGGCCGGTCCCGTCAGGTCGGCCACACCGTGGCGTCCGAGGAGCCGCAACCGCACCGCGCCACGCGGCTCGGGCGGCTCCCACTCGTCGGGAGCCGGGCAGCCGCGACTGTCGGCGCCCGTTCTCTCGGTGTCCTCACCAGGATCGACGCCGACGGATCCGCCCTTGAGTCCGGCCAGGGCGGAGCCTCCTCCTCCCTTGAGGGCATGTTCGCCGCGCTCGCCGACACGTCTGCGGGGTGCGCCGATGGCATGGGGTGCAGTGAACTCGCGGTCGCCGTCGAAGGTCCACGAGCCGTACAGGCCGAGGTGAATTCGCAGCCAGGTGACGGAGGCGTCGTCAAGGGGCATGTCGGGGCGGGGCCCGAACGGGAGGAAGAGATGCTTGCCGTGGGCCTGACCGCCCAGGAGCACCTGGCCGTCCAGACGGCTCGCTCCGTCGGCGAAGCGTCCCTGCGGGGAGGAGGTGTGCAGGTTCTGTCCGCCGTAGAGCTCGTTCAGGGCTGCGGCGAGCCGGTGGATGGTGTGGCCCTCCGGCATGCGACGCCCCGATCAGGCCCCGGCGGGGGTGATGGTGGGAGCGCCGGAGGGGCCTCCGGCGGGGGCGGCTCCGTCGTGGGTGCGCATCTCATAGTCAGCGAGCTGCGCGATACGGCGCACGTGGCGCTCATCTCCGCTGAAGGGCTCGGCGAGGAAGGCGTCGATGATCGCCAGGCCCGCTGCCAGGTCGTGCATACGTCCACCCAGGGCGACGACGTTGGCGTTGTTGTGCTGGCGGGCCAGTTGGGCGGTCTCGATTGACCATGCCAGAGCGGCGCGCACCCCGTCGACCTTGTTGGCGGCGATCTGCTCCCCGTTGCCGCTTCCGCCAAGGACGATGCCGAGACTTCCGGCGTCGGCCACCACGGCCTCTCCGCAGGCCAGGCAGTAGGCGGGGTAGTCGTCATCTGGGTCGTAGGAGTGGGCTCCATGGTCGATGACGTCATGGCCCACCTCCCGCAGATGCTCGATCACGGCGCTCTTGAGATCGAAGCCGGCGTGGTCGGAGGCGATATGGATGCGCATGGGCTGAATTGTGCCTCACGCGAACAGCGGTACGCACCATGAGGGCATGAGCGTCGTCAAGACGCCGGAAAAGACCGGGCCGGGTTAGCGTGTTGGTTATGACTGACGCCTCTCCGATCCAGACCGGCCCCTCCCCCTCCTCCGACTCATCATCCCCGTCCACCGGACAACCGGATAGCCCCGCCGGTGAGGTTCTGGCCGGCGTCCTGGAGACAGCCGCCACCGACTCCTCCATCCGCCCCCAGGACGACCTGTTCCGCTTCGTCAACGGCGGGTGGCTGGCCACGGCCGAGATCCCGGCGGACCGTCCCGGCAGCGGTGCCTTCACCGTGCTGCGGGACGAGGCCGAGGCGGCCTGCCGTCAGATCGTCGAGGAGCTCGCCGACAGCTTCTCCGCTGCTTCCTCCGAGGAGGCCTCCCGGGCGCTGGCCACGAACCGGGGCCGTGTCGGCGCCCTCTATGCGGCCTTCATGGACGACGAGCACCTCGAGGCGCTCGGAGCCGGGCCGTTGGCCGGTGAGCTGACACCGGTGCTGGCCGCCGCCTCCAAGGAGGAGCTGGCCCGGGTGCTCGGCGGGATGACGCCGATCGGGTTCATGGGCGTCGTCGGCGCCGACGTCGAGGTCGACATCAACGATCCGGAGCGCTACACGAGCTGGGTCGGCCAATCGGGGTTGGGCCTGCCGGATGAGTCCTACTACCGCGAAGAGGCTCAGGCGCCGCTGCGCCGGGCCTATGTGGCGCACGTGGCCAGAATGCTTCAACTGGCGGATCTCACAGACGCCTTCGGCACCTCCGCTGAGGACCTCGCCGAGCGGGTCATGGCCGTGGAGACCGATCTGGCCAAGGGCCACTGGGACCGGGTCACCTGCCGCGACGTAGAGAAAATGAACAATCCGATGTCCTGGCAGGAGATCGTGGACTCGGCGCCGACCCTGCCCTGGAGGGAATGGCGCGAGGGGATTCGGTCGGCGGCCCGATCCGCCGGAATCGAGCAGACCACCTTCCTCGACGAGGCCATCGTCACTCAGCCCGATTATCTGCCCCACGCGGCCAGAATCTGGCAGGAAACCGACCTGGAGGACCTCAAGGCCTGGGCGGCATGGCACATCGTTCACGGGCGGGCGACCCTGCTCTCAGGCGCCTTCGTGGAGGAAAACTTCGACTTCTACGGCCGCACGCTCCAGGGAACCGACGAGCTGAGGGCCCGTTGGAAGCGCGGCGTCGCCCTGGTGGAGTCCTGCCTGGGCGAGGCGCTGGGCGAGATCTACGTGGAACGCCACTTCCCGCCGTCGCACAAGTCAGCGATGGAGATACTGGTCGGCCGGCTCATCGAGGCCTACCGCCAGTCCATCTCCTCTCTGGAGTGGATGAGCCCGGCCACGCGGGCACGCGCCCTGGACAAGCTGGCGCTGTTCACCCCCAAGATCGGCTATCCGGTGCGCTGGCGCGACTACTCCGCCGTCGAGATCACCCCCGGGGACGTCCTGACCTCGGTGCGCAGTGTGGAACGGGCCGACATGGCCTACTCGCTGGACAAGCTGACCAAGCCGGTAGACCGGGACGAGTGGCATATGACGCCGCAGACGGTTAACGCCTACTACAACCCCACGATGAACGAGATCGTCTTCCCCGCCGCGATCCTTCAACCGCCCTTCTTCGACCCGCAGGCGGACGACGCCGTGAACTACGCGGGCATCGGCGCCGTCATCGGCCACGAGATCGGCCACGGCTTCGACGACCAGGGATCCACCTTCGACGGCACGGGAAAGGTCAGCGACTGGTGGACCCGGGAGGACCGGGAGGCCTTCACCGAACGCACCAGTGCGCTCATCAGCCAGTACGACGCCTACACGCCCGAGGTCGTCACCGCCAAACACAAGGCCGTGGGCACGCCGGAGGGGGAGATTCCGCACGTCAACGGCGCCCTGACCATTGGAGAGAACATCGGCGACCTGGGCGGTCTGGGAATCGCCCTCAAGGCCTACGCCCTGGCACTGGCCGACGCAGGCATCGGCTCGGTCGATGAGGCCCCCGTCGTCGACGGACTGACCGGCCTGCAACGCTTCTTCTACTCCTGGGCGAGGATCTGGCGCTCCAAGAACCGTCCGGACTACGCTGAACTGCTGCTGACCGTGGACCCGCACTCGCCGGCAGAGTTCCGCTGCAACGGAATCGTGCGCAACGTCGAGGCCTTCTACCGCGCCTTCGAGGTCCGGCCCGACGACGCCCTGTGGCTGGCACCGGACGAGCGGGTGTCCATCTGGTAGACGACCCGCGCATCTTGATTCATCGACTTCCGTGAGCGGGATCACGGCGTTCTATACCGAAACGGATACCTCATTCACAGATAACGATGGATCCTCTTCCAATTCAACGCTAGGGTGGAACATAACGCGGTGATACCCCGGCTCACCGGTTACCACCTGTTTTCCCCGTACACCTAGGAGTACTCATGCGTCTCGGACGCCCCCTTGCCGCCGCGAGCGTAATGGCCGCAGCAATTGGCGCCTCCCTTGCCGCCTCCCCCGCCTTGGCCGACGGCACTATCAAGTTCGCTGACGACCAGCAGAACATCGTCAACCCCTCCGACACCGCCTTCTCGGTGGCCGGAACCGGCTGCACCGGCAAGGAAGCGGCTGTTGGCATCGCCCTGTACGCCCCTGACGGCACCATGTCCACCGTCGTGAGCACGAAGCCCACCGCCGAGGGCAACTGGTCCACCACGCTGAACATTCCTGAGCTGGTCAAGTCAACCGGTGTTGAGGCCAAGACGGATGGCACAGCCGACGGCTGGTCCATCGGCGCAGGATGCGTCACCTACGGCGGCCAGCAGCAGGGCCAGGACCAGAAGGCCATCGCCTTCGACGACACCGACGTCGACGGCACCTTCGAGATCAACACCGACCCGAACGGCACCCAGACCTTCACGGTTGACGCCACCGGATTCTCCCCCAATGAGGAGGTCACCGTTTCACTCGTTGGCAAGGACGACCCCAGCATCACCTACAACATCGGTAAGGTCACCGCCGACGCCACGGGTAAGGTGCATGGCACCCTGCCGGCTCCCACCGGTGTTGCCGACGGTCAGTACCTGCTGACCCTCGAGGGCGCCCGCTACGGCGAGGCCGCCACCAGCAAGAGGGTCATCACCGTCAAGAACGGGGCCTTCGACCTCGGCGAGGCCGCCGACAACGGCATTGGCGGTAACGGTAACGGCAACGCCACGGGCGCCCCCACAACCCCCAGCAACAGCGCGAAGGCCCCGGCCAACACCGGCGCTACCCAGGCCGCTTCCACCTCTAACAAGCCGCTGGCCAAGACCGGTGCCAACGGTCTTCTCTTCGGCGGCATCGCCGCGGCCCTCGTGGCCATCGGTGGTGGCGTCCTGATCGTGCGTCGCCGCAAGGCCTGACAGCATCTTCCCAGCATGACTGGGAACACTTCCCGTCGGGGAGACGGCGCCGCCGCGCGTCGTCTCCCCGATGAGCTTCACCACCCGTAGACGGTGCGCGGCACACAGGCGACCGCGCACGACGCCACGAACCTTCCCCCGGGGCTGACACTGAGACCATGGACTCCACCTCCGACGACGAGAGCACCGACAACTCCCCAACGACGTCCGAGGACAACACCGTCGACGCCGTCTCCCACCTCCATCAGCGGACCCGTCGTGGTCGAGGACCACGGCACTGGTCGAAACGCCGGAAAGTCACCGTTGCATTGACCTCCGCGGTGGCTGTAGTCGCTATTGCCCTGGGAGCCGATGTGGCCGTCTTGGTTCATCGCCCCACGCGCGTCGACATCGCCATGCCCTCGACCTCATCGCCGACAGCGGGCGAGACCTGGCTGATCCTGGGAACGGATTCCCGCGCCACCGTGCCGGGAGATCAGAACCGGTACGGGACCATTCAGGACGTGGAGGGCTCGCGCGCCGATGTCATCGCCCTGATGCGCCCGTCGGAGGCGGGGCTCACGGTCATCAACCTGCCCCGGGACCTGACCGTCAACAGCAAGGGCATGGAGCTGGACCGTTTGGCCACCACCTACATCCCCGGACCACAGAACACAGTCAACGCACTGTGCACCGGCCTGGGAGTCCCCACCACTCATCTCGTCACCATCGACATGGCCCAGTTCGCCGACATCATCGACTCCCTGGGCGGTATTGAAGTGGACATTCCCGAGCCGGTGCGGGACGCCTACACCGGACTGAACCTCACCTCCGCCGGCACCCGCCGGCTTTCGGGCATCGACGCCCTTGCCCTCGTCCGCTCCCGTCACCCGGAAATCCTGCGCGACGGCACCTGGGTAGCCATGAGCGAGGCCGACGGCGCCCAGCGCCGCAGCGAGTCCACCACCATGGTGATGCAGGCGGTCCTGTCCGCCGTCGGACAGAAATCCGGCAATCCCCTGGCGCTCCATCAGCTGGCGCACACGGTCGCCGGCAACATCACGCTCGACTCGGGAACCAGCCTCGGCGATCTGATCGCATTGGGACGTCGCGTGTCGAAGGCCAAGAAGGCCGGCTCCACCACGATCATCGATCTTCCAACAGGGCCTCGAGACGAGTCCATCATCGTCTCACCCAATCAGGAGTCGCGGGACCTGCTGGCCCACTACGGGTACGCTCCCAAGACCTGCCGCCCGGCAAGCTCCTGATCCTTCCACCACCACAAGAGTTCCGCATCACCGCAACGTTACGCGCGCACCTTCAACATACATCGCCTTTCTCACGTGAGTGACGACACCTCCCGAAGTGACCGGTATCACATTTGAGACCTACGCCCTTGACCCATTCCTCGTTACGGTAGATAACAAGCCGGTGAAGAATCGGATCACCGGCAGCCTTCGTTCCCCGTAGACCTAGGAGGACACATGCGTCTTGGACGTCCCCTGGCCGCAGCGAGCGCGGTGGCCGCAATGACCGGAGCCTCTCTCATTGCCTCCCCCGCTCTCGCCAACGACTCCAACAGGAACAGCACGAGCAGCCCGACCAGCTCCAGCAGCCCGAGCCCCAGTGAGAACGCCCCGAGCCCCAGCAGCTCCAGCGAGAGCCACTCGAGCAGCAGCTTCAGGATCACTCAGGAGAAGACCTTCGTCTCCGCCAGCACCAACAGTTCCTTCACCGTCTCCGGGACCGGCTGCACTGGACAGCAAGCCACCGTCGGCATCGCACTGTACGCCCCGGACGGCACCGTCTCCGACATCGTCAAGACCGAGGCAGCCGCGGACGGCAGCTGGTCCACCGATCTCGATCTGGCCGCACTGATCAAGTCCATCGGTTCCTCCACCGCGACCACCACCGATGGGTGGACCATCGGCGCCGGATGCATGACCTACGGCGGCAAGACCGAGACTGTGCAGACGACCACTCAGCAGCAGACCCAGATCTTCTTCGACGACACGCGCATCTCCGGCTCCTACGAGGTGTCCGCCCGCACGGAGACACAGTCCCAGACCTTCACCTTCAACGCCCAGGGGTTCTACGCCGGTGAGACGGTGACTGTGCTCCTGAAGCACAAGAGCGACTCCAGCATTCGCTACACCCTTGGAGAGCTGACGGTCGACGCCAACGGCAACCTGGTGGGCAACCTACCCGCGCCCACCGATGCTGCCGACGGTGAGTACCTGCTGGTTCTGACCGGCTCCCACCACGGTGAGACGGCCACCAGCAAGACCATCACCACGGTTTCCAACCATACCTTCACCATCAACTCGGAGCGCTCCACCAGCGAGAACGAGACCACCGAGAACAACGGTGGTGGCGGGGAGACCCAGACCAACGGCGGTGGCGAGGACAAAACCACAACCGATCAGCAGGTCAACAACCAGACCAACCGCAGTAAGAGCGTGAGCTCGGGTACGAAGGAGTCTTCCTCCGACACCAGGGCCGCCGGTGAGACGAACACCAACAACGGCAAGTCCCTGGCACACACCGGTGCCAACGGCCTGATCTTCGGCGGGATCGCCGCACTGCTCGTGGCAATCGGCGGGGCGGTCCTGTTCCTCCGCCGTCGTAACAAGGCCTGATCACTCTTCTCAACTCTCAACATTTCCTGCACCACCGGAACTGCCTCTGACGCCGGGGAGACGACACGCATTGCGTCGTCTCCCCGGCGTCGTCATGGACTGCCGATACTCCCTCCTGAATCGGAAGGTGAGACAATCGCCCGGCGCCTATGAGCCACACGCCCCTTTCAGACAGGAGTTCTTATGCCTGGTCAGAACCTGACTCACCTCGAGGCCACGAAGCGCAGCGCGACGGTGCATACCCGGAGCTACGACGTCGTCCTCGACCTCACGCACGGTGAGACGGTCTTCCGGTCCACCACCACCGTACGGTTCACGGCCACGCCAGGAGCCTCCACGTTCATCGACCTGATCGCGCCAACCGTCCACTCCATCACTCTCAATGGGCGTGCCCTCGACCCCACCGAGGTCTACGAGGACTCACGGATCGCGCTGATGGACCTGGCCGCGGACAACGAGCTGGTCGTCGACGCCGACTGCGCCTACATGCACACCGGAGAGGGCCTGCACCGCTTCACCGATCCGGCCGACGGCGAGACCTACCTCTACAGCCAGTTCGAGGTGCCCGACTCACGGCGCGTCTTCGCCGTCTTCGAGCAGCCCGATCTCAAGGCCTCCTTCACCTTCACCGTCACCACCCCGGCGAACTGGACGGTGCTGTCCAACTCCCCCACCCCCGAGCCGACCCGGGCGAAGGCGTCCGACGGCTCGGGAGAGGCCCGTACCTTCGCCTTCGCCCCCACCGAGCCGATGAGCTCCTACGTCACGGCCATCGTGGCAGGCCCCTACGTCGGCACCACAGACGAGTACGTGGCCAGCGACGGGCGCTCCGTGCCCCTGGGGGTCTACTGCCGCAAGAGCGTGGTCGAGTACATGGACTCCGAGGAGATCCTGGACCTGACCAAACGGGGCTTCGCCTACTACGAGGACTTGTTCGCAACGCCCTACGCCTTCACCAAGTACGACCAGATCTTCGTGCCCGAGTTCAATGCCGGGGCGATGGAGAACGCCGGCTGCGTCACCCACCGCGACGACTACATCTTCCGCTCCCAGCCCGTCGAGGCCCGCGTCGAGCGGCGAGCCGTGACCATCCTGCACGAGCTGGCCCACATGTGGTTCGGAGACATGGTGACCATGACCTGGTGGAACGACCTGTGGCTCAACGAGTCCTTCGCGGAGTTCACCTCCACCCTGGCCACCGCCGAGATCACCCGATGGAACCAGGCCTGGACGACCTTCCAGACTCTGGAGAAGGGATGGGCCTACAACCAGGATCAGCTCAGCTCCACCCATCCGGTGGCTGCAGAGATCAACGACCTCCACGACGTCGAGGTCAACTTCGACGGCATCACCTACGCCAAAGGCGCCTCGGTCCTGGCTGCACTCGTGGGATACGTGGGCAGGGACAACTTCTTCGCCGGTATCCAGCGCTACCTGGCGGCGCATGCCTACGCCAACGCCGAACTGAGCGACCTGCTCCGAGAACTGGAGGCGGTCTCGGGCCGCGACCTGAGCGCATGGACCCATCTGTGGCTCCAGGAGGCGGGGGTGACGACCCTGCGCACCCAGGTTATCGCCGACGCCGACGGCATCATCACCCAGGCGGCCATCCGCCAGGAGATCCCGGCCGATTCGCCCGCCTCCCTGCGCCCGCACCGGGTGGCGATCGGTTCCTACAGCCTGACTGGCCAGGGCGCCGAGGCACGTCTGGAGCGCACCGGCCGCATCGAGCTTGACGTCGCTGGAGAGCTGACACCGGTTCCCGAACTGGTCGGCACCAGGCGGGCCGACATCCTGATCCTCAACGACGACGACCTCACCTACGCCAAGGTCCGCCTGGACGAGGACTCGCTTGCCCAGGGGCTCGCCCATATCGAGGCCTTCACCGAGTCCCTGCCGCGCTCGATCGTCCTGGCGTCGGCCTGGGACATGGTGCGCGACGGCGAACTCGCGGCCTCCCATTTCCTGAAGGCGGCGCTGCGGGCACTGAGCGTGGAGGAGCACTCCTCAGTCATCCAGGGACTCCTGGGACGGATCACCACCTGTCTGTCCGGTTTCCTGCCCCCGGCCGTGCGCCGCGACCTCGCCCCGGGGACCGCCGACCGGCTACTGGAGCTGGCCCGGGCAGCCACGGCCGGAAGCGACAAGCAGCTCCAGCTGGTGCGGGCTCTGTCCGCCCACGCGGTGACGGACGAGCAGCTCGACGCCGTCACCGGCCTTCTGGAGGGGACCACAGCTCTTGACGGGCTCGACGTCGACCAGGACCTGCGCTGGGACCTGCTGACCGGACTGGTGGCTGCCGGCCGCTTCGGGGAGGAGCAGATCCGCACCGAGGAGAACCGGGACCGCACGACCACGGGGCGTGAGCGCGCCGCCGAGGCCCGCGCCGCCATCCCGACGCCGGAGGCGAAGCAGAGCACATGGAGGGCGCTCGTCGATGACGCCTCCATGCCCAACGAGACCCAGGTGCGCGTGCTGCGCGGCCTGGCAAACGTCGAGCGCCATCCCGAGCTGCTGAAGCCCTTCGTGGCCGAGTACGTGGACGCCATCGACTCCGTGTGGTCCTCGCGAACCTTCCACATGGCGGAGAACCTGCTGACGGGCCTGTGGTCCTGCGTCACGGTTGGCCTGGACGGGGTTGACCCGGCCGCCGCCCTGGAGGGGTGGCTGGGCTCCCATGCCGAAGCACCAGCGGCCCTGCGACGGATCGTGCGCGAAAACCTCGACGACACCCAGCGCACGGCCAGGGCTCAGGCCGCTGAGATCAGCGGCCAGTAACCGCGCCGGGTCCCGCCCGGCGGGGATCGAGAGACGGACTGGCCGGGGCCGAGCACATCATGTGCCCGGCCCCGGCCGCCTCTGTGCTGATCGCCGGATCAGTCAGCGCTGGTGCGGATCCTCGTCCCGCTTGCCCGAGGACTTGGCGGCAGCGGCCTGGGCGGCGGCGAAGGCGTCGACATCATCATCCTCCCGGCCGGGAGTCTTGAAGTTGAACCTGATGATGAGGAACCGGAAGAGGAAGTAGTAGATAACGGCGTAGACCAGACCCATGATGACGATCATGAGTGGTCCGCGTACCACGCCGCCGGAGAGCTCGGCGGACTTGCCGAAGTTGAGCAGGTAGTCGATCGCCCCGGCGGAGAAGGAGAAGCCGTCCTTGGCGCCCAGGAGGTTGGCGACCGCCAGGGAGGAACCGGTCAGGACCGCGTGGACGGCGTAGATCGGGAAGGCCACGTAGGCGAAGGCGTATTCGAGGGGCTCGGTAATGCCGGTGATGAAGGCGGTCAGGGCCACAGAAATCATGAGGGCGCCGGTCGCCTTGCGCTTGGCGGGCTTGGCGGTGTGCCAGATGGCCAGCGCGGCGGCGGGCAAGGCGAACATCATGATCGGGAAGAAACCGGTCATGAAGCTTCCGGTCCACGAGTTCGAGCCGTCCACCCCTTGGAAGAAACAGGTGAGGTCACCGTGGGCGGTACCTCCGGAGGCCGTTTGGCAGGAACCGAGTTGGAACCAGGGCACCGAGTTGAGCAGGTGGTGCAGGCCGAAGGGGATGAGTAGGCGGTTGACGGTGCCGAAGACGAAGACCGCCAAGGCGCCGGCGGCGCCCTTGGAGTTTCCGGCGTCGATGAGCCAGCCGCCGAGCTGGTCGTTGATGAGCCAGTTGAAGGCGGGGTAGAGCCCCGACATGACCAGGGCGATGATGAGCGCCGCGCCGGAGGTGACAATCGGGACGAACCGGCGCCCACCGAAGAAGGCCAGCCAGTCAGGCAACTTGATCCGGTAGTACCGTTGCCAGAGCAGAGCGGCGACGACTCCGATGATGATGCCGCCGAGGACCCCGTAGTTGATGGGCGTCTGGGTGGGGATGTCGCAGAGCTTGATGCCCTGGTTCCAGGGTCCCACCTGAACGATCTCCCCCTTGGCTGGATCGAAGCTGTGCAGGCAGTCGAGGGCCTCCTGACTCAGGGGCTCGGGCTTGCCCATGACGATGGGGGACATGATCCAGGTCACTGCGCGATAGATGAGGTAGCCGAACAGGCCAGCCACCCCGGTGGAGCCGTCAGCCTTCTTGGCGAAGCCGACGGCCACGCCGACGGCGAAGATGAGGGGCAGGTTGTCGAAAACCGCCCCGCCGGCTGCGGCGAAGATGTCTGCAACTGGCTGGAGCCAGGACAGATTCCGGGCGAGCCCGTCGGCTCCCAGCATGTCCGCCTGCCCCAGGCGCACCAGCAAACCCGCAGCCGGAAGGGTGGCAATGGGCAGCATCAGTGACCGCCCCAGCCGTTGAGCGAGGGCAAAGGCACCGCTCGTCTTCTTCTTGTCTGACATGATGTTCTCCAAAGTGGAATCAAGCGGCAGCACTGCCGCGTCAGAGATAGTCACCATGACGGTGGTGGTCTAGACGGATCGACACCGAGCACGTCTGGTCCAGTGCCACCAGAAAAACCTATGGAACCTTCAATGTCAAGCATTAAAAGCGCTCTTCAGCCATAATGAAGGACGCGCCGGAGCGAAAACAATGGTCACGACCAGTTCACCTCTCCGACCACCTCCACCCACTGTCGACCAGGGGAGCCCCATGCCCAAGAACCCAGGCAAGAGACTGGCGAAGTACGTCATCGTGCGCAACCACCTGCTGGAGCTGGTCAGGAACGGACTCGCCAACGGCTCCCCAGTCCCCTCCGAGCGCGAGCTGTGCGAGCGGTTCGAGGTCTCCCGGATGACCGTGCGCCAGGCCATCGACACGCTCGTCGTTGACGGCATCCTGGAGCGCCATCAGGGCAAGGGCACGTTCGTTGCACCCCCGAAACTCGATCTGCAGATTCGGCTGACCTCCTTCACCCAGGAGATGCAACGTCGCGGAATGGAGCCCGGAGTCGTCATGCTGCTGGCGGAGACCGTCCCCGCCGGCGAGACCGTGGCGGAGGCGCTTGAACTGGAAGCGGAAGCCGAGGTCCACCACCTGCGTCGCCTGCTGACCGCCAATGCGATCCCCATGGCCATCGAGGAGAACTGGATCCCCGCAGCACTTCTTCCCGATCTGCTTCGCACCAGCCCGAGTTTCTCGGTCTACGCCGAGCTGGCCCGGGCCGGTCTGGCGCCCGAATGGGGCGAGGACATGATCGAGGCCCACGCGGCCACCGCCCAGGAGGCCGCACTGCTGTCGGTCCCGGAGGACGCCCCGACGCTGGACATCACACGACGCACCTTCCACGAGCACTGCGCCATCGATTACTCGCGTACCCTGTTCCGCGCCGATCGCTACACCCTGTGGGTTCCGGTGGCCGCCCCAAAACCGGCCTTCCGCCCCTCCCGCCCCTCGTCTTGAAAAACAGTCGTCGATCGACACTGGACAAGTACATGACGGCCTGTAACATGGATTACTGGTATGGACCACTAGTCCGTCACCGGCGAAGGGGCCACACCCGACAGCGCATCCCTTTCTCCACTTCCCGACGACCCACCCCGGCACTATTACGCACCCAATCCCGGCACCCGTCCGGCCCACCCAGGAGGAACCTATGTCCCAAGCCCAGAGTATCGTCGACGCCCTCGGAGGATTCGACAACATCGTCGAGATCGAACCCTGCATCACTCGCTTGCGCTGCGAACTCGAGGACGGCTCCCTGATCGATGAGCCTGCCCTGAGGGCCGCAGGTGCACACGGGGTCGTCAAGCTCGGCGAGATCGTTCAGGTCGTCGTCGGACCCAACGCAGACACGCTCGCAGAAGACATCGAGGACCTGCGGTGAGCCTGACCGTCCGGTCCCCCGTAGCCGGCGTCGTCGTCGGCCTCGATTCCGTTCCCGATCCCGTGTTCTCAGGCCGGATCGTCGGCCCGGGAGTGGCCGTCGCCCCGGATCGTGCTAGCGGTGAGGAGGTGGCAGCCCTGGCCCCGGTCGGCGGGACCATTGCCAAGATCCACCCCCACGCTTACATCATCTCCACCGATGAGGGGCGCAGCGTCCTGGTCCACCTGGGGCTGGACACCGTGGGTCTGGGGGGCAGGGGCTTCACCCTCCTGGCCGGTGAGGGCGAGGCGGTCGACGCCGGCCAGCCCGTCGTCACCTGGTCCCCCGCCTACATCGAGGAGCATGGCCTCAACCCGATCGTCCCTGTCATCGCCCTGGAGGGCGATGAGTCCGCACTGGGGCCCACCCTGCTCGGACGCAAAGTGGCAGCGGGCGACACGCTCATGGATTGGGTCTGAGGCCGAGTGCGCACCTCCGCGCCCGGGCTCACCTGTCCTCGCGGAGGCGAGATCCAACGGCGCGCACACCTGAGCCAGGGGCCGAAGATAAACGGATGATGCGGTGCCGGCCGTCTGGATGACGGCCGGCACCGCGATGCGTCATCGACCCCAGGAAGTACGAGGCGATCGGTTCAGTCCTGTGAGGTCATTTCCTCGCGCACGGCGGACAGGAGACTTCCCAGCCGGGTGTTCCCGGGCAGGTCGTCGACCAGGACGACCTCGCCTGCGCCGTCGGCCAGGGGGATCCTCCAGTTGGGGTACTCCTGGTCGGTGCCGGGCTGGTTCTGGGCGCGCCGCTCCCCCACTCCGTCGACCAGTGCGATGCCGACCAGGACCGAGGGGGTGCGCACCACGTAGCGGTGCAGGGCCTCAACCACCTGGCGCTCCGTGGGTGAATCCCCCAGCAGACCGTGCTCGCGCAGCCGGGCCGTCATCCGGTCGCGCTCGATGCGCGCCTCGGTGCGCACCTGCTCGACCGGCTCGGTGAGTAGTCCGAGCCTCTCGCGCAGCTCGACGTGCTCGTCGGCGAGGTAGCCGGCGGTCGGGGGAAGATCGTGGGTGCTGACCGTGGACAGGGCCAGGCGGCGGTAGTCCTGGGGCTGGAGGGGCCAGCCGTCGTGCTGCTTCTCGAACCACAGCACACTGGTGCCCAGCACGCCCCGACTGGCCAGATAGTCTCGGGCCCAGGGCTCCACGGTTCCCAGATCCTCGCCGATGACGACGGCACCGGCCCGATGGGCCTCCAGGAGGACGACGCCGAGCATGGCCTCGTGGTCGTAGCGCACATAGGCGCCATGGTCGGCCCCCATTCCCTCGGGAATCCACCACAGGCGGAACAGGCCGATGACGTGGTCCACGCGCAGCGCGCCGGCGTGACGCAGTACCGTCCGCGCCATGTCTCGCAGTGGGGCGTAGGCGGTGCGAGCCAGGTACTCGGGGTTCCACGGCGGCTGAGACCAGTTCTGCCCCTGCTGGTTGTACATGTCCGGCGGAGCGCCCACGGTGACGCCGGAAGCGAAGGCCTCCGGGTTGGACCACACGTCCGCTCCCTGGGAGTGCACCCCCACGGCGAGGTCGTCCATGACGCCCAGGGCCATTCCCGATGCCAGGGCCTCGGCCTGGGCGCGGGCCAACTGCTCGTCGACGATCCACTGCAGCCAGGCGAAGAAGTCGATGCGCTCGGCCAGCAGATGGGCCTCGTTGGCCACGTAAGCGGAGTCCGCCTCCCGCAAGGTGGCGGGCCACGTCTCCAGGGGGCCGTGCTTCTCCACCAGCGCGCTCCACAGGGCGAAGCGCTCCAGCCCCTCGCCCTGCTCGGCCCGGAAACGTTCGAAGTCGCGCTGGCGGGAGTAAGAGCGGCCAGCGGCGAAGATGACCTCCAGCGCCTCGCGCTTGGCCTTCCACACCGCGTCGCGATCGATAGGCTCGGCGCTCAGATCGCTGTCCTTGACCTCCTCAAAGGCCCATTGCACCAGCGAGCGCTTGGGCCCGGACAGTCGGGCGACCTCCGGGATGTTCTCCGGCCGAATGTAGAGCGGGTTGACGAAGCGCCGGGTGACGGGCAGGTAGGGCGAGGGGGTCATCGGCGCCACGGGCTCGGCGGCGTGCAACGGATTGATGAGCAGGAAGTCGGCCCCCTGGTCTCCCAGGAAGGAAACGAGCTCGGTGAGGTCATCGGTGTCGCCGGTCCCCCAGGAGGCCCGCGAACGGATCGAGTAGAGCTGGGTCATGACTCCCCAACCGCGATCTCCGAGCGCCTTGGGTAGATCAAGGTGGTTGGGAGTCACCGCGAGGGCCGAGGCCACCGTGACCGTTTCGGAATCGGCATCAGCCGGCGGGGCGGCGTGCGCCCCCTGGAGCGCTGCCTGGTCAGCGGAGCCGGGGCTAACCTCGGCGACGATTCGGTGCCAGCCCAGGGGCAGATCGGAGCCCAGGATGAAGGAGGCGCGCCCCCGCTTGACCCCGTCGACCTCCCTGGGCACGGTCCAGTCCTCGGTCTGGGTCAGCTCGCGGACCTCGCCGTCCTCGAGTTCGACCCGAACCCGCACCTTGGCGCCGTCGGGCACGTAGACGGGGACAGTGGACTCCACGCCGCCGCGTGTGACCACGGTGGGGGCGAGCGTCTGACGCCAGGGGGCATCCTCGACCCCCCTCAAGGACTGTTCGATCTCCTCGTCGGTACGCGCCCGCACGCCGAGTGCGGCGAGCACGGCCTTGAGGGTGGCGCTTGAAGGCGAGGCAAGGTTGCCGTGGTAGTCCCAGTACTCGGTGGAGACACCATATGCCTCAGCAAGATGCTTGAGGCTCTCAGAAGCAGGTAACTGGTCGTCGTTGAACTCGTTCATGTGCGTGGGTCAGCCTTGCGTGAGCAGATGTGCGGTGGGCGCCGTGGAGCATGTTGTGCGCTCCGCCGTCAACCCTAGGGGGACTGGTAGGTTGGAACGGGACACGGGCGCTAGGAGGACTAGCAATGTCCAAGTGTGCCCTAGCTACTCACAGTTGTGCACCCTGCCGCACCGTGTCGGCTGATGTTTTGCTGCAACAGTTTCACCATCGCACCCTGGGATCGCGCCGCCGCAGATGATGAGCGGCGGCCCCGTGTGTCTAGGACCGCATTCGATTAGACGACTGGTGGGACGGTTGCCCGAGCCCCGCCCCGACGTCGTCGGGCCAATGGCGGGTCGCCCGGTTCCAACATGCGGATATTGGAACCAGGCGTCCCGGGAGGCATCGACGGGCGGCCCCCTGTCAGAGGGACGCGATCTCTGAGGCGAGGGTGTCCGCCGTCGGACCGACGACAACCTGGACGACGCGACCCGAGCGCACCACGCCGAAAGCACCGGCCGCCCGCAGCGCCTCCTCGTCAACCTTCGCCTGGTCGGCGACCTCCACGCGCAGACGCGTGATGCACGGCTCGAGGTCGGTGATGTTCTCTTGGCCGCCAAGACCGGCGACGATGTCAGATGCAGTGCTCATGGCTACTCCTTCTCGGTTCCCGTCCTCACGCAGTTCCCGTCTGTCATGCGGTCGGCCGGGCGGCTGAAGCTCTTCGTGGTCACGATCACTTTATCCCACCTCCGCGCCACTCGCGGCGAGGGCACGGACTCGAGACGGCGAAGCGGCAGCGGTGGGGATGAGGCGACTTTGCCGCACGAAGAACGGCTCCACCGGCAGACGCCCCTCCCCTAGCGACGTTCCTTCGCATAACCTTATGGAAACGCGATAGATGCCTTGGAACCGGCACTGGAGGAAACTTTATTCCCCTGGCGGAAACGTCTCATTCAGGCCGTAGTCGGGGCACAATGAACGATGATCCCCTTTCGTCTCCGATGAGGAGCACCACATGACAGCGTCCGACACCACTTCCACAACCCTGTCCGGCATCGGTGTGAGCCCTGGCCTTGTGGCCGGCCCCGTCGCCAGGATGGCGCCCCCTATTCCTGAACCCGAGATCGCCACACTCGAGCCCAGCCGCGACATCGAGAAGGAGTGCGAGCGCATCGCACTGGCGGCTCAGCAGGTCAAGAAGGGCCTGGAGCTGTCCGCTGCCGAGGCTAAGGCTGAGGCTCGCACACTCCTTGAGACCACCGCGCAGATGGCGGCCGACCCCACTCTGACCTCGACGGCGCAGGCGATGGTGCGAGAGAAGCGCCTGGTTCCCGAGCGTGCCGTGTGGGAGTCTGCGGGGACACTGGCCACCATGCTGGAGTCGCTGGGCGGTTACATGGCTGAGCGCACTCGTGACGTGCAGGACGTGCGCGACCGTATCGTCGCCGTCTTGACCGAGTCCCCCATGCCAGGCATCCCCCGTCTGCCCGAGCCCTTCGTGCTCGTGGCCGCCGACCTGGCCCCGGCCGACACCGCGCTGCTGGATCCGGAGAAGGTCATCGCCTTCATCACCTCCGAGGGCGGGCCCACCTCTCACACCGCCATCCTGGCGAGGGCCCTGGGTATGCCGGCGATCGTCGGTACCGGCGAGGAGGTCACCGATGCGCTGGCCGAGGGCGACATCGTCCTGGTGGACGGCACCAAGGGAACGATCACCATCAACCCCTCCGAGGATGCCCTGCGCCGGGCCCGCGAGCTGGCCTCGCGCGTGCGTGTCTTCAACGGCGACGGCGCCACCAAGGACGGCCACGAGGTCCAGCTGCTGGCCAATGTCGGCGATGCGGCCGGCGCCCGCAGTGCTGCGGAGGCCGGCGCGATGGGAGTCGGCCTGTTCCGCACCGAGTTCTGCTTCCTCGACCAGCCCGAGGAGCCCACGGTGGAGGCTCAGGTGGAGGCTTACCAGGGCGTTCTGGAGGCCTTCCCCGGCAAAAAGGTCGTCGTGCGCACCCTCGACGCCGGAGCTGACAAGCCGCTGCCGTTCCTGACCGATGCCACCGAGGCCAATCCGGCGCTCGGCGTGCGCGCCTACCGGACCACGCGCCGCGACCCCGAGGTGCTGGAGCACCAGCTCGAGGCGCTGGCCAAGGCCGAGGCCGCCACCGAGGCCAAGGTGTGGGTCATGGCTCCGATGATCTCCACAGCGGATGAGGCCAAGGCGTTCACGGAGAAGGCGCGCTCCTACGGCCTGAAGACGGCCGGGATGATGATCGAGGTGCCCTCCGCCGCGCTCATGGCGGACAAGCTCTTCGAGCATGCGGACTTCGCCTCCGTGGGTACCAACGACCTCACCCAGTACGTCATGGCGGCCGACCGCCTGCTGTCCTCACTGGCGGACCTGTCCACGGCTTGGCAACCGGCCGTGCTGCGTCTGATCGGCACAGCATGCGAGGGAGCCTCCCCCAATGGCCGCCCGGTGGGCGTATGCGGTGAGGCCGCTGCGGACCCGGCACTGGCAACCGTGCTGGTGGGCCTGGGTGTCGCCTCACTGTCGATGACGGCACGTGCCCTGCCCGACGTCGACGCCGTTCTGAAGTCCGTCACCCTCGACGAGTGCCGGGAGCTGGCCAAGATCGCCATCGCCGCGGCCACCGCCGAGGAGGCCCACACAGCCGTGCGCGCCAAGCTGCCGATCCTGGAGGAGCTCGGTCTGTGACGGTCCCGTATCCCGTCCCCGCCGCCACGGAGGAACCCCTCGGTTCGGTGACCCGGGTCCTCGGCCTGGCGGCGGGAGACGGGAGGGACGTCTTCACTGGCGGATCTCTGCCCCAGCTCTCGGGTCGGGTTTATGGCGGCCAGGTGGTTGCCCAGGGCATGCTCGCCGCAGCCGCCACGGTCGAAGACGACGGAGACGGGGAACGTCTGCCGCACTCGGTCCACGCCTTCTTCATGCGGGGCGGTCAGCCGGACAAGCCGATCAGCTTCGCCGTCGAGCGGCTGCATGACGGGCGTTCCTTCTCTCAGAGACGCACCGCGGCGTCTCAGGAGGGCACACCGATCCTCACGATGCTCACCTCCTTCCAGGAGGAGCAGGAGGGGGCTGACATTCACGTCACTGCTCCCTCAGTGCCGCGGCCTGAGGACCTGACGAGCGCCCTGGAGATCTTCCGCACCATCGATCACCCGGTGGCGCGCTTTCTGGGGCGCACGGCGGCATTCGACCTCAGGCACGTGGAGGGCAACCTCTATCTGCGCCCTGCCAAGGAGCGAGCCGGCCGCCAACATCTGTGGATGCGTTCGCGCAGTCGTATCCCGACGCAGACCTCTCAGACCGTGCACCGGGCGCTGCTGGCCTATGTGTGTGACCAGGTGATGCTGGAGCCGGTGCTGCGCAGCCAGGGGCTGTCCTGGCGCAGTGAGGGCATGAGTCTGGCAACCCTTGACCACGCACAGTGGTTCCACCGGGACGTGGACATGGGCGACTGGCTGCTCTACGTGCAGGACTCCCCCTCCTCACAGGGTGGCCGGGGCATGGCGCGAGCCCAGGTCTTCGACTCATCCGGCAGGCTCGTGTCGACCATCGCCCAGGAGGGCATGGTCCGCATACCCACGGACTCAGCGACCGGCGCCGGATCGGGCCGTTGGCGGATCCGCATGGGCGAGGGCGACGACGGCAGCACGCTCCCCGACTGACGCCTTTTCTGCATTTCTATCGTCTCAAACGGTTCATGGCGGTGATTGCTATGCTTCAGGTCCTCAACGCCATTGCTGCCACTATCAGCATGACGTCGTCGCTGCTGATTGTCTTCCGACCTCAGATCATGAGTAAGTCGCGAGAGGTCAGCCCCGGGGAGAGGTTCTTCGCTCAGATGTATGCGGCTCGAGCGGTTCCCTTTGGCATAGTCACCGCAGTCGTGCCTTTCGTCGCAGCTTTAGACGTTACTACCGTGAGACTGGTCCTCATTGCTGCAACGGTGGTCCAAATCGTCGACGTCGGTATCGGTATCCGACGCAGAGAGCCGGCCATGATCGTTGGTCCATCAATCGCGGCAATCATTCACGGCACTATGGCATGGCATGCCTAAAATAAAGGTTTCCTCATAGGAGTCACTGCTGCCTTCACTGTTCCCCTGTGTGGCCTCAGCGACTCGGTACGGGGCGGGAACTGCGTTGTCCGTCCAGGACGTACTTTTCCGACAAACGACTGCCACCGGGCCTCAGAGGTTTGCAGGAAGACGCAGTCCTCGCCGTACAAGTACGTCCCCGATCAGAACCAGCGCACCGCGCCGTAGGCTCATCCCCTACTTCTCGTCGTAATCAGGCCGCAGCAGCACCGCAACGGATCGTCACGCCGGATCTGAGACTCATTCTATGGCGTCATCAAGGCGAGCGACGACCGAGCCCTGCTCCGGGCAGGCCTGCTCACGCAGCGTCCACGGGGCACCTTGCCTCGGGCGGTGTTGCTGGAACTCGTCGAAACGGAGCGGCACACCCTTCGCGGCATAGGGATCAGGGCTGTCCATCGCTTGAATGTGGAGATGGGGCTGCGTGGAGTTCCCGGAGTTGCCGCATCTGCCGATCTGATCGCCGGCGCTCACCCGGTCACCAGCCGACGCCTGAACGGAGCCTCGCTGAAGGTGTACGAGTCCAACGTAGTAAGGGCTTTCTGCAACCTGGATGATGACGTGATTCCCAAGGATCGCGGTCAGTCCCCGTCGAATCCTCCGGGGCTGACTCAACCCGTACGGGATGAGCGTCAGTATCGAGCGGCGCGCCTCGTGGTCGGGTTCGCCGTCGTGAACAGACACCACGGTTCCTGCGATGGGCGAGTACAGGGGGCGCCCGAAGGCGTAGAAGAGCTCTGGCGGTTCGGTGGCGAAGACCGTGCGCAGGCTGCGAGCAGGCGCCGTGCGACCGTCATCGTCGACGACAAGGAAGTCGAGCGCGTACGTGGTGCCGAACAGGTCGGTCCCGTGGCTCGGGACGCGGCGCGCGGGGCTGAGCTCGCTCAGCCACCACCCCTCGAACGGGAGCCTCCCTATGACGCCGCCTTCGGGAATGAGGTCCGGTGTCTTCCTACTCATCGCAACGCCTCCCAATAGGCACTCTAAGCACGGTCAATCTTGCCGGACAAGGCACGTGAGACGCAATCGGGAACGTTTATCATGAGAGCAGTGCCAGTCGACATCTGTTGAAGTCGACTGGCACTGCTGTTTACGACACCCCATCAGCTCAGCCCAGGCTACAAGGGGCAGTTCCCATTCACGCACAACTTAAAGTTGTCGATCTTATGCGACGCATTCTCATTCTTGAGGTCAGGACGGAGGTTCACCGGCTCACCGTCAGGAATCGTTTGACTAGGCCCCGAATAGTTGGAGTTGTAGTAAATAGTCACCGACTGGCCCGTCCGATTCCAGACCGAGGCCACATTGTTCTTCACACACTCACCTCGACCATTTCCGTCCCCCTTGAACTCATAGCAGTTGGGCTGACTTCCCCCATAGTTTGGGACGGAACTACTGAAGTCGGAAACCGATCCTTTCCCGTTGCTGTTGTAGTAGAAGCAGACCTCCCCCTCGTCACAGACTCCGTCTCTCTCAGCAGCGCTTGCTGTCGAGGTCGGAATCAGGAGAGCGCCGGCGACGAGTGCGAGAAGTGAGCCGGCACTTGCGACACGGCGAGCCATTGTTGCACCCATGATAATTGTCCTTTCAAAGTGGCGGAGTACTCAAGACGGCAACCCAGCCACACAAGGTTACCGCCTGAAAAAACCATAAAAGCCACCTTGCAAATCACACCAGAGCGGTCAATCCCCCTTGACGATCACCTACTCCAAACACTATCGTGGTCAATTTTCTGAACTGAGTCGCTCCGACACAGGCATCACCGCTCTTGGTGCAGGTCTCAGAGTCTCCAGCGATGACGGTTTTCAGCACCATGACGCGGCACCCTCATTGTCCGTAATAGAGACGCCATTCCCTCAGCCGGTCGGCTGAGGGAATGGCGTCTCTGTCTGAGATGGCGGATCGAGCCGGAGCTCGATCACTCAGGGCTCATTCTCGGGTCAGCTTCCGGTAGGTGACCCGGTGAGGCCGGGCCGCCTCGGGTCCGAGGCGCTCGACCTTGTTCTCCTCGTAGGAGGCGAAGTTCCCCTCGAACCAGTACCAGCTGGCCGGGTCCTCATCGGTTCCCTCCCAAGCGAGGATGTGTGTGGCCACGCGGTCGAGGAACCATCGGTCGTGGGTGATGACCACGGCGCAGCCGGGGAACTCCAGCAGGGCGTTCTCCAGCGACCCCAGGGTCTCGACGTCGAGGTCGTTGGTGGGCTCGTCCAGGAGAATGAGGTTGCCGCCCTGCTTGAGGGTCAGCGCCAGGTTGAGGCGGTTGCGCTCACCGCCGGAGAGCACGCCAGCAGGCTTTTGCTGGTCGGCCCCCTTGAAACCGAAGGAGGCGACGTAGGCGCGCGAGGGCATCTCCACGTTACCCACCTGAATGTAGTCCAGCCCGTCGGAGACGACCTCCCAGAGGGTCTTCTTGGGGTCGATGCCGGCTCGGGACTGGTCGACGTAGGAGAGCTTGACGGTCTGGCCGATCTTGAGGTCTCCGCCGTCCAGCGGCTCCAGGCCAACGATGGTCTTGAACAGGGTGGACTTTCCGACGCCGTTAGGGCCGACGACCCCGACAATGCCGTTGCGCGGCAGGGTGAAGGAGAGCCCGTCGATGAGAGTGCGCCCGTCGAAGCCCTTGTTGAGGTTGGTGGCCTCCAGGACCTGGTTGCCCAGTCGGGGCCCCGGCGGGATCTGGATCTCCTCGAAGTCGAGCTTGCGGGTGCGCTCGGCCTCGGCGGCCATCTCCTCGTAGCGGGCCAGACGTGCCTTGGACTTGGCCTGGCGCCCCTTGGCGGAGGATCGCACCCACTCGAGCTCCTCCTTGAGGCGCTTGGCGAGTTTGGCATCCTTCTTGCCCTGGACCTCGAGGCGCTTCTCCTTGGTCTCCAGGTAGGTGGAGTAGTTGCCCTCGTAAGGGTAGAGGTGGCCGCGGTCGACCTCGGCGATCCACTGGGCGACGTGGTCGAGGAAGTAGCGGTCGTGGGTAACGGCGATGACGGCGCCCTGGTAGCTGGCCAGGTGCTGCTCGAGCCAGAGGACGGACTCGGCGTCGAGGTGGTTGGTGGGCTCGTCCAGCAGGAGGAGGTCCGGGGCCTCGAGGAGCAGCTTGCACAGGGCCACGCGGCGGCGCTCACCACCGGAGAGGTTCTTGACCTCGGCGTCCGGCGGGGGGCAGCGCAGGGCGTCCATGGCCTGCTCCAGCTGGGAGTCGAGGTCCCAGGCATTGGCCGCGTCCAGAGCGTCCTGGAGGGTGCCCATCTCCGCCATGAGGGCGTCGAAGTCGGCGTCCGGGTCCGCCATGGCAGCGCTGATCTCGTTGTAACGGTCCAGCTTGGACTTGATCTCGGCAACGCCCTCCTCGACGTTGCCGAGCACCGTCTTGTCCTCGTTGAGCGGGGGCTCCTGCAGGAGGATGCCGACGCTGTAGCCGGGGGTCAGGCGGGCCTCGCCGTTGGAGGGCTGGTCGATGCCGGCCATGATCTTGAGGATGGAGGACTTGCCGGCACCGTTGGGGCCGACCATGCCGATCTTGGCTCCGGGGAGGAAGGCCATGGTGACGTCGTCGAGGATGACCTTGTCGCCGTGGGCCTTACGCGCCTTGATCATCTGGTAGATGTACTCAGCCACTGCTCGTCTGCGCCTTTCGTCAGGGTGTGAGCGGAGGTTCTGCGCGACGACGGCGACCGACCGGTCCCGCCCTGCGCACCGTGGCCAAGCCTAAGGGAGCCCCGGAGCAATGGCGACGACGGCGGAGGTGAGACGGTGCACGCGGATCCGCAGCGAGCCGATGCGAGGCAGAACCGTGCCCGAGCGTGACACCATGAGCAGGAAGACGAACGAGGGGAAGGGAACGATGCACTACCTCAACCATTACGAGTCCCCCTTGGGAGCCATGACCATGGCCGGCGATGGCGAGCACCTGACAGGTCTGTGGTTCGACGGCCAGAACTACGACCGTTCGACGATCAGCGACGACGCGGTAGTCCAGCCCCATCTGCCCGTCTTCACGCAGACGGCCCAGTGGCTCGATACCTACTTCGAGGGCACCGACCCGGGATTCACTCCGCCGATCAGGGTCGAGGGCTCCGACTTCAAGAAGATGGTCACCTCCATCATGCTCTCCGTCCCCTTCGGCGCCACCAGCACCTATGCCCGTATCGCTGCCGAGGTTGCGCGTCGCTTGGGCCGCAAGCAGATGTCCGCCCAGGCCGTGGGTGGCGCGGTCGGGCACAACCCGATCACTCTCATCGTGCCGTGCCACCGTGTGCTTGCCTCCGACGGGAGCCTGCGCGGCTACGCAGGCGGGGTCGACCGGAAGGAACGTCTCCTGGAGATGGAGGGGGTCAACATGTCCGGTCTGTCAACGCCGCCAGCCGCTGACGACGGCGGTGGAAGGCGAGAATGAGAAGGCCGACCGCGGCCCAGAGTAGGCCTTGGAGCACCCAGGTGATCGACCCGCTGGGGAGATGCAACCGATCCGACAACACGTCGTTCGCCACATGAAATCCCCCGTGCACGCCGATGGCCGCCCAGGTCGACCCGGAGATCATTCGAACAATCAATGCTGTCACCGCAAATCCGCACGGCAAGGCGAGATATGTGAGGTGCTCAAGAAGATTCTGCTGACCTCCTTGAGAGAGAAGATGAAGAGCAGTGAATCCGAGGACGCTGGACACTGCTGCGAAACGCGTCTCACCCAGTGAGGAGTAGAGCCACCCCCTCCATATGATCTCCTCAGGGATTCCCTGGAGAAGGAAGGCTATGGAGAAGGACTCGACGATCATGAGCCACGCTGGGCTCTGGGGTAACGGCTGGCCTCCACCAGCAATCCCGAAGACATGAAGCATGCCGGCCACCACAAGGTCTACGACGAGCGCAGCCAGAATCATCCCTGCCAGCCACAGCAGCGCACGTCTGTCGGTGCGCAGCCCCATACCGACACGCCGACCCCGGTCAAGCGTACAGCCCAAGACGTAGCACAAGGTAAGAGCGAGCACCACCGCCGCCCCATAGATCAGCAACACACACGACCCCACCGCGAATGACTCCACGAGACCAACGGGATTCTCATGTGCGAGAGCAAAAGACTGGATGACAGGAACCTGCTTCAGTATAGGCGGAGCGAGCGCGCAGGCGAACATCATCGCAACC
The DNA here is from genome assembly GCF_006546835.1 of Actinomyces johnsonii. Classification (GTDB taxonomy): domain Bacteria; phylum Actinomycetota; class Actinomycetes; order Actinomycetales; family Actinomycetaceae; genus Actinomyces; species Actinomyces johnsonii. The sequence goes on along the minus strand of NZ_VICB01000004.1, from coordinate 145,408 downwards.
GCGATGACAATGCGCAGAACCTTGCCGCCTGCGGTGAGGTGACGACCTTGATCTGATCGATACCCACTGAGATCCGAGGACTCGAGAGACGAGAGTGTTGATGAGACTTCCACCGACCGAAGTTTTTCATGTGATGCGCTCATAAAATTCACGGTACGTCTAATATTTTGCGACCTCAATCGCAAGTCAGAGAAACCAGGGGCACATAGAAAAGAAATCAGGGATCCCTCCGGGGGATCCCTGACTCCGGTGACGCTTCTAATGAAGCGAGCCGCTCAGTCCTCGGCCGTTTCCTGCTGCTTGCGCCAGCGGATACCGGCGTCAATGAAGCCGTCGATGTCGCCGTCGAATACCGAGTCGGGGTTGCCGACCTCGAAGTTGGTCCGCAGGTCCTTGACCATCTGGTAGGGATTGAGGACGTAGGAGCGCATCTGGTCCCCCCAGGAGGCCTTGACGTCCCCGGCGAGCTCCTTCTTCTTGGCATCCTCCTCCTGCTGCTTGAGCAGGAGCAGGCGCGACTGGAGGACGCGCATCGCGGCGGCACGGTTCTGGATCTGGGACTTCTCATCCTGCATGGAGACCACCAGGCCCGTGGGCAGGTGGGTGATGCGCACGGCGGAGTCGGTAGTGTTGACGCTCTGCCCGCCGGGTCCCGAAGAGCGGAAGACATCGATGCGGATGTCGGTCTCGGGGATGTCGATGTGGTCGGTGGACTCGATGAGAGGGATGACCTCGACGGCGGCGAAAGAGGTCTGGCGGCGGCCCTGGTTGTCGAAGGGGCTGATGCGCACCAGGCGGTGCGTGCCGCCCTCGACGCTCAAGGTCCCGTAGGCGTACGGGGCGTGAACCTCGAAGGTGACCGACTTCAGGCCCGCCTCCTCTGCGTAAGAGGTGTTGAGGACCTTGACGGGATAGTCGTGCCGCTCGGCCCACCGGGTGTACATGCGCAGGAGCATCTCGGCGAAGTCGGCGGCATCCACGCCGCCGGCGCCCGAGCGGATGGTGACGACGGCGTCGCGCGGATCGTACTCGCCACTCAGTAGCGTGCGGATTTCCAAGTCGGAGAGGTCCTTGCTGATGGCCGTCAGGTCCGACTCGGCCTCGGCGAGGATCTCGGCGGCATCCTCCCCCTCCTCCTCACCAGCGAGCTCGACCATCGCCTCGAGGTCCTCGATGCGCTCCCCCAGACTCTCGACGCGCTTGAGGTCGGCCTGGGCGTGGGACAGGGCGGAGGTGACCACTTGGGCGGAGTCGGGGTCATCCCACAGGTCCGGGGCGGAGGCCTGCTCGGAGAGCTCGGCGATGCGGGCGCGCAGGGCATCGGGGTCGGTCACCGCGGCGATGGAGGCGTAGGTGTGTCGGAGTCGTTCGATCTCGGAGGAGAAGTCAGTGGCCACGGAGACGAGTCTACGGCAGAACGCGCCTGGGGCGCCGTCGGCGCCGTCTCGTCGGTCGGCGCCGACCATCATCGCCCCTCGCCGGCGCTCGTCCGCAAGCTGCAGCACGTCTGATCCGTCACCCCAGCTCGAGCCCCTGGGCCTGGGCAAGCAACGCCTCGAGCACCGCACGCGTTGCCGGGCTCGGTTCGGTGCGGGTCGAGCGGTGGCGCACCACCAGCTGGCGCACACCCAGGCCGGGCAGGCGCACCACACTGAGCTCGTCCGGGACGAGCCCGGAGTAGACGGCCAGCTCGGGCAGGAGTGCGCACCCCAGCCCCTGGCTGACCATGGCCAGGACGACGTCGTAATCGTAGGCGACGTGTCGCATCGTCAACGGCGTCCCCAGCTGGCGCTCCAAGCGGTCCAAGGCGAAGGCGCCCGCCGTCCCCGGGGCGAGGTCGATCCAGGTTGCCCTCACCAAATCCGCCAGAGTGGAGGGAGTCGCCTGCTCGGCCGGCACAACGACGAGCCAGGACTCGTCCAGCAACGGCATATCTGCCATACCCCGGGGCGCGGATGGAAGCGTGTGCTCGTCGCGCTCGATGAGGACCAGGTCGAGCTCGCCCCGGCGCAGCCGGGACAGGGCATTGCGCTCCTCGACCTCCTCAACGATCACCTCCAGCTCCGGACTGGTGGTCGCTAGCGACGACAGCAGGGGCAGCAGGAGGGCACGGACGGCGGAGGCGAAGCTTCCCACACGCACCACACCTGAGGGGATGGAATCGTCCAGGTCCGCCAGCTCACGGCGCACGGTGGTCAGCTCGTCCTCGATGCGCTCGGCCGCATCCGCCAGAACCTTGCCGGCCACGGTGAGCACGGCTCCGGTGGGTGCGCGATCCAGGACCAGGGTGCCGCACTCGCGCTCCAGCAGGCGAATCTGCTGGGAGACTGCGGACGGCGTGATGTGAAGGATATCTGCCGCTGCGACGACTCCTCCGGCCCGGTGGACGGCCAATAGAACCGAGAGTCTCTGAGGCAGTACCTGCATGAAGTAAATCTACACCCCTCATGCAGAGAGATGCGATTGACCTTCATCGGAGGACGGGCCAAGAATCGGTTCCGTGAACGATGTGCTCCCCTCCCTCATCTCTCTCGGCGGCTGGATCGGTGCCGCCGAGCTCCTCGTGGCCTACTTCCTGGTCTCCAAGGGCACGATCGCGGGCGATTCCCTCAAGTACCAGGCCCTCAACATCACAGGTTCGGTACTGCTGACCATCAACTGCGCGAGCTCCGGGGCCTGGCCCAGCGTCATCGCCAACGCCTTCTACCTCCTGGTGGGCATCAACATCCTGTTCACGGTGAAGCGGGCCTACATCGCCCAGCTCTCACGTCGGCAGAAGGAGGAGCTGCGCGCCCGGATGCACCTGCACCGGCACTCCTCCCCCGTCGTCTCAACGGGCTTCGTCGAGCAGGCCTGACTACGGCTCCCAGCCCGTCACCATCCCGCTCAGCAGCAGCCCAACCAACCCGCTACGGCGCAGTGAGTCTGTCGGCTCACTGCGTCGTCGTCATTCGGGCCGAACCGGTGGCGGTGATGGTGAAGCCATCGGCGGGGATGATGCCCCAGGGCAGGAAGGGCGGACGGGAGCGGGCTTGCAGCGTCACCACGGCGGTCTGGCCATCGGCGGCCCGGGCGCCGATGATCGTGGTCCCCGCCAGCTTGGCGGCCGCCGGCTGGGCCGACAGATCGGCAGAGGCGTTGACGCCCACCTCCGCATCGGTCAGAACGCCGGGCGCCGCGCCCGTCCCATCGCCCCCGTAGTACGGGTTCGCGTCCGTTCCGTCTGCTCCCGCGGCCGCGGCCGAATCCGCCAGCGACGTGAGAGTCTTGAGGTCTAGGTAGACGGCTGTCGCCGAGGCCGCGATGAACAGCAGGGCGAAGACGATACAGATGAGCCCGATTCCCAGCAGGAGCGTCTGTCCATCCTCCTCCCGGCGCAGGCGACGCATCTGCTTCGACACTCGTCGAAGAACGCTCCCGGGGACCGGCCTCCCGCTCACGGCTCCTCCTTGCCCGGCAAGGTGATGGACCGTTCGGTGTCCACGACGACGACGTCGCGGCCGATCCCCAGGGAGGCGAAGCCCGGCAGGTCCACGCCGACCGCGACCTTGACGACCGCGGTCTGCCCTCGAGCGCAGCCGTAGGCGCAGGTGACCATCAGCGATCCGGCCGGATCGGCGTCGATTCCCTGATCGGACAGGGCCAGCCCCACCGCCACCTGAGCCTTGTCCATGGCGGATGGCGAGTCGTCGACCTCCAAGACACGGCTGGCGGCGTCGGCCGCCGAGGCGACGGCGAAGGTCGTGGCTTGGATCTGAGCGAGCGCGACCACGAGGTAGAGGACGGGTACGACCAGGATGACGCTCCAACCGATGAACTCGACAACGGCGTTGCCCTCCTCCCGGTGCACCAACGCCCGGGGATAGCGGCCGACACCCCCGAAAACGCACCGGAGTCGGTGCACGGTCCGCCGCGTGCGCAGACCGACTGTGGCAATGCGTCTCACGCCCGGAAGTCCCGAGGCAAGGCGTCTGAGAATCCTGGGAAAGGCCACGAGGATCACCTGCGCTCACTTCTCCCGGACCAGGGAGGACTCATCAACCGCGTGTCCCTTCACCGTCAGTGTCCCTGCGGGTCCGAAGAGTCCCAGAACCGGAAAGGGCGCCGTCACCGTCACCTCAACGATCGACAGGTCGCCGGAGGGGACCCGCGCGACAGAGATGGTATCCACGTAGCCACGACGCAGCGCCGCCTCGGACAGGGTCTGCACCCGCTGACGGGCCTCGGCCTCGGTCCCCCCGACCAGGGCAGCCCGACGGGCCCCGTCACCGGCGGCGTCGGTGAGGACGTTGCGCGCGTAGACGCCCAGTGCGACCTGGAGGAGGGCCACGAACACGGTGATGACGAGCGCGCCGACCAGGACGAAGTCGACGACGGCCGAACCCGACTCGCTTTGAGCTCGCACTCGGCGCCAACAGTCCCGAAGGGCGGCGCGGCTCTCACACGGCGCCCGACGGCGATCCTGATCAGATAGCACTCGTGACCTTCGCAATGGCGTTGAGGAAGACCTCGGTCAGCGTGCTGCCGGCCACCGTCCACAGGGCCACGACGAGACCGGCGGTCATGAGGGTCACCAGGACCCAGCCGGGGACATCACCGCGCTCGTCAGTCAGATCGATCCGGGCCGGGCGAGACCTCCACCACGACCTGAGGGCGAGACGGGACGAACGAGGCGAGAGAAGGATGCGCTTCATGACTGCTCCTTGGCGACGGGTGGGAAGCTGATCGAAAAGACGGGGCGAGGAGGGCCGGAGGGCAGAAGGGGACGATGGATGCGCTACACCCCCAGCCTGAGGACGAACAGGCCCGGGAAGAGGGCGAAGACGACGGTGATGGGCAGCACGAGGAAGACGACGGGGACCATTTGCGCAATCTCGCGTCTGCCTCCCTCCTCCATGAGGTCCTGACGCGCCGCCTCGCGCACGTCGGTCGCCTGGGACCGCAGGACATCAGCCAGAGGTGTACCGCGCTCGAGAGCCACGACGATGGCCTCGCACAGACGAGTGACGTGGACGGAACCGACCCGCCTCTCCATACGGTCCAGGGCGGTGGACAGGACGGTGCCGGAGCGGATGTCGGTCAAGGTGGCACCCAGCTCCTCGATGAGATCGCCTCGCCCGAGCGCAACGACGCGTTCGATGGCGGCCACGGGTCCCTGACCGGCCCCCACGGCCAGAGCGAGGAGCTCGACGACGTCGGGCAGCTGGGCCTCGATTCGCGACAGCCGTTTCGCCACGGCCCGGCTGAGCCACCAGTCGCGGGCGGCAGCCCCGGCCACGGTGGCCAAGACGGACAGGATGATGAGTGCCGGAACGTTGACGGACCTGATCAGGGCCGCCAGTCCACCGGTTGCCAGGACGAGGAGGAGCGCCGTCGTCGACCACAGGACCTGTTGGAGGCGGAACTGGTCCAGGCCAAGGGGCGATCCGGACCGCATGAGGCGCCGACGGACCGACTCCGCCGAGGACCCCAGGGTTTCCATCATCCGGCCGAGGTTGAGGACACCGGCAGTAGAGGCCATGAGCAGACCGACGACGGTGCGCCCGTCCGAGGTCAGCCCCGCCGGGGCGGTCAGAAGGCCCGAGGTGGTGGGCTGCTGGTGGACGTAGGGCTCCAGTCTGGCCATGAGGGTGGGCCGGCGTCGGCGTACGGCCGAGATGATGACCAGGACCCCCACTGCTCCCACCAGTCCCGCAAGTCCTCCGACGAATGTTGCGTTGAGTGGTGTCATCGCAGCATCCTCTCCTCTTCAGGGAGGCGCCCCAGGCGCAGCATGAGCCGGTAGGCGATGATCGAGACAACGGCCCCGGCCAGAAGGATGACGGCACCGGTCGCGGTGGCGTAGGCGGCCGCCGCCTGAGAACGGGTGGATAACAGCGCCAGAACGAACCACGGGGCGGCGACGGCGACCTTGGCGCCGTTGACGGTCCAGGACTGGCGCGCCTCGAGCTCGCCGCGGGTGCGCATGTCCTCGCGCAGCATCTGCGACAGAGAGCGCAGCAGAGTACCCAGGTCGGTACCGCCGACCTCGTGAGCCAGGCGTAGGGCCTCGACGATTCGGTCGGCGACGGGGTCGGCGAAGCGGGCCTTAAGCCGGTCCAGGGAGTTATCGAAGCGGGCTGTGGCGGCATAGTCGGCGGCGAAGGCCCGGAACTGCGGACGGACGGCCTCCGGGCCGCGCTCTCCGAGGTTGGTCAGGGCTTCGGGCAGGCTCATGCCCGCGCGAACCCCCGAGACGAGGGTATCGACGGCCTCGGGCCATACCTCGCGCAGGCGGGTCCGTCGGTTGCGTGCCCGCGAGGAGATGATGAGGAAGGGAATCGCCGTGAAGATGGCCGCGAAGGAGACGGCGACCGGCCAGGCCCGCGATATTCCCAGGAAAACCATGCCGATGAGCAGTCCCAGTCCGAGCGAGCCCAGGACGAACATCGTGGGGCTGGTGCGGCCGGCACCGGCCTGAACCAGGATGTCCGCAAGGAGACGAGAGCGTCTCGAGCGCCACTGGGGCGGATCGGAGGTGCAGGCCATCCAGATGAGCAGCATTCCCACTCCCCCGAGGAGTCCGGCGACGGCGCCCATCAGTAGGCCTCCTTGCCGACGGCGGGGCGCCCGTTCAACAGCGCCGTGAGGTCGTAGCCGGCTCGACTGAACCGCTCGGCGGCGCCGGGCGCACCCGCGCCCCGCACGAGGTTGCCGGCGGAATCGCGGTGGAAAACGTCGGAGAGCTCGATGACGCCGTTCTCGACCCTGCCCGACATGGCGGCGACCTCTCTGACGGTGCGGCGTCCGTTGCGGTCCAGGTCGAGGTGGACGACCAGATCGATGGCGCTGGCGACGGTGGGGACCACGAAGTCGCTAGAGACGTTCTCCCCCGCCAGCAGGGGCAGAGTGCAGATCTTAATGACGGCCTCTCGCGCGGAGTTGGCGTGCAATGTACACATCGAAGGGAGCCCAGAGTTCATGGCGATAAGAAGGTCGAGAGCCTCGGCCTCGCGGACCTCGCCGATAAGGAGGCGGTCAGGGCGCATGCGCAGGGCCTCCTTGACCAGGCGACGCAGGCTGATCTCGCCAACGCCTTCGAGGTTGGGCGGCCGGGTCTGCATGGCCACACAGTCCCGGTTCCTCAAGGCCAGTTCGAAAACCTCCTCGCAGGAGATGACCCGCTGTCCGCCGGGGATGGCTCCGGCCAGTGCCCGGACCATCGTGGTCTTTCCGGCCTGGGTGGCCCCCGAGACCAGAATGTTGAGGCCGGACTGCACGGAGGCGTCCAGGAAGGCGGCCACCTGGCTGGTCAGGGAGCCCATGCGCACGAGGTCACTGGTGCGCGAGGCGCGGGAGGTGTGCTTACGGATGTTGACCGCCCAGTGCTGAGAGGTGATGGGCGGGATGACGACGTGAAGGCGCTGGCCGCCCGCCAACTGGGCGTCGACGAAGGGGCTGGACAGGTCCAGGCGGCGCCCGGAGGCCCGCAGCATCCGTTCGACCAGGACGGTGAGGTCCTCGTTCTCCAGGATCGTGGTGGTCAGCTCGGGGCGCCCGGAGCGGGCGACGAAGACACGACCGGGGGCATTGATCCAGATCTCCTCGATGGACTCGTCGTCAAGGTAGTTCTGGAGCGGCCCCAGGCCCGCCATGGAGTCCAGCACGTGACAGCGGGCTCCCGTGGGATCGACGAGCGGCGGGACGAGACCGGCGTCGGAGCGGCGCAAGTAGTCGTCCTCGGCCTCGGTGACAAGCCGTTCGAGGTCGGAGTTGTCCTTGAGCGGATCGATTCCGCGAGCGCGAACCAGCTCACGAACCTCCGTGAGAAGGAGATCGGCAGCGTCCATGATGCCTCTCAGCGAGTATCTGAATGGGATCGGGTGTAGATGATTGCGGATCGAGCAGGAGCTCTGCGTTGAACTCAGATGCACCGGCCGGTCGGTGACCGATGTCACGGATAAACTCTAGGGCACCTGGTCACGAATTGGCCACCACCTCGGCATAGCCTGTGGATAACCCGGGAAGCGTTGAATCTTCATCGGCCTGTTTCCCACCGTTCTCGACGTTTGCCGCCAGCGGACGGGCGCGGCTGTCCTGCGAGATATGGGACCTGTCGCCTACGGTTGGACCATGTCACAGCCTCCGCAGTCCCCGGACGCCCCCGGCAGCACCGATGTCGACGGCCGTGTCGACGATCTCACCGATGAGGCGGCCTCCGACGTCGAGCGCGCTGCGGCTCCGGCTGGCGACGACCATGACGACCACGGCAAGCAGCAGGCCGAGCATCCCGGCGGGCATGACGACGACTACCGGGCGCCCGTCGTCGTCGCCCCGTTACCGGGCGCGTCGGCCGGCCCGCCCAGGAACAGCCGGCCGACTCCGGAGACCCAATCCGCCACTCACCGCCCCCGCCATTCGGCCCTGGCTCTGGCTGCGATGGCGAGCGTCGCCGTCGCCGGGCTCAACCCGGCTCGCCTGGCGCTGCCGCAGTCCGAGACCCCGGAGCGGCATATCACCGGCGTCATCGACACCCAGGGCCGGCACTGGGAGGTTCATGAGGCGCGCACCGACGCCGTCGGCGCGTCCCTGGAGGCGGAGGCTGAAGTGCTGCGGCGCATCGGCCGGGTCGTCGACGACGGGCGGCTCTCCTTCGACGTGCCTCGCGTCAGCGGGTCGCTGCGCCAGCAGGGCGCCCACATCCAGGTCCGCTCCCATGTGGAGGGCAAGCCGATCCCTGTGGAGGCGCTCCGCCCGGGGCCGGGGATGTCGGCGGGATTGGGCAAGGCCCTCGGCGAGATCCACGAGCTGGACATGTCGGTGATCTCCGAGGCGGGCATGCCGGTCTACGACGCCGAGGAGGTGCGCCGACGTTGGCTGAGTCTTCTGGACGACGCCGCCGCGACGGGCAAGACCCCGCCTACCCTGCTGGGACGCTGGGAGCAAGCGCTGGAGGACACGGCCCTGTGGCGGTTCCGCCCCGCCGTGGTCCACGGCGACCTCGCCGAGGAGAACGTGCTGGTGGCCGGCGGCACGGTCGTGGCCGTGCGTGGCTGGTCGCAGGCGCACGTGGGTGATCCGGCCGAGGACCTGGCCTGGGTGTACTCCTCGGCGCCGGTAGACTGTCTGGACTCCATCGAGGATGCTTACGATATCGCCCGCTCCGAGGGAGTGGACCGGCATCTGCGCGAGCGGGCCGAGCTGGTCAGTGAGCTCAGCCTGGCACGATGGCTCCTGCACGGGGTCAGGACCGGGGACAAGCCGGTCATCAATGACGCGGTGGCGATGCTGGAGGACCTGGCCGCCCAGGTGGGCGATGCCCCGCTGGTGGAGCCTGCCGCGCCCCGGCTGGCGCCGGTGCCCGGGGAGCGCGAGCCCGCGGAGCCCGACGCGATCACCAACCCGGTGGCAATGGTGCGCGTCGACGACGAGGACGACTGACTCCGCCTCCCGCCCCTATCGGGGTCAGGTCAGCGGGTTGCGACTCATGAGTACCGGGAAGGCGCTGGCTCACACCAGGTTGACGATGCCGAGCAGGCCGCCGTCCAACAGCTGTTTGCCGGACCGAGTGCGCTTCAGCCCGAGTGGTTAAGCCGAGGCCGGCCCGAAGTCGGCGTTAGCCCGGCTGCTCGGGTGCGGGAAGAGGCGTCATCTCGTTGGTCGAGGAGTCGGGAGTCAGGGCCGCCCCGATCTGGTCGAGGCCGAGCAGGCCGGCGGCGCTGAGCTCGTCGATACGTCCTCCGGGGTAGTCGACGTACACGTAGGCGGCGCGCACCGAGCCGGTCGGCACGCCCTGGGACGCCGCCCAAGCGTGGACGTAGACGCTGAGCTGGTCGACGGGGACCCGGCGGCGCCCGGTCTTCCAGTCGACGATGAGCCAGCCGGTCCCATCCAGGCGGCGGAAGACGGCATCCATGCGGCAGCGCAGGGTGGTGGCGCCGATGGTGATCTCCCGTTCCGTCTCGGTCTCGGCCAGGACGTAGTCCTCCAGGAGTGGCAGGTTCTCGGCCGTCTCCAGCCAGCGCTCGATACGGGCCCGATCCCGGGGGGCGAGGCCGTCGGGAACGCCCGCCTCGGCCAAGTCGAACAGAGTGCCGCGTGCGCTCAGGCGCTGGGCGACGGCGTCGTGGAAGACGGTTCCCAGCCGGCCGGCGGCGCGAGGCTCGGGCGGGAGGGGGCGGCGCAGTTCGAGGGCGAAGCGCAGCCGGTCGGCGCGCAGGTCGTCCAGGCGCGTGGCGGCCAGGTGCTCGGGCATGCGGACTGCGGGCGTCGCCGCCGAGGCCCTGGCGCGCTCTGCCAGGAGGAGGCCCGCCTCGAGCCGCCATCGCCGCAGTGTCTCATCGGCCCCCTCTGCCCCTGGCCCGGCATCGATGGCCGCGGCGGGGTCCGCATCGGCGGGGCCGGCGTCGCTCATGGCCTTTGCGACCTGGGCGGCGGCCGCCCGCCGGGCCCGGCGCAGGGCGACGGCCCGGTCCGCGGGAGGTTCTTCGTCTCCGCGTTCTCCCGCGGTGCCCGGCGTCTCCGGTTCCTCGGCGTCCAGGGGCCAGGTGCCCACGTGGCTCAGGGCGACCAGCGGGTTCGGGCGGGAATCGTCGAAGTAGACCCAGCCGTCTCCGTGGACGACGAGCAGGTCGCGCCGTCGGAGCTCGGTGAGGAAGCGCGACGGCGGGCGCGATTTAGAGGCGGTCTTGGACAGGTGGGAGCCGGTCAGGAGGAGCTCGTGGCGGGCCCGAGTGAAGGCGACATAGGCCAGGCGGCGCTCCTCGCGCAGGCTGTGGCGCCCCAGGGCCTCCTTGTAGATGGTCATGGTCTCAGCCAGAAGAGACTTGTCCGTGACAGCGGGGTCGAGACCACCGACGGAGAAGGGAGGCAGGTCGTCGGCATCGGCCCGCAGGGGGAACGGGAAGGTCGAGGTGCTGCCCATCCACCCCGTCTCCACTACGCTCAGGTCGACCTTGGCACTGCTGGTGTAGGAGGGGAAGACCTGTTCAACCATGCCGGGCACGGCGACGACATCCCACTCCAGGCCCTTGGCGGCGTGAACGGTGAGGAGCTGGACCGCCCCGGGCGAGGGGTCGACCTCGGGAGCGCTCATGGCGTCCTCGTGCTCCTCGGCGGCGTCGAGCCACTCCAGGAAGCCAGTGAGCGTGGCCGAGTCGGTGTCCGTGGCGAAGGCGAGGGCCGTCTCCTGGAAGGAGTCGAGGGCGCGGTGCCCCATCGGGTTGCCGACTCGGGCGGCGATCTCGATGTCAAGGTCGAGGGCTTGCTCGGCCAGGGCGACAAGGTCGGGAAGGGGCAGAGCGATGGCCTCGCGGACGCGCCTGATCGCCCGGGCGGTGCGCAGGGCGACGGCGAGCCCCGCCGGCGTCAGCTCGACAGCGGACGCCAGGTCCTCCGTCCCCTCCTCGTGCCATCGCAGCAGGGTGTCCAGGGCTTCGCTGATCAGCGGCGAGTCGGCCTCGTCCTGGGCACTTCGGCTCTCCGTAGCGGTCCTGCTCGCCTCCGGGGCCGGGCGGACGACCTCACGGGCCAACGCCGCCAGGGCGCGCAGGTCGCCGGCGCCGATGCCGAAACCGGTCAGAAGCCTGACCACCCGGTCCCCGCGCGCGGGATCGGAGGCGACGGTCAGCAGGGCGCGGACATCGGCGACCTCGGGGACGTACAGCATCCCGCCCAGGCCCACGATCGTGTAGGGCACACCGGCCGTCTCCAGCTCGGCAGCGATGGGCTCCATCTGCACCCGAGTGCGACACAGGACGGCCATCTCGGCGCTGGGCGACCAGCGCTCGGCGAGGAAGCCGGCGACGGTACGGGCCTCCTCGACGGGATCCTGGAGAAAGGCTCCGTGCACCGTGCCCGGCTTCAGGCCGAAGGCGACGGGCCGGGCCCGCAGGGGCGCGACGGCGATGTGCTCTCCCACCGGATCCCCGTCCTGGATGACGCCGGAGCGCAGGGGCGCCGAGACGGCATTGGCGGCCTCGAGGATAGCGGAGTCATTACGCCAGGAGGTCGACAGCTCCAGGACGGGGGCGGCGTCGGCCGGAAGTTCCCCGGAGGCGAGGCGGGCGGTTCCGGTGGGATTGAAGCGCTGGTGGAAGGTGTCCAGCGCTCCGGCGCTCGCCCCGCGCCACCCGTAGATGGCCTGATGCGGGTCGCCGACGGCGGTCACCCCGGAGTCGGCGAAGAGTGCGGACAGGAGTCGGACCTGGGCGACCGAGGTGTCCTGGAACTCGTCCAGCAGGACGGCGGGGTACTGGGCTCGTACCTGGGCGGCTGCCTCGGGGACGGACTCGGCGATGGTGCAGGCCAGGGCGATCTGGTCGCCGAAGTCGAGCAGACCGTGGCAGCGCTTGTAGCGCTGCAGCTCGGCGACGACGTCGAACAGGGCCTCCCACTCGGCCATGACGGCCGGTGCCTTGCCGACCAGTGTCTTGCAGCCCTTGATGGAGGCCAGGGCCGTGAACTGCTCGTTTAGGTCGGCCAGGTTCTCAGCGGCCTCGTCAATGGTTAGCAGGTTCTGACTCAGGGCGTCGCTCAGGACCAGGGCCGCGTTCGCGTTGTGAACGAGGCTCTCGCTGGGCAGAGGGAGCGTGCGCGCCTCAATCAGGGAGGTGACGATCTGCCAGGACCGGGCCTGGGTGATGAGGGCGGAGTCGGGGTCGACGCCGATGCGCAGGCCGTGGTCGCGCACCAGTGAGCCGGCGAAGGAGTTGTAGGTGGCGATCGTCGGCTCTCCGAAGTCGCCCGCATCGCCGATGCCCCCACCGTCCAGCGCTGTGGTCGGGAGCAGACCGGCTGCTCCCAGGCCGGACAGGCGGGAGGCGACGCGCTGGTCCAGTTCGGAGGTGGCCTTGCGGGTGAAGGTCAGTCCGAGGACCTGGTCGGGGCGGACCTGTCCGGTGGCGATCAGGTAGACGACCCGCTGCGCCATCGTGGCCGTCTTGCCCGATCCGGCACCGGCGACGACCAGGAGCGGGCTGAGCCGGTGGGCGATGACGCGCGCCTGCTCCTGAGTGGGGGTGTGGATCCCCAGCGCGATGGCCAGTGACTTCGGGGTGAGCTCGCCGGTGCTGGTAGGGCTCATGAGACGACTCGCCTTCCCTCGACCTGAACGGGACAGGAGTCCTTGACCATGCAGGTGCGGCATTGCTCGCCGGTGCGGGCCTCGATCAGGGGCCCCAGGCCGGCCACGGCCGCACTCGCCACGAGATCCTCGGTCCAGTAGTCCTGCCGGAACTCAGCCGGGGCCTCGGCATCATCTGCGGCGCCGCCACCGCTCTCGTCCTCGAGTTCCGGGTCGATGGGGTCGGTGTCGAGATCATCACTGGGCAGGTGCAGCACGTAAGGGTTGGGATCGAGGGCGGCGCCCACAGGGGCCAGGACGTAGCCGTCCGCGGACCGCCTGGTGGGCTCCTTGCCCAGGAGTACGAGGGCCCCGCCGATGACGTCGAGTCCCTGCGAGCTCAAGGCGAGCTGGTATACCGCGAGCTGAGGGTGGCGATGGGCGGCCCTGGGGACGCGCCGGCCGGTCTTGAGGTCCATGACCCGCACGACGTCGTTCTCCTCATCGCCGTCCGGGCCGTCTTGAGGGGCCTCGCCGAGGTGCTCGAGCCTGTCGATGCGCCCCGAAATCGTCACGGGCAGGATCCGCGGTCCGGAGGCGGGCACCCGTTCCTCCACCCGGCTGCGCACCTCTGGGCTGAGCACCTCCAGCGGAATGTCGAGGTGGGCTCGGACGGGCTGCTCGACGTCGGCGCGAATGCCCAGGGCGTCGCAGTCTTTCAGGTAGGCGTCGAGGCGCTCGATCATGGCGCGGGCGCGGTCAGCGGCCAGGCCGCCCTGCCAGGTGTCGGGGTAGCCGAGGTCGCCCAGGCGCTCTTCGAAGAGCTCCCGCAGGGCGGGACCGCGCAGGTGCTCCCTCTCCGCCTTTTCTGCGACGGCATGAACGAGACTGCCCAAGGTCTGGGCGTCACCAGCCGGGGCCGAGCCGCCGTTGCGTGACAGGAACCATTTGAGCGGGCAGGCGGACAGGCCCTCGACGTCGGAGGGGCTGACCCGTATCCGCTGCCCCTCGGCGACGAGCGGGGTGGTGGAGGTGGGCCCTCCGGCGCCGATCCAGGTGGCGGGGTCAGCACCGGGGACGTTCTGGTCGGCGAGTTCGGCGAGCATCGCGGCGGCCGCCCGGCCGAGTCGGCGTTCAGCGGGGGCGGCGGTCTCCAGACTCCCGGCGACGGCAGCACGGCGCAGCTCCCCCACCAGGCCGCGCAGGGTGAGGTCCCCGGTGTCGGGAGTGACGATGGGTGCACCGTCATCGTCGGCGAGCTGGATTCCAGTGGCCCAGGCGATCTCCATCAGGAAGGGCGAGGGAGCGTGCTCGGCGTCGGCAGTGGCGGTCAGCAGGAGACGGCGGGAGGCGCGAGAGAGAGCCATGATGAGCATGCGCCGCTCATCGGCGCGCACCTGCGCCTGGGCAGCCGCGATGGCTCCGTCGTCTCCGTTATCACCCGCGGTTCCTGCGACGTCGGCTCCCACAGGCAGGCGGTCGGTGACGGCGTCGACGAGGAGGCCGGTGCGGGTCAGCGAATCGCGCAGACGCAGGTCGGGCCAGCGGTCGCGTTCCAGGCCGGTGACCACGACGAATTCCCATTCCTGGCCCGCACAGCGCGCCGGGGTCATGACGGCGACGCCCTCGGGGCGCCTGCCCTGGGGGGCCACGGAGTCGGAGGGGAGGACCTCGGCGTCGAGCTCGGCCAGGAAGCCGCTCGCGTCCTGGCCCGGGTGGCGCTCGGCCCAGACCTCGGCGCGCTTGAACAGGGTGGTGACGACGTCGAGGTCGTGCTCTGCGGCCTCGGACAGGACCGAGCGCGCAGAGTCGCCGGAGGGCCGCAGGGCGGTGGCGCGCCACGCCTCCGCCCTGCCGGAGGCATCCCAGGCGGCCCACAGGAGGGCCTCGACGTCACGAGGGGCATCGGTGACCGTGTCGCGCATGGCGGTGCGCAGGGCCTCGATGATCCGGGAGGCGGTGAGGAGCCGGCCCGCCTGGATGCCGAGGGACTCCCCCTCCAGGGAGTGGGCGAGGGCGCCGGCCCGATCGGCGTCCGTCAACAGGGCCAGGAGCGCGGCGTCGGCGCCGGCCCGCGTGTCCGTTCCTCCGGATGCCTCCGCCTCTCCGGTGCTCGTCGCGAGCTGGGCCGCGTCATGGTCCTGGCGCAGTCTGCGACGCAGTCGGCGCAGGTCCATGGTGGTCAACCCCACCAGGGGACTGGTGAGCAGGTTGATGGCGGCCTCGCGCTGCGGCGGTTCGCCTCCGTCCCCCAGCTGGTCGCGAAGGCCTGCGCGCACGATATCCAGAAGAGCGGCCGCGGCCGGTTCTGCGCGCAGCAGTACCGCGGGTGTGCGGGAGGCCAGGGGCACCCCCCTCCTGCGCAGATCCCTGGCGAGAGCCTCAGCCTCGTTGGCGCTCCGGACGACGACCGCCATCTGTGACCAGGGGGTTCCGTGGTGGACGTGCTCGAGCCGCAGCACGCGGGCGACGTGGGCGCGCTCCTGCCAGCTGCTCGAGGCCAGGATCGCCTCGACGCCTGCCGGCGCCGCCCGGTCCTCGTCGGGCGCCTGGAGGATGCGCGATACCGGAGTACGGGGGGCCAGGGTCGTCCGCCGGTGGGCGGCGGTCCCCGTCACCGGGACGCGGGCGCTCTGGTCGGCGACCGCCATCGCGATCACCGGGTCGCCCCGGTAGCAGGTACTCAGCCGCAGTCGGGTGGCCCCCAACCCCGAGTTGTCCTCAGCGGCGATCAGCAGACTGGGCGTGCCGCCGCGGAAGGTCTCCACCGCAACGTCCGGGTCTCCCACGACCACGATCTGCGCCCGGTGCCCATCGGGGTCCGGGGTGGCCAGGGCCGTCAGGAGCCGAGCGGTGGCGGCCGTACAGTCCTGGTAGTCATCGACGATGACGAGGTCGGGGACGGGGCGGGGCACGGTGACGCCGTCGGAGCCCCACGTCCTTAGGGATTCCACGGCCCGGTCCTGGAGGCGGGCGGTGTCCATCTTGCGGGTCTGCGCCCTCCTGTCGGCGCTGGGCCTGCCCTGCGCATCCCAGGTGCGCAGGAGCTGCGCGGCCGGCCCCCAGATGGGGACGTCGAGCCGTCGCCCCAGGTCGGCCAGCTCGTCGGCGGTGATGCCGAGCTCTCCGGCGCGCGCCAGAAGGTTGCGCAGTTCGGAGCGGAAGGCCCTGGAGCCGGTTGCCTCGGCAGGGAGCCCCGGCCAACTGATGGCGCTGATCATAGAGGCCAGGACGGAGTCCTCCTCCGCACCGGCCAGGAGGACCGGAGGCGGCAGTGGGTCAGGTCGCCTGGTCAGTGAGGTGGTCAGGATCGTCAGGGCGAGGGCGGCGGGGGTGCGCACCCGCACAACACCGTCACCGTGGCCCTCGCGCAGCAGGTGGGCGGCCCGGCCGCGCAGCCAGTCCGCACGCGCGCGGGTGGGGGCGAGCAGGACGGCGTCCCGACCACCGGCGACCGCCTCGGCCAGCAGTCTCAGGGCCAGCGACGTCTTGCCGGTCCCCGGCGCCCCCAGGACGACGACGTTGGTGCCCTCGGCCACGCGATCCAGGACCCGCTGCCCATCGGCGTCGGCAGCGGGGAGCTCCGGCGCCTCAGGGGGCGGAAGGAGACGGACGGGGTCCTGGGACATGGGACCATCTCACCACGAGCAACTGACATGAGCGTACGTCGTTAAGGGATCGTCACCGCCGACGAGGCCCTCCCCTCCCCGGAAGTCGGCGACTCGCATGTCCGCGTGACGCGAAACGGCGCGGTTCCCAGGGCGCTCGGGCGTCGGGCGCATCCTTGCGCCTCTAGGATCAGGTCAGGTTCGCGCCCCTCCCCGACGGGCGGCACGCCGCTCTATACGGCACACAGATGATGCGAAGGAGTCCCATGCAGGTCACGATCGGAATCAAGCACGCCAGCCGCGAGCTCTCGCTGGAGACCTCCGACTCGCAGGAGAAGGTGCTGGCCGCCGTGGCCGACGCCGAGACCAAGGCCGTCACCCTCACCGATGACAAGGGGCGCAAGGTCTTCGTCCCGGCCGGGTCTCTGGCGTACGTGGAGCTTGGCGAGGCCGAGCCCCGCCGGGTCGGCTTCGGTATCTGAGCCTCTTCTTCTGGGCGAGCGCGCAAAGAGCCCAGATCTGGCGGACCACAATCCAAACCATTCCGCCGTCGGTCTGGGCCCTTGCCGTTCTGCTCGGCGTCCTGCAAAGAGGCTGAGATCAACACCCCGGATATCCGGGAAATCGGGCGGTAGTAATCGCTCGATTTCTTACCCGGATCCCATGCCATCACCCACGAGACCGCATCGGGTCTAGTCTCTTTGAGACGATGAACCGACACAGCAGGAAATAGGACCGGTCAGCATGAACCTGACGGAGCAATTCGCTCATATGGCTACTGGCGCGATGTACGATGACCTGACACCCGAACTCATTGCAGCTCGGGTCGAAGCCGTCCAGGCCATTGATGTCTACAACCGCTCTTACGGTCGGCCCGCTGAGGAACGTGAGGCCTTGTTGCGTCGGATCGTGGGGTCGATGGGCCGCGAAGTGAACCTCGAGCCGACGTTCCGGTGCGAGTTCGGACGCAATATCCACCTCGGCTCCCATTTCTTTGCGAACTTCGACTGCGTCATGCTCGACGGCGCCCCCATCTCCATCGGAGACAATGTGCTTCTGGGCCCCAAGGTCGGCCTGTACACCTCCAACCATGCGCTGGATCCTCGTGAGCGCGCCGACGGCGCCTGCCGAGCTCGTCCGATCACGATCGGCGACGACGTCTGGATCGGTGGCAACGTCACGGTCCTCCCCGGCGTGGCCATTGGCTCGAGTAGTGTGGTCGGAGGAGGCAGCGTTGTTACCCGCAGCATCCCACCCGGTGTCATCGCTGCGGGCAACCCGGCTCGGGTAATTCGGGACGTGACCGAGGCCGATCGCACCAACTACCGGCCAATCCACTGAAACCTAACTCAACGCTGAGCTGTCTACCTACTCCTCGATTCTTCACGTTGTCAGGATGCGGACCGATACAGTCGCTCTCATGAGGTCACCCGTGATCGCGGCTGTGTGCGCCGCCTCCTTCCTCGCCAACGGTGTGCTGCAGCTGTTACTGGCCCTGGGTCTTCCTCTGGGACGGTTCGTCCTGGGCGGGGCCTACACCGTCTCCCCTCCCATGCTCAGGCCGCTCAACCTGGCCTTCTTCCTGACCTGGTCAGCTTGCGCCCTGGCGTACCTCAGGTACGGCGGCCTGCTGCACCGTCCTCTACGTGATCGCACCGCGCGCAGCATCGTGTACGTCTCGACCCTGTGGCTGCTTATCGCCTCGGTGTTCAATCTCTTCATCACCGCCAGCGCCTTCGAGCGCTATGCCACCGGGACGCTGTCGACTCTCACGTGCGCCTTGAGCCTGTACCTCGTCTGGCGTCGCGACGGGTTCCGCCTCCGCCCCTGCCAGGGCGGCTTCCGGCGTTAGGCTGGGGTGCATGGACCAACAGGACAGCCAATGGGGCCTGCTCACCCAGTGGATCGCGGAGTCCAAGCGCATCGTCTTCTTCGGCGGCGCCGGGGTCTCCACGGAGTCCGGCATCCCGGACTTCCGGGGCGCTAAGGGCTTCTACCACCAGGACCGCGAGATCCCCCTGGAGCAGGTGCTCTCCATCGACTTCTTCACGGTGAACCCGCAGGCCTACTGGGAGTGGTTCGCCCAGGAGAACGCCCGCGAGGGAGTCGCCCCCAATGCCGCCCACAGGTTCGTGGCCGACCTGGAGAGGGCCGGGAGGCTGTCGGCCGTGGTCACGCAGAACATCGACGGCCTCCACCAGCGAGCGGGCTCCGAGCGGGTCCTCGAGCTGCACGGCAACTGGTCGCGCCTGATCTGCACCGGCTGCGGCGAACGATTCTCGCTCTCCGACGTCGACGACGCCCGCTCCGGTGCGGTTCCCCGCTGCCGCGAATGCGACTCGGTGCTGCGGCCGGACATCGTGTTCTACGGCGAAATGCTGGACAGCGATGTCCTCGAGGGCGCCGTCCGGGCGATTTCGGAGGCGGACCTGCTCATCGTGGCGGGAACGAGCCTGGTCGTCTACCCGGCGGCGGGCCTCATCGACTACTACGCCGGTGAGCGCCTGGTCCTCATGAACGCGACTCCTACTCCCTACGACTCCCGCGCCGACCTCATCGTCCGCGAGCCGGTCGGCCAGGTCTTCCAGGAGCTGGAGCGCCTGGGGCGGCTTCCCTAACCGATCCCCTGGTCCTCAAGGTCCACGTAGCGCTCGGGTACCTCAGACTCACTGAGAGTGGCAGCGTAGTCGGGCACCTCGCTCTGAAGGGAACGATCCGTACGGCGGTAGCCCGTCGACGGCAATGAGGCCTTCTTCGGGAACTTCATCTCTGGGCGTTCCACGTGCTGGTAGGGGATGGACTCCAGCAGGTGGTGGATCATATTGATGCGCGCCTTACGCTTGTCCGCGGACTCCACGACGTGCCAGCGGGCGGAGTCGATGTCGGTGTGGACGAACATCTCGTCCTTGGCGCGCGAGTAGTCCTCCCAGCGGGGCAGAGCCTCCAGGTCCGTGGGCGAGAGCTTCCATCGGCGCATGGGGTCGGTCATCCTCGATTTGAAGCGCTTGTACTGCTCCTTCTGGGGCACGGAGAACCAGTACTTGCGCAGCAGGATGCCGTCGTCGACGAGCATCCTCTCGAAGACCGGGCACTGCTGGAGGAAGCGCCGGTGCTCCTCCGGGGTGCAGTAGCCCATAACGTGCTCGACGCCGCCGCGGTTGTACCAGGAGCGGTCGAACAGGCAGATCTCACCAGCAGCGGGCAGGTGCGCGATGTAGCGCTGGAAGTACCACTGGGTGCGCTCGCGCTCGGTGGGCACAGGCAGCGCGACCACACGAGCGATGCGCGGGTTGAGGTACTCGGTGATGCGCTTGATCGCTCCGCCCTTGCCGGCCGCATCACGCCCCTCGAAGATGACGACGACGCGGGCTCCAGTGGCCCTGACCCACTCCTGCATCTCGACCAGCTCCGCCTGCAGCCTCAGCAGCTCGGCCTCGTACAGGGAACGGTCCATGGTGGGGTGCTTCTTCGCCATACTTGAGTTTCGCACAGATCCGCCGAGCGCGCAGACAACCCACAACCCCAACCGACAATCCTCCGCACAGACAGAGCAGAGGAGCCCGGTCCTGGGAAGGACCGGGCTCCTCTGGAGTGGTAGCGGGGACAGGATTCGAACCTGCGACCTCCGGGTTATGAGCCCGGCGAGCTACCGAACTGCTCCACCCCGCGTTGGCGAGACCAACCTTAGGCTCCGTCGCGCCCTCAGGGCAAATAGCGAGGACGTGCCCTTGCTCACCGCCCGGTGAGGCGGGTGGCAGGGCACGTCCTCATGTCGCAGGCAGTGCGCTCAGCCCATCTTCTGCTGTGCGGCGGCGGCCCGGTTAACGGCGTCACTGAGGCGCTTCTGCGCCTCACCGTAGGCGGCCCAGTCGCCCTTGCTCCTGGCGTTGTCCGAATCGGTCATCGCGGCCTGGGCGTCCGACAGGGCCTGACTGAGTTCCGCCTTCGGATCCGAGGCTCCAGAAGCCGACGGGTCCGCGGACTGGGACGCCGGTGCGCTTGCGGAGGCCGTGGTCTCGGCGCTGGGGGCCGGCGAGGCCGCTCCCCCGCCCGCCGTCGGATTGTTGCCATCGGTGGACTCATTGGTGTCATTGGCGGCGCCGGCATCCCCGTTAACGGCCTGCTCCCCCGTCGTCGCCCCGGAATTGCCGCCGAAGACCTGGTCGAGCGCCTCGGAGAGGGTATCCGCGAAGCCGACGTTGTCTCCGAAGGAGACCAGCACCTTGCGCAGTAGCGGGTATTGCGTACCGGATGAGGACTGGACGTAGACCGGCTGGACGTAGAGCAGGCCGCCTCCCACGGGCAGCGTCAGCAGGTTGCCCTTGATGACCTGGGAGCCCTGCTGGGAGAGCAGGTTCAGGGTCGTGGAGGCCGTCGGGTTGGAGTCGAAGATATTCTGGACCTGGCCCGGCCCGGAGACGTTCGATGACCTCGGCAGCTCCAGGAGTCTCAGTTTGCCGTAGCTGGGACTGCGCTCGCCCTTCTTCCCGGTTCCGGGAGACGTCTCGGAGTCCACCGCGAGGAAGCCGGTGAGCACGTTGCGGTTAGTGTTTCCGCCGATGATGTAGACGCTGGACAGGGAGAAGGTCGCCTGATCCTGGCCCGGCATCTTGAGGGTCAGGTAGTAGGGGGCCTGCTGGTCCTGGTTGGTCGTGGTCGGGTCATCTGGGATCTTCCAGAAGTCACCACCGGAGTAGAACTCCGCGGCATCGTTGACGTGATAGCTCGCCATCATCGTGCGCTGGACGTTGAACAGGTCCTCCGGGTAGCGCATGTGCGCGATGAGGTCGGCGCTCATCTGACTCATGGGCGTGACCGAGCCGGGGAAGACCTTCTCCCAGGCCTTGAGGATCGGGTCCTTGTCGTCCCACTGGTAGAGCTTGACCGATCCGTCGTAGGCGTCGACGACGGCCTTGACGGAGTTGCGCACGTAGTTGGACTCCTCCGGCGCCCCGAGCAGTCCGCCCTGGCCGTTGGCGGTGGCCGAGGCCTTGGCCAGCGACTCGTGCTGGGAGTAGGGATAGTTGTTCGTGGTGGTGTAGCCGTCGAGGATCCACATCACCCGCTTGGGCGTGGCCGGGTTGTCGTCATGGTCGACGACGGCCGGGTAGGGGCTGTTGTCCAAGGTCAGCCAGGGGGCCACCTTGGAGACGCGCGTGGCCGGGTTCCGGTCGTAGAGGATCTGGGAGCCCTCGCGCACCTCCTGGGAGAAGAGGATGTTGGCCTCCTGGAACTTGGCGGCGTAGAGCAGCCGGTTGAGCGGGTTCGATACGCTCGGCCCGCCGTTGCCGGAGAAGGTGGTGTTGACCTGGCCGGTCTTGGACTCGTCATCGGGGTAGTCCAGCTCGCGCGGCGAGCCGTTATCCTTGCCGCCGACGATGGAGTACGACGGCAAGGACTGACCGAAGTAGATCCGGGGCTCGTACTCGCCCAGGTCCCCCTTGGACGGGATACCGCCTTCCCAGAAGGAGGGATAGCCGCCGGAGGCCACCGTGTTGCCGTAGGCGTTCACCACGCCGTAGCCGTGGGTGTACACCGTGTGCTCGTTGACCCAGGTCTGCTGCCCCTCACCGAGGCCGGACAGGTTCAGCTCCCGCACGGCGATGACCGTGTCCCGACTGGTGGAGTCCAACTTGTAGCGGTCCACGTTGAGGCGGTTCGCAAACGAGTAGTACTGCTTGTTCTGCTGGAGCTGCTGGAAGGTCGGTGAGACCAGGCCCGGGTCGAGCAGACGGATCGAGGCGGTGGATTCCGCGTCCTTCTCCAGCTGTCCGGCCGTCGCCGTCGTCGTGGCGTCGTAGTTGGTGGTCTCCACATTCTCCAGGCCGTAGGCGGCCTTGGTGGCGTTGATGTTGCGCTGGATGTACTCCGCCTCCTGGCGCTGGGCGTTGGGGTCGACGACGAAGTTCTGGATCACCAGCGGGTAGGCGGTGCCCACCACCAGCGAGGAGACGATCATGACGACCACACCGATGATCGGCAGGCGCCAGGAGCTGGAGCGCACCGAGGCGATGAAGAGGATCGCCACTGCCAAGGCGATTGCCGCGAGGATGGCGTTGGCGGGGATGACCGCGTTGACGTCGGTGTAGTTGGCGCCGTCGAACTTGGAGTTGGAGGCGTACAGGGCGCTGTAGCGCCCCAGCCAGTAGCCCACCGCCCGGATGACAGCGTACAGCGCCAGGAAGACGGCCAGGTGGATGCGGGCCGCCTTGGTGAAGTGGGGCCTGCGCACCACGGAGATGCCGCCGTACAGGTAGTGGACGACGACGGAGGCCACCCCGGAGAACAGGACGACGCCCGACAGGAAGGAGAGGAGTATCAGCACGGCGGGCAGAATGAAGATGTAGAAGGAGACGTCGATACCGAACTGGGGATCCTTGACGCCGAAGGACTGCGCATTGAAGGCCAGGAGAACCTCGCGCCAGCTGGGGGCCAGCTCCCAGGCCGAGCCGAACAGAGCCAGCACAGCGGGCACCGCCCAAGTCAGGCGCCGTCGCAGGGGCTCGATGACCGTGCGGTAAGCCTCCAGGTTACGGGTGGCCTCGTCGTCGGGCACCCCGATCTCCCGGGCCCGGTAGGCCGCCGTCATCGAGACGAAGACGGCTCCGAACATGACGGCGAACCCCACCAGGAACAGGACAATGAGAGCAATCCACTGCGTCCACAACACGCGGGCGTAGCCGATCTGGCTGTACCAGAGGACCTCGGTCCACACCTGCGACATGATGCCGATGATGACGGCGATCGCGGCGATGATCGAGATGGTCAGCGCCAGGGGCCCGGGACGACGCCGCGCGGTCCTGCTGCGCGGTGCGCGCGGAGGGCGGATCCCGCCTCTACCGAAGCGCCCCAAGCCGAACAGCCCTGTCCTGTCACTGGAGGATTTCTTCTGCCGGGACGAGCCGGAAGACGTGCTCGAGGACTCGTCGGAGGAAGAGTCCCGGGACTCGTCATCGGGCGTGGTACTCACGATCCTGCTCCCTGTCTGACGTACGTTGTTACGCTGCCCCGCGCATGGTCCAGCGCGGCGCCATCGGCCGGAAGGGCCGCTCGGGCCATCGTCCCACACACCATCGACGCGTCCATAAACCTTCTTCGGGGCGAGAAGGCGAGAAGCCGACTTCCGGCCGGCCGCAGCGCGAAAGCCGTGCACACGGGGCCGTGTCATTCGATCCGTCAGAGGCGCCGGTGAGACGATGGCCCCGTGACTGACGATACGCCCACCCCGCCGCCCGACCCCGATTCCGTGTCGCGTCGAGCCGTTTCCGAGCCCTCCCCCGCTTCGGCTCCCGGGACCTCTGCGGCCAATGGGGTTCGGTCCGCCTCTCCCCGGAGTCGGGCCCTCGCCCGTGCGGTGGCGGAGACCGAGGTCCACGTGGCGGCCTTCGGCTGGGACCAGCCGGTGCGCGTCTTCGCCCTGGCGCGCACCGCCGAGGCCCTTCGGACCGACCCGGACCTGGCAGAGTTCCTGGACGCCTCCGCCGTGGAGGAAGCGCGCACCGACCTCGAGCTGCTCACGGTTGTGGAGCAGGAGGGCCTGCCGGCCGCCGCGGACCTGGAGCATCTGCTGGCCCAGTTGGCCTGGCCCGAATCCGTCCACGGAGCGGCCATCAGCGTCGAGCGTCTGGTTCTACCCCCTGCGGCGCAGGAGGAGGCCGACGCCATCGCCGACGCCGCCGAGCGCCTCGCCTTCCTCCAGGCGCGCCCCGACCGTGAGGACATCCGCATGGTGGTGGGGGTCCTGCGCAGCGGCGAGTCCTGGTGCGCGCTGCGCTCACGCGCCCATGACGACGACGCCTCCGTCTACCAGGGCGAGCAGCTGGTACCGGGGCTGGTCGAAGCGCTGGCGACGACTTTCCTGTAGGCCCCGACCTCGGGAGGGCGGGCGCCGAGGCCGTCGCGCGACCCTTCCCGCTCTCAGTCCGTTTCCGGGTGGTCCGAGTCCGCACCCTCGGGCCGGTCGTCGTCGGCGCCGTCAGAGGCTGCCGAATCGTTCAGCTCCTGCGAGGTCTCGGTGGCAGACGGGGAGATCCGGTCCCCGAGCCCCTCGGGGCTGTTCTCGTCCGCCTCCTTGGCGCCCTCGGCGTACCCGAGGGTGCCGTCCAGGAGGGAGGCCAGGTCGGCGTCGATCTCGGCGTCGATATCCTGGGCCATGCGCCGCATGGTGAGAAAGTCCCTGGGGTTGGCGAGCTCGGAAGCGGTGGGCATGACGTCGGGGTGGTTCCAGAAGGCATCGCGCTCGACGTCGCCGGCCTGGGCGCCCAGGTGCGACCACAGCTCGGCGGCCTCCCGGGCCCGGCGGGGGCGGAAGGTCAGCCCGATGAGGCGGGCGAAGACCTGTTCGGCGGCCCCGCCCTGGGCCCGGCGCCGGCGCATCATCTCGGCCAGCGCCATGAGGTGGGGCAGATGGGGTGAGGCGGCACGGGCGGTGACCACCTCGACCCAGCCCTCGACGAGGGCCAGCAGCGTCTCCAGGTTCTCAAGGGCCTCCCGCTGGGCCTGTGTCTCCTGGGGTGCGAACAGTCCACTCTCGAGAGCCTCGCGCAGTGCGTCGGGGTCGTTGGGATCCACCTGGGCCACCGCCGACTCCAGGGTCTCGGTGTCGATGCGGATCTCCCGGGCGTAGGCGGCCACAGCCTGGAGCACCTGCCCGCGCAGCCACGGCACATGGGCGTAGAGACGGGCGGTGGCAGCCTCGCGCACCGCCAGGAACATGCGGGCCTCGTCCTCATCGACCTCCAGGCCCTCGGCGAAGGCGGACACGTTGGCGGGAATCAGCGCGGTGCCCGGTTCGCGGGTCAGCGGCAGGCCGGTGTCCGTCGCCCCCAGGGCCTCCTTGGCCAGCTCTCCGATGGCCTGGCCGATCTGGAGTCCGAAGGCCGTGCCCGCCATGGTCCGCATGATGGATCCGAGCGCCCCCATCTGCTGGGCGGCCTGCTCCATCTCGGCGGGCATCTCACGGATCTGCTTCTCCAGGGTGCGGGCCAGGGCGGCGGTAACGGCCTCGGCCACGGGGGCGCACACGTCCTTCCACACCGGCAGGGTGCGCTCGACCCAGGTGCTGCGACTCCAGGCCTCCCGCTGCCCGGGGGCGGGCATGAGCTCGGTGGCGGTGTCGAGCCACAGGTCGGCCACCTGCAGGGCCTGGCGCGTGGAGTCGGCGACCGTGGCGGTCACCGTGGGGTCGCCGTCGCCGCGCGCCTGACGGAGGGCCAGTTCCTGACCCATCTGCCAGTTGACCGGCTCGGTGGTGGAGGCGGAGAACATCTGCTGGAACTGGGCACGCATGGCCAGCAGCTGGCCGGGGCTGAGCTGGGAGATGTCCCCCACGCCCGGCATCTGGGCGATAGCGCTTGGATCCACCCCGGATGAACGCAGAGCCCCGACGGCGTCGGATGCCATCTGCTCGCCGAAAAGTGATGCGAGCATCTTCTCGAGCTCGTCGAAGGCGTCCTCGCTCACGGGCTTTCCTCTCGCCGGGTGGTGCTGGAACAACATTATCTGGACATCGTCACTAACGGCCTTATGGTCGCACCCATTCCTGTATAGGGGCCATGCTCCGTTCGCCGACGGCGTGCCAGATGCTTCTCCGATCCGCGCTCCCGCCCTGCCGTGTTGTCATCGTGTCGACTTCGTGCCAAGTTCGTATCGATAATCGTCTGTCTTCCCATGGAAGATGTCGCATGATGAGCGCGTGACGCACCCAGACCAGCACAGCGCCGCCGACGCGGCCGACTCGACCGGTTCCGACCTTCCCCAGCCGCCCCGGGAGAATGACGAGGACAGGATCGACCGGGTCGACCTGCCGCAGGAGCTCGACGAAGACCTTCCCGAGCCGGACTGGCACCGGCGCAGGCTGCGGCGCGCCGTGGCCGCAGGGGCGTTCGTCCTGGTTGTCGCCCTGGTCGTCGCCGTTTTCATGGTGCCGCTTAACGTGGTCATCGAGGCCCCCGGCCCCACCTGGAACGTGCTGGACAACGGCTCGTCGTCGGACCAGGACGTGCTGAAGGTCACGGGCACTGAGACCTATCCGACCGAAGGCGCCCTACGGATGACGACCGTCTCCGTGTCGGGCTGCCCCGGATACCCGGTGACGACCGCGGACCTCATCGCCGCATGGTTCTCATCGGACAAGCGGATCGTGGACCGCAACGAGGTCTGCCCCCGGGACCAGAGCGCCGAGCAGGTCGAGGAGACCGGCAAGGCCCAGATGACCGCCTCGCAGGACTCGGCCGTCATCGCCGCGCTCATCGAGACCGGCCTGGCCACGTCCATGCGCCTGACCGTCACCGAAGTGACCGAGCAGCAGACCTCCACCGAGGTCCAGGCCGACGACGTCCTGGAGTCCATCACGCCCGAGGGCGGCGAGACGACCGCCATCACCTCCTTCTCCCAGCTTCGCGAGCTGATGACCACCATCCCCGAGGGGACGAGGGTCTCACTCGGCGTGCGCCGCGGCGAGCAGCAGGTCTCCGCCGCGCTCACCACGATCGCCCCACAGGAGGGGACCACCGGCTCGCTGCTGGGGCTGAACCTCAAGATCTCGGTGGACAGCCCGGTGGAAGCCACCTTCGGCCTGTCCGACGTCGGCGGGCCCAGTGCCGGAATGATGTTCGCCCTGGGGGTCGTCGACGAGATCACCCCCGGTTCCCTGACCGGTGGCAAGGACATCGCAGGGACTGGGACGATCGATATGGATGGGCAGGTCGGCCCCATCGGCGGTATCCAGCAGAAGATGGCGGGAGCCCGCAACTCCGGCTCGAAGTTCTTCCTGGCGCCAGCGAGCAACTGCGACGAGGTCAAGGACCATGAGCCCGAGGGGATGCAGGTCTTCGCCGTGAGCACCCTGCATGAGGCGGTCACCGCTACCGAGGCGATCGCCTCGGGCAACACCTCCGGCCTGACCACCTGCTCCGCCCGCTGAGCGCCCGGCAGAGTTATCCACAGGCCCGTGGTCACCTCTGGCCGCCTCAAACCGGCTCGTGCCATTCTCGGATCGGGTCTCGACGCGGTAGTCGGGACCGAGGGTTCCCGCGTCCTGGCGAGGACGCCGGGAGGCTTGAGGAGGCACGATGCGTATTCGAGGCGGGTGCGCCATCCTGTGGCGCCAGCAGGGAGTCAGCCAGATCGGCACGAGCCCCGCGCGGCGCACCATTGTCGGCGATCTGAGCCCGGCCGAGCAGCGGCTGCTGGACGAGTTCGCCCGCTCCCTGGAGTCCAGTGGCGTCTACCGGGCCGCCAGGCGCAGCCGGGTGCCCATGACGCGGGCGCGCCAGATCGTGGAGGAGCTGGAGAGGCAGGGCGCCCTGGTCTCCTCGGCGACCAGCGAGCTCGGCGGGGCCGACGGCGTCTACTGGGACCGGCTGGGCGCCGATGCCAAGCGCCGTGGAGCGGCCTTGTCCCAGGCGGTCCTGGCGCTTCACGGCGTCAGCGCCCTGGCGCAGGAGGCCGCCCTGTGGCTGGCGGAGGCCGGGGTGGGCACGATCCTGTCCACGCGAGCCCCCAAGGACGGCGGTCTGGAGCCGCTTCTGTCGGCGCGCTTCCCCGCCCTAAGGACGCGGGCTCCACTGCGCACTCGACCCGATGTCATGGTGACGGTGGATGCGCATGTGGTGGAGCCACTGCTGGCCCGCAGGCTCGCCCAGGAGGGCATCATCCATCTGCCGGTCGTCGTCGGTGAGGCAGGGGTTCGCGTCGGCCCGGTCCTGGGTAGCGGCGGCCCGTGCTCGACCTGCCTGGAATTGTGGGAGCGGGACGCCGATCCGTGCTGGCCGGCACTGGCCACGCAGATGCGCACCCTTCCGATGCCCGACGTCGAGCGCCTGGTCCTGCACGAGTCGGCGGCGCTGGCGGCTCGGGCCGTCGTCGACACGCTCCTGGGTCAGGCGCCTCCTGTCGAGGATGCTGCGGGCGGTTGCAGCGGGACCGGCGATCCGACCGGAGGCTCCGCCCTCTGGTGGGCCACGCACTCGGTCGAGGTCGACGGCCGGGATCCCCTGGGGCGGCGCCGGGCCTGGCAGCGCCATCCCGAGTGCCTGTGCTCGCAGCTGTGAGCGATGCCCGAGCGCCGTCGCCGGCGAGGGCCTGCGCTGTTCAGCCGCCGGCCTCGAAGTCCCGCAGGAGGGCGAGTACCTGGCCGCCGTACTCTTGGAGCTTGTTGGCGCCCACGCCGTGGATGAGGGAGAGCTGGGGCAGGCTGGTGGGCTTGACGACGGCGATGTCCCGCAGGGTGGCGTCGGCGAAGACCGTGTAGGCGGGTCTGGAGCGCTCCTTGGCGATCTGGGAGCGCCAGGCCCGCAGTTCCTCGAACAGGGCGATGGTGCGCGGGTCGTTGTTGGCCTCGAAGTCGGCGGCGGACTGCCGGGAACGCTCCCTGGCGGACTGGCGGCTCTGCCGCCGGGAGGCGTCTCGGGATCCGTGGGCGGTGGGCCACAGGCCGTCCAGGAAGCGGGAGGCCTTTCGGGAGGTGCGGCCTCCGGCGTTGCGGGCCCGGGCGTAGGAGATGATGAGGTGCTCGCGCGCACGGGTGACGCCCACGTAGAGCAGGCGCCGTTCCTCCTCGATGGCGGTGTGCCCCTCGGCCAGGGAGATCGGCAGCAGGCCCTCACAGGCGCCCACGAGGATGACGGCGTCCCACTCCAGGCCCTTGGCGGCGTGCAGCGAGGACAGGGTGACGCCCTCGACGGTGGGGGCGTTCTGGGCATCGGCGCGCTCGCGCAGCTCGGTGTGGAAGGCGTCGAGGTCGGCGCCTCGGGTCTGGGCCATCTCGTCGGCCAGGGCCACCAGGGCGTTGAGGGCGTCCCAGCGCTCGCGCACGGCTCCGCGGGGGGCGGGCGGCTCCTCGCTCCAGCCCTCGCGAGACAGGACGGTGCGCGCATCCTGGCCGAGGTCTCCGGTCAGGGTGGCCTTCTCGGTGCGGGCGGCCCCCAGGATGACGGCCATGGCGCGCTTGACCTCCTCGCGCTCGAAGAAGCGCTCGCCGCCGCGCACGAGATAGCCGATCTGGGCTCCGGCCAGGGCCTGCTCGAAGGCCTCGGACTGGGAGTTGGTGCGGTACAGGATCGCGATCTCGCTCAGGGGGACCCCGGCGGCCTGCAGGCGGCGCACCTGGGCGACGGCGCCCTCGGCCTCGGCGAGGTCGTCGTCGTAGGTCTTGAAGCGCACGGCGGGGCCGCTGGGCCGCTGGGCGACCAGTTCGACGGCGCCGGCGGGAAGGCGCGGGCCGTCTCCCCCGCGCCGCGAGCGCGCGAGGACCTGGTTGGCCAGGGAGACGACCTGCGGGGTGGAGCGGTAGTCGCGGCTCAGGCGCACGGTGCGGGCGTCCTCGTAGCGGGTGGTGAAGCCGGTCAGGAACGCGGGGGTGGCCCCGGTGAAGGAGTAGATGGTCTGGGAGACATCGCCGACGACGCACAGCTGGCGGCGCCTGCCCAACCACAGGTCCAGCAGGCGCTGCTGGAGCGGGGAGACGTCCTGGTACTCGTCGACGACGAAGTGCTTGTACTGGCCGCGCACCTGGGAGGCGATGTCCTCGCGATCCAGGAGTATGCCGATGGTCAGCAGGAGCACGTCCTCGAAGTCGATGACGCCGCGCTCGCTCTTGGCCTCCTCGTAGAGGGCCAGGACCTGGGCGACCGTGGCGGCCTCCTGCCCGGCCACGTCGGTACGGCCGGCGGCGATGGCGGCCTGGGCGTAGTCCTCGGGCAGGGTCATGGTGACCTTGGCCCACTCGACCTCGGCGGCCAGATCCCGCACGGTGGCCCGGTCGGTGGGCAGGCTCAAGCGCCGGGCGGCGGCGCCGACCAGGGGCGCCTTGTGGGCCTGGATGTCGGGGCGGCGCCCGCCGATGGCGGTGGGCCAGAAGTAGGTGAGCTGGCGCAGGGCGGCGGCGTGGAAGGTGCGGGCCTGGACCCCGGGGACGCCGAGGTCGGCAAGGCGCGAGCGCATTTCGCCGGCAGCGCGGGCGGTGAAGGTGACGGCCAGGACCTGGGTGGCCTGGTAGGCGCCGGTGGCCACGCCGTGGGCGATGCGGTAGGTGATGGCCCGGGTCTTGCCGGTGCCGGCTCCGGCCAGAACGCACAGGGGTCCTTCGAGGTGTTCGGCGACCTCGCACTGGTCGGGGTCGAGGGCCTCCAGGAGGCGGGCTGCGTCCGGGCGGGCGCCGGGATGGGCATTGCGGGGGACGTCGGAGTGGGCCGGCCGGGGCGCTGGCATGCCGGTCGGGGCGGGGCGGGGGGCGGTCGGGCTCATCGGGACCAGCCTGCCACGGGTCGGTGACGAGAATCAGTGGCAGTGAGCCGACGCGATGGAAACCGACCGATGCCGGGTGGATTCAACTGGTTCAACCCCTTAAGGGTTATTCACGAACATACCAGTCATCTGCGTTTACCCAGGCCAGCAACCACCTATCTCATCCTGTGAATAAGTCCTCTTTCATTATTAGCCCTTCTCGATCTTCTCGATATCGGAAGGTAGTGCGCTCCAGTTCCAATCCTTGACCCACACCCCATCCTTCTCCACCACGCACGACGAACCAATATCTTTGGACAGCAGCCACAACACGTCGGCGTCCTCCTGCCACACCACCCCCACCGAATGCGCACTCATGAGATAACGCCGATCGTCTGCCCACACCACCTCACCCGCCGCATTCTTGATCACCGGGTACACATTGCGCTTCCCGTCGATCTCCTCCGCGAAAAACTCCGAGGTGTACCGCCCCGACGCCGAAGTCCGAGTCTCCCCATCACGCAACACAGCCGGCTCCACCGTAAACCACCCCCACAACCAAAAGACCAACACCGCCACCGCCCCCGCGGCACCGGCCAGCAAGACGGCACCGGCCAGCAAGACCCATCTCCTCGCCCTCATCGGTACGGCCATCCCTTTCTACTCCCGCTCACCACGCCCCCAAGCATCAACAATCGCTATTCGGCCGACGTCAACCGACGATGGGGCCGCCGTACCAGTCCTCGATGAGGAGGCGGGCGATGGAGGTGGGGCCGGGCAGGAGGATGCTGCCGTCGTCGACACCCGCGGTGAGCTCGTCGCGGGAGACGAGGCGGGCCTCGACGACCTCTTGGCCGTCGGGGCGGGGCCGGTCTTCGCCCAGGGCCAGTCGCGCCCGGCAGCCGAGCATGAGGGAGCGGGGGAAGGGCCAGGGCTGGGAGGCGATGTACTCGACCTCGGCCACACACAGCCCGGTCTCCTCCCGCACCTCGCGGGCCACGGCCGCCTCGACGGACTCTCCGGCCTCGACGAAGCCGGCCACCACCGAGAAGCGCCGGGGCGCCCAGGCGGCGCCGCGCACGAGGAGGAGGCGGTCGGACTCGTCGACGACCGTCATGATGACGGCCGGGTCGGTGCGCGGGAAGTGGACGGTGGCGCAGTCGGTGCACCTGCGGGCCCAGCCGGCCTCGGTGACCTCGGTGCGCCCGCCGCAGACCGGGCAGTAGGCGGAGCGGGCATGCCAGGCGGCCAGGGCGGTGGCGGTGGTGGCCAGGCCGGCGTCGCGGGCGGTCATCTGGGCGCCCATGGCCCGCAGGGCGGACAGCGGGTAGCGCTCCAGCAAGCGGCGCAGGTCCGGGTGGTCGACGGCGGTGCCCTCGGCGTCGGAGCCGGTGGCGGGCGGTTCGGGGGCGTCGGGGACTTCCAGGGCCGGGGGCACGACGACGGCGATCCAGCTGGGGCCGGCGGGGGCGCCGTCGTCGGAGAGCTCGCGGCCCATGTAGAGGGCGGTCAGGTCAGGGCAGCAGGTGGGTGCTGAGGCACCGAGGTAGCCGGCGCGCAGGTCGGGCAGGCCCCAGCCGCTGCGGGTACCGGGGCCCTCCCAGGCGGTGGCGCCGGGTCCGCCGATCAGGCTGGGTGGGGTGAGGCCGTCATCGGGCAGGTCGGGGTGGATGGCGGGGCCGGTCAGGGCGACGCGGCCGCGGGCGTCGACCAGCAGCAGCCGGGTCTCGGGGTCGGCCGCGAGGCGCTCCAGCAGCCCGGGCTCG
Source organism: Actinomyces johnsonii (assembly GCF_006546835.1). Classification (GTDB taxonomy): domain Bacteria; phylum Actinomycetota; class Actinomycetes; order Actinomycetales; family Actinomycetaceae; genus Actinomyces; species Actinomyces johnsonii. Next base: position 112,766 of record NZ_VICB01000004.1, on the reverse strand, counting down.
CTGCGCCGTTCGGCGTCGCGGTCGGTGGCGGAGCGGGACAGGGCGAGCTGGTCGATGCGCATGGCCTCACTCTCCCACCCGGAGAAGAGGAGCGCACATAGGCACACCTATACGGAATAGGGGAAGAGCATCGACTCCCAGCAGTGGGCCCGGTCGCGCTGCGGGCGGGTGCAGATGTCCTGCGCTGGCCCTTCATGCGGGGAGCATCGTGGAGGGCCTACCCCCGCAGGATCTCCTCGAACTCCTCTTTGGAGGCGTAGGAGGACTGGGTGCCCCGCTTGGTCACCGAGTCTGCCGAGTAGCGGTTGGCCATCTCCAGGGAGGCGGCCGTATCGCCGGTGGAAACCAGGAAGTGGCTGAAGCAGCCGATGAAGGCATCCCCCGCGCCGGTGGTGTCGCGCGCCTCGACCGCCACGCCGGGGATGAGCCGGTCCTCAGTGCGGGTCATCCAGAGGGCGCCGCGCGAGCCCAGAGTGACGATGACATTGGCGATGCCCACCTCCAGCAGGACCGCCGCGGCATTGTGCACGTCGTCGAGGCTGTCCACGGGCATGCCGGTCAGCAGGGACAGCTCGCTCTCATTGGGCACGATGTACTGGCAGTCGCGCACCTTCTCCAGCTCCAGGTCGGGCTGGGCCGGGGCCGGGTTGAGCAGCACGGGGATGGAGTGGCGCTTGCCCAGGGCCACCGCCTCATAGACCGTCTCCAGGGGGATCTCGAGCTGCAGGACGATGAGCCGGCAGGCGGCGATCCGGGCCTCAGCCCGACGCACATCCTGCGGACTGAGCAGGGCGTTGGCCCCCTTGACGATGAGGATGGAGTTGCGCGACTCCTCATCGACGAAGATCGGCGCCACCCCGCTGGCGGCCTCGGTGGACAGGACATGGGTGGTATCGATGCCGTTGCGCCGGTAGTTCTCGATGGTGCTCTCGGCGAAGAGGTCATTGCCGACCCGGGTGAGCATGAGCACCCGTGAGCCCAGTCTGGAGGCGCTGACCGCCTGGTTGGCGCCCTTGCCGCCGAAGCCCATGGCGAAGTCGGGCGCCTCCACGGTCTCGCCCTCGCCAGGCATGCGGGTGATGTAGGTGATGAGATCCATATTGCTGGACCCGATGACGGCGATGTCCTTGCCGTCCCCGTCGGCACTGCTCGCGGCGCCTGTGAGGTTGGTGCGATCGGCTGCCATGTCAGTTCTCCTTAAGTCCCGTGGTCACAGTGAAGGACCGGCTCTCGCCCGCCCCGAGCATGATGAGGGCACCCGCCTCGCGGGCGGCGATGAATCCCTCTGGCCGGGAGATGCCCGGAAGGACGAAGGAGGCCACCTTCTGGTCAGGATTGTGCAGGTCCGCCTCCCCGCGCTCGGCGCCCTACTCCAGCCCGTCCACCCTAATGGCCCGCCCCTGCCCCGCAGCGCATCTCCAGGTGGGTTCTGGCCGGCCATCCCCGAGTTGTCCGTATGATCCCGTTGGCCCCGATCCGAAGATGTGCAACTAGGGTGGAGGCATGCCCGCGCGCGCCTACCTCGATCACGCCGCCTCCAGCCCTATCCGCCCCCAGGTGGCCGAGCAGATGGCACAGGATCTGGCCGAGGGGCTGGGCGGGTGGGCCAATCCCAGCTCCCAGCACGCCTCAGGCCGGCGGGTCGCGGGTCTACTGGCCCAGGCACGCGCCAGGATCGCCCAGGCCCTCGGGGTCAACGCCCATGAGGTGGTCCTGACCTCCGGCGGCACTGAGGCCAGCGCGCTGGTGATCGCCGGCCGGGCGCGCGCCGTGCCCGGCGGGCGATTGGTGGTCTCCCCCATCGAGCATCCAGCGGTGCTGGAATCCGCGCGCACCGCCGCCGAGCAGCTGGGTGCGGATGTGAGCGTGCTGGAGGTCGACGGCGCCGGTCGAGTGGTCCTCGGGTCTGTGGCCGCTGCGCTCGCACCCTCGGATCAGGATTCTGCTGCGCCGGTGAGCCTGGTGTCGGTCATGGCGGCCAATAATGAGACCGGGGTGGTCCAGGACATGGCTGCGGTGGTCGGCGAGGTGCGCCGCGCCACGGGGGTCGAGCGCCCCGGGCGGCCCGGATACGTGCCGGTGCACTCCGACGTCGTGGCGGCCCTGGGTAAGACGGCCGTGGACTTCCACGGGTGGGGGCTGGATGTCATGAGCCTGAGCGGCCACAAACTGGGCGCGCCGGTAGGGGTGGGGGCCCTGGTGGTTCGCCGCGATCTGGAGCTGAGGCCGGTGACGGGCGGGGGCGGCCAGGAACGGGGCATCCGCTCGGGCACGCAGGATGTCGTGGGGGCCCGGGCCCTGGCACTGGCCGTGGAGCTGGCGGTGGGCGAGCGCGAGGCTGAGGCCGCGCGCCTGGGAGCGCTGCGGGACAGGCTCCTGCGGGCGGTCGCTGCCCTGGATGGTGTGCATGTCACGCTCCCTGCGGGGGTTGCTCACCTGCCCTCGACCGCCCACCTGTGGTTCGAGGATGCGCAGGCCGAGGCGCTGCTCATGGCTCTGGATATGGCGGGTATTGATGCATCGGCGGGATCAGCCTGTCACGCCGGGGTCGCTCAGCCAAGCCATGTGATGCTGGCGATGGGCTTCGAGGAGGGACCGGCCCGCTCCACGCTGCGCTGCTCCCTGGGCCGGGAGACGAGTCCCGACGACGTCGAGCGCCTGCTCTCCGCTCTGCCCGCCGCCCTAGAGGGGGCCAGGCGCGCTTGGAAGGCAACACACAAGACGGCAGGGGAACACTTTTAACCGTATCCAAGTCAACAAGTGCCGAGGAGAATCGCATGCCAACCGCCTCGAACAAGATGATCGGCGACTTCAGCGGCAAGCCGGCATCGGCCGCCATGTACACCGCAATCGAGTCCTATGTCATGTCGCTTGGCGCCGTCACGAAGCACCTGACGGCCCAGGTGAGCTTCTCCGTCAACCGGAAGTTCCTATGGGTCTGGGCCTATGAGAAGACGACCGACGGCACCCTGTTCCTGAACGTGAGGCTCAACCGCTCCATGGAGGATCCGCACTTCCACCGCGTCGACCAGGTCAGCACGAACAGGTGGAATCACCACGTCGTCGTCAAGACGATGGAGGCAGCGGAGAGCGGCTGGCTCAGGGACCTCATTCGCGCAGGCCACGAGTTCGCCGCTCAATGAGCCCGTTTCACGTGCTCCCACCACGTTGGGAACGCGTTTGCAGTCCCCGCCGGCGAAGGACGGCCGCCTCGCATCGGCGGTCCCCCGTTTAAGAATCCGGTGGTAGTCCTTCATCATCTCGACGCTGATCGTGCCGGGTCTGGGAGAAGCTGCGGGCGTCAATGGCGTACTCGTCGATCATGACAGTTCCTTCCTCAGCGCCGTCCTGTGCCGATCACAGCAAGGTCCCCTGGATTCTTCCGGTTGCCCCGTCGCGGTCGCCCTGCGGTTGCCTGCCACAGTCGTAGTGACGGTCACCCGTCTGCCTGAAGGAGATCCTCGTGCACGTCTTGGCCTCCCTGTCTGGCGGAGTCGACTCCGCCGTCGCGGCCGCGAGCGCCGTCGACGCCGACCGGTTGTTCACCGCCTTGCCCAGTGCCCTGGAGGGGGCCGGGCGCACCTGTCGGGTGACACATGAGGCGGCAGGCGGGAATCGAAAGCCGAAATAGACATCTCAATTCCCGCCTGTCTCAATGAAGTGCAGCTCCCGAAGGAACTGCAACCCTCGCTGTCGGCGGAGACCATCTGGTTGTCGCCGGTGCCTCAATGAAGTGCAGCTCCCGAAGGAACTGCAACCAGCGTGCCGCGCCACAGGTCCAGGAGGTCGACCCCGCCTCAATGAAGTGCAGCTCCCGAAGGAACTGCAACTCGGTTATCCAGGCCTGGCGGCACTCCTTTGAGCAGCCTCAATGAAGTGCAGCTCCCGAAGGAACTGCAACGGGTGGGCCTGGCGCCTGCCGCCGGGCTCCTACCCCTCTCGCCTCAATGAAGTGCAGCTCCCGAAGGAACTGCAACCGGCGAGTTATCGTTGTGGACAAGAAGCGGCAGGAGCCTCAATGAAGTGCAGCTCCCGAAGGAACTGCAACGAGGCTGGCGTGCTGTGGCTGGTGACGACGAAGGGCCTCAATGAAGTGCAGCTCCCGAAGGAACTGCAACACGGCCACCTACCAGATCACCACACGGAACCAACCGTCTCAATGAAGTGCAGTTCCCGAAGGAACTGCAACTATGTCTTCGTTCCCAGCCGCGACTTGACGGCGTTGCCTCAATGAAGTGCAGTTCCCGAAGGAACTGCAACACGTCCCAGAATGGCGCATCAGCAGACGCTCTGAGCCTCAATGAAGTGCAGTTCCCGAAGGAACTGCAACTCTCGGTGATTGTCTCACAGGTTGCATTTGCCGAGCCTCAATGAAGTGCAGCTCCCGAAGGAACTGCAACTCTGGGATTACCATCATCGCAACAACACCACCATGCCTCAATGAAGTGCAGCTCCCGAAGGAACTGCAACGATACGCCCCAGACGCGGCTTGAAGGTAATGCCGAGCCTCAATGAAGTGCAGCTCCCGAAGGAACTGCAACGAGGCTGGCGTGCTGTGGCTGGTGACGACGAAGGGCCTCAATGAAGTGCAGCTCCCGAAGGAACTGCAACATCTACTCCAACGCGAAGTCGCTGATCCCGGCCTGGCCTCAATGAAGTGCAGCTCCCGAAGGAACTGCAACCCCTGAGAGAGAGGGAAACATGAGGATCACCTGTCACAAGCCTCAATGAAGTGCAGCTCCCGAAGGAACTGCAACCCGCCCTCGGGGACTCGGCCGTGGAACTAAGGAAAGCCTCAATGAAGTGCAGCTCCCGAAGGAACTGCAACGGTCCGCTTAGTATAGCCTGCCACCAAGCCCATCTGAGGCCACTTCGCGAGCGCTCCGTGCGAGGGCTTGGACTAAGCCGTATCTGTCTTCAGCTCAGTCCACCTAATCCCTGCCGTTCCAACGTTTTATCGTTGCGAGCGCTGCCCGAGGTTCTCCGAGCACCGGAGCGCTCGCGTCAGGCGATGAGCGGCCCCTCCGATGTGATGGTTCTGGTCAGACCGACGTAGGAGAACCGTTGCTCATCGACGGAGGACAGCAGACCGACGTCGCATAGGAGCACGGAGTCCTCATCTGTCTTGATGATTCCTTCCAGCTCGCCCCGCATCCGCAGGAGCTTGGCCGGCGCCGCGTCCACGACAAACACGGAGTACTGGATGCGGTCACCGTATTGCAGCAACTTCTTGGCCACCCTCGTTCGGCGCCGGTCGGACGGGACATCGTAGGCCACAAGGACGCGTCTGACATCGTCACGCATCAGCGTGCCGTCACTCCCTTGTAGACAGACTGAGTCCCATCGATGACCCCGAGCACGAGTCGAGCCTGAACCTCAATGGCTCGCCGCCAGGTGATGTCGTAGCCGAAGACCGGGTGCCGGAAGGAGGTCTCGATGCGGCGCTCGAACCCGGAGATGAGTTGCTTGCGCCCGCGATCCGTTAATCGGCAGCTTCCGATCTCGCCCGTGAAGTCCTGCTCCGTCAGCTCACCGTTCCGAAAGGCCCGAACGACGACGGAGTCCGCAACTGGCGCTCTGAACTCCTCCATGAGGTCCAGCGCCAGGGCGGGCTTGTTGCGCGAGCTGGAGTGAAGGAATCCGGCGTGAGGGTCGAGACCGCAGGCCACCAGCGCTCGGATGCAGTCTCCCAGCAGCAGGGCGTAGATGTAGTCCAGTGCAGCGTTTGCGGGGTCGGGCGCTGGACGGCGTCGCCGTCCCTTCCACCGGGACGCGGCGAAGGCCGCCGTACTTCCCGTGAGCATCGTGGGGAAGGAATCGAAGTAAAGCCCGGCGGCCTCGCCCTCAACTCCGAGTAGGTCGGCCAATGAGGGAGTCGATACAGCGCCACGTTGCAGGCGGCGCATCCGCTCCACGATATCCGAGGCCTCCCCGTTGCGTCGTAGCAGTGTGGCCTGGTTCGCGATCTTCGCCGAGACCATCTGCTGGGCGATGTCCAGCCTCCCCTCGGCGCTGGCAACATGCTGGCGTACCCGCTGGAGCCCGTTGGGAGAGTCCGCCCCCTGAGACCAGCCGATCACTCGCCCCGACCATGAGCACCACACCACGCACCGGTCGCGCCAGCACAGCTCGCGCAGCAGGGCGGAGGAGACATCGACGTTCCCATGGACCACCAGTCCGAGCACCCGCTCAATCGGCACGCTGAGAAGATGCTCGCCAGACTTGGCGACCTCGACCCGGCCACTGCTGAGGGACGCTCGCGCTCCAGCGGTGGTTACATGCAGGATCTGGGCGTCGGGCGCAGAGGCGACGATCCGTCGCCGGGCGTTCTCATACCGGTGCTCAGAGGGCAGGCACACCGAAGCGTGGGAGCACCACTGGCAACGGCTGTCGTCGGTCGGCGGTTCTGGCGCCTGGGGTGCCCCGATCAGACGACGCGTACGAGCGACCGCTTCTTCGGCCCGGGCGAAGTCGGCATCGGTCAGCTCGACCTCGACTCGCCGGCGATGTCCGGTGAAGTAGACCTCAGTTCCCTGGACTTCATGCCCCATTTCCTTAAGACACAGCGACTGGAGCGCGAGCTGGAGTCGGTTGGCGTAGGTGACCTGGGGGCGACGCCGTATCGGGGTGGCCTTGTACTCCACCACGGTCAGTGGGCCATCGTCCACACCTTCGACGACGTCGCAGCGCCCGGACAGCCCCAGGCGCTCCGAACGTACGTTGACCGCCCGATGCTCGCTCGTTCTGCTCTCCGCGGTGTTGTCCACGCGCCGGTGGGCATCCAATCCGGCTTGCATCTGCATGGTATCCGTTTTCTCCCCCACCGATTCAAGCCATGCTCTCCGCGGACAGTAAACGGCATGAACCACCAGACTGATCGGAATAGGTTCCGAAACCATTTGAGTTGTCATGTTCTGTCTCCTTTGACAGACGGCGGCGGCGATACATCAACTCCACCGCCTGAGCTCGCCCCGGACAGCCTCCAGGACCAAGATCTGAGAACCAGAGAACTAGCCTCCCCATCCACACGGCGACTCCTTCCCTCTAGATGATCTTAAATTGGACACACATCACCCGCACCTAGATAAAACTCGTCTGGCGATGGGGCACGAAGACGAATAACATTCACATTAAACACAATGACCGCCCTCACTCCATGCCGACGCAGCCACCCCAAAGAGCTCTCCTCACGATCCTGCCAGCAGGCTAGTTGACTGGAAACAATCAGCGCCCTCCATCGATGCAGAGAGTACCCGCCGACAACGGCTGGAACAACAACATTTAGAGGCTCGCGCTCACCGGACGGGATAGCACCCGCAGATACCGAGCATCGATTGACGCGATGCACCACAGGAAACGAAGATATACCCCACAAAGCAGCCCACACTAAAGAAGAGTCCACACACCCAGGCGGGGTCAGGCCAGCAGAGTCCCGCGGCCTCCCTTTTCCTCCAACCTTTCTCCTATTAATACGCACGCCACAAAGCCCCGCAGAAATCTCCTCCACACTACGCTCAGCTATAAAGCACGCCAGAGGCGCAATCTTCTCATGAACGAGATTCCTACCACTTCTGCGAACCTCCATATCATAACGACTCGCCCCCAGATCGGGGCTTGAGTTTCCCTTCTTATCACACCAGTACGCCGGCCTACCAAGAGCTCCAATCAGTTCGAGATTTACCCCACTTTCATTCCCGAACAAGCAACGATCGATAATCTTATTACGCAAGTCGTCAAGATACTCCCATTCCTCTTCCCGATTCGGAGGAGCAATACACGGACTCATAGCGGCACTCGTCATTTTTCCCTTGTTGTTCACCCATGGCTTACGATCTAGATTAATCTGCGGCCAACTTTCTGAGTCGGCAAGAGAAAGAGCATGCTGATATACGGCAGTCGCAACAGCCTCATCGTCGTAGCCGTCGGCGGTGACAACCATCCGGGGCTCGACGGCGTCGGTCCAGCCGAGCCGGACCTGCTCGGCTCCGTCACCTTCCAGGATGAGCGCGAGCCCGAGCCCCGCGAAGGTTGTCAGCGCACTGGTGATCTCTCCGCCAAGAATCATCCCCATCACTTCCCTTCCATGGAGATTGTGCAGTCAGCGGCGCGCAGCAGTGCCTCGAGGTAGGCGGTCCCCCAAGGGCCCCACTGCCTGTCAGTGCGGGCGATCAGCGACTCCCACTCACCTTCGCCCACCAGCTCCTCCAAAGCATCGGCATGGTCAGGGCCCGCAGTGACCGGGTCGTGGTCGAACAAGGGCCTGCCGTGACCATGACTGGTACCCACCAGCCTCGTGACCAAATCCCGGAACTCCTGCCCAACGCCGTCGGACTCTGCCTGCTCCCAGTAGGCGGCTGCGGAGGCCAGCTCATGGCGCCATCCCGTTGGCAGCCCGGCATCCGCCCGGGCCCGCCGCACGGCCCCCAGCGGCGTGCTGCGGCCCCCGCTCTTGGCAAGCGCCTCCCTGCCAGCAGGATCGCCTCGCCACAGAAGCCGCTGGAAACGGGCATCGTTCTTGCCGACGTCGTGCCAGGCACCGGCCTCGCTCAGGGCCGCTGCAGGCTTCGGCTCGATGCCGATGCCATCGGCCAGCGCCCCCGCGCGGGCGGCGACCGCAGCGTTGTGATCCGCGAGGAGTACCCGGCGACTGACGGACCAGGCGGAACGGTCGTCGGACTCGTCATCCGGCGTCACGCTGCTACGCCGAACCATCCATGTGGGCCCGTCCACCTCATCCCGGCCCGGAGGCCACACCACTGTCTCCCCCGGGAACAGATCACACAGCTCATCCGATTCCAGAGCAGCCAGCCCACGCAATTCATCGGGGTCGGTGACGACGCCAGCCACCCCGTCGAGCTCCTCGCAGGGCACCGGCATCCCCAGTTCCTCACCATCGTCTGTGACAACGCCGGAGGTCAGAAGCGGCGCGGAGGCGTCCAGGATGAGGAGGTCGCCGGGGCGAAGCACACGAGATGCGCTCTTCCCCCCATCCTCATCCTCGAAGACAGTCGCCTGCCACTGGGGCAGGATCGCCCCGTCTCGCCACAGCACCGACCGCTCCAACGAGAAGTCCGTATCCTCCCCCAGGCGTTGAACCGTCTTCTGAGCGGTGGCCATGGTCATGGGATAGACCTCAAGGTCCTGCGGAGGTACCTCGGTCACCAGGGTCTCGCACGCCGTCGCATCGGGCAGGTCCTTCAGATCCCGCAGGACGAGACCCACCGTTCCGGCCTCAGGGTCAAGGTCGTCGCGGATCCACAGGTCGAGCTCCGGTTCGATGACGAGCTTCATGGACGTCTTCGACCACAGGACCGCATCCCAGGGTTCAGGCCTCTGGTACAGCAGGCGGCGAGCAGACTCCGCGGGCGGTGCCTTGGGCTTCTCACCGATCGTCAGAGGAGACAGGTCGCCGTCGTCGGCACGGCCCAGAATCCATGTGCGACCGGCGAGTAGGTCATCCTTCCGGTACGGGAGTACGTCCTTTCCCAACGGGGCCTCCCCCGGAGGGCCGACGACGGTGAACCACGCTCGCTCGCGCAGCCCCAGTCGGTTAACGCGGCCGGCGCGCTGAGCCAGGGCACTGCCGGAGGCGAGTTCAGTCACCATGTGGACCAGGTCCAGATCGACCCCGACCTCGATGGTCTGGGTCGCCACGAGGACGTCGACGCCCCGCGCTCCCGCCGTATCGAAGAGCCCCGGTTCGTCCTGTCTCGAACGTTTCAGATCCCAGGGGCGCATGCGCCCCACCCACAGTCGGCAGTTCAGCCCCTCCTGGTGGAGAGCCCGCGCAACCTGAACCGCGCTATCCACGCGGTTGAGAACGCAGCCCACCGTCCGGGGGCCGTCGGGGACGAGCTCGCGAGCGTCCTCAACAGCCGCATGCACCTGCGAAATGATCTCCTCGCGATAGGCCCTGGTCATCCTCTTATTGGCGGGCCACACGGCCGTCTCCATATAACGAGCGGATTTCGCGGCCCGCATGCGGGAGGCCAACCGTGGGTCGGTTGCCAGGGTGTCCCGGGTGACGCCGACGACGTCCGTCGCATCGCCTGAGGGCGTTGCCGTCATCTCCACGGTCTGGAGCGCCGTGACTCCCAGCTGCTGCGCGCTCCGGGCGCACAGCTGCCCCACCCTCCGGGCAGTCACGAGGATCTGGCGGCTCAGGTGCGCCTCATCGACCACCACGGCGGCATCGAGCGCCAGCATCCCCGCCAGCCTGGGGCGTGCAAGCCGGGAGGCCCCGTAGGAGCGGAACAGCAGGCTCGACGCCCACATCGCCGGTGTCATGCACAGCACCGCGCAGGCCTCCGGGGCGTTGAGCCAAGCTCGGTCGGTGGCCGCCGCTCCCCGCATCGTGGCGGTGACCAGCGGGGTCCTGTCATCGGCGTCGGGCGCACGCAGTCCGACCAGGGCGTCCCGGACCCGCCCGAGGACCGAGTCGTCCACGGGGGCCTCGTCCAGAAGGCGCCGAATCCTCTCTGCGTGTACGGCATGGGAGTCGGTCAGCGCCCTGCGGTTGACCACCACGGCCAGCCTTCGGGGCAGGCTCTGCGCGGCGCCGACCGCGAACAGTGCCACGGCGAAGACGTGTATCTCCACGACCGATGACTTGCCGGCGCCGGTCGGCGCGATGATCTGCTCGGGCCAGGTCCCGGTGTCAACCAGGCGCCTCAGCAGATCCTCCTGCCAGGCGAAGGGCCGCCTCCCGGCACCGTGAACCGCTTCGAAGAAGTCTCCGAAGTCCTCGATGGCGATCACGGCCACCTCCCGACTACGCTCTGCGCCAGCTCGGCAGGCAGGTCTGCCGGTACCAGCAGGCCCCCACCCAGGTGCCGGCTCTGCCCTACGGCGGCCAGTTCAGTGTCCGCCAGGAGGTCCCCGGCGCTGAGGAGTGCGGTGTAGGGCTGGGCGGTCATGCCACGCTGCATCTTATGGGCGTAGGAGCTCGGGTTCCTCGTGATGCGGTGGTACCACATCGCTCCAGCCCCATGCTCACGTACCTGGGCGGCCAACGAGCGGTAGCCCTGGGTGCCTTTGGGCACGGCTTCGAGGTGATCGCGCCACACGAATCCCAGGGACAGGAGGATCGCATCCTCGAAGGTCCACTTCCCTCGCTGGCGGGTCACCTCCGGCACCGCCACCGGCGTCGGGGACCACAAGCGTCGGGTCCCATCAGCGGGTGGGCGCCAGAACGTCCTCGCATCGACGACCTCCCCCAGCCGGTGCAGACGGGCCTCGGCCCAACGGGAGCGCACCTGGGTCATTCCGATCAAGGCTCTCCAGATGACGGCCCGGTCGTCATCGCCGATGTCGGAGGGCAGCATGACAAGGAAGGCGCCTGGAGCACCGGATGCCGCTTTGAGCGTCGACTGGGCAAGAACGGAGGCGGGAACGTACTGGATGGCCAGGTGGTTGGCGGGAGCCGCCAGATCCCGTTGGTAGTGCCCAGTGACGACTGGAGGAGCTCCCTCACCAATGCGTTTAATGAGTGCCTTGTGGAAGGCGACGCACCAACCCAATCGGCGTTCCGCAGAGAAAGCTCGCTCGGTCCCATCAGCGGCGGAGAAGACCAGGACATCGCCCCAAGGCGACTCATCGTTGTTAACAGGTTTCACAGCCTCGTACCTAACCGTCCGCAGGCACTCCTCGGAGGTCGGGAATGTTCTGACGGAATCTCCCGTGGAGTGGAACGCGTCTGCGGATGCACTCGAAGGTTTGAGAGGCCGGGACTGGGAATACAGCTCGCGGAGCACACCGGTTCTTCCTGGTGCGGCTACCCGTAGGCGCAGACCTCCCGGTGTGAAAGCGGTTGCGGCAGGGTCGAGTCGCCAGTTCGCCTCGACTGGTTCGGTACTCATGACCACGGGACTGTCCATCTCCCCCAGGCACGGCACGTCCTCGCACAGTCGAGCGAGAGCGTGACGGACATCGTCTGGCATGTCATCCCAGAGCCAGCCGATCGCCCCATTGGCCGCGTAACCGTCGGAGATCGCCTTGGCGGCGGTCTTGGGGCGAGCCTTCTCGATCGTGCCGGTTTTCCGGTAGATGATCCTGTTGTCTGACTGGACTCGGATCATGCTCGGGATATGCAGGCCGTTGGGAGGGTGCTCTTCCAACCAGGTCAGCACCTCATCCATATCGGGAGCCGCCTGGCCATCAGGTTTCGCCGTGGTCCCGGTGTGAGCAACACTCACCAGGGCGGCGAACAACCGAGCCGGTGAGGGGATCGGTTCGGGACTGCCGTCCGGTGCGTGTCCGTGGTAAACGCCGAGGGGAAAGTACGCAGTGATGCTGACGGGGGCCATCAGTCGTCCTGCGCGTCGTCGGCGGCAGCGGCAAGAATCGTCGGGTTCCCCTCGACGACGAGGATCGAGCCGTCCCAGGTCAAGTTCGCCGCCTGTACGGCGTTATCGATGGCGGCGCTCAGCAGTTCCTGCGCCTGCTCGATGCTCAACGGCTCGAAGTTCTCCTTCTGCCCGTAGCGCTTGTCCAGGGTGACGACTGCGGGGCCGGCCTCCACCAGGTCGCAGTTGGCCCGTAGGAGGAGCTCGGCGTCGGAACGGGCCAGGCCGTTGAGGGCGAGCGCGGCCAACAGCGCTCGGCAGGCGACGTTTCCCTCCGGCGTCGGGCTGTCGAAGCGCAGGGCGCGAAGCGCGGCGAAGCTGAGCACATGGGAGCGGATGATGGCCCGGCAGGTGACACCACCGAGCTGCTCTAGCGACGGCGGAATGCCGCCGAGCCCCAGGGACGACGACTTTCCGTCTTTTCCATAGGAGTTCGTGTAGGCCTTGTCCGACAACTCGGACTTCTGGACGTCCGCGATAGCTTCGCGCTCTGCCTGATCGAGCTGGATTCTCGCCCCTAATGGATCAATTCGCGCACCTCCGCGCTTGGACTGGTTCACCTCCGGATCTCTGCCCTGATCGGAGAGGATGCCGATGATCTCGCCGACGAGGAGGCTGCGATAACGACCTGCATGGGTCTTACGGCTGGCGTCCCAGCCGCCAAGTAGGAGCGTGATGGGGCTGCGCTCCAGCAGCGGGCGCGCATCGGCCACGGTGGCGTTCCGCAGCTCCCGGTACTCCTGGGCCGCGGTTGCGGGCTCTCCGTTGATGGTGCCTGCTCGGATCTGCCCGTCGAAGGCCCGGTGGGGGAGGTCGATGTCGCTGTATACCTGGCCGTCCTCAAAGCGCAGCTCAATGCGCGGGGTGCGGGCCAGCACGGGATCCTGGTCCGCGATGGCCGCTGACACGGCGGCCTCGAGCCGGTTGCTCTGGGACTGTTTGGAGTCGATGAGGACGGCGGTGACGGCCTCCCCATCCCAGAAGCGCCGTTCATAGGCGAATACCGGCTTGGCGGTTCTCCCTTTTCCCTCGAGGAACTTCGCCGGAGCCACCGAAGCATGGGGGCCCGCAGCGGGCTCCAAGGGGGTGACCGAGGTCAGGACGCTGGCGCCGCCCGGGCGGCAGGCATCGAGCAGGTGCGGAAGACTGATTGTTGACATACGAATCACTCCTCATTGAGTTGGCCGATCGGCTTACATCCTCATATCTACACCTGACCTACGACACATGTGACGCGACGATATTGCGGGTTGACTCCGGCGGCGAAACGCTGTTATCGCCCGAAACTCTCTGCCATAGTGAGGGCATGCCCAAGCAGATCAGACGCATCGTGACCCGCTGCGTGCGAGCCGTGGGCGCCGGCGTTCTCACGCTCTTCGCGATCGTGGGCACATGGCAGGTCTCTGACGGCTCCTGGGGCATCACGGCTGGCGCCGCGCTGGCAGTCATCGTGCTGCGGTGGCGCCGAGAGCAGCCCGACGCCGTCCTCGGCGTCCATCTTGTGCTGTGCGCACTCCAGCTCGGCGTCACCGATGCCCCGCTGCCCGCGGATCTGACGATCGTCGTGTCCCTGTACGCGGTAGGCCGGTGGGGCGAACGGGGGTTCACGCCGATGTGGGCCATAGCCGTCGTCGTCGGCTCAACGCTGGGGGCGTGGGACTGGAACCGGGATGAGCTGGGAATCGTCCCGCCCTCCCTCTGGGCCCAGGACATGGCGCAGGCCGCCTTCGCACAGCTGTGCAGCGCCGCCATCGCCTGGGGCCTGGGAAGATTCGTGACGCAGCGCCGCCAGCTGCGGGCCAGCCGCCTGACGGCGGAGGAGCAGCGCCGGGCTGCGCACGACGCCGCGCTGCGCAACGAGATTGCCAGGGAGGTTCACGACGTCGTCGGACACGCCCTGGCGCTGATCGCCGTGCAGGCCGAGGCGGGCCACTACCTGGCGGCCGGCTCCGAGGACATCGACCTCCCCGCCGACGAGCGACTGGAGCAGGCGGCTCAGGCGCTCGGGCAGATCCGGGCGACCGCGCACTCGGCCCTGGCCGACACCCGCAGCCTGACCCGCACTCTGGCCTCTCCCCCGCAATCGGAAGAGCACCGGAGCGCCGCAGAACCCGCTGAGCCCGACGATGCCCGGCCCGCCTCCCCTGTCACCGAGACGCCGCTGCGTCCGGTCCCGAGGATCGCCGATCTACCCAGGATCGTCGACGACGTCCGTGCGACCGGGCTGCCGGTCACCCTGTCAGTGGACGACCGGCTGATCAGTGAGGGCGAGCAGACAGGAGGCCGCAGTCCGCTCAGCGCGCAGGCGGAGCTCGCCCTGTACCGAACGACGCAGGAGTCTCTGACCAACGTGCTCAAGCACGCCGAGGCGGCCGCGGTCGAGGTGAGGCTGGAGTACCGTGACGACGAGGCTCACAAGGAGGTCGTTCTGACCGTCGCCGATCAGCCCAGCGCTCCCGGCACCGGGGCGCCTGCCCCGAGGGCCGGCGGCCGCCTCCCGTCGTCCCAGCAGAAGCCCGCGGATACCGGCGGGGGCCAGGGACTGGTGAACCTGCGCCAACGCCTGGCGGCGGTCGGCGGCTCCCTGGAGGCGGGCCCGGGCCCCGGGGGAGGATTCATCGTGCGCGCCCGCATTCCCTCCGAGGCCCCTCAGTCGACAGTCGTGAACCCAGGAGGAAAACCGATATGACCCGAACTCTGCGCATTGCGCTGGTGGACGATCAGGACCTGGTCCGTTCCGGCTTCCGCATGATTCTCGATGCCCAGAAGGACATGTGCGTGGTCGGCCAGGCCTCCGACGGCGTCGGTGTTCTTCCCATGGTCAAGGCCACTCAGCCCGACATCGTCCTCATGGATATCAGGATGCCCACCTTGGACGGCATCTCCGCCACCCACACGGTTCTGGGCAGCCACCCCGACCTGAAGGTGCTCATCCTGACCACCTTCGACCTGGACGACTACCTCGTGGCGGCGATGCGGGCCGGGGCCTCGGGCTTCCTGCTCAAGGACTCGACGGCGCCCGAGCTCCTGGCCGGTATCCGCGCCGTGGCCCGAGGAGACTCGGTGGTGGCGCCGTCGGCCACGCGCCGGCTGCTGAAGCGGTGGTTCACCCCCGCCGGTTCCACCGCCGGCCCAGCCGGCCCCTGGGAGCACGGCGCCGGCACCGTGCACAAAGACTCCATCGGTGCTCTATCCGATCGGGAGAAGGAGATCGTCACGCTGGTCGGACGCGCCATGAGCAACGCCGAAATCGCCCAGCACCTGGTCCTGGCCGAGTCGACGATCAAGTCCCACCTCAACCGGATCCTGCACAAGCTGGAGCTGCGTGACCGGGCCCAGCTCATTGTGCTGGCCTACGAGAGCGGACTCGTGCGCGTGGGTGGGTAACCCGGCACCGGTTGCGCGTCCCCGAGTTGGAAATCGCCCCGACACCTTGCAACCCCGGGTGGAAACTGGCCCCCACCGGTCACGATGACCGTCGTCGGGCTCTACGGTCGGCTCCATGAGTACCAGCAACCGGTTCCATTTCCTCGACTCCTTGCGCGGCTTCGCCGTCGCAGGCATTCTCCTCGTCAACGCCGCCGATCTCATGTACCTGGGGTATGACGTCCCGGTCCGGCCCTTCCAAGCCGTCCCGTTGGCGGAGAACGTCCTGAACTTCCTGGTGGCGACCCGCTTCGTACCGATCTTCTCCTTCATGTTCGGAATGAGCATGGGGTTCGTCATCGATTCCGCGATCCGCCGGGGCGCCCCCGCCTGGAAGATCCTGCTGCGCCGCCTGGCCGCGCTCCTGGTGATCGGGCTACTCCACTCGATCCTCTATCCCGGTGAGATCCTGCGCGACTACGCGGTTGCGGGAGCCATCCTCCTGCCATTCGCCCTCAAGGTCCCGCGCTCCGTGCGTCTGGTACTCGGTCTGCTGGCGACGGTCGGCGCCTACGCATTCTCAGGAGGAGGGGCACTATCGCTGCCCGGGCTGTTCCTTCTGGGATCGGCGGCCCAGGCCTACGGCCTTCCGGCGCGGCTCGAGCACGCCGACCGTCGGATCGGGGCGGCGACGCTCGTATTCGCAGCCGCCAGCGCGGCCGCGATCCCCTGGCAGGCCGCCGAGGGCGGTGATCCCAGGTTCTTCACGGCGGGCGGAGTCGCCGGAGGACTCATGGCCTGTCTCTATGTCTGCCTTCTGGCGCTGCTCTGGCGCACCCCGGTGCGGCGGGCCCTGAGCGCGGTATTCGAGCCCCTGGGCCGCATGGCGCTGACCTGCTACGTCACCGCTTCCTTCGTCATGGTGCCGGCGGGAGTGCTGCTCGATTCGCGCTCCACCGACGACGTCATCCCCGGTCTCATCGTCGCTGCCGCGGTTCTGCCCCTCCAATGGGTGTTCTGCCGTCTTTGGCTCTCCCGGTTCGCCTACGGCCCCCTGGAGTGGGCGTGGCGGTGCGTCACCTGGTGGCGGTGGGTGCCGTTGCAGCGCCAGCAATCGAAACGACTCGATCCGGTCAGCTACGTGCCGACGACGGCCGGGATAGCGTAGCTCTCCGAATGCGTGAGCTCGACCGGCAGTCCTCAGGTTCTAGGGGGCTACCGGCGCTCCCGCTTCTTCATCGACCGCCTCCGGCCGCCCACCACAATCAGAATGATCAGCAGCGGCAGCAGGACCAAGACAGCTATCGAAAGAACGAACCATAAATTAAACACTGCGTCTCCTTCTTGAAGAAACAAACTTGAATGCGATTGACACGGACGACCGAACCAGTGGCAGTCCCTCGTCATCTCAGCGCTGATCGTGCAGCATCCGGGCGGAGCTGCGGGG
Organism: Actinomyces johnsonii; assembly: GCF_006546835.1. GTDB lineage: Bacteria > Actinomycetota > Actinomycetes > Actinomycetales > Actinomycetaceae > Actinomyces > Actinomyces johnsonii. The sequence continues at coordinate 95,609 of NZ_VICB01000004.1, read as the reverse complement.
ATCGACGGCGTACTCGTCAGTCATCACCCCCTTCCCCCCATCACCCTATGCCGGTCACCACAACGCTGTCTGTGTTCTCCCGGTTCCTCCCGGTTCCCCCATCGCCGTCGACCTGCGGTAGCCTGCCACGGCCGTAGCCGTAGCTGTGAAGGAGACCCTCGTGCGCGTCCTGGCCGCCCTGTCCGGCGGAGTCGACTCCGCCGTCGCGGCCGCGCGCGCCGTCGACGCCGGGCATGAGGTCGTTGGGGTCCACATGGCCCTGACCCGTAACCGGGCCCAGACCCGTACGGGATCGCGCGGCTGCTGCTCCATCGAGGACTCCGCCGACGCCCGCTGGGCCGCCCAGATCCTGGGTATCCCCTTCTACGTGTGGGACCTGTCCGAGGAGTTCGAAGAGCGCGTCGTGGCCGACTTCCTCGACGAGTACCGCGCCGGGCGCACCCCCAACCCCTGCGTGCGTTGCAACGAGCGCGTCAAGTTCGACGCCCTCCTGGAGCGCGCCCTGGCCCTGGGCTTCGACGCCGTCGCCACCGGCCACTACGCGCGCTTAAGCGGCGGCGCCGCCTCCGGCCGCCCCGGCGACACTTCCGGCCTGATCCTGCGCCGCGCCGTCGACGCCGCCAAGGACCAGTCCTATGTGCTGGCGGTCTCCGGCCGCGAGGGCCTGGCCCGCGCCCTCTTCCCGCTGGGCGACGCGCCCTCCAAGGCACAGGTGCGCGCCGAGGCCGAGGCCCGCGGTCTACCGGTGGCCTCCAAGCCGGACTCCTACGACATCTGCTTCGTGGCCGACGGCGACACGAGAGGCTTCCTGACCCGCTCGCTCGGCGCCCACGAGGGCGCCATGGTCTCGCCCGACGGCGAGGTCCTGGGCACCCACCAGGGCTACTTCGGCTTCACCGTCGGCCAGCGCAAGGGCCTGGGCCTGTCCCGCCCGGCCGACGACGGCCGCCCCCGCTACGTCATCGAAACCCGCCCGGCCACCAACGAGGTGGTCGTCGGCCCGGAGGAGCTGCTCAGCCGTACCACGGTCGACGGCGACGGGCTCGTCCTGCTGGCCGAGCCCGAGCCGCTCACCGACCCGCCCATCAACGCCGCATCCGCCCCCAACGACTCCCCCGCCGTCGGCTGGCAGGAGGCCAGCGTCCAGGTGCGCGCCCACGGCCGCCCGGTTCCGGCAAAGGTCCGCATCGATGAGGCCTCGGGCCTCCTGAACGCCGAGCTGAACACCCCCCTGCGCGGCGTCGCCGCCGGTCAGAGCCTGGTCGTCTACGGCGGCGCCGACGGCGATCAGGTCCTCGCCCAGGCCACCGTCACCTCCGCACGGGCCTCCGGCCGGGCCGTCGCCTGACGGCCCGCCCGCCCCTTGGGCTCCCACCGCGCCGTCATCGCGCGGAAGAGCTAGGGTTAAGGGGAATCCCGGAGCCCAACAGCACCAGCAGGAAAGGGACCTCCCACTATGCCAGCCGACACGCCCGCCGACTCTCCGTCGGACAAGCAGCCCGGCGCCCCGTCCGATCTCCCTGCCCAGAATCCGGGGCGCTACATCGCCACCGTCAAGCTCGGCCCCAAGTCGCAGATCGTCATCCCCAAGGAGGTCCGGGAGATCTTCAACCTGGCCCCGGGGGACAGCCTGCTCCTCCTAGCCGACCGCGCCCAGGGAATCGCCCTGGTGAACCCGGCCGACTATGCCGACGTCGTCGCGGCCGCCTTCGACGCGGCCGCACCCAAAACCGGCGACGCGGCAGTGCCCGGGGCCACGGAGTAGTCACCGCGACCCGGGCACACGCGCACCGGGCTCATTGGGCAGCGATCAGCGCAGGCAGGTGTGCCGCTCGATCGCTCGCACCGCCCACCAGACCAGGATCGCGACCAGAATCAGCGCCGCCACTGGGGAACCGATTCCCACCAGCTGCGGTTCCTGGTTCGTGCGGATAGCCTCAATGAACTGCGGGAGCATCATGCGTGTGACGATCCGCCCGCTGGTCACATCGAGCGACAGCGGCAGCAGCATCGTGGCGACCAGGGCCACGAGCTGGTTGACCGTGTAGAGGATGACCAGGCCGGCTGCGGGCGCCCCGAAACCGAACCGGTTCCAGCGCCCCTGCGCCCCGATGCTTATCACCGCGGCGACCTCGATGATCGTCGCGACGACGCCCTCCACCATGGTCAGCCCGTAGAAGACGAGCATGTCGGTTCCCACCATGCTGATCAGCTGACGCACCGGTTCGAAAAACTCTCCCAGCGTGATACCGAGCAGGTGCGCGTAGGCAGCGAACCAGCCGACCATCAGGAGCGTCGCCACCGCGACCGACGCCAGCACCGCAATGATGGCGTACAGCGTCTTGGCGGCGAACAAGGTGCGTCCCCTCACCGGCAGGCTCATGGTGAGATAGCCGCGGGCGCCGTACATGGAGGCCCAGTACTCGATACCGATCTGGACGCTCACGACGGCGGGCATGGCCACGAGCGCCACGAACGCGGCAACAAGCAGCATCGAGGAGAGCACGGGAAGCTCGAGCAGGCTCAGAAGCATGGAGCCGACGGCGATGACCGCCACGATCCCCACGACTCCGGCATTGCGCCGAGCCTGGGTACGGGCCTCTTCCATGAGCAGTGTGGTGAACATCAGTGGTACTCCTTCCTGAACAGGGCGTCCAGGCTCATACCGTGGTCCTGGCGCAGGTCGTCGGCGTCACCGGCCATCAGCAGGCGGCCGTCCTTGAGGAAGACGGCGGAGTCGATGATGGGCTCGACGTCGGCAATGAGGTGGGTGGAGATCAGCATGAGCGCCTCGGGGTTGAAGTCGCGCAGGATGCCGTCGAGGATGACGTCGCGGGCGGCGGGATCGACTCCGGAGATCGGCTCATCGAGGAGATAGACGCGGACCCGGCGCGACATGGCCAGGCTGATGCGCAGCTTCTCCCCCATGCCCTTGCTCATCTCCTTGAGGGTGCGGTGAGTCGGCAGGTTGAAGAAGCGCACGAGCTCGGCGGCCTTGTCCGCGTCGAAGTCGGAGAAGAATCGCCGGTACTGGGCGATGGCGGCCGGGGCGGTCAGACCGGGGGCCAGGAAGCTCGCATCGGGGAGGAAGGAGACGAGCGCCTTGGACTCGGGACCGGGATCGTGTCCGGCGATACGGACCCGGCCGTCGTAGTCAGCCAGGACTCCGGCCAGGATCTTGAGCAGTGTGGTCTTGCCCGAGCCGTTGGAGCCCATGAGGCCGATGATCCGCCCGGGAGGCAGCTCGAGACTCAGCCCGTCCAGCGCGGGCAGGCCCCGGAAGGTCTTGGTGAGGTTCTCGACGACGACCAGCGGTGCGGCGCCGTCGAGGGAGGGGATAGTGGTGGTTGTGCTGAGGGTCTGTGCGCTCATGACGCATCTCCTGTTGTCTAACGGTCCTGGCGGTCCGGGGCCCACCAGCGCTCGGTGAGGAGCGCCGTGGTCTGGTCCAGGTCCATGCCGATGGCGGTGAGGGTGTCGATGTAGGCGTCCGTGGCCCCGGAGGCCAGGTTCCGGCGAACGGAGTTGATGACGCTTTTCCTGGTGGTGACGAAGCGCCCGGCAGTCCGTTCTGCCGCGGTGAGCCCCTCGCGGTCCAGCGCGCCCAGCGCCCGCTGGACGGTGTTGGGGTTGACACCGGTGTCTGCGGCGAGCTCGCGCACGCTGGGAACCTTGGTGCCCGGGGGCCACTGGCCGGAGACGATCCGGCGGCGGAAGACGTCGGCCAGCTGAACCCAGATCGGACGGGAGTCGTCGAGATCCATGGCTCTCCTAGTGGTCGGGTACGGGTACTGCTCATGAGCGCAGCACAGGCGACCTCGTCAGACCGTCTGTATTACTGCACTAATACAATGACACAGAGGGGAGGTACCGTCAAGCCGAACGGCAGCGGGCTCACCGTTTCGCGCTCCCTCATCCCGGCGGTGGGCCATCTAGGCCATGCGAGCCACCGGAAACCCGGCCAGCGGTGGCTGGCGAACAGCACTCGCCGCAGCGGAGCCGGCCAGGCGCGCCCCATGCATATGGCCTCGTACAGACGCCCGCTCCGGACCTTGAGGACAGCGGCCGCCTCCTTGCGGGTCGGAGTCGGACGGCGCCTGGCCCAGCTCGCTGTCCTCAGTTGTCCTCGGCTGTCCTCACTCTTGCGGGCGGCGGGCGGGCGCGAGACGTCGTCGAGAATCGTGAGGCCGGCTCCAGGACCTCGGGGACGGCTGGGAAGCGGCCGAGCGCCCATAGCACTCGGGGCGGGAAGGACCTGGTTCCTTCCCGCCCCGAACCATGCCCTCGAACACGATCAGATCAACCTGGTTTTGTTCTCCCAGTTCGGGTCGAATGCCCCCAGCGCGGCGAGGGCCGCGTAGTCCGCGTAGCACTCGGCCAGCAGTACCGGGGGCACCGAGGACAGTGAGAGCGTCCGGTACCCGCTCCTGAAGGTGAGGTCTCGGGTGGCGCAGGTGATCTTGTCCTCGGGCAGGTTGGAGCCGGTGAACCGGATGGTGGCGCTCAGCCCGGCCGAAGTGAACTCCTTGACGTAGTCGTCGAACCAGCTGCCGTCCACCGGGGCGCCGCGCTCGTAGCCGCGTTTGGTCGCCGTCGTACGGAACGCGAAAGTGTCCGTGAGATGCCCCTCCAGGTCGGTGAAGGCCTTCTGCCCGGGCTCGATCTCGGGGGCGGTGGCCGTCAACTGATCGAACAGGGGCGTCACCTCGTAGTCGGCCAGGTGCTCGCGCCAGGCGCTGCACTGACTCTGGCTGAGCATGGTTCCGTGGGCGAGCGCGACGTCGGCGTCGTCGGGAAGATCGATCGTGGAGTCATCGACGCCGATGAGGGCGCCGTCCTCGGTGAGCCGGAATGTTGCGGACGCGACGTTGTCGGCACGGATCACCGCCCAGATGAGGCGGGTGCAAAGCTGCCTCATGAGAGGGTGGGCCGCCAGCGACTCGCGCCACTGGGCCCCTTTCCAGGTCCGTCCCGCGCACATGGCCTCGTACAGGCGCCCCTTCTGGAGGGTCAGGACAGCCTTGGCCTCCTTGCGGGCGGCCGTCAGCTGCTTCTTGGCGGCCTTGACGAGCTCCTCGTCCTCACCCACCCGGGCGGCGGGCAGGGAGGCGTAGGTCTTTCCGTCGGCGTCGGACAGCGCGATCTTGAGCTCAGGGGTCAGGCGCCCGGTCAACTCCCGGATCCCGTAGGACAGGTGCAGGAGGCCGTCGTCGTCGAATCCTGCCGTCGGTACGGTCCGGTCGGCGAGCTCGTCATCGCTCCATCCGCGCTCCTCGGCAACCGCCCTGGCGAGGTCGCCTGCGGTGGCCTGAATGCCCCGCATCTTGTGCCGCCGCGCGATGCTCAGAAGCACATGCAGCGCCTCGTTGCTGGAGTGGGCGTACAGGCAGTGGATCAGCGCGTCGAACTGGGCGCGCCGACCGGGGTTGTCCCGCATGAAGGCGCGCACGAAGGCCGCCAGCTCCCCGCCGTCCATACGCACCGAGAAGGCGAGCAGGCCCTTGCTGGCCACGGCCGATCCCAGGTACTCGCGCTGGTGGCGTGCGAAGGCGGCGGCGATCCGCGCCTCCAGCGGCACTGCCGCCTCCTCCTCGGCCTCCTTGAGGAAGCGCGCCTGAGCGGCGCTCTGCCGGCACCGTCGCAGCCAGGCCTGCGCCCTGTCGTGCTCCTGCCGCCCCACCTTGTCCGCGTGTTCCCGGCTGTCCTCCACCGCGGGGTGACGGGTGTCCTGGGCCGCCCAGGCACGGGTGACGTGGGCGGCTAGGACGGCGGCGTCGCCCGGCTCCAGCAGGGAGAGGTAGAAGTCGATCGGCCCCCTGCCGTCGGGGTTCTTCAGCTTCTCGGCGATCGTGACCCACCACTGGATGATCTGCGGCTCGACGTCGGAGCCGTCCCTCCAGCGCACTGCCGGCAGGGAGCCCATGTGGAACCATCGCAGCGACGGGGCTCTCTTGGCCTTGAGGCCCTCGGCGGCCTCGGCACTCAGGACCGACGGGGAGAGGAACTCGTCCATGTCGGCGCCGCAGTCGCGCAGCGCCGCCAGGAGCGCCGCTCGGGGTACGGGTTTCTTCTCCTTGAGTAGCGCGGTCCGCAGGGGTTCGATGGAGGCGGGATCAGCCAGGGAGCGGATCCAGTCCGCCGCCCAGGACCGCACCTCCTGGGACTTCGATGTCAGGGACTGTTCGGCTAGCTCGTGCGCCCGCGGGTAGGTGCGCAGAGCCTGTTGCGCCAGGGGCCGGTTGACCTTCGAGGACCCGAGGGCGATCGCGCCGACAGGGATCCTGAGCTCGGCCGGGATGCGGGGGAACTGGGCCAGGATCTTCAAGGCATCGGTGATGCGAGCCGGGTTGTCGAGGGCCTCGCGCAGCAGCTCGGGATGTTCGGCGCACCATGGCCACGCCAGCCACGGAGGCGTTCCGGAGACAATGGCGGCGGACATTTCCTCGATGGCCTCATCGACTTCGTGGTCGCTCAGGCCGAGGTTGTCGATCAGGCGCAGGAGCACTCGCGGGTCGATATCGCACTCCACGCAGTAGCGCACAGCGAGGAAGTAGGGCTTAAGAGCGTGGGCGCGGATAAGGCGCAGAACATGGGCGGGACTCAGGTGCGGGGCGCAGTCGATGATCCACCACATATCCCCGAACCGGTGGCGCATGAAGATCGGAAGCTTCCGCTTCCTTCCCTCGGCCACCGCCACCAGTTTCTCAAGCGCGGACTGCGAGGCCCGGTCAGCCCTGGCGCCCCAGGAGTCCGAGCGCCGTATGACCTGCTCGACGACTCGGCGCAGCTCAGCGGGCTCGGCAACGGCCGCATTCGGGTCGATCACGGGCAGGGGCGCGAGCTCGATCGTCTCCTCGTCCTGGGAGTCACCATCGCCCTCACCGGTACTCCCGCCAGTGGCGTCGGTATCGAGGATCGCCCGGTTGGCCTGCCTGCGGGCCATCATGTCGCCCAGCCGCTTGTTGGAGCCGGCCGCCTGAGCGAGCAGTTCCTCTCCGCCCTCGACGGTCAACAGGAAGTCCTCCAGCTCTGCGGCGTGGGACGGCCGCGCCGTGGCCAGTGCCGGTGCCAGTACCTGACGGCACGTTGATGCTTCCAGGCCCTTCAGGATGTCGATAGCCTCCTTGCGCAGCCTCTTGGATGAGCCGACGGCGAGTGCGCCGACCAGGTGGGCTCCGGCGAGTGCCCACGGCGCATCGGCCCTGGTGCAGGCCAGCACCCGGGCTCGTTCTTCAAGGCTCAGCTGGTCTATCAGCTCCGTGGGCAGCTCACGGGCGTGCTCGGTGAGATAGTCCAGTACTCCGGGCAGGGCCACAGGCAGGAGACGGTGGGAGGTGAACCAGTCGCGCCTGGCTCCCCCGCTCTCGGCGAAGGCGAGGAGGAAGATCGCGGCGGGAAGGTCCTCGGGGCCGAGGCCGCCGTCATCGAGGAGGGCCATGAGGCGCGAGATGTCCCATCCGGGCCGCATGGCGGCCATCACCGAGGCGCTCGACAACGGCTCGTCCAGGACTGGGCGCGCCCTCGGGTCGTGCTCGCGTGCGATGGCGGAGCAGCTGAGCATGTCTGCGGTCAACTGGGATAACCAGGCCGGGAACATGGTGAGCGCCGGACTCTCCTTCTGCGAGCCGGCTTGATCGATCGCCTCCAGTAGGCGTCCAAGTCGCCCCCACTGCTCGGTGGTCAGGGCATTGCTGCTGTACAAGCTGTCTCGCCGTCCAGTCCCGGAGGTCGCCGGGGCCTCGTCCTCCTGCCTGAGGTCCTGAAGCACCGAGCTCCAGGAGGTGACCTGCGTGCTCGCCGGGCTGGTCCCGGAACCGGCCGGGCAGGAGCCGATGGCGTCCAGGATCTGCGGGTCTTCGCCGGAAATGACGTAGTCGACCGCGCGCCGGTGCATGTCCTGCCCCGCATTCTTCAGCGGTTCCAGGGCCCGGGAGACAAGCCTGCGTGCCGAGGATGCGAGTGCGAACATTGTTGTGCCCCCTGGTTCTTCTCTGCTATTCGGCATCGCGCCGAGACGGTTCCTGCGAGGTGATCTCGCTCGTCGTCCCCCTCCGCACCGATTCACGGAGACACTCGGAGGTTAGCGAGCCGCGTGCTCCCCGTCAGCCCCGATACCCGGGGGAGCACTCCCCCGGCTCCGGCGAGCGGCACCAGTGGGACTGGTGATATCAGCGCGCTCAGTGGTATCAGCGCGTCAAGGCGTCGAGCCGGTCGACGACGGCGCAGGCCCGCAGTACGGCACCGGGGCTCGGCCGGTTGTCCACCTCGGCGAGCGCGGCCGCCAGGGTGGTGAGTTGGAGGTCATCGGCCATGCGAGCGCGCGTGCGCAGCACGTGCGCCACCATGCCTGTGGGACGTGTCGTCCCGGAGGCCGCGAGCGCAGTGAGCGCCTCGTGCACGTCCTGGGCCAGCACCCGCATCGGCGTCTGGTCCGTCCTGTTCTTTTCCGGTGCTTGGGTGCGCATCCGGCTGTGCATCTGCTCCGTGCGTCGGCGCAGCCGACGGTACTCCCGGTTGGAGGCGCTGCGTGAAGGGGGGAAGGTTGTCGCCAGAAGGCAGATCCGGCCGTGCTCGCGCACGAAGACACCAGCCGGGCGGTCGCCCTCGACGGTGATGGCGTGCACCTGAAGCTCGCGGGACAGCACGTCGGAGACCATCTGCATCTCCCGACCGCCGACCTCCATGGTCAGCAGACGCCTGTGCCCATCGGTGCTGGTCACCGGCCACAGGTAGCGCTGGTGGACCTCGTCGATGTCGATCGGTCCCAGGCCGTCCTTGGCGACCATGATCAGACGGACCCGGGCCACGGGGGCTTCGAAGCGGGCGGCTTCCGGCCCGGAGCCGACCTGTTGAAGACGTTCGGCCACGGCTTCCAGGTCGACGTCGTCGTAACCGGCCTCTCCGCTGCGGCGGGTGACGGCAGTGCGGCTGGAGGGGGCCAGCGCGCCGTCGGGCCGGCGCGCGGCGCCCGTCAGGCGCAAGGGTCCAGACAGGATGTTCTTCACCGAGGCGCCCCACAGGAGGATCGCGTCCTCGGAGTAGCGGAAGGCCGCATCGACCCCGGCGGCTCGTCCGGTGGTGACCGCCTCCGGTCGGCCGTTGTCCAGATCCCAGAGCCTGATGGTCAGTCCTCGGCTTCCCGAGGGGGTCGTCCACCAGGTGGCGCTCAGTGGTAGCAGCAGGCCGGTCTCGGCCGTCTCGGTGTCGGCCGGCCCGATGAGAGCGGGGCCGGGTGGGTCGGTGACGGCTGTGAGCGCCTGGGTCAGGGACCAGGCGGCGGCCAGGGCGCTGAGGACGGTGGCCTCGTCGACGGCGTCGTCGTGCTCGGCAAGCGCTCGGAGCCTCCCGGCGGCGGAGGTCAGCAGCCGGGATAGCCGGGGCAGCCCCTCCAGGCGGCTGACCTGGGCGAGGCGCTCGAGGTCGGCGGCGCTGCGGGGGCCGGCGTGTGAGATCCCTGCGGAGACGATGGTCTCGATGACGGTTGCGACCTTCGAGAGGGCACCGCGCTGGCGGTCGCTGAGGGTAGTCGTCTCATCCGGCCACGGCCAAGGGCGGCCCGCCCGGGCGAAGAGCCGTATGACGGACTGGAGGCGCCAGGCCGCGTTGGCCGTCGGCGAGTGGCGCCCTGAGACGATCATGCCCCGTGGTCCCAGCCCAGCGATCACGACGACCTCGGGTGCGCCCGGCCAGGTGATGCTCAGGCGCCCGGGCGCACTGGTCACCTCGGTGCCGGTGGCGAGTCGGGCCGGGTCGAGGCCGGCCAGGGACGCCTGCACGCGCCGCCGGGCCTCTGCGCCCAGAGACTTCTCGACGCAGGCGGGCTCCCAGGCGAGCACCTCCTCCAGGACCGGGTCGCTTCCGCTCTCATGGGCAGGCGCCTCGGGCGGCCTGGGCCGCACCTGAGACGGGGTGGGTCCCGTGGTCACCTCGGTGGCGCCGCTGTCCTCGACGGTCCCGCCGCGGTTGACGGCCTCTCGCATCCACAGGCAGGCGGCCAGGACGTGCAGGCAGATGCCGGCCACGGGGCAGGGACAGCGCGCGTCCTGGGGTCCGGCGGCCGTCAGGGTGACCGGGATCGGCGGCCGGCCGACCCGGATGGTGAGCGTCTCCGGCGCTGGATGCGGGGCTGCGCCGTCGTCTGCGGGGCCTCTTTCGGACTCGACGCGTCCGGCCGCCAGCTCGGCGCGCCCGCGACGCAGCAGGCCCCGGTTGCCCAGGGCAGCCAGGGCGACGTCGTCGAGCGCACCGTAGACCGCGAAGGCCGCATAGGGGGATTGTCCAGCGGGCTCGGGCCGCTCCGGGGAACTGGGGCCGTCGGAGGAGAGCCGAGCGGGGCCGCGCCGCACGTTCATGCGGTCGCCTCCGCCAGCCAGGTGGCGAAGCGGTCCGGGGTCATGGCGGCGATCCTCATTCCGACCTCGGAGAGCCGTTCGGCGACGTCGTGGTCGTACCAGACGCGGCCCTCGTCGCCCAGAGATGCCAGCCCCAGCACGGTGATGCCCTGCGCGACCAGGTCATGCACTCGTTTCACGAGGGTGGACACCGATCCGCCCTCCTGGAAGTCGCTGATGACCGTCACGATGGTGCGGCTGGGGCTGGTAACCGCTTCGGCGGCGTATCCGACGGCGTTGGCGATGTCTGTTCCGCCTCCCAGCTGACTGGTCATGAGGACCTCGACGGGATCGTCAACCAGGTGGCTGAGGTCGACGACGGTGGTGTCGAAGACGGCCAGACGCACGGACAGACCGGGAAGGCCCGCGAGGATCGAGGCCATTACCGCGCTCTGAAGCAGGCAGGAGGCCATGGAGGCGGACTGGTCCACCAGGATGATGACGTCCCAGGTCAGGTGACGTCTCCTGTGGCGCGCCATGAAGCGCACGTCCTCAACAATCATGCGGCCGGTCTCGGGGTCCACGTTGCCCAGGTTGGCGGTGATGGTGCGACGCCAATCGAAATTGCGCGCTAAGGCATGGGGACTGGCGCTACTGCGCCGCCGGGAGCCGCTCAGGGCGGTTGTCACGGGGCGGCGCAGCCGTTCCATGATGTCGGCGACAACCCGGGAAATAAGGGCCCGCAGCCCGTCGGAGAGCCGGGGCGGGATCCTTCCCTTGATACGCAGCAGGGCGGCTCCCAACTCGGCACTGGTGTCGATGGAGTCGACGGCGGCCGGGTCCGCGAGCAGTTCAGTGAGCCCGTAGCGGGTCAGGGCATCGCTCTCCAGACGCTCCAGGGTGGAGGCGGGGAAGAGCCGGCGGGCACCGTCGAGCCAGTCGACCGCCCGCAGAACCGAGGGGCCTGGTCCGCCGCGCGCCCGATCGTCACTGCCTCCACCGCCACGACCCAGGCGGTGTCCGCGGCCGGTGTACTCGCGGTCGTAGACGTAGCCCAGCGCCTCATCAAGCTCAGCGTCCTGCTGGCTGCGCGGCAGAGCCGGCTCGGCGTAGCGCCCCAGGACCATGCGCCAGCGGCGCGCCGCCAGCTCCCGGTCCGTGCCCGTCCAGGAGCCGGGACGGTTCGACGGCGCACTGTTCGTCATCGCGCCCACTGCCCCAGTCCGTCGCGCACCAGCGAGGCGACCAGATCCCGTTCGACCTGGGCCCCCAGGGCGGCCTGAGCGGGGTCGACGCTCCAGACGACGTCGAGGTTGGCGGCGCTGGTTCCCACGAGCCCGGCCACCGTGCCGGCCAGGCGGTGGGTCTCGATGGGGCGAAGCGTCGTGAAGGCGCGACGCAGGTCCGGCAGGACGGCGACGAAGGCCTGGTCGTCCAGCGCCGTGAGAGCAGCGGTGACGGCCTCGACGGTGTCCGGGCAGTGCAGGAGCACATCCGGAGAGGTGCGCACCAGTCCCACGATGAAGTCCGCCGCCCGCGTCGGATCCGCCCCCACCGCGAGATGGGCGACGACGGCGCTCCTCGTCTCCTGCCCGGTCAGCGCCCCGGCGGATGCTGCGACACCGGTGGCGCAGCCGACCAGCACCGCGGCGGCGTCACGGCTGAGGCGAAGGGCCTCGATCTCACGCATCACCGCGCCGAGGCCGGCGTGCGGCCCCTTGCCGCCATCGTCACCGCCGCCGCGGTGGTCCCAAGCCGTCAGCCGGACAAGGAGATCACGCACCGAGATGAGGGCGTCGACGGCCGCCTCGGCCTCCTGATCCTCCAGACCTGCCAGGTCCGGGACGAGACGGGCGATCATGGCGACGCCTCGACGCACCATGGCACGAATTCGGGGCACGGCGTGGTCCAGGCGCAGACGAGAGGTGAACTCGATCAGCCCCGTCAACCGGTGCAGGGCCTCGACGAGCTCACTCAGGTCGCTGAGCCGACCGAGACGGTCCTCCAGGCGGTCGCAGACTTCGCCGGCCTCGGTGTCGAGCCCCATGACCGCTAGCTCACTGACCAGGGTGGCCAAGGTGTCGGCATCGAGCTCACCGGTGAGTCGTTCGGCCAGTCGGGTTCGCACGAGGACGTCGAGATCGGGGGCCTCCTGGGCCGCGCGCACGAGTGCGGCCTCCACGACGGGGGTCCAGGCGTAGACCCATTCCTCGAAGAACTGGCCCATGCCGGTGCCGGCGACGAGGTCGGCCCCCGAGATCTGGTGGGCGAAGCCGGAGCCGACGAAACGCAGGCGGGCGAGCAGCTCACGGCGCTCGCGGTGGCGCGGTCTGCGGCTGGTGTCGAGGCTGACGCGGTGCTCGACGGCGTCATCGGTGATGATGCGCGCGGCGCGCAGCTGGTCGCGCACCTGGGAGACCAGTGGTGGAATGGCGGTGCCCTCGGGGATCTGTCCGACGTCGGAGGGGGCCAGGACGGAGGCGACGGCTGCCCCCAGGTTGCCGGATATGCCGGAGTCGTCCTTGACCAGGCAGCTGGTGAGGGCGTCGATGAGGTCGCAGCGGCCGGGCCAGGCGCGCCCGCGCAGGGCGGCTAATCCCAGGGCCTGCTCAACGGCGTCCAGCACCTGGGCGGTCCCCAGTGGTTCGCCGAGCTCGCGCAGAGCGGTGGCGATGTCGAGGAGCACGGTGGTGGCGAAGTCTCGGGCGGCTCTCACCGATTCGGGGGCGGTCTGCGCAGCCTGCCGCACGGCCGTGTTCGAGCCGCTGCTGCGATCGGGCGGCGGGTTGGAACCGGTGCGGGCCCGCCAGGCGCGCTGCCACAGTCCCGGTGAGGGCATGCCGGCGCCGTAGCCGCGCAGAGCGTCGAGGCGGGCGAAGTCGTAGCGAATGAGCCAGGCCGGCCCGCCGGGCTGGGGCTGCGGTTCGGGTAGCCAGGCGGCGTGCTCTGTCCCATCGAGGCAGTCGAGCAGCGCCAAGGTGTGGAATCCTCCGGTGACGATGACGATCGGCGCCGTGGTGGCGTCCCTGGAGGTTTTGATCGCCTCGGTGGTACCGGGCAGGTGGTTTCGCAGAGCCGCTGTCATGACGGCCTCGCGGGCGTGGGTACCGTCGGCGTCGAGGACCTCGCGCTCAGTGTCGAGGCGGGCCAGCCCGGACCAGGCCAGCATGTCGGAGAAGAAGCCCCGCCAACTGCGGATTTCGGCGGTGGCGCGGTCCTCGAAGAGGTGCTCCCAGACCTCGTCATGGTCCCGGCAGCCCAGGCTCCGGGCGAGGGCGTCCAGGCTGCGAGATCGGGCGAGGTACCGCTCGGCCTGGAGCGTGCGGGCGACAGCGCCGCGGGCATCGTCGCAGGGATCGTCATCATCTCGAAGACAGGCGCTGCGGTCGATGAAGACGGCCTCGGCCCCGTGCTCACCCGCCCACCGCAGAGCGACCCACTCCGGAGAGAACTCGGCCAGCGGATAGTAGGAGGCGGTGCGCTCCCCCAGGGAGAGCATCGCCACCGGAGGGACGGTCGCCGGGTCCTGGAGGGCGGGCAGGAGGGCGGCGTACTCGACCGGCCCCTCGATGAGGACCGTGGCGGGACGTACCTCCTCCAGGAGCGCCGACAGGGCCAGCGAGCAGGCCGGCGAGTGGTGCCGGATCGGGACGAGGTGGACGCCTGCCCGGCCCCAGCGCTGCTGGGAGTCCAGGGCGCGCTGGAGCCGGGTGGGGACCTGTGTCGTCGGCGCGCTCACTCCCACAGTCCTTGAGAGGCGGTCAGGAAGTCCTTCCAATCGGTGCTGGAGGCGGCGCGCTCGCGCACCACCGAGTCGATGTAGAACCGCATGCGCTTGGCGTCCTCGTCCTGGCCCTTGAGGGCCACCCCCACCAGCTGGCGGGCGATATCGGAGGCCCGCACCGCGCCGTCACCCAGGTAGCGCGCGCTCAACGAGGCGGCCACGCCGACGTTGACGGCCTCGGCGGTGGACATGACGGTCTCGGGACGTTTGACCGGGGTCCCGGTGGCGGTGGTCCCGGTGCGCAGGTCGGCGAAGACAGTCACCAGGACGTCGAGCACCTTCGGGTTCATCGGCACGCGCTGCTCACCGAGCTCGGTATCTAGGGCGCTGGCGATGAGCTCGGCCTCGAAGGCGCGGTCGGCGATGGGCCTCACCGTCTCGAAGTTGAAGCGCCGCTTGAGCGCGGAGGACATCTCGTGGACACCGCGGTCGCGCAGGTTGGCAGTGGCGATGATGTTGAATCCCTGAGCCGCGCTGACGCGGAAGCCGTCTTCCAGCTCTGGGACCATGAGCTGCTTCTCGGAGAGCACCGAGACGAGCGTGTCCTGGATCTCGGGCGGGCAGCGGGTGATCTCCTCGAAGCGCACGACGGCGCCCTGCTCCATGGCCTGGTAGACCGGTGAGGGCACCAGGGCTCTGCGCGAGGGGCCCTCGGCGATGAGGAGCGCGTAGTTCCACGAGTAGCGGACGTGGTCCTCGGTGGTGCCCGCCGAGCCCTGGATCGTCAGGGTCGAGGTCCCACAGATCGCGGCTGCGAGCAGCTCTGAGAGCATGGACTTCGCGGTCCCCGGCTCTCCGACGAGCATGAGTCCCTGACGGCCCAGCAGGGTGACGATCGCCCGGTCGATCAGGGGATCGTCGCCGTAGAACTTCCGGGTGATGCCGAGGTCCTCGTCCCCGACGATGAAGGTGCGCACGGAGCGGGGTGACAGGCGCCATCCCCGGGGGATCTCCGCGCCGGACTTAGCATCTGCTGCAGCCAGAGCAGCCAGCTCATCGGCCCACCGCTCCTCGGCTGCAGGACGCAGCGCTCTTCCCTCTGCGGGCTCTGGGCGGCTCGTCGATCCTGCGGTCATCGTCCTCTCCCAGAGCGGTCGGTGCTGCGCGGCGCCCCCACTGGCGGCTCAGCCGCGCAGCTTGGCGAGCTCCTCGACGAGCTGGGGCACGACCTCGGTGACATCGCCGACGACGCCGAAGTCGGCCATCTCGAAGATGGGGGCCTCGGAGTCGTCGCAGATCGCCACCACCGTCCCGGCCCCCTGGATGCCGCTGGTGTGGTGGACGGCGCCGGAGACGCCGAGCCCGATGTACAGGCGCGGGGAGATCGTCTCGCCGGTCTGGCCGATCTGGGCGCTGCGCTCGATCCAGCCTTCGTCGCAGGCCACACGAGTGGCGCCGACGGCGGCGTCGAGCGGCTCGGCCAGGGAGCGGACCAGGTCGAAGTCGCCGTCCACGCCGCGACCGCCAACGACGACGGTGCGGGCCTCGGTCAGGGCGGGGCCGGAGGCGACGGAGGTAGCCTCGCGCGAGACGAGGCGCACGGCGGCGGCCTCGGCGCTGACGGGCACATCGAGGGGCTCGGCGGCCAGTGCCGTGCCTTCAGCCGCGGCGACCTCGGCGATCCCGGGGCGCACGGCGACGATCGGGGCGCCGGCGCCCGAGCCCACGGAGACGGTGGTGGACCAGGAGCCGGACAGGACCAGCTTGGAGGCCCGCAGCACGGAGCCATCCGCACTACTGGCGGTCTCTAGGGCGGTGACGTCGGAGACGCAGGCCGAGTCAAGCAGGACGGCGGCCCGCCCGGCGAGCTCCTTGCCGCGGTAGTCGGAGACGACCAGGACCGCGGCGGGCGCCACGGTGCTCACGGCCGCTACGACGGCATCGGCAGCGGTGGCGGGCAGGTGGGCGGACTCGCCCAGGTCGGCGGTCAGCAGGCGGGTGGCTCCGGCGCCGGCCAGGACCGCGGAGGCCGCATCGTCCAGGGGCCGGAGGGTCAGGGCGACGACGTCGCCGCTGGTCAGGCCCCGAGCGGCGGTGAGCAGCTCCAGGCTGGGGCCGGTGGGGGCGGGCTCCGTCTCGGTGGTCTCGAGGTCGACGAGCACGAGGATGGGGGCATCGAGCATGGGAATCAGCTTCTTTCGCGGGTGGTATGAGGCGGGTGGGACAACGCGGCGGGCTCCGGTACCCCTGCTGAGGGGCACGGGCTGGCGCTGCGGCTCACCGTCAGACGAGCTTGTTCTCCACGAGCCAGGCGGCGAGCTCGCGGCCCGCCTCGCCGGCGTCGGTGCGGATAATTCCGGACTCGCGTGCGGGCCGGGCCTCGTCATCGACGACTTTTACGGCCGGGTCGGCGACCTCAAGGCCGAGCTCGGAAGCGTCCCAGAAGTCGATGGGCTTCTTCTTCGCGGCGCGCATGGCGGCGAAGTTGGGGTAGCGGGGCTCGTTGGCCTGATCGGTGACGCTGACGACGGCGGGCAGCGGGGCGCTGACGACCTCGCGGACGGTTCCCACGGTGCGGGTGGCGGTCACGGTCCCGCCGTCGACCTCGAACCGGTTGGCCAGCGTCAGGGCCGGCAGGTGCAGGGCGGCCGCCAGCGCGCCCGGCAGCATCGAGGTTAGGGAGTCCAGAGAGGCCATGCCGGTGACGATCAGGTCCACCTCGCCGATGCGCTCAATGGCGGCGGCCAGGACCCGGGCAGTGGTGACGACGTCGGCGCCGGCCAGGGCGTCGTCGGCGACGACGATCCCGGAGTCGGCGCCCATCTGGAGGGCGCGGCGCACCCCGTCCTCGGAGTCCTCGGGTCCCATGGTCAGGGCGATGACCTCACCGTCGGTCTCCTCGGCCAGACAGACGGCGGCCTCGACGGCGTTCTCATCGAGCTCGTTGAGAACGTCCTCCTCGCCTCGCACGAGCCGGCCGTCCTGAAGGCGCCGCTCGGACTGCACGTCGGGAACGTGTTTGATGCAGACCACGATTCTCATGTGCTCAAGGTTGCCATAACAGCGGCATCTCGCCACTGAGCGCTGAGTCACCCTGACACGGCGTCAGAGTATTGATCGTGCCGTCCCGGTCGCGTCCGCATGGTGACGATGCGATGTCTGTACGACTGGTAAACGCGACGCGGCGCACTCGCACGAGTGAGACCTCACTGCCCCTCAAGTGGTCGCAATCAGCGGCCGCCAGGACAATGTACCTATGCCTTCGACGCCAGAGCCCGCTCCAGCACCGCGCGCCGAGCTGCCATCAGCTCCCGACCACGGCCTGGGCGTCACTCTCAGCGGCGACGGCGCGGACTTCGCGGTCCACGCCCCGCACGCCACAGCCATGGACCTGTGCCTCCTGACCATGGGAACCGACGGCACGATCGCGGAGGAGACCCGGATCGGGATGCACGGCCCCCTGCGCGGCATCTGGAGCGCCCACGTGCCCGGCATCTGCCCCGGTCAGCGCTACGGATACCGCGCCCACGGGCCCTGGAACCCGCATGAGGGTCTGCTCTACAACCCCCGCAAGCTGTTGCTGGATCCCTACGCCCGCGCATTGGACGGCCAGGTCGATCTGGGACCGGCCGTCTACGCCCACGAGGTCACCGACGACCTGGTCCCCGCGGCCGAGCCATGGCGTCCCTCTCACCTGGACTCGGCCGGCCGCACCGCCGTCGGCGTCGTCACCGGCAACACCTTCCCGGTCGTTCCGGGCCCGCGCGTGCCCCGCGAGCGCACCATCATCTACGAGGCCCATGTCAAGGGCCTGACCTACAAGCTGCCCGGCGTGCCCGAGGAGCTGCGCGGCACCTACGCGGGCCTGGCCCACTCGGTGACGGTCGAGCACCTCAAGAGCCTGGGGGTCACCACGATCGAGCTGCTGCCCATCCACGCCTCGGTGACCGAGCCATTCCTGACCAAGCGGGGCCTGACCAACTACTGGGGCTACTCCACGCTGAGCTACTTCGCGCCGGAGCCCTCCTACGCCACGGCCGCGGCGCGCGCGGCCGGCCCGCAGGCTGTCCTGGACGAGGTGCGCGGCATGATCTCCATGCTCCACGAGGCGGGCCTGGAAGTCGTACTCGACGTCGTCTACAACCACACCTGCGAGGGCGGGGTCGACGGCCCCGCCTTGAGCCTGCGCGGCCTGGACAACCTGGACTACTACCTGCACGCCCCCTACCTGCCGGCGCAGTACATGGACGTCACCGGCACGGGCAACACGGTGGACTTCCGGGCCACCGGGGCGATCCGGATGGTTCTGGACTCGCTGCGCTACTGGGTCACCGAGGTCGGCGTGGACGGCTTCCGCTTCGACCTGGCCACCACGCTGGGCCGCCACGCCGCGGAGTTCTCGCCGCGCCACCCTCTACTCACGGCGATCGCCACGGACCCGGTGCTCAACACCGTCAAGCTCATCAGCGAGCCATGGGACGTGGGCCCCGGCGGCTGGCGCACCGGCCAGTTCCCGGAACCCTTCCAGGACTGGAACGACCACTTCCGCGACACCACCCGCTCCTTCTGGCTGCACGACGCCTCGGAGATCTCCAAGGGGCGCCTGGGATCGGACCTGCGCGACCTGGCCACGCGCCTGTCGGGCAGCGCGGACCTGTTCAGCCACGGGGAGTTCCCCGGCGGGCGCGGCCCCCTGGGGTCGGTCAACTTCGTGGCGGCCCACGACGGCTTCACCCTGCGCGACCTGGTGGTCTACGACCACAAGCACAACCTGGCCAACAAGGAGGACAACCGGGACGGCACCTCCAACAACCGCTCCTGGAACCACGGTTTCGAGGGCGACGTCGTCGAGGGCATCAACGGCGGGCCGATCGAGGTGCTGCGGCGCCGCTCCATGCGCAACCTGCTGGCCACCATGCTTCTGAGCGCCGGGACGCCCATGCTGCTGGGCGGCGACGAGATGGGCCGTACCCAGCAGGGCAACAACAACTGCTACTGCCAGGACTCGGTGTTCTCCTGGGTCGACTGGAACCTCGAGGTCTGGCAGCGCGACCTGGTCGCCACGACCCGATTCCTCATCCACCTGCGCCAGACCCATCCGGTGGTGCGTCCCTCGCGCTTCGCGACCGGTCAGGTCCTCGAGGGCGACGCGATCCCGGACCTGGCCTGGTACCGGGGCGACGCCGCCCCAATGGACGGGGAGTCCTGGCACGATCCGCACACGCGCGTCGTCCAGATGCTGCGCTCGGGGCGCCCCTGGAACGACGACGACATGCTCGTGGTCATCAACGGCGCCCTGGACCAGGTCGACGTCGTCCTGCCCGGGGGGCGCGGCACCGACTGGCACCTGGCCTGGGACTCGACCTGGGCGGTCCCCCAGCCCCACACGGCACCCTTCTCCCAGACGCGTCGCGTCAGCCGCCGCGCGGGGGACTCGGGGGCAGGCGCCTCGCCGAAGACTGAGAAATCCGGCGGGGCCGCGAGCGCCGGCAGCGGTGCTCAGCATTCCGAGGGCCCCACGGACTGCCACCAGGACCGCCCCGGGGACACGACGATGCTCGAGGCTCTGTCCCTACGGGTCTACTTCTCCGGTGAGTTGTTGGAGACCCTCAAGACGGGCAGCCAGACCGAACAGGTTGGTACGGTCGGCAAGCGCTAGGTGTTGTGAGTCATGAGGTTGTAGTCGTGGGTGGGGGCAGCGGGGTTTGGGCTGTCAGGATGGGTGAGTCGAAGGCCTCCAGGCGGGACAGGAGCGCCAGGGCCGGCTGCACCTACCTGCACACCGCCATCGACGGCTTCTCCCGCCTGGCCTACGCCGAGGCCCTCGATGGATGAGAAGGCCTCTACCACGATCGGCTTCTTCTGCCGTGCCCGGGCCTTCCTGGCCGCCCACGGCATCACCGAGCTCGTGCGAGTCGTCACCGACAGCGGGATGAACTATCGTGCTCAGCCCTTCACCGCGACCATCACCTCCCTGGCTTCACACAACTAGGTATGGCTAGGCCACCGCGTTCGTAGGGTAGCTCTCGAGTTCGTAGGGTATAGGGCACGAACGCGACGTCTACCCTACGAACGCGAGCCTCTGACTGCCGGTACGTTCGGAGTCCTCCTGGATCATTGTGCTGGTGCTTCGCTCTGGCTAACGGAGCAATCCCGTGCATCATCATCCGGGGCGCGAAATCGGCCTTCTCCGTGCGCAACGGTGCGGATCCGCCCTACCCGCCCGGCACGGCCTGCAGAATGCAGTTCTGCTCAACACTGGCAATGAGGATGAGTCTTACTTCGCAAAATTCACGATTTCCCGAATGACGGCTCGCGGCCTGAAGACCTCAATTACATGATTAGCACGCACTCTCCGGCACCGAGCCTAAGGCAATAATTGTTGGAGCCGTTTTTCGTCGTCATCATCCATAGCACCAACCAAACCGTAACTTGGCAGCCGTTTCCAGTTGGCATGTAGCACCAACATAGGGCAACGCATGGCCGACAGTGCCGCAGAGTGGTCGAAGTCGCTATACATTCGCTCATCTACAAATGCGCAGCCGAAATCCGGATCATACATCTTCAATGAGTTGAACAATAGCTTCAATAGTTGCGGCATGTACCATTGATCTAAAGCGACTGGCTGCCCCGGATGACATGTTTCAGCTTGGCTCAATTGTCTGCTTTTACCCACTTGTTCACTCGGGATGCGCACCGCAAGGTGATAATACCGCCAGATGAATTTACAGAAATGACAATAGGCCAACCAACGACCGCCTCGACGAACTCAGCCACGTTAATGCTGACCATGCCCCAGGCGTCATGGCCGGGCGTCCAACTGCCGCCCCCATGTCCACGCACACCTATTGCAAGTACATGGAAATACTTAGCAAGTTTCGACAACAGGCAACACCTTATAATAGCTCCGCCAAGTACCCATTTGGGCCGGTATCAGCACTCATGGCGGCCCGCAACCCGGCCCTTCTTCATAGTTCATAGTTATCTGCGACTCCACGCGACTTCAGGACGTCAGGGCCCACCGCCCCAAGCCGACCGCCATCGCGGCGGCGCCGAGACCGTACCCCCTAGGATGTGGCCATGACTCAGACCCCCACCGCGGCCGAGGAGGCCCTGGCCAACGCCACCAATGACGCCTCCCTGGCCCGCTCGATCGCACGCTCCGCCGAGATCGAGGCCGATATCGCCGTCAACCCCGGCCGCTACCGGATGTTCACCGGGGTGCGCCCCACCGGGAACATGCACCTGGGCCACTACTTCGGCACCATGCACTCCTGGAAGACGATCCAGGACGCGGGCGTGGACACCTGGATCCTCGTGGCCGATTACCAGGTCATCACCGACCGCGACGCCGTCGGCCCCATTCGCGAGCGCGTCCTGTCCCTGGTCACCGATGCCCTGGCCGTGGGCGTGGACCCGCAGCGCTCGACGATCTTCGCCCACTCGGCGGTCCCGGCCCAGAACCAGCTGATGCTGCCGTTCCTGTCCCTGGTCACCGAGTCAGAGCTCCATCGCAACCCCACGGTCAAGTCCGAGCTGGAGGCCACGGGCGGACGTGCCATGAGCGGCCTACTACTCACCTATCCCGTCCACCAGGCCACCGACATCCTCTTCTGCCAGGCGAACCTCGTGCCGGTGGGCAAGGACCAGCTCCCCCACCTGGAGCAGGCCCGTCTCATCGCCCAGCGCTTCGACAAGCGCTACGGACGGGCCGTCAAGGACCACCCGGTCTTCCGCCGCCCCGAGGCGCTGCTCAGCCAGGCACCGATGCTGCTGGGGCTGGACGGGGAGAAGATGAGCAAATCCCGGCGCAACACGATTGAGCTGGGCATGAGTGCCGATGAGACCGCCAAGCTCCTCAAGAAGGCCAAGACGGACTCCGAGCGCGTCATCACCTACGACCCGGCCGGACGCCCGGAGGTCTCTAACCTGCTGATGCTGGCCTCCCTGTGCGGGGCGGGGGCGCCCGAGGAGATCGCCGAGCGCATCGGCGACGGCGGCGCGGGCGCGCTCAAGAAGGTCGTCACGGAGGCCGTCAACGAGTTCTTCGCCCCCATCCGGGCCCGTCGCGCCGAGCTGGCCGCCAACGAGGACTACCTCCTGGAGGTCCTGGGACAGGGCAACGCCCGGGCTAACGAGGTCGCCGAGAAGACGCTCGACGACGTCCGCACCGCCATGCACATGAACTACTGAGACGCCGGCCCGTATTGCCCGATCGGCCCGGTTCGCGACGCGCGTACCGGGCCGATCACCGTGGCACAGCCAAATATGTGACTCAAATCGTTTCTCACCGTAGTCTTGTTCCTGTGACTCCTAACACGACGCCCGAGGCCGGCAAGAAGCATTCCACCCGTCCCTCCAAGCCCGCTGCCGATCCGACCGATGCGACAGAGACGGTGTCCACGGCGGCCGTGGCGAGCAGACCGCAGCCGGCCCAGCACTCGTTGATTGGCCGGATCCCGGTCACCGAGGTCTTCCCCGTCGTTGAGGACGGGCGCTGGCCGGCCAAGGCCGTCGTCGGGGAGGTCATTCCGATCCGCGCCACCGTCTTCCGCGAGGGGCACGACCGCTACGGGGCCACCGCGGTCCTGGTGCGCCCTGACGGCAGCGACGGCCCCAGTGCCCGCATGCACGACATCGCCCCGGGACTGGATCGCTACGAGGCTTCCTTGGCTCCCGACGCCCCCGGGGACTGGCGCTTCCGCGTCGAGGGCTGGTCGGACCCGTACGCCACCTGGAGCCACGACGCCGGCATCAAGGTCCCTGCCGGCATCGACGTCGAACTCATGCTGGAGGAGGGTGCCCGGGTCCTGGACCGGGCAGTGGCCGTCGAAGGACGGGACGAGGAGGGCATCAAGGCCCTCAACGACGCGGTGTGGATCATGCGAGACCCCTCCAACCCTGTGGGCGACCGCCTGGCGGCCGGCCTGGCCGACTCGGTCAAGGCGACCCTGGATCGCCTGCCGCTGCGCGACCACGTCTCCCCCACCGCCGAGTACCCCCTCCAGGTGGACCGCGAGCGCGCCCTGGCCGGCGCCTGGTACGAGATCTTCCCGCGCTCGCTGGGCTCGGGGGTCAGTGAGGAGGGTACCTGGTACTCGGGGACGCTGCGCACCGCTGCCGAGCGCCTGGACCGCATCGCGGCCATGGGCTTCGACGTCCTCTATCTCACGCCCATCTCCCCGATCGGAACCACCAACCGCAAGGGCCGTAACAACACCCTGACAGCCCGCCCCGGGGATCCCGGCTCCCCCTACGGCATCGGCTCGCCCGACGGCGGGCACGACGCCATCCACCCCGACCTGGGCACCTTCGAGGACTTCGACGCCCTGGTGGCCCGCTCACGCGAGCTGGGCATGGAGGTGGCCTTGGACCTGGCGCTCCAGTGCTCCCCGGACCACCCGTGGGTGACCGAGCACCCGGAGTGGTTCACGGTCCTGGCCGACGGCTCCATCGCCTACGCGGAGAACCCGCCCAAGAAGTACCAGGACATCTACCCGCTCAACTTCGACAATGACCCCGAGGGCATCTACCAGGCCATCCTGGAGGTCGTGCACACCTGGATCGAGCACGGGGTGACGATCTTCCGGGTGGACAACCCCCACACCAAGCCCCTGGCCTTCTGGCAGCGGCTCATCGCCGAGATCCACACCGAGTCCCCGGACGTACTGTTCCTGGCCGAGGCCTTCACCCGCCCGGCCATGATGCGCACCCTGGGCATGATCGGCTTCCACCAGTCCTACACGTACTTCGCCTGGCGCAACACCAAGGAAGAGCTCATCGATTACACGATGGAGCTCAGCAAGGCGACCGCGCACCTGCTGCGCCCGGCCTTCTGGCCCACCACGCATGACATTCTCACGCCCTTCATGACCAACGGGAAGGTTCCCGCCTTCAAGCTGCGCGCCGTTCTGGCGGCCACACTCTCACCGACCTGGGGCATCTACTCCGGCTACGAGCTGGCCGAGTCCACCCCCCGCCCGGGCTACGAGGAGCAGATCGACAACGAGAAGTACGAGTACAAGCCGCGCGACTTCGCCGCAGCGCGCCGCAACGGCATCGAGGACCTGCTCACCCGCCTCAACTCCGCCCGGGCCGCCCACCCGGCCCTGCGCCAGCTGCGGGACATCTACTTCCACCCCACCAGCGATGACCAGATCATCGCCTACTCCAAGCGGGTGGACGCCTTCCACAGCCCCACGGGCAAGGACGACGTCGTCCTGACAGTGGTCAACCTCGACCCGCACGGGGCCCGGGCCGGCGAGGTCTACCTCAACCTGGAAGCCCTGGGCCTGCCCGGCTGGATCGACGCCTCGCACCCAGTGGTCAGGGTGACTGACGAGCTCACCGGAGATACCTACGAGTGGTCCGGGCAGAACTACGTGCGCCTCGACCCCTTCGCAGGACAGGTCGCCCACGTCTTCTCCGTGGAGCCGCTGTGAGCACGGACCCGATGAGCGCCGCCCCGATGCCCGCCGGCAGCGAGGTTCCGGCCGCATCGCCGGCCGTCGCGCCCATGCAGCCCGGGCAGCCTGGACAGACCAGCCCCTTCGGCCAGCCCGCACCGGCGACGGTCCCCGTGGCGGCACCGATGGCGGCGATCCCCACCCCCAGCGGCGGAATCCCCATGCCGATGACGGTGGCACCGCCGATCCCCGGGGTACCGGTCCTGCCGGCTCAGGCCCGCCCCGGCATCAGCGCGGACCCGGAGTGGTTCCGCACGGCCGTCTTCTACGAAGCGCTGCTGCGCTCCTTCGCAGACTCCGACGGCGACGGCATCGGGGACCTGCGCGGGCTCATCTCCCGTCTGGACTACCTGGCGTGGCTGGGCGTGGACTGCGTGTGGATTCCGCCCTTCTACCCCTCGCCCATACGCGACGGCGGCTACGACATCTCCGACTACACGGCCATCGATCCGCGCTACGGAACGATGGAGGACTTCCGCGAGCTGGTCCACCAGGCCCATCAGCGCGGGATCCGCATCGTCATCGACATGGTCGTCAACCACACCTCGGATGCCCATCCCTGGTTCCAGGCCTCCCGCTCGGACCCCGAGGGCCCCTACGGGGACTTCTACGTGTGGGCCGACGACGACTCCGGCTACGACGACGCCCGCATCATCTTCGTGGACACCGAGGAGTCGAACTGGGCCTACGACGTCGAGCGCGGTCAGTTTTATTGGCACCGCTTCTTCTCCCACCAGCCCGACCTCAACTTCCGCAATCCGGCGGTCGTCGACGCGATCCACGACGTTATCCGCTTCTGGGCGCGCACCGGGGTGGACGGCTTCCGCATGGACGCCATCCCCTACCTGACCGAGTCTGAGGGCACCAACTGCGAGAACCTGCCCGGCACCCATGAGATCATCGCCGGCATCCGCGAGATGCTCGATCGAGAGTTCCCCGGGACCATCACGATCGCCGAGGCCAACCAGTGGCCCGACGACGTTGTGGAGTACTTCGGCACCGAAGAGGCTCCCGAGTGCACCATGTGCTTCCACTTCCCGGTCATGCCGCGCATCTTCTACGCGCTGCGCCAGGGCTCGGCCGAGGCCATCCGCTGGGTGCTGGAGAAGACCCCGGACATCCCCGCCCACGGGCAATGGGGCACCTTCCTGCGCAACCACGACGAGTTGACCCTGGAGATGGTCACCGACGCCGAGCGCGACCAGATGTACGCCTGGTACGCCCCCGAGGAGCGCATGCGCGCCAACATCGGGATCCGGCGGCGCCTGGCCCCGCTCCTGGACGCCTCGCGCGCCGAGGTCGAGCTGGCCTACGCCCTGCTCCTGTCCCTGCCGGGCAGCCCTTGCCTCTACTACGGCGACGAGATCGGCATGGGCGAGAACATCTGGCTGGAGGACCGCGACGCGGTGCGCACCCCCATGCAGTGGGACGACTCCCCCAACATGGGCTTCTCCACCGTCGTCGACCCCGGTGCGCTGACCCTGCCGCTCATCCAGGCACCCGGCTACGCGCACCTGACGGTGGCCACCGAGATGGGCCGGCCCGACTCGCTGCTGCACTTCACCCGGCGGATCCTGCACCTGCGCCGCTCCCACCCCGTGCTGGGACGCGGAGGCTTCCTCCTGCGCCCCACCAGCGACGACGCCGTCCTGGCGCACACGCGCTGCGACGACCCCTCGGCGCCGGAGGGGGAGAGCCTCCTGTGCGTCGCCAACCTCTCGGCCACGCCCCGCTCGGTGACGATCGAGGTTCCCGAGC
This sequence comes from Actinomyces johnsonii, assembly GCF_006546835.1. Classification (GTDB taxonomy): domain Bacteria; phylum Actinomycetota; class Actinomycetes; order Actinomycetales; family Actinomycetaceae; genus Actinomyces; species Actinomyces johnsonii. Next base: position 69,330 of record NZ_VICB01000004.1, on the reverse strand, counting down.
TGGCCGGGCGACGCACCATCGACCTGTTCGGCGGCTGCCCCTTCCCCTCCATCGACGAACACGGCCGCCTCACCCTGACGCTGGGCGCGCGCGGCTATTACTGGCTGTCGGTCGACAGGGACACGCCGGAGAGCGTGGAGAATGCCGAGGGCACGGAGCACTCGGGGGACTCCCAATCCTCCGCGCCCCCGGCCGACACCACCTCTACCCATACCGCCCAGAACCGCCCCACCGAGAGGATGCCTGATGCCCACCGATTCCATCTCCGCAGCCAAGGCAGCACAGAACGCGGCGTCGACCGCGCCCCCGCTGCGCAGCGCCCAGGCCCCGTCGACCTGGCCCAGCGACACCGAGATCCTGGCGGCCCTGGGCCCGTGGATGCTTCAGCGCCGCTGGTTCCCGCTCAAAGGAGACGCCGCCCCGGTGCCGGGCTCCTTGCGCATCATCGCCTCCTGGGAACCCGAGGAGGGCGTGCGCGACCTCGTCATAGCCGCACCGCGGGGCGGCAGCGGGCACGGTGAGCACACCGGGCACAGTGGGCGCGCCCGGAGCGCCGTGCTGCTGCACGTACCGGTGGTCCTGGAGGCCGCCGAGGCGCTCGACTCCTTCGCCACCCCCGGTGAGGCACCCGGCAACCACGGCCTGCTGGTGACCACCGGCTCTCAGGGGTCACCCACGCAGGTGGCGCTCGTCGACGGCGCCCACCACCCGGCCTTCTGGCGGGCCTGGGCCCTGAGCACGCTGAAGGCGGGCACCGTCCTGGACGAGGCCGGAGCCCTGGCCATCGCCCAGCGGGCGCCGAGGCTGCGGGTGACCACCGGGGAGCAGTCCAACACCTCCGTCATCCTGCCGGCCCCTTCCGACCCCGCCGAGGCTCTTGGGGAGCAGGACGCCGCCACCGGTGACCTCATCGTCAAGCTCCTGCGGGTCCTGGAGCACGGGCGCAATCCCGACGTGGAGCTGTCGGTGGCCCTGGCCCGCAGCGGCTGGGACCGGGTGCCCACGCCGGTGGCCTGGTCCACCCTGACCTGGACGCGCATGGGCGGCTGCGGCCAGCCCGCCCTGGAGGAGTCCACCGACTCGGCGGTGGCATGCAGCTTCGTGCCCCGGGCCGACGACGGCTTCGAGCTGTTCTGCTCCCTGGCCTCCACCGACGACGTCGACGGGCCGGTGCGGGCCCGCGCCGTCGACCTGGCCCGCGATCTGGGCCGCACGACGGCGCAGATGCACCACCACCTGGCCGCCTCCCTGGGCGCGAGCAGGCCCCCCTCGCCAGCCGAGCTCGCCGCCGCGCTGCGCAAGCGCGCCCGGTGGGCGCTGGAGGAGGTGCCCGAGCTCTCCGGCCACATCCCCGCCCTGGAGCTCAAGGTGGAGCGGGCTCTGGCCCGGCTCGAGGCGCTGGACGCCCTGGAACCGGCCACCCGCATCCACGGCGATTACCACCTGGGACAGGTTCTCCACGAGATCGACGGCGAGCAGCGCTGGTACGTCCTGGACTTCGAGGGGGAGCCCCTGCGTCCCCTGGCCCAGCGCTCCGATCCCGACCTGCCGGCCCGGGACGTGGCCGGAATGCTGCGCTCCTTCGACTACGCCGCCGCCGTGGGCAAGGCACCCCACCCCGATTGGCTCCCCGCCGTGCGCTCCGCCTTCGAGGAGGGCTACCGCCTGGGACGCCAGGAGACCGGCTCTCTCGCCCCGTCGCCAGCGGCATCCGGCGACCAGGAGCAGGCCGAGGACTCGCACCAGACGGTCCTGACCTGTCTGGAGCTCGACAAGGCCCTGTACGAGGCCGTCTACGAGGCCCGCAACCGTCCCGACTGGCTGAGCATCCCCGTGGCGGGTATCACGTCGGTCCTGAACGATCCCATGGAGGGCTGAGCACAGAACGATCTCTATATCCCCATCATTCCCAACGGTTCGACGTCCAAAAGCACCCGCTAATCACCGACGCATGGAAGAGTTGCTGTATGAGTGCCAACACCCCTGAGAACGACCCCAGGTCCCAAGCCCCGGCCGACCTCGCCCCCGTCCCCGTGGACCCCTGGGTTCTGGCCGACATCGCCTACGCGCGCTACCACGACCCGCACGAGGTCCTGGGCGCCCACGTGGGCGAGGACGGAGTGACCGTCCGCACCGTGCGCCACCTGGCCGACAACGTCGTCGTCGTCACCAAGGAGGGCACCTACCCGGCCACCCACGAGCAGGACGGCGTATGGGTCGCGGTCCTGCCGGGCCAGGAGGTTCCCGACTACCGCATCGAGGTCACCTACGGCGACGAGACCACCACCGTCGACGACCCCTACCGCTACATGCCCACTCTGGGCGAGATGGACACCTACCTCATCTCCGAGGGCCGCCACGAGGAGCTGTGGGAGGTTCTGGGCGCCCATATCAAGCGCTACGACGGCCCCATGGGCGAGGTCGAGGGAACCGCTTTCGCGGTATGGGCCCCTAACGCCCGCGCCGTGCGCGTCGTCGGCGACTTCAACTACTGGGACGGCACCGCCACCGCCATGCGCTCCCTGGGCTCGTCCGGCGTGTGGGAGCTCTTCGTCCCCGGCGTCGGCGTAGGCGCCCGCTACAAGTTCGAGATCTGCTTCGGCGACGGATCCTGGCACCAGAAGGCCGACCCGATGGCCCGGGCCACCGAGGTCCCCCCGGCCACCGCCTCGGTGGTCACCGACCAGTTCCACGAGTGGGGGGACCAGGACTGGATGGCCAAGCGCGCCACCACCGACCCCCACAACGGCCCGATGAGCATCTACGAGGTCCACATCGGCTCGTGGCGCCAGGGCCTGGGCTTCCGCGGCCTGGCCGAGGAGCTGGTCCCCTACGTCAAGGAGGCCGGCTTCACCCATGTCGAGTTCCTGCCGGTGGCCGAGCACCCCTTCGGCGGGTCCTGGGGCTACCAGGTCACCAGCTACTACGCGCCCACCTCGCGCTTCGGCACCCCGGATGACTTCCGCTACCTGGTGGACCAGCTCCACCAGGCCGGTATCGGCGTCATCCTGGACTGGGTGCCCGCCCACTTCCCCAAGGACGAGTGGGCCCTGGCCCGCTTCGACGGCACTGCGCTCTACGAGGATCCCGACCCGCAGCGCGGTGAGCACCCCGACTGGGGCACCTACGTGTTCAACTTCGGCCGCAACGAGGTGCGCAACTTCCTGGTCGCCAACGCCCTGTACTGGCTCCAGGAGTTCCACGCCGATGGTCTGCGCGTCGACGCCGTGGCCTCCATGCTCTACCTGGACTACTCGCGCCAGGACGGCCAGTGGCACCCCAACCAGTTCGGCGGCCGCGAGCACCTGGAGGCCATCAGCTTCCTGCAGGAGGCCACTGCTACCGCCTACCGGAAGAACCCCGGCATCATCATGGCCGCCGAGGAGTCCACGGCCTGGCCGGGCGTGACCGCCCCCACCGAGTACGGCGGCCTGGGCTTCGGCCTGAAGTGGAACATGGGGTGGATGAACGACACCCTGCGCTATCTGGCCGAGGACCCGGTCAACCGCCGCTATCACCACGGCGAGCTGACCTTCTCCCTCGTCTACGCCTTCTCCGAGCAGTTCATCCTGCCGCTGAGCCATGACGAAGTCGTCCACGGCAAGGGCTCCCTGCTGTCCAAGATGCCCGGAGACCCCTGGCAGGAGCTGGCGGGTCTGCGCGCCCTGTACGCCTATCAGTGGTCCCACCCCGGCAAGCAACTGCTGTTCATGGGCCAGGAGTTCGGTCAGGGGACCGAGTGGAACGCGGACAACTCCCTGGACTGGTGGATCCTGGACGACCCGGGCCACCAGGGCCTGCTCGCCCTGGTCGGCGACCTTAACCGCCTCTACCTCGACTCGCCCGCCCTGTGGTCGGAGGACTTCTCCCACCGAGGATTCGAGTGGATCGAGGCCGGCGACGGCGACCACAATGTCCTGTCCTACCTGCGTAAGGGGACCGACGCCGACGGGCGGGCCGACCTCATGGTCTGCATCATCAACTTCGCCGGCACCCCGCATGAGGGCTACCGGGTGGGCCTGCCCTTCGCCGGGGACTGGGAGGAGGTCCTCAACACCGACTCCGAGGAGTACGGCGGCTCCGGTGTGGGCAACCTGGGCCGGGTCGAGGCCGAGGACCTGCCCTGGAACGGGCGCCCGGCCTCGGTGCGCCTGCGGGTCCCCCCGATGGGCGCGGTCTTCCTGCGCCCGAGCCGGGACTGAGCCGCAACTGGACCTGCACCCGCCGGGCATCGGCGGTTGCACGCAGACCTAGAGCCAGGGGCCGATGGCGCTTCGCGCGCCATCGGCCCCCCTCCCAGCTGTGGCAACGGGAGCGCCCCATATGATGGGCCAGCAGTTTGCTTGATAATTCCTTAAAAACCAGATAATGACATCAGTTTATTCTCAGGGAAGGTCCAGAGAATTATCCCGATTTACTCCGTTACATTCATGTATAATAATAAATGTTCGACATGCACGGCCTCAGTCTGACTGACGCCAGTTTATTTTCGTGCGCAGCAGCACCAATCGGGGCTCCCTGCAACAACGAAGCAGCATCAAGACTCATGGCACAGCAGCAACCCCATCGCATATCGAACAATATTCGCCCACACTGAGTATCTTACGATCGATTCCTCTTGGGGCGGAAGGACAACAGCCGAGAATCAACGATGACAGGGAAGGCAAGACCCATGAAACCAGGACGACTCCTCGTGACACTCGCCGCAACCGTCACGCTATCCATTTCAACCGCAGGCGCCGCTGTTGCATCCCCGCCAGACTCGCCCCCATCAAGTTCGCAGGCACGATCCAGTACAGTCACCACTGGGTGCGCCGCAGAACAACAGGGGAAAAAAACTGCGACTGTTCGCAACGAAACAGATCCATCTGTCGCCAGCAGAGCGAAGTTGCAGGCCGAACAGGCCCTTGACTCTGGAACCGCCAACATCCACACCTCACGAGAAGCAGTGGATACCGACAACGCAACTGTTCTTCGTGTCACCACAGAAGAAAAAACTTACAGTGCCGTAACCTTCCCCCTCAAAGGAAACGGATTGAGCTTGACGAGCAACACAACCATCGTCTTGTCCCCAGATGGCGCACCAGCCACTTACTCCGAGACCCACCTCACCCACAATGCCGCAAATCATTTCCAAATGACATCATACACGGACGGGGAACTAGTCAAGGATTCTGACACGGGTCATGAATTCGTCGGGGACGATGTCCTGCAGCAACAACTCGACGAAACTCGAGCCGCCATCGCGAAGCAAAAATCCGCCCCCGACCAAGCTGTGCCCGTAGGCGCGGGAGCTGTCGCCGCATGCCTGGGCACCGTCCTCGGAATCGGAGGAGGTGCCGCCTGGGCGATCACGTCATTATGCGGGGGCTCATGCGCTGGCGCTGCAACCGGCGTCGGAGCAGCCATATGCGCCGCATGCATCGGCGGCATCGCAACTCTTGGGGCAGGAGCAATCTCAGGCGCCGTGACATGCTTTGGGTACCTGTAATGTCCCAGAGCACATCTCCCTCGCCGCACGGACGGAATGCTCAGCTGGCTTTCGCGATATCAGTTCTGTGCTTCAGTGCCACCGCCACGATCGCCGTACTCAGCGTACCATTCAGCATAAACTTGTACGGCGTGAAGGGATTATGGATGCCGACACTGCTCCTCATTCCGATGACGCTTCAGGGATTGTCTTTATTTTTCCTCAAGCGCGTCGCGAGCACAGCGATCACTGATTGAATCCACAAACGGCACACAACAGTTCATCCGCCCCTCAAGAGGTGTGCGATGAGAGCAGCCTGGGGCCCTCGATGCATCGAGGGCCCCAGTACTGACCAGCGTGGCCCCACTCCGACCAACCCGCGGCGTAACGAAGCGCATGCCCTGCAACCAACCATCTCCTGCACCCGGAAACCCGCATGACGGATCTGCGGCATTCGTCCTACGCGTATCGCAGGCCGAGCCGGTAGTCTGGGTGCGTCTCGCACAGGCGCGTGGCCCTCCCCTGCCCTGTGCAGCCCAGCGCGGCCCATGGCAGCCCGGCGGGCCCGAGTCCAGGCGATGCACGTTGCCCAGCCCACTGCACGTAGACGCAGTCGGCGACCATGAAGCCTGACAAGGGAAGAAGAATGACACAGAACCTGGTCACAAGCGCCCCCGCGCAGGTGCGCGCCGTATCCGGTCGACCCGAGACCGCAGCCACCCTCATGGAGGTGTGGCAGGGCCTGTCCGCCGCCGTCGTCGACACCATCGCGGACGACTGGTACGCCACTGAGCAGAAGTACAGCGCCGGACGCCAGGAGCACTACTTCTCCGCGGAGTTCCTCATGGGCCGCGCCCTGCTCAACAACCTGTCCAACCTGGGCATGATCGATGAGGCCCGTGAGACCGTCGGCTCCTTCGGCGTGAGTCTCTCCGATGTCCTGGAGCAGGAGCCCGACGCCGCCCTGGGCAACGGCGGGCTGGGCCGCCTGGCCGCCTGCTTCCTGGACTCCTGCGCCACCCTGGACCTGCCGGTCAACGGTTTCGGCATCCTCTACCGCTACGGGCTGTTCAAGCAGCTCTTCGAGGACGGCTTCCAGACCGAGCACCCCGACCCCTGGATGGAGGAGGGCTACCCCTTCGTCATCCGCCACGAGGAGGCCCAGCGCCTGGTCCACTACCAGGACATGACCGTGCGTGCCATCCCCTACGACATGCCCATCACCGGCTACGGCACCAAGAACGTGGGGACCCTGCGCCTGTGGAAGGCCGAGCCGCTCGAGGAGTTCGACTACGACGCCTTCAACTCCCAGCGCTTCACCGAGGCCATCGTCGAGCGCGAGCGCACCTCGGACATCTCCCGTGTCCTCTACCCCAACGACGCCACCTACGAGGGCAAGGTCCTGCGGGTGCGCCAGCAGTACTTCTTCTGCTCGGCCTCCCTGCAGCAGATCGTTGAGAACTACGTCAGCCACCATGGTGAGGACCTGACCGGCTTCGCCGACTACAACGCCATCCAGCTCAACGACACCCACCCGGTGCTCGCCATCCCCGAGCTGATGCGCATCCTCCTGGACGAGCACCACCTGGGCTGGGAGGAGGCCTGGGAGGTGGTCACCAAGACCTTTGCCTACACCAACCACACGGTACTGGCCGAGGCCCTGGAGACCTGGGAGATCTCCATCTTCGACCGTCTCTTCCCGCGCATCACCGAGATCGTCCGCGAGATCGACCGCCGCTTCCGCATGGAGATGGCCGAGCGAGGCCTGGAGCAGGGCACCATCGACTACATGGCCCCCATCTCCGGGGACAAGGTGCGCATGGCCTGGATCGCCTGCTACGCCTCCTACTCCATCAACGGCGTCGCCGCGCTGCACACCGAGATCATCAAGCGCGAGACCCTGGGCGAGTGGCACGCCATCTGGCCCGAGCGCTTCAACAACAAGACCAACGGCGTCACCCCGCGCCGCTGGCTGCGCCAGTGCAACCCGCGCCTGTCGGCGCTCCTGGACGAGGTCACCGGCTCGGACACCTGGGTCAAGGACCTCACCGTCCTGGCCGAGCACACCGACTCCGTGGACGAGTCCGTCTACGACCGCCTGGCGGAGATCAAGCACGCCAACAAGGTGGACTTCGCCGCCTGGATCGCCCAGCGCGAGGGGATCGAGATCGACCCGGAGGCCATCTTCGACGTCCAGATCAAGCGCCTCCACGAGTACAAGCGCCAGCTGCTCAACGCCATCTACATCCTGGACCTCTACTTCCGCATGAAGCAGGACCCGAGTCTGGAGGTCCCCAAGCGGGCCTTCATCTTCGGGGCGAAGGCGGCTCCCGGCTACATCCGGGCCAAGGGCGTCATCAAGCTCATCAATGCCATCGCCGAGCTGGTCAACAACGACCCGGTCGTCTCCAAGACCCTTAAGGTCGTCTTCGTCCACAACTACAACGTCTCCCCGGCCGAGCACATCATCCCGGCCGCCGACGTCTCCGAGCAGATCTCGATGGCCGGCAAGGAGGCCTCGGGAACCTCCAACATGAAGTTCATGATGAACGGAGCCCTGACCCTGGGCACGCTCGACGGCGCCAACGTGGAGATCCTCGAGGCAGTGGGTGATGACAACGCCTACATCTTCGGCGCCACCGAGGACGAGCTGCCCGGCCTGCGCGAGAGCTACGACCCGGTGTGGCACTACGAGAACGTCCCCGGCCTCAAGCGCGTCCTGGACGCCTTCACCGACGGCACCCTCGATGACAACGGCTCGGGCTGGTTCGCCGACCTGCGCCGCAGCCTCCTGGAGCCCTCCTACGAGCCGGCCGACGTCTACTACGTCCTGGGCGACTTCGCCTCCTACCGCGAGACCAAGGACGCCATGGCGGCCGACTACGCCGACACCCGCGCCTGGCAGCGCAGGGCCTGGGTGAACATCACCCGCTCGGGCCGATTCTCCTCCGACCGCACCATCAGCGACTACGCCCGCGAGGTCTGGAAGATCGACCCCGAGCCGATCGCCTGATCCTCAAGCCACAGACGCGAGCGCCCCCTCACCACCGCGGTGAGGGGGCGTCGCGTCTGTTGGGCGGGCGCGCGACAGGCGCTCAGCAGAGCTCAGTAGAGCATGGTGGCCAGGCGGCGGCGGGCCTGGGCGACCTCCGGGGCTGTGGGGCCGATGATCTCGAAGAACTCGAGCAGACGCAGGCGAGCCGTCTCGCGCTCCTCCCCCTGGTGGGTGCGCACGGCCTCCAGGGCCCGGCCGAGGGCAGCGTTGACGTCGCCGAGGGACAGAGCGGCGTCGGCCCCGGCCAGGGATGCCTCGAGGTCGGCAGGCTCGGCGTCGGCCGCCACGAGTAGCTCATGGGGGTCCTTGCCGTCCAGGCGGGCCGCGAGGCGCACCTGGTTGCGGGCGACCTTGAGCTCCTCATCGCCCGGATTCTGAGCGATGGCGTGGGTGTAGACCTCCTCGGCGGCGGCGAAGTCGCCGGCCTCGAGGGCCTCACGGGCTGCGCGCTCGACCTCGGTCTCCTCGGGTTCCCTGGATCGGGCGTCTGCACCGGCCGCCGCGTCGACGGCGATGGTGCCGCTGACACCGTTGGCTGCCGCCACCTCCAGCAGCTGATCGAGGATCGAGCGCAGCTGATCCTCGGGAACCGTGCCCTGGAACATCGGCACCGGCTGCCCGGCAATGAGGGCCACGACCGTGGGAACGGCCTGCGCCTGAAGCGCCTGAGCGACCTCCGGAGCGGCGTCGACATTTACGCGAGCCACCTGGAAGCGGCCGGCATACTGCCCCGCGAGCCGCTCCAGAACGGCGGCGAGATCGGTGCTGACCTGGCTGCGCGGGCTGTGCAGGACGACGATGACGGGGACCCGGGCGGAGAGCTCGGCCACATCGCGCAGGCTGGAGGCATCGACGTCGACCACAAGCGCAGCCGCCGGGCCTCCGGCACCACCGGAGTCGCTGGAGGCCTGCGCCGAGGCCCCGGAGCTGGAACCGGCAGGCTTGGAGGCCGGGGCGAAACTGGATAAGTCGACGGCGCCGAACATGCTCATTGACAGGTTGCCTTCCTCGGGCCGCAGCCCGGTAGCTTCATTGATCAGGGTATTGATCAGGGTCTTTTGTTGTCTTTCAGCGCCAACGCGGCCGGCAGGCCTCGCCCTGCGGTCAGAGGCCCGAGCGCGCCGGCGGCCCGACTCCGAGGATCGTCGCGGAGTCGGGCCGAGCAGCGGTGATGTTTCAGGACGGCCTGGCCGACGCCGAGGCCGTGGGGGCAGGTGTCTGGGAGTCGTCCCGGTCCACCTTGATCAGTGCGGTCTCCGCTCCCAGGATCGTCGCCTTCTCGCTGCTGCCCTCCTTGGGGATGGCGAAGGCGACCATGGAGTCGTAGGTGGCGGTGACCGTGCCGATGATCTTCTGGTTGCCGCCCATGAGGGCGGCAACGTCACCCTGCAGGGTCAGGTCGGATCCGTCGACCGTGCGCTTGTAGACGACCGTATAGGTCAGGGTCGTGAAGACCAGCGCCCCACCGTCGCCCTCCTCCATCTGGAGTCCCTGGAACCCGTCCGCCCCAGCAGTCGCCGTCACGGAGACCTCGCCCAAAGAGCTGAGGTTGGTGGCGCGGGTCGCCTGGATCTTCTGGCGCAGCAGGTCATCGGGGAAGGCCTTGCCGTTCTCGCCCTCGGGGTTGTTGAGCGCATCGACATAGGCGTCGAGCACCGCCTTGGGGGTTGCGACCAGACCTGCGGAGTCCGCCGTCACCTGCTTGGCGTGCTGAGCTGACTGCTTGGTCAGAACCGGGATGTTCTTCTGCTCCGAGAATCCCTGTACCCAGGCCCATACCTTGAACTGGTCACGCGCCGAGTTCTGCTCCAGAGACAGGATCGAGGGGCTGGCGCCCTCCGAGGCCGCCGCGGCGTTGCGGGGGAAGCCAGCGGTTTGGCCCACTCCCCCGCCCTGGATCTTGGTGGTCACGGGGTGGATGAACTCGTTGTTCCCGCTGGCGGAGGCCGTGGCGTACTCGGCTGCACGGATCCGTGCAGCCGGACCGGACATGACCTCCTTGAGCTTTTCCGCGTTCTTCTCCTTGTCCGCTGTCTCCAGACCGACCTGGACACGCTGGAGAATCTCGGAGAGCTGCTTGTCGTTGAGGACGGGCTCGGCGATGGGCGTTCCGGAGGCCTGGGTCGCGGCGGTCTTGGTTTTCTGCGACTTCGAGCAGGCGGCCAGGCTCAGGGCGAGGGCGGAGGCACCGCCCGCGCTCAGGAAGGCTCGACGGGTGGACTTCATGCGTGCTCCTGGTTGTGGGGGTCCTCGGTGGGATCGGTCTCGCCGAGGGGCTCGGCGGCGGCGGCCTGGATGGCGGCGGGGTCGGCGGCAGGGGGCAGCTCAACGCCGTCGGAGTAGGAGGGCCATGACACGGTGGTCGACGTCGCGGACGATTCGGCGGGACTGGTCGCGGGGAAAGCGGGCTCCTGCACCTCCTCCTCAACCTCCACCAGGTCCTGCGGCACACTGGTCGCCTCCGACCGGTCGGCGGCTGGCCAGGACTGGACCTCGGGCTGGGGCTGGTCGGCGGCCGGCCAAGACTGGACCTCGGGCTGGGCGAGGCCGTCGGGTATCTGGAGACCGGGCTCCTGGGGCTGGGCCGACGTCGTCACATCCTCGATCTCGGCTGTGTCGCTCTCGACGAGGATCTGCTCCTCGTGCGGGTCACCGGCCACGTGACTGGTGTGATGCTCCTGCGGGGCGAAACGAGAGTAATCCTGGAGGTCCTCACGCTGCTCAGGGGCCGGATCGTCGCTCGGAGCCGCGTGGCTGTGGTGGTTCACGTGACTGGTGTGAGCGGGAGCCTCGGAGAATCCGGGCGCACTCGACGCGTCAGCGTCATCCGAGGCGATCGCCAGCGCCTCGCCGTCTTGGAGGCCCTCCAGTCCACGGGCGGCTCGGTACTGCTGAGTGGCCTCCTCATCAAGGCCGGGGACGACCGACGAGCCCCGGGCGACCCCCGCGACCGACTGTTCCTCCTGCCCGATGCTGCTCTCTCCGTAGCCGCCGAATCCATAACCATAACCATCGCCACCGCCGTCAGCCGTGGGCATCTCGGGCGCTTGGGGAACGGCGGGAGCCTCGATGCCGTCGAGGTAGACGCGGCCGGTGCGAGGGTCGGTCCAGGCCTCGCCGGAGGCCTCAGCCCGTTCCTTGTCCCTCAGCTCTCGACGGGTCAGCTGCCGGTCAGGATCGTCTACCTGGGGAATGCCCTCCGTGGAGACGGAGTCGGCATTGGCGATGCGGGCCGCACGCTCGGCCGAAAGGGTCCGCCGCTCGACATCGGCCCGACGCAGCTGGAGATCGATGAAGAACAGGAAGGCTCCCGCGAGCACGAGCAGGCCGCCTAGGGCCAGACCGCCGTAGAAGTACCAGGGCGTCTCGACCTGCCGCGACCAGCTGATGGTCAGGGCAGGGGCCTTGGCCTTGCCGTCGGTCAACGCCATGACGACGATCTGCTCGTCGAGGTTCTTGCGCGGCAGCAGCTCGCGATCGGCGGACTCGGCGGTGTTGAAGGTGACTGAGGAGCCGCCGGTCTTCTCCCCCAACCAGAGGTCGGAGCCCGAGGCGCTCACGGCGCCGGCCTTGCGCTCCGAGCACTGCGACCCGGAGGCCGACGACGTCGCCCCGGCCTGGGCGGAGGCGGAGGATTGAGAAGCGGTCGCCGCGGAGGCGGTCGGAGTAGCGGGGGCCGCCGGAGTGGCAGAGGCCGCCGGGGCAGCGGAGGGATCGGGGCAGTACTGGGTCTCGTCCTTGGAGGCCAGGGTGCCGGCGTCGGCGTCAATGCTGGTGACCACCGTATAGGGAAGAGCGTTGTCGGCGTCGGGGCTCAGCCAGGCCTCGACGTCGGCCGCACGTGCGACGAAAAGGTGGACGTCCTTGCCGTCGGAGGACTTCGCGGTCACTGCGACATCGGACTCGGCACTGCTGAGAACTCCGGGAGCGGTAACGACGTAGGGCTGGGAAGGACCGGAGGCGAGCGTCGCCTCGACCTTGGAGCTGGGTTTCCAGATGGTGGCCGAACAGACGGCCAGGGCGACGACGATCAGTCCGAGGACGGTCACCACCACGCTCAAGATACGTCGACTCACGACGCGGATCTCCTATGCTCGCGGACACGGTTGACGAGGGCCGACTACAAGTGTCGGACATCGCTACGAGCGCTCACCGTGCGCCCGACGGGCACCAGAATCGCATGACGGACCCCACGAACGCACTGACCTCGGCGCAAAATCACAACGGAGCACGCGCAGAGCGAAGCGATCTCTCCCGAAAACCTGTCGGCAGAAAAGACCACCGCCGGGCACCAAGCCCTGACCAGTTCTCAGACGGGAGCCGGAGGAACGCTCGGAGAAACGAGGCGGCGCGGTCCACCCGCACCCGTCCGGCTGCCGAACGCATCCTCGGCAACCCCGGCAATCGCGCTCAGAACCGGACCTCTACCTGCTAGATTGTGCGTATCGTCACGCTTTCGTGACCACCGTCCCGATCACACCCAATCGTTACTCTTGGGCTGCGGTGAGCGTCCCCGGCTCGCCAGGAGGAGGAACCCGACGTGGCTGAGGAATACAGCGAGTTTGCCATCACGATGCGCGGTTACGACCGCGCCCAGGTCGACCGGAAGCTGGAGCAGCTCTCGCGACAGCTGGCCGACGCGCGTCGTGAGGTCGCCAGCCTTGACCAGCGCGCCATGACGCTGGCCGGCGAACTGGCCGACGCTCAGCGCCGGCTGCGAGAGTCCGACAAGCCGACCTACGCCGGTCTGGGTTCGCGGATCGAGCAGCTGCTGCGCAGCGCCGAGGAGCAGAGCGCGTCCGTCCTGTCCAAGGCCAATGCCGAGGCCGACGCCCTGCTGACCCGCACTCGCACCAACGCCAAGAACCTCTCCGAGCGCAGCGCCTCGGAAGCGGCGACTCTGCTCGCCGACGCCCGACGCGAGGCCAGCGAGCTGCGCTCCCGCTCCCAGGGGGAGGCCTCCACCGCCTTGGCCAACGCCGAGGCCCGCGCCCAGGAGCTCGTCTCCTCCGCCTCGCGCAAGGCAGCCCAGCTCTCCGCCGACTCCGAGGCGGCTGTCACCGAGATGCGGGCCTCCGCCGAGCGCGAGGCCGCACTGGTCCTGTCCCAGGCCCGCAAGCAGGCGGCCGAGATCGCCATCACCTCCGAGCGCGACGCCACCGCCAACCGCGAGGCGGCCGCGGCCGAAGCCGACGAGCTGCGCAAGACCTCCACGGCGAAGGCCGAGGAAATCCTCTCCGCCGCCAAGCAGGAGGCGGAGCTGACCGTCGGCAAGGCGCAGCGCGAGGCCGAGGAGATCCTCACCTCTGCGCGCAACGAGTCCGAGACGCTGCGCCGCTCGGCCACCGATGAGGCCGCCGCCGCCCGAGCCGAGGCCACCGAGCTTCGTCAGCAGGCCACCTTGGAGATCGCCGCGGCGCACGAGCAGGCCGCCCAGGAGGACTCCGACGCCCACGAGGCCACCCGCGAGCGCATCCGTGAGATGCAGGAGCAGGCCCAGATGCAGGCCCAGGAGGCCGAGGAGCGCCTGCAGGAGGCGCTGTCCCGCGCCGAGGAGGTCCGGGCACGCACCGACGCCGAGGCCCGCAAGCGTCAGGAGGAGGCCGTCGCCCAGGCCGAGGAGACCTTGGCGCAGGCCCGGATCGAGGCCGAGCAGATCGTCGGCGACGCCCGGGCCGACGCGGACGTCACCGCCCAGGTTGCGGCCCGCCAGCTCCAGGAGCTCGAGCGCCAGCGCGACTCGGTCTCTGCCTACCTCACTGAGATGCGCGGCGTCCTGGGCGGTGCCCTGCCCCAGGCGCCCACCTTCAGCGACCACGTCGTCGCTCTGCCCCAGGAGGCTCAGGAGCCGGCGCGGGAGCAGTCCTCCGCCGCGTCGGCGGAACCGGCAGCGGCCGCCAGCAGCGCTAACGCCGCCAGTAGCGCCAACGCCGCCAGCTCGAACAGCGCCACCTCTGCGCCCTCGGCCGCCTCGGCTCCCGCTCCGGCCGGGAACACGGCCGGGGCCTCGGGTGGCGGCCAGAAGAAGGCATCCACGCAGGCGGCTCAGAAGAACGCGCCCAAGGGGGGTTCCGGCCGCATCGAGAGCGTTCCGGCTCCCGGGAGGAACCAGGGCGGCTCCGGCAACGCCGGCAACCGTCACCCCCGTCAGGGCAAGGGGCGCCGCTGAGGCGCAATCGTGACAGCCGACGACGCCGCCCGGTTCGGGGACGAGTCATCCAGCGCCTCAGACACCGGGGACTGCGGGGACTCCGACTGGACGGCGTCGCGTCGTCGAGCGGCCGCCCAGCGGGCCCGCATGCTCCAGGAGCGCCAGGACGCCGAGCACGCCCGAGCCGCCCGTATCATCGGCCTCTTCCTCCGGGTCGCCCGTGACGAGGGCCTTGAGCCCGTTGCGCTGCGAGTGCGCGGCTACTCCGGTGGCAGCGCCCGCACCCCGCTGCGCGGGTGGTACCTGAGGGCCGACGAAACCGTCGGCATCGACACGCAGGGGCGCTTCTACATCCTGTCGATGCCGCTGAGCCTGAGCCAACGCCTGCGCGGGGTCAGGCCCGAGAGCCAGCCGGTGCCGATGACCATCGGCGAGGGCGGACGCGATGGCGACATCGTGCCGCTGCGCTTCGCGCTGAACCGCCTCCTGCCGGACTGGGAGGAGCGCTCTCCCGAGCCACTCGTGTGACCGGCCCGCATGCCGCGTCCTCGGCCCGACTACCAGAGGCGGCGCTCCCAGCAGGAAGTGTGCCAGTGCCGTCGCTCCTCCAGGCCCCGGTCCGCCCCGAAGAGCGACTCGTTGGTCCAGGCCACCACGTGCGCGGTGCCCGCGGGGATGACGCGGTGGCAGCCGGGGCAGGTGTAGGGCTTGTCCCCGCCCCGCAGGTAGCGCACGGTGAAATCGGCCCCGCCGGGACCGGTCTGGGTGCGCGGCACGGAGGCGAGACGGTCCATGCTCAAGGGGATGTGCCCCCGCCCGTAGGGGCGCTTGGATCTGCGACGTGCCATGCCCCGATCTCATCACATCCGGCTCTCGCCCCCAAGCCGGGGACGGGAGCCGGAAGCGATAGCGGGTGTCTGCGAGCCCCGCAGGAGCTGGGGCGGGAGACCATCCGGCCTCAGCCCTTGACCGAGCCGGCCATGAGTCCTCCGACGAAGTACTTGCCCAGCAGGATGTAGACCGCCAGGGTGGGCACAGAGGCGATGAGGGCTCCGGACATGGAGGCCCCGTAGTCGGCCAGGATCGATCCGTGAGCCAGGTTGTTGAGTGCCAGCGTCACCGGCCCGGACTGAGCCCCACCACCGAAGAACAGGGCGAACAGGAAGTCGTTCCAGGCGGAGGTGAACTGCCAGATGAGGACGACGACGAAGCTGGGTACCGAGATCGGCAGGACCACCGAGCCGTAGGTGCGCAGCATGCCGGCCCCGTCGACCCGGGCGGCCTCGATGAGCTCGTTCGGAATGGTCTCATAGTAGTTGCGGAAGATGAGCGTCGTGATCGGGATGCCGTAGACCACGTGCATGAGGATCAGCGTGTGAATCCCGAACCCCACCTCGACACTGGTCACCAGTCTCATGAGCGGGATCATGACGGCCTGGTAGGGGATGAACATGCCGAACAGGATGAGGGTGAAGACCACATTGGCCCCGGGGAAGCGCCACTTGGACAGGACGAAGCCGTTGGCACTGCCCAGCATCGCCGAGATGATCGAGGAGGGGATGACCAGGGCCAGGGAGCGCAGCAGCCCGCCACTGAGCTGGTTCCAGGCGTTGGCCCAGTTCTTGGCGACCCAGACCTCGGGCAGGTACCAGGTGCGGGAGGGGTCGGCGTCGGCGGATCCCTTGAAGGAGGTGACCAGTAGGACGTAGACGGGGATGAGGACAAGGATCACCGAGGCCAGCAGCAGGATGAATCGAACGCTCTGGCCCCAGCCGGGACGGCGCGGCGCTCGCATCGGAAGAGTCTGTGCCATGACCGCTCACCTCCTGCCCTTGGCGTCATGGATGAGATAGGGGATGACGGCGATCGCGACCAGGACCAGCAGGATCGTGCCGACGGCGGCGGCGTTGGAGTAGTCGTTGTCCGTCATGAAGTTGAACATGTCGATGGCCGGGACCTTGGTGGAGTAGGTCCGCTGGTCGGTGATCGACATGATGAGGTCGAAGGACTTCAGGGACATGTGCCCGATGATGATGACGGCGCTCAGGGCGATCGGCGTCAGCTGGGGGAAGATGATCGACTTGTAGAGTTGCCACTCGCTGGCGCCGTCGACCCGGGCGGCCTCGCGCAGGTCGTCGGGGATGCCGCGGAAGCCCGCCAGGAAGAGGGCCATGACGTATCCGGCCAGCTGCCACACGGCCGGCAGCGCGATGGCCAGGATCCCCCAGGTGGTGTTCTGGGTCCATGAGTTTTCCAGGAATCTCAGTCCCGTCATCTCGAAGAGGCGATTGAGTCCCGAGGCCTGCTCGCCCTGGGCAGAGTTGAGCAGCCACCTCCACACCACGCCGGAGGCCACGAAGGACACGGCCATGGGGAACAGGAAGATGGAACGGAAGATCCCCTCCCCCTTGATGGGGCGGTCCAGGAGCCAGGCCCATAGGAAGCCGACCACGAGGGTGCCGGCCAGGAAGGTGATGGTGAACAGGATGAGGTTGACGAAGGAATGCCGGAAGTCGGGATTGCCGAATAGGGCCGTGAAGTTGCTCAGCCCGACGACGGTGGTCCCCCTGCGCCCGGAGACCTGGCCCGCGGTGTGCATGTCCAGCAGGGAGGTATTGATGTTGATCCCGATCATCCCGTAGACGAAGACGCCGACGAGGAGGATCGAGGGCGAGATGAGCAGGAGGCCGGGTCCCCACTGCCTCCAGCTCGCCCGACGGCGCCGCACTGGGACGCTCTTGGTGCTCACGTGTTTCTCCTGATGCGTTGTGGCGGGCGGATCGGCCCGCAGTGGTGGTGGCCACCGGTCATCCGGTGGGCGAGCGGCCCGAGGAAGGGAACGAACCGGTGCGGACGCGCGGCCCGTTCCCGCCCCCGGAGAGCCGATCAGGAGGCGGCAGCGGCCTTGAGATCCGCCTGGAGCGCGGTGACGTCGGAGGCGCCCTGGGCGAACTTGGTCAGGGCATCGTTCATCGCGTTGGTGGCCTTGGCCGGCAGGGCCGCGCCGTGGGCGATGGAGGAGACGATCTTGTCCTTGGCGAAGGACTCCATGGCCGAGCGCTGGTACTCGGAGAACTTGCCCTTCTCCTCGTCGGTGAGGTCCGTGCGGGCGGGGATAGAGCCCTTGACGGTGTTGAAGGCGATCTGGCCGTCCTTGGAGGAGATCGCGTTGAGCCAGTTCTTGGCTCCGCCGGGGTGCTTGGCGCCGTCAGGCAGGGTGAAGGAGTCGGCCAGGAAGTCGAAGATGCCGTCGGTGCCCGGGACCGGGAAGTAGACGTAATCCTCTCCGGCCTTCTTTCCGGCGGCGTCGAAGCCGGCCACTGCCCAGTCGCCCATGACGTTGAAGGCGGCCTTGCCGTCCATGATGGGTTTCATGGCGGGCTCCCAGTCCTCGGTGTAGAGAGAGGAGTCGGTGTAGCCCACGATCGTCTTGTAGTGTTCAAGCGCCTTGGTGACCTCGGCGCCGCCCCAGTCGGTCTTGCCGTCGAAGAGCCCGTTGTAGGCGTCCACGCCCAGGTCGGCGATGAGGATGGTCTCGAGCAGCTCGAGCTGGGTCCAGGCCATGCCCATGGTGATGGGCGTCAGGCCGGCGGCCTTGACCTTCTCCATGTCTGCGATCCAGGCGTCGATGGTGGTGGCGGGCTTGGTCGGGTCGAGCCCGGCGGCCTTGAGTGCGGGAACCGAGGCCCACACGACGTTGGCCCGGTGGATGTTGGAGGGCACCGAGTAGATCTTGCCGTCGGAGTCCTTGAGGCGGTCCATGAGCGCGGCGGGGAATGCCTCGTTGAGCTTGAACTCCTCGTAGAGGCTGGAGACGTCCAGTAGGTAGCCGGCCTCGATGTGGTCCTTGATCTCGGCACCGGCGTGGGCCTGGTAGGTGTCCGGCGGGTTCTTGGCGGCCAGGTCCGCGGCGAGCTTCTGCTTGGCCTGGCTGCCGGCGCCGCCGGAGACGGCCTTGTTCTCGAACTTCGTCTTGGGGAACTGCTCGTTGAAGACCTTGACCAGGGCATCCAGGCCGAGCTTCTCCGAGCCGGCCGACCACCAGGTGACGACGTCGACCTGGCTGGCGTCCCCTTCGCCGGCGGCTCCACCGGACTTCGAGCCGGAGCTGCCGGAGGTCGCGCAGGCGGCCAGGGTGGCGGCGACTGCAGTGGTTCCCAGCCCCGCCAGCACGGCGCGGCGGGAGAGGTAGTGGGTGGGACGCATGGGACTGCTCCTTAGAAACGACGTTGTTTCATGTCCACGGCACCGTCGCCGCGGGCGGTGAGAGGAGATGTCATCCAGTCATCTGATCTCAACAGGGCAGAGAGTAGACCTAAGTTGAGCGAAACTCAAACATATATTGCGCAAACAATCATTATTCCGGTCGACCACCACAGGTCTATACCAGTAATGGCAATGGTTCAACCAGCAGCCTGTGCGTCGCGAGCATGAAAAAGGTCCTCGCTGCTCAGTAAGCAGCGAGGACCTGGTGAGCACCGAACAGGCTCAGTGGCGCCGAGTGGTCTGTACCAGACTGCGGACGAGGCGGCCCAGCACGCTCTCAGGCCGAGCCCGAGCGCCGAGCCGGATAGCTCAGAGCGCTCAGATCAGCCCCATGGAGGCCACGGTGTTCTTCTCCTCGACGAGTTCGGCCGCCGAGGCGTCGATCCTGCCGCGGGAGAAGTCATCGATCTCCAGACCCTGGACGATCTTCCACTCGCCGTTCTCCGAGGTGCAGGGGAAGGAGGAGATGATGCCCTCGGGCACGCCGTAGGAGCCGTCGGACATGACCGAGGAGGAGGTCCAGGATCCCGAAGTGCCCAGCACCCAGTCGTGCACGTGGTCGATGGCGGCTGAGGCGGCTGAGGCGGCCGAGGAGGCGCCGCGGGCGTCGATGATGGCGGCGCCGCGCTTGGCGACGGTCGGGATGAAGTCCCCCTCGACCCAGGCACGGTCGGCCAGGATGTCGGTGACGGGGGCGCCCTTGACGGTGGCGTGGGTCAGGTCGGGGTACTGGGTGGAGGAGTGGTTGCCCCAGACGGTGACCTTGTCGATGTCGGTGACGTGGCAGCCCGCCTTGGTGGCGAGCTGGGCCAGGGCGCGGTTGTGGTCCAGGCGGGTCATGGCCGTGAAGCGCGAGGCGGGGATGTCGGGGGCGTGGGAGGCGGCGATGAGGGCGTTGGTGTTGGCGGGGTTGCCCACGACGAGCACCTTGATGTCGTCGGCGGCGCCGGCGTTGAGCGCCTCGCCCTGGGGGCCGAAGATGCCGCCGTTGGCGGAGAGCAGGTCGGCGCGCTCCATGCCGGCCTTGCGGGGCATGGACCCCACGAGGAAGGCGATGTTGGCGCCCTCGAAGGCGGCCTTCGCGTCGTCGAAGATGTCGACGCTGCCCAGGGTCGGGAAGGCCGAGTCGAACAGCTCCATGGCGGTGCCCTCAGCGGCCTTGATGGCCGGCGGGATCTCCAGCAGGCGGAGGTTGACGCGCTGGTCCGGGCCGAGCAGGGCTCCGGAGGCGATGCGGAACAGCAGCGCATAGCCGATGTTGCCGGCGGCACCGGTGATGGTGATATTGACGGGAGCATTTGCCATCGAGGACTCCTTCGAGACGTGTGTCGTCGCGGGCCGCAGGCGGCAGCCCGGCAGGACAACGCTATGACGTACGCGCAGGTGAACACAGCGATCCGCAAGGTTTCGTGACTCTCACCACTTCCTTGACCGACAGTGGTGGAGATCCTGCTGGCGCCCGGTGATCCAGGCGTGATCCGTCCCGGTCCTGACAGCACCCCGTCTCGATCGATACTCTGGGGCCCTCCCCCAGCCCGCTTCTCGCCTCCAGGACCGTGATGAGCTCACGTCGATCCCCCGTACTTCTCCCGGCGCCGCTGCGTCGGGGCTCTAAGCCCCCGGCCCGAATCTCCTCGTCCGCCGGGCGCCGCTCGGGCGCCGTCTCCTTCGGTCTGACGCTGCTGGGCGCCCTGGGCTCGGGCTGGTGCCTCATCTCCACCGGGCGCGCCCTGGGGGCCCTGCTGGTCTCCTCGCCTGCGGTGGGCCTGCTGGCCCAGGCGCTGGCCGCAGCGGTCCTGAGCGCCATCTGTCAGCTGCTGGCCCAGCGGGTCGCCCGCTCCAGTGCGCTCAGCGAAGAGGTCCACCTGCGCCGGCTCACGCTAGCCCATCTGCTCGGCCTGGGGCCGGCGCGCGCCGCCGACGTGCGCAGCGGCGCCACCGTCTCCCTCCTGACCGACGGCGCCGAGCGCGTGGCCCTCTACCGTCAGACCTTCCTCGCCCCCACTCTGGCCGCGGCGGCGGCGCCCCTGCTGGTGCTCATCGAGCTGGCCGCGGCGGTCGACGTCGCACCCGCCGTGATTCTGGGGGTGGCCGTCATCGTGGTACCGGTCTTCATCACCTTCTGCCACTCGCGTCTGCGGGCATCGTCGTCGGACTCCAGGCGTGCGCGCACGCGTCTGGCCGCCGAGTACCTCGACGCCATCCAGGGGTTGCGGACCCTCACCCTGGCCCGGGCGGCCGAGCGCATCAGCGCCCGCCTGCGCCTGGAGGGGGAGACGAACCGGCGCGCCGTCATGGGCCTGTTGGCGGGAAACCAGCTCGTCATCCTGCTCACCGACAGCCTGTTCTCCCTGTTCCTCATCACCGTGGCCGCGGGGATGGCCCTCGTGCGCCTGTCGGACGGAGCGATCGGCGTCGGCGATGCACTGGCGATCGTCCTGACCTCCTACGTGCTCCTGGAGCCGCTCGACCACGTGGGCGCCTTCTTCTACGTGGGGATGGGAGGCATGGCCAATCAGCGCGCCATCCGCCGGATTCTGGCACGGCCCCTGCCCCGGTCCGCGCCGAGTGCCCGCCCGGAGGCGGGTACCCCGGCTGGCGCGACGGCACAGGACATCGTCGTGCTCGACGACGTCGCGGCCACCTGGGACGAGGAGCCGGTGCTCGAGGGCGTGAATTTGGTCGTGCGGCGCGGTGAGCACCTAGCGGTCGTGGGTCCCTCGGGTGCGGGAAAATCGACGCTCATGGCGATGCTCTCAGGGAACCTGCTGCCCAGCGCGGGCTCGCTGCGCGTCGAGGGAGCCGAGCTCACCGCCGCCACTCAGGACGAGGTGCGCGAGGCCTCCGCCCTGGTGGCGCAGACGACGTGGCTGTTCACCGGGACGATCGCGGACAACCTGCGCCTGGCCCAGCCCTATGCGACGCCGTCGCAGATGTGGCACGCCCTGGAAGCAGCCCGTCTCGACAAGGAGGTCGCGCTCATGCCCGCGGGGCTGGAGACGCAGGTCGGTGAGGCCGGACTGGGGCTCTCCGGCGGGCAGGCCCAGCGCCTGTCGCTCGCACGCGCGGTACTGGCCGACCGCCCCTTGCTGCTGCTGGACGAGCCCACCAGCCAGGTGGACCTGGCCAGCGAGGCCGCTATCGTCGAGTCCATCGAGCAACTGGCCCGGGGCCGCACCGTCATCACCATCTCGCACCGCGAGGGGGCGCTGGTCAACGCCGACCGGATCGTCAGGGTCGCGGCCCGCGGGATTCACGAGGCGGGTACGGCCAAGGCACCGGCCGGCACCGGCGGCGCCGCCGACGACGCTCACGAAGGCGGAACCTCCGACGGGGCGGCCACCGCGCAGAGTGGGGAGGCGCGGTCATGATCCGGACCAGACGCTCGCCGGCGGCCCGGCCGCACGACGTCGGCGCACCGACTGAGAACGCGGTGAGCGGGAACGACGGCGACTCAGGGCCGCAGCGGCCGTCGCGCACGGTGCTGGTGCGCTGGCTGCTTCATGTCACCCGCCCGGTGCTATCACCGCTGCTGGGCTCCACCCTGTGCCGCACCATCGACCTGCTCAGCGGCGTGTCCCTGTTCGCCCTGGGGGCCTACGCCGTGGCCTCGATGGGGCTGGCGATGACGAGCGGCGCACCATTGCCGGCCATCTGGCCGGTGCTGGCCGTCATGGCGGGCCTGTCGATACTCAAGGCCGCCCTGCGCTACGCCGAGCAGTTCCTGGGCCACCTGGTGGCTTTCAAGGCCCTCGAGTTGCTGCGGGGGCAGATCTTCCGCTCGCTCATCCCCCGCTCGCCCCGGGTCAGTGCGACCTCCCGCTCGGGCGACCTACTGTCGCGAGCCACCAAGGACGTGGACCGCATCGAGGTCTTCTTCGCCCACACCTTCGCCCCGGCGGTCTCCGCCGTCATCACCCCGCTCGTGGTGCTCGCGGTCATCGGTCTCAAGGTGTCCTGGCTGGTGGCCCTGACCGTGCTCCCCTTCGTGGCGCTCCAGCTGCTCATCGTGCCCCGTCTGGGATTCACCGCCTCCCTGGAGGCCTCCCGATCCAGCTCGGCGGCGCGGGCGGACCTCACCCAGCACGTCACCGACACCGTCCAAGGCATGAGCGAGGTCGTCGGGTACGGACGCAGCCGGGTGCGTCTCGACGAGATGGCCAGGATCGACGCCGAGATCACCGGCGCCTCACGGCCCGTGGGCCAGTGGGCCTCCGTGCGCCGGGGCGTCAACCAGATGGCGAGCCTGACCGCGCCGATCGCCGTCGTCGTGGTGGGGGCGATGCTGCCCACCACCGGCCGCGGTGCGGGCGTCCCCCTGCTTGCGGCCGCCGCGGCGGCGGTGCTGCGGATGAGCGAGACCGTGCGCGGCGTCGAGGAGCTCGCCGGCGCGCTCAACGCCTCCTTCGCCTCGGCCGAAAGGGTGTGGGAGGTCGTCAACGCCCCGGTGGAGGTACGCGACGGCGATCAAGAGCTGACCGGCGGTATCTCGCATGAGGTCCTGTGGCAGGACGTCACCTACTCCTACCCCAACACCGCCGCGCAGGCCGTCCGCGGAGTAAGTGTCAGGGCCAGGGCCGGTAAGTGGACCTGCATCGTGGGGGCCTCCGGATCGGGCAAGTCGACGCTGGCCCAGCTGGCCATGCGATACGACGAGCCGGACTCGGGCCGCATCCTCATCGACGGCCAGGACGTGGCCGACCTGCGGGCGATCAGCCTCTACCAGGAGATCGGCATGGTGGATCAGAGGGTCCACCTCATGCGTGCCACCATCGCGGACAATGTGCGTCTGGCGGCGCCGGCGGCCAGTGACGCCCAGGTGGTCCGGGCCTGCCGGGCCGCCTGCATCGATGAGGACATCGAGGCCCTCGAGGACGGCTACGACACCCTTGTGGGCGAACGCGGGCAGTCCCTGTCCGGAGGCCAGCGACAGCGTCTGGCGCTGGCGCGAGCCCTCCTCGCCAACCCCGGAGTACTCATCCTGGACGAGTTCACCTCTCACCTGGACCCCGAGTTGGATGAGCGGGTACGGATCGGGGTGCGCACCTACCTGCCGCAGGCCACGATCATCGAGATCACCCACCGCCTGCAGTGGTCCGAGCAGGCCGACCACGTCGTGGTCATGGACGCCGGGACGGTGGTGCAGGCCGGTCCGCCGGCCAAGCTCCTGGCCGAGCCCGGAGCGCTGCGCACCCTGACCGCCCGCGGCCACTGACGGATGCACAGATCGGGCGCCGAGAGTTCCGGTGACTCTCGGCGCCCGATTGGGTGGCTGCCGTTCTACTCGCTGGAGCGGGCGGCGGCGGAGGCCTCCAGCTCCTCGGGGCTGACAACCCCTTCGACGCTGACCGCATGGAGGTAGGCCATGCCGTCGAAGGAGAGCTCGCGAACGTTCTCCGGGTCGCCCTCGTCGTTGACGGAGCCGCCCGCCATGCGGTCCACGATGATGGCGATGGCGCCGTCACCGGTGACGTTCGTGGCGGTGCCGAAGGAGTCCAGGGCGATGTAGGTGGCGATCATGAGGGCCACCTGCTGGTCGTTGAAGCCGAGCATGGAGGACAGCAGACCGGTGGCCGCCATGATGGCGCCTCCGGGCACGCCCGGCGCGGCCACCATCGTGATGCCGAGCATGAAGATGAAACCGACCCACTGGGCGGTGCTCACGTGCAGGTCCTGGGTAAGGACGATGGCGAAGGCGAAGGAGAAGATCTTCGAGGTCGATCCCGCCAGGTGGATCGTGGCGCACAGGGGGACGGTGAAAGAGGCCACGGCGTCGGATACGCCGTTCTTCTTGGTCTGGCGCAGGGTGACCGGGATCGTGGCCGCCGAGGAGGACGTGCCCAGTGCCGTCAGGTAGGCCGGAATCATGGTGACCAGGGCCCTGAGCGGGTTGCGGCGGCCAACGACTCCGGCGACGACGAACTGGATGCCCAGGATAACGACCTCGAGGATGAGGACCACGACGACGACGCGCAGAAGCGCTTTCATGACGGCTCCAGCCGCACCGGTGTAGGTGAGGTTGAGGAAGATGCCGAAGATGTGCAGGGGCAGCAGCGGGATGATGATCCGCTCGATGAGGCGGGTGATGATGGCCCGGAACTCGATGAAGCCCTTGCGCAGGACGCCCCGGGGCACCATGGACAGGCCGATGCCCAGGACGAAGGAGAGCAGCAGAGCGGTCATGACCTCGACGGCCGGCGGCATCTCCACGGTGAAGTAGCTGCTCAGGGCCCCTTCGGGCTTGGCTACGTCAGCCAGTGAGGTTCCGGCGAGCAGGCGGGGGAAGGTGGCGGCGCACACCAGGAAGGTGAGGAAGCCGGCGAAGAGGGTGGAGGTGTAGGCCAGGGCCGTGGTGACGCCGAGCCACTTGCCGGCGCCGCGCCCCAGGTCGGCGATGGCGGGGGTCACGAGCCCGATGATGATGAGCGGGATGGCGAAGCTGAGGAACTGGCTGAACAGGTCGGAGAAGGTCGCGAAGATGTTGCCGACGGGCTTGGGGACGATCGGGCGGCCGCCGACCCGGATCGAGCCCACGATCAGTGCCAGGACGATCGCGCCGATGACCCAGGTCAGGATGCTGTGGCTGAGGCGGTGCCCCAGGGAAGGCGGAGCCGAGGGATTGCGTGACATAGGGGACCTTCAGAGAGTGAAACGATGGTGACAGGACGTCTGGACTGGGCCCAGCGTGCCACACCGGCCGGTGACGGCGCCGCCTCGGACCGAGAAATGGGACCCGAACGGCCCAGATCACAGGAGGAGAGTGATCATGCCGGCTGGAGAAATCGCCGGGGCCGATAACGCGACGGCGCCGCTTACATGATGTGGGGCAGGTTGACGTAGGAGGACAGGAGGAACAGGACTGCGGCCAGGGCGATTCCAAAGGCGACGTCGAACAGGCGGCTGCGCGCGGCCAGCCAGGTGCCGTCGGGGCGCTGGATCCTGACGATGGCGAGTGCCAGGATCCCGGTGGCCGCCCATAGGACGGCGATGCGGCGGTGTCCCAGCAGCGCAATGGCCGGGACCGCTGCCAGGCCAATGGCCACGAGGATGACACAGATGGTGCGGTAGGGCTCCTTGTGCTCGGCCTGCCGGGGATGCGGGTCGTGAGTCACGGTGGTGAGCCTATCGGCGCGCAGGGGCGTCGGTCCACGACCTTCCTCCCGAAGGGCGGCCCCGTGCCCGAAGCGAGAGCGACGGGCCCGGGCCGCCGCAGCGGGTCAGTGGGCGAAGTGGCGGGTGCCGGTGAGGTACATGGTGACGCCGGCTGCCTGAGCTGCGTCGATGACCTCCTGGTCGCGAATGGACCCACCGGGCTGGACGACGGCGCGCACTCCGGCATCGATGAGGACCTGGAGCCCGTCGGCGAAGGGGAAGAAGGCGTCGGAGGCGGCCACGGATCCGCGGGCGCGCTCGGGCGCGCTCGCCGCCTCTCCGGTCGGGTCTCCCAGGACCTCGGCGGCGTCGCCCCCGCCGACAGCGCCCTTCTCCACCGGCTCCGCCCGGTCCTTCTGCGGGCTGTCGGCTGCGGCGTCGCCGGTGGAGCGGGCGCCCAGGGTGTTGGCGCGCTCGACGGCGAGCTTGCAGGAGTCGACGCGGTTGACCTGTCCCATGCCCACCCCGACGGTGGCACCGCCCTGGGTCAGGAGGACGGCGTTGGAGCGCACGGCGCGCACCGAGCGCCAGGCGAAGGCGAGCTCGGCCAGGAGGTCGTCGTCCGCGGCCGGCCCTGCGGCCAGGGTCCAGGTCGCCGGGTCATCGCCGTCGGCGCTGAGCACGTCGCGCTCCTGGATGACGGCGCCGCCGGAAACCTGCTTGATCTCGTAGCCCTCGCGCCGAGGGGCCTCGACGACGAGCAGGCGGAGGTTCTTCTTGGCGGACAGGATCTTCACGGCCTCGTCGGCGAAGGCGGGGGCGGCGACGACCTCGGTGAAGATCGGCTTAATCTGGAGGGCCATCTCGGCGGTGACGGTGGCGTTGGTGGCGATGACGCCGCCGTAGGCGGAGACCGGGTCGCAGGCGTGGGCCTTGCGGTGGGCCTCGGCGACGTCGCCGGCGGCCGAGACGGCGATGCCGCAGGGGTTGGCGTGCTTGACGACGGCGACCGTGACGACCTCGCCGTGGTCGTAGGCGGCGCGCACCGCGGCGTCGGTGTCGGTGTAGTTGTTGTAGCTCATGGCCTTGCCGTGGAGCTGGCGGGCGCCGGCCACTCCCCCGCTCGCCCCGGCGGTGCGGTAGACGGCGGCGCGCTGGTGGGGATTCTCCCCGTAGCGCAGGCTCGCCAGGCGCTCGTAGCCGACGCCGACATAGGCGGGAGGCGCGGCCGGCTCGCTCGAACCGGCCCCGTCCGCGGCGTCGGCCTCGACCTGCGCGGACAGCCAGGTGGACACGGCGGCGTCGTAGGCGGCGGTATGGGCGAAGGCCTCGGCGGCCAGGCGGCGGCGATCGGCCAGGGTGAAGCCGCCCTCGCGCACGGCAGCGGCGACGGCGTCGTAGCGCTCGGGGCAGGTGACGACGGCAACGGCGGGGTGATTCTTGGCGGCGGCGCGCACCATGGCGGGTCCGCCGATGTCGATCTGCTCGACGCAGGCGTCGAAGGGGGCGCCGGAGGCGACGGTATCGGTGAAGGGGTAGAGGTTGACGACGACCAGGTCGATGGGGGCGACCCCCAGGGTCCCCAGCTGGTCGAGGTGGTCGGGCTTGCGGCGATCGGCGAGGATGCCGGCGTGAACGGCGGGGTGGAGGGTTTTGACCCGGCCCTCGAGGCACTCGGGCAAGCCGGTGACCTCCTCCACCGGGGTGACGGCCAGGCCCGCGGCGGCGATGGTGGCGGCGGTGGAACCGGTGGAGACGATCTCGATACCGGCGTCGGCCAGAGCCCGGGCGAGCGGAACGAGGCCGGTCTTGTCGTAGACGGAGACGAGGGCGCGGCGCACGGGGACGCGGTCGGGGCTGACGAGGCCCTCGGTGGGGACGTGGGCGGTGGGAACCGCCTCGGCGGCTGTGTTGACCGGTCGGGGAGAACGAGAGGACGACGAGGACATGGCGCTCCTGCTGCAACGTGGGGGCGGGACGCCCAGGCGGGCGACGTCCCGTTCGTGGACGGCCTCGGCCGCTCCCCGGTGGTGCCCCACCCTCGCCAGTCACGGCCGGGACCATCCTATCGAGTGGTGGCGCTCAGGCCACCAGCGCCGGCACGGTTCTGTCATCCTGTCTTCATCGGAGACGTCGCTGCTGGCGAATCGGCCGACCGAACGGCCTGTTTCCTTGCGGGCGGCTTTAGATACGGCATACAGTCCACAGCATGACTGCGCCCATCAACATCGCAGCGACACCGGTATACCGCGGGGTTCCTTCCGAGCGGTGGCAGGAGGCCGCCTCCGCCTACCGGCGCTGGTGGAGCCGCCATTCGGGGCTGTCCAGCGCTTTGAGCCTGGTGATGCGCGGAGCCTACGCCATCATGATCCCGTTGCTCGTCGCCGCCCTGTTCATCGTTCCGCGATTGGCTTATGCCGCCGTCCCGGCGGCGTTCATGGCCATCTGCCTCATGGTGGTGGCCCTGCTCGCGCGCACGCGGACCATCAGCTGGCGCTCGGTGGTGATTATGTACGGCGTCGGCGCCGTCTGGTCGCTCATCGTGGCCATGATCATGAGCTCCGTGCGCACCGGCGCGGGACTGTCCGTCATGGGCAACGGGATGAGCATCGCTCTGACTATTGCCCTGGACGTGCTCAGCCCCCTGGTGCCCCTGGTCCTCGTGGTGTTCCTGGCACCGGGCCGGATGCGCCGTCTGGCGGCCTCCGACTGGGCCCTGCTCGGTTTCGCCGCCGGCGCCGGCCTGACGGCTGTCAAGGACGGTATCCGGGCCCTTGGGGAGAGCAGCATGCTCGCCTCGAACCTGGGCAACGGGCGGCTGCCCTTCTCCTTCAATCCATGGACCTCAGGGTCGATGACCCAGGAGGACAGCAATGTCCTGGCGGTCAGCAATCAGGTGAGCACCGCCAACATCACGATGGCGGTGGCCCTGGCGATCACGCTGTGGCGCCTCAAGGACTCACCGGCCTTCGAGGGGGCCAGGAACCTCGTGTGGCTGCGGATCGTGGCCTGGATCCTGCCGGCGGTGGTCATCCTGCAGTCGGTGAGCGACCACGCCACCTACATCGCCAGGATCGCCCAGCAGCTCGGCCACAGTGACTCCGGTGGCGGCTTCCCGGCGCTGCTCATGTTCCTGTGGCGGGTCAATGGCGAAGGCCTGAGCGCTATCCCTTTGTCCGTCATTCTCATGGCCGCCTGCCTACTCCTGGACGCCCACCGCCGCGCCTACGCGGGCGTGCACGGCTGGACGGTGGCCGGGGCGCCGGCACCCCGCTACCCCAACCTCACTGAAGCGCCGCCATTCGTGCGCGCTCTCATCGTCTCGGTGGTGGCGCTGGCGAACTTCACCTGGGGCGACCTGGCCGTCACCTGGGGCGCCTACGGGGACCTACGCCAGGGGCGCCTCTACGCCATGCGGGCGGGTCGGGCGACTGCCGAGCAGGTGCGCGGCGTGCGGGCCGACGCCATGGAGGCCACGACGCCGGGTGCTGAGCCTAATGCCCGCCAGGGCTTCCGCCTGGGGATCCTGGTGGTCAGTGTCGTGCTGTTCCTCCTGTGCTGCATGTACGAGGTGCGCACCGTCTGGCAGCTCGCCCCCGAACTCAAGGAGACCGAGGACGACCTGTTCCTCTCCGCTCTGCCACGCCTGTTCTCCCAGTGGTGGAGCGGGTTGAGCGGCACCCAGGGGCTCCTCTACGCGATCGGTGCGCTGACCGCGGTGGCTATGAGCCTGTCCCTCGTCTTGACGCTGGGGGCGCCGGGGCGTCGCATCAGCACAGCGCCGTCGTCGAGCAGCCTCTTACGTCACCTAGGCACTCTCACGCCGGGGCAGGCGTGCTTGGCCCTGCTGGACTTCGCCATGACCTACATGCCTCGCTCGGCTCTGAGTGCGAGTCCCGCCGGGGGCGGTACTGACCTGGCCGCCGAGCTCTCGGTCAACCGGCGGATCCGGGGTGCTGAGAGCTTCTCCGAGAGCCAAGAGTTGTTCACGGCGCGCACCAAGCGGCAGGTGGCGGTCGAGGCCGACATCGCGCGTCTTCGGAACCTCGCCGAGTCCCTGGGCGTCGTCGGCGCCGAGGCCCTGGAGCCCAACCGGATCGATGAGACCGTCGCCGATCTGGCCGACTCCGGGGCCGACTCCCAGGTCGTCGGCGAGA
The DNA here is from genome assembly GCF_006546835.1 of Actinomyces johnsonii. Lineage (GTDB taxonomy): Bacteria > Actinomycetota > Actinomycetes > Actinomycetales > Actinomycetaceae > Actinomyces > Actinomyces johnsonii. The sequence goes on along the minus strand of NZ_VICB01000004.1, from coordinate 39,139 downwards.
TGCGCGATCTGGCCGCCTCAGTGTCGGAGCAGCAGGCCGAGATCCTGGACCTGACGCGCCGCCTCAACACCGGTAACGGCGAGCAGTTCGCCATCCTAGAGGGGCTGCGAATCACCGACGCCTTCCGGGGCAGTGCCATCGACCAGCGTCCCGTCGACAGCCCGGTCCACGCTCTGGGACTTTCCTCCGGCGGGGCTCAGCTGGTCGTCGTCGAGTACCAGGGGGCCGCCCCCACCATCGATGATGACGACGAGACCGACATTCCTCCCCGCAGGCTGCCGGGCCGGGCGGCACACAAGTCGGCCGATAACGTCCTGGAGCAGATGGCCTCCGACGAGCGCGTCACGCGATTCTTCCACGAGTCCCCCGACCTGTGGCAGGCCCTCAAGGAGGGCCGCGCGGGCATGGAGGCGAATGTCCTGTACACCCCCATTCCCGGGATGACCTACCGGGCCGGGTCGGCGCCCCTCGCGGTGACGCCTGAGCTCATCAAGGCCGTGGACACGGCGATCGGCGCCCTGAGCAGTGCCGATGCCCCGGCCCGCTGACTCGAACAGTTCTGCATGCTCAGAGTCCACACCAGTGGGCGCTGTGGGCGCCACGCGGTTGGTGACGCGAGCCCGCAGAACCTGACAGGGACCGTGGTGATCCTGGCTGGCCTCGACCGCAGAGCGGGGCGGCCGGCCAAGCGGATCGGGAACTGCGTTCTCCATCGAGAACGTACCCATCCCGCAAACCACTGACGTCCACCCTCAGTCGTCTGCGGGAGAACTCAGTCCTCGATCGAAAGGTACGTTCCCGATCAGCACGGTGCGCCGCCGTCTCCCGCCCTGCGCGGGCCGTAGCAACCCTCCGAGGGGAGCACCGGCCCTACGCCTCGCCGTCCTGCTCTTCGACGTCGTCCTCGTCCGCATCTCGACGCCGGTCGGTCGCCGGCAGGATCGACTCGGGCAGGGCGCCCCTGGCCCAGGTGCACGTATAGGGGTGGGCCAGGATCGCCATGGCGGCCAGGCCGACTCCGACCTCGACGAAGACGAGGATCACGGTGTAGAGGACCTGGGGGCCGACGTCGGTCATCCGGCCCGGCCCCACGGAGCCGGAGGCGGCCAGGCACAACAGCCCCACGCCGGCGGCCACGAGGAGGGCGGCGGCCCCGGCGGCGCTGACGGCATGGCGCACCCGCAGGGAGTTGAGGACCGCCCGACGTCTCCAGGCGGCCACCATGGCGCCGACCGTCACCACGAGTGGGAGCCATAGGCCCGCGGTGCTCAGCGGCGCCGCTGGCAGCAGTCCCAGCAACGGCAAGGCGGGCGCGGGACCGGCCACCACGCGGTCGGGGGCGAACACCGTCCCCGACCCTACGGAGAAGCCGGCGCCGATGAGCCATGAGCAGGCCCAGATGAGCATGGTCGGCACCCAGGCGATCTGGAGCAGGACGAGGCCGGCCATCGCGATGAACCCGCCGCCGGCAAGGGCGTCGTGCAGGACCGAGACCCGGCCGGCTCCCTTGAAAGCGGCCGCGGCCACCACCAGGAGACTCAGCAGCGCCAGGGCCCGCGCGGCGCCGTAGGCCAGCGACAGGGCCGGAGCCGCCCAAAGGGGGCGACGGTCCCACCACCGGGTCAGGGCAGACCAGCCGTTGCCGGCGCGCTGAAGCTGGACGGCGACGACGGCGCACGTGATCGCGGCGATTCCGCCGACCGCCGGCCAGGCGCTGGGCCCCTTGGGGCCGGTCAGGCAGACCAGGATCGCGACGGCGGCCGCGGCGATGACGATGGCCGCCCCTGCCGCCGGACGAGTGGGACGGGCGCGCCGCACGCAGTTCCAGGTCCAGCCCACCTGCACCAGGGTCAGTCCCAGCAGCGGCAGGCTGAGGGTTCCCTGGTCGGCGGAGGAGGAGGTGACCATCCCCCCGAAGCCGAGGCTCCACAGGGCCGTACCGGCGCGCACGGCCTCGCCGGCGCTCAGGGCGGCCGCAGCGCTGAGGCTGGAGCTCGCCATGGACACGGCGACCGTCAGCAGCACCACCATCAGCCAGCTCAGGCCGACCGATTCGATCCCCACGCGCAGGGACCACAGGGTCCAGGACGTCAGGCCGGCGACTCGTGACCGGGCCGGGCTCAAGCTCCCACCTCGCCGGCCAGCCGGCGGTAGAGCTCGCGGGCAATCTCGGCGGTCTGACTGGGAGTGCGCCCCACCCGGACGCCGGCGGCCTCCAGGGCGGTCTTCTTGGCCTCGGCGGTGCCCGACGATCCAGAGACGATAGCCCCGGCGTGGCCCATGGTGCGCCCCTCGGGGGCGGTAAAGCCGGCGACGTAGGCGACCACCGGCTTGGTCATATGCTCGCGGATGTAAGCGGCAGCGCGCTCTTCGGCGTCGCCCCCGATCTCGCCGATCATGACCACCAGGCGGGTGTCGGGGTCGGCCTCGAAGGCGGCCAGAGCATCGATGTGGGTGGTGCCGACCACCGGGTCCCCGCCGATGCCGATGCAGGTGGTGAAGCCCAGGTCGGACAGCTCGTGCATGAGCTGGTAGGTGAGGGTGCCGGACTTAGAGACCAGTCCCAGGGGACCGGGACCGGTGATGTCGGGCGGGGTGATGCCCACGTTGGAGCGGGCCGGGGAGATGATGCCCGGACAGTTGGGGCCGATGATCTGGACACCATGCTCGGCCGCGTAGGCGCGCATCCAGGTCGCGTCGGCCACCGGGATGCCCTCGGTGATGACGACGACGAGGCGCACCCCGGCGTCGACGGCCTCGACGACGGCGCCCTTGGCGAAGGCCGGCGGGACGAAGACGGCACTGACCTCGGCGCCGGTGACCTGCCTGGCCTCGGCGACGGTGCCGTAGACGGGGACCTCAACGGTTCCGGCCTGAACCTCGCCGGCGCCGGGGCCGATGGGGGCGACGTCGAAGGCGACGGCGGTGCCGGCCTTGCGGGGATTGACGCCGGCGACGACCTTGGTGCCGGCCGAGAGCATACGGGTGGTGTGCTTGCGGCCCTCGGAGCCGGTCATGCCCTGGACGATGACGCGGTCGGTCTCGGTCAGGAAGATGCTCATGTCTCAGGCCTCCTTGGAAGCGGTCTGCCCGCTGATCTGCTCGGCGATGGCGGTGACGACGTCGGCGGCCCCGTCCATGGTGTCGACGACGGTGACGCCCTCGATGGCGGCCTCGGCCAGGATGGCGCGACCGGTCTCGGCGTTGTTGCCGTCCAGACGCACGACGACGGGCTTGGGCAGCCCGCCCAGGGCCTCAACGGCGGCCACGATGCCCTGGGCGACGGTGTCGCAGGAGGTGATGCCGCCGAAGACGTTGACGAGGATGGCGCGCACCTGGGGGTCGGAGGCCACGACTTCCAGGCCGGTGGCCATGACCTCGGCCGATGACCCGCCTCCCAGGTCGAGGAAGTTGGCGGGCTTCATGCCGCCGTGGCGCTCGCCGGCGCCGGCGACGACGTCGAGGGTGGACATGACCAGACCTGCGCCGTTGCCCAGGACCCCGACCTGGCCCTCGAGGCGCACGTAGTTGAGGCCGGCCTCGCGGGCGCGGGCCTCCAGGGGGTCGGTGGCGGCGGAGTCGACGAGCTCGGCGTGGGCGGGGTGGCGGAAGCGGGAGTTGTCGTCGAGGGTGACCTTGCCGTCCAGGGCGATGATGCGGCCGTCGGCGGCTTTGACCAAGGGGTTAACCTCCACGAGGGTGGCGTCCTCGGCGGTGAAGACCTCCCAGAGGCGCTCGATGACGGCGGCGACGTCGTCGGCCAGTGTCCCCGCCTCGAAGCCTGCGGCCTGAACGATCCGGTGGGCGACGGCGGGGGTGATGCCCTCGAGCGGGTCGATGCCGACGCGGGCCAGGGCCTCGGGGCGCTCGGCGGCGAGGGTCTCGATGTCCATGCCGCCCTCGCGCGAGCACATGGCCAGGTACTGGCGCTCGGCGCGGTCCAGGAGGATGGAGAAGTAGTACTCGGCCTCGATGTCGACGCCGTCGGAGATGAGGACGGCGCGCACGGTGTGGCCTTTGATGTCCATGCCCAGGATGTCGCGGGCGCGGGCCTCGGCCTCGGCGGCGGTGCGGGCGAGCTTGACGCCGCCGGCCTTGCCGCGGCCACCGGTCTTGACCTGGGCCTTGACGACCACTAGCTCGCTGCCCGCCTCCAGGAGGGACTGCGCGGCGCTGCGCGCCTCCTCGGGGGTCGTGGCCACGGCGCCGGCGAGCACGGGGACGCCGTGCTGGCGGAACAGGTTCCTGGCCTGGTACTCGTAGAGATCCATGCAGCTGATCCTCTCGGGGCATGTGGATGGCTTGAGGGCGCGGGCCGGCGTCGGCCGGGCGGGCACCGGTATTGAGCCTAACGTCCCGGTGCCTCGCGAGGAGGTCGGACACGGGGGCGAGGCAGCGTCTCATGAGGAGACGGGCGCGGCGTCTCACGGCGGAGCGTGCGCGCCGGGGCCTCCGCCGGCCACGAGCACCGTCGAGAACGTACTTTCCCCACGAGGACTGAATTCTCCCGCAGATGACTGAGGACAGACCCCAGTCGTCTGCGGGGAAACGCATTTCCCGATCACGAAGTACGTTCCCAATCCTGAGCTGCTCGCCACCACGCGAATTATCATGGATTGATACGAGGAGAGGACTCGAGAAGGGAGACGGTCATGCCCGCACTCACGGCCACGAGTGCTCTGGTCGGCGCCATGGTGCTCCTCGGCCTCTGGAGCGGCAGGCAGTGGGGCCGACGACGCAAGCGCACCCTCGACGCCGAGGCCCGCAGGTTCCACGCTCGCCGAGACAGGTAGATCCCTGGTCCGTGGACCTGCTGTCCCCCTGCTCCCAAAGCAGGGGGACAACATCGCTCCCCTCCTCCTGGAGGTTCACCGGGAACCGGCGAGTGCGTGGATGCCGCGGCCAGGAAACGCTTCTGGGACCACAGGCGGATGACGTGGCGGCGCTCACCAGCAACAATAAGGACCGACGTCCTCCCGGCCGACGCCGGGAGCCAGGCCCACCGGCGACCCCAGGGAAGGACCCCACATGCCAGCCGTCATGTCCTCAGACAACACCCTCTCCCCCACCGGCTCGTCGGCCGGACCGCTGCTCGGCCTGGACGGCGAGCCCCTGCGCATCGGGGTCCTCACCTCCGGCGGCGACGCCCAGGGCATGAACGCGGCCGTGCGGGCCGTGGTGCGCACCGCCATCCGCCTGGGGGCCAGGCCCTACGCGGTCATGGAGGGCTGGGCCGGCGCCGTGGCCGGCGGCGACGGAATCCGCCCCCTGGAGTGGGACTCGGTGGGCTCCATCCTCCAGCGCGGCGGCACCATCATCGGCACCGCCCGCTCGGCTGAGTTCCGCGAGCGCGCCGGTCAGCTGGCAGCCGCCCGCAACCTCCTGGAGCACGGCATCGACCGGCTCGTGGTCATCGGCGGCGACGGGTCCCTGACCGGTACCAACGAGTTCCGCAAGAACTGGCCATCCCTGCTCGAGGAGCTCGTCGCGACCGGCGACATCAGCGCAGAGACGGCCGCCGCCCACCCTGTCCTCATGGTGACCGGCCTGGTGGGCAGCATCGATAACGACCTCGTGGGCGCCGACATGACCATCGGCACCGACTCGGCCCTCCACCGCATCCTGGAGGCCATCGACGACATCTCCTCAACGGCCGCCTCCCACCAGCGCACCTTCGTCGTGGAGGTCATGGGCCGCCACTGCGGCTACCTGGCCCTCATGGCGGCCGTGGCCGGGGGCTGCGACTACGTCCTGGTCCCCGAGCTCCCCCCGGGCAAGGACTGGGAGGAGGACATGTGCTCCAAGCTCAAGGCGGGCCGGGAGGCCGGGCGCCGCGAGTCCATGGTGATCGTCGCCGAGGGCGCCACCGACCGCGAGGGCAACCGCATCACCGCCGACGACGTCCGCCAGGTCATCGCCGACAAGCTGGGCGAGGCCGCCCGCGTCACCATCCTGGGGCACGTCCAGCGCGGTGGCCGCCCCAGCGCCTACGACCGCTGGATGTCCACGCTGCTGGGCTGCGCCGCCGCCCGCGAGGTGGTGTCGATGGAACCGGGCAGCGAGCCTGCCATCATCGCCGAACGCCACAACCGCATCCGCCACCTGCCGATGATGGAGCAGATCGCGGCCACCCGCGCCGTCAAGGACCTCGTGGCCGCCCATGACTACCTCGGGGCGATCCAGGCCCGCGGGGCCAGCTTCGGCAATATGCTCGAGCTGTTCGAGACCATGTCCACCCCGCCAGTCGATCCCGTCCCCGGCACGGGCTCGCAGGCTTCACCCACCACGCGCCCCAAGCGGGTCGCCATCATCCACGCCGGGGGCCTGGCCCCGGGGATGAACACGGCGGCGCGCGCGGCCGTGCGTCTGGGCATCGACCACGACTTCACGATGCTGGGAGTCTACGGCGGCTTCCCCGGTCTACTCGACGGCGATGTGCACGAGCTGACCTGGGCCGACGTCGAGGGCTGGGTCGGCGACGGCGGCGCCCAGCTGGGAACGCGCCGCGAGGTGCCCACCATCGAGCAGCTCTACGCCCTGGGGCGGGCCATCGAGCTCCATGAGATCGACGCCCTGCTGGTCATCGGCGGCTACAACGCCTACCTGAGCGCCTACCGCCTGGTCACCGAGCGGGACCGCTACCCCGCCTTCCAGATCCCGATCGTGTGCGTGCCGGCCTCCATCGACAACAACCTGCCCGGCTCTGAGCTGAGCATCGGCACCGACACGGCCCTCAACAACGCGGTGGTGGCGCTGGACTCCATCAAGCTCTCCGCGGCGGCCTCGCACCGCTGCTTCGTCGCCGAGGTCATGGGCCGCAAGTGCGGCTACCTGTCCCTGATGTCCGGTCTGGCCACCGGCGCGGAGAAGGTCTACCTCAACGAGGAGGGCATCACGCTCAAAGGCCTGGCCGCCGACTCCGAGCGGATGGTGGAGTCCTTCCGCTCAGGACGCAGCCTCTACCTGGTGATCCGCAACGAGCGGGCCAGCGTCAACTACACCACCGACGTGCTGGCCCACATCTTCGCCGAGGAGGGCAAGGACCTCTACGACGTGCGCGAGGCGATCCTGGGCCACCAGCAGCAGGGCGGCAGCCCCACGGCCTTCGACCGGATCATGGCGACCAAGCTCGTCGCCTACTCCCTGGATCTGCTGGCCGGTGCCCTCAAGCGCGGCGAGCCGACAGCCTCCTACGTGGGCCTAGTGGGGGGCAAGGTCTCCAACCACCCGTTGGACCGCATGAACGATGACCTCGACCGCGACCACCGTCGCCCCCGCCACCAGTGGTGGCTGGGTCTGCGCCCCGCCGTGTCCCTGGTCAGCCAGAACAGTGGAACCCTGGCGCTCGAGGACGTCCCCGACTTCGGTGAGGCGGTCGACGACGCGGCCGGCGATCAGAGGTAGCAGGAGGTGACTGCCCGCCCCGGCCCGCAGCGCACGGTGGTTCCGCCCGAGACCGCCGGAGCCTCCGCCGGAGCGGACGCGGCCCGCACTCGGAGGAGCGCCTGGGCGGCCCTGGTCCTGCTCGTCGGAGGCCTGTCGCTCGGCGTCGTCCTGGCTCTGGTGGGCGGCCCCTGGCAGGTCCTCGCCGTTCTGCACCTGGGGGCGCTGGCGATCTGGTTCCTCGTGTGGCGCCGCAGTTGGCGCGACCTGCTCCGCTCCGCGGGACCTCGCAGTCCCTGGCTGCTCTTCGCCGTCGGCGCGGGCCTGTGCGCTCTCAGCGCCCTGGCACACCACCCGATCGACAACCCGGGAGCCGCCCTTGCCCCGGTGACACCTACCGGGTTGCTGTCCGCCCTGGCTATGGCACTGGGGGTCGGTGTGCTCATGAACGCCGTCCCCGAAGAGTTCTCGCTGCGCCGCTGCCTGCTCGAACCCCTGCGGGCGCAGTTCGGGGGCGGGTTCGCCCTGTGGACCACAGCCCTGGCTTTCGTCGTCATGCACCTGCCCACCTGGATCTCCTCTCACGCCACCGCCTCCACCTATGCGGCTGAGGTCCCCGAGAAGCTTCTCTTCGGACTGGTGGCCGCCTGGTCCGTCCTGCGCCTGGACTCCCTGGCCTTCGCCCTGGGCATGCATGTGGGCGGCAACTTCACCGGTGTTCTGCTGGACTCTCTGAGCCGGGAGGAGACCCTGACCGGATGGAGCCGGTTCACCACTCCGTCCGTTATTGCCATGCTCGCCGAGACGCTGGTGACGGCCGCAGCCGTCTGGTACCTGGGACGCCCGAGCCGCACGTCGAGGCCCCGCCGCTAACGGGGCCTGCCCGAGGCCGGTGACGGCGTCGGTCGTCTCGTCGGCGCCCGATCCGCGGGGCCGGGTATCGTGCCTGGCGTGCGCGCGCTGACCCGACCCCGATTCCTTCTGGCCGCCGCCTTGGCGGGCGTGGCCGCGGGCCTCATCGGGATCGCGATGGCACTGCTCCTGGAGGTCTTCGAGTCGCTGTTCTACGGCGTCGCCCACAGCGCGCTCCTGGAGCGGCTGGCCGGCGCCCCACCCTGGCGGCGCGCACTCGCCCCGGCCACGGGCGGCCTCGTCGCCGGTGGCATGTGGTGGTGGCTGCGCGCAACCGGTGGGGTGGCCGACGTGGAGACCGCAGTGGCGGACCGCTCGGGCAGGGCGGCAACCCGGATAGGACTGGCACGGCCCTTCCTCGACGCCGTCACCCAGGTCCTCACAGTCGGTTCGGGCAACTCGGTGGGGCGCGAGGGCGCCCCGCGCCTGGCCGCCGGGGCGGTCGCGGCCAGGCTCGCCGCCCGCCTGGGGATCGGCAGGCCCGAGGGCGCCATCCTCATCGCCTCTGCGGCCGGGGCGGGCCTGGCGGCCATGTACAACGCGCCGCTGGGAGGTGCGGCCTACGCCGTCGAGCTCGTCATGGTCACCGGGATGCGACGGCGCGGAGCCCTCGTGGCGGTCCCGGTGTGCGTCATCGCCACACTCGTCTCCTGGCTGCACTCCCACGGACGGCCCACCTTCGAGATCACCTCGCAGGGACCCTCGTCGGGAACCGTCCTCGGATTGGTTCTGCTCGTGCCCGTAGCCGCCGCGCTGGGAGTGGGGGCCAGGCGACTGTGGTCGTGGATGCTGGCACGCCAGGTACGCGCCACCCGCTGGCTGCCAGTGGCGATCGGGGCGGCCGGACTGGTCACCGGGCTGGTGAGCCTGCGGGTTCCGGCCGTCGTCGGCAACGGACGCGACGCCATGGAGGCGGCCCTGGGCACCCGCGTTCCGGAAGCCTCGAGCGGCGCTGCGGGTGCGACCCTGGTCATGCTGCTGGGCATCGTGGTCCTCAAGCCGGCCCTCACCGGGCTCACGCTCGGGGCCGGTGCTACCGGCGGCCGCTTGGCACCGTCCCTGGCCGTGGGATCAAGCGCAGGAGCCGCCCTGGCGATCGCGCTTCAGGCCAGCGGGGTGGAGGTCAGCATCTCGGTGCTGGCAATGGCGGGAGCGGGCGCGGTGCTTGCCACGACCCAGAAGGCCCCCATCTTCGGGATCGTCTTCACCTGGGAACTGGCCCGCGCCGGGGTCTGGACACTGACAGCGCTGATCGCCGTCGTCCTGCCGGTCATGCTGGTGACCTCCTCCACCTGGCGGCAAGCCGTGGCCTCCCGGCTGCGGAACTTGGGGATGCGATAGTAAAAGCCTCCTGCCGCGCGTCAGGGTCATTCATTCTTCCGATCGACCGTATACTCCTGCGCGGATCGTGACAGACAGCCACTTCTCACCGGAATCACTATGGATCGTCACAGGGACGTCGCCCCACCTCGCCACGCGTCACGGCCCTCCACGGCCGACGCCCATACCTTCGAGACCGGGCAGCCCGTTGTCTCTGAAAGCGTCACCCTTGCCGCCGTCGCCTTGCTGGTCGGCGCCCCGGCACTGGGAACCGCCCTGGCACTCGTCCGGGGACCGTGGATCCTCATGCTCGTCCTCCTTCACCTCGGCGGACTCGCTCTCTGGTTCGGGCTATCTCACCGCGGCTGGTGCGACCTGCTGGCCGGTGGCGGTATTCGCAGCAGAACTGTCCTCTTCACCACCGGCGCCCTGGCCGGGGTCACCTTTGGCGGGCTGCACGCCTGGATGGGGCCGACGGGCACCGGCCCCCTGTGGAAACCGGAGATCACCGCATCCACGGTGCTTCACGCCCTGGTCTTCGCCGTCTTAGTCGGCATTGCGTATAACGCGATCCCTGAGGAGATCACGCTGAGACGCACCCTGTTCGCACCGGTGCGAGAACGCTTCGGGGCCACTGCGGCTGTGCTTATGACAACGGCATCCTTCACCGCCCTGCATCTTCCGACCTGGCTGGCCTCAGAGACCAGCCTTCCGGGCTACGCCTGGCAGGTTCTCCACAAGGTGCTTTTCGGGCTGCTCGCCGGCTGGTCGGTGGTGCGACTGGGGTCCGTGTTCTTCGCCCTGGGTCTGCACGTCAGCGGAAACGCGCTGGGCCTGTTCATCGGCCAGCTTCAGAGCGAGAACCTGCCCGACTTCGAGATCTCATGGCTCAACGCCGCCATCCTGCTCCTGGGCTCAGCTATCACCGCAATCCTCATCCTCCTCTTGGGCCGGCGGCGGGAGCATCGCCCTACGCTCAGTCCTTGATCGTGAGGATCTCGTCGACGTCGACGCGGCTGGGGGCGAAGGCCGCCAGCGCCGAGTCCGCGGGGTGGCCCAGCGCGATCCCGACCGCCACGATCTCATCGGCTCCGATCCCCATGGCCTCGCGCACCTCGTCCGGGTACATGACCAGGGCGTAGGCGTTGATGGCGCCAAGGCCCTTGTCGGCAGCCGCCAGGACGAGCATGGCGGAGAAGGCCCCGAGGTCGTGGAAGGACCACGGAGTGGACTCGACCGGGATCGTCACGTACAGGACCGCCTGGGCGTTGAACAACCGTCCCTGCGAAGCCTGGAACTCCTGGGCGCCCTCGCCCAGTTGGGCACCGATCTGCTCGCCGAGCGCGGCCATGTTCTCCTGGGTGGTCGGAGACCACTCGGTACGGGGCTTCACCGGGAGGTCGGAGTCTCCCTTCCTGCCGGCGGCGATGTCTGCGGCATGGCGCTTCTTGATCCCGGCCAGCGTGGCCCCGGTGGCCGCATAGACCCGCCAGGGCTGGGAGTTCACCCACGACGGCGCCTGCTGGGCGGTGCGCACGATGTCCGCCAGCTCCTCCTGGGAGACGGGCTGGTCGGTGAAGTCTCGTACCGAGTGCCGATTGGCGACGACCTGGCTGAACTCCATGGTGCTCTCCTACTTCCGATATCCGCGGGTTTGTCCACCGAGACCAACGATCGGCCGGCCGGCACTATTCCAGTCGGGGCCGTCTGGCGGGCGCCGTCGGGGCCGTCTCAGGCCCGATGGCGCAGCAGCACCGAGTCCCAGCCAGCTAGAGCCTCTGGCACTCCCGTGTGCTCTGAGCCCGGCTGGATGTCCGGGTCGCCGGCGCGAAGGATCTGTTCGGCCCCGACCCACTGGCCCGGCTCCAGTCCCTCGGCCGCGAGCGCGGTCAGCAGGCCGCCCTCGCCGATCAGGGGCAGGTCCTCGCGAGCACACTGGGCGATGAGCAGCAGCTGTTCGAGGCGGTCCTCGCCCGGCTCGGGGGAGCGCCACTGGCGCAGGATGACCCAGGCGGTGGGGTGGTCGGCCGCCAGCAGCCGGAAGGTGCCCAGGGCGAGGGCGTCGTCGTCGTGGCGCAGGGCGATCAGGGAGCGGTAGTGCTCGAAGACGCTGCCGGGTACTCCCGCCTGGGCTGCGGCGTGGACGGTGCCGTGGTCGGGGGCCAGGGCGATCCAGGGCTCGCCGGTGGTGAACCCGGCCTTCTCGCTGCCGTCCCAGTGGACGGGGGTGCGGGCGTTGTCCCGGGAGATGGGGGCCAGGCCTGCCAGGACGGCGGCCGGGTCGTCGCCGGCGCGCACGCGCTCGTGGAAGTGGTTGACGGACTCCAGGTCCCGGTAGTCCTCGATGGAGCGGAAGACCGTGTTGGCCATGCCGAGCTCCTCCCCCTGGTAGACGTAGGGGGTGCCGCGGTGGGTGTGGAGGATCGTGGCGAGGGTCTTGGCTGAGCGGACGCGCCAGGCCGGGTCGTCGTCGCCGAAGCGGGAGACGGCGCGGGGCTGGTCGTGGTTGTCCCAGTAGGCTGAGTTCCAGCCCTTCTCCGCCGTGACGACGCCGGAGGAGTCCGTGACGGGGGCGAGTGCGGCCTGCCAGTCGGCGAGGTTCTTCTTGAGGGTGACGAGGTGGAGGGGCTGTGGGTCGAACTTGCCTCCGGGCCCGTCAGTGAGGCTGACGTGCTCGAACTGGAAGACCATGTCGAGCTCGGCGCGGGCGGGGTCGGTGTAGAGGGCGGCCTCGCTTCGCGTGGCTCCGGGCATCTCTCCGACGGTGATGACGTGCCCGGGCCGGGGTGCGAGGACCTGCTGGTTCATCTCGTGGAGGAACTCGTGGATGCGCGGCCCGTTGGCCACTGCGGCGAAGGAGTTGCCGTAGAGGTCGCCCTCGCCCTGGGGGGCGTCGGTGAGCGGGTAGGTCTTGGAGATGAAGTTGATGACGTCCATGCGGAAGCCGTCGACTCCGCGGTCCAGCCACCAGGTCATCATCTCGTGGACGGCGCGGCGCACCTCGGGGTTCTCCCAGTTGAGGTCGGGCTGCTTGGGTGAGAAGAGGTGCAGGTAGAACTCCTGGGTGCCCTCGTCCCAGGCCCAGGCCGACCCGGAGAAGGCCGATCCCCAGTTGGTGGGCTCGGTGCCCGGTTGCCCGGGGGTCAGCCCGTCGACCTGCCGGGCGGGTCTCCAGATGTACCAGTCGCGCTTGGGGTCCTGCGTCGAGGAGCGGCTGGCGGTGAACCAGGGGTGCTCGTCGCTGGTGTGGTTGACGACGAGGTCCATGACCAGACGCATGCCGCGGGCGTGGAGCCCCTCGATGAGGGAGTCGAGGTCCTCCAGGGAGCCGAAGTGGGGGTCGATGTCCTGGTAGTCGGAGATGTCGTAGCCGTTGTCGTCCTGCGGAGAGCGGTAGACAGGGCTGAGCCACACGACGTCGACCCCGAGCTCATCGAGGTGGTCCAGGCGGCTGGTCAGGCCCGGGATGTCGCCGATCCCATCGCCGTCAGAGTCGGCGAAGGAACGGGGGTAGACCTGATAGACGACGGCGCGGCGCCACCAGTCCGGTTCCTCGCCGACGTGATGGGGAGAGACGACCAGGGATGCGGGACGGGTCATGGGAGGCTTCCTTCCTACCGGCATGTGGCGGAATCTGAAGGGGAGACAAGAACAGAGAGCAGCCCCGACGCGGACGGGGCTGCATGCGTCACCCGGGTGCACGACGTCGGGCCCGGCAGCTCGGGAATCGTCCCGGCTGCGCCGCCGCAGTCTTGGCGGACCCATGCCGATTGTGTCAGAAAGCGCTGCCAACCGCGGCCGATTATGATGATCTCTCGCGCCTTGCCCCAGGTGCCACCTCTCCCATCGTGTCCCTATGACGACCCCTGTGAAAGGCCGATCGTTGGTTTCTCCTCTCTCCAATGCCCCCGACACACTGCGTCCAGCAGCAGCCCCCGCCGAGGCGGTCGTGGTCGGGTCCTCGCCGGCCGAGTCCCGATACCGGTTCACGGTGCTGACCTCCCGGCTCATCCGCATGGAATTCTCCCCCGCCGGCGTGTTCGCCGACGCCGCCACCCAACTGGTCGTCAGCCGCGACCTCGGCGAGCCCCCGTCGTTCCAGGTGGTGCGGGGCGAAGACCGTCTGGAGATCATCACCGAGCACCTGCACCTGACTCATGTCCCCTCGCTGGGCTTCTCCCCGTCCGGACTCAACGTCAGGCTGCGCTCGACGGCGCTTCACGCCCACGGCGGCACCTGGCACCACGGCGACGCCTGGGACCCCGACGAGACCTTCCCGACGAACCTGGGCGGCACCACCCGCACCCTCGATGAGGCCGACGGCGCCGTCGCCCTCAGCCCGGGACTGCTGAGCTTGAACGGCATCACCGCCCTGGACGACTCTGCCTCGCTGCTGCTCACTCAGGACGAGTGGGTCCGGCCCCGTGAGTCCGGCAACCGCCTGGCCGACGGGGCGCAGGACCTCTACGTCTTCGGCTATGGCCAGGACTACCGGGGGGCGCTGCGCGACTTCTTCCGCCTCACCGGTCCCAGTCCTCTCATTCCGCGGGCGCTGTTGGGCAACTGGTGGAGCCGCTACCACCCCTACAGCGCCCAGGAGTACCTGGAGCTCATGGACCGCTTCGCCGCCCACGGGCTGCCCTTCTCGGTGGCGGTCATCGACATGGACTGGCACGTCACCGACATCGACCCGGCGATCGGCACGGGCTGGACGGGCTACACCTGGAACCGGGACCTCTTCCCCGACCCCAGGGCCTTCCTGACCGGTCTGCATGAGCGGGGGATGCTCACCACGCTCAACGTCCACCCGGCCCAGGGGGTGCGGCGTCACGAGGACGCCTACGAGGAGGTCTGCTCCGACCTGGGCCTGGACGCCGGCGGCGGTGAGGACATTCCCTTCAACATCGCCGACCGGGGCTTCGTGGCCTCCTACCTCTCCCGGCTCCACCACCGCCTGGAGGATGAGGGCGTGGACTTCTGGTGGCTGGACTGGCAGCAGGGCGGCTCCACCACGGTTCCCGGCCTGGATCCGTTGTGGATGCTCAACCACGTCCACTACCTCGACTCGGGCCGCGAGCGCCCGACGGAGGCGGGCGGCGTGGAGCGGCGTCGGCCGGTGACCTTCTCGCGCTTCGCCGACGCCTCGAGCCACCGCACGCCGGTGGGCTTCTCCGGGGACACGATCATCAGCTGGGACTCGCTGCGCTTCCAGCCGATGTTCACGGCCACGGCCGCCAACATCGGCTACTTCTGGTGGTCCAACGACATCGGCGGGCACATGCTGGGAACCAGCGACGACGCGATGGCGGCCCGCTGGTTCCAGCTGGGCTGCTTCTCCCCCATCAACCGCCTGCACTCGTCGAACTCGGGCTTCACGTCCAAGGAGCCCTGGCGCTACTCGCGCGATGCGCGCGCCACTATGGAGGCGCACCTGCGGCTGCGTCACCGGCTGGTGCCCTACCTGTACACGTGGGCCAGGCGCTCGGTGAGCGAGGGAGTCGGCCCGGTGCGACCGGTCTACCACGACCACCCGCAGGAGATGGCCGCCTATGAGCACCGGCGCACCTTCTGCTTCGGGGACCTGCTGGTGGTGCCCTTCACCTCCCCGCTGGACGAGGCCACCGGCCTGGGCCGGGAGACGACCTGGTTGCCCGACGGCGTTTGGTACGACCTGCCCACGGGGCGCCGCTACGAGGCCACCACCGGCGGGCACGGGCGCATGCTGAGCCTGTCTCGCCCGCTGGACCGTATCGGCGTGCTCGCCCGGGCCGGGGCGGTGATCCCCCTGGCCGGGAGCCTGACGGAGGCGGCCGGGGACAATCCGCGCGAGCTGGAGATCGTCGTCGTGCCCGGAGGCGCGGGGGGCTTCACCCTGGAGGAGGACGACGGCTCGGCCGAGCCGGGTCCGGATCGAATCGCCCGTACCCGCATGAGGTTCACCTGGCCGCAGACCGAGGGGAAGGACGGCGGGAATGCGGTGCTCCGTATCCGCCTGGAGGGGGCCGCCGACGTGGTCCCGGCCTCGCGGCTGGTGACGGTGAGGCTTCTGGCCGGCCGAGTGGCGGGCGCCCTGCTGGGAGTCGGCGGTCAGGCGCGCCGACTGGCCGTCAAGGAGGTCGACGGCGACGGCTTCACCCTGGGGGCTGGGACACTCGTGCACTTAGGGGAACTGAGCCGTCAGGAGCTGGCCGACGGCGTCGAGCTGGTGCTGCGCGAAGTGGAGCAGGCGCCGGCCGACTGGCGCGGCGAGGTTCACGCGATCCTGGACGCGGCGCGCGTGGAGTATATGGCCAAGGATCTGGCCTGGGCCGCTGTGCGAAGGGGTCTGAGCGGGACCGCCCTCCTGGGCGAGATGGAGTCTTTGGGCCTGCCGGAGACGCTGCGCTCGGCCGTGGCCGAGGTGCTGTGAGCGCGGCGCCAACCGGCCGCATCGTTTGAAGGTTTTTACCGCGAACAGTTCAAGTGCCGTTAGTGAACAATGGCCCTCATGGTCGTTTCAGGAGCATTGCCCTCCTCATCCCGTCTTCGGTCCCTCCTCATCCCCGCATTCCTCGTCGGATTGGTACTCGGGCTCGTCTCCTCGGCGCCTGAGCCCACGGCCGCGGCCGCGCCGGATACCCCGGCCCTGACCCCGGCGCCCCAGTCGGTTCAGTGGACGGGACCGGCGGTGGACCTGACCGGGACGGTGGAGATCGTCAAGGTCGGAGGCGGGGCTGGCGACGACGTCGTCAAGGCGGCCACCGCGATCGTCACCGATGCCGGGGGCAAGGTGGTGTCCCGAAGCGGGCGGGCGAGGATCGTCGTCGGCACCGATGACGGCAACGCTTCCCAGTACCGCCCGGCCTCCCTGTCGGTCCCCTCCCAGGCCGAGGGCTATGCCCTGACCACCTCATCGGCGGGCGTCCCCTCCGTGATCGCCCTGGGAAGCGACGCCTCCGGAGCCTTCCACGCGACGACGACGCTCAGGCAGATCACGGTGGGCGGCAAGGTCGCCGGCGCAACGATCACCGACTGGCCGGCCATGCGGGTGCGCGGCGTGGTCGAGGGCTTCTACGGCATCCCCTGGAGTCACCGAGCGCGTATGGACATGCTGTCCTACATGGGCGATCAGCGCATGAACACCTACGTCTACGCCCCCAAGGACGATCCGTATCTGCGCGCCAGGTGGCGCGAGCGCTACCCGGCCTCCGACCTGGCCCGGCTGAAGCAGCTCTCGCAGACGGCCAGGGCGGCGCACATTAACCTGGTGGTCGCGCTCTCCCCTGGGGAGGACATCTGCTACTCCTCCCCCGAGGACTACGCCGCCGCCACCGGCGTCTTCGATCAGCTGCGGGACATCGGGATCACGAGCTTCTACGTCGCCTTCGACGACATCTCCGGAGACTTCACCTGCGACTCCGACACGGCGCAGTTCACGGCGACCGGGGACAAGGCGGCTCTAGCTCAGGCGCAGGCCTACTTCCTGGGCCGCATTCAGCGGGAGTACATCAAGTCGAAGGGCCTGCCGGACCTGTGGATGGCCCCCACCCAGTACACGGGCATGGACAAGACGGACTACAAGACCACCCTGGGGAAGGAGCTCGACCCCGCCATCTCCGTGCAGTGGACGGGGCGAGGAATCGTCACCGACTCCATCACCACCGAGCAGGCCTCCCAGGCGGCTGCGGCCTACGGTACGAGCAAGCTGGTCGTCTGGGACAACTTCCCCGCCAATGATGGGGAGAACCAGGCCCGACTGTTCCTGGGGGCGATGCCGGCGCGCAGCACCGACCTGGGCACGGCGATCACCGGAATCACCACCAACCCGATGATCCAGCCCTACGCCTCCCGGCTGGCCGTGGCCGAGTACGCCAGCTACGCGTGGAACCCGACCGGGCACGACGCCCAGACCACGAGGAGCACGGCGATGGCCAAGATCGTGGGCGCGAGCTCGGGACCCGCGTGGGAGGCGATGCAGGCCTTCGTCGACGTGCACGAGCAGTGGGAGTTCACCGGCTGGCGGGCCTCGCGCACCTGGAACGACGTCTACGCGTTCATCTGGTCCCTCGACGGCGAGGACACCGCGGACATCGAGGCCAAGGCGGCCGCGCTGCGCACGCGCCTGCGACTGCTGAAGGACGCTCCCACCACGCTGGCCTCGGTCAAAGTGCGCGACTTCTACAACGACGCCAAGCCGTGGATCGACGCCACCTCGAACTGGGCAAGTGCGGATCTGGCCGCCGTCGACCTCATCCTGGCACTGCGCAGGGGGGACACGGCCGCAGCCCAGAAGGCTCAAACGAGCATGGAGTCGATGGTCGCCCGGGCCGGGGCCAAACGCTTGAGCGCGCTCGACGACAATGGCCGGCCCCAAGCCAGCGCGCTCACCCCGAAGCTGGGGGACACCGGTATGGGCGAGCTGGTGGACCATGCCCGCCAGGCCTGGAACAACCGGTGAGTCGAGATCGTACGTAAGACCCGCGGCCACGATGATGACGGTACGGTCGAGCCATGAGTGAGAACCCCGCCCCGCGCTTCCCCGAGGCCGAGCCCTACTTCGTTGGGGACGAGCGCACCAATCGCGAGCGTATGCTCGCCGGCGACTGGTACGTCTCCGATGACCCGGACAGTGCCAGGATCGCGGCGCACGCCCGCAAGATGCTCTACCGCTTCGAGCGGGCCTTCGCCGAGGGTGAAGAGGACTGCTGGGACCTGCTGCGCTCGGCGATCCCGGGACTGGGTGACAAGGCTCGCCTGCTGCCGCCGGTGCGTGTGGACTACGGAGACAACATCACTGTGGGTGAGGGGACCTTCGCCAACTATGGGCTCGTGGCCCTGGACGTCGTGGAGATCCGTATCGGTGCCCACTGCCAGATCGGCCCGAATGTCCAGCTGCTCACGCCGGTCCATCCCCTAGAGCCGACGCCGCGCGCCTGCTCCCTGGAGGCGGCCGACCCCATCACGATCGGCGACAACGTGTGGCTGGGCGGCGGGGTGATCGTCTGCCCCGGTGTAACCATCGGGGACAACTGCGTCATCGGTGCGGGCTCGGTGGTCACCAAGGACATCCCCACCGGCAGTCTCGCGGTGGGCAACCCGGCCCGCGTCCTGCGCCAGCTGGACGACTCCACCTTCGGGCCCCGACATCAGTCGTAACGCTTGCGTACGACGCCGCGTCACACCCAAGACTGAGGCTGCGCCGCAATCGGCCCCGTCAACCGGCTCCATGACCTGTCCAAGGAGACGTCACAATGAACCCCGAAGCTTTCTCCGACTTGGCCACTGCCCGGCATTCTGTGCGCGACTTCCGGCCTGACCCGGTGCCGAGTCAGGTCCTCGACGCCATCCTTGACGATGCCCGTCAGGCTCCGAGCTGGTCGAACACACGGCCCTTCATGGTGGCGCTGGCCACCGGTGAGCGGGCGGACCGCCTGCGCTCGGCCTACATCGCCGAGTTCGATGCCACACTGCCCTTCCAGCACAAGGAACCCGGCGCCATGGCCCGCCTGGTCCTGAGCGGCAAGGCGCCCGACGGCGACTACCGCACCTGGGCGCCCTATCCCGCGGAGCTGCTGCCCCACTCCCAGGCTGTCGGCGGCCAGCTGTACGCGCACATGGGCATCGCGAGGGACGACCGCGAGGCCCGCGACGCGGCCACCCGCCGCAACTGTGAGGCCTTCGGCGCCCCGGTCATCGGTTTCGTCCTTATCCACAAGGGCCTCATGCCCTTCGCAGCGCTCGACGCCGGGATCATGCTGCAGACCCTGTTCCTGTCGGCCAAGGCCCACGGCGTCGACTCCTGCCCCCTCGGGGTCCTGGCCACCTGGCGCCGCCCCTTCGACGCCGAGTTCGAGGCGCCGGCCGACTACCGCCTCATCACGGGCTTCGCCCTGGGGTACGCCTCCGACGCCCCGGTCAACGACTTCCGGGCTGAGCGGCGCCCCGTGCGCCTGGTGCCGACTCACAGCTGATCCGGTCGCGGCCCGCTCAGACCGTCACCGCCCGTGGTGCTCGACGTCGCGGTCGTACCTTATGCCGCGCGTTCGAGGGGTAGAGGGTACGACCGCGCACCCTATGGTACGAACACAAGGTGCCCCATTCTAGCTTCGCAGCAGACCCTAGGCCGGCTGCGTGATCTCCGGCGCAGCCTGGGCCGGGCGGCGCCAGCAGGGCGGGACGATGAGCCCGCGCCGGTGAACCGCGACCAGCATGGCCAGACCGGCCGTCGTGCACAGCAGGACCGCGACGATGGAGCCCTCGACGCCCATGGCTCCGCCGGTGAGCAGGTCGGGTCCGGTGAAGCGGGCCTCGATGAGTCCGCGTCCCGACCCGGTACCGGAGATGTCGGAGCCGAAGATGCCGCCCTGGACGAAGTTCCAGGCGGCGTGCACCCCGATCGCCAGCCACAGGCGCCGGGTGAGCAGGTAGCAGGCGCCCAACAGGATTCCGGCCTCCAATATGATCGCCACCGCGCCGAAGACGGTGGCTTGAGGGTTGCCGAGGTGGGCGACGCCGAAGAACACCGCGGTGATGGCCAACGCCCACCAGGTCCCCAGCCATCCCTCGATGAGGCGCAGCATGACGCCTCTGACGAGGATCTCCTCGGTGAATCCTGCGAGGATTCCGGCTTGGAGACCGGCGAGGACCCCCGTGTTCCAGCCGACGTCCACCACGTGGTAGGAACCGAGCAGGGTCAGAACCGCGATGACGGCGCACATGAGCAGCGCGCCCATGGCCAGGCCGACCAGGAGCTCGCGCAGTGCCGCCCTGCGCCCGCCGAGCTCAATGACGGGCCGACCGCCGACGAAGCGCACCAGCAGCCAGTATCCGAGCAGGGTCAGGGGCACTGCACTGATCGCGATGATGAACGCGGCACCCGGCCGACCCACCGTTCCGCCACCGGCACCGAGTCGCGCAAAACCAGTCGCCACCGCCAGCAGCCCGACGGCCATCTGAGCGCCGACGACGACCGGGACTCCCAGAAGGAGCTGGAGCCAGCCGAGGCGCTCCGCCTTCCGTGGGGGAATACGCCACTGGGGACTGACCGGAACGAGTCGGTCCAGGAGACGAACAGGCCGAGGTTCTGCTGAAGAGGCTGGAGAGGAATCCGCGCTGTTCATGACCCCAGTGTTCCCTGCCCACCGGTAGCCACGCCTCCCCCGCCAGGAGGAACCAGCCCTTATCCTGCGCTTAGCGCAGTTCCCAGTAGCGTGAGAGATTGATCCGTCAGATCTTGGCCACGGGGGCGTAGCGCAGGATGAGGCGCTTGGTGGCGGGGGCTCCGTCGATGACGAACTCAACGCGGGCGGTCAGGGAGCGCCCCTTGCCCTCCAGGCCGACGACGGTGCCCACCCCGTAGGAGTCGTGGCGCACCTGGTCGCCAGCCCTCAGCCCGGCCACGGCCGCGGGCAGGTCCTCCGAGGCGGCTGCGCTCCCGGCCGGCGAGGGGGTGCTTTGCTTGCCACGGGCCTCGAGGCGGGCAGAGGTACGCTTGGCGGCCCGGTCCTGGGCGGTCTCCACGCGCCCCAGCTTGCCCGAGCGCTTGGCGCCTCCCCCCACGGGAGGGGCGAAGTCATCGTCGTCGGAGTAGGAGCCCTGCCGGGAACCACCCGAGCGCCGACCGCCCGAGCCGAAGCCGCCCTCCCCCCAGCTGCTCCCCCAGCCGGTGCCGCCGCCGCGCAGCGCCTCCATGGAGGATGCCAGGCGCTTCCAGTCGATGGTCTCGCCCGGCACGTCGTCGAGGAAGCGGGAGGCTGGCATGGCGTTGGCCGCGCCCCAGGCCGAGCGCACGGCGGCGCGGGTGAGGTAGAGGCGCTCGCGGGCGCGGGTGAGGGCCACGTAGGCCAGGCGCCGCTCCTCGGCGAGCTCGGACTCCTCGGCCAGGGAGCGGGTGTGGGGGAAGGTGCCGTCCTCCATGCCGGTGACGAAGACGACCGGGAACTCCAGGCCTTTGGCGGTGTGGACGGTCATGAGGGTGATCCGGCCTTGCTCCTCGGCCTGCCGGGCGTCTTCGTCCTCCAGATCGGCGCTGGGCGGGAGCTGGTCGGAGTCGGCCACGAGCGAGACACGTTCGAGGAAGTCGGCCAGGGTGCCGTCGGGGTTGGCGGCCTGGAAGTCGCTGGCCACGGAGTGGAGCTCTGCGAGGTTCTCCACACGGGTGGCGTCCTGTGGATCGTCGCTGGCGCGCAGCTCGGCGAGGTAGCCCGAGGCGTCCAGGGCGGAGTCGAGGACGTCGGCGACGCCGTCGCCGGCGGTCACCATGTGCCGCAGGGTGGTGAGCAGCTCGTGGAAGCCGCGCACCTGGTTGCGGGCCCGGGTGGTCAGACCCTCGACCTCGGGCGGCTCGCCGGCCTCGGCGGCGGACGGGGCCTGCCCGTCTGCACTCTCAGCACCGGCGGCCCCGCCTGCCTCGTCTGTTTGCGCCTCGCGGGGGGCACCGGCGGCGTCGGCGATCGCCTGTCCGAAGGAGACGGCGTAGCGGGCGGCGTGCTCGGCCAGGGCGCCCTCGGCCTTGTCCCCCAGGCCACGCTTGGGGACGTTGAGGATGCGGCGCAGGTTGACGTCGTCGTCGGGGTTGTCGACGGCGCGCAGGTAGGCGATGGCGTCCTTGATCTCGCGGCGGTCGTAGAAGCGGGTGCCGCCGATGACCTTGTAGGGCTGGCCGGCGCGCATGAGGGCCTCTTCGAGCGCCCGGGACTGGGCGTTGGTGCGGTAGAAGACGGCGACGTCACGGGGGTGCACGCCGTGCTCGTCGGACAGGCGGTCGACCTCCTGGCTGATCCAGCGGGCCTCGTCGTGCTCGGAGTCGGCGACGTAGCCGATGATGGGGGCGCCGTCGCCGGCGGCGGTCCACAAGTTCTTCTCGCGCCTTCCGCTGTTGCGGGAGATGACAGCGTTGGCGGCCGAGAGGATGTTCTGGGTGGAACGGTAGTTCTGCTCCAGCAGGATGGTGCGCGCCGTCGGGTAGTCCTCCTCGAACTCCTCGATGTTGCGGATGGTGGCGCCGCGGAAGGCGTAGATGGACTGGTCGGAGTCACCGACGACGGTCAGCTCGCTCGGCGGCAGGGTCGAGTCCGCCCCGGAGGTGCCGGGCCCGCCGACGAGCTCGCGCACGAGGACGTACTGGGCGTGGTTGGTGTCCTGGTACTCGTCGACCAGGATGTGGCGGAAGCGGCGCCGGTACATCTCGGCCACGGCCGGCCGGGTCTGGAGCAGGGCGACGGTGCGCATGATGATGTCGTCGAAGTCCAGGGCGTTGGCGGCGCTCAGGCGTTCGGCGTAGGCGCGGTAGACCTCGGTCAGGTGGCGCTCGAGGGGGTTGGAGGTCACGGCCCGCTCGGCGAACTGGGCCGGGGTGATGAGCTCGTTCTTGAGGTCGGAGATGCGGCGGGCGAAGGTCTTGGGGGTGAAGCGCTTGGGGTCGATGCCCAGCTCGCGCACGATGAGAGTGATGAGGCGGGTGGAGTCGGCGGCGTCGTAGATGGAGAAGGTGGAGCGCAGGCCGGCGGCCTCGTGCTCGCGGCGCAGGATGCGCACGCAGGCGGAGTGGAAGGTGGAGACCCACATGCGCGCTCCGGCGGGCCCGACCAGCGCCGTGACGCGCTCGCGCATCTCGGCGGCGGCCTTGTTGGTGAAGGTGATGGCCAGGATCTCGCCGGGGCGGGCGCGGCCGGTGGCGATGAGGTGGGCGATGCGGTGGGTGAGGACCCGGGTCTTGCCCGATCCGGCCCCGGCGATGATGAGCAGTGGCGTGCCGGCGTGGGTGACGGCGGCCTCCTGGGCGGGGTTGAGGCCGGAGAGCAGCTCGGCCGGGTCTGAGACCGTCACCCCCCAGGCGGGGCCGGAGACGTGGCCCGACGGCGCGGCGCCGTCGGCTCGGGCCCGCGCCGCGGCGGCATTGGCCTGAGCCCGGGCGACCAGGGCGGAGACCTCGTCCTGACGCTCCTCCCAGGTGGGGGCTGCGGCGGCCTCGTCCTCGGGCGGCGGGGCGTCCTCGGGGCCCCAGTCCTCCTCCGGCGCCTCGACGTCGGCCCAGGAGTCGTCGTCGAAGGAGCCTCCGGTGGGGATGAGGGCGGGCAGCGCGGCCTCGGGCGGCGGCGTGGCCGCACCGCCGGAGCCGGGCATGGGCAGGGCACCGAAGAGGGAGTTCATCGCGTTCATCGTGAGACCAAGCCTAGGCCAGGGCACCGACACGTTCCGTTCTTCTCCACCCCAACCAGACATTGACAGCATACTGTCGATATTGACAGCATGCTGTCAATAAATGGCGGAACCAACCTGAGAGGAGCCGAGATGCGGACCATAGCCCTATACACGACCGAGACCATGGCGGACTGGGAGTACGCCTACCTCACCACTCAGATCACGGGCGCGGAGCACCTCAAGCCCGGGCGCTTTCGACTGCTGCTCGTGGGCGACGGGCTGGAGCCGGTGCGCACGCTCGGGAACCTGCCGCTGGCGCCGGAGGCCGACCTCGGCGTCCTGGATGCGCTGGCCGCCGACGGCTCGCTCGCAGCCCTGGTCATCCCTGGAGGGGACCACTACGCGGCCGGGCACGAGAAGCTCATCAAGGCGGCCAGCCATCTCATGGACAAGGAGATTCCGGTGGCGGCGATCTGCGGTGCCACACTTCTACTGGCCCGAGCCGGTTTCCTGGACGAGCGCCGCCATACCTCGAATGCCGCCTCGTACCTTGAGGCCAGCGGATACCGAGGCGGTGCGCACTACGTGGAGGCCCCAGTGGTGACCAACCGGGGCGTCACCACGGCCTCAGGCATCCATGCGGTCCCCTTCACCGCGGAGATCATGCGGATCACCGGGCTTGTGCCCGATGCGATGGTCGACTCCTGGGAACAGGTCTTCCTCAACGGCAAGGAGAAGGACTACATGGCCCTGATGGAGGCGACCGTTGCCTGGCAGAACGCCTGAGGGGGACGCCCTCACCGCCTTGGTCCTTCCCGTCTTCGCCCTCAACGGGGAGCTCCTGGAGGCGGCTGCGGTGATTACGGCCCCGCATAAGCTGACCCCGGCCCGGTGGCAGGTGCTGGGCGCCGTCCTGGAGGAACCGCTGCCGGTTGCCAAGATCGCGCGTCGGGTCGGACTGACGCGGCAGAGCGTGCAGCGGGTGGCCAATGATGTCGTCGCGCAGGACTGGGCGCACTGGCAGCCCAATCCCGGGCGGCGCGGTCAGAACCTGCTCGTCCTGACCGGCAAGGGACGGCGAGCGATCACGGCACTCACCGCGGAGCAGCACGCCTGGGCCGACACCGTCGGCCAGGAGATCGGAGAGAAGAACCTGAAGACCCTGGGGACGCTGATCAGCAGGCTTACTGACGCATCACGCCGCTACCGGCAAGCCGCCGGAGAGGAGCCCTCGCCTTAAGCAGGAAACCACTCCCGCCGCACCGGACCCCGAGCGGGCACCTAGGGAGCCGCCCGTGTCCAACCAGATTCGAAACTCGCGCTCATGGTCAACGGCTAAAACGAGCGACATCATCCTGGATGCACTCGGGCTCGCCGACAAAGGATGCGTTGCTGGCATTGACGACACTGTCGGACAGTGAGCACTGGGCGCAGTGGCGCCGCATCCCTGGGCGCAGTGGCGCCGCATCCCTGGACGCAGTGGCGCCGCATCCCTCTCCTTGAAGAGCCCACAGAACTCATCCAGAGATGCCTCCTTGTCTAAACTAGTACGAATCTCGTACTATTCGTTTCACGTAGTAGTTCAAGGTGAGCACAGCATCTCACTGTCGAGCGAGTCAGAGGAGGTAACCATGGGTCGGGCGATCGAGTACCGGAGATTCGGCGGACCAGAGGTCCTGGAGGAGGTCGAGCGCCCGACGCAGGCACCGGGCGACGGAGAGGTACGCATCGCGGTGCGCGCCGTCGGGCTCAACCCTCTCGATTTCAAGACCTTCGAAGGCGACCTGCGACCTGTCGAACGGGTTCAACGCCTCATTCACCCTCGACGGTGGCTCGAGGGCGCATCCTCCCGTTTCCCCAGGGGCGTGGCCCGAGACTTCGCGGGAGTCATCGACGCAGTCGGTACCAACGTCACGGACCTCGCCGTGGGCGACGCCGTGCTGGGTACCTTGCGAAGTGCCCCTGGCCAGGCCGACACCCACGGAGCGTTCACCACCGAGTTGGTGGCACCCACCGACGATGTCGTCAAGAAGCCAGCCCCGTTGTCATTCACGCAGGCGGCCTGTCTGGGTGTTGCCTCGCAAACCGCGTGCGGCGCATTCAGACAGCTGAACCTGCACGAGGGCGATGTCATTGTCATCAGTGCCGCCGCAGGCGGCGTGGGCTCGATTGCCGCTCAGCTCGCTTTGAGCCGGGGTGCCACCGTGATCGGAATTGCCGGCGCCCGCAATACCGAGTATCTCCGCTCCTTGGGCATCATTCCAGTCACCTATGGTGAGAACCTGACAAGTCGGGTTTGCGAGGCGGCTCCGTCACCTATCACCAAGCTCCTGGACTGCTACGGCGGCGGCTACGTACAACTTGGCCGCGATCTCGGGCTGACGGGCCGTTCCATTGGCACCCTGGTTCCCTCACCCACGGCGATACTCAGGGGAGCGCAGTTCACCGGCTCACGACACAGCAGTGGACGCATCGACCTTGAGGAAGTAGCACAACTGGTGGCGGACGACGTCATCAAGGTCGACATCGCTCGCACGTACCCATTCACATTGGAGCAGGTTCGCGCCGCCTATACCGAGCTGGCAAAGGGCCACGTCCGCGGCAAGCTCGCCGTCGATCTATCCTGACGCCCATCCACGTTGAACCGGATCAGGAGGATCGCTTGAGCAGACGGATTCATGATCAGCGTCTCATCCGGGCGTTGCGTGCTATGAACAGTGAGCTCGCCGCCAGCAACCGCGCTGTAGCGGCGCAAACCGGGCTCAACGACAGCGATCTAGCGGTGCTCGACGTCCTGCACCGCGATGGTCCGCAGACCCCCACTGCCCTTGCCCGCCGAACCCGGATGGGGACAACAACGATGACAAGCGTGCTACGCAGACTCACCCGCGACGGCTGGGTCGAACGTCGTCCCAGTGAGACAGACCTGCGCTCATTCACCATCCATGCCACGGGCGTTGATCGCCTTGCCCAGATGTTCCTGCCCGCCAATCGGAGGCTGACCGCCCTGGTGGAGGGCTGGCCCGAAAACCGGGTCGATCAGCTGATTACCTTCCTTGAGGACGCCACCGAGGTGATTCACGAGTCGGCGGAGCAGCTATCAACCAAGGACGGTGACAACTTCTAAGCTCGCTAATATTTCCCCACGCGCGTATACGTATAGTGCCGGATCCACTCTGACGATCCATCCTCTACAGGTCTCTGGACTCGCATCGCTCACGGCTCCACGATAGAGAGGTGTACTCCGAGACGGTCCTCAGTGAGCAGCGCACGCTCTGGCGATCGGCGGGCGGCAGCGCCACCCCTATTCCCGCTGACGGATGCGTCGACCTCATCGTCCGCAGCGAGCAGGTGCTCCTATGCGGCCCGCAGACTCGTGTCATCCACGCTCCCGCCGACGACGTTCACCCCACCGTCGGTTTGAGGCTGGAGGCGGGTACGGCTCGCAGGATCCTGCCCGTGGCCCTCAGCGAGCTGAGGAACCGAGTAGTGGAGCTGCGCACCGCGTTGGGTTCGGAGGCGGTTGCCTTGTACGACCTGATGATGCGAGCGAGCAACGATCCCCACCCCGAGCTTGTACTCTCTGCGCTGCTCGCCGACCAGGCGGAACCGTGGGTGACGACGGCGCACCGACTCGCCCGGACCGGAGCGTCAGCCCGAGAGGCCGCCCGGGCTCTGGACTGGTCGGAGCGCACGCTGCGCAGACGAATGCTGGAGACCTTCGGCTACGGGTACACCACTCTGGCACGTGTCGAGCGAGCGCTCCGGGCCCGCTCGCTTCTCCAGCGGGGACTTTCACTGGCCCATGTCTCAGCGACTACCGGCTATGCGGATCAACCGCATCTGACCCGCGAGTTCGTGCGCATGGTCGGGGCGACGCCGGCTCAGTTCTCCAAGGCCGCGAAGAGGTCGACGCTATTGCCATCGGGGTCGAGCACCGTGGCGTAGCGCTGCCCCCAGGGGGCATCCCACGGCTCGGTGCGACCTTCGTATCCTGCTCCGGTGAGCCTGGCGTAGGTGGCATCCACAGCACTCACTGTCCCCTGGTCAAAGGCCAGGGCGATGCGGTGACCTCCCGAGGGCGACTCATAACCGGGATCAAGACGGCGAATGAGGTCGATGGTGTCCCATGCAAGAACGGTGCCGTCTTCGAGCCTGGTATCGACATGCGGCTCGTCGCTCCTTTCAGGAACGGCCGCTCCAAGCAGACGGTAGAAGGTGAGTGAGGCGGACATATTGCGAGTCACGATGCCGATGAATCCGAGTCGTAGTGCCATAGCGACACCGTATGCCGCCTACGACATCCCGTCTTGAACAGAACGGCCACGTCCAGCTGGACTCCCTGACACGCCTGATCAGTCCGCATACGCTCGAACTGCGGCGTCTCAGCTCACCGAGTGCGAGAGAGCATCACACAGCTGAATCACGTACCCGCCGCGGTCGGGCTCGGGTAGGCCTTCGGCGCCGTCACTCAGGCCAATGAGTATCCTGGAGCATCTCAGCCAAGATCGTCTCAAGCATCACTACACGAGTCGTCGCCGCAGCCCAGACGAGTTGACTATCCAAACTCCCATACTCATGAGCAATAATATTACGCATTCCAATAATTCGATGAATGTCAGGAATTTGGTTAACCGTTTGTGGATCAGATTTCCGCACCCTATTCAGCGCCTCACCGAGGATCTCGATCTGCCGTTCGACAGCGGAACTCAACATCAGGTTTGACAGGTACTCCTCTTCACTCACACCCTGCGTGAATCGTCGCAGGGCTCGCACCGCCTGAAGAGCATCCCAGATGTGAGCATAGGACTCAGGCCGCATAGACATCCTCAGCACCCCTCAGCACCGAGGACTTGAAGTAAGGATTCTTGACCGACTCTGCAACGACCAGGTCAATCTTCCTGCCGAAGATCCTCGTCAACTCATCCTGCAGACCGAAGAAATCAGCAAATCGATCATTACGACCCGCTTGGAAATCAACAAGAAAGTCAATGTCGCTGGTATGGGGATCGAAATGATCGGTAAGTACCGACCCGAAAACACGCAATCGAGCAACACCGAACCGGGCGCATGCCTCCGCCAGCGCCTTGGTATCAATCGTCACTTTAACCGCCACAGAACTATTCTCTCAGAACCGCAGAACTATGACCAGAGTATCCAGCACGCCGACTGCAGAGGCGGCAGGCGGCCCGAGCACTGCTGGCCCCGACGGCGGGATTTACCGCACCGCGCGCAGGTAGCGGTCGCGGCCGGTGAGGTCCTGCCCGGTCTCAGCCTGCTTGAACCCAGCCCCGAGCGCGGCCGCGCGCAGCAGTGCCCCCTGCTCGTGGTCGTGCTCCATGACGAGCACCCCGCCGGTGCGCAGCAGCGCGACCGAGCGCACGAGGACATCGATCGGAATATCCAGCCCGTCGGGTCCCCCGCCGTAGAGGGCCACGGTGGGCTCATGCTGGGAGGTCTCAGTATCCTCCACGGCGCCGGCCGGAACGTAGGGCGGGTTGGAGACGACGACGTCGACCTGCCCGTTGAGGTCGTGGAGGACAAGCGGGTCGGTGGCGTCGGCGTGGATCACCTCGACGCGTCCGGGGACCAGCCGCTCGCAGTTCTCGCGGGCCAGGGTCGCGGCGGTCTCACTGATCTCGACGGCGACCACCCGGGCTCCTGGCACCTCCTTGGCGACGCAGGCGGCGATCGCTCCCGAACCGGTGCACAGGTCGGCGGTCAGAACCACTCCCCCGCCGCCGGCCATCACCTCGCGGGCGGCCTCAATGGCGGCTCCGGCCACCACCTCGGTCTCCGGGCGCACGATGAAGACGCCGGGGCGGCTGATGAGCTCGGCCCCCCGCAGCCACATGCGCCCGATGATGTGCTGAAGGGGCTCGCGGCACTCGCGTCGCAGCACCAGCGCGTCATAGGCCGCCGGGAAGTCTCCGTCGGCGCCGTCGGCCAGCAGCAGTGCCCGCCCCAGCAGGTGCTCGGCGAGGATCCGGGCATCGACCTGGGGACTGGTCACGCCGGCCGCAGCCAGCCGCCCGGCCGCCTGGCGCACCAGCGCCCGCAGCCCGTAGCGGTCCACCGCGCCCGCCGGCGCGCCGCCGCACAACTCAGGAGCCACTGCCCTCACCCACCTGGGATAATCGTTCAGCCTCGTCCATGGCGATAGCCGAGGCGATCACCGGGCCGAGGTCACCGTCGAGCACGGCATCGAGGTTGTAGGCCTTGAAGCCGGTGCGGTGGTCGGCGATCCGGTTCTCAGGGAAATTGTAGGTGCGGATTCGCTCGGAGCGGTCCACAGTGCGCACCTGACTGCGACGGGCCTGCGCGGCCTCGGCGGCGGCGGCGGCCGCTCGCTCGGCCAGGAGCCGGGCCCGCAGGACCCGCATGGCCGCTTCCTTGTTCTGCAGCTGGGACTTCTCGTTCTGCATCGACACGACGATCCCGGAGGGCAGGTGGGTGATGCGCACGGCCGAGTCGGTGGTGTTGACGCTCTGGCCCCCCGGCCCCGAGGAGCGGAAGACGTCGATGCGCAGGTCTGCGGCGTCGATCTGGAGCTCACCGGGGTCGTCGGCCTCCGGCATGACCAGGACTCCGGCGGCGGAAGTGTGGATGCGCCCTTGCGACTCGGTGACCGGGACGCGCTGGACGCGGTGGACGCCGCCCTCGTACTTCAGGTGCGCCCACACCCCGTCTTGGGGCTCCACGGGTCCGCGGGTCTTGATGGCCAGCCGCACGTCCTTGTAACCGCCCAGGTCGGAGTCGGTGGCGTCGAGAACCTCGACGGCCCACCCCTGTCGTTCGGCATAGCGGGAGTACATGCGGGCCAGGTCGGAGGCGAACAACGCCGACTCCTCCCCGCCCTCACCGGCCTTGACCTCGATGAGGACGTCGCGGGCGTCGTCGGGGTCGCGGGGCACGAGGACCTCGCGCAGATGCTCGCCGGCCTCGGTCGCGGCCGCCTCAAGCGCCGGGACCTCGGCGGCAAAGTCCTCATCCTCCGCCGCCAGCTCGAGGGCATCGGCCAGGTCGGCGCTGGCCGTCTGCCAGGCCCGGTAGGCGGCAACGACCCTGCCCAGCTCGGCGTAGCGGCGCCCCAGCCGACGCATGGCGCCGGGGTCGGCTGCCGCGGGCCCGGCCATCTCGGCCTCGATGTCCGCGTACTCGGCCAGGAGCGGCTCGGCGGCGGAGAAGTCCTCACTCATGGACTCGGGTTCCTTCATGGGCTGGGAATCGTGCTGACGCGCACCTGCGATACACGCCGCGATATGCGAACGACGCCGACGGCGGCTCTGGGAGCCGGCCGCCGACGTCGTTAGACGCGGTTACTTGCCGCGCTTGCCGTACCGGGCCTCGAAGCGGGCGACTCGGCCACCGGTGTCGAGGATCTTCTGCTTGCCGGTGTAGAAGGGGTGGCAGGCCGAGCACACGTCCACGCGGATCTCACCGGAGGTGACGGTGGAGCGGGTCTCGAAGGTGTTGCCACAGGTGCACGTGACCGTGGTGGCCACGTAGTCGGGGTGAATGCCCTGCTTCATAGGTTTCTCCTTAAGCGTCAGAGGGTCCCGGGTCCCGCGCGGGGGCGCAGGTGAACCGGAGGCCAGCAGCAGACTATGCCACCGGCCGGCTCACCCGCGCAACGGTTGTGCCTGGTGATAACGGGCACCTGCCTGGAGTCGAGCTCGCCCGGTCCTGCCGGGAACCGAACCGGTTCCGCAGGTTCTACTCGTCCTCGCCGTCGGCCGGCGAGGCGCTGGCCGGAGTGGTCTTGGACAGGACCATGAGGAACTCGGCGTTGGACTGGGTGTCCTTGAGCTTGGACAGCACCAACTCGAGGGCCTGCTGCTGCTCGAGCCCGGCGAAGAGGCGGCGCAGGCGCCACATGATCTTGAGCTGGGCGGGGTCGATGAGCAGCTCCTCGCGGCGGGTGCCGGAGGCGGCCACATCCACGGCCGGGAAGATGCGTTTGTCGGCGAGCTGGCGCGACAGGCGCAGCTCCATGTTCCCGGTGCCCTTGAACTCCTCGAAGATGACCTCGTCCATCTTGGAGCCGGTCTCCACCAGCGCCGTGGCCAGGATGGTCAGGCTGCCGCCGTTCTCCACGTTGCGGGCGGCGCCGAAGAAGCGCTTGGGCGGGTAGAGGGCGGAGGCGTCCACACCACCGGAGAGGATTCGGCCGCTGGCAGGCGCCGCCAGGTTGTAGGCGCGCCCGAGGCGGGTGATGGAGTCTAGCAGCACGACGACGTCCTGCCCCAGCTCCACGAGGCGCTTGGCGCGCTCGATGGCCAGCTCGGCCACAATCGTGTGGTCGGAGGCCGGCCGGTCGAAGGTGGAGGCGATGACCTCCCCCTTGACGGTGCGCTGCATGTCGGTGACCTCCTCGGGGCGCTCGTCGACGAGCACGACCATGAGGTGGGCCTCAGGGTTGTTGACGCTGATGGCGTTGGCGATCTGCTGCAGAACGATCGTCTTACCCGCCTTGGGCGGGGAGACGATGAGCCCTCGCTGCCCCTTACCGATGGGCGAGACCAGGTCGATGATCCGCGGGGTGACGGCCTTGGGCGTGGTCTCCAGGCGCAGCTGCTCCTGGGGGTAGAGGGGGGTAAGCTTGGCGAACTCAGGCCGGCGCTTGGAGCGCTCGGCGTCCATGCCGTTGACGGTCTCGACGCTGACCATGGGGTTGTACTTGACCCGGCCGGCGCGGTTCTGACGGCGGTTGTTGCGTCCGCCGTGGTGGGGCGCGGAGGAATCTCCGCCCTCGCGGACCCAGCCGGTCACGGCGTCGCCGGCGCGCAGCCCGTTGTCCTTGATGAGCTGGTTGGAGACGTAGACGTCTTTGGGGCCGGGCAGATAGCCGGAGGTACGCAGATAGGCGTGCTGATTGTCGGTGACGTCCAGGATGCCGGCCACCGGCAGGAGGACCTCGTCCTCGCGCGGCTGGTTGCGGTTGCCGCGCCCGCTGTTGTTGTCACGGTGCTCGCGGCCGGCGTCACGGTCGTCACGGTCGAAGCGGTCGCGTCCGCGCTTGCGGCCCCGACGTCGACGCCCGCCGCGCTCGTCGTCGTAGCCGTCGGCGTCGTCATTGCCGTCGCGGCCCCGGCGCGAGCGCTCCCGGGGCTCGACGACGGAGGTCCCAGTGGCGTCGGCCAGGTCGCGCATGAGAGCGGCCTTGGCATCGGCATGGTCCTCGGGCGAGTCCGTGCGGGGCTCGCGGGAGGTGCGCTCCTGGGGCTCGGGGGCTCCCGCGGAGGCGTGGGCGCGCCTGCGGCCGCGGCGCGTCTGATCGCGCGATGAACGCTCGCCGCGCTCCGAACGGGCGTAGGAGTCGCCGTCGTCGCCCGTCTGCTCGGAACGCGCGGTGCGTTCGCGCCACCTGTTGCGCGCGGGACGCTCCTCGTCGTCGGAGTCGGCGGAGGAGCCGGAACGGTCGGGCAGGTCGATGCCCAGGTCGAGCGCCGGCGAAGACTGGCGCTCCTCGGGGGCGCCGGAGGCCGCGGTGGCGCGACGACGGCGCGAGCGCGCCGGAGCAGTCGCCTCTGCGGGCTCAGAGGAGGATGCGCCGGAGGAGGAATCGGGGATGTCGGTCCCGTCGGCATCGGATGAGCCGGTCGACGCACTCGGGGAGTCGGAAGCGGAGGATGAGGAGGCGCGCGCCTGACGGATGGCGGAGACGAGCTCGCTCTTTCGCATACGGGAGATGCCCTTGAGGCCCATGGAGCCTGCGAGCGACTGGAGCTCGGCCAGACGCATGGTGGAAAGTGAGGGCTGGGCGCTGGAGGTCTCGGTCACGAGTGTCCTAACGGTGTGATGACGCTCCGCGGGAGGAGACGTTCAACTGGGGAGACCCCCCGGAATCGTTCACGGGGAAGGCCATGCACTGCCGGCTCCTGCAGGGGCATAAGCCTCAGGTCCGGGGCTGGTGCGGTCAGCGGCGCGGTGCAATCCGCGCGGCCGACGGTGTCAGCATAGCAGCCCGTTCACGCAGTGCCTAACGGAGCAACGCGCAACGTTCCACCGATATTCCAGCTTCTCGCCGTCTATGTTCCGAGACATCACACCCGCGCACGGTCACCGCATCTGTCTCCACACGTAGGGCAGATTCAGGAGGTCAGGACCGCGCCGCGGGTGTCGATGCCGGGGCTGAGCACGCTCCAGCCGTGGTTCTCCAGGGTGAAGCGGGTCTGTTCGGCCAGTGTGGACAGGACGAGTACTGTGGGGCCGGCTCCGGAGATGACCGCCGGGTAGCCCTGCTCGCGCAGGGAGTCCATGACCGCCATGGAGGCCGGAAGGACGCCGCGCCGGTACTCCTGGTGGAGTCGGTCCTCGGTGCCGGCCATGAGCAGGTCGGGGCGCCCGGCGAGCGCGAGCATGAGGACGGCCGCCCGGGAGGTGTTGAACAGGGCGTCCTCGCGCGGAACGGAGACGGGCAAGACCTGGCGGGCCTCCTTGGTGGACAGGCGCGTGGTCGACGGCGGGATGAGCAGGCTCACCCCGAGTGAGGCGTCCACCGGCATGGGCGCCATGCGCGGATGGCCGCCGCGCTCGACCCAGGCGACGGTGGCTCCGCCGAAGACGGCCGGGGCGACATTGTCGGGGTGGCCTTCGAACTCGGTGGCCAGGGAAAAAATCCGGTCGTTGTCGAGGGCCTCGGGCTCGGAGATGAGACCGCGCGCCAGCATGAGCCCGGCCACCGCAGCGCTGGCGGAGGAACCCATGCCTCCGCCGTGGGGGATCCGGTTGAGGCAGCGCATTTCGAAACCGGCCTGCGGGGCGCCGACGGCGTCCAGGCCGGCTCGCAGCGCCCGCACGACGAGGTTGTCGTCGTCAGTGGGCACCGTCTCGGCTCCGACGCCCTCGACGATGACGCGGGTGACGCCGGTGATCGGGCGCACCGAGACCTCGTCGTAGTAGCGGAAGGCCATGCCGAAGGAGTCGAAGCCCGGCCCCATGTTCGCCGTCGTGGCCGGGACGCGGACGGCGGCGCGCTCGTAGACGATCCGCATGTCACTCGCCCTCGACGCGTTGGACGGAGACGATTTCGGCGACCCGGTCCGAGTCCCGCAGCCCCTCGACGGCGGCGTCGAGGTGGAAGACGGGAGCGGGGTGGGTCACGAAGGTGACGACGGCCTGGTCGTCGCTGCCGTCGGTGGTGACGTAGGCGCTCTGACGCACCGAGTTGATGGAGACCCCGTTCTCGGCGAAGACGGAGGCCATGGCGGCCAGGGAGCCGACGGCGTCGTCTGAGCGCAGCTGGATCTGGTAGCGGGTGACGGCGGCCTCGGGGCCGAGGACGGGGAGGCTCGCGTAGGAGGACTCGCGGGGGGCCTGGCCGCCGTGGACCCGGTGGGCGGCGGCGGCGACGACGTCGGACAGGACGGCTGAGGCAGTCGGGGCTCCCCCTGCGCCCTGTCCGTAGAACATGAGGCGCCCGGCGCTCTCGGCCTCGACCAGGACGGCGTTGTAGGCGCCGCGGACGCTGGCCAGCGGGTGGTCGTTGGGCACGAGGGCGGGGTGGACGCGCACGGAGATGCCGTGGGCGTGCTTGTCGTCGCGGCGCTGGGCGATGGCGAGCAGCTTGAGCTCGCAGCCCGAGGCGTGGGCCTCGCGGATGTCATCGGCGGTGATAGCGCGGATGCCCTCGACGGAGACGTCGTCGAGGCCCACGCGGGTGTGGAAGGCGAGCGAGGCGATGATGGCGGCCTTGGCGGCCGCGTCCAGGCCGTCGACGTCGGCGGTAGGGTCGGCCTCGGCGTAACCGAGCTCCTGGGCGGTGGCCAGGGCGGTCTCGAAGGACAGGCCCTTGGTGCTCATCTCGTCGAGGATGTAGTTGGTGGTGCCGTTGACGATGCCGAGCACGCTGGTGACGCGGTCCCCGGCCATCGACTCGCGCAGCGCATAGACGACGGGAATGGCGCCCGCGACGGCGGCCTCGTAGTAGAAATCGGTGCCGGCAGCGGCCGCGGCCGCGTAGAGCTCGGGACCGTGGGCGGCGATGAGGGCTTTGTTGCCGGTGATGACGCTGGCCCCGGCCTTGAATGCGGCCAGGATGAGGGTCCGGGCGGGCTCGATGCCGCCGATGAGCTCGATGACCAGATCGTTGCCGGTGGCGACGGCGGTGGCGTCGTCAGTGAGGAGGTTCCGGGGCACCGAGGCGTCTCGTGGAGCGTCGACGTCGCGCACGGCCACTCCCGTGATCTCCAGGCGAGCACCGGAACGGGCAGCGAAGTCGTCAGCCTGTTCGGTGAGCAGGCGGATCACCTGGCTGCCGACGGTCCCGGCGCCGAGGACGCCGACGGTGAGGGTGCGCTGGGCGGGTGAGAGCTCCTGAGCCACGAGATGGACCACCTTGCTGTGTAGCGTGCCTTCTGCGGGCACTTCGACTGCGTGAAGCGATGGGGCCGGATACGGCAGGAGCCTGTGACCTGCTGCCCGCGTGGGCCGACCGTCGCTGCGGGCCAGCATAAGGGCCATCGGCCCGGGAGCGCTTGCCTGTCGATGTACGGACACGCGACGACCCCGTCACGCCCCGCTCGCGAAGAGCCGGTCTTCCAAGGACCGATCTCACCGAGGTAGTGCGTCTACCAGGCGGCGAGGGCCCTCAGCGGCGCCAGAGGAGCTGCTTGAGCAGCCGACCGATCACCCGTCCCAGGCCCATGGACATTGGGGCCGGCACGTCGTCGAAGCTCCCCCAGGCCGGGGGCGGCTGCTCCAGGGAGGAGACGAAGGAGGTCAGTGAGGACGGAGAAGAGGATGTCGCTGCGCTCATGACTCCAGGCTAGAAAGGGAGACGAGGCCACCGAGACCCCCGGGAGAATGATTGATGGTGAGGGAGGCTCCTCCCTAGGGTTGAGTCGCCCTCATGCCCAGGGACCGTCCCGGGCCCGGGAGCGCCCGGAATGCAGACGGCACGCCAGTGGCCCCGCCCCGGTTGAACCGGGGAGGGGCCACTGGGATCTCCTGATGAAGTTCAGGCTCGAGAAGCGGTCACCCGCGTTCAGGAGGCGTTGCGGCGGCGAGCCACCAGCAGAGCGCCGCCACCCACGCCGGCACCGGCGAGGAGCAGGAGCGCAACGGCGTTAGCACCGGTGCGAGCCAGCGGCGGGGTGCTGGTCGGCGTCCTCGGGGTGGAGGTGGGCGGAACCGGAGCGCCCGGGGTGGTGGTCGGCGGGACCGCGGGCGGAGCCGTGGTGGTCGGCGGAGCCGTGGTCGCCGGAGGCGTGGTGGCCGGCGGGACCGTGGTGGTCGGCGGAGCCGTGGTCGTGGGCGGAGCCGTGGTGGTCGGCGGAGCCGTAGTCGTGGTCGTCGTGTTAGTCAGAGAGACCTTGACGAGCTCCTGGTCGCGGATGGTGAAGGTGTTGGTGTTCTGACCGTCCACGGTGAAGACCGGCTCGCCCCAGCTGTAGCCAGAGGCTGCGGGCTGGGCCTTGGAGATGTCCTCGCTCAGCGTGATCTTGGTGCCCACGGGGAAGGTCCCCTCGAAGGTGACCGGTGCACCGGGCTTGACGGTGACGGAGGACGTACCGGTGCGGCCCTCGCCAGTGGGCTTCTGGCCCTCGGGGGCCTTCCAGTTCGGGTAGGAACTGGCGGCGGCCGGCAGCTCGTAGGCGACGTCGACGACGAAGGAGGAGTCTGCAGCTTGAGCGGCGCCGTCGCCCTGAACGACCTTGGTCACGTCGAAGGTGCCGAAGCCGGGCTCCATTTGGACCGAGATGTCGAAGTACTGGACGTAGGACTGCCGCTGAGTGCTGATCAGGTCCGTGCCGTTGAGGTTGATGCTGTTCTCGTAGACGGTGCCCCGGGTTGCGGTGACGGCGTTGCCGTTGGCGTCCACGAAGGAGACCGGGTACTCCAGGGTGAAGTTGGTGCTGTTCTGGAACGGACCGGTCACCTCGTAGGTGGCGACGCGGCCGTCCGCGGAGTAGGAGGCCTTGACGTCGAAGTCACCGTACTGGGTGGTGGAGTCCTGGCCGGCGGCGTTGGTCAGCGGGATGGACTTGCCGTCCGCGGGACGCAGGTAGAGCACCGTACGAGAGGCGTCGGCCTGGTTGAAGCTCATGCCACCGCCGAGGGTGTCGGTGAAGACGATGGTCTGGCGGGAACCGTCGAAGGTCTTACCGAGCTTGCCACCAGTGGTCTGGTTGGTCCCGAAGTTCACACCCCAGGTCAGCTCCTTGTAGTTGTTGTAGAAAGTGGAGGCCCACTTGGTGAGCTCCCAGTCGCTCTCCTGAGGACCGCCGATGCCGCCACCACCGGGCAGAATGACAGGGGTTGTGACGCCGTTGGCGGTGAGGTCAACGGTCTGCGAGTCGGTGGTCTTAACGACCGACACCAGGGCAGAGCCGCTGCCCTTGAAGTTGTGGAAGCCGGCAGCCTTCAGCTCATCGACCTTGGAGTTGAAGGTGCAGGTGACGTCCCTGACGGTGAGGGTGCAGGTGCCGACCTCAACGTCCTTGCCGCCGTACTCGACGGTCATCGGGTGGGTGGCGTTGTTCTGCAGGTTGCTGAAGTACTCGCCCAGACCAATGGTGAAGGAGTCGCCCGACTTGAGGTTGGCGTCGACGCCGTTCCAGTCGAAGCTCAGGCGAGCGAGGTCGTAGTAGTTGAGCTTCCCGTCCTGCTCAACGTTGTTGCCGTCCACACGTGTCAGAGACAGGTTGGAAACGTTGACGCTCTTGTTCTCGTCGGCGCTCGCCTGGGGCGAGAGCTGAGACAAGATCGCGACGAGGAAGAGAGCAAGGATGGCGACGAGTCCCCTCACCGCCCCCCGTGAGAGGGCCGGCCGAGAGGTGGCGCCCGTGGACAATGTGTTCATGGGATCTCCGGATTCCTGGCATAGATAACAAGGTCTGCCTCGTGAACCATCACAGGACGCCCTCACTACCCGCTCAGGAGACGGGAAGGCTGCCCCGTGATGACCAAGGCCACTGTGTCACAAACCGACTGTTTGGGAATAGCGAACAAACAAAACACGCACGAGGTCACAATCTCAACACAACTGTGATCTAGATTTCAGACAACTCGAGCCGCTATCATTTGTAGGTATCATACAAGACTCATGTGCTGCGCCTGTGCGCGCACTGTGCCTCCCCTATCAGACGGGTCGCGTTGTGATTGTTCCGTCTTCCGAACAGGTGGTCCTCAGCTTTACTGAGATACGGTTCCGCTCAGAGTTCTCCCAGGTCAGCGCGCTTCTGACTCAGGCGCCTAAGGTGCTCCTCAGAGGTTGACACGTCCTGCTGAGCCTGCGGGGTTCCCAGCAGGTCCTCCAGCTCCCGACGAATCTGCAGCGACTGCTGGTAGGCAACCTGCGCCGTATCCCAGTCACCACGGACCTCGGCCACCCGCCCCACATTGTTCAGAGAGACCGACAGGTCACGACGAGCCTTCGAAGTCCCCAACGACTCCTCCA
>NZ_VICB01000003.1 GCF_006546835.1 Actinomyces johnsonii | reverse complement strand
CACCGGCATCATGACCACCGGCTGGCTGTCCACGGGCGGTCACTGGTTCTACCTGCAGAGCTCGGGCGCCATGGCCACCGGCTGGCTCCGGGTGGGCAGCAGCTGGTTCTATCTCGACCCGACCAGCGGGGCGATGGCCACGGACTGGCTCAAGGACGGGGCCACCTGGTACTACCTGGACCCGAGCACCGGGGCTATGGTGACCGGGACGCGCACCATCAACGGCAACTCGCAGTCCTTCACCTCGTCAGGGGCCTGGATCGGTTACCAGGCGCCGTCGGGCTACCTGCAGCCGGTCTCCTCGATCACGCCCCTGGGATGGTCAACCAACACGCTGACCTGGGGAATGAACGGCATCAAAGTGCGCATCGTCCAGCAGCGCCTGGGTCTGTGGCACTCCACGAAGCTGGCCAGCGTCGACTCCTCCTTCGTCTCGGCGGTGCGCAACTTCCAGCGCCGGACGGGTCTGCCCCAGACCGGGGTGGTGGACGAGTCGACCTGGAACGCGCTCAACACGGGCTTCTCCTGGTGGGTGGACCAGCACCAGGAGGTCCCCACGTCCCTGAGCGCCACCCGCGGTGAACGCATCGAGACGATGATCGGCTACGCCTGGAACCAGATCGGCTCCAGCTACACCTGGGGCGGGGCCGGCCCTTACGGCCTGGGCTTCGACTGCTCGGGACTGGTGCTCCAGTCCCTGTACAAGGCGGGGCTCGACCCGCAGCCGATCAACGTGATCAAGCACGGCTGGCCCGACTACCGCACCTCCCAGGAGCTCTACCGCCACCCGCAGATGATGCACGTGCCGTTCAACCAACGACAGCGCGGTGACCTCATCTTCTACACCTCCGGCGGCGTGGTCACGCACGTGGCCATCTATCTGGGAGGCGACCAGGTGATCCACACCGACTGGATGGGGCGGCCGGCGCGAGTCGACCACATCACCGTCTCCTACGGCTGGAACAACATCACCTCCGACGTGGTGCGCCCCTTCCCGTGATCGGCCGGGGTCCCACTCAGGCCGGCGCCCTGGGGCGCCGGCAACGGGGCCGTCAGAAGGTGACGGGCCAGTGGGGCATGCAGGTGCTCAGCTCCACGTGTGCGTTGGTGCGCGCCTCCATGCTCTTCTGGTACTCGGGGTTGGGCTCGGGGGTACGCCCCTCCTTGATGTCCTTCTCTGCCTGGGCCTCGTCTTTGAACTCCGGGATCTGCCCGTCGGCGAATCGGCTGGTCGTGGCGGTGTAGGTGGTCAAAGCGGTCACGGCGCTGGTCGCGGTGGCGTCCCCACCGGCGGCTGTCTGCAACCGGGCGTGGTAGTTGGTCTCCAGGACCTGGGTGAACGCGTTCCACGCGGACTGGGTGTCCTCGCTGCTCGATCCCTCGGGCAGGCCGGTGTAGGCCTGCCCCTCGGGAGTCTGATCCAGGGCTTCGACGAGGATCGCGTCCATGGCTCCGCACTGGGTGTTGGGTGCCGTCGTGGCCGGCGGGCCAACGGGCGCGGTCTGCACGGGGGTGGAGGCCGTGGTCGAAGCCTTCGAGGTCGACGATGCGCAGGCCGCCAGTGAGACGGCCGCGGTTAGGGCGAGGGATGTGACAAGGCAGGCGCGGAAGGCGCGGTGGGGATCCATGTCACAAGATTAGCCGACCGAGCCGACTTCCCCGGCCGAGCCGTCGTCGGCGGTCCAGCACGTCGAGACCTGAGTGCGGGGGCCGGGTTCCGTCAGTCGAATCAGTCGCAGGCGGTGATGCGCCACAGGGTGACAGCGCCGTCAGGGGTCCGGTCGACCGCCTCGAGGTACTGGCGGGGCAGCCGGTCGAGGGCCTGACCCCATAGGGGTTCGCGTCCCCCGCCGGTGGCGCCGTCGGCGACCGTGTCGTCGGTGTAGTAGTAGCGCGCGCCGCGCTGGGCGAGAATGCCGCACACCCGTGGGTTCGTGCCGATCTCGTCGAGGTGGCGTCCCAGCCAGAGGAGGTCTCCCCCGGGTGGTTCGGGCCTCGAGGGGTAGACGACCCGCACCCCGGCGACGCTCCACAGGTAGGCGCTCCCGTTGGAGGGATTGCCCAGGACGACGGCGCCCTCGGGCAGGGTGGAGGGGGCCCGGCGGATGAGCGCGAGCTCGTCGTCGCTGAGCATGGTCCCGTAGGCGATTCTCTCCGGGTCGTGGATCGCCTGGAGAATCTCCGTCTTGAGGCTCCAGCGCCACGCCGGGGCCAGGACGAGGGAGGCGATGAGCAAGCAGGCGGGCACGTTCCGGCTCAGGGCCGCGACCGCGAACCGACGCCGAGGCGATGGGGCGGCAGCCTGGGAACCGGTGGGTTCTTCGG
This sequence comes from Actinomyces johnsonii, assembly GCF_006546835.1. Classification (GTDB taxonomy): domain Bacteria; phylum Actinomycetota; class Actinomycetes; order Actinomycetales; family Actinomycetaceae; genus Actinomyces; species Actinomyces johnsonii. The sequence continues at coordinate 512,677 of NZ_VICB01000003.1, read as the reverse complement.
TGCCGCTCCCCCAGCGACGCTGCGCCTCGGCAATGCCCAGGGTCGCCAGGACGAGTAGCCCGATCGTCACCAGCGGCATGATGCGGGCCCGTTGGGTGTACCAAGGGCCGGCCAGGATCCGCGGCGGCCAGTGCGGGCCGGCCGCCAGCAGGATGAGGACGACGGACAGACCGGTCGCCGTGCACCAGCGGCGCAGCCCCGGTGTGCGCCAGGCCGAGACCGCCCCCAGCAGGGCGAGTACGGTCATCATGGCGTTGCCCAGGTACCAGGGTGTGAAGGTGGCCAGCAGAGGATGGTCGGTGAGAACCGCCCAGATCGTCTCGGGCAGGTTGCCGCCGGGACGCGGATAGGACAGGACCGAGGCCAGGGATGAGCGCATCGCCCAGGCTCCCGCGGCGACGAGGAGCAGTCCGACGGCTGTGGCCCCCAGCAGGGCGCCGCGTCGGGCTCCACCGCGGCGCCACAGTCGTTCGAGCCCCGGCGCCATGGTGGCCATCACCACCGGGCCGCCGAGGACCGCGAGGTTGAACAGTCCGGCGCCGTGAGCCGTCACGACGCCGACGCAGGCCAGCGCCGCCGCACCTAGCGCACTCGCCCGTGCCACGGGCCCCGCGCTGCCGGGAGCGCACCCTCTGACTATCAGGGCCAGCGCCGCGGGCAGGACGGCCAGGCTCAGGGCGTAGGGCCAGGTGCTCGTCAGCAACAGGAGCAGACTCACCACGGATCCCGACAGCGCCGTACCCGCGGCGAGGACCGCGCCGTCGGTGGCGGTCGCAGCCGGGCGGATCCGGCCGAGCACCTCCCGCAGCAGTCCAGCCATCCCCAGGGGCCAGATGAGGCCGACCGAGACCAGGACGAGGACATTGGCCCCGACGACGACATCCCCTGGCAGGAGTGCTGCCAGGGCGTGCCAGCCGGTCGGGTAGTAGGTGACGGCTCCGTCGTACATGGAGGCCAATCCACCCATCGGCGAGACGTTGCCCTCCCGACGCACGAAGGCGACGGCGGAGAGGTGGAAGACGGCGTCGGAGGCCTGGGGCGGTGACTGCGGGCCCCGGGTGCCGATGAGGGCGGGCCAGGCCGTCATGACACCGGAGAGCACAACCGCCCCGGCGAGCAGGAGCGCGTTGCGGGTCCCCAAGGCGGGCGGCGCCAGAACGGGGCCAGCGGCGTCCGCCCTGATTCCGTCGGTCGAGCGCCGACGCCACGGGTGGGTGAGGACGAGTCCGAGGGCCGCCGCGGCGGCCCACAGCCACATCCCGGGGCCGACGAGCAGATGCGTCACGTCCCAGCGGATGCCCAGTGCCCCGCCAATCACCGTCGCCGGGCCGACGACGCCCAGGAGGAGCGCAGGGGCCGCCGCCGGGGCGGCGACCCCGCGGACGCCCCATGCGCGCGCCAGCAGCCATCCGGGAAGGAGCACCAGGACGACGGCGACGATCACGGTGGGCCATGCGGTCCACCAGGAGCCGTCGTCGGCCGGGCTCATGGCCGAGATCGAGCCGACCACCGCACTCAGGGTGCCGCCCAGGTCACTTGCCTCCGCCGATGGTCAGACGGGGCACACCGGTCCACTTGCCGGCGTCGGTGGCGCGGCGCCCGTCCAGGAGGAGTCGCAGCCCGGGCAGATCGGCGGGGGCGAGCTCGTGGTACTCGGGGTGGTCGGCCTGGACGATGGCGACGTCGACCCGCTCCCCCAGGTGGTAGGGGGTCCAGCCGAAGCCGGACAGCTCCTCATCGGTGTACATGGGGTCGTGGACGAGGACCTCGGCGCCGGCCTCGCGCAGCGCCTCGACGGTGGGGAAGACGCCGGAGAAGGCGGTCTCCTTGACCTTGCCGCGGTAGGAGGCGCCCAGCACGACGACGCGCAGGCCCTCTAGGGAGCCGAGGAGCTCGGTGGCCCGGCCGACCACGTAGGCGGGCATGGTGGCGTTGAAGGTGCGGGCGGTGCGCACCACCGAGGCGTCGGGGTCGGTGGACAGGTACAGGCGCGGATAGACCGGGATGCAGTGCCCGCCCACCGCGATGCCGGGGCGGTGGATGTGGGAGTAGGGCTGGGAGTTGCAGGCCTCGATGACGCGTTCGATGTCGAAACCGGCCTTGTCGGCGTATACGGCGAACTGGTTGGCCAGGCCGATGTTGACGTCGCGGTAGGTGGTCTCAGCGAGCTTGGCCATCTCGGCGGCCTCGGCGGTGCCCATGTCCCACACGCCGTTGGGGCGGGGTAGGTCGTCGCGCTCGTCGAAGTCGAGGACGGCCTCGTAGAAGGCGATGCCGGCTCGGGTTCCGGCCTCATCCAGGCCGCCCACGAGCTTGGGGTAACGGCGCAGGTCGGCGAAGACGCGGCCGGTGAGGACCCGCTCGGGACTGAAGACGAGGTGGAAGTCAGTTCCCTCCCTCAAGCCACTGATCTCCTCGATCATGGGCTTGAAGCGGCCACGCAGGGTGCCCACGGGCAGGGTGGTCTCGTAGGAGATGAGGGTGCTCGGGGTCAGGTGGGAGGCCAGGGAGCGGGTGGCGTCGTCCATCCAAGCGAAATCCGGCGCCCACGTGGCGTCATCGACGAACAGCGGCACGACGAGCACGATCGCGTCGGCGTCGGGGATGGCCTCGGCGTAGTCGGTGGTGGCGCGCAGGGCGCCGTTGCCGGTGGCGGGGCTGAGCGCCGCGAGCTTGTCGGCCAGGTGGGCCTCCCCGGGGAAGGGCTCGCTACCGGCGTTGACGGCTTCGACGACGGCGGGGTTGACGTCGACTCCGATGACCTCGTGGCCCTTGTCTGCGTACTGGACAGCCAGGGGCAGTCCGATCTTGCCCAGGGCGACGACGGCGATGCGCATGCGGGTTGGTCCTTCCGTGGCTGGTGGCGTAGCGGGTCCACCATACTCGTTCGTTCTTGTTGTCCGTCCGGCCTGAGGCCGGGCACTCGGCCTTATTCGCCCCGCTACTGCCCGCTGGAGAGCCAGCACAGGTCGATGCGGTAGACGGCCGCGGATCCGCCTTGGTCGACGAGGGTGAATCCGCTGGAGACGTCGACGTCGTAGAGGCCCGGACGCAGCTTCTCGTTGGCTACGCCGTTGAAGCGCTGCGGCTGGTCGCTATAGAAGTGGGTGATGCGATGGCGGCGCACGATCTCGCACACCTTCGGGTCGAAGTGGATGTCGCGGAAGTGGGTGCGCAGGTAGAGGCCGTCGGCGTCGCTGTCCGCCTGCCCCGCGAACATCCACACCGGGCTGCCCCCGGCCAGGAAGGGGAGCATGGCGGTACCCGCCACGGGGTCGCCCAGGACGTAGGCGTCCGGGGGGAGCTCTGTGCTCAGGCGCTTGATCATGGCCAGCTCGTCGGGTGAGGCCACCAGGCGGGACTGGCCGTGCTTCGGGGAGAAGGCTCCCCTCACGTCCGCTCTGACGGCGGTCATGCTGCTGGCGACCCCCAGGATGAGGACGAGCGCTCCGACCACGACGGGGCTGCTCATGATGATCCGGGCGACCGACGCCCGTCCCTCCGGATTCTCGGGCCTGCGCAGCGCAGCATCTGCGGCATTCGCACCTTCGCCCTGCTCGGTGCCGGCCCGCCGGCGCCGCCATGCCAGGAACCAGCCGGTCAGCGCATCCAGCCCGAGCGCGACGAGGAGAAGCGCGGGAACCACCGTCATGGCCTTGATCCGGTGCGGGTTGTTGTAGAACACGCCGGTCATGGCCGACAGGACGGGGACCGGGGCCAGCGCCGCCAGGATGAGCAGCATGCAGGCGACCCAGGCCACGACGATGCCCCGGTGGTGCCTGCGCCAGTAGGCCAGAACCGCGCCGAGCACGCTCAGGCAGGCCATGATGATGTAGGCGGCGCGGATCTCCCAGCCGCCCCCGCCGTAGTAGAGCAGGAACGGGATGACCAGCTTGGCAAACAGCGGCTCCCAGCTGCGGTCGGGTCGTCTGCCGAAGTGCGCCTGCTGCGGTCCGGGAGCCATGACGAAGACGGCGACGGCGAGAACGACGGCGACGGCGACGCCCAGCAGGATGATGCCGCGTCGCCGGGCGGCGCGATCGTGCTGGCGCACCCCCCGGATCCCCGCCAGGACGATCCCCATCCAGGCCACTGCCGCCAGAGGCCAGCCGATGATGATCGCGGTTGCCGGATGCGTGACGACCGACCCCATGACCGCGGCAACCGGTGCCGCCACCACGATGAGGGTACGGCGTCGGCGTCCCACGGTGATGAGCCAGGCGGCACGGCGCCAGGCGGCGACCGCCCAGGCGACGGCGGCAGGGCACGCCGCCAAAGCCAGCGCATAGGGCCACACGGCCGTGTCGGTCAACAGCCGGATGGGGAAGATCGGGGTGAGTGCGCCGGCCCCCAGGACGAGGTACACCGAGCCTCGGATCTCCGGGAGGATAACCCGGGCCAGGTAGGCCATGCCGATGAGCCACACGAGGGGCACCACGAGCAGCAGGGTGTTGGTGGCCGGGACCACCTGGTACCAACCGACCGAGGCGAGGGTGACGATCTCGTGCCACACCATCGGGTAGAAGGAGTGATGACCGTCCATCCCGAACATGCCCGCGTTGCCGTCGAGCATCGATGCGTTGCCCGTGTGCTCGATGAGCCAGGCCTGGTTGTAGTGGTAGAGGGAGTCGGCGGACTGAATCGGGATACTGGGTCCCGATCCGGGCAGGATCGGCAGGATCATCACGATCCAGGTGACCGCAATGGCGGACCACATCAGTCGCTGGGAGCCGAGGATGGAGCGGGTGTCGGGCATCTCCGGCTCACCTGGGGCCCCCATCGCGCTGGAGTACGGGGTGGGAGCCGGCAGCCCGTGCGGGGCAAGTTCGGGGGCGAACCAGGTGCGCAGCGTCAGCACCTGCCCCTTGCGCCTGACCCATAGCCAGCGCCCCACCGCGACGGCCGCGGCGCACAGGAGCAGGTAGGTGATGATAGTGGGTAGGTGCCACCACACCCCCAGGAAGCGGAAGAGAACTCCCCCGAGCCCCATGAGCAGAAAGGTCAGCGCCGGGGCGCAGGCGATGCGCGCCAGCCGGAACCGTGCACCGCCCGCGACGAGGAGCAGCCAGCCGGGTGCGAAGGTCGCGACGATCAACGCAACCAGCAACGGCAGGGCCGACATCCAGGCCACGATCCAGGTCATGCGCCGCGCACCACCGTCCGCAGATGTCGCGCCACGGCCTCACCGGTGGCCCGCAGGGAGCGGTGGTTGCGCACCCATGCGTGCAGCCGGTGGGCCCGAAAGGAGTCCTGCGCGGCGGTCTGGTCGGCCTCGTCGAGCGCCCGGGTCATGGCCCGGGCGACGTCGTCCTCGGTGTAGTCGGCCACCCAGCCCAGGTCGTGGGCTGTCAGGTCCTCGACGACGGGTCCCACCCCGGCGTAGACCACCGGGACGCCGCAGGCCAGGGCGGCCAGCACCTTGGTGGGGTAGGCGAAGTCATAGCCCTGCCCCGGGCGGATGGATACGAGGCTGGCGGCGGCGCCCCGCTGCCAGCGGGCGGCGTCGGAGGCGTCCATGAGACCGTGCATGACGACGGCGGGGGCGCCGTCGGGGCCGGGCGGCAGGGCGGAGGCGACCCGGGCGATCTTCTGCCAGTCCGAGCCCTGCCCGATGTAGAGGACCTGAGCGGTGGGGTGGGTGCGCCTCACCTGCTCCAGCGCGGAGGCGAAGATGTCCGCTCCCTGCCACTCCGAGGCTGTGCCGGCGTAGATGAGATAGGGGCCGGTGATGCCCAGCTCGGCGCGCTCCTCGTCGGAGGGGAGCTCACCGGTGGGCTCGAAGACGTCGGTGTCGATGCCGTTGGGAACCACCACCACGTTCCGGGCGCCCAGGGCGCGGGCCCGCTCGGCTACCTCCTCGTTGATGGCGATGACGCACCGCGCCCCGCGCATCGCGTAGGACTCGGCGGCCCGCACCACCCGCACCACCGCATCCGGGGCGCCGGTGGAGGCGGCGGCGTCGGACCACACGTCGGGGGCGTACCAGACGTAGGGCAGGCGGCGCAGGGCGCAGATGGTGCGCGCCACCACGCCGGTGGTGGGCGGTGGCTCGACCAGGACGATATCGGGTCGGGAGGCCAGCCCCAGACGCAGCGCCAGAGGCATGTCGAAGGAGAGATAGGGCAGGTATCCGCGCAGGTATCCGCTGGCATCCCGCAGGGCCGGCCAGCGCGAGACGCGCACGCCCTGCGGGTCGTCGATCTGCGGGGCGGGTTGCCCGTCGCGCCCGGGCACGGTCGTGGTCAATGCCCGCACCGGTACGCCGTGACGGGCCAGGGCGCGTTCGACGCCATCGAGGCGGAAGGAGGCGGCGGCGGCTTCAGGCAGGTGGATGCGGGTGGCCAGTAGCGCCCCGCCTCGTGGGAACCGGGTCATGGCTTCCTCTCTGTTGCGCCCAGCACGTGGGCGACAGTGCGGGCCCGGGCCTGCCAGGTCTGTTCGGGCAGGACCCGACGCATACGGCGGCGCACCGCCTCGATCTCCCCAGGAGCCTGCCGCAGGCGGCGCAGCAGGTCGCTCAGGGCGCCGGCGTCGTAATCCAGGACCCAGCCGATCCCCATCTCCTCGACGAGTCGGCCGGTCTGGGTCCCGCGCACGGCGATGACGGGCAGCTCATGGGCCAGGTACTCGTAGAGCTTGTAGGGGACGGCGAAATCCCAGTAGGGGTTGGGCTCGGTGAACAGGACCCCGAGGTCTGCCCGCCGGTACAGGGGCTCCAGCTCAGCCCCCGAGCGGTGGACGACCTGTGCCCTGCCCGCCGGTAGGAGCGGGCCGTAGTGGTCGCGGCTGGCCTCCCAGGTCTCCTGGCGCACGCACAGGGTGATGCGGGTCCCGGGCGTGGAGGTCACGGCCCGGAGGCAGGCGTCCATCCGGTAGTTGTCCTGCAGGACGCCGACGAAGAGCAGCTCGAGGCCACCGTCATCGTCACCATCATCGTCCTGGCCGCACGCGCCGCGGGGCTCGACATCGGGTGCCCCGGGCGGCAGAGGGCTCATGCGGGCCGGGTCCACGTGGGGGATGTGGCGAGCCATGGCCTGACTGGGCAGGAAGAGGTGGAGGCCCACCCTCTCGAAGGCCATGAGCTCGCTGCGGTAGGCGGCCTGGAGCCCGGCCTCCAGGATCGGATTGATGCCCTCGCGGAAACGGGGGAAGCGCCAGTAGACGTCGCGGTAGAAGACGCCTACGGGCACGCCGGAGCGCTGGCAGTGGTGGAAGAAGGCGGCGTCGAGGAGGGGGTGAACGGGGAGGTGACGTGGCTCGGTCAGCGCGTTGGGAATGGTCGCGTTCTCGCTGTAGACGAACTCGATCCCGGCTCCTGCGGCGATTGCCGCTCGCACCCGGGCCATCGCCCGACGTCGCTGCGCGGCGTAGCCGGTGACATCCATGACCCGGTAGCCGAGGTCCGCGAAGGCCCGCCGCATCGCCAGGGGACGCAGCATGGAGGCGGCCACCCGATCCGGCTGAAGCGGAAAAGGAGCGTGGAAGACCATGAGCTTGTCTGCGCTCATGACGTCACCTCCGTCTTGTGCATGGGTCCCGGCGACCCACAGTGGGTAGGACTTCCGACCCGCAGGATGCTGAGCGATCATCTCACGCCTCACGAGAACCGATGAGGCGCTTCTCTATTGTCGGACAACGCTGAAGCCCAGTGGAATCCGCTGGGCGTCATCCGCGTCACGTGTCACAACTGTGACACACTGAGCGCCGGCAGACGGCGTAGGCACACCGGGCCGCCGAGGCTACTCGGCGCCGCTGACCGATCAGAGGATTTCAAGGGATTGAGGGCAACGGTGAGTGTTATCGACGTCGAGCTTCGGCTGACGAGTCCGCAGTGGCAGCAGACCGCGCCGTCGGGCGACACCACCGAGTCCCTGTGGGTGCGTTGCGACACACCCTGCCCTGATCCGACCGATCCGAAAGTCCTCGTCTCCCACCCCGGGCGTCTGACCGCCATCCGGATCAGCGACGATGAGGTGGTTCTGGCTCAGGACCGGCTGCGCTCCTGGCCCCTGTTCTGGGCCCTTGAGAACAGGGCCGACGGCGGCCGGCGGCTTATCGTCAGCGATGACGCCACCGCGATGCGCGGGGCACTGAGCGCCCCCCGGCTGGATCCGCGAGCTCGCCGGGAGTTTCTGGACGCCGGTTTCGTCTCCGGCACCGACACGCTGCTGGTCGGCGTCCACCAGACCGAGCAGGGCGCGATCGTGCGCATCGACCGCGCCACCGGCCGGGTCCGCGCGGTCGACTACGCCTTAGCGCGGTTCTGCGAGGAGTCCGACATGGTCACCGACCCCGAGGAGTTCTCCGACCTGCTGCTCGCGGCGCTCGACGCCGGCATGGGCCGGGTCCTGGAGGACCTGTCGGACCGGCCGGGCTCGCCGCGACTCGTGCTGCCCCTGTCGGGCGGGCTGGACTCGCGGCTGCTGGTGGCGTGGCTGACGCTTCACGGCGCCCTGGACAGGGCGGTGGCCTTCACCTATGGGCGTCCCGGAACCCGGGAGGTCGAGGTCTCGCGCAAGGTGGCTGAGGCGGTGGGCCTGGAGTGGCACGCCGTCGACTACGTCCCCGCCGAGCTGCGCGAGGCCTGGCAGACACAGGAAGCGGCCGACTTTCTGGAGTACAGCTACACCCTGGGGGCGCTGCCGCACGTGCAGGACTGGTACGCCCTGCGCAACCTCCTGGAGCAAGGCGTGGTACGTCCGGGCGACGTCGTCCTGCCAGGGCACACGATCGTGGGCAACATGCACGACGAGCACCTCCTGGAGGAGCCGCACGTCACCCGCGGTCGGGTGGCCAAGGCGATCCTCATCCACCACCAGGAGCTCCAGGGGGACCAGCGGCGCGCCTACGCCGACCCCTACCGGGCCGCCAAAGTCCGCGCCTTCCTGGCTCTGCGGCCCTTCACCGGCAGCCCGCGAGACGTGCAGAGCATCCTGGAGTCCTACAACGTCCGCGAGCGCCAAACCAAGTACATCAACAACTCCATGCGCGCCTATGAGCACCTGGGGCTGGAGTGGGCACTGCCCATGCTGGATGTGGAGTTCTGGGACGCCTGGCACCGTGGCGCCGTGGAGCTGACGGCCACGCGGGACTTCTACGCGGTCTTCATCGGGCGCCTGTGGGCCCGGGCGACCGCACTAGCCGCCGGGGCCGAGGCGGACGCCGCCGACCGCGCCGACGAGGCGGACCTGCCCTACTTCGCCGCCACCGAGGTCAGCGAGGAGACGCGCTCACGGCTCAAGACCGCACTGTCGCGCTTGCACCTACTGGGCCTGGCCGAGCGGACCTTCTCGGCGTGGGCGACACTGCACTCGACCATGGCCTTCGAGGCGTTTATCACCGACGCCTCCCTGCCGGTGGCCGCCGCCCAGCTCATGGGCGGGCGCAAGCTCCTGGGCTTCTGGACGCGCGCCTTCCTGAACGACACCTGGTGCCGCCGGTGCCGGCTGTTCACCGACCTGCCCCTGGCCACTCCCGCCGAGCTGGAGGCGATGGCCCCGGAGGAGTGAACCGACGTTTTCTTCATAGAGGACGCGGCTACGTGTCCTCCATGAAGAAGACGTCAGTGTGCGCGGAGGTCGCCGGCGACTTCCTCGTGGAGGCGGCGGTAGGCGGCGCCCACCTGAGCCGAGGAGAAGCTGTCCCCAATGGTGGCGGCGATGGAGGCCGCACCGCGGGGGGCGAGACGCTCCACGGTCTCGACGACGGCGTCGGCCCACTGCCGGCTGCCGGCTCCCAGGGGCAGAATCGTGCCGTTGGCGTCGGTGACGTACTCGGTTTGGCCCCCGGCGTCGGAGACGACAACGGGCCGCCCGCTCGTGATGGCCTCGGCCGCTGAGACGAAGAAGTTGTCTCCGCGGGTGGGGCCGATGAAGAGGTCGGCGCGGGCGAGCTCGGTGCGCACGCCCGCGGCGTCGAGGTTGCCGGTCAGGCGGGTGCGCTCGCCCAGGGCGGGGTCGGTGGCCAGGCGCTCCTCGATATCGGCGCGCAGCGGCCCCTCCCCCACGAAGGTCATCGTGGCCGGGACTCCCCGAGCGGTCAGCTCGGCCAGGACGTCGAGGCAGGCCATGGGGTCTTTGCGCTCCACGAGTCCGCCGACGGTGACCATGTTGATGCTGCCGGTGTCCTCGCCGCCGGGTGGCTCGCTCACCGCGTCCTGGGGTTCGACGATGCAGGGGACGACCGCGGTGGGCAGGCCGCGCCTCAGGGTACGGATCGGGGTGGCCAGGTATTCGCAGACGGCGGTCACCAGGTCGGGGCGGGCCAGGCCGTGGCCGACGACGGGGATAGCGGCGCGCAGGGCTGGGCCGAGTGTGTCGGGGTTGGTCAGGCCGGACCAGTGCTCGGTGTGGACCCAGGGCAGGGTCAGGGCCCGGGCGTGGTCCAGGGCGGTCAGCGGCAGGAGGGAGCTCATCGCCATGGAGTGCAGGACGTCGGCGCCCTCGAGCGCGGGACGGAGCCGGTCGGCGGCCCGGGCGACGGACAGCGGGTTGGAGGGTTTCATGGGGATGGACAGGACCCTCATGCCTTCCAGGGTGCGGTGGCGGGCGCCGTCGTCCTGGTGGGGCGGAACCAGGTGGATGATGCGCACGTCCTGTCCGGCGTCGCGGATCGCGGCGCTGTCGCGCAGGACGAAGGAGCCCGAGCTGGGTGCCCGATCGGTGGGGAGCCAGGTGGTGACGACGGTGACGCGCATGTCCCCATGCTAGGGCCTGTCTCGACGCGGGGAGTGCGGCCGTGTGGCATGAGTCCTCCGCTCCTGCACTCTGGTGGCGCGCGGCCGCGCATGGCCGCTCGGGCCCGTAGGATCGGCTCATGCGCGTTGTCTCCGTCGTCGGGGCCCGGCCCCAGTTCGTCAAGCTCGCCCCGGTTGCCCACGCCATGGCTGCGGCCGGGGTGGAGCACGTCATCATCCACACCGGGCAGCACTACGACCCGATGCTCTCCGACGTCTTCTTCACCGACCTGGGTATCCCGGCGCCCGACGTGCACCTGGGCGTGGGCTCGGGCGGGCACGGCGCCCAGACCGGGGCGATGCTCGCTGCACTCGATGAGGCCCTGCCGCCCCTGTCAGCGGACTGGGTCCTGGTCTACGGGGATACGAACTCGACGCTGGCCGCAGCCCTAGCAGCCGTCAAGCTGCACATCCCGGTGGCCCATCTGGAGGCGGGGCTGCGCTCCTTCAACCGGGCCATGCCCGAGGAGATTAACCGGGTCCTGACAGACCATGCGGCCGACCTGCTCCTGACGCCCACCGCGGTGGGGGCAGAGCACCTGGCCGCCGAGGGGCTGGCGGGCAGCACCGTCGTCGTCGGTGATGTCATGACCGATGTGCTCCTCCAGGTGCGCGACCGGGTCTCGGGCTCCCCCAGCCCGGTCATGGAGGAGCTCTCGCTGGCTGAAGGCTCCTACTCCCTGGCCACGATCCACCGGGCTGAGAACACCGACGACGCCGGACGCCTGGAGGCCGTCCTGGACTCCCTGGCCCGGGTGGACCATCCCGTCGTCATCCTGGCCCACCCGCGCCTGGTGGCCAAGTGCGCCGAGCACGGCCTGGCCCTGGAGAGCCGGGGGTCGTTGCTGGTCCACCCGCCGTTGGCCTATCCCGACCTCATCGCCTCGGCGCTTCATGCCCGCGGGGTCATCACCGACTCCGGTGGTTTGCAGAAGGAGGCGTTCCTCCTGCGGGTGCCGTGCACCACAGTGCGTCCTCAGACCGAGTGGGTGGAGACGGTGGAGCTGGGGTGGAACCGGCTGGTCGAGCCCGGTGAGGCGCTGGTGGAGGCGGCCTCGCGGCCGCGGCCGACCGAGCCCCGGGAGGCCGATGCGCACCCCTACGGCGACGGTCACGCCGCCGAGCGCGTCGTTGCAGAACTCACCGCCCACCTGCCCGGCTGACGCCCGGGACCGACGGCGCACAGCGGGAACTCTCTCAGAGCGCACCGGAGCCGAGCGGCCGAGTTTGAGTTTTTGCGTATTCTGCATGCCTCGAGAACTGCGATTTGTTGTGGGGACGTACTTTCATCATTGGTTACTGCTGATCGACATCAGTCACCAACATAAAAAAGTTGCGTTCCCAAGCTTTTCACCAAACATCGTAGAGTCTGAAACACAACACCAGATCATGCAGACAATCACGTTGTCACAAAATTTGCTTCTCGCCTATCCAACCAACCACTAAGGCTGCTTGTTCACAAGACACACTTGCCGTGCGACAATACCGTCCAGAAATTTCTGAAACGAAATCACAGGCAGCATTAATCCGATATTTGAAAATAAATAGAATCTCAGAAAAACATTTCCTCTGATGGATCCCTCCACAACATATCCCTGAGGAATCACTAAATCAGCGACAACTGCGAGCCCATCGGAAACCTGAGCAGCATCATTTCTATATGAGAAAGTCGACTCTTTACTTAGAAGTAACCTCTGGTCAACTTCAGCACTCATCGCATCACGCAAACCAGACACATTCTCAAGACATCCACGAATTTTCGAAATTTTATTTTCGCGCGGTTTTATTGTTAACGATAAATATATTCTTATAATCCACCAGAATAACAACAGAAGACCTATCGTGACCAAAATAGTAGAACGAGAAACCACTACAAAAAAAGCAATCCAAGCCATTATCGAAGCAGCAAACCCTTGCATGCACATAATGACTGCATCAAAATTTATCCTTCCCACAGAAACGAAACTTGCCTTCACGTTAACAGCTACCAGCACTGCAAATTCAACACCCAATGCCACCAACAGCAAACATGCATACACCCCAACAACGACCAGCACGGCTTTATATTTAACTTCGGAAGCTAGGCACCTTTGAATTAATGCTGCAAATAAAACCATCACCGCCACAACAACTCCACCATATCTACCAACAAAACACCTCAATCCCTTAATCTGTTTCGACAGAAATATGCTCGATGCCCCATAGAGGAAATGATATTCTCCACTAAGAACACCCTCACTGCCATTCCTACACCTCCACTCCGCAAGATTAGCCACCCGAATTAGGGTCCGCGCATAGCCACTTATCTTCCCAGCATCACTCTTTAAAAACAATGCAGGCCACACAGAGACAAACAAATACAACACAAGTAGTATAAAAAAATACATCATCGACACCCCCTTCCAATTTTTTGCCGCAACCACGAAACCCCAGCACACCACAATAACCCCGTACATACCGCAAAGCTGTAGCATCAGAAACATCGCAACATCTTCACAAGCAGAATTATCCAATACTTCCTGCAGCCAAGCACGATGCATCTGCACACCACCAGGAAGCTCCCGCATCGGCCAGAACATATTTCGCAGCGAAACAATCAACAAAGCCACTGCCGCTAAGAGAGAAAGCAGGGTCGAGAAGACAAAACCATAGCCACTCTCTCCGATACACTTAAATAAATCTCTATACACCTTGAATATTTTTAACGGATTCGAATTAAAATCAGACTCAAGGCTAGCCCATAACTTCGGCCTCAACATCAGATGCGCGAAAACAGCCACAACGCACCACCACACCGTAGCCAGGAAAGTGGCCAACATACTTCTAAAGACCCCTGGCTTACGGGAAGACTTGAATGAACGAAACGGAGCGCTCTGCTTACCAGACAACACATCTTTTTTCACCATGCGTTATTTGTATCACCAGCACAAAGTCCAATCAACCTTGAAATAGAAATACCCTGAGAGCTCTCAGCAGAACTCTCTCGTCGATTCAACTATTGAAGGAGATTTATTCACAGGATTCGCGGTCGGTTCCACCATCCTCCTGTGACGCACGAGCGACTCGGTGTCCACACAGCGGACATAGCTGAGCCCGCAGCCGACGCGATCGACGAGCATCCTTGAAATTCCGCGATTCTCGCTCGGCTTCCAACGTCCCTGTGACCTTCATGTCCGCAGCATGGACACCGAGCCGCTGACACACCGCAGGAGAACGGGAGATCCGACGACGGACCTCATGAATAGCCCTCGAGGCACTCTGAATTCAGCCCTCGAGGGCGATGAGGCCGTCGACGAATTCGCGGTACTGGCGCTGGGCGTCGGACATCTCGGCCCAGGTGGCGTGCGCGTCCCGGCTCATGGCCTTGTACTCCGCGTCGCCGAGGTCCATGACGGACTCGATGGCGTCAGCGATCTGCTCGGCGGTGGTCTCCACCGGGATGAGTCGGCCATTCTCGCGGTCGTGGACGATTTCGCCGGTCCCCCCGGCGGCCGTGGCCACCACCGGCAGCCCCGCCGCCTGGGCCTCCATGACAGCCACCGGCACGCCCTCGCCGTCGGAGCAGTTGAGGAAGCAGGAGAAGTCCGTCGTCGCATAGAGCTCACGGACCTCGGTGTTGGTCAGGTGCCCGGTAAAGGTGACCGGGGCCGAGTCGATCCTCTCCTCGGCCCGGGCCCGCATGGCGGCCAGGCGCTCGTCGTCGAACTCGCCGATATGGGTCCAGGTGACCTTCCGGCCGCGCTTCTCCAGCTCGGCGACGGCATCCACGATGAGGTGGACCCGTTTGTAGGGCGCCATGTGCGAGCAGGAGACGAGCTGGAAGGGCTCAGTCCGATGCCGCTCGTGGCGCGGTGCGGCCGGCACGCCCAGGCGGCGCACCTCGATGGTGTCGGCCTTGGGGAAGCGGCGACGCAGGAAGCCGGCCGCGTACTGCGAGATCGGGTAGACCCGGTCCACAGCCCGCATGACGAAGCGGCGCGAGGGGACGTAGCCGCGCGGTGCGTCGGCCTCGTCGACGTCGTAGGCGTGCGCCCGGGAGACGACCTTGACCGGCCTCCCCCTCAGCTCACGGCGCCGCAGCATCCCGCCCAGAGCCGCCCCGGTGAAGAACCAGTAGGAGTAGATGGTCAGGTGACTGGCCCGCTCCAGGCCGAGGCCCGGCAGGAGCCGGCGCATCCGGCTGTAGGCGCTCAGGGCGATCGCCGCGAAGCGCACATCCATCCCGAAGCGCCCGAAGCTCTTCCACGGTGGCGTCTCCACCATCCGCTCCCGTCCCAGCAGGATCTGCGGGGCGCGCAGAATCGCGTGGAAGCGCCAGTCGGGCAGCCGGGAGGCCGGCAGCAGGGCACAGCGGGCGTTGGCCGGCAGCGCGCGGGTCTGACGGGCCCCCTCGCTCAGGCGAACCGGGACGACGACGACCTCGTCGTAGGCGGCGCACAGCGTCTCGATCTCCTGCTCGAGGAATTCCTCCCCCACCTCGTAGGGGTAGAAATCGGTGAGTAGCAGCAGACTGCGCGGGCCCTGTCGGCCGCTTCGACCGGTGGACGCACCAGTCGACTCCGTCCCGGATCTGCGGGGCGTGGTGGACGTCATCTCTCGCGTTTCCTTCCGGTTCGGCGGTTCCGGTCACGATCGGGCGCTGCCGCCCGATACCAGTGTGCCCGACGCGTCTTCAGCTCACGTCGCCTTCCGCGCCTCCGGAGGCGGCCGACGACGCGGCATCCTCCTGCCCGTCCTGGCGACTCTTGCGCTCCTCCCGGCTCTTGGACTCCTGGAAGCCGCCCACGCGCTCGCCGGCGTCGAACTGCTTGGCGGCGTGGTCCGCCAGAGCGGTGTTGGCCACCAGCAGTCCAGCCATCATTGCGCCCAGGACGTAGCAGGTGGCCAGCAGGTCCAGCGGGGACCAGTACAGCCAGGCCAGGGGCAGCGCCGTGTAGAAGACGTTGAACCCCAGCATCCAGTCCTGGTGCTCGGTGACGATGAAGAGATTCGAAATCGGCGAGGTGATGAGCATCATGAACAGCCAGGGGGTCAGCGCGCGGGCGAAGCTCCCGGACTCGGCCCACTGCGCTCCGAACAGCAGCGGGAAGAACCACGGCGAAAGTGCGTAGATGAGCGCGAAGGGGAGGATCCCGATGAGCACCGCACGTCTGATGGTGACCCGGACCAGCGGGCGCATCTGCCCGGGCTCGATCGTGGAGAGCTTCTGGAAGAACACCCTGGCCACAGCGCCGTTGATGAGAATGAGCGGGGCATCGAGCACCCCCCACGCCATCTGGAACTGTCCCAGGGAGGCGACCGAGTAGCCCGAGATGAGCAGGGCGATGCCGTTGGTCCGCAGCGCATCGCCCAGGGCGTTAGGTCCGTTGAGCAGCGGCATGCGCCGGTAGCGGCGGGCCGCCCAGCGCAGGGAGGGCGCGTCCTCGGGGAGTCGGCGCCACAGAACTCTGGCCTGGCGTCCCAGGTTGGCGAAGGCAAAGAGCTGGCCCGCCGTGTGCCCGAGCACCAGCCCGGGCATCCCTCCCAGGCCCGCCACGCCGAGGATGAACTGGCCCCCGGTCAGACCGATCTGCTGCTCGGCCTGGTTGACCGCGATCGTGCGGTAGTCGCTGTTGCGGTTGAACCAGTACTTGAACAGCTCCACGCCGGACATGAGGAAGGTGGTCAGCCCCACCAGGGGCATCCACAGGGCCACCTCGTGCCCCCACTGCCGGGCGATGACGCCGTTGAGCGGGAAGGAGGCCGCCGTGGCTAGCAGCGAGACCACGGTCAGGCACACCATGCCCAGGCGGGCCACGCTCAGCGCCTCGGTCTCCCGCTTGGGCAGCATGATCGCCATGTCGTAGCGCAGCGCAGCAACCGCCACCAGGATCGAGGCCACCGAGATATAGGTGCCCAACAGCCCCATGTCATGAGGAGTGTAGACCCGGGCCAGGACGATCTTCATGAGGAAGGTGACGCCCTGGGCCACCGCCGTGCCCGTCACCAGCGTCAGGACGTGGCGCAGGAACGGCGAGGAGTCCATGACCGAGCGGACCCGGGCGAGCAGCCCCGCCACGGGCCCCGCCGGTGCGGCCAAGCGGTTCAGAGCTCGACCGTCCGGTTCTCGCTCGCCGAGGTCAGGACCGCCTCGACGACGTCGAGCGTGGCCACGCCCTCGGCCATGGTGACGTGGCGCTGGGACACGCCGCGCACGGCGTCGCGGAAGCCCTCCTGCTCCAGGGCCAACGGCTCGCGCTTGGGGATCGCGTAGCGGATGACGTCGCCCTCGCTGACCCCCCGGAAGACGGCGACCTGGTCCCAGGTGGAGGCCACGGTGCCGTTGGCGTGGAAGGTGAGATCGCCGGTGAGAGTATCGGCCACGAAGGCGCCCTTCTCCCCGGTGACGATCGTGATGCGCTCCTTGAAGGGGGTGAGCCAGTTGACCTGGTGGCTGACAACGATGCCGCCCTCCAACAGGCCGGTGGCCACCATCATGTCCTCGGTCTGGCGGCCGGAGCGGTGCGTGACCTGCGCGGCCACGGAGGTGTAGCGGGCGCCGGCCACCCAGGCGGTCAGGTCGATGTCGTGGGTGGCCAGGTCCTTGACGACACCGACGTCGCTGATGCGGGCAGGGAAGGGCCCCTGGCGGCGGGTGAGGACCTGGTAGACCTCGCCAAGCTCACCGGCATCGAGGCGCTCGCGAAGCGCCCGCAGGGCGGGGTTGCAGCGCTCCACATAGCCCACGGCGCCCACAAGCCCGCGCTCGGCGAAGGCGGCGGCCACGCGGCGGCCGGCGGCGGCGGCGTGGGCGATGGGCTTCTCCACCATGGTGTGGACACCGGCCTCGGCCAGGGCCAGGGCGACGTCCTCGTGGTAAACGGTGGGCACGGCCACCATGGCGGCATCGAGTCCGGCATCGATGAGGGCGTGGACGTCGGGAAGGACCGGTAGTTCACCCGCCACGCCAAAGCGGTCGCCGCCGGGGTCTGCCACGGCCACGAGCTGCATGCCCTCGGTGGCGCGGATGACCCGGGCGTGGTGGCGCCCCATGGAGCCCAGACCGATGAGCCCCACGCGCAGGGGGTTGTCGGCCGTGCCCTTGTCGGGCAGGTGGTGGGCTTCGGGAAGGCCGGTCGTCGTGGCCAGGCCGTCGAGGGCGACGTTCTCGCACATGTCAGGCACCCGCCTTGACGGTGGCGACCACGGCCTGGCCGATGCGCTCCAGGTCGGCCTCGTCCAGGGAGGGGTGGACCGGCAGGGACAGGCACTCGCGGGCGGCCTGCTCGGTTCCGGGCAGTTCCAGGCCCTCGGCGTAGTGGGCCAGGGAGGCCAGGCGGTGGTTGGGGATCGGGTAGTAGACGCCGCTGCCCACCTGCCACTCCTCTTTCAGGGCGGTCTGGACGGCGTCGCGCTCGGCGGCCGTGGCCCCCTCTAGACGGATCGTGTACTGGTGGTAGACGTGCGTGTAGCCCTCGGGGACATGGGGGGTGACGACGCCGCCCACGCCCGCCAGCTCGGCGTTGAGGCGCGCGGCGTTGGCCTGGCGCGCAGCGGTCCAGCCGGCCAGCTTGGTCAGCTGGACGCGACCGACGGCGGCGGCCACGTCCGTCATGCGGTTGTTGAGGCCCACGAGCTCGTTGGCGTACTGCTGCTCCATGCCCTGGTTGCGGATGAGGCGGCTGCGGCGGGCCAGCTCGGCATCGGCCGTGGTGATCATGCCGCCCTCGAGGCTGGTCATGTTCTTGGTGGGGTAGAAGGAGAAGGAGCCCCACGCGCCGAAGGTGCCCACGGGCTTGCCGTCGATGGCGGCGCCGTGCGCCTGAGCGCAGTCCTCGAAGACGGCCAGGCCGTGTCGCCCGGCGATGGCCAGGATCTCGGGCATGTTGGCGGGCAGACCGTAGAGGTGGACCACCTCGATGGCCGCCGTGCGCTCGGTGATGGATGCCTCGACACTGGCCGGATCCAGGGTGAAGGTGACCGGGTCGATGTCGGCGAAAACCGGCACGGCGCCGCTGATGGCCACCGAGTTGCCGGTGGCGGCGAAGGTGAAGGAGGGGACGATGACCTCCGGGGCGCCCCCGGCGCGCTCTGCCAGCCGGCTGGCCAAGGTGGCCACGTGCTGGGCCGAGGTACCGGAGTTGACGGCCACGCACTCGACGCCGTCGACGACCTGGGCGGAGAACTCCTCCTCGAAGGCCTTGACCTGGGGGCCCTGGACCACCATGCCGGAGGCCAGGACGGCATCGACGGCGTCGCGCTCCTCCTGCCCGATGATCGGCTTGGCTGCTGGGATGAACTCGCGTGACATCAGTGGGTGACCTCTCGGATGGTGGTATCGGACTCAGAGCCTGCTTCTTGGTACAGGGTCCCGGAGACGGGGCAGCGCCAGCGCGGGGCGCCATCGGGGCCGGCCTCGGCCGGGACCATCGGCTCGCCGGCCCGCCCCACCCAGCCGATGCGGCGGGCGGGAACTCCGGCGACCAGGGCGTGGGCGGGCACGTCCTTAGTGACGACGGCGCCGGCAGCCACTGTGGCCCAGGCCCCCACGCGTACCGGGGCCACGCACACGGCGCGGGCCCCGATCGAGGCGCCCTCGTCGATGGTGACCCCCACCGGCTCCCAGTCGGATGCGGACTTGAGGGTCCCGTCGGGATTGACGGCCCGGGGGAAGTGGTCGTTGGTCAGCGTGACGGCCGGGCCGATGAAGACGCCGTCGGCCAGGCGGGCCGGCTCGTAGACGAGGGCGTAGTTCTGCACCTTGCAGTTGTCCCCCATGACCACGCCCTCGCCGATGTAGGCGCCGCGCCCCACGATGCAGTCCCGTCCAAGGACTGCGTGCTCACGGACCTGGGCGAGGTGCCAGATGCTGGTGCCCTCTCCGAGCGCGGCATCCTGGGAGACGTCGGCGGACGGGGCGATTCGGGTAGCCACGGCGACTCCTGTACGGACGGCGTGGGCCGCCCTGACGATCGAGTGAGACCGGTCAACCTGCTGGTTGCCGGGGCCGTGCCACTCCGGTCGCCGAGGCGACGGCGGACACTGCACGACCGGGCCCATCCTAGGGGACGCACCCGCCTCAGACGACGCCCGGAGGTGGCTCAAACGAGACCTGCCCCACCGGCGAGCGGGGCTCCGGTCCCCGCAAGACGGACAGCATCCGGAACTGGCGTGCGAGAATGCAGCGGTGACTACCCCCAACGCGACACGGGCCGACGGCCCCGCCCCGGTGCCCCGGGTCACCGACACCTGGCTCGTCATCCCCCTGTACAACGAGGCGACCGTCGTGCGCGAGGTCATCTCCCAGGCCCGCGAGATCTTCCCCTACGTGGTCGCCGTCGACGACGGCTCCAAGGACGACTCCGCTCGCGAGGCCGCCGCCGCGGGGGCCGTCGTCGTACGTCACCCGGTCAACCTCGGCCAGGGCGCGGCGCTGCAGACGGGCTTCGCCTACGTCCTGGAGAAGACGAACGCCGACTACATCGTCACCTTCGACGCCGATGGGCAGCACTCCGCGACCGACGCCGCCGCCATGGTCGCGGCGGCTCGCGAAGAAGGACTCGCCGTCGTCCTCGGGTCGCGTTTCCTGGAAGGCCCCTCGCCGGTGGGCTGGCTCAAGAGGCTCGTCCTGCGCACCGCGGCAGCGGTCAGCTCGCGCACCTCCGGTATGCGGCTGACCGATGCCCACAACGGCCTGCGAGTCATCCGCCGCGACGTCCTGGCGCGCCTGGATCTCAAACAGAACCGCATGGCGCACGCCAGCGAGATCATCCGCCAGATCGGCGCCTCCGGACTGCCCTGGCGCGAGTTCCCGGTGCACATCGTCTACACGGACTACTCCCGCTCCAAGGGCCAGTCCCTGTGGAACTCGGTCAACATCCTGGTCGACCTGCTCTTCTCCTGAGCGCTCTCGCCTGGCCACAGTACGGAAGGCACAGTCCATGATTCATCAGATCGTCACCCAGATCGCCCCGACCACGAACCGTCAGTTCTTCATTCAGGCCGCCCTCATCCTGGCGGTGACGGCCGTGGGCTGGATGATGCTGCGCACTCCCGGCGGCGCCCGCCACCAGGCCGGCCGCCGGCTGGCGACCCTGGCTTTCGTGGCCTTCGCCATCTTCACGATCGCCTTCCCCTCGGTGATGACCGCGATTGCGCACCGAGTCGGAGTCGGGCGAGGCACGGACCTGCTGCTGTACGCCATGGTCATCGCCTTCCTAGCGCAGATTCTGTCCTCCTTCCGCCGCAACGGGGCACGCGAGCGTCAGATCACGCACCTGGCCCGGCGCATCGCTCTCGACAACGCCCCCGAACCGCCCGACGAGGCCAAGCTCTCCCCCGAGCACGCGGCGCCCCGCCGGAAGTAAGTCCCCGCTCGATCAGTGCCGGGAGGCGAGAACCTCGAGCTCCTCGCGCAGGCGCAGCCCGCCGCAGAGCGCCCAGCGCACAGGCGCCTGCCACGGGGCGTCGTAGACCCCGGACAGGTAGTGGCGGGCAGAGGCGTGGTGGGCGCGGATCATCTTCTCGGGGCGGGCCTTCCAGCTGGCCCCCTGCTCGTGGATGACGACGGAGTCACGGACCTGCACGTTGAGCCATCCGGCCCGTCCGACCCGCTCCCCCAGGTCCACGTCCTCGAAGAACATGAAGTAGCCGTCGTCGAATCCCCCCAGGCGTCTCCAGGCGGCCGCCGGCAGCAGCAGGCAGGCCCCCGAGAGCCAGCCCACCGTCCGGATGCCGCCGGGGCAGCCCTGCTCGGCGGTGTGGTAGGCCGCGGAGAAGGGATTGGTCGGCCAGACCTTGCCCAGGACGGCGTGGCCTGCGCCCTTGACCAGGGAAGGCAGGGCGCGCCCGGAGGGGTAGACGGTGCCGTCGATGTTGAGCAGGAGCGGCCCCAGGCAGCCGGCCGTGGGATTCGCCAGACCCGCGTCGATGAGGACGTCGAGGCTGCCCGGTTCCCAGACGAGGTCGGGGTTGGCCACCACGACCCAGTCCTCCTGAAGATCGGCGGCCGCCAGGTTGGCGCCGGCCCCGTAGCCGAGGTTGGTTCCGTCGCCGACGACGCGGGCCCCGTGGCGCTGGGCGGCGGCGGTGACGACGTCGTGTTCGGTCCCGTTGTCCGCGATGACGACGGTGAGCCTGCGCGCCGTGGCCGCGGCCAGGGAGGCCAGAAAACGATCGAGCTCCTCACCCGGGTTGAAGGCCACTGTGACGACTCGCACGCTCTGCGCGTCGGGAGCCGGGACGCCGGCGGATCCCGGTTCCGCCCGGCCGTCCGATTGGCTGATTTCACCAACCGCGCAGCCAGCCTCCCTCCCCTCGACCCGGGCGTCCGACTGAGGAGCGGAGGGCTCCCCTATCGTATTCGGAGAGCCGAGGGACGCGCTCGAAGCGCTGATGGGCGTGGGTTCCACAACATTGGTCACGGAGAGAGCCTAGCGCCGTGACCCACGTGAGAGGCCTCACTCCTCTCAGGCGAATCTCATGCACCAGGTGTAGGGAGACCCATATGGATCTCCCCAATGATTCCCTATCATCGCTTCCGTGCCTCAGCTCAGTAAGCCGCGCGCGCGGCACTCCTCCAAAGAACTCGGACGCCGCCTGGCCCGCCGGCTAGGGCTCAGCGTCCTGGCGGTGTTGCTCTTCGTCGTCTCCGGCGCGGGCTTCGCATGGCACAACATCCAGTCGCGGATCACCTCTTTCAAGATCGAAGGGCTCCTCACCGAGGAGGAGCGACCCGGCACCAAGCCGCCGGACAGCTATGACGGCCGCGCCGTCAATCTTCTGGTGCTGGGCACCGACTCTCGCTCCGGGGACAACAACGTGGACGGTTCCGAAGGCAGTGACGAGGTCTCCGTGGCACGCTCCGACACGGCGCTGGTCATGCACATATCAGCCGACCGCAAGCGCGTCGACGCCGTCTCCATTCCCCGCGACACGCTGGTGGACATCCCTGAGTGCAAGAACCTTGACGGCGAGACCGCCGGCGCTGAGGAGGACGGCCAGTTCAACTCCGCCTTCGCCAACGGAGCCAGCACCGGTAATGACAAGAAGGCTGTCGCATCCGGAGCCGCCTGCACCCTTAAGACCGTGGAGAAGATGACGGACATCCGCATCGACGACTTCGTCGTCGTCGACTTCAACGGACTGTCCAAGGTGGTCGACTCCTTGGGAGGAGTGCACGTACAGGTTGACGAGGCGATCGATGATCCCGACTACACCGGCATGAAGCTCGACGAGGGCTGCCAGAAGCTCGACGGACAGACCGCCCTGCAGTACGCCCGTGTCCGTCACGGCGTCGGCGACGGCTCGGACATCTCCCGTATCTCCCGTCAGCAGAAGCTCATGAACGCCATGGCGTCCAAGGCTCTGTCCAGCAACCTGCTCACCCAGTCCGGCTTCCTGACCAGCACCCTGGAGACCCTCACTACCTCGGAGCACATCGGCCAGATCGGCAACTTGTCGGGCCTGGCCTACTCCGTCCAGGGCGTGGGCATGGACAAGATCAACTTCATCACCATGCCGAACGAGCAGGCAGCCGACGAGAACCGCGTCGTTCCCAGCGAGAACGCCAAGAAGGTCTGGAAGGCGATCAAGGAGGATAAGCCCATTCCGGCAGAGGCCGCGGCACCGGCGGCGACGGATGCGGGCGCCACCGCGGGCGACCAGGCCGCCTCGGAGGAAGGGCCCACCGAGTCCTCGGAGGCCGACGCGGCTACGACGCAGGCCCCGCAGACACAGGCCCCGCAGACGGGCACCTCCTCTCAGCAGCCCACCGCGAAACCAAGCGCCCAGGCGTGCCCCGCCTGAGGCAGGATCGTAGGCGTGACTCCGACAGACGACTCGCTCCCGCCCTCGATCACCCCCGGATCCGGTCGGGGAAGGCCTCTACGTCGGCAGCGTCCCATCGACGCAGTCAACCAGCGCAGCCGCGAACACAGAGAGGCACCCTCTAGCGAGGCAGGCACCGACCCCGCCGGCGGCTCCCCGCGCCGCCCGTCTCCACCGACGTCCGGGCCGTCATCGGCCCCAGCTCGCCAGCCGCAGCGCCACTCGATTCTGGAGCACCGGGACAGCACCGCGGACGCCTCATCACGGTCTGACCAGAGGTCCGCGTCCCAGTCGGCTCAGGCGGCCTCTCAGCAGCCTCCCTCCGTTCAGCCGCGCCAGGCGGGTGCGCCCCGAAACGGCAGTCACGCTCGGGCCGGGTCGAGCGCGGTGCCCCTGGAACCGGGGGCCGACGGGCGGAGCGCCACGGCCGAGCCCGAGCGCACCCGGGCGATGCCCACTCAACGCGGTGCCTATCCTGTAGGCGTTCAGGACCTTCAGTCCCAGGAGGAGCCGGTTCCGGGCAGGCCAATGTCCGAGCCCGAGCCACCCCGTAAGGCGAAACGCCCCCGGCCGCGCTGGCGCCGGATCCTGCGCTGGACGATCATCGTCATCGTCGTCGTCCTGGCGCTCATCGCCGCCCGGGTCGCCTGGCTGTGGAATGACGTCTCCTCCCAGCTCCACCGCATCGATGCCCTCTCCGGGGCGACGGACACGCCGGGCGAGACCTGGCTCATCGTCGGGTCGGACGCGCGAGGCGGCGTCATCCAGGACGACACCGAAGGAGCCCGCGCCGACTCCGTCATGCTGCTGCACCAGGCAGCCAACGGGCAGACGAGCCTGACCTCCCTGCCGCGCGATACCTTCGTGGACATCCCCGAGTACGGGGAGAACAAGATCAACGCGGCCTACTCCTTCGGCGGCCCCAAGCTGCTGGTCCAGACCGTCGAGAAGCTCTCCGGTCTGACGGTGGACCACTACGTGGAGGTCGGCATGACCGGTGTGTCGCAGATGGTCGACGCCGTCGGCGGGGTCGATGTCTGCCTGGACTACAACGTCGCCGACGAGGACTCGGGACTGGTCTGGGACACCTCCCAGGGCCAGTGTCAGACGGTGGATGGGACGAAGGCGCTGGCCTACTCCCGGATGCGCAAGTCGGACCCGACCGGCGACGTCGGCCGTGGCCTGCGCCAGCGCGCCGTGATTTCCGCGGTGGTGTCCAAGGCGGCCTCGCCGACGACAGCCATCTCCTTCTCCCGCCAGAACGCGCTGGTCGACGCCGGCACGAACGCCCTCACTGTGGATAAGAACGCCGGTACCATGAGCATCGCGAAAATGGTACTGGCCTTCCGCTCGGCCTCCGGTGGCGGTCTAACCGGCGCCCCGCCCATCGAGGACACGGCTTACAGCCCCGACGACGCCGACATCGGCGAGACGGTGCTGCTGCAGGACACGACCGCTCCCGACTTCTTCTCCAAGCTGCGCGACGGAAAGCTGACGGCGGCCGACTTCAACCAGTCCTGACGAATACATCGAATGCAAAGATGTGCGGGCCGGTTCCCTTTCCCGGGGGAACCGGCCCGCACACAGTGGTTTCGGGACCGCTCAGCCGAAGTGGGGCCGGTTGGGGTCCGCCTGCCAGGAGGTGTAGGAGGAGGCGACGATGTCATCCAGGTCGTGCTCGGCCTTCCAGCCCAGAACCTCACCGATGCGGGTGGCGTTGCCGATGAGCTGGGGCGGGTCTCCGGCGCGGCGAGCGAGCTCCTCCGGTTCCAGGTCCAAGCCCGTGGAGGCGATGACCTTAGAGACGACCTCGCGCACCGATGCGCCCTGGCCGGTGCCGACGTTGAAGACGTGCTCGGCCATGTCCTGGCCGCCGGCCAGATAGTCCAAGGCGGCGATGTGGGCCACCGCCAGGTCTTTGACGTGGATGTAGTCGCGCACGCAGGTGCCGTCGGGGGTCGGGTAGTCGGTACCGAAGATCTTGGGGGTCTCGCCCTTGGAGAGGCGGTCGAGGACCATGGGGATGAGGTTGAGGGTGGCCATGTCTCCCAGGTCATCCCAGCCGGCACCGGCAACGTTGAAGTAGCGCAGACCAGCCCAGCGCAGCCCCCAGGCCTTCTCTGCGTCGGCCATCATCCACTCGCCGATGAGCTTGGTCTCGCCGTAGGGGTTGATGGGGCGGCAGTCGATGTCCTCGGGCACGACCTCCACCGGGGGCATGCCATAGACGGCCGCCGAGGAGGAGAAGATCATCTGGTTGACGCCGGCTTTCTCCATGGCCAGCAGCATGTTCGCCAGGCCGCCCACGTTCTGCTGGTAGTACCAGGCGGGGCGCTCGACCGACTCGCCCACCTGCTTGCGCGCCGCGAAGTGGATGATGGCGGTGACGCCGCGCGAGTCCATGACCTCGGCGAGAGTCTCCGGGGCCTGGCCGCTGGCGACGTCGAGCTCGACGAGGGCGGCACCCTTGACTCGCTCCGGCGTCCCGTAAGACAGGTCATCGACGACGACGACCTCCTCCCCGCGCTCAAGGAGAAGTCGGACCACATGCGCGCCGATGTAGCCGGCGCCTCCAGCAACGAGAATGCTCATACCCTCAGTCTACACACACTCGCCCAGAAACGAACAGAAACGAACGTGAGATCAACGTGTCAGTGGGTTCCTCGTCCAGGCTCCCGCATCCCCGTATGCCCATGTACACTGGCACCACAACACCCCCCAGGCCTCTTGCTCACCAGAGTACGCCCAAATCGGGGGGTTTTTACATACCAACACCCTACAATTAAAGGATGATCCCTCCGGCCCAACATTACGATAAACCGGCACTCAACGAGAACGATCTCATTGAGCGCTACATTGAACGTGGCCTCACCATCACGGACCGGAACCGCACCGCCAGATACCTCCGACATATCGGATACTATCGGCTCTCCCCCTACACAATCCCCTTCCAGACCGATCGAACCACCCACTCCTTCAGTCCAGGAACCACCTTCGATGACATTCTCAACGTCTATGTATTTGATCGACAACTGCGCCTCCTGACAATCGACGCCCTTGAGCGCGTCGAGGTCGCTGTGCGCGCCGCACTGTCCAACACAATGTCAACACACGGCGAAGGCGAAGCCTTCTGGTACCGAAACACCTCGAATTACCAGAATTGCAGAGGATACTCCACAACAATTAAACGCATCGAAGACCTCACAGAACGCGAACGGCAGCGCATTCCCTCAGATCGCGGTGAACAGGTGGATCGCCTCCACTATCCCGATGCGCTCGCACACTACCTTGACACCTACTCTTCTCCAGCGACACCACCATCCTGGCTAGTCATCGAACTACTCACCGCTGGCGAGCTTCAACATCTTTACGCCAGCTTGGCCCCCAAGTATCGCAAAACAATTGCGCGAGAGCTCAATCTCCCTGACCAGGTACTGCAATCTTGGCTCAAGACCTACGTGAGGGTGCGCAACATCTGTGCCCATCACGGACGCCTCTGGAACAGATTCCTTGGCGTATATCCAGTAATCCCAAAAAGCAGAACAGTCCGCTGGCTCAACGAACGCAGTGTCTTCGATACCAGCAACCCAAGAGCCTTGGAACGAAAGAGGCTCTACCCTGTTCTCGTCTCTCTTCAGTCGATCTTGTTCACCATCAGCCCGCACTCAACGTGGGCTCTGAGACTGCACAGTCTTTTAGGGAAGTACCAGCGCATCCCACTGAATGCCCTGGGAATGAAAGCCAACTGGGACTCCGACGGGTTCTGGCAAGAAGCTTTCGAGGCCGGCTCGTGACATGGTCAACGACCTTCGCACACTTCGCACGGTCGGTTGATCATCAATCCTGCAGCCGCTCGCGCAGGGCGGCGCCCTTAGCGTGGGCGACCTCGCCCAGGTCCCTCTGGAAGGCCCGCATGGCGGCGCCCAGGCGGTCGGCCTCCTGCCCCTGACCGGACGCAAGGATGCGCACCGCCAGCAGCCCGGCGTTGCGGGCCCCGCCGATGGAGACAGTGGCCACTGGGACCCCGGCCGGCATCTGGACGATGGACAACAGGGAGTCCATGCCGTCGAGGTACTTCAGCGGCACAGGCACCCCGATGACCGGCAGCTCGGTGACGGCCGCCAGCATCCCGGGCAGGTGGGCCGCTCCCCCGGCACCGGCGATGATGACTTTCAGTCCCCGCCCGGCGGCGGCACGGCCGTAGTCGATCATCTCGGTAGGCATGCGGTGGGCGGAGACGACGTCGGCCTCGTAGGCCACACCGAATTCGTCGAGGACCTCGGCGGCCGCCCCCATAACCGGCCAGTCCGAGTCCGAGCCCATGACGATGCCGACCACCGGCCGCCCCCTGCTCGCCTTCGTTCCGCTGACTTCACTCATATGCTGACTCCCTGTCTCTGTGCACTGTTCTCTGTGCGCCGTGTGCTGCGAGCCGTGGCGCGGTGTTCCCAGCTCAGGCGTCCCCGCGCAGAATGGCGACAACGCCGCGCGCCTGCTCGACGACCTCGGCGACATCCTGATCCGGCCCGACTGTCATATTGACGTGCCCGAGCTTGCGCCCCGGGCGCCACTGCTTGCCGTAGAGGTGGATTCGGGCGTCGGGCTGGAGGGCCATGGCCCGGGCCAGGGCGTCGGCCCCCGGCTCGTGCTGGCCGCCGATGAGGTTGACCATGATGGTAGTGGGCGCCGTTGCATCGGTGGCTCCCAGCGGCAGGTCGAGAACCGCGCGAAGATGCTGGGCGAACTGGCTGGTGACGGCCCCGTCCTGGGTCCAGTGACCGGAGTTGTGGGGCCTCATCGCCAGCTCGTTGACGTACAGGCGCGTGGGTTCCCCGAAGGTCTCGACAGCGAAGAGCTCGACGGCGAGCACCCCGGTGACCTCGGCGCTCTCCGCCACCGCCCGACCGATGAGCTCGGCCTCCTCAACGGCGGCCGAGTCGAGACCAGGTGCCGGCGCCAGCACCTCGGCGCACATACCGTTCTCCTGAACCGTCTGGGCCACCGGCCACACGGCCACCTTCCCGCTGGGGCTGCGAGCCAGCAGAACCGCCAGTTCGCGGGTGAAGGGGATCGCCTGCTCCACCACAAGACTGGTCACCGCGACCCCGCCGAGGCTGCCTCCCCCACCAGCCCCCTGGCCGTCGCTCTGACCGGCGCGGGCGAGGGCCACCGAGGCGATCCACTCGGCCGCCTCCCCCTCGCGCAGGGACTCGGCGCTGCGTACCAGCAGGACGCCATGGCCGTCGTAGCCGCCGCGTGGCGTCTTGAGTACCACGGGCCAACCGTGCTCACCGGCGAAGGTCTCCACGGCCTCGGTCATCTGCTCGGCGGTCTCCTGCTGAGGTCCGCCGACCTCGGCCCAAGCGGGCTGCGGAAGCCCGGCCTCGCCCATGGCCCGGCGCATGGCCAGCTTGTCGCGGGCCAACATCAAGGCCTGCGGAGTGGGCTGGACGCTGATGCCCTCGGACTGGAGACGCTCCAGGAGAGCCGAGTCCTGATGCTCGTGCTCGAAGGTGAGGACCGCGGCCGGCTCCCCTCCGAGCCCCTGAGTACCGTCCCCGGCGACAACGGCGCGCACGGCCGCCTCGTCGTCGGCCGCACCGACAGGCGCATCCGGAGTCACCTGGCCGGTGGAACCATCAGCGGCCTCTATCAGTGCCCTCAGGTGAATGCCCAGGGCGCTAGCCTCCTCCTGCATCATGCGGGCCAACTGCCCGCCCCCGATCACGGCAACAATGGGTGCGCTCACACCCCAAGGCTACCCGCCCACGGCGAGACCACACCGCAGGCGGACCGCCAGACCGTAGGGTGGGGCCGTGACGCCACCCGCCGCAGACTCCTCCACCATCCAGCAGGTACCGCAAACCTCGCACGGCCCATTGTCCCGCCTGCCCCGCCCCCTCCAGGTCCTATCCGTTTGGGCGGCGGCGAGCATCCTGACCTTCCTCATCCTGCGCCTGGGCGCCCAAGACACACCGGCCACCCCCTGGGGCGGGGCCGCACCGTCCTGGGAGGAACACATGCGCTTCTGGGACGCCGGCTGGTACAACCGAATCATCGAGGAGGGATACCCCGCCCGGCTGCCCGTCAGTGCCGACGGACGGGTCACGCAAAACACCTGGGCCTTCATGCCACTGCTGAGCGGCCTGGCCTCCCTACTGGCTTGGACCGGATGGTCCTTCTACACGCGCGCCGCGATCGTATCGATCCTGGCCTCGGCGGGCGCGGCGGTCGCGATGGACCACTGGCTCTCACCGGTGACGGGGCGACAGACCTCCTTGTGGGCAGTGGCCCTAGTGTGGTCCTCGCCGTGCGCCGCTGTCCTCCAGGTCCCCTACGCCGAGTCCCTGGGATTGGGGCTGGTGGGGCTGACGCTGTGGCAGGCGAGCCGTGGGCAGGCGCTCGCGGCGATCCCCTTCGCGGTGGCCGCCTGCTTCGCCCGGCCCGTCGGCGTCCCACTGGGGGCGGCACTGGGGCTGTGGTGGGCATGGGAGGTGGCCTGCGCCAGGGGCTGGCTCCCACCGGCCCGGTTCCCCAAACTCCTGCCGGGGCACGCGCCCCAGAACCCGAGCGGGCGCTGGCGCCTCCTGACCCTGGCACTGATCACCTGCGCGGCTGCCCTGGCCTGGCCGGCTATCGCCTGGATGACCACGGGCCGCCAGGACGCCTACACGGCCACCGAGACCTCCTGGCGCGGCAATAACCTGATCCTCTTCACACCATGGCTGACCCGAATGGGCGACTGGGTGGGCCCCCACCTGGGGCCGATCCTGCTCGTCGTCGTCCTGGTGGCCGTGGCTCTGCTGTTGAGCGCCCCCGGCCTCCATGCCCTGGGGCCCGCCGTCTGGTTCTGGTGCCTGGGCTACCTCCTTTACTTGCTGGCCTTCTTCGATCCGACGACGTCGGTGCTGCGCCTGCTACTGCCCCTGGCCCCGGCGGGCTGGGCGCTGGCCGCCGCGGCCGGAACCACCCGACGCCGACTGGCGCTGCTGGCGGTCTGCGTCGTCGGCCAGCTGGTGTGGGTCTCCTGGGTGTGGGACTTCGGCAGCGTCAGCGTTCACTGGGTTCCGTGACCGGTTTCAGCTTGCGTGACGTAACTGAGACCGACATAGGATGCCGATCATGACGCGCTCCCCCAGCATTTCCTTGACGCAGCGGCTCATCGCCCTCATCAAGGAGTTCATGCAGTTCGGCATGGTGGGCGCTGCGGCCTACGTGATCGATGCCAGCCTGTTCAACCTGTTCCAGCACGGACCCACAGGCTTCCTCGCCGGGCATCCGAACTCCGCTCAGCTCCTGGCCTCCTCGACCGCGACCGTCTTCTCCTGGCTGGCAAACCGCTACTGGACCTACCGGGGCCGCACCCGGAAGAACGTCGCCCGTGAGGCCACCCTGTTCGGCCTGGCCAACCTGGGCGGAATCGTCATCTCCCAGTTCTGCCTGCTCTTCACCCACCATGTGCTGGGACTTACCTCACCTTTGGCGGACAATATCGCAGCCTACGTCGTCGGTTTCGGACTGGGGACCGCCTTCCGGTTCGTCTTCTACCACTACATCGTTTTCACCGGTCATAAGGACCGCGACGACGACGCCGACGGCATCGGTCGTCCTGGCGGCAGTACCGGCACCGGCGGTGACGACCCTGCCGGTGACGACATCGAATCCCAACTCCCGGCCGCAGCCCGTCCCTGAAGCACGGGGGCGAGTGGGCGCGCCGAGGCGCATCGGCAGCGGAGTGCCCGATTCCACAGCCCGGAGGGGACCACTCTCACGGCAGGTTGCCGGAACGCCGCTTAGCCTTGCACGGTGACTGCCCTGACCGTCTTGGCCCCGGCACTGAACCTGCCCGCCGCCCACGTCCCGATGCTCGGCCCCGAATGGCTCGACGCCGCGAACCTCATCACAACGATCGTCAAATGGTTCGGCCCCTGGGCCATCGTCGGCGTCATGCTCGTCATCTTCGCCGAAACCGGTCTGCTCATCGGCTTCTTCCTGCCCGGCGACTCCCTGCTCTTCACCCTGGGGATGTTCGTGGGCACCGGAGCCGTCGGCGTCCACATCTGGGTGGCGGCGCCCCTCGTGTTTCTGGCCGCCATCGCCGGCAACCAGACCGGCTACCTCATTGGCCGCAAGGTGGGACCCGCGATCTTCAACAAGCCCGACTCGCGCTTGTTTAAGCAGGAGTATGTGGACCGAACCTCGGCCTTTTTCGAGCGCCACGGCGGCAAGGCCGTCACCCTCG
This sequence comes from Actinomyces johnsonii, assembly GCF_006546835.1. Classification (GTDB taxonomy): domain Bacteria; phylum Actinomycetota; class Actinomycetes; order Actinomycetales; family Actinomycetaceae; genus Actinomyces; species Actinomyces johnsonii. The sequence continues at coordinate 480,893 of NZ_VICB01000003.1, read as the reverse complement.
CCCAGTTCGTGCCGATCGTGCGCACCTTCACGCCCGTCATCGCCGGCGTGGGCAAGATGCACTACCGCCACTTCATCACCTTCAACGTCCTGGGCGCCGCCTTCTGGGCCTTCGGCATCACCTGGCTGGGCTACTTCCTGGGTTCCTTCCAGTGGATCCAGGAGAACATCGACGCCATGATCCTGGTGATCGTCTTCATCTCGGTCGCGCCGATGCTCGCTTCCGCCATCTCAAAGTTCATCAGGTCCCGTCGTCAGAAGTCCTGACGCACCCCGCCTCCTCCCATCCCCTCCATCGCGGACGCGCCTTAGGCCGCAGACTGTCCCGCAAGGCCAGTCTTCGAGGACTATGGCGCGTCCGCGCATTGCGCGAGCGGTCAGAACCGACGGCGTCGGCCCACGGAGACCAGCGCCCCTTGCGGCAGGACGTTGTTGGGGTCCAGGGACTTGGGGACGGCGTTGAGCAGGATGGAGAAGACGGCCGGACTGCGCTGGGACAACTCGATGCGGCCGCCGTCGGCCTCGACGAGGTCCTTGGCCAGCGCCAGGCCCACGCCGGTGGAACCGTAGCCGGAGACGTGCCGCTCGAAAACATGCGGGGCGATGTCCTCCGCCACGCCCTCGCCCTCGTCGGCGATATCGATGAAGACGGCGTGACCGCCGTTGGCGCTGCGCACGCTCACCGAGGTCGTCCCGGCCCCGTAACGCAGGGAGTTCTCGACGACGGTGGCCAGCACCTGGGCCAGGGAGCCGGGTGTGGCCAGGACCGGGTGGCTGATCTCGTCGCGGAAGGTGATGGTGCGTCCGGCCTGCTCGAAGGCAGGCTCCCACTCTTCGCGCTGCTGGGCGAAGATGTCCTTAAGGTGAAGGGCCTCGGTCGTTCCGCCACCGGTCCGGCGTGAGACCTTGAGCAGGTCCTCGACGACGCCGGTGAGCCGCTCGACCTGCTCCAGGCAGGCGTGGGCCTCAGCTCTCACCTCATCCTCACTGGCGAGCAGCCCGATCTCCTCCAGACGCAGGGACAGGCTGGTCAATGGCGTGCGCAGCTGGTGCGAGGCATCGGAGGCGAACTGGCGCTCGGCGGCAATCCGCCCGGCCACGCGCTCGGCCGAGCGTACGAGCTCGGCCTGGACCAGGTCGATCTCCTCGATCCCCGAGGAGCGCAGCCGCGGGCGGACCTGACCGCTGCCGAGCTGCTCGGCCTCGGCGGCCAGGTAGATGAGGGGCGCAGAGATACGCCTGGCCGCCCGGGAGGCCACGACGGAGGCCGCCGTGAGCGCGGTTCCGGTGAGCACCAGGACCGTGAGGATGACGGTGCCGATGATGGTGACCCGGTTCTCGCCCCCGGCGGTGCGCAGCGCGCTAGCGATCCAGGCGCCCCCCAGTGGCAGTCCCAGCAGGAGGATGGCCACTGACACCGCTGCCATCGTCATCGTCATGGCGTAGCGGCGCATGGCTGTCCTCCTTCAGACACAATCAGGTATCCGGGGCGGCTCCCTTGTTCGGCGGCATCCGGGATTCCGCCCCGGTCAATGGCTCATCAGCGGCTCAGCCGGCAGCCAGGTGGTAGCCGTCCTCCTGGGCCAGCAGAAGCGCGGGCCGCTCCTCGTCGTCGCCGAGCTTGCGGCGCAGCCAGGTGGCGTGCATCTGAAGGGTCTGGGGGCTCCCGGTGGGATCCTCGCCCCAGACCTCCTTGAGGATGTCCTCCCCGGAGGCGACGTCTCCCCCGGCGCGCACCAGGACGCGCAGCAGCTCGAACTCGCGAGTCGTCAGCTGCAGCTCCCGTGAGCCGACGAAGGCCCTGTGGGCGGCGACGTCGACCCGAATCTCCCCGAAGCTCAACTCGTCCTCCGTGGCCTCACCCGAGGCGCGACGCACCTGCGCCCGCACCCTGGCCAGCAGCTCGGCCAGACGGAACGGCTTGGTGACATAGTCGTCGGCTCCGGCATCCAGACCGACGACGAGGTCGGAGTCCTCGCTGCGTGCGGTGAGCATGAGGATCGGGATAGTCAGGCCCTGAGCGCGCACCTGACGGGCCACGTCCAGACCGTCGATATCTGGCAGGCCGAGGTCCAGGACGATGATGTCGGCGGCCGAAACCTCCTCGAGGGCACCTTTACCAGTGCCGTGAGTGAGAACCTCATAGCCCTCGCGCCCGAAGGCGCGGGCAAGGGGCTCGGAGATGGCAGGGTCGTCTTCGACGAGCAGAACAGTTGTCACATCCGCGATGTTAGGCGACGATGCACCCGCCCGCCATCGTCCCAGGGGCGGAGAAGATACCGGGACGTGACCAGCACCGAGGCGGCGGACCTGCCGCTCCTCGACGAGCAGAACGGGTTTCTCAGGAGATACAGCGGCAAACCGCGATCCGAGCGTGACCCCTCAACAGATGGGCGATCACTGGATAACGAGATGATAACGGAGGCTTCGGGCCACTCGGCTCGTCTCAGGACCGGGTCGGTGAGATCCTTTCCAGGGACCAGGGGATGATCTGCCCGAGCCCTTTGGCCACGACCTCATGGCACTGCCCCACCCGGTACCTGCCGGCCTGCGGCGAATGGAGAATGGCCATAGCGGTCGCCTCATCCAGGCGGATACCGCCGGGCTCGGCCGTGTCCACGAGCCGTGACGCCAGATTGACGGTGGGCCCGAATACGTCCCCGGAGCGGGAGATGACCCGCCCCTCGACGAGGCTGGCCCGGACCCGGATGGCGTCGGGCCCCTTCTGGAGCTCTTCGACCAGGGCGGTAACGACGTCGGCGGCGATCAGCAGGTCGTCGGAGATGTACATGACGGCATCGCCGATCGTCTTGACCACACGCGCACCCCGCGAGGTGATGACGTCGCGGGCCGTGTTCTCGAAGCCCTCGAGCATGTGGGTCAGGGCCGCCTTGCTCATACCCTGGGCCCGCTGGGTGAAGGAGACGATGTCGACGAATCCCAGAGATCGGATGAGCGGATAGAGGTCGGGGCCGGTGTCCTCGCGCCCCCGGGCGGAGACTTCCGCATCGGTACGTCCCAGGATGGAGGCCATATGACGGCGCCATACATAGGTCAGTTGCCGGGACAGGAGGTCCACCAGGCCGTCGATACGATCCAGGGCGACCAGCCGCGCCGAGGTGTCATCCAGGTCGAGACGCTCACCGAGATCGGTGACGAAGGTCTCCAACTCCCACAGGACCAGACGGTCCATCGTGTAGGACTGGGCCCTCAGAAGCTCGAGCACACTGGCCGAGGCCAGTGCGGAGTCGCAGGTCTCACCGAGCAGCGTCGCAGTATCCCGCAGCGCATCAACATCCTGCTGAGTGAAGTGGACCGCATCCGGCTCGACATCGGCGAACCCCATGGCCCGCCAGAACTTCTGCGCCATCTCCAGGCTGGTTCCGGCCCGCTGGGCCACCTCGCTCAGGGTGAGGCTGGGGACCTCCCCCAGCAGCAGGTGCTCATGCCCCGCCAGGGTGTCCCGCCCCTTGGGGTCGGCCCCGACGGCGGCCCTGTCCTTCACACGTCGGGAACCCCCGTGAGCCTCATGCTGGGCGCCTCCCCGAACCTCCTGCGGGTCCGAGATGCGCCCCTTGCTCGCTTGGCTGTCTAATATCACCCAGCCAGAGTAGCGCAGATCACACGAGGATGCTCATCGAGAGATTCATTGCCCGGGACAGCACGTGTCCACGACCCATCGGGGTCATTCCTCGACGCGCACCAGGGTCACGTCACCGGCGCGGACCTCGATATCACCGCCCTGGTCGCGCAGCACCAGGGCTGGGGTGACGTCGACGGCCAGCCCGTCGAGCTCGCCTCCGGGCGCCTGGACGCTGACCCGCTGCCCCAGGGTGGTCAGGGCTGCGCGCAACTCGCCCCCGAGGACTCCCTCCCCGGCGTCGACATCGCCGTCCACCGCCTCCCACTGCTCCAGGCGCCTGACCAGCTGATGGCCGATCACCTCGAGAATGGCCTCTGCGGCATCGGCGTCCGCATCAAACGCACCGAGTGTGCGCAAGGAGCCCGCCCATGCCACCGGCAGGTCATCGGCCTCCTGAGCGATGTTGACGCCGATGCCGAGGACGACTACGGGCGCCTGATCGCGGGAGGCGGGAACCTCCTCGGATGCCGGTCGCCGAGCGGCAGGGGCCTCGGAGGGATCCTGGGTGATGAGCTCACTGAGAACTCCGGCGATCTTGCGGGATCCGGCCCAGCCGGGTATCACGTCAACGGTCGACGGATCCTTGGGCTCGGCAACGACATCGTTGGGCCACTTGGTGCCCAGCCGCCACTCGAGCTCCTCAAGGAAGGGCGCCAGGGCGTCTCGGACCGCCAACCCGGCCAACAGCGGCAGCCAGGCCAGGCGCTCGGCCGGAACGAGGGGACGCAGGACCACGGAGACCAGGAGCGCGCCGTCGTCCGGAGTGATCCAAGAATGGCCGGATCGCCCCCTGCCGGCGGTCTGGCGCAGTGCGCGCAGGGCGGACAGGTGCGGCCAGGAACTCGCTTCGGGCCCCGTCAAGGCATCGCGCAGATCATCCTGGGTGGAACCGGTGACGGGGACGGTGACAAGACGCTCGAAAGGGCTGTTACCTGAACTCATGAAACGAGCCTAATCGCCGAAACCGTATAGGGTGACAACGTGATTCTCCTGGCTTCACGATCCTCCGGCCGCTTGTCCACCCTGAGGGCCGCCGGTGTCGAGCCGCTGGTGCGAGCCTCCTCAGTCGATGAGGAAGCCGTGCTCCACGAGCTGGCTAATCGACGCCGGGCGACGGGTCTGCCCGCTCCGAGCGCCGCCGAGCAGGTGCAGGCCCTGGCCCGGGCGAAGGCACTCGACGTAGCGGCAGACATCGACCCGCAGGAGGCCGAGGTGGTCGTGGGCTGCGACTCCATGCTGGAGATCGACGGCCGGGTCGTCGGCAAGCCCACCGATGCTAAGGACGCCCGCGAGCGCTGGCGAGTGATGAGCGGGAGCACCGGCACCCTATACACGGGGCACTTCCTGGTACGCACCACCGATGAGGCCATCGCCGAGGGGGTCAGCTCGGCCACTGTCCACTTCGGCTCTCCCTCTCGGACCGAGATCGAGGCATACATCGCCAGCGGCGAACCGCTGTGGTGCGCGGGCGCCTTCACCATCGATGGCCTGGGGGGCGCCTTCATCGAGGGGATCGACGGCGATCCGCACGGGGTCGTCGGCATCTCCCTGCCGCTGCTGCGCCGACTCCTGGCCGATCTGGGAGTGCGCTGGACAGACCTGTGGGCGCCGCCGGCCGGTCGAGAAACCGACTGACGACGCCCACCGGATCGCAGGACAGTCAGTGAGGAGCGTCAGGACGCCGAGGAAGTCGACGACGCTGAGGGCGCAGCGGAGTCCGGAGCCTGCGCGATAACCTTCATGAGCTCGGCCATGGCGACTTGCTGTTCGCGGCTGAGACGGTCGATGACGTGGCGGCGCACGCCGTCGAGGTGCACCGGCGCGGCCTCGCGCAGGAAGTCGACCCCGGCCCGGGTCAGCATGCAGTTGACGCCGCGGCGGTCCGAGTCGCAGGACGCGCGCTCGACGTATCCCACGTTCTCCAGGCGTCGAACGGTGTGGGTCAGGCGGGAGCGGGAGTGGGAGACGTGCTCGGCGAGGGTCGACATGCGCAGGGTCTGATCGGGCGCCTCGGACAGGCGCACTAGGATTTCGTACTCGTGCATGGAGATGCCGCAGCCCGCTTCGAGCTCGCGGTTGAGGCGGGCGGTGACGGAGGTGGATGCTGCCAGGAAGGAGCGCCAGGCATCCATCTCGATCTCATCGAGCCGGTGGAAGCCCTCCTTCTGCTCCAAGAACTCTTCCTGACCGCAGGTGCCGGCTGACATCTGGCCGAGCCCGGCCCGGTCTGCCGCCCCGGCAAACTCCTGACTGTAGGTGGCTTCGACAGCCTCCTGGTCGCTCTGAGTCCACTTCATCTCGACGTCCTCGGTGTAGGCCGTCGGCTTCACCATCGTCCGTTCTGCGGTAATCACCTTATCGACTCCTCTCAGCACCGACCCGGACGGGTCGAGAACCCTTTAGCGCTCACTTGCCATCTGCCTTTGGCTTTCACACAAGTGCAACTCCACTTCTTTTTTATCACACCCGGTCAGACCGTCAGCACTTCAGTACAGTCACTCAGATCATCCAACAACCACGAGAACACCATCCACAACACTGATCTTTGCTTGAAACGACGCGGATCGAGCTGAGCTCCGTCCACTTCGGAAAGGAATTCGAACACTGTCTTCATGTCACCCTGACATCCATCAGATTGACATTCGAATTACCTACCTTTGTCACGTCATCATCCCCACTGACCGATGATCGAAGGAGGTTAACAATTCGCCTCCACCTTCTCATCTCGTCGCCACCAAGACAACAGTGAATCGCCGTCAGAATTTCCTCCAGCAGGTAATCATTTTTCCCTCACGGGGCGATAGGGCATCGATCAGCGCCTGCGGCCACTCCGGCATCCAGTGCCGGGAGGGCTCCGTCACCGGCGCTGCAGGACGAGGCGCCCACACCGGGCGATGTCACCGCTACCGGGATCGACAACGAGCGTCGTCCACGCCTCTCCTCCATCCAGACAGTGCGCAGGTACATCGGCAGCACCAATGAATCTCAGGCGAATCTGCTGGTGGGGCGAAGGCCGGGCAACCGCGAGGCTGAGCGCACCAAGCAGGAGGCCGTGCGCCACGACGTCATTGGGACCAGCTTCCAGACCGAGCTCAGCAGCCCTGCCGGGCAGGAGATGGATCGCGTTGCGGTCCCCGGTCGCCTCCGCCCAGGCGACGACGTCGTCATAGGCGAGCCGGTAGATCCCGTCACCGGATGGCGGATCAAATCCGGCCTCAGACTCCGTGAGTTTCCTCGTCGCCGCAGGTTGATCGGCCGGGCCGCGGCGGGCGAGCTCGTGGGTGACCCTCCAGCGCCGTCCGACGCTCTGTACTTCGGCGGTTACCCGGATGAGCTCCCAGCCCGCGCGGACGGTTCGCTGGACCGACATCCCCTCAGGGCACCGGGAGATCCCCGGAGCCCCGTCACCTGCACCGCTCGGACTCATGAGACAGCGACGGTGCAGCAGACCATTCCAGGCGGCGGTCCCGTCCTGGGCCCGCAGACGCCCCTGCAACCGCTGCATGACCAGGACAGGAGGAAGCGACAGTGCGGCGCCCCTCAGCGCAAGACGGCGGAGCTGCGTCTGAGACAGCCCGGATGATCCCGTCTCAAGAACCGCGGCGAGGACCGCTGCGAGCCGCTCGACGTCGTCCCAAGGGCTGAGGCCGTTCACGTCACCGATGCTAGGCGGCATCCGCTTCAGAGACGACGATGCCCCGCCGACAACATGTCAACGGGGCTCGATCCTGAGGCCGCAGGTGACCGCGACCAGGGCCGGAACGCGCTGCTCAGCGTGTCTCGCGGTGCTCGGTGTGCTTACCGCAGCGAGCGCAGAACTTGGAGATGCTGAGACGGTCGGGGGTGTTCCGACGGTTCTTCTTGGTGATGTAGTTGCGCTCCTTGCACTCCGAGCAGGCCAGAGTGATCTTGGGGCGAACGTCGGCGGACTTGCTGGCCACGTTTGTCTCCTCGTGTCGATCCTCGAGCATGCGACGGGTGCGCTGTACTCGAAAACTTGCGTAGCGGGGGAGGGACTCGAACCCTCGACCTCACGATTATGAGTCGTGCGCTCTAACCAGCTGAGCTACCTCGCCATATGACCACAATGGGGGCCAATGGCCCCCGCTGCGAGAGCCCCGAAAGGGAATCGAACCCTTGACCTTCTCCTTACCATGGAGACGCTCTGCCGACTGAGCTATCGGGGCAACGAGCCGAATCCTAGGCAGATCCGAACTGCTCTGGCAATTCGGCCCGCCGTGGCTTCGCTCACTGCGGCCCTCACCGCAAGGGTGAGGTGCGATCAACGAGTGATCGGCGTGGCGGGTGAGGGATTCGAACCCCCGTAGCATTACGCGGCTGATTTACAGTCAGCTCCCATTGGCCGCTCGGGCAACCCGCCTTTGGCTCCGCACTCAGGCCTCCCGGCCATCGCTTGGCGCCGTGGAAGAATAGCAAGGCAGCGGCGCACAGCGCCAATCGCCCCCGTAGGACCCTCCTCACAGAACAACCCGCCTAGACTCGGGTCGACTGAAGTCCCACCCCGGAAAGGACTGCCGCCATGGCCAACGACTCCTCCTTCGACGTCGTCTCCCGCCTCGACCGCCAGGAGGTGGACAACGCCGTCAACCAGTGCGCCAAGGAGATCTCCCAGCGCTACGACTTCCGCGGCGTCGACGCCTCCGTGAGTCTGTCCGGTGACACCATCACCCTGGAGGCCAACACGGCCGAACGGGTCCTGGCGATCCTGGACGTCCTGGAGTCCAAGCTCTTCCGCCGCGGCGTCTCCCTCAAGGCCCTGGACCTGGGGGACAAGGAGCCGCGTCCCTCGGGCAAGATCTATCGTCTGGCCTGTCCCCTGCGCGAGGGACTCGCCCAGGAGGTCGCCAAGAAGATCACCAAGGCGATCCGCGACGAGGGTCCCAAGAGCGTCAAGGCCACGATCCAGGGCGATGAGGTGCGTGTGACCTCCAAGTCCCGTGACGACCTCCAGACGGTCATCGCCCTGCTGAAGAACCTCGACGTCGACGCCGCCCTCCAGTTCGTCAACTACCGATAGAACCGATAGAACTGCGGTCGAAGCACCGCGCTAGGCTGACAGAAGTGCCAGGACGGCCTTGACGCGGCGGTGGACGGCAGCGTCGGGCAGCAGGCCGAGCTTGGCGAAGATCCGCTGGGTGTGCTTCTCCACGGCGCCCTCGGTGACCACCATGATCTCGGCGATGCCGGCGTTGGTGCGGCCCTCGGCCATAAGCGCCAGCACCTCGCGCTCACGGGGCGTGAGCTCGGCGAGCGGGTCGTCGCGCCGTCCGCGCTGGAGAACCTGGGAGACGACGTCGGGATCCAGGACGAGCTCACCGCGCGCCACCCGCTCGACCGCGCTGAGGAAGGCGTCGATGTCGCCGACCCGGTCCTTGAGGAGGTAGCCCAGGGCGCCTCCGCCGTCAGCCAGGAGATCAGGCAGGTAGCCTGCGACGACGTACTGGCTCAGCAGCAGGATGGGGGCGCCCGGCCACTGGTCGCGGATGCGGGTCGTGGCGCGCAGGCCCTCGTCGGTGTGGGACGGAGGCATGCGGATGTCGGCGACGACGACGTCGGGCCGCAGCCGCAGCGCCTCGCTCACGAGAGCCTCGCCGTCCCCCACTCCCCCGACGACCTCGTGCCCGCCGTCGGTCAGGATGAGTGCCAGTCCCTCGCGCAGGAGGACGGAGTCATCAGCGATCAGAACGCGCACGGGATCATCGCCTCCACTGTGGTCGGCCCGCCGGTCGGGGATGTGAGCGTGAGCCTACCGTCGACGCCGCTTAGGCGCTCGACCAGGCCGGCCAGGCCGTGGCCCTTGGCGGTCGATGCCCCACCGATGCCGTTGTCGCTGATCCTCACCTGCAGGGCGCCGTCGACGACGCGGGCCTCGACGCCGGCGGCCGTGGCCCCGGAGTGCTTGTTGAGGTTGGCCAGGGACTCGCTGACAACGAAGTAGGCGGCTTGGGAGACGTGGTCGGGAAGGTCCTGGGACAGCTCGGTGCTCACAGTGACCGGGACGGAGGAGCGGGTGGCGGCCTCGGTGATGGCGGCGGCCAGGCCGCGGTCGACGAGGACGGGCGGGGCGATGCCGCGGGAGAGCTGGCGCAGCTCATCGAGGGTCTGCTGGGTCTGGTCCATGGCGCCCTGGATGATCGCGGAGGCTGCCACCGGGTCCTTCTCGGCCTGACGCTGGGCCCGGGCCAGGTCCATGCGCAGGCGTACGAGGCGCTGTTGGGGGCCGTCGTGGATGTCGCGCTCCAGGCGGCGGCGGGTGTCGGCCTCGGCCCGTTGGACAGCGGCCCGGGAGGTTTGCAGGCGGCTGACCTCGCTGCGCCAGGAGAGCATGCCGCGGATGAATCCCGTCTGCATGGCGGCCAGGCCCCGTAGGATGAAGGGGGCGGTCAGGGAGAAGATGATGCCGCAGGCGAGATCGATGACGACGTCCCAGAGCAGGGGCGGATACAGGCCCAGAAGATCGGATAGCCCCTGGCGTTGGTCTCCAAGGATTGATTCGGTAATGACATCGGCGATAGGGGCGAGGAAGCCACCCACGGCCAGGGCCAGCCACACGACGGTGAGGATCCAGGTGATGAGGGACACCGGGAAGTAGACGATGACCCACAGCAGGTCCACCCAGCGCTGGGGGTCGCGCAGGCGTCGCAAGAGCCGACGGCGCGCGGAGGCCTCCGGAACAGGAGGCAGATAGCCGCCCGGCCTGGGCTCACGCTCGTCCAGGCGCGCCACGCCGAGGCGGGCCAGGTTGGCGAAGCCCCCGGCGATGCTCAGGGCCAGGACCAGGAGGAGGAGACCGACCCCGATGATGACGGTACCGGTGCCGGCAACCGTCAGCGGAAGCACGAGGCAGAAGGCGAGCAGGCTCAGTGGCCAGCTCAGGAGGAGGAAGGCGGCGTCCCTGCCGAGTCGACGGTAGCGCGCGGCCCATGTTGATCGGTTCATGCCCCATATCCTCCTCAGGCCTGGAATCATGCCCAATCCTGTCACCTGGCGAGGCTTTGGTGGGGCTAGCCCGACATGTCAGTCTGCGAGTCGGGTGACCAGGCTGTGGGCGATCTCGTCGGCCCATCTCCCATAGCGAGCCTCGCCGGGGCGGCTCAGGCAGTACAGGAGGTTGCCCAGGCGATCGAGGAGCTCGTAGGCGTCTCGACGGGCCAGCAGCTGCCGCGGGTCGATGGCATCGGTGTCCTGCGAGAGCCGCGAGCGCAACAGGTGGCGCAAGTACCGAGAGTACTCAGTGACGAAGGCGGCGACGTCGTCGGGCGTCATAGGCAGGTACCAGGGCCCGCCGGTCACCCAGCCGCCGATGAGGGCCAGATCCTTGGCAGTATCGCCGGGGCCTGACCACTCGAAGTCGATGAACCGCGGAACACCGTCGGAACCGAGGATGACGTTCGGAGCGACGACGTCGCCGTGGATAAGCGGGTGGGTGGGGACGGTCTCGAAGGCGGGGTCGAGTCGGGCGAGCTCATGGCGCCAGGCGGGCAGAAGCGCGGTGACGCGAGGGTCGGTGAGAGTGACCGGGTGGCGATCACCCCACCAGGCGAGCATCTCCTCCCCCTGCTCGCCAGCGCCCGGCACCCGGGCGGCCAACGGCGCAGGGCTGGCCTCGCCGGCCGCATCGGTCGGGGTAGCCGGGACCGCAAGCGCCTCGTGCAGGCGGGCGATCTGGTGGGCGAGGGCGGTCGCGAGCTGCCGGTTCCAGTCGGTGGCGCGCAGAGCCCGGCCGGGAACGTGGGTGGTCACCATGTAGGGGGTGCCGAGCGGGTTGTCGACTCCGGTCTCCAAAGCGATGGCACTGGTTCCGAGCTCGGACGGGACACGTCTGAGGGTCTCGAACTCGGCCGTCATCGAGCGGGGCATCTCATGGGGCGAGCGCCGGGGAACACGCAGGACCCGTGCCTGGTCACCGGAGCCGATTCGCCAGGCAACGTAGCTCTCTCCGGCTCCTAGCCGCTCAACCGGTCCGGACGTCGCGCCGCGCAGCTCACCGCCGCCGACGGCCCCCTGGATACGTCGGGCGAGATCATCGTCGGTTTCGGTTGGGGGTGGGCTGCCCACTCCCCTATCCATCATCACCTGGCTCTGCCCGCGAGGCCGAGATCGACAATGGCCCGGGCCGCCTCGACGGCAGTGAGCCGGGCGGTATCCAGGCGGAGGTCGGCCTCGGGCCAGGGGGCGTAGTCACGGCGGGTGATCTCCTTCCAGTCCGGCAGCTTGAGGCCCTCGATATCGCCGACCCGCTGCCGGGCACGGCGGCGGTGCTCGGCCGCATCGGAGCAGGTGAGCTCGACGGCGAGGAACCAGCATCCCTGGGCCGAGGCGGTTTCCTCCCACAGACGGCGGGTGATGGGCAGCGGGTTGACGCATTCGACCAGGACCTCACCGCCCGCGGCCAGGACGTCCCGGGCGACGGCGGCAGCCACGTAGTAGCCAGCCCCTCCGGGCATGCCGGGAAGCATCTCGCCACTGTCCCGCAGAGCCTGCTCGATGGAGTCGATGCGCAGCCAGGTCGGCGGTTGGCTCTGCGCCTGTCCCTCGGCACGCAGGCGCAGGACCTCCCGGCACACGGCGGTCTTGCCGACTGCCGGCAGTCCGCCGACGACGGTCAGGGTCACCGTCAGTACCCGGCCATCTGCTCGAGGCGGGCGATGCGCTTGTCCATGGGAGGGTGGGTGGAGAAGAGGTTGCGCAGGCTCCCGAACGGGTTGGCGATCATCATCGAGGAGACCGGCTCGAGGCGCGGGTCCTGTCCCATGGGCACGCGCGAGATGCCCGACTCGAGCTTGCTGAGCGCGCTGGCCAAGGCGAGCGGGTCCTGAGTGAGCTCGGCGCCGTCATGGTCGGCGTCGTACTCGCGGGTCCGGGAGATGGCGAACTGGGTGATGGTGGCGGCCAGTGGCGCCAGGAGGGAGAGCAGCAGAACGGCGATGATGTTGCCGCCGTCCCGGTCACGCCGGTTGCCGCCGCCGAACCACAGGGCCATGGTGGCCACTGAGGAGATGATGCCGGCGATGCCCGCAGCCACCGAGGAGGTGAGGATGTCGCGGTTGTAGACGTGGGAGAGCTCATGGCCCAGGACGCCGCGCAGCTCGCGCTCATTGAGGAGCTGAAGGATGCCCTGGGTGCAGCACACAGCGGCGTGCGAGGGGTTGCGGCCAGTGGCGAAGGCGTTGGGGCTCATCGTGGGGGCCACGTAGAGGCGCGGCATGGGCTGGCCGGCAGCGGCGGAGAGCTCGCGCACAATGGCGTACATCTGGGGATGCTGGTCCTCGGTGACCTCGATGGCGCCCATGGAGCGCACCGCGATCTTGTCGGAGTTCCAGAAGGCGAAGGCGGTCTGGGCGACGCCGATGATCGGCACGATGAACAGCCAAATGGATGAGCCCGTGCCCCGGGTCAGTGCGTAGCCGAGAAGGAGAAGCAGGCTCCACATGCCGCCCAGGAGGACGGCGGTCTTGAGACCGTTGTAGTGGTGAGTCCTTGTCATGGGTGGAGACTATGGGATGAACCTGTGTCCCACCTATGTCTGCTGGCGCGGGACCACTCGCGCGGTGATGAGGCCGCAATCCAGGCAGCGCAGGGCATCGCGGAAGTCGTCGGGGTCGAAGGTGGTTCCCGGCGCCTCGCGCACGAGGGTCCAGTATTTCTCCGTCGAGTCGAGGACCGCGTACCCAGTGTCGCGGAAGCCGGCGCGCTCGTAGAAGGCGAGCCGGCGACGTCGCTGCTCGGCGTTGTCGGCCTCGGCGATGACGGGCTCGATGTCCAGGACGATGCTGCAGCCGGGGTGACGGCGCTCGACCTCGGCCAGGAGGCGGGTGCCCACACCGCGGCCGCGGGCGACGTCGTCGACGGCGAGGTAGAAGAGGTAGAGCAGCCGGGAGCCGGGGCGGCGCACGGTCCAGGTCAGGGCGACGGGATCCGGCGAGGCCGCACGGGTCGGTCCGGCGGGCCGGTCCCACCAGGCGACGAGGTCGATGCCGCGCCGCAGGCTGAGCAGGTGGATGAGTGCCCAGGGCAGGCGCTCATCCTCGGGGAAGGCGCGCAGGTAGAGGTCGTGCGCCCAGCGGTCCGTGCCGCTGGCGACGCGGATGCGACGGGTTCTCACCGCTCAGCTCAGCAGATCGACGACGTCGGCCGTGGGGATGTCCAGAGCCTCGCCGACCCCGGCGGTGTAGAGCGTCCCGGCGTGCGTGCTCAGGCCGCGCGCGAGATCGGGGCGCGCAGCGATGGCGTCGCGCCAGCCCTCATCGGCCAGGGCGAGGGCGTAGGGCAGGGTGGCGTTGGTCAGCGCGTAGGTGGAGGTGTGCGGGACGGCGCCAGGCATGTTGGCCACGCAGTAGAAGATCTTGCCGTCCACCTCGAAGGTGGGCTCCGAGTGCGTGGTGGGGCGAGAGTCCTCAAAGCAGCCGCCCTGATCGATGGCGATATCGACCAGCACGCTGCCGGGTCGCATGGTTTCCACCGTGGCGCGCGTGACGAGGCTGGGGGTGCGGGCCCCGGGCACGAGGACGGCGCCGATGACCAGGTCCGCCCCGGCGCAGGCGCGGGCCACGTCGAGCTCGGTGGAGAAGCGGGTGCGGATGGCACCGCCGTCGATCTCCTCAATGTGGCGCATGCGCAGGGGGTCGACGTCGAAGACGGTGACGTCCGCGCCCATGCCGGCGGCGAGACGCGCGGCGCTCAGGCCGGCGGTGCCGCCGCCCAGGACGACGACGTTCCCGCGCCGCACCCCGGCGGCACCGCCCAGCAGGACGCCCGCCCCGCCGTGGGGGCGCAGCAGGGCGTCCGCGCCGACCTGGGCGGCCAGGCGGCCGGCGATCTCCGACATAGGCGCCAGGAGGGGCAGGGCGCCGGCGTCGGTCTCGACGGTCTCGTAGGCGATGGCGGTGACCTGCTTGGCGAGCAGCTCCTCGGTCAGGGCCCGGTCCGCGGCCAGGTGGAGGTAGGTGAACAGCAGCAGGTCCGGGCGCAGGTACTGGTACTCCCGGGCAACCGGCTCCTTGACCTTGAGGACGAGCTCGGAGTCGGCCCACAGGGCCGGGACGTCGTCGGTCAGGGCGGCGCCGGCGGCGGTGTACTCCGCATCGGGGATCGAGGCCCCCTGGCCGGCGCCCGTCTGAACAGTCACGGTGTGCCCGCGCCGGGTGAGTGCGTGAACACCGGCCGGCGTAATGGCGACGCGGAACTCGTTGTCCTTGATCTCGGTGGGAACGCCGATTCGCATGGTTCTACCTTCGAAATGGTCGTCGTGAGGGAACGGGTTGACGTGTGCCGACCGGGACCGGCGGCGGAACCGCCGGTCCCGGCTCAGTCAGTTCAGTCAGCCAAGCGGTGGGCGACCCGCTCGGGGACGCGGTCCGCCTCGGGCTGGCCGATGAGGTCCTCGGGAACCTCGGTGGAACGGGAGATCGCGGTCATGGCATCGCGCGAGACGACCTTGACGCGCTCGCGCGGCTTAGCGTCGCCTCCGGTGACGACAACCTCACCGTAGTCCTCGCCGAGCTCGCGCTCGTAGGCGTCCAGCAGCTCCCAGCCCTCCCAGTTGGTGAAGGGGATGCCGCGGGACTCCAGCAGGGCGATGAGGGCGTCGTGGCCGACCTGGGTCTCGTCGTCGGTCTCGGCGTGCAGGAGACCGGCATTCGCGTCGGCCACGAGGTTCGTGATGGTCTCCTGCGCGTCGGACTTGGTGGAGCCGATGAGGCCTACGGGGCCGCGGCGGATCCATCCGGTGGCGTACAGGCCGGTCAGCGGCTTGCCGTCCTCGCCGAGGACGCGGCCGCCCTCGTTGGGGACGACGTGCCGCTCGGCGTCGAAGGGCAGGCCCTCGATGGCGCTGGAGGCGTATCCGACGGCTCGGTAGATCGCCTGGACGGGCCAGTCGCGGTACTCGCCGGTACCGGTGACGTTGCCGTCGCCGGTCAAGCGGGTGCGCTCGGTGCGCAGGCCCACGACGTGGCCGTCGTCGTCGGTGAGGACCTCGTGGGGAGCGGAGAAGAGGTGGATGTGGATGCGGTGGGAGGCGGTGAGGTCCTCCGGTTCCTGCATCGCGTAGCCCTCGAGGGCCTTGACCACCTGGCGCTGCTGGTTGGAGGAGGCCAGGGCCGCCTGCGAGCCCTCGTCGTACTCGAAGTCCTCCTCGTCGACGATGACGTCCACGTCGGCTTGCTTGCCGAGCTCGCGCAGCTCCAGCGGGGTGAACTTCACCTGGGCGGGGCCGCGGCGCCCGAAGACGTGCACGTCGGTGACCGGGGACTGCTGGAGGGTGGCGGCGACGTTGGCCGGGATCTCAGTGGTCATGAGGTCGTCGGCGTGCTTGGCCAGGACGCGGGCGATGTCCAGGGCCACGTTGCCGACGCCGATGACGGCGACCTCCTTGGCACTCAGGTCCCAGGTGCGCGGGTGATCGGGGTGGCCGTCGTACCAGGAGACGAAGTCGGCGCCGCCGTGGCACTCGGGGGCGTCGACGCCGGGGATGTCCAGGGGGGCGTCAGTGTCAGCGCCGGTGGAGAAGACGATGGCGTCGTAGTGCTCGTGGAGCTCGGCCACCGAGATGTCACGGCCGACCTCAACGTTGCCGATGAGCCGGATGTCCCCGCGCTGGAGGATCTTGTAGAGGGCCACGATGATCTGTTTAATGCGCGGGTGGTCGGGGGCGACGCCGTAGCGCACCAAGCCGTAGGGCGCAGGAAGCCGCTCGAACAGGTCGATACAGACCTCCATGCCCGACTTCGAGAGGATGTCCGAGGCGTAGATGCCTGCGGGGCCTGCTCCGATGACGGCGACATTGAGAGGACGTGCGTTCACTGTTCTTAGTTCCTGATTCAGGGGACGTGGACGTGGTGCCGCGCGCTCGCAGCCATCACGGCCGGTTGGTCCGGTCTTGGGACGACGACGGGGCACCGCGGCACAGTCTATGGACGACAGGGAGGACTCACCCAGGGCGCGGGCAACATCAGCGCTTTGAGCCGCGTCACGTCCCGGCGCATCAGTAGCGGTGCAGGTGGTGTAGACGCCCCATCCGGAACAACTCCCCATTGTCGGCGCATGGTGCGCAGCCCACCATCGAAAGCAGCCGGTTCCCGTTCCAGCGCAGCACAGGAGCACCTATGCGCCGTCGCACATTCCTCACCACCCTTGGCGCCGCCGCAGGCGCGGGGCTCTACGGCTGTTCAGCCAAACATCCGAAGAGCACCGTCTCCAATAGCACGAGCCCGAGTGCCGCTGCTCCCGCTTCTCCCACTCCACCGACCCCCACAGCCACCCCCATCGTCTTCGGGGCGGAACCGCTGTGGCCCCCACCGGGAGTCATCAGCGACCAGGATCAAACCTTGGGCGAAGGATGTCAGATCCTACATGTCCACGGTCGTTATCTCATCGGTGCGATCGGAGCCCACTATCTACCGGGCCAAACTGACGTGACCGGTATGTGCCCGGTCATCGTCGACCTCACCGGTCCCACAACCTACGCAATACTGCCCGACGGCGTCTCCGGGGGATATCACGCAGCCGAAGTGAAGCCTACGGCACCGGCTAACAACGCCACAGAAACGAGCAAAGTAGGAGCAGTCGCCCACCTGGCCACCGGACCTTCTACTCTTGACGACAATCATGCCTACATCGTCGTCGGCAAAACAGATGGGGTAACCGGTTCGAGCAATATGTCAGACGAAAACATGCCGTTGTCTCTTCTCAAGATCCAACTGTCCGATTACAAGGCGACTGCCAGCGTACAACTGTCAAGCAGCTTCCCCACGAGTGCATTCGCTCTGCAGGACAGCCCAAGTGGACGGCTCCTTTTTACCGCGGACGGGACGGCTCTTATGTTGACGACCGGCAGCGACCCTTATCTGGCTTTGCGGTTGTCCGCAACAGATCTGTCCATTCAGTTCGACGCTCATTCCGTACTCACGTATGCCTATCTCAACGACTTAGGAGGGGAAGCCGTATGCACCAGCAAATACAGCAGCTCAACAGAACCGGGAACGGTTGTCACCCTGACTGACGGAGCCTCACACACGGTCTCTGACTCGCCCAAATACGTATGCAGAAAATGGCTCTATGCAAGAAGATATACGACCGCCGGAAGCACAGTTGTCATGATCAATGTTGACACCGGGGAGGAGTTCACTCTCACCGGATTCCCTTATGAACTCAGTGACATGCAACATACAGCAACCAGCGGAGACTACATCATCACCTGCACGAATAATCAGATCGATGTGCGCACACCGGGGTCGACCTCTCCGACACTCACTTGGAACTCGGCGGAGCGAGCGGTTCCAAACTCGGGCCAGGTGTACGGAGACGTCCTCTATGCATGCTACATGTCCGGGAGGATCACTCTCGTCGACCTACACACCGGGGAAGAGCTCGATAACCGTCAGTTCACCCCCTTCCAACAAGCATGCGTCAGTTTCGTAACACCGTACGGAATCAGCACCGGTCGTTTCTTCTATCCAACGACCGAGTGGATGACAGATTCTAAGTCCGCCGCACCAACGAGCTCGTGAACAGTCGGCACACATTAAGACGAGGCCGCGCCATGCAACGTCGTTCTTTCTTAATCACTACAGCAACCATCGGCATGACGGGCGTAATCAGCGCCTGCTCAGATAAACCAAAACCTGGACCAAGTCCTTCGATTGCACCGATGCCGACTCCAGGATCAATACCAAGACCATCACCCCCAAACGATTCTACTGCACCTTCTTCATTCTCAGAGCTTTCACTATGGCCCGGAGTCAATGGTCTACGTACGAGGATTACCGCACTACGCAAACAGCACTTATGTGGCAGTGTCAGAATGCCAAAAATGCAGGCTACCGTCGTCAGCGGCACATGCCCGGTCATCGTTGATCTACATGGTCCAACAACATGGGCCCTTATCCCTGACGATCAACGACATTGGAATATTGTGGCCGTTGATCTTTCAGCAAGTTCAACACCGGAGCCAAAAGCCAGCAACACCTCAACGGCTACCACCGCACCTCCCAGCTCGGATCTCGATGTTCTTGTTGGTCCTGCGATTCTTGACGAGTCCTACGCCTATTTTGTCGTCGGTGTTTACCACAACAGTCACCCTTCAGCGGACTCTATATCAGGCTCCGCTATTTTCACTGTCGACGTCATCAAGGTCTCACTCTCTGACCATGCCATTGTCACATCAGCGCGCATCACCGACAACTACGTGACCGGCAGCCTGTTCTTCGAAAGCATTTCCTTCTCCTTCAATGACGAGCATAACGCTTTGCTTGTCGCAGGAAGCAAGAATCCTCGAGATTCCAGCGCAAAGGGTTTCGGGCTTCGCCTAAGCTCAGACGATCTCTCTACTCAGTTCGACGCGAACACGATTCTTACCGAAGCCTACCAGAGCGTTGACGCAAAAGGAGAAGCATTGGTCGCAGAAAAGGATGACGGGAGCGTGACCATCGTCTATCTCAGGAACGGTACAGTCGAAACTCGGCAAGATATTGAGGTCGAGCTAGTTGAAGACAATTGGGTGTACTACAACGAAAAGACTCACCCCTACAAGAATCCACAAGCTACCAAGTTAGGAACTTTTCATGTTCTGAATGCGACCACCGGGGACAGCATTCTCCTTAATGAGCACCCTCAAGAGATTCTCCCTGCATACGTTTTTTATCCACTCTACACCGGCCAGCATGAAATAATTTACTACGGCATGTCAGAGCAGCCCGCCTTTACTGTCAGTCAACCGGGATCAGCCACTCCTATTCTGTCTTGGACTTCTAACGAGCACACAATTCCCGGCGCCGCATGCACCTTCAGCAACTTCATCTACATGGCGCCACCGAACACGCCGGATGGTAAAAGTGTCGGCAACCTTCAAGTTTCTTCTCTTTCGTCTGGCCAAGATGTGGCCAACATTCCTATCACTACGTGGGGCAGCGCTATGGGGGTCTCATCCTGGGGAATTGCTATCGACGGTTTCTTCTTCCCGGCGGACGCATGGTTCGGCCACCCCTCGTAGTCAACGCTCAGCCCCAGGCCTGAAGACTCCCTTGAGGAGCATTACCCATTGCCATTCCCATTATCGGGCGACATCCATAGACAGCAGCCGGTTCCCGTTCCAGCGCAGCAGAGGAGCAGCCATGCGCCGCCGCACTTTCATAGCCGCCACAGCAACAGTCACCTTGCTACCCACCGCAGTAGCTTGCCAACACAGCCGCCCCAACACGTCCGCTACCCCCACACCCACGCCGCCCCCAACGCCTGACGCCATTCCAACTGCCTTCACAGATACGCCCACCTGGCCAACAATAAACGCCAGAACAACGATCACGGCCGTTCATGATCACTACCTGTGCGCCGAAGCGGAGATCAAAGAAGCGCTCACCCTCTTCACCAACGGCAGGTGTCCCGTTGTCGTTGACGTCAGCAATCTCACCACCTACGCAGTTCTTCTGGACCAGAAAGGTGTATGGATCACCCGAAAAGTGGAAATGGTTGCCCGCGACGATACGGACGACGACCCGAAGGTTGCGTTGACTACTATATTCGTCGGTCCAGCTCTTCTCGATAGTGAATACGCCTATCTCACGCTCGGAGCCTTAACGCTATCGTCGCCCAGCACACAGGACACTATTAACAACAGTTATTCTGACAGTACCGCTTGTCCAATCGTCATCCTCAAAATTCGCCTGTCGGACGGGTCGATTCAAAATTCTCAAACGGTTAGCGAACACTATCAGGTGAATAGCATGTCGGACCTGAAACTCTCTTTCACCAACAATCAGGCCTCCATCATCCTTACAGGCGACAGCAGCGCAACTTATAATTCTACAAATTCCGCAGCCGATTACATAGCACTTCGTCTGAGCACTGAAGACCTGTCGATCCAGTTCGACGCACATTCGATTCTCGACAAACAGAACATTTCCGTCGTCATTCCCTGCGGCCAGGCCTTGACCTTCCCCTTGCCTTTGGAGACAAACAATGCCATCATATTCTTGACCAACAACAAGTACGAGCGTACGGATGATATCCAGCCAATCATAGTGAGGGACGACTGGTACTATTACAAGAACTCCTCGGAATCTTTAGTCGGAACAGCTAGACATGTCATCTCAGGGCAGGAGATTTCCTTAGAGGGAGATTGGGAGAACGAAGTCAAAGGTTGGCCCAGGATCTTCTCAGGACAACAGACGAATATCACATGGCAAGATCAGCATGACTCACCTGTTATTGCGGTACGCACGCCTGGAACTGCGAGCGCTGCATTGAGATGGGATGGAACTAATCATGAAGTTCCCAAAGGTGCGTGTACCTTTGGAGATGTTCTTTACTCCTTTTACGGAGCAAACGCTTCTAGTAGCACGTCGAGTCGTGGGTTCGATATCACTTCCATCAGTTCCGGGAAAACAATCTTTGATGCTCGGCAAGGTACGGCATATTCTGGCGATAACGGGGCAATCACACCATGGGGGCTCGTTGTCGCTGACTATTTTTATTCCGCTACCAGCTGGCTTGAAGATGCCTCGTCCGCTCCTACTTCGACAGCCCCTTCAAACCCGAGCAGCCCGACACCCACCTCCTAAGCGGTAACTCCTATAGAATGGACTTCAGCATGCATCGTCGCACTTTTCTTGTTAGTTCTGCGGCCGTCACCTTAGGGGGGTTTATCTGTTCCTGCGAGAAGAAGCCGAAACCCGGACCGACACCGTCGATCGCACGGATGCCAACTCCAGGACCGATTCCTAGGCCATTGCCTCCGAACGACACTGCCGCTCCTTCCTCCTTCTCCGATATAGCATTGTGGCCCAACACGGGTAATGCTCGAGTGACAATTACCGCGCTACATAAATGGCATCTGTGTGGGGGTCTCGAAGTCTCCGAGTTGGTGGACACGGTCGCAGATGGATGGTGCCCCGTCGTCGTCGATCTCAACGGTCCGTCGACTTGGGCGCTCACACCCGATAGCAAGGGGAACTGGAATATCAGTTCAGTGGCTTCCTCGCCAGCTCCTTCGACGACTCCTAAAGCGGACAGCAGTTCCTCCACAACCGCGGCAGCGACTGTTCCAGAACTCAGCATTATTGTTGGCCCTGCAGTTCTCGACGAGTCTTACGCGTATTTGACGGCCGGCGTTTACCATGACCGAAAGTCGGGGGAAGAGCGGAGAGATTCGCAGGACTTCTCTCCCAATGTTTGCGCTATCGACGTCATCAAGGTTTCGCTTTCCGATCATACAATTGTCGCCTCGACAAGAGTTAACAATGATTATCTCGCTGGCATTTCATTTCGGGTCACTCTCACATTCAACGCCGACCACAGCTCTCTACTCATTGCCGGCAACAAGAACAGCGATTTCGCAGACGCAAGAGGATTCGGATTCCGTCTGAGCGCCGCAGATCTTTCCATTCAGTTCGATGCGAGCACGGCACTCACCGGCGGATACCAAACTATGACCACAATAGGGGAGGCACTGACCACAGAAGATGCAGATGAGAACAGGGCTATAGTATACCTCGCAACCGGGACAACAGAGTCTCATAATGATCAACTCGCTGCACTAGTTAAGGACAACTGGCTCTATTATCACGACATATCTTACTCCCATAGGAATACTCAGGATTCCGAGCAGAGTGTTTTTCATGCAAAGAATATCGTCACCGGCGAGGATGTCATCATCAGCAGCGGTTCGCAGAGAACTGAAAACTATGGAATGTCGGATCTCATTTATGTTGATCAGCATGATATAATTCTATATGGCGACTACAAAGAGCCTGTATTCTCTGTACGTCCTCCCGGTTCACCTGTTGCATTTTTATCCTGGAGCTCCGACGAACGATCGATCCCGGGCGCATCCTGCACTTTTGGGGACGTCGTTTATATGGCGACATCACTACTGCAAGGAGGTAAAGGCGACAAGATTCCTGATACTCTTCAGTTGTCCTCCCTTTCATCTGGTCAGGATATAGGCAGCTACTCACTTGCAACTATATGCCGTTCTATAGCCGTATCATCCTGGGGAATCGCACTTGATCACCTTTTTTATCCTGCGGATGCATGGATCGGATACCCTTCTCAGTCGGCTTCGCCCTCCGATACACCTACAGCAACCGCTACAGGATCATGAGCTTGGAACCATATGAGCGGAGCTCCTTGGCCCTGTCTTTCTCTTCAGCCGATATTCTCCGGCCAGACGCCCATGCGGGTGGGCACGTTGGAGACTGCGGCGGAATCGGCGAGTACGGCGATCAGAGGAGACGGAGCCACCCTTCTTCAGCACACCACAACTCGCCAGGACCACCCCTGCACCGGTCAGTGCAGGCAGGGCCAGCACACTGCGACGGGTCAGTCGGGCACAGGCATTAGTCGACAGCGGCGTAGAGGACGGCATGTCGGGGACCTTTCGGCGCATCGGGAACACGTGCCTGGCGCGCTATGCACTGCGGTCCACCGCTCACGCAGGGGAGCTATCCGTCTCTCCCCAACGGCTCCTCGTCGTTCCGTGGGGAGCCGTGGGTAGTTGCGAGACCTCTTCAGTCCTCAGACCGGCCCTTCAGGCGGCCCGGTCCACGAGGATGCGGGCGAAGTCCTCCATGGCGGCACGCACCTGCACCACCCGCTCGCCCGCGTCGGCCAGCGCCGCAGCGGCGGCCTCACCCTCGATCCCGGCCTCGGCCAGGCGGTGCCGGGTGCCGTCAAGGACAGCCTCCTCCAGGTCCCCCAGGCCCTCAATCGCTTCAGCGGCCCACGCCATGGCCATCTCGCGGGTGCGGGCCAGGACGGGATGCTCTCGTAGGCGGGTGACGACGTCGGCCAGGAAGGCGTCATCGGACAGGTCGCCGCTGGACAGGCGCGAGAGAATGGCCTGGCCGGCGGCGTCGAGCTCCCCGGCCGCTAGGGCCTTGCGCAGGAGCAGGACCGGCATGGTGTCCACGCCCTCGCGCAGATCGGTTCCTGGGGTTTTACCGGTGGTGGCGGAGTCGCTCATGAGGTCAATGACGTCGTCGGCGAGCTGGAAGGCTACGCCGATCTTCTCTCCGAACTCCTCCACGATCTGTTCTGTTCGTGCCCCGGCATTGGTGAGCATCGCCCCGTAGCGGGCGGACACCGCGATGAGGGAGCCAGTCTTGTCGGCCAGGACCTGGATGTAGTGGTCCACCGGGTCGGTGCCCGCCGGGCGTGGCAGGGTCTCGTGGAGCTGGCCCATGCACAGGCGCTCGAAGGTCTTGGCGTGGGCCATGACGGCCTCGGGTCCCAGGGCCGCTACGAGTTGGGAGGCGCGGGCGACTAGGACGTCTCCGGTGAGAATGGCGGCGGAGTTGCCCCACACGGTCTGGGCACTCGGGGCGCCTCGGCGCAGCGGGGCCTCGTCCATGACGTCGTCGTGGTAGAGCGTGGCGATGTGGGTCAGCTCCACGGCCACGCCCGCGTCGCGGATCTGATCCCCCGTCGCCAGGGACGGTTCTCCGAGCTGGGCGGTCAGCAGGGCCAGGACCGGGCGCAGGCGCTTGCCCCCGGCCTCGGCCAAGTGCGAAGTCGGCGGGTTGATGGTCTCGTCGGCACTGGTAACCACCTCCATGAGGCGGTCCTCGATGGCCTGGAGGGCGGGGACGATGCGCGTCTCCAGCTGGGGGGCGCTCAGCGGCAGTGATCCGATCACGGAAGGAGCATAGCCGTACGGTCGAACAGGTCGAAGGCAGCCTGCGGCAGAATCCCCAGGCCGATTGTGGCCATGACCGCAACGCCGACCGCCAGGGCGATCGGCCCGTTGCTGGCCACGACCACCGAGCGCTCGCCGTCGGGCTCATGGAAGAACATGAGGACGATGAGCCGCATGTAGAAGAAGGCGGTCACGGCCGAGCAGACGACCGCCAGGATCACGAAGGGCACCCCGTTGCCGCTCAGTCCGGTGGCGAAAAGCCGGAACTTGGCCATGAAGCCGGCCGTCAGGGGCACGCCCGCAAAGGACAGCAGGAAGACGGTCATAGCACCGGCGGCCCAGGGGCTGCGTCGCCCCAGGCCCTTGAAGGCATCCAGGTCGCCATCCTCCCCGCCCACGGAGCCGCCCCGGTTAGAACGCACCAGAGCGATGATGCCGAAGGCGCCCACGGTGGCAACCCCGTAGGTCAGGGCGTAGAAGCTAAGCGCGGAGATCGCCTCCTTGGAGTAGGCCAGGATCCCGATGAGCATGAAGCCGGCGTGGGCGATGGCGGAGTAGGCGAGCATGCGCTTGACATCGCGCTGCACCACGCCGACGACGGTGCCCACGAGCATGGTCAGAGCCGCCACCGCCCACAGGGCCGGTGCCAGGTCCCAGCCCAAGGCCCCGGCGATGACGTAGTAGAAGCGCACGAGGGCCAGGAAGGCCGCGGCCTTGACCCCGGCGGCCATGAAGCCGGTGACCGGGGTGGGGGCGCCCTGGTAGACGTCCGGGCTCCAGGCGTGGAAGGGCACGGCCGCGACCTTGAACAGCAGGCCGACGATCACCAGTATGAGGCCGGCAAGAATGAGCCAGTCCTGGCCCTGTACGGTGCGCACGGCAGTGCCGATGCTCCGGTAGTCAACGGCACCGGCCACCCCGTAGAGCAGGGCCGATCCCATGAGGAGGAAAGCGGAGGCGAAGGCGCCCAGTACGAAGTACTTCAGTGCCGCCTCCTGGCTGAGCAGCCGGCGGTGGCGGGCGGTGGCCGCCAGAATGTACAACGGCAGCGAGATCATCTCCAGGACGACGAACAGCGTGATGAGATCACTGCTGGCTCCGAAGAGCATCATGCCCCCCAGGGAGAACATGGTCAGGGGGAAGACCTCGGTGGTGGTCCACCCCGCCAGGAGGGACTCGGTCTCCTCGGCGCTGCCGGGCCGATCGGCGGCCTGGGCCGCGAAGGCGCCATCGTTGACCGCGGTGCGGTCGGCCATGACCAGGACGGCCAGCAGGCCGATGACCAGGAGGATGCCCTGGGCGGCAATGGAGAAGGGGTCCTCGGTCAAGCCCGCCGACATGCGAGCGCCCGGGAGGAAACCCTCGGGCAGCTGGAACTGGGGCTCGGCCGCGGCAGCGGCCCCGGCGGCCTTGACCTCGCCCCAGCGCAGGAAGAGCGAGACCCCTGAGGCCAGGATGGCCAGGAAACTCAGCCCGGTCTGGATGACCAGGCGGGCGGGGCGGGCGATGAAGGCCTCCACGAGGACGCCCAGGACGCCGGCGCCCAGGATGAAGAGCACCGGTGTCAGGGCGTCCCAGTTGACGATCGGGGCAGTGGCTGAGGGGCTCACTTGGTGTTCCCTTCCGTAGCGGTGGAGACGGCGGGCGCTTCGGTTGCGCTATCGGCACCTGAGTCGCCGCTGGAGACGACTCCGGAGGCCGCGGCCTCCGGTTCCTGACTCACCGTGAGCGTGACCTGCCTGGCGACATCGTCGAGCGCGTGGGTGAGGATGGCCGGGGCCAGCCCGAGCGCGAGCATCGCGGCGATGATGGGGGCGACGACGAGCCGCTCGCGCCCGTCGAGATCGGGGCTGCCCACGCGTTCGGGCGCCGGCGCCCCGGTGAAGACCCGCTGGTAGGGCAGCAGCATGTAAACGGCGGCGATAACGACGCCGGCGACGGCGGCGCCGCCCAGGGCCAGCGAGACCGAGAAGGTGCCGGTGAGCACCATCCACTCGGGCACGAATCCGCTCAAGCCCGGCAGGGCGATGGAGGCCAGACCGCATACGAGGAACGTACCGGCCACCAGCGGCATGACCCGGGCGATACCGCCGAGCTCGCTGATGACGACCGTCCCGGTGCGCCGGGCCATGAAACCGGTGACCAGGTAGAGGCCGGCGATGGACAACCCGTGGGCCACCATGTAGACCATGGCGCCGTTGGCGGCGACCTGATTACCGATGAAGATCCCCAGGACCATGAAACCGAAGTGGCTCACGGAGGTGTAGGAGATGAGCCGGTAGAGGTTGTCCTGAGCGATGGCGACCAGGCCCCCATAGATGATGGAGACGACCGCCAGAACCAGGACCACCGGGGCGGCCCAGCGCGAGGCCTCGGGGAAGAGCGGAATGACCAGGGTGATCATCCCGAAAGTGCCGATCTTGTCCAGGATGCCGATGAGCAGCACCGAGGTGCCGGGCGTGGCCTGCTCGGCGGTGTCGGGCAGCCAGGTGTGGACCGGCACCAGGGGCGCCTTGATGGCGAAGGCGGTGAAGAAGGTCAGGAAGATCCAGTGCCCGGCGGAAGTGGACACGTGCAGGTTGGCGGCCACCGAGTCGATGAGGAAGCTGGGGGCGCCGTCCTTGGCGGAGTGCAGGTAGACCGCGATGACGCCGATGAGCATGATGAGCCCGCCGGCCAGCGAGTACAGGAGGAACTTCAGAGCCGCGCGCTGGCGCCCCTGACCTCCGAAGCAGCCGATGAGGAAGTACACCGGAATGAGCATCGCCTCGAAGCAAAGGTAGAACAGCAGCAGGTCGCGGGCCGAAAAGATGACGACGACGAAGAACTCCAGGGCCAGGACGAGCCCGGTGAACAGGCCCTGACGGTCGGCGGGCACCTCGCCCCAGGAGGCGAGCAGAACCAGCGGAGTGATGAAGGCCGCAAGGAGCACCATGGCCAGTCCCAGCCCGTTGACGCCCAGGGCCCAGGAGGCGCCGATGGCGGGGATCCAGGGGTGGGTGTGGACTAGTTGGACGGTACCGGCGCTGCCGGGGTCGAAGGCGCTCAGGGCCGACAGGCCCAGGGCGAGGACTGCCAGGGAGAACACCAGACCCACGGCGCGGGCGTGGAGCCGGCGCAGCGGCGGGACCAGCCACAGCAGGAGCGCCCCGGCCAGTGGCACGATCGCCATGACGGTCAGGACGGGCAGCGATGCGGGAAGAGTCGGCATGTGTCTCGTGTCCTCTCAGAACCTGGCGGCCAGGACGGCGATGAGTACGAGGACCGTTCCGGCCAGCATGTAGCCGGCGTAGGAGCGCACGTACCCGGACTCGGTGCGGCGGGTCAGGCGCCCCACGGCGCCCGTTCCGGCAGCGGCTCCCTCGACGGCGCCATCGACGACGTAGCGCTCGACGGCGTCGGTGGCCAGGACCAGTCCCTGGCCGGTGCGCATGGCCAGGGCCTCGTTGACGGCGTCCTGGTACATGTCCTTGCGGGCGGCCTCCACCAGGGGATTGGCCGGCTGCAGGACAACAGGCACCGGGCGGCTGACGTACATCCACCAGGCCACGGCGACCCCGATGATGACCAGGGAGAGGGTGGCACTCATGATGACGGCGGCGGGCAGGACCGGCTCGCCGTGCTCGACGTGGCCGGTGACCGGCTCCAGCCAGGTGACGAACAGGTTGTTGTAGGTCAGCAGACCGCCCAGGCCCGCGGAGAACACGGACAGGATGATCAGGGGAAGCGTCATGAGCCAGCCGGACTCGTGGGGGTGGACCTCGCCCACCAGGTCCTTATCCGTGGTCCAGCGCCGCTGGCCGTGGAAGATCATGAAGAACAGGCGGGACATGTAGAAGGCGGTCAGGCCCGCGCCCAGCAGGGCGATGGTTCCCAGGATCCAGGGCTTGACGCCCTCGCCGACGAAGGCGGCCTCGATGAGCCGGTCCTTGGACCAGAATCCGGAGAAGGGGGGCACCCCCAGGATGGCGAGCCAGCCGATGCCCATGGTGGCCCAGGTGATCGTCATGGCGCTGCGCAGACCGCCGAAGCGGCGCATATCGACCTGGTCGCCCATGGCGTGCATGACTGAGCCGGCTCCTAGGAAGAGCTGAGCCTTGAAGAAGCCGTGGGTGAGCAGGTGGAAGATGGCGAAGGCGTAGCCGATCGGGCCGAGCCCGGCACCCAGCATCATGTAGCCGATCTGGCTCATGGTGGAGGCGGCCAGGACCTTCTTCATGTCGTCCTTAGCGCTTCCGATGACGGCCCCCAGCAGAAGGGTGATGGCGCCGACGACGGCGACGGCCATCTGGGCATCCGGGGCACCCTCGAAGACGGCGGCGGAGCGGACCATAAGGTAGACGCCAGCAGTCACCATGGTGGCGGCGTGGATGAGGGCGGAAACCGGCGTGGGGCCGGCCATGGCGTCGCCCAGCCAGGCCTGGAGCGGGAACTGGGCGGACTTGCCGCAGGCCGCCAGGAGTAGGAAGAAGCCGGTGGCGGTGAGCCAGCCGGTGGCCACCGAGCCGTCGAGGGCGGCAGCGGAGACGGCGTCGAAGGAGACCGAGCCGACCTGGCCGACCATCGTCATCATGGCCAGCAGCAGACCGACGTCGCCCACACGGTTCATGACGAAGGCCTTTTTGGCCGCAGCGGCGTTCTCGCGGCTGGTGACCTGCTCGCCCTGGGGGGCATCGGCGTCGGCCGTGTTCCAGAAGCCGATGAGCAGGTAGGAGGCCAGGCCCACGCCCTCCCACCCGACGAAGAGCACGATGTAGGAGTCGCCCAGCACCAGGGTGAGCATCGCAGCGATGAAGAGGTTGAGGTAGGCGAAGAATCGGCGCCGGTCGCGGTCATGGGCCATGTAGGCCACCGAGTACAGGTGGATGAGGAAGCCGACGCAGGTCACCAGGGTCACGAAGGTCAGCGACAGCGGGTCCAGGCGCAGTCCGACGTCGATACTCAAATTGCCGGCGCTGAACCAGTGGTAGAGAGGCAGGCCGATGACGCGTTCCTCGACGGGCAGGCCCAGGACCTGGAGCAGGACGCCCACGCCCAGGCAGGCGGCCGCGAAGGATGCGGCCAGGCCCAGCCAGTGGCCCCAGGCGTTGGAACGGCGCCCGGCCAGTAGCAGGAGGGCGGCCGAGGCGGCGGGCACGGCGATGAGCAGCCACGCCCAGGAGGCCGGGCCGGTGGCCTCGGTCAGGGGCGTCACGACGGCAGTGACAGGAGCGGGAAGCATGTCGGTGGTCTCTCCCCTCAGTTCTTGAGCAGGTTCTCGTCGTCGACCGACGTGGACCTGCGGGTGCGGAAGATGGATACGACGATGCTCAGCCCCACCACGACCTCGGCGGCGGCCACCACCATGACGAAGAAGGCGAAGACCTGGCCGGTGAGGTTGCCGTGGATCCGGGAGAAAGTCACCAGAACGAGGTTGACGGCGTTGAGCATGAGCTCAACCCCCATGAGTTCGATGATGGCGTTGCGGCGCAGCAGCACCGTGAGCGCCCCCAGGGTGAACAGGACCCCGGCCAGGATGATGTAGACAGCGATGACGGGGAGGCTCATTTCTCCTCCTTCTGCTCAGGGGCGGCCGCGTCCACCGAGTCCACCGAGTCTGCTGAGCCCGTTGGGTGGGAGTCATCGTCGCCGAGGACGGGCTGCTTGACGGTGGGGGCTGCGGCGCCGGGCATGGCCGGCATCCCGGAACGTCCGGTACCGCCCACGGCGTCGGCTCCGCCCTGCCGGGAGACGATCTTCCCGGAACGCTGGGCCAGGCCCATCTCCGGTGAGACGTCGGACAGCTCCAGGCCCTGGCCGCGAGCCCGCAGGACCCGGGGCACAGAGCCCTCGACCACCTCGCCGTCGGCGCCCAGGGCCGGGGCGGCGGCGGAGTTGGTGGAGGCGTAGACGCCGGGCATCGGCTTCTGTCCGGGGTGGACGCCCTTGGAGGCGTAGGCCTGCATCTTGTTCGCCGCCATGTGGCGCTGGTCGAGCCGGGCCCGGATGCGCTGGCGGTGGGTAAGTGTCAAGGCGCCGACGGCGGCGACGATGAGCAGGATGGCGGTCAGCTCCATGGTGACGACGTGGTCGTTGTAGAGCGTGACGGCCAGGAGATCGGGGGCGGCCTTGGCGCTGTCCTTGAGACCGGCCGGCGTCGGGAAGACAGTGCGCCACACGACGGCGGTCAGGACGCCGGCCAGGCCGAGGCCCAGGAGGATGAGGAGCGGACGTCTCATGACCGAGCCGGCGGCACCCACCGGCTCATCGCCGCCGACGCCCACGAGCATGATGACGAACAGGACGAGGGTCATGACGGCGCCGGTGTAGACCACGACCTGGGTGATCCCCATGAAGGGCGACTCGTTGACGATATAGAGGACGGCCAGCGAGATCATGATGCCGATCATGTTGATGGCGGCGGTCACTGCCCGCTTGGCGATCAGGATGCCGATGCCGCAGGCCACGGTGACCAGGGCGACGACCATGAACACGATCGCCTCGCCCAGCCCCAGATGGCCGTCCTGGGTCAGGTCGGTGGGAAGCGCGGGGGCGAAGGCGGAAACGGCGCCGGGTAGCAGGAGGGGTCTCATCGCACGGCTCCCTTCACGGTCTGCCCGGAGCCCCAGCCAGAAGCGGTGGGGACCGCCTTGGCGCGGGCATCGGCCAGGCTGGGGTCGTCGGGCCGGTGGGCGCGCACCCAGTCGATCTGGGCCTGGGTGGAGCCGGTGACCTGGCCGCGGTAGTAGTCGCCGTCCTCGGTGCCCTCGACCATGGGGTGGGGGGCGGCCACGGCGCCGTCGGGCACAGGGGCCAGAAGGTCCTCCTTCTCGTAGATGAGGCCCTCACGGCCGGGGCCAACGAGCTCGTCGAAGTCGGTGGACATGGTCAGCGCCCGGGTGGGGCAGGCCTCGATGCACATGCCACAGAAGATGCAGCGCAGGTAGTTGATCTGGTAAACGCGCCCGTAGCGCTCACCGGGCGAGTACTGGGCGCCGGGCTCGTTGGAGGCAGCCTCGACGTAGATCGCGTCGGCGGGACAGGCCCAGGCGCACAGCTCGCAGCCGATGCACTTCTCCAGACCGTCATCGTAGCGGTTGAGCCGGTGGCGGCCATGGTAGCGGGGCATTACCCGGGCGGGCTCGAAGGGGTACTGCTCGGTGACCACCGGGCGGAACATCGAGGAGATGGTGACCCCGTAGCCGGCCACGGGCGCGAAGGCCCGGGCCAGGGCGGAGGGAGCGTCGCGCAGCCAGTCGTCGTGCCGGGAGCCCCGAGAGCGGTTGGGGCGATCAGTCATCTTTTCCCTCCTGGGGTGCCTCAGTGGCTTTGTCTACGGCCTTGTCACTGGCCGTGTCGGCCTTGAGGTCAAGGGTGAACGTGGGCAGGGCGGTGGCTGCGTCGGTGCCGGAGCGGAGCGGAACAGACGCCTCGTCAGGGTCGGCCGTGTCCGCCGAGTCTGCAGAGTCGGCCGTGTCTGCCGTGTCGGCCGAGTCGACGAAGCCGGCCGTCTCGTCGTCGTCCTCGAGCTCGACGTCGTCCAGGAGGCCGACGGCGGTCGCAACGCCGCCCTCGGCGTCCTCCAGATCGACGGCTAGGGCGGCTCGGCGGGCGCGCGGCGAGGGCGGCAGGGACTGGCCCGGCAACGGCGGAACGGGGAAGCCTTCGAAGAAGGAGACGTGGTCGTCGTCGTTCATGATCTCGACGTCATCCTCAGTGTCGTCCCCGTCGTACTCGTCGTACTCGGCGTAGAGCTCCTCCTCGTCCCCCTTGTCGGGGATGAGGAAGAGAACGAGCATGATAAGGCAGAAGACGACGGCCATCGGCAGCAGCAGGGCCTGCACAGAGGCGCCGGAGAAGGTACGGAAGGCGCGCACCACCGCGACCAGCACAAGCCAAACCAGGGAGACGGGGATGAGAACCTTCCAGCCCAGCTTCATGAAATGGTCGTAGCGGATGCGCACCAGGGTGCCCCGAGTCCAGATCATGAAGAACATGACGGCCCAGACCTTGCCGATGAACCACAGCATCGGCCACCAGCCGGAGTTGGCCCCCTCCCAGAACAGGCTGAGGATGGTGGAGCGCCAGCCTCCCAGGAACAGGGTGACGCACACGGCCGAGACGTTGAACATGTTGATGTACTCGGCCAGGAAGTACCAAGCGAACTTCATCGAGGAGTACTCGACCATGTGGCCGGCGACGAGCTCGCCCTCGGCCTCGGGCAAGTCGAAGGGGAGGCGGTTGACCTCGCCGACCATGGAGATGACGTAGATGATGAAGCTGGGCAGCATCGCCACCGCCCACCAGATCCGCTGCTGGGCGCCGACGATCCCGGAGGTGGACATGGTCCCCGAGGCCAGGAACACCGTGAGGATGGACAGACTCATGCTCAGCTCGTAGGAGATGACCTGTGCGGCGCTGCGCACGGCACCGAAGAGCGGGTAAGTGGAGTGGGTGGACCAGCCGCCCAGGATGATGCCGTAGACGCCGAAGGCGGTAATGGCCAGGATGTAGAGGACCGCCACCGGGAAGTCGGTCAGCTGCAGGGGCGTGGAGTGGCCGAAGATGCTCACCTGCGGCCCGAAGGGGATGACCGCGTAGACCATGAAGGCACTGAAGGCGGCGATAAGCGGGGCCAGGAGGTAGATGACCTTCTCGGCGCCTTTGAGCCAGAAGTCCTCCTTCATGATGAGCTTGCCGGCGTCGGCGACCGCCTGGAGCAGTCCGAGCGGACCGTTGACGTTGGGGCCCAGGCGGGTCTGCATGCGGGCCAGGCCGCGCCGCTCCACCCACAGGGCCATGATGACGCTGACGATGAGGAAGGCGACGATGAAGACGGCCTTGATGAGGGTCAGCCACCAGGTCTCGGCGGAGAAGTCGGCGACCACACCCCCGTTGGAGACGGCGTCGTCGGTGGCAGCGGCCTGAGCCGCGTAGATCGGATTCACCTCAGTACCTCCGCTGCATGAGTCAGGGTGACCTGAGAGCCGTGACCTGCCCCCAGGGTCTGGTGGACGGTGGATCCGGCCGAGCACTCGGGCAGCCACACGGTCCCGTCGCTGACGCCGCCGATGACGGCCGGCAGGGTGATCGATCCGGTGGCGGTCGACACGGTCACCTCCTCACCGCCGCGCAGTGACAGGCGACGGGCGAGATCGGCACCCACTCGGGCAACGGGACGCAGGGCGGTAGCGGCCAGGAACGGCTCGCCGTCCTGGAGCCGTCCGGCGTCGAGCATGGGCTTATGGGTGGTCAGGCGCGCCTCCACCCCGCCAACGACGATCGCCGTCTCGGCGCCGGCCATCGGGGCGCGGCCGAAGGCCACCGGCATGCGCTGTCCGCGCCACAGGCCCAGGGCGGCGAGCTGCTCGTGCAGCGTCACCAGGTCGTCGACCTGCAGGTCGACGCCCATCTCGTCGGCGAGCATCCCCAGGACCTGGCGGTCGGTGCGGGCGCGAGAGACGTGGGCCTGGCCGAAGGGGCGCACGCGCCCCTCCCAGTTGACGAAGGTGCCGTTCTTCTCCACAGCCGGAGCCACGGGCAGGACGACATCGGCGTGCTCGCTGACCTCGCTGCGGCGCACCTCGAGCTGGACGGTGAAGCTGCTGGCGGTCAGGGCCGCGCGGGCCAGGCCCGGGTCGGGGAAGTCGCGCAGGTCGATGCCGCCGACGACGGCGCCGCCCAGGGTGCCGTCCAGGAGGGCCGAGAGGATCCCGGTGGTGTCGCGCCCCAGGGCGGTGGGTAGGGAGCGCTCGGCACCCATGTTCCAGGCCCGCTCGACTTGGGCACGGGCTTCGGGGTCGGCCACGGGGCGCCCGCCAGGCAGCAGACCGGGCAGCAGGCCTGCCTCGATGCCGCCGCGCTCGCCGCTGCGGCGCGGGACCCAGGCCAGCAGGGCGCCGGTGGCTGTGGCCAGGGCGTCGGCGACGCTGAGCAGGCCGGGAACGCGGGCGGCGCGCTCACCAACGAGGATGGTGGCGCCGTCGGCCCGCAGGGCATCGATGAGGGCGGGGTGGGTCTGGCTGAGGTGGGCGACGACGCGGGCCTCCTCGCCGGGCGGGGTGAGGATGGCCTGGGCGGAGAGCTTGCGGCTGGCGGCAGTCAGGCAGGTGGTCACGGTGGCCACATTGACGCCGCCGGCGCGCACACCCTTGCGCAGGCGCAGGAACAGGGAGCCGCATTCATCCTCGGGCTCCAGGCCCAGGAGCAGGACCTGGCCGGCCTTCTCCAGGTGGCGGTAGGTGACGGCGCCCAGGCCGGTGCCGGCCACCCGGGCGGCCAGGAAGGTGTCCTCCTCCAAGCTGTGGGAGCGCACGCGTTGGTCGATGTCGTTAGTGCCCAGGACAGTGCGGGCGAAGCGGGACCAGGCCCAGGCGTCCTCCAGGGTGAGGCGGCCGCCGGGTAGGAGACCCACTCCCCCGTCGGAGGCGGCGCGGGAAAGCCCCCGTGCGGCCACGTCCAGAGCGTCGGACCAGGAGGTGGTGACGAGCTCGCCGGTCTCCTCGTCGCGCACGAGCGGCACAGTGAGGCGGTCGGGCTGCGCGGACCAGGTGAAGGCGAAGCGGTCCTTGTCGGTGATCCATTCCTCGTTGACCTCGGGGTCGTTGCCGGCCAGATGGCGCAGAACGACGCCGCGGCGCATATCGATGCGGATGGCCGAACCGGAGGCGTCCTGCTCGGTGACGGAGTCGGTGGAGACCAGGTCCATGGGGCGGGCCCGGAAGCGGTACCTCGCGGAGGTCAGGGCGCCCACGGGGCAGATCTGGATGATGTTGCCGGAGAAGTAGGAGGCGAAGGGCCGCCCTGAGGCGTCCAGGTCTTCGCGGCCCGTGCCCAGGTCGGGGCCGTAGTCGGTGCCATCGGAGACGCCGGGCTCGCCGCCGGGGCCGGTCAGGTCGCCCAGGGCGCTTAGGGACGGCACGCCGCGGATCGTCTGGAGGTCGGCGTCTATGGACCGCTCGGCCTGCTCGGCCGAGCCGGTGGAGAAGTCCAGGACACGGGCGTCGAAGCGTCCGATCTGCTCGGAGTAGAGGCCTCCTGTGTGCTCGGGGTTTCCGTCCATGTCGCAGGAGGGGTGGCCGCCGCCGCGTCCCTGGAGGGCGATGAAGGGGTCACCGGGAATCTGGTCGGCGAAGCGCACGCAACGCTGGCACAGGATGCAGCGGTCGCGGTCCAGCAGGATGTTGCTGGTCAGGCGCAGCGGCTTGGGGAAGGTGCGTTTGACGTCGGTGAAGCGGGTGGCGGACTGGGCGCCGGAGGCCATGAGCTCCAGGGCCTGGTTCTGCAGGGGGCACTCGCCACCCTTGTCGCACACGGGGCAGTCCAGCGGGTGGTTGATGAGGAGGAACTCCATGGTGCCGGCCTGGGCCTTGGCGGCGACCTCGCTGGTGGCCTGGGTGGAGATCTCCATGCCCTCCATGGCAGTCATGGCGCAGGAGGGCTGGGGCTTGGGCATGGGCCGCACGACGCCGTCGCGCCCGGGCATGGCCACCTCCACCAGGCACTGGCGGCAGTTGGCCGACGGTGCGAGCAGCGGATGGTCGCAGAAGCGCGGGATGCGTACGCCGACCTGCTCGGCGGCGCGGATGAGGAGGGTGCCCTTGGGCACCTCGACGGGAAACCCGTCGATAGTCATGCGGACCATCTCGGGAGCTGGCGGCGCAGCCGGTGCGGAGCTCTTGGCGGTCGTCTCAGCAGTCATGGCTCACCGTGCGCTTTCGAAGACGGAGGAGGCGGCGTAGGGGAAGAGCTCGCCGGCGGCGGTGGTGTAGCCGGCCTCGAACTCTTCGCGGAACCGCTTAATGCCGGTCAGGACCGGGGTGGCGGAGGCGTCGCCCAGGGCGCAGAAGGAGCGCCCGGCGATGTTGGAGGCGATGGACTCGAGTTTCTCGACGTCGCCGGGCAGTCCGCGCCCGGCCTCCAGACGCAGCATGATCTGGCGCATCCAGTAGGTGCCCTCGCGGCAGGGGGTGCACTTGCCGCAGGACTCGTGCTGGTAGAACTCGGTCCAGCGGGTGACCACGCGTACCACCGAGACGGTCTCATCGAAGACCTGTAGGGCGCGGGTTCCCAGCATGGAGCCGGCCTCGGCCACGGATTCGTAGTCGAGGGGGACGTCGAGCTCGTCGGGGCCGAAGATCGGCGTCGAAGACCCTCCCGGGACCCAGAACTTCAGCTCATGGCCGGGGCGGATGCCGCCGGAGAGCTCGATGAGCTCTCGCATCGTAATGCCGAAGGGGGCCTCGTACTGGCCGGGGCGGGCCACGTGCCCGGACACGGAGAAGATGCCATGGCCCTTGGACTTCTCGGTGCCCATGGAGGAGTACCACTGGGCGCCGCGGGCCAGGATCGCCGGGACCGAGGCGATGGTCTCGACATTGTTGACCACCGTGGGCCGGGCGTAGAGACCGGCGACAGCGGGGAAGGGCGGCTTGAGGCGGGGGTGGCCGCGTCGGCCCTCCAGGGAGTCCAGCAGGGCGGTCTCCTCACCGCAGATGTAGGCGCCGGCCCCCGCGTGGGCGGTGATGCGCAGGCGCTGCCGGCCGTCCAGGCCGAAGCCGGTGTCCAGCAGGCCGGACTCGGTGGCCTCGCGGACGGCACCGAGCAGGCGGCGGTAGGCGTGGGGGACCTCGCCGCGCAGGTAGACGAAGGCATGGTCTCCGCCGATGGCCCGCGAGGTGATGGCGATGCCCTCGATGAGCGCCTGGGGGTTGGACAGGATCGTGGGGATGTCCTTGCAGGTGCCGGGCTCGGACTCGTCGGCATTGACCACGAGGTAGCGCGGGCCGCCGTCGACCGGGGGCAGGAAGGACCACTTCAGGCCGGTGGGGAACCCGGCGCCACCGCGTCCGCGCAGGCCGGAGTCCTTGATGAGGGTGATGAGCTCCTCGCAGCTGAGGGTCTTGGCGCGCTTGAGACCCCGGTAGCCGCCGTGGTCGAGGTAGGTCCGCAGGGTCCAGGAGCGCTCCTGGTCCCACAGGTCGCTCAGGACCGGGGTGAGGGTGCCCGGCGCGGTGTAGGTGGCGGTGGCACTCACTTGGACTCCTCCTTCGGCGCGGTCCAACCCTGCTCGCGGGCGATGCGCAGGCCCCGCAGGGTCGGCTCGCCGGGGCCGCGGCCTTCATCGGAACGGCCGTCCTCGAATCCGGCGAGCAGGCGCTCGTTCTCGCGGAAGGTGGGCACGGTCTCGGGGCCGCGGGTGGGGGCCACGTCCTCGCCGCGCTCGAGGGCCTCGATCATGGCGACGGCGGAGTCAGGGGTCTGGTTGTCGAAGAACTCCCAGTTGACCATGACGACGGGGGCGTAGTCGCAGGCGGCGTTGCACTCGATGCGCTCGAGGCTGATGGTGCCGTCCTCGCTGGTCTCCTCGGCGCCCAGACCCGTGTGCTCGGTGACGGCCGACCAGA
Source organism: Actinomyces johnsonii (assembly GCF_006546835.1). Lineage (GTDB taxonomy): Bacteria > Actinomycetota > Actinomycetes > Actinomycetales > Actinomycetaceae > Actinomyces > Actinomyces johnsonii. Next base: position 443,213 of record NZ_VICB01000003.1, on the reverse strand, counting down.
TCTCGTCGCCGCCCATGACGGCGCACAGGGCGTTGGTGCACACGCCCACGTGATAGGTGCCGATCGGGTGGCGGCGGAACTGGCTGTAGAAGGTGGCCACGGCGCTGACCTCGGCGCGGTCCAGGCCCAGCCGGGCAGCGCACAGGGCGATGCCGGCCGGTGAGACATATCCGTCCACGGACTGGATGAGGTGGAGCATCGGGATGAGGGCGCTGCGCTCCTTGCCCGCCGGGTAGCGGGCGATGATCCGCTCGATGTCGACTTGGAGGCCCTGGGCGACCTCGGGGCTGTAGCCGGCGGCGACGGCGGCGGCCGCGACGGTGCCCGCCGGGCCCACCGCGCTGACGGTGGCGATGGTCTCCACGGCGGGGTTGATGGGCGGGGCGGCCGAGCCGGCCGGATTGACTGCGTTCTCGGTGGTGCTCATCAGCGGTCCACGCCTCCCAGGACGGGGTCGATGGAGGCCAGGGTGGGCACGAGGTCGGCGATCATGCCGCCCTCGCCCATCAGGGCCAGCGACTGCAGATTGGAGAATGAGGGGTCGCGGAAGTGGACCCGGTAGGGACGGGTGCCGCCGTCGGAGACGGCATGGATACCCAGGACCCCCTTGGCGTGCTCGACGGTCTGGTAGACCTGGCCGGCTGGGACCCGGAAGCCCTGAGTCACCAGCTTGAAGTGGTGGATGAGGGACTCCATGGATGAGCCCATGATCTCACGCACGTGCTCCAGGGACTGGCCCTGGCCGTCGGTGGCGATGGCCATGCGGGCGGGCCAGGCGATGGTCGGGTCGGCCACCATCGTGGTATTGGAGGGGTCGTCGCCGCGGGCGCTGATCTCGTCGAGGCGGTCCAGGCACTGGGAGACGATCTTGAGCGACTCATAGCACTCGTCCATCCGGAGCCGCAGCCGGTTGTAGCAATCGGATACCTTGTAGGTAGGCACTCGGAAGTCGTAGGTCTCGTAGCCGCAGTAGGGCTTGGTACGCCGGATGTCCAAGGGGTAGCCGGCCGCGCGCAGGCAGGGTCCAGTTAGTCCCAGGGCAAGAGCGCCGGCCAGGCTGATCTCGCCCACGCCGATGAAACGAGATTTGAGGATCGGGTTCTCCATGAGGAGGAGCTCGAGCTCGTGGACGTCGTGCTTGATGTCGGGCATGACCGAGCGCACGAAGTCAGTGAAGCCCTCGGGGAGGTCCTGGGCCAGGCCGCCGGGGCGGACGTAGGCGTGGTTCATGCGCAGCCCGGAGACCATCTCGAAGGCCTTGAGGATGTTCTCCCGGCAGCGGAAGGCGATGGTCATGAGCGTGGTGCCGCCCATCTCGTTACCGCCACTGCCCACAGCCACGGCGTGAGAGGCGATGCGGTTGAGCTCCATGAGCAGCACCCGGGTGACGGTGGCCTTCTCGGGGACGTCGTCAGTGATGCCCAGGAGCTTCTCGACGGCGAGCGCGTAGCCGACCTCCTGGAAGAAGGGGGCCACGTAGTCCATGCGGGTCACGAAGGTCTCGCCCTGGACCCAGGTGCGGTACTCCATGTTCTTCTCGATACCGGTGTGCAGGTAGCCGGTGCCGACGCGGACCTCGGTGACGACCTCGCCGTCGGCCTCCAGGACCAGGCGCAGCACGCCGTGGGTGGAGGGGTGGACCGGGCCCATGTTGAGGACGATCCGGTCGTTGCGCAGGCGGTCGGCCTCGTCGCGTTCGGCGATCTGGGCGACGACGTCGTCCCAGTCCCCGCCGCTGACGGTGAACTGCTCGGCGCCGGCGGACAGGTCGTCCGTGGCGGGGCCGGAGGCGCGGAAGGTGCTCGTGGTGCTCATCAGCGGTAGGACCTCCGGGTGTCGGCGGGCGGGGTCTGGGCACCCTTGTACTCGACGGGGATGCCGCCCAGCGGGTAGTCCTTGCGCTGGGGGTGGCCCACCCAGTCGTCGGGCATGGCGGTGCGGGTCAGGTGGGGGTGGCCGTCGAAGACGATGCCCATGAGGTCCCAGGTCTCCCGCTCGTGCCAGTCGTTACCGGGGTAGACCGAGATGATGGAGGGCACATGCGGGTCGGAGTCGGGGCAGGCGACCTGGAGCCGCAGCTGGCGTCCGCCGTGGGTCAGGCTCATGAGCTCGATGCAGGCGTGCAGCTCGCGGCCGGTCAGCTGGGGGTAGTGGACGCCACTGACGCCCAAGCACAGCTCGAAGCGCAAGTCTTGGTCGTCGCGCAGGGGGCGCACGACGTCGAGCAGGTGCTCGCGGGCGATGAACAGGGTGAGCTCGTCGTGTTCGATGACGACCTTCTCGATGGCGGCGGCCGGGTCGACGCCGGCGTCCTGGAGGTCCTCGATGAGGGCGTCGACGACGCCGTCGAACCAGCCGCCGTAGGGGCGCACGGCGGCGGGGGCGAGGGTGACAGCGCTGCGGTGCTCGCCGTAACCGGTGGTATCGCCGGCGTCGGAGGCGCCGAACTGGCCGGTGGGGACGGCGATGACCTCCAGACGCAGCTCGGGACGCACGGGGGTGCCGGCGACCTCGGGGACAGCGGGCACCGCCGAGACCTCGGGGATCTCGGGCGAGACGTCGGAGCCGTTCACCGGGGCGTTCTTCTCACTCATGCCAGCAGGCCCTTCATCTCATGGGTGGGGGTGGCGGACAGGGCGGCGGCCTCGACGGCGCGGGCGATCTCCTCGCGGTGCTTGAACAGCGGCTTCTTCTCGATCTGGCGGGTGAGCTCGAGCATGGCGCCCAGGAGCATCTCGGGGCGGGGCGGGCAGCCCGGCAGGTAGATGTCCACCGGGACGATGTGGTCGCAACCCTGGACGACGGCGTAGTTGTTGAAGATGCCGCCCGAGGAGGCGCAGGCCCCCATGGAGATGACCCACTTGGGCTCGGGCATGGAGTCGTAGACGTTGCGCACGATCGGAGCCATCTTGTGGGAGACGCGGCCCGAGACGATCATGACGTCGGCGTGGCGCGGGGAGGCGCGGAAGACCTCCCAGCCGAAGCGGGCCATGTCGAAGCGGGGGGTGCCGGCGGCCATCATCTCGATGGCGCAGCAGGCCAGCCCCATGGTGACCGGCCACATGGAGCGGGCCTGGGCCAGGCCTGCGAGCTTCTCGACGGTGGTCAGCAGGAAGCCGGGGCTGTCCACCTCGGCGGCAGCGGCCGCGTAGGGGTCGTTGCGCTTGGAGGGGATGGACGCCATGAAGGCGTTGTGCTTTTTCATGCTCTTCACTGCTGTGTACTCCTTGAGGTCGTCAGGGCCGTGTGGCGCCCGCGGGTCCTGTCGTCGGTGCCTCGCACTCGATCCGCCTGTCTCAGTCCCAGTCCAGTCCGCCGCGGCGCCACTCCAGGATGTAGGGCACGGTGATCAGGCCGATGAACAGGACGGCGGCGCCCAGCCCGAAGAACCCCAGGCGCCCGAAAGCGGTGGCCCAGGGGTAGAGGAAGACCACCTCGACGTCGAAGATGATGAAGGTCATGCCCACCAGGTAGAAGGAGACCGGGAAACGCCCGTGCTCGGTATTGGCGGGGGTGGGGTCGATACCGCACTCGTAGTTGGCGACCTTGACCCGGTTGCGCCGAGCGGGGCTGACGATGGCGCTCAGGGCCAGTCCGCCGATCGCGACCACGAGGGCCACGGCGGCCATGATGAGCAGGGAGGCGTAGGGGTTCATGCTTCCGGCACCATCCTTGTCAGGAGCTGGATGAAGTGGTCGATTCCGTCGCCGCCGCGCCGCTCCCACCCGTCGGACAGGAGCTTGGTGACGAGCTTCATGAGGCGCTTGCGCGGCAGCCCGTAGCGGGTACACAGACGCATGACCTCGGGGTGCTCGATGAGGGCGACGAAGACGCGCCCGAGCGTGTAGTAGCCGCCCATCTCGGCCCTGAGGGCCTTGGGGTACTGGGCCAGGACCTGCTCGCGGCCCGACGTCGTGGAACGAGCGGCGGCCTGCGCGGCGGCCTGGGCGGCCAGGCGGCCGGACAGGAGGGCCTGGGCGATGCCCTCGCCGTTGAAGGGCGAGACCATGCCGCCGGCGTCACCGAGCAGCATGAGGCCGTCGGCGTAGTGGGGCTTGCGGTTGAAAGCCATGGGCAGGGCGGCACTGACCAGGCCGCCGACCTGGTTCTCCTTGGTGAAGCCCCAGGAGGCCGGAACGTTGTCCATCCAGCGGTTGAACACGGCGCGATAGTCGATGGCGGTGGCCGAGGCTCGCGAGGAGACCGAGCCGAGACCGACGTTGACCAGTCCCTCCCCCACCGACCAGATCCACCCGTAACCGGGCAGGAGATCGGACTTGCCGGGCTTGCCGTCCCACAGCTCGAGGCGCGACTCCATCCAGGCGTCCTTGGCGCGCGGGGAACGGAAGTAGGCGCGCACGGCCACGCCCATGGGGCGGCGCTCGTTCTTCGTGCGCCCGACGGCGGTAGCCAGACGAGCCGAAACCCCTCCGGCGTCGACGACCAGCGGGGCGGTGAAGGTGGTGGGGCCCTCGATGCCGGGGTAGGCAACCCGGTTGGTGGGGCGGGCCTCGACGCCGGTGACGCGACCGGTGGGCGAGGTAACGGGGCCGGTGACGGTCACGCCAGTCAGTAGCCGGGCGCCGGCCGCCGCGGCATGCTCCGCCAGGTCCCGATCGAGCAGGGCGCGCGGGCGGGCCATCCCGTAGGAGGGGAAGGAGGCCTGCTCAGGCCAGGGGAAGTGGAGCAGGTGGCCGCCGCCGATGACGCGCAGGCCGCGGTTGCGCTGCCAGCCGGAGGTGTCCACACCCATGGAGACGAGCTCGCGCACGGCCGAGGGGGTCAGGCCGTCGCCACAGACCTTGTCTCGGCCGAGCTCCTGCTTCTCCAGGAGAATGACGTCGAGACCGAGGGTAGCCATGTGGAAGGCCGCCGAGGAGCCCGCCGGGCCGGCGCCGACGACGATGACGTCGGCTGTGGCGGAGGCGCTGGACTGGGCAGCTGCCTGAGTCACTCGGGCTCCCCTCCTCGGTGCATCTGGTACGGCAGGTGTTGTCGTAGGCATCACAGTTGGCACGGTAATGCAGGCCCCGCGCTGGTCGGAGCCTGTGCCGACTGTACTCAGGGGGCGGACGCCTCTTGGACGAGGCTACCGGTGGAGGCGACAACCAGGGGTTTTCGTTGCTGTGACGGCATTACTGGAGCGGAGTTACGCGGATACCGGCGGCTGCGCGATTCCAGAATTACGCTGCAAGTGAGTGACGAATTTCAACGTCGTTGGATGGGGCCTAGGTCCTAGGCCGTCACTAAGGGCTCCCGAGACCCCGCCCGCTGCGCTGTCGGCACGGTGCCGCGGCCGGGATTTGCGATGATGCTCCCCATGAGCCGATCGCCTTTTCGAGCCACCCTCGCCAAGGACCCGCGAGAGGTCGCCGGGATGTTCGACGCCGTCGCGCGCCGCTACGACCTGTCCAATGACGTGATGAGCCTGTTCCAGGTCCACATGTGGCGGTCGGTAACACGCGCGGCCGTAGCCGCCGGTCCGGGGATGCGGGTGCTGGATCTGGCTGCCGGAACCGGCACCTCCTCGGTGGAGTACGCCGCCGACGGCGCCGAGGTCGTGGCCTGCGACTTCTCCACCGGCATGGTCGCCGAGGGCAAGCGCCGCCACCCCGAGATCGCCTTCGTGGCCGGGGACGCCACAGCTCTTCCCTTCGCCGACGAGACCTTCGACGTCGTCACTATCTCCTACGGGCTGCGCAACGTCCAGGACACGGCGCGGGCGCTGGCAGAGATGCACCGCGTGACAGTCCCGGGCGGGCGAATCGTCATCGCGGAGTTTTCCACCCCGGTCTCGCCCCTGTTCCGTCGCCTCTACCGCTTCTATCTGGGCAGTGCCCTGCCGGCAGCGGCGCGCCTGGTCTCATCGAACACGCAGGCTTACGACTATCTGGGCGAGTCGATCCTGGCCTGGCCGGACCAGAGGGGGCTGGCCGACCTCATGCACGAGGCCGGCTGGCGGGGCGTGGGCTACAAGAACCTCTCCGGCGGGATCGTCGCCGTCCACCGGGCCACGCGTACCGCGCGCCCCGCGGTCGAGCGCTGAGAGGCGAGCCGAGTCGTGAGGGCCGATCACTGCCTGGCTGCACCGCCGCGTCTGTCCTTCCGCACTCACGAGCTGCCCGAGGGGTCGTTGGAGGGGGTCGCGCTCATTGACCTGCTGGCGGGCCGCGAGGAAGTCGTCTCGTGGGTCCACGAGGGACGCGGGCTCATCGGTCTGAGGCGCGCCCTGACGATCGAAGCCCACGGCGACGAACGCATCGAGGCGCTGCGGGCGGCATGGCGGTCCGTTATCGGCACGGCCTGGTGGCGCGACGCGCTGGTGCGCCCCGGAACCGGACCGGTGGCCCTGGGGGCGATCACCTTCTCCCCCGCCTCCGAGCAGTCCTCGGTGCTGATGGTCCCCGAGGTCCTCATCGGGCTCGACGACGACGGGGCCTGGTTGACCACCGCGGTTTCCGCGGCCACGGGCGGGGTGGAGCCGGAACACCCGGACCCCGAGGCGCTGATCAAGGCGCTCGTCACCGAGGCCCGTACAGCGATCGGCCGGGAACATGAGGACGGGGATGCGGGCGCCACCGCCGTCGAGGCCGGGGCGCTCAGTGAGGAGCAGTGGTGCCGGACGGTGGCCCGCACGCAGGAGCGGATGCGCTCGGGGCAGGCCCGCAAAGTAGTCCTGGCACGCGATGTCCTGGCTCGCCCGACGGCGCCACTGGCCACCGGCACAGTGCTGCGACGGCTGGCCTCCGACTACCCGTCCACCTGGACCTTCGCCGTCGACCAGATGGTGGGGGCCAGCCCCGAGCTGTTGCTGCGCCTGCGCGATCGGCGCCTTACCAGCCGGGTCCTGGCCGGCACGGCCCGCCGACGCGCCGGTGAGGATGCGCCGGCCACCGCCCGCCTGGCGGCCTGGCTGGAGGGCTCGGAGAAGAACAACCGGGAGCACGAACTGGCCAGGGCTTCGGCGATCACGGCGCTGGAGCCGTTGTGCTCGGTGGTCAATGCCCCGGCGCGCTTCGTCCTGAGCCTACCGAACGTGCTGCACCTGGCCAGCGACGTGACCGGAGTCGTTGCCGGGGACACCGGCGCCCTGGCACTCGTGGACGCCCTGCACCCGACGGCGGCCGTGTGCGGGACGCCGACCCCGGCGGCTGCCCGTCTCATCGAGGAGGCCGAGTCCATGGACCGGGGTCGTTACGCCGGCCCCGTGGGCTGGGTGGACTGGCACGGCGAGGGCGAGTGGTGCATTGCACTGCGCAGCGCCCAGCTGCCGGCCGGCGGACCCGGCCCGCACTCCCCCGCGCGGGTCTTCGGGGGCGGCGGCATCATGCCGGACTCCGAGCCGGCCGACGAGTTAGCGGAGACAACCGCCAAGATGCGTCCCGTGCTGGGCGCGCTGGGCGTGAGTCCCTGATCCGGGCTCTCCTTCAGGAATCCTTGCGCTCGGCCAAGGTCACCTCGATGTCCTTCTTCTTGGAGTCGCGGATGACGGTGAGCTTGACTTTGTCGTTGGCGGAGTACTGGCGCACATAGCCGGTCAGTGCCGAGCCTTGAGAGGTGGTTTTGCCGTCGATGGCGATGACGACGTCGTCCTTCTTCAAGCCGGCCTTGTCGGCGGGCGAGTCACCCTCGACCGAGGCGATCTTGGCGCCGGCGCGCTTGGCGCCGTCGGACTCGGCGGACCCGGTCTCCAGAGTGACGCCCAGGTAGGCGTGGGTGGCCGTTCCCGACTCGATGAGCTGCTTGGCGACCTTCTCTGCCAGCTTGACGGGAATGGCGAACCCGATGCCGATACTGCCCGAGCCCCCTTCACCGGAGCTGGAGCGCCCCATCGTGGCGATCGAGCTGGTGATGCCGATGACCCGTCCCTTCTCATCGAACAGGGGGCCGCCGGAGTTTCCGGGGTTGATGGCGGCATCAATCTGGATGGCGTTGGTGTAGACCGTCGAGGACGACGAACCGCTGTCCGAGCCTCCCTCCCCGTCTTCTCCCTGGGCGTTGACGACGGGGCGGTCCAGGGCCGAGATGATGCCGGTGGTGACGGTGGAGGACAGTCCCAGCGGGTTGCCGATGGCCATGACGTCCTGGCCCGTGGTCAGCTTGTCGGAGTCGCCGAGCTGGGCGACGGTGAGGTTGTCGGGGGCGTCCTTGAGCTGGATGACCGCCAGATCCGTAGCGGGGTCGGTACCGGTGGTATCGGCGTCGTAGACGCGGCCGTCGGCCAGGGTCACCTGGATCTTCGCGGCTCCCGCCACCACGTGGTTGTTGGTGATGATGTGCCCATCCTTGTCGTAGATGACCCCGGAACCCAGGGCGGTCCCCCTTTCCGTTGCGATGGCGATGGACACGACCGCATTGGACACTGCGGCCGACACGGCCTCCCAGTCGGGGGCCTGGCCGGAGCTGTTGACAGTCTTGGTCGTGTCGCCGGTGGCGATCGCGGTGGGAGCGGCCGAGGAGCGCGATGACAGCGTCCCGTCGCGGACGTCCAGATACTTGACCACTCCGACAGCGCCGCCGGCTCCCAGCAATGAGGCGACCACAACGGAGGCGACCAGGGCGACCCAGCCCGGCCCCCGGCGCCGCTTCTTCCCGCTCTCACCACTGGAGGCGTTCGAGGCGGCGTAGAAGGACTCCCCCGCGGCGCCGACGGGCGCGTAGCTGCTGGGACCGGCCTGCGAGCCTCCGACGGGCCCGCCACCGCCGTGGTCCTCGGTCCGGGGGAAGTCGTAGCCACCGGACGTCGTCGGAACGCTCGTATAGGGCGAGCCGAGGTGCGCCTGGTAGGGCTGCTGGGCAGCAGAGGACTGGCTGTACGAAGTGGCGGGCTGTCCCTGGGAGATGGCGGGGTACTGGTCCGGTTGGCCCTGTTGGTAGGACTGCTGATAGGACTGCTGGTAGAGCTGCTGCTGGGGCTGGTACTGCCCCTGTGCCGGCTGGTACTGCCCTTGCTGTTCCTCGTAAGACGGGGAGGAGCCCTGCGCGGACTGCGCGTAGAGCGAGGTGGGCTGGTCCGCGGGCATCTGCGAGGTGGGCTGGTCCGCGGGCATTTGCGAGGTGGGCTGGTCCGCGGGCAACGGCCGGGTGTACTCCGCATTCTCCGCGTCTGCGGCCTGGGCGGTCCCGGGCAGGACGGGTTCGGACTGGGAGGCGTCTGCTCCGTAGGCCTGCGAAAGGTCCTCGTCACCGGCCCGGCTCGGGGACTCGCTCGGAGGTTCACTGCCCGAGGCCGCCGCGCCCGGCGTCCCCTGGCTGGCAGCGGACTGGGAGCCGACACCGGGGTAACTGCCGTCTGCCGCCCTGCTGGGCTCAGTGGGCCGGTAGGTCTCCGGGTTCGTCTCGTCGTAGCCGCTCATATGTGTTCCTCCTCGGGCTTTGCGCCCTGTCCAGGTCAGCAGGTAGCCAATATCAGGGCTCTGTGCCGTTTCCGACTATTGCCTGAGGCTCTGCTGTGGATCGTATAACCGTTGTGTCGCAGCGCGCTGAAAGGGAGGCTGGTTGGTCCGGGCCGGGGCCTCTCCTCCGAGTCTCATCTCGTGCGGTGCCGTCTATCTCTATCGTCGTTCATGTTGTCCGGGCGTTAGGCATGTGCCCCTCGACCGTCCAGATGACGACGCTGAGGCCGCCGACCGGTTCGGCCAGGAGTGTCTGGAGGGCCGGGACGTCTTCGGGGATGCGGACGCGAGCCCCCAGGGCGGCGGCCAGTTCGGAAATATTCGCACACTGTGGGGTGGTGAAGAGCCTTTCGAACCGTTGAGATTCTGCGGTGTGGGCATACTCAAGGCGGGAGAAGATCGCTCCTCCGCCATCGTCGACGACGATAACCTGAAAGTCCGCCTCCGCCTCACGGAGTCCTCTCCCCATTGACATGGCGTCGTGGAGGAAGGCGAGGTCTCCCATAATGGCGCGCACCGGCTCGCCCGATGCCATCCACAACCCGATTCCAGTGGCGATAGTGCCGTCGATTCCTGCCAGACCACGGTTCGCCACGGCCTGCGGGGCCGCACTGCCGGGGCGGGCGAGGCGGTCGAGGCGGCGCACCGTCATGGAGGAGCCGACCAGCAGAGTGGGGGCTCCGGGGAGGAGACTCGCCTCCCACACGGCCTTCACCGCGGCATCGGCTGCAGCATCGGCGCTTCCGGGACGATCCGGTTCGGGCAGATCCTCCACGGCCCGGCGCCAGGAGTCGACCCAGGCGGCATCGGCCCGCCCCAGCCCGAGGGTGGTAGCCAGGCGGACCGCCCGGGAGGAGGCCTGGACGGCTGACGAGGGGCCGGGGACATCGACGGGGATGACGCGGTGGGCCCTTCCGGAGACGTCGGTCCACCGGGCACGCTCGCTCAGAACGGTGGTCTCCAGTTCGCCGCTCCCCAGAAGGGCGGTGACGGATCGGCTGAGGCTGGGGTGGCCGACGACGATGAGGTGGTCGGCGCGCCCGGCGAGCTCACGGCCCGGTCCGGTGGCCAGGAGCTCGGCGTAGCGGGGCAGGGCCTGGGGGCCGCTGCGGGCATGCGAGGTGGGCTCCGCCAGGAGCGGCCAGTGGAGGTGCTCGGCAAGGCACCTGGCCAGCGCGCCGACGGCGGGGTGGGCGGTGTCGCCCGCGACGACGATTCCGCGGTTCTCCCCCTCGGGAGGTTGACGACCGTCATGTTCGACGCCTTCGGCCTGGGGGGCCGGCACCGGTGCGCCTGCCCCTGCCGCGCGAACCTCCGGCGCCCCGGGTGCCGGTGGAGTGGCCGGCGCCGCCCCCTCCACCGCCAGGGGAGGGCGGAAGCGGGCATTGATCTGAGCCGGCCCCGGGTCGCGACTCAGGGTCCCCGTGGCCGCGGCGACGGCGCGGCGCACCTGCCCGGCGATGGCGGCGCGGGCAGCAGCACTGCCGAGGTCGGCGGACAGGTCGGCGGGCAGATCGATGGCCAGGCGCAGGGCCGGTGAGAGGAGGGCTGTCTGCTCGGTGGTCTGGCTGGCCCCGGTGCCCACCAATTCGTGGGGCCGGTCGGCGCTGATGACGAGCAGGGGGATCCCGGCGGCGTCGGCCTCGCTGACGGCGGGGTGGAGGTTGGAGACGGCCGTCCCCGAGGTGGTCACTACGGCGGCGCACCGGCTGGCACCGGTCAGAGCGTGAGCACGAGCGGCACCCAGCGCGATGAAGCCCGCGCTGCGCTCGTCCAGGACGACCCGCAGGCTCAGGGCGTTCGCCTCGGCGGCGTCGGCGAGGGCGTCCGCCAGCGGAGCGCTGCGCGATCCCGGGCACAGGACTGCCTCACGGACGCCTTCGTCCAGGAGGGCCGCTACGAGGCTTCGAGCATCGGCCAGAGCGGGCGGGATCTGCGGGCGGTCCACAGGATCACCTGCATGCGCGGCCATGGGATCGATGACGGAATCGGTCACAGGGGCGAGGATACGAGAGCGCACGGCCCGCCCTCCGCTGCTCTTCATCACAGTTCGGGCGGGCTCCCACGCGCCTCACAGGGGCAGCCCGGCCACGGCCCGGCTCGGGTCGCGGGCCTCACGCTGGCGACGGGCGTGCAGGGCGCCGGCCAGGTGCAGCAGGCGCGTCTCCCAGTGCTTGGTGAGGTAGGGGCCCGCCTTCACCTCGCCCAGGAGGCGCTCGGAGACGGGGGCACCGGCATCGAGGCGCAGGGTCCCGTTGTGGGGGACAACGCTGGGCTCGGCGACGTCCTGGGTCAGCAGGCGTACGGTCCCCAGACCGCAGGCGTGGCTCAGGGACGGCAGGCTGAAGGCGAGGGTGGTACCGGCCATGATGCCCACGGAGGTGTCCAGGGCCGAGGAGACGACGGCAGGCAGCCCGAGGCGCTCGGCCATGTCCAGGGCCCGGTTCACGCCGCCCAGCGGCGCAACCTTGAGGATGGCGACGTCGGCTGCGCGCCGGTGCACGACCTCCAACGGGTTGGCCGACAGCCGGATCGACTCATCCGCGGCGATGGGCACGTCGACGGCGCGGCGCAGGTCGGCCAGGTCGTAGACGGCGGCGCAGGGCTGCTCGACGTACTCCAGGCCCCCGGCGGCACGGTCCATGCGCGGCAGGTTCTCGCGGGCAGTGTCCACGTCCCAGGCGCCGTTGACGTCGATGCGCACCTTTCCCGCCCGCCCCACGGCCGAGCGGACCGCTTCGAGCCGTTCGAGATCGGCGGCGCGCTGCTCGGGCCTGCCGGAGACCTTGACCTTGGCAGTTCTGGCTCCGGAGGAACGCACCATCTCGGCCGCGTCCTCGGCGCCGACCTCGGGGACAGTCACGTTGACGGCAATGCTCTCGCGGTAGCGGGGCAGGAAGGCGCGACCCAGGGCCTGGGATAGTCCTGCGGCGAGCCAGGGCGCGCTGGCTTCCGACCCGTAGTCCCAGAAGGGCGCCACCTCTCCCCAGCCGCCCGGGCCGTGGAGAAGGACGCCGTCGCGGCGGGTAATGCCGCGAAACGGTGTCGTCAGGGGGATGTCCCAGACCACGGCGCGGTCGATCTGATCCAGCAGCCCGGTGGAGTCCTGAGCATGGAGGGAGGCGATGTCGATCTCGCCGTTGGCATGCTGATGGTCCGGACTCACGGTCACAGAATACGCATGATCTTCAACCATCATGATGAAACCGGGACAAGGGTGGCGGGCCCCACCTCGACGAACGCCCGACGAATGCCGTCCGGCTCCATGAGCGCGTCATTGACGAGCAGCGAGCGCGGCCATAGGGCCCTTTCAATGCGGCGAGCTGGCCCGATGGTAGGGCACGGTCCACTAAGGCGCCGACCGCGGCGCCGGCAGGAGATGTCTTCCGCAGGCTTAGTAGAATGGCTCAAACGGTTGAATTCGCGATCAGACCGGACAGAAGGGGAGCTATGAGCGAGGGTGGTACGGGACGGAGCGGCGCAGGACACAGCCATTGGAGACCTGTCGCCCCGGTCTCGGCGATGGTGGTGGGGCGTCTGATCCTCGGGGTGCCCGGGGTCATCGGGATGACGGTGATCGTGTGCGTGTGGTCCGCGCTGACCGGGACCGGCCTGGGGTTCGGACGGGCAGCATTGTTCTCCCTGGTGGCGGTGACGGTGCGCGAGGCCATTGACGCTTCCGCCCACCGGCTCATCATGCGCCTGTGGCGCTCCCGGGACGCTCACGGCCTGCTGCTGACTCTTGTCGCCGTACTCTGCCCCGCCGTCGCCGGGTTCCTGGCCGCCTGGCTCGTTGCTCCGGCGTCGACGACGGCGCTGACGGTGCTCACGTGGCTGCCGTTCATGGCCTTCGTCGCTGTTATTGAGAAGCCGTGGGACACCTCGCTCGGCTACGACGCCCTTCAGGAGCACATCCATCAGTCCCATCCGATCCCGCCGGAGTACGTCACCGCCGACTTCCGCGACGGCCGCCGGTACGTCCCCGAGCTCAGCCGGGCGGCACTGACCCGCACAACGCCGTAGGCGCCGAACCACCGGTGCGGATCGCATCAGCGATCGGCAGATCGACGTCGCCCCGATTCCACAATCCCCCTCATTTTGCGCGCAACATCGGGATCAATACTGCCTTCGAGAAGTTGCCCGACTGGCCGAGGATGGAGTGGTCTGTTCCGATCAATCAGACGCGAGTGATGAATATCGCTCAGGGATCGATTATGGAGATGCAGCTTCGATTCATAGGTGAAGGCCCGTTCCACCCCACCATCCAGGGTTTTCCACCGTCTCGATCTCCGTCTTGAAGAGCACGAATTTCTCATACTGAAATCGAGCACCAAAATCTCTGACAGCCGCCTCAAGAATCACAAATCCTGCATACCCAAATGCGGCACGGGCATGAAACTTTGGGTACCCAGCCCCAACATAGGCGCCCGACTCTCCGGTTTCATCGATATACGCAAGAAACACTGCATCCTCTTATTCACGAAGAAGCCCCACATAAAAGCGGGGCTCTAAGAATCGGCGCTCGGGGAACTATTCCATCCCTAGTTACCAACACTAAAGGTACCCAGGCATCCACTAGACGTCACGATGGCAGCACCCACCCCGACAATCATCAAGTGCGACTGAGGTCACATCGTGGGTAGTGTGAAGGGGTGATGCCTGTAGCTGCGAGACGCGGTAGGAGGACACATGAGCACGCGCAGCATCGCTCACACGCCGAACCACCAGCGCTGGAAGCCTGCCGTCCCCCTGCGGGGAGTGGTGTACGGACGGATCGGTCTCGGCATTCTTGAAGCAGTCGCGCTAGGGGTGGTCGTGGCCGCCTGGTCCACCCTCACCCACGCCGGACTCGGCTCCGACCAGGTCACGGGATTCGCCATTCTGGCGACCGCGGTGCGCGAGGTCCTCGACGCCTCCTCGATGCGCCTGACCATGCGCATTCTGCGCACCAACGACATGAACGCAATACAACGAACCGTGGCCGCTATCATCTGCCCCGCCATCGGCGGAGCGCTGGCGGCCATGGTCTTCGCACCGCACTCCCTCACTCAGTTGACCCTGGTCACGTGGGCACTGTTCATGCTCATCGCATGCACGCTGGAACAGCCGTGGAAGACTTCGATGTCCTATGAGGAGATGAAGGAACGCGGCCGCCAGACCCGACTGATGACCCGGGAGCACTTCGCCGAGGAGATCGCCGACGGCCGGATGACCTTCCGCCCGATCGATGACGAGGGCTACTTGCTCGACGAGGACGGCAACCGCATCGAGACAGACCGATCAACCAACCAGTGACAACCAGCTGGCAAGCAATGCGAAATTCTCTAGAATCATGGACATGTCTTAGAGACCGCAGACCGCCCCGACGAATTAAGCGAAGCGACCGACGCACACCCCCTGCAAACACACTTGGCGATCCACATTAAACATACCTGCATACACGCACCCATCCGCTGACTCTGCGAACAAACCCCACAGCATTAACATGAAAGCGAACATAGTTAATAGCGAAGCACGTAAAGAACCTTGGGAGTCCCCAATCCCTCTTCAGACAACAATAATGGGGCAAGTCATTGTGGGAATCCCTGAGGCAATCATACTCGGAGCACTGGTCGCAGTATGGTCGACACTTACCCAATCAGGCTTGGATTTCAATCAGGTGACAGGGATCGCTATCCTGACAGTTCTTGTCCGCAAGACGGTCGACACCGCCATGATACGCCTCATCATGCGAGCCAGACGATCGCCAGACTATAAGGGAGCAGCAGCAGCGGTCATCTCTTTCGTGTTCGCGCCCGTTGCAGCCGCTGCATCAGTCTTCTTCATCCCGACGTTGCCCACAGCCCTGTACATGACAGGTTTCGTATGTCTGTTCTTCATCATCGTTATTTGCTCGATTGAAAAACCGTGGGACACATCAGTGAGTTATGAGGAGCTCAAGGAACGAGGACGCAAAGTTCGCATGATGACCCGGGAGCACTTCGCCGAGGAGATCGCCGATGGCCGGATGACCTTCCGCCCGATCGATGACGAGGGCTACTACCTCGACGAGGACGGCAACCGCATCGAGGAGTAGATCTCCTCGTCCGCCGATGGGCCAGCCGGATCGTAGGAGGAAATGAGGGCGATGCGCTCGTGCGCCATGCGCCTGGCCGTGCGCTCATCCGGGGCAAGCAACGAGGCCCCCGTCAGAACGACATCGCGCCCGTCGTCGGCGCGGCACACGACCTGCGCCTCCCAGCCCGCGGGAACCTTGACGACCTGCGATTCCAGACGACCGCGCACCTGATCCCAGGTCAGCGCGTACTGCCCCTTCCAGCGGCCCTGACGCCCATGGACCGTCAGCCCTGAGGCGTCAGCGATGACGTAGGTCGGCGCATGCAGCCAGGAGGACAGCACCACCAGGTACACCAGCGCGCACAGGTCCACCAGGCCAACAGCCCTCGGAATGACGAGGAGGGGAAGGGTGTATCCCGAACCGCCCCAGATGAGGGCGGCGAGCTCGGCGGCCAGGGCAAGAGGCGGAATGAGGGCGAAGCAGCGCACAGTGAGCGACGTCGCGCCTCCGTTGGCGCTGAACTGTTCCATAAGAAGGGACGCGGGGCGCTTCAGTCCCGATTCCGCAGGCAGGACCGAGACCTCTGGATGCGGGTCCCGGGCCAGGAGGTCGACGGCGTGCTCCCGCACCCGCTGCTGCGCCTGGCGCTCGTCAGCCCCCGTGACATCGAGCCAGGGAAGCTCGATCCGATCGCCTCCGAGGACCACAACGGTGCGGATGAAGGCCGACGCCCTGCTCAACTGAGACGAGCAGGTGGTCACGACGACGTCGATATGACCGCGCACGCTGTCCCAGTCCAACGTCCTGTCCCCTCTCTCCGAGCTCAGATGGATCCCACCCGCGTCCACGCGCATTCCAGCTCTGCTGCGCAAGGAGCCAAGGGCCATCAGCATCGAGTACATGACCAGCGGAAGGGGCGCCAGGAGAAGGCCGGCGAGTAGTGCCAGCACCCAGCCGACACCATCACGCACCGCGACTGCATTCGCAGCGACCACCTGCATGAGTATGAAGGAGCCGACCAGGACGACGAGAGCGCTGACACCAAGTCCCCATGAGATCCACTGCTTCCTTCGAGCCGCGCTGTTGGGGAATACCAAGGGGCGCAGCTCGGATGAACCGCTCCCCTGATCGTCGTAGGACCTGCCGCCTGAGCCCATGGGAACCTCCTTTCTCTTCGGCACCGACGCTACGCGGGTGGAGCACGCTCCCGCGATAGGCTCTGCTCCCCATTGGCGGTCGCATTTCCCACGAGCGATCCCGCCGTCGAGCACGCCGACGACGGGATCACGGCGCTTCGAGCGCCACCCTGCACTAGGAGGGGACGGAAGGTCCGTATGGCATCAGGATTTCTTGAAGTCGTACTGCGGATACTTCTGGGACCAGGCGATGGCGGCCTCATCCTCCTTGCCCTCGCCATAGGTGTTGACGACCAAGTCCTCGAGGCTGCCATAGGTGGCCTCATCCATCTTGATGGAGCCGAGCCAGCTGGCGACCTCGGGATACTCCTGCGCGAATCCCTCGCGCCCCAGGAAATGGAGTCCTTCGCCCTTGCCGAAGGCCCCCTTGGGATCCTCCAGGTCGCGCATGTTGAAGGTGGTGTTCGCCCAGAAGGGGTGCCACAGGGTGACGACGATCTCCTGCTTGGCGTCAACGGCTTTCTTGAGCTCGGTGAGCATGCTCGCAGTGGAGGAAGTCAGGAACTTCATGTCCTGCAGCCCGTATGCCGGGATCACCTTCTCCTCGGAGACCTTGACCAGACCGGACCCTGGCTCGATACCGACGATCCGGTTGTCGATCTGCGAGGCGTGGGGCTTGATGTCCTCGATCGAGGCCATCGAGGAGTAGTCGGGGACCGACCAACACAGCTTGGCCGAGTCGTAGTAGGCCCCCAGGTCCTCGATGTACTTGCGGTACTTGTCCATATAGTCCTTGTGGGTGATGTCGGGCCATGCCGAGGGGTAGAGATCCACCGCCCCCTGGCTGAGTCCCGCGTAGAGCGGCCCGGCCTCGCTCAGGTCGGTCAGCTTGATCTGGTACCCGGCCTTCTCGAGCTGAGTCTTGAGCAGATGGGTCATGGACAGGCCATCGCTCCAGGACGGGACGAAGCCCAGCCGGAGCCGTTTGCTCCCGCCAGAGCTCCTGCCGCAAGCGGCCAGGGATCCCGCGGCCGCCAGCGAGGCAAGGGCGGTAGTGAACGTGCGGCGGGAGGTTCGCATGGCATTCCTTCGGTGGGCGCCCGGCGTCGGCGAGGGCGGAGCGGAAGAGCATTGTCGAGTCATGAGTCACCGCTTCTTGATGAGCGAGAGCAGCGAGCCCTCCTCCCGCGGCGCACCGAGAGCCGCGGTCACCCGGTCCAGGAAGATCGCCAGGAACACGATGGACAGTCCCGCCTCGGTCCCCTTGGCAATGTCGATAGTGGACAGGGCGTTGACGACTTCCTTGCCCAGGCCGTCGGCGCCGACCATGCCCGCGATGACGGCCATGGACAGGGCCAACATGATGACCTGATTGACGCCGGCCATGATGGTGGGGATGGCCAGGGGCAGCTGGATGCCCCGAAGGATCTGCCAGTCGGTCGCACCGAAGGAGCGACCCGCCTCAACGGTCTCCTTGTCCACCTGCTTGATGCCCAACTCGGTCATCCGCACCCCGGGGGGCATGGAGAAGATGAGCGTGGCGAACATGCCGGGAACCACTCCGATGGAGAAGAACAGGACTGAGGGGATGAGGTAGACGAAGGCGGGCATCGTCTGCATCAGATCGAGGACCGGGCGAATGACCGCGCTGACGTACTTGTTCCGGGCGGCCCAGATCCCCAAGGGGATCGCGAAGATGAGAGCGGTCAGGGTGGCGATGGTGACCAGGACCAATGTCTCCATTGCGTTGTCCCACTGCCCCAGGGAGATGACGAGCAGGAAGGTGACGGCGGTTCCCACCGCCAGCCTCCATGACTTCGCCACCCAGGCGATGAGCGCGAAGACGATCACCATGAGCAACGGCGGCACGGCCAAGAGCAGGTCCACGAGCGTGTCGTTGACCGAGGTCCCGGCATGGGAGACCACGGTGAGGAGGCCGTGAAGATGGTTCTGGATCCAGTCAATGAGGCCTTCGACCAGCTTGCCCAGAGGAATCTTGGGAATGAAGGTCTGTACGGGAATCATCAGGCGTCGGCTCCTTCGGCCTCGGTGGTCTCACTGGCCTCTCCGGCCTGCTCGTCGGTCTGCTCCGCCACGGCGTTCCGCGCGGCGTCATCGGCCTGTGCAGGCTCGGAGCTCTCGGCGTCCTCAGCGCTGCCGGCGCTCACACCCTGGTTCTGATCACTGATGGCCGCCAGCAGGGTGACACGTGGAATGACCCCGGAGATCCGCCCGTCGTCGTCGACGACGACGATGGGGGCAGCGTGCTGCGCGGCGTAGGAGAACAGCTCGTTGACGGGGGTCGTGTGCGACACGACCGGCATCTCGTGGACCGTGGATAGCGGCAGGATGTCGGAGCCCTCCTTGACCGCGCGGGCGACGTCGTCCTCCCAAACGTATCCGAAGGGCGTGCGGTCGCGGTTCTGCACCAGCAGCCATGAGGGCTGGTTCTCCCTCAGGAGCTTGTGGGCGGCGCGCGGGCTGCGGTCCGAGCCCAGGATCGCGTAGGGCGGTTCCGCAATGGAACCGGCCGTCAGCACCCGGGTGCGGTCGACGTCGGCCACGAACCGCGAGACGTAGTCGGAGGCGGGGTCTCGGAGGATCTCCTCGGCGGTACCGACCTGTTCGATGCGCCCGTCGCGCATCATCGCGATCCGGTCCCCCAGCCGCATGGCCTCGTTGAGGTCGTGGGTGATGAACAGGATCGTCTTACCGAGTTTGCCCTGAAGGTCGATGAGCTGGTCCTGCATCTCGCGGCGGATCAGCGGATCGAGCGCGGAGAAGGCCTCGTCCATGAGCAGGATGTCGGTCTCGGCGGCTAGCGCGCGGGCGAGTCCCACACGCTGGCGCATCCCTCCGGAGAGCTCGCCCGGCTTATAGCCGCCCCAGCCCTCCAGCCCGACCAGTGACAGGGCCTTCTCGGCCCGACGCTCGCGCTCAGAACGGCCGACCCCCTGGATCTCCAGGCCGTAGGCGGCGTTCTCCCCCACTGTCCGGTGCGGTAGGAGTGCGAAGTTCTGGAAGACCATGGAGACCCGCCTGCGGCGCAGCTCGCGCAGCTTCGACTTGGAGATGTGGGCCAGGTCCTCCCCGTAGAGGGTCATGCTGCCCGCGGTGATGGGAAGCAGGCCATTGACCATGCGGATGAGCGTGGACTTGCCCGAGCCCGACAGGCCCATGACGACGAAGATCTCACCCTTGTCAACGTCGAAGGAAGTGTCGATGACGGCGGCGGTCTGCCCCGACTTCCTCAGGTCGTCCCGCGTCTTGCCAGCCTTGAGCTTCTTGACTCCGTCAGACGATCGGCGACCGAAGACCTTGTAGACATGGTTGGCCTCTATTACTTTCACAGCACTCCTCGCGATCTAGACTCCTGGACCTGCACCGCAAGGAGGATACAGAGGCGGATTGTGAAGCCCGCTTCCAGGACCCTCGTGACGGCCACAAGCCCATTTCATGGTGCTGCGGAGCATTCGGGTGGTCAATTTGAAAGCACCCCAGGACCCTCGGATTCGCGGGCCGTTGGGCCTTGACACGCCTGCGGGCGTGGTTGGGGACACGCCCGACGAGCGGGACGAGGATCGCCTCACGAGTAGAGTCGGTCTCACCGATCCTCAGCGCCGGAAATGATTGAAACGCTCACGGATAACGAGGACTCCCATGAGCCATGCGCACCGACGAACACAGACAGGCCACATATCCAATGATTCGCACATCCGCAACTGGAGGATCTCAAACACCCTATAAGTGAGTATATTCACATTTTGTGTCGACGTTCGGCGCGGGGTGGACCTTCCGAAGATCTGACGTCGGATCAGATCGCGTCTCGGATCACAATGACGGGCCACGCAGTACACACCCCCCGCCGTCGACTACGGGAGAGAAGGGGCGGTTGGCGGTCTCATCACCCCACATCATGGCCGCAGGGCAGCGGGAAGCAACCGCACCTTGCCTCCCATCCGGGCGGGCCCCAGAACGGGCACCGCCCTCCATTTCAACAATTTTGTTGAGAAGCGAATCAACCGAAGCCACCCAAAGAACGCAGTTGTCCCAAACTACAAGAATGGTAGGATAAATCGCGCATTGACACCCCTCTTAGATAGGAGTTCCCCGATGAAAACCGTCGCCCGCATCTCTCTTGTCGCCCTCCTTCTGGCGGGCTTCGCCGCGCCGGCCAGCGCCGCGCCGACCACCGCCCCCGCGAAGCAGGACAACTCACCGACATTCATGGGCAGGGCATACAACGACTGGTGCCTCCTCTTCCCGCCCGCTCCGGCATGCAGCCGCTCAAAGTTCTGGTCATAAAATCACTGGCTCTTGAGGTGTTTACTCCTGCAACAAAACTCTGCAGGAGTAAACACCCTTGAGTTCATTCAAGGCAATCCCACCACCAACCATTACAGAACCAAAAACCGATAGTTAATTTATTCCCAGAATGCAGAGAACAAGTCTACTCTCCTTCTTTTGGGTGCGGTACAACAGATTTATGCCGCACTTGCGGAGAGTTACGCTGCTACTCACCGCCTCACTCATCACACTCCTCGACCTTCAAACTCTCCTCACCTCACCCGACCGAGTTTCAGTAACCTACGAAGTACTGCAGATCTTCACATTCATAATTTATATCTACATCAAAAAACTCCCTGTCGGCATGGCAGGATTTACAACAGTACTTGTACTGTCTTTCATAACGCCAAACATACACCCCTCATGGGGATGGATCCTCGTCTACGCCATCATAGTCGACCTCATTGCAACAGACAGGATTCGCTTAGCAATCCTTGAATTTTCGATTCTATTTTTGGCGCAAATTAGCGGCGAATACGCATTAACTAATATTCTGGCCCCAACCATCTTATGGGGCCTTATGTGCTCAAGTATTGGAATTATACTGCGACGAGCCAAGGAACGCTTGGAGCAGATACAACAGGAGGCGGAGCGTTCCAAGGAGATCGCTGCCGAGCTCATTCAACAGCTGCGCCGTGACATTGCTGACAGTCTCCACGACGACCTGGCCGCCGACCTCACCCGTATGCTCATCATCTCCCGCTCCATCAAGATTCCGAACGGTGACGACCGCGACCGCATTCTCGATCTGCAGGACCGTACCCAGCAGGCCCTGTCCCATTTGCGCCTGCTCATTCACAACCTCGCCGTCTCCCAGGGGCTGCCCAAGGAAGAGCCCACCCTTCAGGAGATCATCGATTCCAGCGCCGCCACGCTGTCCCAGCGCGAGATCGTCCTGGATGCGGACCTCGACGGCATCGAGAAGATCCCATCATTGCACCGCTCCGAACCCGGCCGGCTCCTGGTAGCCTTCATTCGCGAGAACACCCTCAATGCCCTCAAATACAATTCCCCGCACGACCTCGTCTCCCTCTTCGTGGAACACGAGCAGGACACCCTCTTCATCAGTTGCAGCTCTCCTTGGCGGGCGCAGGAGGTCCCCGAGGAGATGCGCGGAGGGTACGGTTTACTGGCGCTCCAGGATCGGTTCGAGAGCGCCGGGGGTTCACTGAGCTCCAACCGGATCGGAACCTCCTGGACCGTTCTCGCCAGTCTCCCCTGGAACGAGATCGCCATACCGACCACTAATGCGAGATCCCTCATGTCACCGCCGGAAGGAGCCGCTTATGCCTAGCCACACCTTGCGTTCCCTGCGAGTCCTCATCGTCGATGACGATCCCGTCATCCGTACCACTTTTGCCGAGCAACTCGATGCGCAACGGGCCATCACCGTCGTGGCCGCAGCTTCCGGGGGAAGACAGGCCATCAGCCTGCTCATGACCGGGCAGCAGCCGATCGACGTCGTCCTGCTGGACAGCGACATGCCGGATATGGATGGGGCCCAGACCGCGAAAGCGATCTACCAGCGCTTCCCCAAAATGCCTATTGTCATGTTCACCGTTTTCAGCCGCGACGAAATGCTCGCCGATGCCCTGGCAGAAGGCGTCAACGGATTCATCACCAAGGATGAGAGCACGGAGAACGTCGCCGCTGCACTTCTCCGCGCCAGCCGAGGCGAACCGGTCATGTCCTCGCGCCCCACGGAGATGCTCGTCAACGCCTACCAGTCCGAGCAGCGCCGTCGAACCGCTGAGGCCCGCACCCAGCAGTTGGTCGCCGAGCTCCCGCCTCGGCTTCAGGAGGTCTACGCCTGTCTCCTGGAGGGTCTGACCAACCGCCGCATCGCCAGGAGGCTCGACATCTCCGAGAACACCGTGCGCATCTACGTCTCCGAGGTCCTCCACCGCCTCGGTCACACCTCGCGCACCGAGCTCATCGCCGCTGCCCTGGGAAACTGAGCGAGTTCGACCGGCCCTACGCTGGGGCCATGAACGCCAGCCCTGCCCCATTCCGCCCGCTGCCGCACCGCGTCTCGGAGATCTTCGATCCCTCCCATTGGCGCGAGGTGCCCGGCTTCCTCCACACCAAGGCCGGTGGCCCACTGTCGCAGGAGGCCCTCACGGACGTCACCTACCACCGGGGATGCGTGCGGGACGGGGACGGCACCTGGCTGCGGGATCTGCCGGTGGTCCGGGTAGCTTTCAACCGCCCCGAGGTGCGCAACGCCTTCCGCCCCCACACCGTCGACGAGCTCTACCGGGTCCTGGATCATGCGCGCATGAGTGGCGACGTCGGCGCCGTCATACTCACCGGTAACGGTCCCTCCCCGCGCGACGGCGGTTGGGCCTTCTCTTCCGGGGGCGACCAGCGCATCCGCGGCCGGGACGGCTACCGCTACGAGCGCGACCAGGCGTCCGCTGCTCCCGAGACGACGACTGGGGCCACCGGCGATGCGGACGATGGCGCCTACAGTCACGAGGCTGACGTCGCCGCCGCCCAGGCCCGCCTCGACACCGCGCGGGCCGGCCGCCTCCACATCCTGGAGGTCCAACGCCTCATCCGCACCATGCCCAAGGCCGTCATCGCCGCTGTGCCGGGCTGGGCGGCCGGCGGCGGGCACAGCCTCAACGTCGTATGCGACCTGTCCCTGGCATCCATCGAGCACGCGCGTTTCAAACAGGCCGACGCGGATGTCGGCAGCTTCGACGCCGGCTACGGCTCCGCGCTCCTGGCCCGCCAGGTCGGGGACAAGCGCGCTCGCGAGATCTTCTTCCTGGCCCGCACCTACGACGCCGTCACCGCCGAACGCTGGGGGGTCATCAACGAAGCGGTCCCCCACGCCGAGCTCGAGGAGCGGGCCCTGGAGTACGCGGCCACCGTGGCAGGAAAGTCCCCGCAGGCCATCCGCATGCTCAAACTCGCCTTCAACCTGGCCGACGACGGCCTGGCCGGCCAGCAGGTCTTCGCCGGCGAGGCCACGCGCCTGGCCTACATGACCGACGAGGCCGTCGAAGGGCGCGACGCATTCCTCCAGCGCCGCACGCCCGACTGGTCTCCCTTCCCGTACTATTTCTGACCCTGAGCCGCCGTCGAGACCGCATCTCAAGGCTTACGGTCGATATATCGACGACATTCCGATTCATAGCGAGTACCGGAATGGGGAGAATATTCTGAAAGGGAATTCACGCTCTCAGAATTCTCCGCAGACTCCTGCCGGAGACGGTAAAAGAAGTACTCATCATCTTCTGCTCATCGCGACGGCCACCGCCCTCTCCGGCCGCCCCTCCAGCCGGACCTCAGGAAACCGCGGAATGCCGGGAAATTACCCCAGGCGCACTGACGTCCATCAGTATCGAGGCCGAGATTCTCAGAGTGATTTCACTGTTAACTGCATCACGATTTGGGTGCTCGTTTCACCATGCCGCTCCTCGGCCAGCCGCTAGGCGGAGTCCCCGGCAGGACTGGCCGAGGGCCCGGGGGACGGTGAACCGGTCGCGGTGCCGGCCCGGTCGGAGTCCTCGCTCACCCGCAAGGTAACCAGAGGCGGCGTCGTCGGCTGGACCGATCCGCCGGTCGGCTCCATGGTGATGACGATCTGCTGGCCGGGCTTGGGCATGATGTCGAGGAAGGAGAAACCGGCACCGTCGCGGGGGTCGTAGACGCCCAGCGAGGTGGTCGCCTCCCCCTCTTTGAGCCAGACCTGGAGACTGCGCTCACCGGCCGACTCCTTCATGGCAGCCGGTAGGGTCAACGCGGTCATGCTCATATCCCGAGACCAGGTGAGGGTCGCGACGTGGCCGTCCGGCATCGTGTCGGTCACCCGCTGGACGTCCTGGGCCTGATTGAGGTGGGCGTAGTGCTGGGTGGGGGCCATGGAGTCCATCGCCTCGTCGACCGCGCCCCGTGCGCTCCAGCGCCCCACGCCGACCCCGACGCCGAGCAGGACCACGGCCGCGGCCGCCCGTATCAGGCCGGTGCGCCAGGAGGAGCGGCGCCCGCGGCGTGCATCGAGAGAGACAACGGATGAGTTCACCGAGCCGGCCGAGCCGGCTCCATGTCCATCGGTTCCATGCTCAGCGACAGGCTCCGCGGAAGAGTTCACCACGGAGTCGCCGTCGGCGTCACCGCCGGTCTCATTGGCGCCCTCATCAGCAGTGCCGACGGCCTCGTCAACTTGATCCGTCTGCGGCTCGCGCGCGATGGCCTCCAACAGGGAAGAGCGGATCTCGGCCGGCGGGGCCACGGGCCTGAGCGAGGCCCCGAGCAGGGCGCCTGTCTCCGAGTCGAGCTCATCGTCGAAGACCTCGACGTCGTCGATGGCCCTGACGCCATCGAGCCCCCCGGCGCCCGGCGCATCGGCACCGCCGTTGATGGCGCCCTCGTGAGTCTTGTCGCGGTCGCTCATGACTGCACCCCCAGCTCTCGTCGTAACCGTGCCATTCCGTCCCTGATGCGGGTTTTGACCGTTCCCAACGGCGTATCCGTGCGGCGGGCGATCTCGCGGTGGGTCAGGCCGGTGAAGTAGGCCAGCTCGATGGTGGAGCGGTAGGGCTCCCCCACTGCCTCGAGCGCCCGGTGCACCTGCTCGCCCACGAGTCTGTCCTCGACCTGTTGGATTGTCAGGTCGACGTCGGGCATGTAGTCATGCCACCGGCTCTCCCGGTCCCGGGAGGATTGGGAGGAACGGACCCGGTCGATGGCCCGGCGCCTGGCCATGGTCACTAGCCAGGCACGGGCGCTGCCCCGGGTCGGGGAGAAGGAGCCGGCCGTGCGCCACACCTCGAGGAAGACTTCCTGGAGGACCTCCTCGCTCTGGGCGTGGTCGACGACGATCTGCAGGATCAGCGCGAAAAGGCGAGAGGACCAGGCGTCGTAGAGGCGGGCGAAGGCGTCGGCATCGCCGTCGGCCACCTGTGCGATCCACTCCCCCTCGGAGCTGCTGGAACTGCTGCTTGTCACAGGGGAATGGTAGGTGAGCCCGCGGGCGGGGACGGTGCGCGTCCCGGTCCGCGGTTCCAGCGTCACCAGGCTCATCGCATCGTCTCCTCGGTCGTCCCTGCCGTCACTGTCGGATCACCCGAAGGTGAAGGAGTACAGCTGCAGCCCGGGCGATGCCTCCAGCTCGAGCTCGCCTGATCCCGCCTCGTCGGTGTGGACCAGTTCCATCCCGTTGGGAACGCCGGAGACGTGGGTGGTGCGGGTTTGTCCGTTGACCGTCCAGGTCAGGTCTCCCTCCCCGGAGACGACGAGGTTGACCTGCTTGCCGCGGTAGGACAGGCGCAGGCGGCCCTTACCCTCAACCGGGGCGATGGACTGCGGCTCAACCTTCCATGTGCCGTCCAGGGCGAAGGTGTCGGCCTGAAGATGGGAGGGGAAGGAGAAGGAGTGCTGTCCCTTGTGCAGGGCGCCCTGTGCGAAGCCGGAGGCCCGGTCCGAGCCCAGGTAGGTCTCGGGGGTGCGGGGGCTGTTCGTGCCCGCGTCGTCGTTAGCCTCGGAGAAAACGGGTGCGGGCAGGGACGCGTTCGGATCGGCCTGCTTGAGCAGTTCGCGGATGTGCTTCTCCGTGGTGGCCTCCCCGCCTTCGCCGACGTGGGTCTGGCGGACGTTGCCCTTAGCGTCGGCCAGGTAGTGGGCGGGCCAGTAGTGGTTGTCGAAGTTGGTCCACGTGGTCAGGTTGGAGTCGACGGCCACCGGGTAGGTGATGCCCAGGCGCTCGACGCCACCGCGCACATTGTCGACCTCCTTCTCGAAGGCGTACTCAGGGGAGTGGACGCCGATCACCTGCAGGCCGTACTTGGCGTAGGTCTGGTGCAGCTTCTCGATGCCGGGTACGGAACGCTGGCAGTTGATGCAGGAGTAGGCGAAGAAGTCCACCAGGGTGACCTTGCCGGCACGGTCCTTCTGGGTCAGGGGCTGGTCGCCGGGCGTGTTGAGCCAGGCCACCGCACCCTCGATGGCGGGTAGCGGCCCGCAGTCGCCGAGCTTGGCGGCTCCAGGCCTGCAGGGTCCAGAGGAGGAATCACCGTGCAAAAGGGAATCAGTGCGGGATTGGAGGGAGGCCGTGTAGTCGGGCAGACGGCGCTGGAGAGCAGCCGGGGCGTCCAGGACCAGTGCCACGGACAGGCCGAGCATGACGACGCCAGCGGTAACGCGGATGGCGCGCTGACGGGTGCGGAAGGCCCGGATCCGCTCCGTGATGCCGCGCCCGGCCAAGGCGAAGGCCAGCAGCGGGATCGCCGTGCCGATGGCGAAGGACAGGGCCAGTGCGACGGTGTCGACGCCGATCCTCCCCGTAGCACCCGCCACGGCGACGGCCGCCAGAACCGGGCCGGCGCAGGGCACATAGGCGGCCCCCAGCACCAGGCCGAGGAGGAACCCGTTCGAGGGGTTCTTCGAACCGCCGAAGCGCTGGAAGCGCGCGAAGGGGCGCTCCAGGATCTCCATGACCCTCGGCAGCATCATGCCCAGGCCGATGAGGGCGAGCATGACGATGCCGATCCACCGGATGAGGTCCTGCGGCAGGTGGAGAAGGCTCAGCAGGGTCGACCCCAGAAGCGTGAACGCCGTGAAACTGACCACAAGGCCGGTCACCACGAGGTAGGGATGAAAACGGGAGACGGGGCCGCCGCCGGACTCCTCTCCGTCCCCACGTGCGCCCTGCGCTCCCGCGGAGAGGAGGATGACGGGGAGCACGGGCAGGACGCACGGCGAGATGCCCGTGATAAGCCCTCCGAGCAGTCCGATGACCACCAGACTAGAGATGGTTGTCACGATGATTCACCCTTTCGGTCCGTTTGTTGTTGCTAGTCTCGAAAGTGGTTCGGAGCCATCGGCAACGGGGATTGTCGAACAACCACATAGCCGTCTATGACGATCGTCACTTACGACGGGCGCCGTCGGACTCCCACGTGAAACGTCTGCAAACAGCACGGACGACGGCGACTCCGGATCCGCAAGAGCGGGTCGCCTCTCAGTGACTCACAGTGATTCACGCCGACCCGCACTGACACCGCACCAGCAACCGCATAAGGAGAACTCATGCGATCCACCGCTACTCGTGCCAAGGCCTTCGCCGCCTCACTCCTCATCGTCACCGCCGGACTCGGTCTGGCCGCCTGCTCCGGCTCCGGCTCGAGCAATTCGACCACTCCCGCCACCGACCAGACCGCCGGCAAGAGCAGCGACGGCGGCGCCGCGACCCCCAGCGCCGACAGCAAGATGTCCGGCGGTGCCGACAACAAGGGCGGCGTCGAAGGTTCCGCGAAGCCCGAGGGCGGCGACCAGCAGGGCGGCTCCGAGGGCGGCGACCAGCAGGGCGGCTCCGAGGGCGGCGACCACCAGGGCGGCTCAGACAGCACCGCCACCAGCCAGCAGGGCGGCTCCGTTCAGGGCGACAACCACCAGGGCAACGGGGGTAGTGGCAGCAACCAGCAGGGCGGCTCCGCGAAGCCCGACAGCGGCAACGAGCAGGGCGGCGGCAACTGAGCCCACCATCCATTTGACGGGGTCCTCCTCATGTTCTACCCTTTCAATCCCCTCTCCAGCACACGTGGGACACGGCCAGCTGTAGATCACGACAGCGTTGCGGTCGGACCACTTCTCATGCCAGGCTTCCGGAGGCCGGGTCGGTGGACAACGGACGACCAAGACACCGTTCGAACTGCAAGCCGTCCACCGACCCGGTCACTGCCCTGTCCGCTCCCCCGATCCCCCGGAGGCGCCCATGATGTCCACCCTGTTGGAAAAGACCGACCCCACGCGGCGACGGATCGGAACCGCAATCGTCGTCGGCATCATCGGAGGGCTCTTCTCCGCCATCGTTAAGTTCGGATGGGAGGTCCCTTTCCCGCCCCGCACCCCGGAGCGCAACGCCACGAACCCACCTCAGAGGCTCCTGGAGCAACTGGGGATGACCTCGGAGCAGTCCCACACCGGCGTCACCTTCAACGGCAACGAGGGCCTGCCGATCTACTCCTTCATCATCCACTTCAGCTTCGCGATCGTCTTCGCCCTCTTCTACTGCGTCATGGCGGAGTACTACAAGTCGATCACGCTGTGGCAGGGGGCCGCCTTCGGTCTGCTCGTGTGGGTGGGGGCGCACCTGGTGCTTATGCCGCTGACGGGCACGGTTCCCTCGCCCTTCCCATGGGTCGCCGGCGGGCAGACCTGGGCGGAGCATTTCTCCGAGGCGCTGGGGCACGTCATCTGGCTGTGGTCCATCGAGCTGGTGCGCCGCGACCTGCGCAACCGCATCACCCACCAGCCCGATCCCTGGATTCCACTCGATGCCGAACCGGCCCGCTGAGCCACAGCGGCTTCCCGCCACCCCCACAATGTGGGCTGCACCGTTATTTCGGTGCAGCCCACGTCATTTGGCAACGTCGTTAAGCGACTCCAGGACGGGTGTCGCCTTGCCGTAGATATCCCTTGTACTCCGCCCAGTCCACAATCTGGCGCCAAGCCAGTGCCACACGCCTTGCACCTGCGAGCCCAGACACGCCAACACCTCGCAAACCTGGAATCTGAGACCCCCTAGCAGTCATGATCGGAGGGTAGTAGGTATTCAAGAATTCTTCACCCTCACCTTCCTCCGGCTCCCATGATCTCCAGTCAGAAGACACGCACAGAGTTGCTGTGACTGCACCATTCGATGCAGTACGCTTCAAAAAGCTACCCCACCTGAAATCAACCCAAGAGACGTCTCGGGACCACCACCAGAAAACTATAAACCTGTGCAAGTGCAGCCCTTCAGAATCCACTACCAAATAACTGAAAAGCAGGAAGAAAGACATGAAGAAGATAAGAAGGATAACCGCCACAAGCAGGACATGAAACCATCCATCAGATGTCGACAGATCAAATAAGGGCAGTCCTTCCTCTAACATACTAGAAAAGGAGGTGTACCCCACTCCACCAAACATCAAGATGAGAAACAACGCGCTCCCCATCATTCCCGGAGAACGCAGAATCGTCAGAACCAGACGATCCCGAGAGCACCAACTACGAGGAATGCGCGTCTGCGGCTCATCGCTTTGCACACCATCGAGAGACATTATGACCCCCTTCCGATCACGGACGCCGATCATCAAACATATTCACGTGGCTCAGATCACAACATCTTAACGTGTGCTTCACTTCGACACGCCGGTCTCACATGGGATCACGACAGGTTGGCGGAGTCGGAGAAAACCTCACAGAGTGATGATGACGGTAGCGGCTGCGAAGGCGATGCCGTAAGCCAGCTCCAGAAGTCCTGCGTCACGCAGGGAGCCGATGAGGTCGCGGCCCCTGGCATCAGCGCGAACAGGGGCGGTGGCTCGACGGACCAGTGGCAAGAGCAGGAGCGGCACACCCACTGAGATCAGCAGGCTCAGCAACGGGCTGACCCGCCCCCCACCGTCGGCGGGACTGGCCGATCCGGCATCACGCGCCCATAGGAGCCCGACCGCTCCCAGGAGGAGAGGCAGGTAGAGCATGGCAGAGAAGGCGCGCCGCGCCCCCTGCTCCCCCAGGCGGACGGCCAGGGTCATCTTGCCGTGGCGGGGGTCGGTGTCGATGTCGCGCAGGTTGTTGACCATGAGCAGGGAGCAGGCGAGCAGGCCGATCCCGCAGGCCGAGGGCCACAGCCAGCCCGGGACCGTGCCGGCCTGGACGTAGGTGGTTCCCACGGTAGCGACCAGGCCGAAGAAGACGAACACGAACACTTCCCCCAGGCCAGCGTAGCCGTAGGGGCGGGGGCCTCCGGTGTAGAACCAGGCGGCCGCGATCGCCGCAGCGCCGATGATCAGCAGCCACCAGTGTCCGCTCAGGACCACCAGGGCCAGGCCCAGGAGGGCTCCCAGTCCGAAGCAGCCGAAGGCGGCGAGCTTGACCGTGCCGGGGGCGACCTGCCCGGAGGCGGTCAGGCGGGGCGGCCCGGAGCGATCGTCGTCGGTGCCGCGCACGCCGTCGGAGTAGTCATTGGCCAGGTTGCAGCCGACTTGCAGCGCCAGGGCCACGCCCGCGGCCAGGAGGACACGCACTACCGAGAGGTTCCCCATCGCGGCTGCGGCCCCGGCGCCCAGGATGACGGGGGCGACGGCGGCAGGCAGGGTGCGCAGGCGCACTACCTCCGCCCAGCTGGTGGCGCGAGGTCCGCCGTCCTGTGCGCTCTCGACGCTCACGACTCTCTCCAATCCTCTAGGGTAGGCGGCAGCGACCCTACCAGCGCCACCACCGGTGCCGGCACTCTCACCAGCACTGTCATCATCAGGAAGACCCCGTGACAGCCGCAGCTTCCCGTCCCCGCGCCCCTTCGGGCGATCCCGCACCCGGGCGCCCGGCGGATGTCCCCTCGATGCGCGAGCGTGCCCTGGGGGCGCTGACCGGTCTGGCCCTCGGCGACGCGCTGGGCATGCCCACCCAGTCCATGAGCCCGGAGCAGATCCGCCAGCACTACGGCACCATCACCGGCCTGCGCAGCGCCGTAGCCGAGCAGCCCATCGCCCCCTCGATGCCGGCGGGCAGCGTCACGGATGACACCGAGCAGGCCCTCATCCTGGCCGGCCTCCTCATCGACGGCGGCGGTCACATCGACCCCCACCGGTTCGCCGATACCCTCCTGACCTGGGAGGACAACGTGCGCGCCCGCGGCTCCTTGGACCTGCTGGGTCCCTCCACGAAGCTCGCTCTGGAGCGGGTGCGCGCCGGTGCTGACCCGCGCCGCACCGGTCGGGAGGGCACTACCAACGGCGCCTCCATGCGAGTAGCCCCGGTGGGCATCGCCTTCTCCCTGAGTACCGCGGACGACGCTCTGGCCCGGGCCATTCACGACTCCTGCCTGGTCACCCATGACACCCGCCAGGGCTTCGAGGCTGCCGGGCTCATCGCCGCCGCGGTCAGCGCGGCCATCGACGGAGCCGACGCCGAGGCCGCCCTGGAGGCGGCGCTGGACTTCGTGGCCGCCCATCCCGGGAGGGGCCACTGGACGGAGAAGGCCTCCGTGGTGGCCCGCGCCCGCTTGGCCCTGGAGACGAGCAGGAACCTGCATGATGACGCCCTGGCCAACTATTTGCGCGAGTATGTCGGAACCTCGGTGGAGTCGGCGGAATCGGTCCCCTGTGCCCTGGTCGTGGTGCGCGAGTTCGCGCAGCGCCCCCTGACCGGCCTGTGCTTCATCGCCGAGCTCGGGGGCGACACCGACACCATCGCCGCGATGGCCGGGGCGATCCTAGGAGCAAGCGCACCTCGTCTTCTTCCCGCCGAGCCGGTCGGCCAGGTGCTGGAACGCTCGGGCCTAGAACTCGGCCCGCTCTGCGAGGCCCTGCTCGCTATCCGCTCCGGGGGCGGCGGGAGGTCCCAGGAGGTCATCTCAGACGGGAGGCGGTCATGACCGGGCGGGTCATTCACACCGGTCAGGTCGTTATCGACCTGGTCCTACGGGTCGAGGCGCTTCCCGAGCCAGGCGCCGATGTGTTCGCCGACGAGGCCGCCATGGCCGTCGGCGGTGGCTTCAACGTGCTGGCGGCTGCCCGCGGGCTCGGCGTCGAGACCCTGTATGCCGGGCCGCTGGGCGAGGGACCCTTCGCCGAGGCGGCTCGGCAGGCCCTGGAGGCGATCGGGGTGGACCACGTCGGGCCGCTCGTACCGGGCGACCAGGGCTACTGCGTGGCCATGACCGATGCGCGAGCCGAGCGCACCTTCGTCTCCACGCGCGGCGCCGAGACCCGGGGGCCGCTCGACGCCTTCAACCACCTCGAGGTGCGCGGCGACGACGTCGTCTACATCTCCGGCTACTCCCTGGCCGATGAGGCCTCCAGGGTCGCGCTGGAGCGGCTGGTGGGACGGCTGGCACAGGACCGGGTGGGTTGCCGGGCGCTGTTCGACGTTTCCCCCATGGTCGGCTCAGTTCCGCTGCCCGCGCTGGAGCGCATCGGCGAGCTGGAGCCCATCTGGTCTCTCAACGAGCGGGAGTCGGGTCTGCTCGCCGCCCGTCTGGGGTCGGCGGTGGAGGTCGGCGACCACGCCAGCACCTGCGAGGCGCTGTCGGGCCTGCTCGGGACGGTACTGGTACGGGCCGGGGAGCGGGGCTCCTGGTTCGCCGACGGCGGTTCGGCGACCCGAACCCCGAGCATCCCGGTGACGCCCGTGGACACGAACGGCGCTGGGGACGCGCACTCGGGGGTCCTGGCCGCCGCGCTGGCCCGCGGCACGGACCTGGCGACGGCCCTGCGCTGGGCGAACATCGCCGGCGCCCTGACGACGACGCATTTCGGCCCGGCGACCTGCCCGAGTGAGGCGGAGATCAGGGCCCTGGCCTAAGAAGCTCGCTGGGCTCGACGGGCTCTGCGGCTGCGGCGAGGAGCCGGGCGACCGCGCGCCGGTCGACCTTGCCGCTGGGGCGCAGCGGCAGGGCCTCCAGAACGACGATCCGCTTGGGGGCATGTGCGCCGTCCAGCCGGGTGCGGACCGCCTCGCGCAGGGCCTCGCCGTCGGGGCCGCCTCGGTTGCCGGGCGTCTCCTGCCCGGCTGCGGGTTCGAGTACGACGGCGGCGACGACCACGCTGCCCCACTGCGTATCCGGCAGGCCGACGGCGCAGGCCTCGGCCACCGTATCCAGGCCGGTGAGGGCCTCCTCCACGGTGCGGGGCTCGACCTTGACGCCGCCGGTGATGATGACATCGTCCAGGCGGCCCAGGACCTCCAGGCGCCCATCGGAGCGCAGCCGGCCCCGGTCCGAGGTGGCCAGGACGCGTTTACCAGCGCTTTTGAGAAAGCTCCCGCCGGCGTCGTCGGCCGCGCGGTCGGCGGGTTGCAGGTAGCCCTCGGCCAGGACCGGACCGGAGATGAGGATGCGGCCTGCGCCTTCGGCGTCGGGGTTCTGGATGGAGAGCTCGACGCCGTCCAGGGGGCGGCCGTTGTAGACGCAGCCCCCGCCGGTCTCGCTCATGCCGTAGGTGGTGACCACGCGGATGCCTGCCTGCCGGGCTCGGGCCAGCAGCGCCGGGTCCACGGCGGCGCCCCCCAGGAGAACGGCGTCGACCTCGGTCAGGGCGCGGCTCGCCGCCGGCTCGCGCAGGACGCGCACCAGTTGGGTGGGGACCAGGGAGACGTAGAGGCGAGTCGCAGCAGAACCGGCAGCGGGGTCGGCAGTCGGAGCGGCGGAGGGCCGGGCCGAGCGCAGGGCCTCCGCGAGCGCCGCCGGGCTGAATCCCGTGCTCGTGTCCACTATGACGGGAGCGGTTGCGGCTATGAGGGAGCGGATGAGGATCTGCAGGCCGGCGACATGGTGGGCTGGCAGTGGCAGGAGCCAGGTTCCCGGGCCGCCCAGGCGATCGTGGGTGGCGCGGGCGGAGGCCACTAGGGCGGCGGCGCTGACGGCGATGAGCTGTCCGGTGCCGGTGGTGGAGCCGGAGGTGCGCAGGACGAGGTCGGTGCGCGGGGGGACTCGGGTGATGCGGCGCACCAGGTCGGCCCGGGCGCGGTCCCCATCCTCGCCCGGGCCGATGGGCACGAGCAGTGGGAGGGGCGGTGCGGTTCTCCCCCTTTCTTCGTCCCCGCCTCGATCCGCGGTACCGGCGGCCGGCCAGCCGCCTTGGGCCGTCAGCAGGCCTCGCCGAGCGAGGCGCTCGGCGAGGACGGCGCGCAGGGCGTCGACATCGTTGGGGGCGGTTCCACCGGTCATGAGGCGGAAGGCGGGCGGGGCGGGCACGGGACGATCGTGCCACGCCTTCGGAGGGAGGGATATGCGCAGATGCAGGGGCCTGCAGGACCGTGCGGCTCGGTTAGGGTTGGCGCATGCGTATCGTCCTCCCCACCGTCCTGGCGTTCGCCCTGACGCTGTACGCCCTGCTGGACTGCGCGCGCACGCCGGAGGAGAGCCTGCCGGCGCGGATGCCGAAGTTCCTGTGGATCATGCTCATCGTCGTGTTCCCAGCCGTCGGGCCGATCGCCTGGATCATCGTCTCGCGGGTCAAGGCCGCCGAGGAGCGCGGCGGCTATGTGGAGCCCACCGTGTGGTCCTCCAGGGAGGGCACGACCTTCCGTCGCCCGGAGCGGGCCCGGCCCATGGCTCCCGACGACGACCCCGAGTTCCTGCGGGACCTGGAGCAGGACATCCGTCGTCGTAAGCACCACCCGGAGAAGTCCGTCGACGGCGGCGATGGCGATACGGGGATCGGGGACGATACCGGGAAGGATACTGGGCAGTCCGATGCCGGAGATGCTGGCGGCACCAACCGGCCCGACACCGATCAGCGCTGAGAAACCGGGGGAAGACCGGGACTAGGACGTCGGGTCTCAGACGATCTCAAGGAAGGGCCTTCTGCGCTTTGGGCCAGGGACCCGTGTCGACGTCGTAGCCGTGGGCGGCGGCGTGGATGAGCCAGTCGTCCGGCATCCAGGCACGCCCCACGATCTGAGGGTGCTCGGGCATGTAGCGCACCGACCACAGGATGAGGACGAGCTCGGCCCACTGGGCCCGGATCTTCAGGCGCACCGAGCCGGAGGCGTTGGCGGCGGCGATGACGATCTCCCCGGTGGCGGTGAGCCGGACCTCCTGGATGTCGGCGTAGGAGATGGGCATGACGCCCTCCCCCGTACCCAGGTAGATGCCGTGGGTGGAGACGGTCAGGCGGGCGGCGGCCAGGTGGCGCCACTTCTCAACGGCATCGGCCTCGGCGGCGCGGCGGCGCCGGTGGTTGAGGTAGGCCTGTCCGCCGAAGAAGGCGGCTGTCAGGGCCAGGCCGACGGGGCCGCCGGCAAGGAAGAAGCCGCGGGAGGGGTTGTAGGCGGCGTCCCCGCGCCGCCACATGAGCAGCTCGGCGTCGCAGGTGGCCAGCATGACCTCACCGGATCCCAGGGCCGGGCGCACGGGGTCGATGGCCGGTGAGACCGGGTTGGGTTGCCGGCCCTGTCGGGTGGCGGTCAGGACGGCGGCGGTGTGCCACCACACGAAGTCCTGCCCGGTCCAGGGGCGCCTCGGGGAGGGCCGCCGGGCCCCGGTGCGCGTCACCTCGCCGGATGCGGCAGACCGGTTGCCGGTGCGCACGACCTGGCCGCCGACAGGGCGCGAGGGCGGCTGCTGGGTCACCGCGCCGCCTCGGTGCTGTTGGCACTGTTGTCGCTG
The DNA here is from genome assembly GCF_006546835.1 of Actinomyces johnsonii. Taxonomy (GTDB): domain Bacteria; phylum Actinomycetota; class Actinomycetes; order Actinomycetales; family Actinomycetaceae; genus Actinomyces; species Actinomyces johnsonii. The sequence continues at coordinate 407,171 of NZ_VICB01000003.1, read as the reverse complement.
TTGTCGCTGTCGGTGTGGAGGGGCCGGCCGGTGGCGGCCCGGGCGGCGGAGGTGCCGGGCACCATATCGCGGGCCTGGCGCAGCAGGTCTCCGGCCGGCTCCCAGTAGGCCAGCCCCACCAGGGTGCGGTCCTCGAAGGTCAGCGAGGTCAGGGAGGCCAGGGCGCACTGGCGCCGGCGCGGGTCATGGGCCAGAGAGCGTCCTTCCAGGAAGAGGCGCAGCGACCAGACGGGCAGCTGATGGGAGACGAGAAGAGCCTCGTGGCCCTCGGCGATGCCCAGCGCGGAGACGACGGCGCCGCGCATGCGTTCGACGATCTCGCGGTAGGGCTCGCCCCAGGAGGGGCGCAGCGGGTTGACGTAGTTGCTCCAGTTGGCGGGGTGGGCCAGGATCCAGCGGTTGCGGTTGACGGCCACGCCCTCGAAGCGGTTGCCCGCCTCGATGAGCCGGGCGTCCGTCGTCGGCGTCAGGCCGAAGGCCGCGGCCGTGGGCGCTCCGGACTCGCGGGCCCGCTCCAGGGGCGAGGTGATGACCCGGGTGATGTCGTGCCCGGAGGCGGACAGGACATCGGCGACCTGCTGGGCCATCTGGTGGCCCAGGGTCGACAGGTGGTAGCCGGGCAGGCGGCCGTAGAGGAGGCCCTCGGGGTTGTGCACCTCGCCGTGCCGCATGAGGTGGATCGTCGTGCGCGCCATGCGGTGATTCTCGCACGCCCGTCCACCTCGGTCAGCCACCGGGTCCCGTAGGGTGTTCCCCATGACGACTCGCAGTGCCTGGGGTCTCGGTCTGGCGACCGTAACCGACGACGGCAACACCCTTGACGTGTGGTACCCCCGCCCGGTTCTCGGCGATGAGCCCGAGGACGGCCATGCCGACCTCCTGTCGACCCTGAGCGCCATGGAGCGCCGCGATGAGGCCCGCGGCGTACACACCACCGTGGTGCGCACCTGGGCCGATCTCGACGACGCCCCCCAGACGGTGGCCGGCGCCTACCTGCGCCTGCACGCTCTGTCCCACCGCCTGACCAAGCCCAACACCGTCAACCTGGATGGGATCTTTTCCCGCCTGCCCAACGTGGTGTGGACCTCCGCCGGCCCCTGCCGCGCCGAGGACTTCGAGACCACCCGCACCCGCCTGCGCGCCGCTCTGGGGCGCCCGGTACAGGTCCACTCGGTGGACAAGTTCCCCCGCATGACCGACTACGTCCTACCCTCGGGCGTGCGCATCGGCAATGCCTCGAACGTGCGCCTGGGCGCCTACCTGTCCGAGGGCACCACGGTCATGCACGCCGGCTTCGTCAACTACAACGCCGGGACGCTGGGCCGCTCCATGGTCGAGGGCCGCATCTCCCAGGGCGTCATCATCGGTGACGGCTCCGACGTCGGCGGCGGCGCCTCCACCATGGGCATGCTCTCGGGCGGCGGCCGCCAGCGCGTAGCCCTGGGCGAGCGCTGCCTGCTGGGCGCGAACTCGGGGCTGGGGATCCCGCTGGGTGACGACTGCGTCGTCGAGGCTGGGCTGTACCTGACGGCCGGGACGAAAGTCTCCCTCATGCCGCAGGGCGGCGTGGTGCCCGGCAGCCACGGCCTGTTCAAGGAGCCGCGCGTGGTCTCGGCCCGCGAATTGGCCGGTGCCTCCAACGTCCTGTTCCGCCGCAACTCCCAGTCCGGTGCCGTCGAGGCGCTGGCCCGCGGCGGCAAGGGCATCGAGCTGACCTCGCCACTGCAAGCCAACCAGTGAGCCGCTGAGCCGGAGCCTCCCCGTCTGCACGTCTGACACCACTGAGAGCCTCTTCCGAAGGCACGAGCCCCTGGTCCAGTCGATACTCAGGGGATCGGTAATACTCCCATGGCGCTATATGAAATCGTGATTAAATGAGATGATCATCTTGTTCGACTGTGTTTCTGTGGCTGGGTAGGGCCTGGGGATGCTGTGTGGCGCGCGGAGAGGGAGTGATGGTGTTGGGGCGTGTGTCTCGGCGTGCGCTGCTGGTGGGTGGCTGGTCGATCCTGGGGGTGCCGGTCCTGGCCGCCTGCCTGGACAGGAGGAAGAAAGGCGGCTCATCGGACGGCTCGAACTCGAGCTCTGCTGGTGCCTCAGGTGGTTCGGGTCAGGGGGTAACTCGGACGGTGACGACTGTGGGGGCGACCTTGAAGGTCACGGTGGGGCCGGCTGCGGTCTCCGACGACGTCATGGTGGTGCCCATGGCCGTGCACCTGGACAAGATGGGCTCCGGCGGTCTGTCGTCTGACGGCAAGAAGTTCGACGTGCACCTGGCCTGGAGCGGTACGGGAAACTTCACTGGTGCCGATGGCGTGCGGTTGGTGGACTTCGACGCCGGTACGGTACAGGAGACTTTCAAGGCCTCCTCCGAGAGCACTGAGCTGACGAAGGAGGAGCCCGATGCTACGTTGCACGCCCTGTTCAAGCCGGTCGACGCCACGACCGTCAATGTCCTGGTGCCCGAGTCCGGCCTGTTCGAAGGCGTGCCTGTGGTGCGCGACGGCAAGCTGTCCGAGGAGGCCAAGAAGGCGCTGGAGGACGTCTACGACACCGAGAGCAGCCCTGATCCGGTGGCGTTGGAGACCTTCACCGCCTCGGTGGACGGGGCCTCGGACACGCGGGTGACGGGCAAGTCGGTGGTCATCAATCTGGCCTCCGACGTCCTGTTCGACTCGGACTCGGCCGACCTGAGCGCCCAGGCGGACGCCACGTTGAAGAAGGCGGCGGACCAGCTGTCCACCTACCCCGGTGGCGAGGTCTCGATCGTGGGGCACACCGATGACGTCGCCGATGACGCCCACAACCTGGACCTGTCGAAGCGTCGGGCGACGTCCGTCTCCGACAGGCTGGGGCAGCTGACCAACATGTCGGCCTTCTCGGTGTCCACTGACGGTAAGGGCGAGAGCACACCGCGGGTTCCCAACGACTCCGACGGCAACCGCCAGCTCAACCGCCGTGTGGAGATCACCCTGGTCCCCACCCAGGCCTCCTCCTCCACGTCGAGCCCCGACGCGAGCAAAGGCACGGGGCATGGCAGTGGCGACCTGCCTAAGGCCGAGGGACCGGTCGCCAAGGGCAGCGAGGGGGTCACGGTCAAACGGGATGGGAGACAGGACGAGTTGACCTTCGTGCTCACCGAGGTCACCCGCCGCGGAAAGTACCTCGTCGGCGAGGTCAAGGCCACCGGAGGCCCCGGAGGCACTCAAACCGGCCCAGCGGACTGGCTTCAACCAACCCAGATACTCGGAAGCGCCCGCGGCGAGGATGACAACAGGCTGACGAGCGCGGTGACGGGGCTGAGCCTGCTGACCGCTCAGACGCGCTACTACCCGGCCGACTACACCGCTGCAGAGGGAACCCACCACCCGCTCAGCGAGATCACCGCCGACAACCAACTAGGTGCCGGTGACACCACGACCCTGACAGTGGTGTGGCCCGACACCGGACAGGACACCGTCACCCTCGACCTCCAACCCGCCCAGCACTCCACCCCCAGCCCCAACAACCCCTTCCGCCTCACCGACATCCCCGTCAAGAGATAAGCAGTCAGTCCTCGACGCCCCTGAGGAACCATGCTCCAGAGACGCTTGGACTCCTTGATGCCGCCGAAGCACAGCATCACGCTGCCGCCGGCATCATGCTCATACACCCGGAGCACCGTCATAGCCCCAGACTTCACGCCGGTTTTCCAACGCACTGCTCAGGAGGAGTCGGGTGCAGGGGTGGACGGGGTGCTTCATGAGCTCGGCCGTGGGGCCGGTCTCCACGAGGCGGCCGGCCTGGAGCACCACCGTGGTGTCGGCAAGGTAGCGGGCCGAGGCCAGGTCATGGGTGATGTAGAGGATGGACAGGTCCCGCTCCCGGCGCAGCCGTAGTAGCAGGTCGAGGACACCGGCGCGCAGCGGGGCGTCCAGCATCGAGGTGGGTTCATCGGCTACTAGCACCTCGGGCTCGCAGGCCAGGGCCCGGGCGATGGCCACGCGCTGGCGCTGTCCACCGGAGAGCTCATGGGGACGCGCCCCAAGGAGCTCGGGCTCCAGGCCGACGGCGTCGAGCAGCTCGGCGGAGCCTCGGCCGGGTTCCGTGGTGCCCCGGTGCACGGCGAGGGCCCGCCCCAGCGCATGCCCGACGGTGTGGGCCGGGTTGAGGGAGGCGAAGGGGTCCTGGAAGACCATTTGGACCCGTCTGCGGTAGCTGCGGGAGGCGCGGCGCGGTTCCTCGGCCAAGACGTCGCGTCCCTCCAGGAGGAGGCGCCCGGCGGTGGGGGTCTCCAGACGCGCGATGACGCGGGCCAGGGTCGACTTGCCCGAGCCAGTCCGCCCCACCAGGGCCAGGATCTCTCCGCGGTGCAGGGTCAGGTCGACGCCGTCCAGGGCACGGATAGTGCGTCGCGAGAGCAGCCCGCCGGCGGGAAAGTCCATGCGCAGTCCCTCGACCTCAAGAATCGGCTCGGCCGATGTCTTCGTCCTGCGGCCGGGACGGGGCGGCAGCCCCGACACAAGGGCCTGCGTCGCCGGGTGGGCGGGTGAGGTGAGGATGCGGCGAGCCGGCCCCTCCTCCACGAGGCGGCCCGCCTCCATGACGCCGATGCGGTCGCACACCCCGGCCATGAGGGACAGGTCGTGGGTGATGAGCAGGACGGAGAAGCTCAGGCGGGCCTTGAGGTCGAGGACCAGTTCCATGATCTCCCGCTGGACGACGACGTCGAGGGCCGTGGTCGGCTCATCCAGGACGAGCAGGCGGGGCCTGAGGGTCAGGGCCATGGCGATGACGACGCGCTGGCGCTGCCCGCCAGAGAGCTGATGGGGATAGGCGCGCAGGCGGCCGGACGGGATGCCGACGGACTCCAGCAGCTCGGCGGCGCGCTCGCGGGCGGTGCGCCGTCGTAGGCCATCGTGGGTGGTCAGGACGTCGGCGATCTGCTCGCCGATCGTCATGACGGGGTTGAGGGCGTTCATAGCGGCCTGGGGGACGATGGCGATCTCCCGCCAGCGCAGGCGGCACAGCTCGCCCGCCTCCAGGGCCAGGACATCGCGCCCGCCCACCAGGACACGGCCGGAGGTGATACGCGCCGCGGGGCCCAGCAGTCGCATGATCGCGGCCGCGACCGTGGTCTTGCCGCAGCCGGAGGGACCGGCCAGGCCCATCACCTCATCCCGCCCGACGGCGAGGCTGAACCGGTCGACGCCGATGACGCAGCCGCCTCCGCTAGAGCGATCACCGGCGTCGTACTCGACGCTCAGGTCCTCGATACGTAGGACAGGTTCAGGGACGGCCCGGTTACCACTGTCCGGCTCGGCAGCTGGAGTCGGGGGCCGCTGCCTACTAGGCGCCCCAGAGGCCGCGCGGCGCAGGCCGGGATTGGTGGCCTCGTCGACGCCGGCGTTGATGAGGGCCAGAGCGTAGGCGACCAGCGCGATGGCGAGGCCCGAGGGCACGAAGGTCCACCAGCGGCCGGTCATGAGCGCGCCGTCGGTGGCGGCCCAGTAGAGGTTGGTGCCCCAGGACACGGAGTCGGAACGGCCGAGTCCCAGGAACTCGAGCCCGGCCTGGGCACCGATGGCGGAGTTGACGCAGCCCAGCAGCGTGGACATGACGACCGAGGCCATGTTGGGCAGCATCTCCCCCATCATGATTCGCGCCGGCCGTTCCCCGCTGACGACGGCGGCCTCCACGAAGTCCGTGCCGCGCAGGCTCATGGCCTGGGAGCGCAGGACGCGGGCGGCCCCGGCCCAGCCCGTGACGATAAGGACGATGAGGGTGCTGCCCCACCCCGGCGGCATGTAGGCGGCCAGGACGACGAGCAGCGGTAGACCCGGCAGCAGGAGGAAGACGTTGGTGACCACGGACAGCAGGCCGTCGACCGCCCTTCCCAGGTAGGCGGAGGCCAGGGCGACGACGAGGGCCACGAGCGTCGCCAAGAGTCCGGCGCCCAGGCCCACGGCCAGCGAGGAGCGGGCGCCCCACAGGGTCATGGCGAGCACGTCCTGACCCTTCGGCGTCACGCCGAACCAGTGGGCCGGGCTCGGGGCAGCGGCCGGGGCGCCCGTGATGCGGGCGGGGTCGCCGGGGCTGATGACGGGCGCCAGGAGCGCGGCGATGATGAGCAGGGCCAGGATCACCACCCCAGTCCGGGCCCGGCGGGAGCGGGTCAGGGAGGCGAGCAGGCCGGTCAAGGGGCTGCCGCGCCGTTGAGCGCGCCGTCGGGTGCGCTGCTGGAGGTACCGTCGGGCCGGGCTCATGACTCCCCCTGCCCGCTGGCGCGCACGCGGGGATCGAGGCGGATGTAGACGAGGTCCACCAGGAGGTTCGCGGCCAGGACGGCGGCGGTGATGGTCAGGAAGATTCCCTGCATGAGCGGGTAGTCCAGGGCGCCCACGGCGCTGAAGAGCTGGTAGCCGATGCCGGGGTAGGCGAAGACGACCTCGGTGAGCATCGAGCCGCCGACGATGAAGCCCAACGACATGCCGATGCTGGTCACCGTGGGCAGCATGGCGTTGCGGGCGGCGTAGCGCAGCATGATCCGCGAGCGCGAGAGCCCCTTGGCCTCGGCCAGGAGGATGTAGTCCTGGGAGGCGGTGGCGATCATCGTGTTGCGCATCCCCAGGGCCCAGCCGCCCAGGGAGACCGCCACGATGGTGAGGGCCGGCAGTGCGAGGTGCTGTGCGACGTCGGCCAGGAAGGCGGGGCTGGACCAGTCCACGACGGTCCCGGCGGTGTAGGCGTGACTCAGCGGGAACCAGCCCAGGCCCATCCCGAGAAGGTAGAGGGAGCCCATGGCCAGCCAGAAGTAGGGGAAGGAGCCGAGGAAGACCAGGAGGGGCACGAGGATCGAGTCGGCCACTCCCCCGCGCCGCCATGCCGCCAGGATTCCCAGCAGGCTGCCGACGCCGGCCGCGATGACCAGGGCGACACCGCCCAGCAGGACGGTCCAGCCGATCTGGCTGCCGATGACCTCGCTGACCGGTGCCGGGAAGCGGGAGATGGATACGCCCAGGTCCCCGGTGAGGACGGAGCGGAGGTATCTGAGGTACTGCTGCCACAGGGGTGCGTCGTCGAGCCCGAACAGCCGGCGCAGCTGGAGGGCCTGCGTCTCGGTGAGGCGGGCGCCGGAGCGGGCGAACATGCGTGAGACGGGGTCGCCGGGCATGAGCCGGGGCAGGAGGAAGTTGAGGGTGACCGAGGCCCAGAGGGCCAGGAGGTAGTAGCCCAGGCGCTTGAGGATGTAGGTCACCGGCGCGTGCCTCCTTCCCGGGCATCGAGCGGCAAGCTGCTGTGGGCGGCTCGGTCCGCCACCCGGGATAGTGTCCCTGTTCCGGCCGGGTGGCCGGTAGCCTCGCGAGCCCCGCGGCGTGGGGCGGCCGCCGGCGGGGCGGATCAGCCGCGGGGCCTGAGGGCGTTGAGGACCAGGACGGTGGTGGCGGCGCGGGTGCTCAGTGAGGCGTAGGGGTTGTCCCGGTTGGGCCAGCCGGTGAAGTGCTCGTCGGTGTAGGCGCCCCAGACGGGACCGGGGAACAGGGGGATGACGGGCAGCTGGTCGGCGTAGCGCTGCTGGATCTGGCGGCAGATCTCGATCTGGCCGGCCTGATCGGTGGTGGCGGCGAACTGGCTGAGCAGGGCGGTGGCCTGCTCGTCGCCGAAGCGGTGGTAGTTCTCCAGGGCGTGGGTGCCGATGGGCTTGACCTTCTGGGTGCTCATGGTCGCCTCGTAGTAGGTGTACGGGGTGGCGCCCAGGGAGGACCAGCACACGGCGGTCTCGAAGGTTCCGGTCTCCAGTGCGGCGGTGACCTCGGTCCAGTCAGATGAGTCGACGGTGGCGCTGATGCCGATGTCGGCGAGGTTCTGGACGATGATCCGGGCGACGCTGAGCCAGTCCGACGACGTCGAGCCCACCTGGATCGTCAGGGTGAGCGGCTTGCCGTCCAGGCCCAGGCGCTTGGAGTCCGCCCCGAGGACGTAGCCGGCGGCGTCAAGGGCAGCGGTGGCAGCGGCCTTGTCGTAGGTGCACAGGGGCGCGGCGGCCACGGCCGGGTCCTTCCATGTCTGGAAGCTCTCACTCAAACCGGTGGGGTCGGCGGGCTGGGTGTAGCCGGACATGCCGGTGGCGCAGATGGTCTTGCGGTCGATGGCCTGGCTGAGGGCCTTACGGAAGGCAGGGTCATTGTAGGGGGCCTTGGTGGTGTTGAGGGTCCACTGGATGGTGGAGTCGGCTCCGGGGAACCAGTAATGGCGGTGGGCGGGGTCCTTGTCGATGTAGGCGGTCTGGATGTCGGCCATGTACTGCGGCGCCCAGTCGACGTCGCCGCTGACGGCGGCCAGATTGGCGCTGTCGTTGCCGGCGAAGGCCAGCATGCGGATGCCGGGGAGCGAGTCTTGGTCGGCGGTGCGGCCGGTGCTGGAGGCGCCGGCGTTGTCCTGGCGGTTGTTGCCCCAGTAGGTGGGGTTGGGCATGAGGTCGAAGGACTGGGCCTGGAAGTTGGCGACCCGGGTGAAGGGGCCGGTGGCGACGGGTTCGGGGTTGGGGTACTCGGCCGGTTCGGAGATGGTGGACCACACGTGGTCGGGGGCGATGAGCTGGCTGCCGAGCTCCTGCAGGGCGACGGAGTAGGGGCGGGTGAAGGTGAGGGTGACTGCGGTGGCGTTGTTGACGGTCACGGAATCGAGGTAGTCGTAGCCGCCGGTGACGGCGCGGTGGACGGCGAAGGTGGTGACCACGTCCTTGGCCACCAGCGGTCTGCCGTCGGACCAGGTGACGCCAGGGCGCAAGTAGAAGGTGAGAGCGGTGGCGCCGTCGGACATCGCCCAGGAGTCGGCGAGCCAGGGGGTGACCTCGCCGCTGAGGGGGTTGACGATGAGGAGGGGCTCGTAGATGGCCTGCCCGGTCATGGGGGCGCTGTTGGTGGTGAAGGGGTTGAAGTTGCGGATGAAGGTGCCCGTGTCCTCTCGCGGGATTGTCAGCAGGCGCGGACCGTCGGCTTTTCTGGAGCAGCCGGAGGCGGCCAGGAGGACGGCGAGGGCACCTGTGGCGCCTCCAGTCAGGACCTGACGGCGGGAGGGTCCGGAGGTGCGCGGCGAGACCGGCGCGCCCGGTAAGACCGGTGAGACCTCAACGGGCACGGCTGGTCCTTTCGTCCATGGAGCTCATACTTCCTGGGCGAGGTTATCGCGCGGCCGGTTCGCCTTGATAACGGAGGCTGGGGCCGCCGCGCCCGCGGGAGCGCCGCGAGTGCGACAGGCCCGCCTTCGGGCCGACCCTATGAAACATAGTGTTCACACTCTATGCCAGTATCAAGGTGTTCGTTATCATAGTCATGGGTTGTTCTGCGCAAAGGAGGGGAGGCCAGATGGCTGCGACGTCCACGGCCGTCCGCACCCCCGAGGCTGCTCAGCCCGTTGGTGACGCACTGCCGCCCCGGCGCAGGCGCCGCGTCCCTGTGTGGGCATCGCAGCGCGTCCTCAAGGCGACGATGGCGATCACCGGCACGATCATGGCCCTGTTCGTCGTGGTCCATATGGTCGGCAATCTCAAAGTTCTCGCAGGACCGGAGGCGTTCAACGGCTACGCCGCATGGCTGCGGCAGGTCGCCTACCCGCTCCTGCCGCACGAGGGGCTCCTGTGGGCGATGCGCCTGGCCCTGGGGGCCTGCATCGCGGCGCACATCGCGGCGGGGATCGCGCTGTGGCGACGTGCGAGGGACGCTCGCGGAGCCTTCCGGCGCCGAGCCCTGCCCGCCCGCACCATCGGCGCCCGCTCCATGCTGGTGACCGGCGCCCTCATCGGGGTCTTCGTCCTCATCCACATTCTCGACCTGACCATCGGCCGTCTCATCGCCCCTGAGAGCTTCCAGGCGCCGACGACGTCGAACGGCGAGATGCAGGTCAGCGCCTACCACAACCTCGTGGCGAGCCTGTCGCGCCCCGGCATGGCGGTCTTCTACAGCCTGGTCATGCTGGCGCTCTCCCTCCATCTGGCGCAGGGCCTGTGGAACGTGGTCATCGACCTGGGCGGCACCGGCCCCAGGCTGCGAAAGGTGTGTCGCGCCGTCGCCCTGGTCGTGGCCCTGACCATCGCGGTCGTCAACGGCCTGTTGCCGGTACTCATCTGCACGGGGGTGATCGGATGAGCGCGAGCGTACCGCGGGCCGTCGGCGGCCTGTACGACATCGGCGAGGATCTTGATGCGCATCTGCCGGACTGTCCGCCCGAGCAGGCCTGGGAGCGTCGGCGCGACGAGTACCGCCTGGTCAATCCCGCCAACCGCCGCAAGCTGACCGTCATCGTGGTGGGCGCCGGCCTGGCCGGTGCCGGGGCGGCCGCAGCCTTGGGGCGCCTGGGCTACCGGGTGGAGTGCTTCAGCCTGCACGACGCCCCGCGCCGCGCCCACTCGGTGGCCGCGCAGGGCGGGATCAACGCCGCCCGGGCCCGCAAGGTCGACGGCGACTCGCTGACGCGCTTCGTCAAGGACACCGTCAAGGGCGGGGACTACCGGGGGCGGGAGGCCGACGTCGTGCGCCTGGGGCTGGAGTCCGGCCGGGTCATCGACCACATGGAGGCGATCGGGGCGCCCTTCGCCCGTGAGTACGGCGGCCAGCTCGCCACCCGCTCCTTCGGCGGGGTGCAGGTCTCGCGCACCTACTACACGCGCGGACAGACCGGTCAGCAGTTGGAGATCGCCTGCGCCCAGGCGCTCCAGGAGCAGATCGCCGCCGGCAGCGTCCACATGCACACCCGCACCGAGATGCTCGACCTCATCGTGGCCGACTCCCGCGCCCAGGGCATCGTCGCCCGGGACCTGCTCTCCGGCGAAGTGCGGGCCCACACCGCTCACGCCGTCGTGCTGGCCACCGGCGGCTACGGCAGCGTCTACCACTACTCGACCCTGGCCATGGCCTCCAACGCCACCGCCACCTGGCGCGCCCACCGGCGCGGGGCGGCCTTCGCCTCCGCCTGCATGGTGCAGTTCCACCCCACGGCCCTGCCCGTGAGCTCCCACTGGCAGTCCAAGACCACGCTCATGAGCGAATCCCTGCGCAACGACGGGCGCATCTGGGTGCCCGTGCGCCCCGGGGATGAGCGGCCCCCGAACGACATCCCCGAGGACGAGCGCGACTACTACCTGGAGCGCAAGTACCCGGCCTTCGGCAACCTCACCCCGCGCGACGTCGCCTCGCGCAACGCCCGCGAGCAGATCGAGTCCGGCCGCGGCGTCGGGCCGCTGCGCAACTCGGTCTACCTCGACTTCCGCGACGCCCTGGAGCGACTGGGCAAGGAGACCATCGCCTCGCGCTACGGCAACCTGTTCGAGATGTACCTCGACGCCACCGGGGAGGACCCCTACGAGGTTCCCATGCGCATCGCCCCGGGCGCCCACTTCACCATGGGCGGGCTGTGGGCGGACTTCGATCAGATGTCCACCATCCCGGGGCTGTTCGTGGGCGGGGAGGCCTCGAACAACTACCACGGCGCCAACCGCCTGGGGGCGAACTCGCTGCTGAGCGCCAGCGTGGACGGATGGTTCGTGCTTCCGCTGGCGGTGCCGAACTACCTGGCCAGGCTAGTGGGCAGCAAGCCCCTGAGCCTCGACGCGCCGGAGGCGCTTCAGACCGTGGCCGACACCCGCAAGCGCATTGAGGCGCTCATGGCGGTGGGCGGGGCCCACCGCCCCGTGTGGTTCCACCGCCGTCTGGGTGAGGTCCTCTACGCAGGCTGCGGGGTGAGCCGCTCCGAGGCGGGGCTGCTGCGCGCACTGGAGGAGGTGCGCGCCCTGCGCGAGGAGTTCTGGGCCGATGTCAAGGTGGTCGGCGGCCAGGCGCGCCTCAACCAGGAGCTGGAGAAGGCGCTACGGGTCGCCGACTTCCTGGAGCTGGCGGAGGTCATGATCCTCGACGCCCTGGACCGGCGCGAGTCCGCCGGCGCCCACTTCCGCGAGGAGTACGCGACCCAGGGCGGCGAGGCCCAGCGCAATGACGAGACCTGGTGCTCCGTCTCGGCCTGGCAGACGGGGCCCGACGGCGGGCACACGCGCCGCACGGAGCCACTGAGCTTCTCGCTGGTACCCATGCAAGTGAGGGACTACCGATGAGGATCGAGCTGGAGATCTGGCGGCAGGACGGGCCGCGGGCGCGGGGCTTCTTCGAGAGCCACGTGGTGGAGGACGCCGAGCCGCAGATGAGTCTGCTCGAGCTGCTCGACCGCCTCAACGACCAGATCATCGAGGCCGGTGGCGAGCCGGTGGTCTTCGAGTCGGACTGCCGGGAGGGGGTGTGCGGGGCCTGCGGCTTCCTCGTCAACGGGGTGCCGCACGGGCCGATGGACACGACGCCGGCCTGCCGTCAGCACCTGCGGGCCTTCCCGGGGGTGACGCACTTCCGGTTGGAGCCGTGGAGGTCGGCGGCCTTCCCGGTCATCCGGGACCTGGCGGTGGATCGCACGGCGCTCGACGAGCTCATCCGGGTGGGCGGAACCGTGGACGTGGCCGCGGGGACCGCCCCGGACGCCGACGACGTCGCCCAGGGGCATCTGCAGGCCGAGCGGGCACTGGACTTCGCCGCCTGCATCGGCTGCGGGGCCTGCGTGGCGGCATGCCCGAACGGGGCGGCGGCGCTCTTCGCAGGGGCGAAGCTGGCGCACCTGTCGCTCATGCCGGCCGGGCGCATCGAGCGGGGGCGCCGGGCCCGGGCGATGACACGGGAGCTCGATGAGCTCTTCGGACCGTGCTCGGAGTACGGCGAGTGCGTGCCGGCGTGCCCGGCGGGGATCCCGATCGAGGCGATCGCGTTGCTCAACCGGGAGGTGCTGCGCGCCGGTCTGCGCGGCGCCACCCGCGACGACTGACGCCGCCCTCACCATCGGGGCCGATGACCGGCTCCCGGAGCTCGCGGGAGGGGCGGGGATCAGGACTCGGGCTTGTGGGCGACGAGGGCGATGCCGACCATGTTCTTCTCGTAGCGCTTGAAGGTGCGGGCCATCTCCTGAACGCGCCCGCGCAGCTCCTTGTCCGCGGCGACGTTGCGCGCGATCCGCAGGAAGCCGCCCAGCCCCTCGTCGCGGATGTTGCGCCCGACCTTGAGCAGGGCCATGGGGGCGGTGTCGACCCAGTCGACGACGAGCCCGGCGTCCTCCATGAGCTCCTTCCAGGCGGCGGCCGTCATGGGGCGGGCGTTGACGTGGATGGAGCGGGCCAGGTCGCGGCGCAGCTCGGTGTAGTACTCCTCGTCGATGTCATCGGGGGTGACGCCGAGCTCGTGAATGGCGTAGCGCCCGCCGGGGCGCAGGACGCGGGCGGCCTCGGCGACGATAGCGGCCTTGCCCTTGTCCCCCTGCATGGTGAGCATGGCCTCACCGACGACGACATCGGCACTGGCGTCGTCCAGGCCGGTGTCGGCGGCCTCGCCCTGGCGGACGGAGCCAAGATCCCCGACGACGGCGGCCACGCGCCGGGCGGCGTCGGGGTCGCGGTCGATGGCCGTGTAGGAGGCGGGGCGGTCCTTGATGATCTCGGCGGCAGTGCGCCCCAGGCCCGGGGCGAGTTCGACGACGTCGGCGCCCGCCAGGCCGGCGTGGCTGAGCATGGCGGCGGACAGGGCGGCGCCGCCGGGGCGCAGGACGCGCTTGCCGGCACGGGCCAGGACCCAGTGACCAGGGGCGGAGGCAACGGGACGGTCGGCGTAGGGCAGCGGCAGGTCGGTGGAGGTGGTGGAGTCTGCAGGCTTCTCACTCATGAGGTCAGCCTAACCATAGTAGTTCCACGGCGGGCAGAGTCCGACGTCGATGACTCGATGACGCCAGCAAGGCACCTGGAAGGCCCAGACGCTCAGGGGGTGAGCGTCGGCGCGGCAACCGAACTCGGCACGCCCCTCGTTGAGTACGACGCCACCACGCAGTTACAAGGTGAGCTAGCCAGATGCGACGTCGTGGAGGTTGTCGAGGAAGCTCCTGATGACCTCGGCGCCGCTCGAGAGCACCTCAATCTGTTCTTCGACGTCGCGGAGCCAGCGGCGCAGCTCGGGTGCAACGGAGGGGCAGGCTCTCAACGCACCGCTTTCCGTGGCACAGGGCAGCACCGTCCTGATGAGTGAAAGTGGGAATCCGGCATGAGACAGCGTAACGATCTGGCGGGCGGCTAGAACCTCTTCAACGCCGTAGCCACGATAGCCATTGTCACGGCGCGTAGGCGTCAGCAGCCCCTCAGCCTCGTAGTAACGCAGCATCCGCGGGCTCGTGCCAGCACGCCGGGCAGCCTCGGAAATACGCATGCGTGACTCTCCTCAAACAGTTCAATGGACCGCGTCAGCATCTCTTGACATTGACAGCATTGTCAAGGTTTAGCGTTGAGGCACTCTCTACGGACTGGAGAATGCTATGGACCGAAAACTTTCACTACTCGGGTTCGCGGTCATGTTCCTGATCGGTTCGGACACCTTCGTCGTCGCACCACTGTTGCCATCGCTAGCCAAGGCTTTCGACGTGTCGACGACGCAGAGCGGCTGGCTGGTCAGCGTCTATGCGATCGGCTACGCGCTCACCGGACTGGTATCCGGGCCGATCTCGGACCGAGGTAATCGCCGGATCATCCTTACGCTTGGGATGGTCGTCTTCGCATTGGCAACAGCAGCCTGTGCAGTTTCTGCTGGTTTCTGGACGATGTTCACCTTCCGTTTTATCACTGGCGGTGCGGCGGCCATCGCTGCACCACAAGTGTGGGCACTGATTCCCGCACTCGTCGGCCCGGATCAGAAACATGTTCTGCGCGTCATGGGATATGCGACCGCCGGACTGTCAATCGCTCAGGTCGTCGGCGTTCCCCTCGGGAGCCTTCTCGCGATCATCGACTGGCGCATTGTCTTCCCCATCATCGGGGCCTGCTCGTTGGGGCTAACAGTCATACTCTGGTACCAGATCCCTGATATCCGCCCCACCGCGGCAACTAAGAAGGTGCCGTACCTGACCCTGCTCCACGCACCACAAGCGTTCACACGATTCCTGTCCTACCTCGCATACACCCTGGCGTTCTTTACCGTGTTCACCTACGCACCGACGTGGTTGGAGGACGGCCTGGGCACCTCGAAGGTCACAGTGGCGCTCATCGTCCTGGCTGGCGGGATCGGTAACACGATCGGCAGTCTCTTCGGCGTCCGGCTGACCGGCCGTATGACCCCTGTCCGAGCCATCTACCTGAGCGCCACAGTGATGGGCATCGCCTACCTGACCCTCGCCGTCTCTCCACCTCCGATCGTTGTGGGGTTGGTATTCCTACCTCTCTTCGCCTGCGGAGGCGCAATGCTCAGCGTCCGTATGCTCCACCTGCAGCAACTCGACAGCACAGCGCGCGGCACCATCTCCACCCTCACTAGTGCGGTGATGTACCTCGGTACAACGGTAGCAGGGCTTATCGGTGGCCCGTTGCTCACTCTCACCGGCAACTTCACTGCTATCGGTATCACAGCATTCCTACTGAGTACCGCCAGCGCACTGATGATCCGCCTAAGCGAACTCGGAGAGGAGGTCAACCAGTAAAATGGAAGACACGCTGAAACGGCCATTCTCCGTCATCGAAGGTGGACAACAGTCGCCGACATGCGCCAACGAAACCGGTACCGGCTTCGCCCCACTCATGGAAGATAAGGGGCTCTTTGTGTTTGAGGGTACGGCAGGCAGGGGTCGGCAAAATGGATGGGTGGTTGTCTGTTCTTTAGTGGGTCTGACGTGTTGATGCTGGTGCGGCACAACCCGCACGGTGACGATGAAGTCGTCTACTCAATCCCGTCACCAACGAGGTCACGCCGCCGACGCCATCTTCCACCACGACTGCCCTGTCACCCCGCCCCTGTCCCACGTTCTCGAAAACAGGACCTGCCCCCTTACGCAAGCAGGTCACCCGAGGAACTCATGGCACTCTTCATCGACCATGCGGGGAGCCACAGGTGGGCGAAAGATCCCAAACCATCCGCAACCGACCCTTGGATCGGCCGACACGGAGGCACAGAAACGCCCGATGACATGATCCTCAACATCGATTCAGACATCGGATCGCATGACACAGATCCGTTCCGAAATTTAAATGCTGCCGACCTTTGGCACGACTGAGTCGAGATCAAAGATTACCGATCATCCGTATTTTTAAATGTATTTCAATAGAAACGCACGGCGACATCTTCGCGTTCTACAATACAGTTAGAAATCACCTTTACGTAAACTAAGATCGGTGAAATGACGTGAGAACAACACTGTCAGCATGAAATCGTGCAAAATAATGCAGGCCACTGCGACTGCCGCAGACATGTGAGACATACAGGGAACACGCCCCGGGAAATGGAGAGACCAGACATCAGACAAACACTAGCACTGACGAACGTCAGCATGTAAGATACTCGCCACTTCGATGTTAGTTTTTATACAATTGTGACATGCCTCCACCAGCCCCGCGATCTCACGGCTCCCCTCGTACCTCCAACTCCTCTTCAGAATCCACTGGCCCGCCTTCGCGCCCATCTCGACGACGAGTTCTGATAAGAGTCGGATGCCTTAGCCTTACCGGAGGACTCCTCCTCGCCGGCGGATTATGGTCTTTTCGCCCCGGAGGACCCCTCACAGAAGATGGAAAGTTACTGCGAGCACTGCGGAACGACCCCATGGGCGCCGAAACGATCCTTGATCATAAGGCTATCGAAACAGAGGAGACCAAGCCCACCGAATGGTTCTCGATCGAAGATCCACATATTTCCTTAACTCGATGGTTTCAAGGAGAAAATGGTGACATAGCATCTCTTCACAAATCATTCATTAGATATGCGGAAAAAAACGGATGGGTCGAAGAGACCGACATATCGTCATCTAATGTATGGCTGGCTCGACACCGCAACCGAGCTGGAGATGATTACATGCGACTGACACTGACCGCCAACACAGAGAATGATTCGAACATTCCAAAGGAACGACTGAATACTGTAGCAGTTTCTTTAGATTTTTCATGAGCATGCCTAATGTTATCCGCAAGATCGCAAAACCGACAAACGCAGTGATCCAGGATCTTCTTCAATAAGTCAATCCGCCGTTTCACCGTTTCGACCCGCATCGAGTATTCTCAGCACCACCCAACACGGAAGACGCTGCAGTCATGTACAGGATCAAATCCTCTAGCATCTCCAATTCTTTCTTTTCAACACTACTTCGACTCTGCTCCATCATCACGCTTCTTTCACTAATTAGCATCGCAACCAG
Source organism: Actinomyces johnsonii (assembly GCF_006546835.1). Lineage (GTDB taxonomy): Bacteria > Actinomycetota > Actinomycetes > Actinomycetales > Actinomycetaceae > Actinomyces > Actinomyces johnsonii. The sequence goes on along the minus strand of NZ_VICB01000003.1, from coordinate 389,948 downwards.
CCTGCCACTCAGCCCGCCTGCTTCCGCTGAAGTCAAAACCAACAACCTCATTCGCGCGACACTGCTCGGCGATTCATATTCTGCCGGAAATGGAGCGGGCGACTATTATGGCCCCAAAGAATCCTATCGCAGCCACAATAACTGGGCACACAAATACACGCGTTGGCTCAATGACCAAGGAGCCCCCACTACCCTTGAAAATCTCGCCTACAGCGGTAGTGTTACGTCGGACGTCCTACATACGGACGGGAAGACGAACCAAATTGACAAAATGTCTGCAGACACAAATCTGGTGATGTTCACCATCGGCGGCAATGACGTCAATTTCTCCGACATAGTGCAACAGTGCTTCGCTCTCGGAATGCGAGACGCCAAAACATGCAAGGAGAAAGTCACAAATGCCAACACGCAGCTTGAGAACGTTAAGACCAACACTTTAACCATACTTCAACAAATCGACGATAAACTAACTAACGACGCTCAAGTTATCCTTGTAGGGTATCCGCGTCTCGCTTCCAACAGGGAGTACATCCTGAAGGATGACGGTGTCGAGTACAATGCAGGGGCCGGAGTGCGATCACTTAGTGACTCCTCCATGCAAATACAATCGACTCTCGTCCAGGAATGGAATAATTCACACCCTAGCCTTAAGGTCACTTACATCGACGGAGTCATCGATACATTTGACGGCCATGAACCAGACCCCTCAGTGAAAGATCGCAACCCACATCGATGGATCAACGAATTTTTTGAGACCGAAGGACAAACAGACGAGAACGGTAACATCCAGTCTAAAAGCAGTTGGGACACAAATGAATTCTACCACCCGAACCTCGTCGGCCATGACGAGATCGCAAAACTCATCGCCAAGAAGGTCGGTATCCCCAGTTTCGACAACCCGATGCTGGGAGTAAAGGGCGACATTGACATAGTCTTCGCCATCGACTCCACCGGCTCCATGAAGAACAACGTTGGCGCCCTCAGGGCGAGAGTCAGCACAATCATCAAACAAACACAGCAAGGCGCTTCTTCATACCGTTTTGCGCTCGTCGACTATAAGGATCACCCTGATTTCAACGCCAACAACTATTTAGCCCGGACAGATGTTGACTTTACCAGCGATGGTCCTACCCTAGAAAAAGGACTAGATTCGTTAACATATGAGGGAGGAAATTTTGGTAATACCAATGCCAGCGTTTACAGCGGTGTCATGCAGGCCGTCAATATGAAATGGCGTAACGGGGTGAAGAAGATCGTCGTCGTCATCGGCGACGCACCACCTCGAGACCCGGAACCAGGAACCGGCTATACCGCCGCCTCCGTGGCCAAGGCTGCCTACGAAGTGGATCCGGTCAGCGTCTACGGCATCGACACCGGGCATCTCAGCTCCACCGAGTTCCGAACCCTGGTCACCTCCAGCTCCGGCACCACCGCTAACGCCTCCTCCCCCGATCAGGTCAGCGACCTCGTCAACAACGCCATCAACAGCGAGCTCAACAAGCCCTTCGCCTGGATCCAGGGTCCCTACGTCGCCAAGGTAGGAGATTCCGTCGACATCGATGCCGCGGCCTCCCACGCGGTCTCGGGGTCCCTGACCTCCTACGAATGGGACTTCAACGGCGATGGCGTCTACGACGAGACCGCCAACTCGCCGCGTATCACCCATACCTTCACAGAGGAATTCAGCGGCGTCATCGGCCTGCGCGTCACCCAGTCCGACGGCCAGGCTGCCGTCGCCACCACCCAGGTCGACATCACCGACGACGGCGACAGCACGCCACGAGACCAGGACAACTGCCCCGATGTCTACAACTGGGGTCAGTCCGACTTCGATAATGACGGCGTCGGCGATGAATGCGACCCCGACCCCGGCTTCCCCACTGAGGACAAGCCCGGTGTCTGCGTCGTCGGCGAGAATTGCCCGCCCGACGGCGGTGCTCCTAGCGTTCAACCCACCCCAGATCCAAATAGCGGCTCGGTACCTACACCGGCTGTTGTCCCCGAGCCCACCAAAGCGCCCACTGCCGCTCCGACCACCACCGCCTCACGCAGGTCCTTGTCCAATACGGGACCCCGAGCGGGCAGGCTGACGACCCTGGCGGTCATCGGGATGCTCACCGGCGCAGCAGTGCTCCACTACCGGCGCAGGGTCATCTCATGACCGGCGCCGTCACCAGGCACTGACCCACCGATCCCTCGCTTCTGTCACCTTGTCGGGGTGCCGCTCCTGGCTGGAAGGGAGCGGCACCCCGTCGCACGTGCGGTCGCGGTACGGTGTCCGCATGGATCAGCTCATCACTCCCGCCATCTGGTGCGACGCCGCCGACGACGAAGCGGCCCGGTTCTACGCAGACGTCTTCCGCGAGGGCTCCGTCGTCGAGCAGACACCTGGGCTCGCTGCCACGGTCAGCATCCATGGCTTCCGCCTCTCGCTCATCAACGGCGGCGACCAGTACGCCCCGAACCCGTCGATCAGCTGCATCCTGAACTTCGACCCGCTCCTGTTCGGCGACGAGGACCAGGCCCGGACCTACCTCGATGAGCTCTACGAGCGGCTCTCCGCCGGCGGTGTGCTCATGGAGCTGGGCGAGTACCCCTTCTCGCCGCGCTACGCCTGGGTCCGCGACCGCTTCGGCATGACCTGGCAACTCATGCTCACCGACCCGGCCGGCGAGCCGCGTCCCTTCATCCTGCCCTCCTTCATGTTTGGCGGAACCAACCACGCCAACGCAGAGGAGGCCACTGAGGCCTGGATCGCCCTGTTCGACGACGCCCACCGCGGGGCTCTGCGCCGCTACGAGGAGGGTGGGCCGATGGAGGCGGGGACCGTCATGTTCACCGACTTCACGCTGCGCGGCACCTGGATGGCGGCCATGGACTCGGGGGCCTTCCACGACTTCACCTTCACGCCCGGGGTCTCCATGATCGTCTCCTGCCGGGACCAGGAGGAGATCGACCGCTACTGGACGGGACTGTCGGCCGTGCCCGAGGCCGAGCGCTGCGGCTGGTGCGTCGACCGCTGGGGCGTGTCCTGGCAGGTCGTCCCCCACAACATCGCCGAGCTCATGGCTGACGCTGCCACGCGCGAGAAGATCCTGCAGATGGGCAAGATCGACCTGACCCGGCTGTAGCCCACCGGCCTCAGCATGCCGTTGAGGCGATAGCCTGGTGGCTGCGGCCGACCAGCGGGCCGAGATCATCCGCTCAGCCGTACGAGCCTTCGTCGCGTGAGCGTCCACAGGCTGACCGGCCGGAAACGCTGACAACCTTGAGAGGGCGTAGCTGGCATGGACATCGCAACGCTGCTGAACGAGCACTCGATCGGCCTGGCCAGTTACTCGGAGGTCTCGATCGAATCGGGCCGAGCCCCCATCACACTGTCCATCTGGGAGGCGGAGCAGGACGCGGCCCCGACAGTCGTGTTCGTCCCAGGCACCATGACCCACCCCCTGTTCTACAGCCCCTTCCTAGACGCGGTCAGCCGGCACGGCTACCACGTAGTCGGCGTTCACCCGCTGTCCCATGGGCGCAGCCCCCGGATCATCCACCGGTTCACCCTCGACGACATGATCGGAAACGTCCGGGACGCGGTGGGCTATGCCTGCGCCCGTTTCCCCGGCGCCGTCGGGCTGATGGGGTCGAGCCAGGGCGGAATCCTCACCCTGCTGGCAGCCGGCGGCGAGCACCGCATCCGGACCGCCTTTCCGCACAACGTTCTGTTCACACCCTTGCGAGAGTCCCTGTCGGTCACACGCTTCCCCAACGCGCTCGGCGTGGCGTACCCAGTGATCCGGAGGGTCATCGCCCTCGCCGGTCGAGTGCTGCCCGGGCTTCAGGTACCGATGAGTTGCTACCTCGACGTCAGCAAGGTCTTCTCGGAGCGGGAGTGGCGCGACGAGTTCTACCGGGATCCCCTGGGACGCACTGCTTACCCAGTGAGCTTCCTATCCAGCCTGTTCACGACCGATATGTCGGTCCTCGTCGACGGCAGCATCGCCTGTCCGGTGGTGGCGTTCGTGTCGACGGGCGACCCCCTGTTCACCCTCGGTTACAGCCGCTTGGTCTACGAGCGACTAGTGGCGCCCCAGAAGCGGCTGATCGAGTTGCCCGCCGGTCACCACCTGATTCTCAACGAGAAGGCCGAACGCGTCACCCCGACGATACTGGCCACCCTGGATGACTACCTCAGGTAGCCCGGGCGCTTCCCTCAAACGGCCACAGGAGCTCTCGGCGGTCATCAGCCGCTCCTCCATGCGCCGGACGGCCCAACGCTCTGATCGACGACGTACTTCTGCGTCGGGGACGTACTTCTCCCCCAAACCACTGAGGTCCGCCCTCAGTGGTTTGGGGGAGAACGCAGTCCTCGTGGGGAAAGTACGTCCCCAGTCTGGACCGCCGCGGCCTTGAGCGACCGGCGTGAGCCGTAAGCCTCAGACCCTCGTGATTCAGACCCTGGTGATGCGGTCGAGGCTGGGGACGCCGGCGCGGGTGTCCGGGTACTGGCCGTCGTCGTGCTTGCGGCGGTGCATGGCCACATAGTGGCGCTCGGTGGAGCCGTCGTAGACCTGGCGGGGCCGCCCGATGCGTTTGGCGGGATCGGCGATCATTTCGCGGTACTGGGCGATCCAGCCCGGCAGGCGCCCGAGGGCGAACAGGGGCGTGAACATCTTCGTGGGGAAGCCCATTGCCTGGTAGATGAGGCCGGTGTAGAAGTCGACGTTCGGGTAGAGGCTGCGGGAGACGAAGTAGTCGTCGCGCAGCGCCGTCTCCTCCAGCTCCATGGCGATCTCGAGCTTGCGGTCGCCGTCGTCGGAGCCCAGGCGGGTCAGGACGTCGTGGGCGGTCTCCTTGACGATCGCGGCGCGCGGGTCGTAGTTCTTGTAGACCCGATGGCCGAAGCCCATGAGCCGGACGCCGTCCTCCTTGTCCTTGACCTTGCGGACGAACTCGGCCGTGCTCATCCCCGAGCTCTGGATCGTATCCAGCATCCGCAGGACCGCCTCGTTCGCGCCGCCGTGCAGGGGGCCTGACAGCGCGCCCACGCCCGCGGCCACGGAGGCGTACATGTTGGCGTCGGAGGAGCCCACGAGGCGCACGGTGGAGGTCGAGCAGTTCTGCTCGTGGTCGGCGTGCAGGATGAGGAGCATGTCCAGGGCCCGTACCACGGCCGGGTCGATCTCGTAGGACTGGTAGGGCATCCCGAAGGTCAGGCGGATGAAGTCCTCGACATAGGAGCGCTGGGGGTCGGGGTAGAGCAGCGGCAGGCCGATGGCGCGCCGGGCGATGTAGCTGATCATCGTCGGCAGCTTGGCCAGCAGCAGCACCGTGGCGAGCTCGCGCTCGTAGGGGTCGTGCGGATTGAGGGTGTCCTCGTAGTAGGTGGCCAGGCCCGCGATCCCCGCCTGGAGGATCGCCATCGGGTGTCCCGAGGAGGGGAAGGAGGTGAAGAACCCGCGGAAGTCCTCGTGCAGGAGGCGGTGGCGCGAGATGCGCCGCTCCATGCGCTCGAAGGACTCGCGATCGGGCAGCTCGCCATAGATGAGGAGGTAGGCGACCTCTAGGAAGGTCGAGGACTTGGCCAGCTCCTCGATCGGGTAGCCGCGGTAGCGCAGGATCCCGGCCGCGCCGTCGATGTAGGTGATCTGCGAGGTGCACGACGCCGTATTGGTGAAGCCCGGGTCGAGCGTCACCACGCCGGTGGAGCCCAGCAGCTTGGACACGCCCAAGCCGTCGGCGCCATCGGTCGCCCGGGTGCGCGGCAGCTCGAGGTTGTGACCGTCCAGGGTCAGCAGGCCGGGGCCATCGACGACGCCGGGCCGGTTCTGCTCCGGCTGCTCCGTCGAGGCGGCGGGGGTGGGGGTGCTCGTCATCATGTCTCCTGGGGCTCGGGGCCGCGCGCATCGCGACGGCGAGGCCTGGGCCCACTGGGTGTCCGGCGGACCCAGCGCACACTGTACGGGGTGTGCTGTCACGCCGTCGTCTCATTGGCCCGTCACGTTGCCCCCACCGTGGACGCCAACCGGGCTCCCGTCGTCTCTTGATAAATTTATCAAGTTAGCCGATCGTTGATAAACTTATCATCATGAGGACTCCCCTTGACTCGCCGTTCAGCCCAGGCTCGGACACGGTGCCCCTGGTGTGGGCGGGACGCATCGAGCACCTCAGCGACTGGCGGGACGCCCTTCGCCCGCGCCGCACCGCCGGCATCCACGAGCGCGGCCGTACGATCCTGGGAGAGGCCAGCTCCGGCAAGTCCTCACTGGTGCGGCGGATCGCAAGTGAGGCCTCGGAGTCCGGCGACTGGGTCACGCCGCAGCTGCGCATCCCGTCGGGCAGCGACCCCATCAAGCGGGTCGCCTCAGCTCTGCTGGCCCTCGCCGACACAGCAGGTCTCCCTGCCGCCAGGGAGCGGCGCATCGGCGACCTGCTGCGCCGCGTTGAGTCCGTGGCCGCATCGGGCATCTCACTGTCCATGCGCGCCCAAGATGGCCCCGAGCCTTACACCGCCCTGACCGATCTCCTCATCGAGATCGGCCGTGCGGCGACAAAACGCCACATCATGGTGATGATTCACATCGACGAGGTCCAGAACATCACCGATGAGCACGCGCGCTCTCAGCTGCTCATCGCTCTCGGCGACGCCCTCACTCACGAGGAACCCACGACCCTTCCCGGCGGTCTGAGCGTTGGCGCGGCGCTTCCTATCGCCGTCTACCTGACCGGGCTGCCCGAGTTCGCGGACATGGCCGGAGCCCTATCCGGTGCCACCTTCGCACGTCGCTTCCAGACCACCACTCTGAACACTATCGATGACGATGAGCTCCTGGTCGCCCTCCATCCCTTCGTCACCTGGGGCTGGCCCATCACCAGGGCCGACGGCGGCGCAGACCGGATCTTCATGGAACCCGCCGCTCAACGCACCATCGTCGAGCTCTCCTGCGGGGAGCCGTTCCTCTTCCAGCTCGCCGGACAATGCGCCTGGCATGCTGGCACCGACAGCATCATCACGGCCGAGCATGTTCGTACCGGATGGAGCAGGCAGGCTGCAGGCGAGGCGGAGGCGCACGTTCAGCGCATCCTGGACCGGCTCCCACCGCGCGAGCGGGAGTTCATCGAGGCGATGGCCGAACTCGCGCCTGAGGAACGTTCTCTGACGAACATCGCGAAGCGGCTCGGCCACAAGAGGGCCACCGAGGCAGGCCCTACCGCGCAGCGACTCGACCTGACCCGCAGGATCATCCGGCGCGGCAGGCCCTACCGTTTCCAGCACCGCGCCGTCGGGGCCTATCTCACCTCCGACTGGCCCGCGGTGGACTAGCCCGGCTCAGCCGGCGAAGAGGGCGGCGGCCTCAGGCGAGCGCAGGCGCTGCGCGGCGGCCTGCACGCGCTCGTCGGTGTCGGTCAGGCTCATGCGCACCCGCCCGGCCCCGGCCTCGCCGTAGAAGTCGCCGGGGGCCACGACGATCCCCAGCTCGGCGAAGGCTCCCACGAGGTCGTAGGCGCTCATCGACTCGGGTCCCTTGAGCCACAGGTACAGGCCGGCCACGGAGGCCGGGTCGTTGACGAGCCCGGCGGCGGCGGTCGCCTCCACGAGTACCTCGCGGCGCTCCCGGTAGACCTCCTTCTGCACCTCCATGTGGGCCTCGTCCCCGAGGGCAGCCACAAGGGCGGCCTGGACCGGAGTCGGCACGAGCATCCCGGTGTGCTTGCGCACCTCGGTGACCGCGCCGACCAGGTCGGCGTCCCCGGCGAGGAAGGCCGCCCGGTAGCCGGCCAGGTTGGACTGCTTGGACAGGGAGTACAGGGCGAGCAGGCCGCTCCGGCCCGCCTCTCCCCCGACCCCGGGATCCAGGAGGCTCGGGATCGGCTCGGCGTCCCACGGCGCCTCCCAGGCGAGCTCGGCGTAGCACTCGTCGGAGATGACGATCGCGCCGCGCCTCCTGGCCCAGGCGACGATCCGGGCCATCTGCTCGGCATCCAGGACGTGCCCGTCGGGGTTGCCGGGACTGTTGAGCCAGACGACGGCCACCCGCGCATCGTCGGCGACGTCCCAGGTGGCGGGGTCTGCGTCGGTGTCCACGGGAACCGGGGTGGCGCCCACGAGGCGGGCGCCGACGTCGTAGGTGGGATAGGCGGCCCGCGGGTGCAGGACGAGGTCGCCGGGGCCCACGCCCAGGTGGAGCGGGAGGAGGGCCACGGACTCCTTGGAACCGATTGTGGGGATGACCTCGGCGTCGTTCAGGCCGGCCACTCCTCGACGGCGCTCCATCCACTCGATGATGGCGGCGCGCACCACGGGGGCACCGACCGTCGTCGGGTAGCCGGGGGCGTTGGCGGCCGTGGACAGGGCGGTCCGCGCGATCTCGGGGGTGGGGTCGACGGGTGTGCCCACTGCGAGATCGACGACGCCGTCCGGATGCTCGGCGGCGCGCTCCCGGTAGGGCCGCAGCGAGTCCCAGGGGAAGTCGGGCAGGGCGAGGCGGCGGGGCAGGTGGGGGCTCGGATACGTCTCGGATGTCGTGCTGGTGCTCACAGGCACCGATTCTTCCTCACGCGCCGGGCGCATCTCCAGCCCCGTACCGCCCCTCCCGTCGTCTCAGTAGCCGTTGGCCTCTCTCCACTCCTCGTTCTGAGGGGGCAGAGCGGCGATCATGGGGTCGTCGTAGTCCTGAGGGCCGATCCTCTGGGCGCCGCCGGGCGAACCCAGCCCCTTAAGCTCGAAGAAGTCGATGTTGGCGCGGGTGTAGTCCTCCCACTCCTCGGGAACATCGTCCTCGTAGAAGATCGCCTCAGTGGGGCACACGGGCTCGCAGGCCCCGCAGTCAACGCACTCGTCGGCGTTGATGTAGAGGCTGCGTTCGCCCTCATAGATGCAGTCGACGGGACACTCGTCGACGCAAGCACGGTCCTTGACGTCGACGCAGGGCTGGGCAATGACGTACGTCATAGCAGCAGTGTCCTTTCTCCTCTAGGGAACCTCCCGCGCGGATGGGCGGGGTCGAGGCAAGTATCGTCCTCCAGGGCCCATCGGCCCAAGAGGCGGAAGAGTGGCCGTCAGCACGCGGAAAACTCGGGGTCGTCACGCCTCGATTACGTCACTGCCGCGGCGCGAATGTCGTAGGTAACAACAGCTCCGGATACCGAGGCGCCCTGAGGCCGCGTCAGGAGCAGACGATGTCGTTGTCCGCGGCGTACTGGGTGGTGATGACGTCGTCGGGCACGGCCTTGCCGTCGTGCTTGCGGGTGCGGGTGACGGTGATATCGAAGCCGGGATTGCCGCCCGAGTAAGGCTCGCAGCCGGGGCCCGACTTGCGCTCGGTGGACACCGGGCGGAAGTTGAAGCGCTCCGAGGAAGTAATCGACACGTCGTAGTACTTGGTGGACCACATCCGCACGTGGATCTGCTCGCCGTCCAGCCAGGCCTGGACCAGCACCGAGTTGGAAGTGGAGTTCGTGAACTTCACGTCGAGCTTGCCGGTCCACAGGGTGGCCTCGCGCCCGGCCGGGTAGCGGTCGAAGTAATACTGGTGGGCGTGGTGCTCGGTGTCGTCCATGCCGGCCTCGAAACCGGCGTTGAAGACGGTGGTGGCCACCTGGCTCAGACCGCCGCCCAGGGAGTCGACGTGCTGGCCGTTGGAGATAACGCCGGCGTCGGCGAACCCGTGATCGTAGTCCACCTCGCCGAGGGTCTGCTCCAGGGAGAACACCTCGCCGGGCTTAACAACGGTGCCGTTGACGAGCTCGGCACCGCGAGTGAGGTTCTGGGTGCGCGGCGCGTCCCCGCTGTTGTAGGGGGTGGCGTACTCGCCGATCGGCTCGGTGATGCCCCACTCGTTCTGCGGCGTGGTCACCGTCGGTTCGGCGACGACCATCGGCAGGCTCACGGTCCGCCCGGCGACGTCGGTGGCAGAGGTGCCCGCCTTGATCAGGTTCGCGGACAGGGCCGCGGTGTCGATGACGTTGCCCTGGGCGGAGGGGACGTACTGCGGGCGGGCTCCGGGCGCCCCGGCGGCCGAACCGTCGATCTTCCAGGTGGCGTTCTGGGCGGGGGTCTCGACCTGGCCGATCCTGGCGACGACGGCGTCGTGCAGCGCGGTCGGGTCGAAGGTGGCGCTCAGGGTGCCGCCCTCGGAGGAGATCCGCAGTAGGCCGGCGATGTCCTGGGGAGAGAAGGCCGCGGCCGTCGCCCCGCCGGTCTGCCCGGGTGGGGTCGTTCCCGCGCCGTCGACGGTCAACCCGCTGGAGAGCAGCGGCTTGAGCGTGCCGTCAACGAACTTCGTGGCCTCCTCGTCGGTGATGGCGGGGATCGCGGTGCCCTCGGGCATGGCGATGGTCTGCTTGCCCAGGGGCCAGGAGCCGGTGAGCTGTTTGAGGGAGGCGTCGACGTCGAGGCCGACACCGTTGCTCGCGGGCGTGGTGACCGGCTTGGTGCCCTCCAGGGTCACGGTGGCGGAGACCGCGCCGTTGGCCATCGAGCTCACCCGGTCCTCCAGGGCGCCGCGCAGCGTGGCGGCATCGACCCGGATGACGGCGTCGGTGCGCTGGCCGCTCAGGCGGTGCCCCAGGGTGAGGGGGTTGAGGGTGAAGCCGGTGAGCCGCTTGACCGAGGCGTCGGCGTCCACCGAGACGCCCGAGCTTGAGGGCACGAGCTCGGAGTGGCCCTGCCCCACGGTGAGGGTGACCGGCTGGGCGAGCCGATCACCGACCTCCTTGCCGATGCGGTCGCGGGCCTCCTTGGGACTCAGACCGGAGATGTCGACGCCGGAGACGCTGGTTCCCGAGGCGATGTGCTGGGTGGTCCACCAGGCGATGCCGCCCCAGGCGAGTAGTAGGACCGCGAATCCGGCGGCGCAGGCGGCCGGGATGAGGCGCCGACGACGCGAGGAGGGCTTCTCATCGGCCTGTCCACCGGCCGCCTTGCCGGCATTCTTCACAGCATTGTCAGTCTTCGCAGCCTTCTGGGCTTTCGCGGCGAACTCGGGGCGCGTGGTCGGGAGGGACGCCGCTCCCACAGGCTCGACGGAGACGCCGGCCCGCTCAGGCGAGTAGGGGGCATTCGCTTCGGCCGCGGCCTCGGCGGGTGCAGCAGCCTCGGTGACATCTTTCCCAGGCTCGGAGGGGGATGGCGCGCCGGCGGGGCGCTTCGGTGCGATCGATGGCGGCATGGTGCCGGAGTCGGGCCTCCATGCCGTGCGCCCAGCGGGCTCGGCAGCCTCCGAGGGCCGAGCAGCCGCATCCGCTTCGGTCAGATCGCGGGGAGAATCGTAGGGGGAGAGAACCTCGGCCGGTGTGGCGCCCTCATCGGGGACGCGCACCGTTGCCGGCGTCGCCACCGGTTCGGCGGTCGCTGGCTCGGCCTGGTGGGACTCGGCAGGCTCGTTGTCCGCTGCGGCCTCGGAAATGTTCTGAGGCTCCTCATCGGGATGCTGCGCGTCCTGGGCCTCGTCGTCGGGCTCCTGATCCGTTTCTTCCTCGTCGTCGCTACCGTCATTGAGGTCGACGGTCGGGGTCTCGTCGGGGGTCCCGGCCTCAGCGGGAGAGGCTGCAGCACCGGTCTGCTGCTCGGTCCGCTCCTCAGCCGGCTCGGCGCTGGTCGACTGAGAGGGCCCGATAGCCTCGACGGGCTCGACGGTGTCTTCGGTCGAGGAGGCAGACTTCTCCCCGTGGTTGACGGACTGGCTCATGGGTGCTGGTTCCTCTCAGGCCTCGGCGCGACGACGACGGGCGTTGTCCCGGAAGCGCTCCTGGGAGTTCAGGATGACCTTGCGGATGCGCACAGCCTCCGGGGTGACCTCGACGCACTCGTCGTCGGCGGCGAACTCGAGGGCCTCCTCCAGGGTGAGGCGGCGCGGCGGCACGAGAGCCTCGAAGGAGTCGGCGGTAGAAGAACGCATGTTGGTCTGCTGCTTCTCGCGGACCACATTGACGTCCATGTCCTCGCCACGGGGGTTCTCCCCCACGACCTGGCCCTCGTAGGTTTCCTGGGTGGGCTCGACGAAGAAGCTGCCGCGGTCCTGCAGGCGGATGAGGGCGTAGGCGGTCACGGCGCCGGCGCGGTCGGAGACCAGGGAGCCGGTGGTGCGTGAGACGATCTGCCCGGCCCAGGGGGCGTAGCCCTCGGCGATGGAGGAGGCGATGCCGGTGCCGCGGGTGTCGGTGAGGAACTGGGTGCGGAAGCCGATGAGGCCGCGGGCCGGCACGAGGAACTCCATGCGGATCCAGCCGGTACCGTGGTTGGTCATCGTCTCCATCTGGCCCTTGCGGGCGGCCATGAGCTGGGTAACCGCGCCCAGGTACTCCTCGGGGACGTCGATGGTCATGCGCTCGATGGGTTCGTGGCGCTTGCCGTCGATGGTGCGGGTGACCACCTGGGGCTTGCCGACGGTGAGTTCGAAGCCCTCGCGACGCATCTGCTCCACGAGGATCGCCAGCGCCAGCTCCCCGCGCCCCTGGACCTCCCAGGCGTCGGGTCGTGAGGTGGGCAGGACCCGCAGGGACACGTTGCCAATGAGCTCGCGGTCCAGGCGGTCCTTGACCTGGCGGGCGGTGACCTTGGCGCCCTTGGTGCGCCCGGCCATCGGAGAGGTGTTGATGCCGATGGTCATGGCGATGGCCGGGTCGTCCACGGTGATGAGCGGCAGCGGGCGCGGGTCCTCGGGGTCGACGAGGGACTCGCCGATGGTGATGTCCTCGATCCCGGCGACGGCGACGATGTCACCGGCATGGGCCTCCTCGGCCGGCTTGCGGTCCAGGCCCTCGGTGACGAGGAGCTCGGAGATGCGAGCCGAGGCCAGCGAGCCGTCGTGGCGGGCCCAGGCCACCGTCTGGCCCTTGCGCAGGGTGCCGTTGTGGATGCGCAGCAGCGCCAGGCGCCCCAGGAAGGGCGAGGCGTCCAGGTTGGTGACGTGGGCCTGCAGGGGCGCGCCCTCCTCGTAGGAGGGGCCAGGGATCCGCTCGATAATGGTGCGGAAGAGCGGCTCGAGGTTCTCACTGGCCGGCAGCTCGCCGTCGGCGGGGGCCTCGGTGTCGGCGCGGCGGGCCTTGGCGGAGGCGTAGATGACGGGGACGTCCAGGACGGCGTCGAGGTCGATGTCCGGGTGCTCGTCGGCCAGGTCGCTGGCCAGGGACAGCAGCAGGTCGGTGGACTCGGCGACGACTTCGTCGAGTCGGGAGTCGGGGCGGTCCACCTTGTTGACCACGAGGATGACTGGCAGGTTCGCGGCCAGGGCCTTGCGCAGCACGAAGCGGGTCTGGGGCAGGGGACCCTCGGAGGCGTCAACGAGGAGGACGACGCCGTCGACCATGGACAGCCCTCGCTCGACCTCGCCGCCGAAGTCGGCGTGACCGGGGGTGTCGATGACGTTGATGGTGATGCCCTCGGGGCAGCCGGCGTCCGCGGCGGCGGGCCCGGAGTAGTGGACCGCGGTGTTCTTGGCGAGGATCGTGATGCCCTTCTCGCGCTCCAGCTCGCCGGAATCCATGACGCGCTCGCCGGTGGTCTCCTCGGTGGCCCGAGCTCCGAAGGCGCCCGCTTCCCAGAGCATGGCATCAACGAGGGTGGTCTTGCCGTGGTCGACGTGGGCGACGATGGCAACGTTACGCAGGTCTTGGCGCACGCTCATAGGGGCTACTTCTTCCGGTGGGGGACGCCGCGGGCCGGATACCGCTCACGGCATCGGTCACAGGGGCAGGAGACGGAGAAAGACTAGAGGACGCCGGTCCTGGCCTGCCATGTCTGGGCCAACACCTCGCCTGTGCCCCCACTCACGATCACGTCACAGGAGCTATCAAAGGAGGGCAGTGACCGCGGCGATCACGACGACGAGAGCTCCGGCGGCAACGGCGACCGGCCGGTTGAGACTGCTGGTGACACCGCGGCCGACACGGCGCCCGGCGTCGTCATTGGACTCCCCGTGGCGGCTGCGCACCTGCTCGGCGTAGGCGGTGATGAGGGCCCCGGCGTCGCCGGCGTCGAGGTTGGTGCGGTGGTTCCTCTCCCCCGTCAGGTACTCCGGGCGCACCACTGCGGCCGGAACCGTCTCGGAGCCCCGAAGCCCGTCGCGCCGCTCCTGCTGCTCGCGCAGCATCTGGCGGTGCCGGAAGGCCTCGGCCATCCCACCGCGGCGGGGTGCGGCCGAGGCCCTGACCTCCACGTCATCGGACGTGATGACGGAAAGTCCCCAGCGGGTGCGGCACATCTCGACCTCGTCCCAGCCCAGCACGTGGGTGCGCCAGGCGTTGCGGATGACGAGGGCCTGAGGGCTCAAGGTGATCTGCGGCACCCACCACAGCAGCCAGGTGAGGAAGGCGAGCAGCCCGGCCCAGGTCAGGGCGCGCAGACCGCGCCCGGGGCCGTCGACGAGCCCGATCGTCAGCGCCATCGCGGACGCGACGAGGCCGATGAGCACAGTCCCCAGACGGGCCGGCAGGGAGCGGATAACGACGGTAGGCACGACTTCGGGCACGGGCGCATCATGCCCGACGCTCACGCCTCCGCCGCCTTGTCCGCAGCTTTGTCCTCAGCCTTGTCCGCTGTCTTATCCGTTGTCTCCTCACCGTAGAGGTCGATGCCCGCCCCAGGTACGGCCCGGATGAGCTCGCGGGTGTAGTCCTGGCTCGGTGCCGCGAAGAGCTCGTCGGCCGCCCCGGACTCCACGATCCGCCCGTGCTCCATGACCACGACATCGTCGGCGATCTGGCGCACGACGGCCAGATCGTGGGTGATGAACAGGTAGGTCAGCTCCAGCTCGGCCTGCAGATCGGACAGCAGGCGCAGGATCTGGGCCTGGACCAGCACATCCAGGGCGGAGACCGCCTCGTCGAGAACGACGATCTCCGGTTTGAGGGCCAGGGCGCGGGCGATGGCGACGCGCTGTCGCTGGCCACCGGAGAGCTCATGGGGGTAGCGGCGCATGACCGAGCGCGGCAGGGAGACCATGTCGAGCAGCTCGGCAACGCGCTCCTCGCGCTCCTTGGCGGTGCCGATGCCGTGTACCCGCAGCGGCTCCTCCACGACTCGGAAGATCGAGTACATCGGATCTAGGGAGCCATAGGGGTTCTGGAAGACCGGCTGCATGATGCGCCGCAGGGCGAAGAGCTCCTTGGGCCCCAGGGTGGACAGGTCCACTCCGTCGTGGAACACCTTGCCGGATGTGGGGTCGATGAGGTTGAGGATGATGTTGGCGACCGTGGACTTGCCCGAACCGGACTCGCCCACGAGCGCCGTCGTCGTGCCCTTGCGGATGCCGAAGCTGACGTCGTCGACGGCGGTGAGGGTCTTGTCCTTCCCCTTGGCGCCGCGCACCTCGAAGACCTTGGTGAGGTGCTCCACGCGCAGGATCTCCTCGGTGGAGCTCGCCCCGAGGCTCGCCCCTAGGAGCTCGTCGTCGGCGACCTGGATGCCGCGGGCGTGGGCGGACTCGATGCGGCGCGACGCCAGGGAGGGGGCGGCCTTGACCAGGCGCTGGGTGTAGGGGTGGCGGGGGTCCTGGAGGACCTCGAGGCTGGGTCCGGACTCCACCACGCGGCCGCGGTGCATGACGACGATGTGCTCGGCGCGCTCGGCGGCCAGGCCCAGATCGTGGGTGATGAAGAGCATCGCGGTGCCCAGCTCGCGCACGAGGGTCTGGAGATGGTCGAGGATGCGCCGCTGGACGGTGACGTCCAGGGCGCTGGTGGGCTCGTCGGCGATGAGCAGGTCGGGGCGAGCGGCCAGGCCGATGGCGATGAGAGCGCGCTGGCGCATGCCGCCGGAGAACTCGTGGGGGTACTGCTTGGCCCGCCGGGAGGCCTCAGGAAGCCCGGCCTGCTCCAGTAGGAGGGACACCTGCTCGTTGACGTCGATGCTCCCACCGGTGGACGGAACCGGTTTCTCGGCGTCGTCGGTGCGCTCGGCGATGAGGTGGGCGAGGCGGTCGTCGGCGACGCCGGCCAGGCCGTTGGCCCGCAGCGCCTCCTTGACCTGGAAGCCGATGGACCACACCGGGTTGAGGTTGGACATGGGGTCCTGGGGCACTAGGCCGATGGAGGAGCCGCGCAGGGCGGTGAGTTCCTGGGGGCCCAGGTGGGTGATGTCGCGTCCTTGGAAGCGGATCGTGCCGCCGGTGACCCGACCGGTTCCGGGCAGCAGTCCGATGATGGCGTGGGCCATGGTGGACTTGCCGGAGCCGGACTCCCCCACAATGGCAACGGACTGGCCGGGGTAGAGGGTCAGCCGCGCCTTGCGCACGGCCGGGACGAGCCCGGTCGAGGATCGGAAGGCGACCTCCAGGTCGTTGATCTCCAGGAGGGGGTCACTCCCGGCGTTCCAGGAGGCCGCGGGAGCGAAGGTCTTGTCGGAGGTGCCGGTACTGCTCGCCTTGCTGGCGGTTGAGGCAGCTGTCGTGGTGGTGGTCGATGCGGGTGCGTTGGTGGGTGTCACTTGCGGGCCTTCGGGTCCAGGGCGTCGCGGACGACGTCGCCGAGCATGATGAAGCCGAGCACGGTCAGGGCCAGCGCGCCGGCGGGGAAGAGCAGGACGCTCGGGTGGCTATTGAGGGCGTCCTTGGCGGCCGCGATGTCCGCGCCCCAGGAGACGACCGAGGAGGGCAGTCCGATGCCCAGGAAGCTCAAGGTGGCCTCCGAGACGATGAATACGCCCAGCTCGACGGTGGCCGTCACGATGATGGGGGCGGCCGCGTTGGGCATGACGTGGCGCAGCAGCATGGCCATGCGCCCCGAGCCCAAGGCACGCGAGGCGGTCACGTAGTCCTCGTTCTTGACGCTCATGACCGAACCCCGCGTGATGCGGGCAATCTGGGGCCAGCCGAACAGCGCCAGGACCAGGATGACAGTGAGGATCGAGCGGTCGTTGCGGAACATCTGCATGACGACGATGGCAGCCAGGACGAAGGGCACGGCGAAGAAGATATCGGTGACGCGTGAGAGCAGCGCGTCGAAGAAGCCCCCGAAGAACCCCGCCAGGGCCCCGACGGCCGAGCCGACGAGGACCACGATGAGGGTGGTGAAGATGCCCACGCTCACCGAGGCCCGGGCCCCGTGAACGGTGCGGGCGAAGATGTCGCAGCCCTGGATGTCGAAGCCGAAGGGGTGGGCCCAAGAGGGTCCCTGGTAGGAGTTGACCAGTGTGCAGTACCCGGGGTCGCGTGGGGCGATGAGCCCGGGGACCAGCGAGAAGAGCACGGCGATGGCGATGAGCACTGAGGCCGCCCAGAAGATGGGGCGACGGCGCAGCTGCCTCCAGGCGTCGAGCCAGACCGAGGCGGGGGCGGACTCGTCTGCGACGGCGTCGACGGCGCCCAGGCCGATCTCGTCGTCCTGGCTGACGAAGCGCTCCTGGCCCGGGCGCGTAGTGGGGGACGTGGTGTTCTCAGGCATAGCGGATCCTCGGGTCCAGGGCGGCGTAGAGCAGGTCCACCAGGAGGTTGGAGATGATGAAGACGAGCACGAGCACGGTCGTGAAGGACACGACCATGGGGCCGTCGCCGCGGATGATGGCGGAGTAGAGGGTGCCTCCCACGCCCTTGATGTTGAAGATGCCCTCGGTGACGATGGCGCCTCCCATGAGGGCCCCCAGGTCCGCGCCTAGGAAGGTGACGACCGGGACCAGGGAGTTGCGCAGGACGTGGACGATCATGACGCGGGCCCCACTCAGGCCCTTGGCCCGGGCGGTGCGCACGTGGTCGGCGGTGAGGTTCTCGGCGACCTCGGTGCGGGTCAGGCGCAGCACGTAGGCGAAGGAGACGGCTCCCAGCACCATGGCCGGCATGAGGAGCTCGGTGAAGCCGGGGCTTTCTCCGGCGGTCACGGGCAGCCATCCCAGGCGGACCCCGATGATGAACTGCAGGACGAAGCCGATGACGAAGGTGGGCACGGCGATGACCACCAGGGAGAGCACCAGAACGGTGGCGTCGAACCAGCCGCCCTTCTTCACCCCGGCGATGAGGCCGAAGCCGATGCCGGCGACGGCCTCGAAGGTCAGGGCCATGAGGGAGAGCTTGATAGTGATCGGGTAGGCCCGTACCAACACGTCGAGGACGGATTCGGTTCCTCGCAGCGACTGGCCCAAATCCAGGGTGAGCAGTCCCTTGAGGTAGAGCAGGTACTGCACGATGAAGGGCTTGTCGAGGTGGTAGCTCGCCTTGATTTGGTCGATCACCTCGGGGCTCAGGGAGCGCTGGCCTCCGAGCGCTGCGACCGGGTCGCCCGGCAGGGCGAAGACCATGGCGTAGATGAGTAGTGTGGCCCCGAAGAACACCGGGACCATCTGCAGCAGCCTGCGTGCGACGTAACGAAGCATGTCCACTTCCTCCCGATCAGAACTTGGAGATGGCCTCGGCCTGCGCCCACAGGCGCCTGGCCTCGTCCGGGTCGTAGGTGAGGACCTCGTTGCCCGGAACCTCGGCGGTCCATCCCTCGACGGTGGGGGCGGTGAAGTCCTTGGCCGGTGTACGGGTGCCGTAGTAGAGCTTCTCGCAGATGAGCTTGCGGTCGATGGCCCGGCAGATGGCGGCGCGTCGGGCGCGCCCCTCCTCGTCCATCTTCCAGTGCTCATGGGTGACGTCGATGGCGAGTCCCTGGAAGTAGGCGGCGGGCTTGTTGATGGCGCGTCCCTGGAGCTGTTCGCGGAAAGTCGGCAGGAAGGCGTCGGGGATGGAGTCGGCGATGTCGAGGGCGCCTGCCAGCAGGTCGTTGTAGACCGAGTCGTAGCTCGTGTACAGCTTGAAGGTGATGCCCTTGTTCGCCACGGTGCGCCCGCCGGCATAGGCGGGGTTGGGCTCCAGGACGATCCGGCTGTCGTGGTCCCAAGAGATGAGCCGGTAGGGGCCGTTGCCCACGGGCTTGGCGCCGTAGGCCTTGGTGTCGGCGAAGGCCGACTCGGGCATCGGGTAGTAGGCGTAGTGGCCCAGGCTGATCTTGAAGTCCGACGCCGGGGCGTTCAGCTCCACGGTGAAGGTGTAGTCATCCACCTTGGTCAGCCCCGTCAGCTCAGAGTCCTCATCGTAGGAGAAGCCCTTGATCCGCTCGAAGAAGGAAGAGCCGAGCTGGGCGTTGGACAGCAGGGCTCCGAACTTCCAGGCCTTGATGAAGGAGTCAGCGGTCACCGGGCTGCCGTCGGAGAAGGTCCACCCCTGCTTGAGGGTGATCGTGTAGTGCTGGTTATCCTCGGTCTCGATAGAGGAGGCCACCTCGTTGATGACGTTGCCGTCCTTGTCGTAGCGGACCAGACCAGCGAACACCAGGTCGAGGATCCGCCCGCCGTTGGACTCATTGGTGTTGGTGGGCAGCAAGGAGTTCTGAGGCTCGGAGAGGTTGGATAGGACGACGCCGCCATTGGCGCTGGAGCGGGCCTCCTCGTAGAACGGGACACCGGTCCAGTTGAAGTCGACGTTGGAAGCGTTGCGGGAGTAGCCGCCGAACCCGTTCTGGTACCACAGCGGGATGCCGGGCAGGTCGGCGAAAAGCTGGGTCTGAGCCTGACGGAAGTAGCCGTAAGCGGTCTCGGGATCGGTGGCTGCAGCCGCCTGGGCCAGGAAATCGTCGAACGTCTTCGAGGAGTACTGGGAGTCGTTCGCGCCGGCACCGGTCTGGAAGGTGGCGCTGAGGAAGTTCTCGAGCGAGGGGTAATCGGCCGACCAGCCGTTGCGGAAAGCACCCAGGAGGGTGTGCTTAGTGATGGCGGAACGCATCTCGGAGAACTGGGCCACCGGGAGGGGCTCCATGGTGATGCCCAGGACGTTAGACACCGAGTGGCACACGGCCTCGACCCAGGTCTTGTGGGGGCCGTCGGAGTTGTAGGCCAGGGTCAGCTTGCCGCTGCCGCTGCCCAGACCGTCTCCACCGGAGCTCGATCCGCGCGAGCAGCCTGAAGCCAGGAGCAGGCCGATGGTTGCCACGCCGAGCCCGAAGCCACGGCGCGACACTGTCAGGGCGTTGTTCATGCGACCTCCATGGGGCATGGAACTGACTGCGATGTCACAGGGATATTGGGATTCAAGGGTGCGAGCGCGATCAGGCGCCGCCCATGAGCGGTCATCTTACGTCCAGCAAGGAAACAGAATCGACACGTAGGTCACACACCGGAGAACGCGGGAGAAGAGGCCCGCCCGGGCCCGCTCAGGCGCGCCAGGCCTCGGCGAGCAGCTCGTAGGAACGGCACCGCGCAGCCGGATCGTGGGCGTGCGTGACTACGAGGATCTCGTCGAGGTCCCAGCGGTCAGCCTGCTCGCGCAGGCGGGCGGCGACGTCGTCGGCCGTTCCGACGAAGGACAGGGACATGGCGGACTCGACGGCGGCCTCCTCGCCCGGTGCGTGGGCGCGCCAAGCCTGCGGGTCGGTGGTGGGCGGGTCGAGGGGGCCGGGGCGGTTGCCGACGATGCGGGCGGCGGCGGCCATGGCGGTGCTGAACAGGAAGCGGGCCTCGTCGTCACTGGGGGCCACCATGACATTGACGGCGGCCGCCACCCGGGGGCCGGCCTGCGGGCGCGCGTCGCCCGGGGTCTTGAAGACGGAGCGGTAGGTGGCGATCGCCGCCTCGGCCTGAACCGGGGCGAAGTGGGAGGCGACGGCGAAGGGCAGTCCGAGACTGCCGGCGACGCGCGCCCCGTTGACCGAGGAGCCCAGCACCCAGATGTCAGGCCGGGTGCCCTCGCCCGGAATGGCTCTCACCCGAGGGCCGTCGGCAGTGACGCCCTGGACCGCGTCATCGGGAGCTCCGGGAGCACCCAGGAGAAGGGAGCCGGGCACATGGGGCTCCTGTGCCAGCCCGTCGTCGAGGTAGCCGAGGATCTCCAGGATCTCCTCGGCGAAACGGCCCGGATCGGAGGCCCCTCGGCGCAGTGCGGCGGCCGTGAGCCGGTCCGTTCCCGGGGCGCGTCCCAGCCCCAGATCGACCCTGCCGGGGTAGAGGGTGGCCAGGGTGCCGATCTGCTCGGCGACGACGAACGGGGCGTGGTTGGGCAGCATGATGCCGCCGGAGGCGACGCCCAGGCGGTTGGTGGAGGCCAGGACCTGAGTCATGAGGACGATGGTCGCCGAGGACAGGTAGGTGTCCGAGCCGTGGTGCTCGGCAAGCCAGTAGCGCTCGTAGCCGGCGGCATCGGCGGCCCGAGCGAGGGCGATCATGTCGTTGAGGGCGTCGGTGCGGCTGCGACCGGCGCTGACGGGGACCATGTCCATGACGGACAGTACGGGTGCGGCCCGCCTTTCGGGCTGACTCATACGGGCACTCTAACCCGGGCTAACCTGCCCCGATCCGAGCCTTTGGACCCGTGTGCCCCGCCGATCGGCGACTCGGCGGGGCACACGAGCGGCAGACCGTGACAGCGGCTGCCGGGTGGAGACCGGTACGGGGACGTCAGTGCAGCCGGCCGCGCGCGGGCAGCAGTCCGGTTGCGGCCAACGACTTGATGACATCGCCCACGATGAAGGGGACCAGGCCCATGCTCAGGGCGGCGCCCCAGCTGGCGCCGGTGGCGATCTTCAGCCAGACGACGCCGGGCACGTACACCGATGCGGAGGCGAGCAGCATGAGTCCGACGGTGGTGGCGATCCGGCGGACTCCCGAGCCGGAGGGGCCTGACCACACGGTGGCGGCGCGTCCGGCGATGGCGGCGATGAGGATGTAGCCGATGACGTAGCCGAAGGTGGCCACGACGCCGCTGCTCCAGCCGGCCAGGACCGGGGCGCCGACGGCGGCCAGGGCTCCGAACAGCAGCGCGGAAAGGGCGCCGCGGCGCGAGCCGAGAACGGCCCCGACGCCTAGGGCGGCGAAGGTGCCCAGAGTGATCGGCACGGGGGTGAAGGGCAGAGGGATAGAGATCTGGCCGATGAGGGTCAGGGCGGCGGTGCCGGCCAGGACCAGGCCCACCTCCCGGAGACGGGCGAGAGCGGGGTTGGCGGCGCTATCGACGGACGCCGAGTGGGCCGCGGAACCGGCGGTCGGGGTGGAGTGATTCGTGACCATGCCTCAACCCTACGGGCACCGGCAGCACCGCGAACGACCGAATCTCACTGAAGCACCACGCCACCATTTGTGGGATACCTACAATGAACGAGGGGCTCGGCGGGTCCGAGGCAGCAGTCAATCGGTGGTTTTCACAGTTCTTGCACGTGTCCGTCGATCCAAGTGAGGATGTCACCGGTGACCTGGTCCCGGTTCGTCTCGTTGAGGAGCTCGTGGCGCCCGCCCGGGTAGAGGAGGACGGAGACCTCCCGTACGCCTGCGCGGCGGTAGAGGGTGGCGGCCCGCTGGACGCCCCGTCCCATGGCGCCGACCGGATCCCGGTCCCCGGAGGCCAGCAGCATGGGCAGCTCCGCGGGCACTGCCGCGGCGTGGGAGGCCGTGTTGACGACACCCTGCCCGGCAACCAGATCGCGGAAAAAGCTGGAGGTGCATACGAATCCGCACCAGGGATCGGCGACGTAGCGGTCGACCTCCTTGGCGTCCCGGCTGATCCAGTCGGCCTCGGTGCGGTTGGGGGCGAAGTGGCGCTGGTAGGGGCCGAAAGCGAGGGCGTTGAGCAGCCGGGAGGGGTGGCGCGGGCCGCGCAACCTGGATTCCCCGGCGCAGATCGCCGTCGCGGGTCTTGTCAGCGCTCCGACGCCCGAACCGGTCCCCAGCAGGATGAGGCCGGCCAGATCGCCACCGCGGCGCGCCGCCAGGTCGCGGGCCAGGAAGGAGCCCCAGGAGTGGCCCATGAGGAAGACCGGAACATCAGGCCAAGCCCGCCGGGCCGCGTCCATGACGGTGCTCATGTCGGCCACGACCGTGTCCCAGCCGTCCTGCTCGGCAACGAACCCGAAGCCGCCTGGGGCGGCGGTGGCCCCGTGCCCGCGGTGGTCCCCGGCCAGGACCGCGTAGCCCTCCTCCACCGCCGAGGCGGCGAAGCGGGCGTAGCGCGAGGCGTGCTCGGCCATCCCGTGGGAGATGACGATGATGCCCCGGGGGCGGGCGGCACCGGCCACCTTCGGGTGCGGCGTCACCATGGTGCCGAACCCGGCGGCGTCGGAGGCATCGGCCACCAGCAGGGAACCGTCGATGAGCCACTCAGGGAGCCAGATGTGCACAACCAGACGCGTTCCGTCGTCGGCCGTGAGCCGAGTAAGGCTGGTCTGCATCTGGTCCTCCTCAGGCGGCGTCTTCAAGGGGCCTCGATCATGCTCAGGTCGGCATCGGTCATCATTGATCGCGTCGACGGCTGACGATCGGCGGTGGTGCAGCTCCAGGGCTGGGCCTGCGGTCTCCCGCCGCCCCAGGTAGAAGCCTAGTTGTCCGACGTCGAGCCGGCAGCGTTACCGCGGAAGGCGAATCGCAGCGATCCAGCGACGGGTGCGCTGCGGAAGTTTCCACGGACGGCCATTGATGACTGACTGTGTGGGAGCATTGCCTAAGTTCCTGATGGTTTCATGAAACTTGACACTCGGTATCCCGGCTACTTCTTCCCGGGGCCGCACCCCTGCCCGCGCCTGGTCTACGGTGGCCGCCATGGCCGTCCACTCCTTCACCCTCGTCCCCGCCGCCTACGTCTACCTCCTGCGCCCCGCTCCCGACTCCGCCGCCGACCGGGCCGGGGCGACGAGCAGATCGGAGAGCGCTGAGACGCAGGTGCTCCTCCAGCTGCGGCAGAGCACCGGGTATATGGACGGTCACTGGGCCTGCGGAGCCTCGGGCCACGTCGAGGCCGCCGAGAGTGTCGTCGAGACGGCCCTGCGCGAGACCCGCGAAGAACTGGGCGTCCGCGCGGCGACGACCGACCTGAACCCGCTGACGGCGATGCACCGCACCAATGACCTCGGCGGTGACGCCCTGGAACAGCGCATCGACTTGTTCTTCACGCTGCGCACCTGGGAAGGCACGCCGACCGTGCGCGAGCCGGCCAAGAACGCGGGCTTGCGCTGGTTCTCGCTGAACGACCTGCCCGAGGCGGTCCCACCCCACGAGCGCCACGTCCTGACCCTCCTGGCCGCCGCCCTCGCCGGCGGCCTGCCAGTACCCCCGATCACCACCTTCGGCTTCGAGATCGGCCAGGATATCGCCCGCTACGGCGTCGCCCTGCCGCACTGAGCTCAGCTGGCGAGGAAGGCCTCGATGGCGGGCAGCTCGCGTCGGGCCTGGGCCAGGCCGGCCTCGAAGGCGGTGACGATGCGGTCGTAACGCAGCTCGCCGTTGGCAACGGGCATGCGCTCGGGCCGGAAAAGATAGGCGCGTCCCTGGCCGCGCAGGTCCTCAAGCTCCTCGACAGTGCGGTTGTAGTTCTCGGGCCGGTCGATGACGGCCTGGACGAGGGCCGGGTAGCGAGAGTAGAGGCGCTGGAGGACCTCGATCTCGTGGCGCCGCATAGGCGGTTTGCGGTAGCCCTCGGGACGGGTCATGACCACGAGGAGCTTGTCGTATCCGTCGGCACGGGCGGCGTCGATGGCGAATCCGCCGGTGGGCCCGACGGCGCCATCCACGTAGGGGGCGCCGTCGACCTCGACCATGGGCATGAGCACCGGCATCGACGACGACGCCCGGGCCCGCACCAGCAGGTCGCCCATGGTGGGCATGTCCTCCAGACCCCAGTAGACCTCCTCGCCGGTATCGCAGCGGAAGGCGCCCAGTCGCACCGTGGTGGGCGAGGCGGCAAAGGTATCCCAGTCGAAGGGGATGGACTCGTCCGGCGCGGAGGTGTGCAGGTAGATGTGCTCGGAGTTGAAATAGCCCTTGCCGGCCACGAAGCTTCCCCAGCCGCCGGCCTTGGGGTCAGTGGTCAGGCCCAGGTAGGCCTCGCGGGTGCGCCAGGTGTCCCGGGAGACAAAGTTGCAGGTGTTCGTGCAGCCCGCCGAGATGCCACCGACCCAGGGGAAGGAGAGACCCGCCTCCAGCATGACGCGCACGAGGCCGGCCGTGTAGGCCCCGCGCATGCCGCCGCTTTCGAAAACGAGGGCGACGTCGTCAGGACCGTGGGTGATGGGGGCGGGCCGGTGGCTGGGGTCGGTGACGGGGACAGGCCGTTGTACAGGGTCGGGGACGGGGCGTGGGCTCACGCCTGGGAGCCTATGGGTTCCATGGTGTGATCGCACGGGTGATTCCCACCCCATGTCTGCCGGCGGTCGGGAGAGTAGCGTGAGGTCATGAGCACCTCGAGCACACCGCGCATTCTTGAGCCGATGACCTTCGGCGGGATCACCGCCCGCAACCGCCTCTGGCTGCCGCCCATGTGCATGTACTCGGTCGAGGCGCAGGACGGCGCCGTCACCGACTGGCACGTGACCCACTACGCGAGCCGCGCGGTGGGCGGCTTCGGCACGATCATCGTGGAGGCCACAGCGGTCACGCCCGAGGGACGCCTGTCCCCCTACGACCTGGGCCTGTGGTCCGATGAGCAGATCGCCGGCCAGCGCCGCCTGGTCGAGGCAATCCATGCCGGCGGGGCGGTGGCCGGCATCCAGATCGGGCACGGCGGCCGCAAGTCGGGGACCGCCCCGTGGCGGCCCAACGTCGCCGGTGCCCGCACCGGAACCCTGGAAGGCTGGGAGCTGCTGGCCCCCAGCGCGATCCCCTACCCCGGGCACGCGACGCCCACCGAGCTGGACGAGGCCGGGATCGGCCGGCTGGTGGAGGCCTTCGCGGCGGCAGCCCGCCGCGCCGTCGAGGCCGGGTATGACGTCATTGAGATCCACGGCGCCCACGGCTACCTCATCCACGAGTTCCGTTCGCCCCTGTCCAACCAGCGCACCGACTCCTACGGCGGCAGCGCCGAGAACCGTCAGCGCTTCGCGCTGCAGGTGGTGCGGGCGGTGCGCGAGTCCATCGCTCCGGACACGGTCCTCGACATCCGCCTGTCGGCCTCGGACTGGGAAGACGGCGGGGTGACCGGTGAGGAGACCGCGGTCTTCAGCCGCGAGCTGGTGGAGGCCGGCGTCGATGTTCTGCACATCTCCAGCGGCGGCAACACACCTGCTCCGGTCCCGGTGGGGCCCGGCTACCAGCTGCCGCTGGCCCAGCAGGTCAGGCGGGCCGTTGCCGGCACCGGCGTCCCGGTGGTGGGCGTGGGTCTCATCGAGGAGGCGGCGCAGGCCGAGCAGGCGCTGGTGTCCGGTCAGGTCGACGCCGTCGCCGTGGGCCGGGCCGCCCTGCGCGATCCCTACCTGCCGCTGCGCTGGGCGGCGGACCTGGGGGTGCGCTCCTGGGATCAGGCCCCCTGGCCCATCCAGTACTGGCGCGGCACCTGGCGCTGAGCGGGGACCCGGCGTTGTCGCCCGGCCGTCCGGGGCTCCGAAGCTATTCGACGGCGTCGAGGTAGAGCCAGCGGCCGGCGCGACGGGTGAAGCGGGAGCGCTCGTGCAGGGCGTCGGCCACCACCGCCCCGCGCCCGTCGCCGGTGCGGTAGGAGGCGGTGAATTCCACGACGCCGGTCTCGTCCTGCACCCCGCCATCCACGGTCTCGTCGACGCTCAGGCCCGTCCACTGCGTACCGGGGTGGCAGTAGGGACCCTCGGGCCGGGTGCGCGGATGCCAGGTGCGGAAGAGATAGTCCTCGTCACCGACGACGAAGGCCGTGTAGCGCGAGCGCATGAGGGCCTCGGCGGTCGGTGCCGGGGCGCCGTCGTGGAGGGGTTCGCAGCACTGGGCGTAGGCGCGCCCCGAGCCGCAGGGGCAGGGGTCGGTGCCGCGCACGCCCGCGGTGCGGACCGGCGAGCCCGGCTGCTCCCGGCGGCCTGCCTGCCGACTGGCCATGATCAGGCGCCCAGCCAGTAGGCGTGCAGGGCCCGGGCGAGCCAGGGGCCGTCCTTGACACCGGCCATCTCGCGGGCCGAGTGCATGCTCAGCAGGGGCACGCCGACGTCGACGGTGGTGATCCCGAGCCGGGTGGCGGTGATGGGACCGATGGTGGAGCCACAGGGCACGGCGTTGTTGGAGACGAAGTCCTGGCTGGGCACGTCCGCGGCGGCGCAGGCCCGCGCCCAGATCGCGGCTCCCATGGCGTCGGTGGCGTAGCGCTGCTGAGCGTTGATCTTGAGCAGGGGGCCGTGGTTGATGAGCGGCTGGACGGCGGGGTCGTGCAGGTGGGCGTAGGCGGGGTGGACGCTGTGCCCGGCGTCGGCGCTCACGCAGGACGAGCGCGCCAGGAGGGCCTCGACGTCGTCGCTGCTGGCCCCCAGAACGCCAGCGAGGCGCCGCAGGAGGGTCGTGAGGAAGGGGCCGTCCGCGCCGGATCGGGTAGCCGAGCCGACCTCCTCGTGGTCGAAGGCGATCAGGATGACGGGCTCGGCGGGCTCGCCCCCAGCGGCCGCGAGCGCCTCGAGGGCCACCAGTCCGGCATGCACCGAGGAGAGGTTGTCCAGGCGGGAGGAGGCCAGGAACTCTCCGTCCCGGCCGAAGCGGGCGGGGGCCTGGGTAGGGTAGGTCAGAACGTCGTGGCCGGCGAGCTCGGCCGGGTCGATACCGGCGATCTCGCACAGGTGGGTCTCGACCGCGTCGGGGGCGGCGTCGGGCCCGGCCAGTGACCACAGGGGCAGCAGGTGGGTCTGGCGGTCCAGGTGGAGGGCGTCGTTGACGCCGCGATCCAGGTGCGGGGCGATCTGACAGATGCGGGCGATGGGGCCGGTGCGCACGAGGTGGACGGCGCCGTCGCGGGTGGTCAGGCGCCCGGCCAGGCCCAGCTCGCGGTCGAGGAGGGAGGCGAGCAGGGGGCCGCCGTAGACCTCGGCGTTGATGAGCTGCCAGCCGGAGCGGACGAGGGCGGCGTTGGGTTTGAGCTTGAGGGCCGGGGAGTCGGTGTGGGCGCCAACGATGCGAAGACCCGCTCCTGGCGCGAGCGCCTTGGGCAGTGCCCAGGCGGCGATGGCGCCGTCGCGGATGACGTAGCCGCGGCGCGGCAGGCCGGCCTCCCAGGAGATCGTCTCCTCGACGCCGGAGAAGCCGACCGCTTCCAGGCGCCGGGCGACCTCGGCGGCGGCATGGTAAGAGCTGGGTGAGGCGGTGACGAAGTCGATGAGCGAGTCGGTGTAGGCGTCCTCGTCGCGCAGTGCCTCACCGGTGGCGGCGCCGAAGGGATCGCTGTGTGAAGCACTGGCGGGTGTGCTGGCGGCATCGGTCATGGCCCCAGTCTTCCACTGGAGCACCATGTCCCGGACGACATCTGCCGCACGGTCGGGCGGGGATAGGGCAGGATCGGGGCGTGAGCATCTCTCAGTCAGCCATCCCACCCGCCTCGTCCACTCCCGTGCGCGCCGTCCTGCTCGATGCCGACGGCGTTCTTCAGCTCATCGGCACCCCGTGGGGCGAGGCGCTGACCCGCGGCGGCGGCCCGGCCTTCGCCCAGGCCATGATCGATGGCGAGACCGACGCCCTGGCAGGCCGGGAGACCCTGACCGAGCTGTTGGAGCGGGTGGTGAAGGACCTGGGGCTGGAGCTGCGCGCATCGGACCTGTTGGAGATGTGGCACCGGGCCACGCCCGACCCTCTGGCCTGGCAGCTCGTGAGGGACCTGCGCGAGGCGGGATACACAACGGTCCTGGCCACCAATCAGCAGTGGGAGCGTCGGGCCTGGATGCGCGAGCATCTGGGCTATGACGGCCTGTGCGACATCGACGGCTACTCCTGCACGCTGGGGGTGGCCAAACCGGATGCCGCCTATTTCCGCCGCCTGCTGGAGCTGGCGGGGGTGGAGCCCGACCAGGCCCTGTTCGTCGATGACAGCGCCACCAATATCGTCGCGGCCCGCGAGGTGGGCTTGCGCACGATCCACCACCCGGCCGACGCCGGCGGCGAGCTTCTGCGCCGCGAGGTCGCCCAGGCCCTAACGCAGACCGCCTCTCCTCCACGAGGATGAGCCGGCAGGCCACCGTTCCTCCTTTCGGAACTTGCCTCACCGGCGCAGGCGGTGAAGACTCCCCCTGACACCAGCAATCAGGAAAGGACACCCCATGGCAGGAGCGACGGCGGACGGCCAGGCCTCCGAAACCACCACCGCAACAAAGCCTGCGGTATCCTCCCTCCAACCGCCCGCCTCCAACGCCCGCCGTGCCCCCGAGATCTTCCTGCGCCTCATCACGGCGATCCACTCCGAGCTGCCCAGATTCGTACGCAGCCGGCTGCCGGTGACCTTCATCGGCTACGCGATCATCAACGGCTCCGCCTTCTTCCTGGACATCACCTGCCTATGGGTGTTCTACAACCACCTCCACTGGTTCTACCCGCTGGCGGTCACGGTTGGCTACGTCATCGCCGCCGTCTACTCCTTCCTGCTCAACCGGTGGCTGAACTTCCAGGCCCACGGGCACGTCATCGAGCAGGGGGCGGGCTACACGGCCGGCATCATCAGCCAGTACGTCATCTTCATTCTCGGGTTGTCCTCGCTGCTGCACTGGTTCGGGGTCAATGCCGAGCTGGCTCGGGTCATCTCGGCCTGCTGCGAGGGGATTTACCTCTACGTGTTCATTCGGCTGTGGGTGTTCCGCGGAGTCCCGGAGCCCGCACAGACCCACCGCTTCGAGGACTACCCCACCGGAGTCTGAAGACTCGTCCCCGTCGGTCAGCTCCTCGCCCTCACCAATAGGCGCGGGTCGTCTCGGTGGGGCCATCGAGCTCGGTGAAGCCAGCGTCGGTGATGCGCACGGGCCGAGTGGTGGACTCCCACTGCTCCCGGCTAGGCACGACCACGCGCACCCGGTAGCCGTCATCGGCCCAGGCCCGCCGCACGGCGGGCTCCATGGCGGGGCTCTCCCAGGCCAGCTGGGCGGCATGGCCGCACTGGGCGGCGAGCTTGCCCGAGGTCATCTCGTGCAGGGGCGTGACCTCAATCGTCACGAGCGCCCCGGCGGAGGCCGACTCCGACCCGAGCTCGATCTCATCGGCCGCGGCCGGATCCTTCGCAACGCACGCGGTGATCGCGGCAGGCGGTGGGGGCAGCTCGTCGCCAGCCGGGAAGTGGGTTCCCTCCACTTGGGTCTTGGCCAGGGCTCCGGGCAGGGGGCGCACCGGGCCGGGGACGAAGGCGCGCGCCGCAGCCCGCCCCCAACCCGGCGGGCCGTCCTGGGTGACGGTAACGCCGTCGATGTCCTGGATCTCCTCCCAGCGCTTGCCGCGGGCGCGGCGCACGAGCTTGCGGATGCGCCCGTCGCGCCAGTAGTCGACGGCCCGGTTCCACGGCCCGCCCGGGGCGGAGGCGGGTGCGGCCAGGAGGGCGACGACGGCGCGGGCGGCGGCCTCGGCGACATCGATCCGCCGCGGCGGGTGGACCTTGTCATAGCGCACGGCGATCTGCATACCCCAGGGAACCGCGTGGTCCGGGTGCCCGGACAGGGAGGGCGGCTGCAGCGAGAAGGAGGATGGCGAAGGAGACGAGAAGGAGTGAGGCACGGGTAGGAGCCTACGGGCTCGGCTCCGGCCGCGTCAGGATCCGACGCAGGCACCCGGGGAGCCGCCCCAACGGCGCGGCCCCCTGGAAGGAGAGGACGCGACCTTTTCCCACCATAAGGCGGATAAGTAGCGCGGCCAAGATCCTCCTGAGGCAGGAGAGGAAACCCGGGGAGGTCGTTTAAGTTGCCACCATGCAACTACCTGTTCCGTCTACCGTCCCCGGCGCTTCAGGCAGTACGCCTCCGGCCGGGGCCCTCTCCCGCCCCCGGATGTTCAACGGTGCGACCGTTCACGGCATCGCCGGGATCCGCGGCCTGCGTCATCCTGCGGAGATTCCTCTGCTCATCGCCGCCGTGGTCACTACGGCACTGGGCTACATCGGTTGGTTCGGCCTAGTGACGTGGCTGGTCACCGTGCCCGAGCCGACCGGGCTGAGCGCCGAGATTCGCGAACAGATCCTGGGGGGCGGGACTATCTCGGAGGCGATACTGGCCATCCCCCTCATCCCCCTGCTGGTATGGATCATCCGCGCCCTCACGTACGCCCAGCTGCGGGCTAGCTCGGTGCAGATGTCCCCCACCCAGTTCCCGGAGGGGTATCGGATGGTCGTCGAGGCGGCCCGGGAGTTCGGCCTGCGGCGGGTCCCCGACGCCTACGTGGTGCTGGGCAATGGCCAGATCAACGCCTTCGCCTCCGGCCACGGCTTCCGGCGTTTCGTGGCCGTCTACTCCGACCTATTCGAGATCGGTGGGCAGGCCCGCGACCCCGAGGCGCTGCGCTTCATCATCGGTCACGAGGTCGGCCACCTCGCCGCCGGCCACGTGTCCTACTTCCGTCTCATCCTCTCCCAGCTGGCGGGCTATGTCCCCTTCCTGGGGCAGGCGCTCTCGCGCGCCCAGGAGTACACCGCGGACAACCACGGCTACGCCAACGAACCCCAGGGCGTGCCCGGAGCCATGGGAGTCCTCTCCGGGGGCAAGTACCTGGGAGCCGAGGTCAACACCCATGCTCTGGCCGATCGCGCCACACGCGAGAAGGGGTTCTGGCTCCACATGACCAACTGGCTCTCCAGTCACCCCATCAACACCTGGCGCGCTCATGCCCTGCGCGACCGCAGCCGCCCCGGACGGATCATGATCCGTCCACCGGAGTCGACCGCTTGGTTCCCGCCCTCGGCTCCCACCGGATACCAGCGCTCCGGTTCCTGGCCGACGCCGGAGCAGATGCTCTCGGTGCTGGACTCCACCACCACGAGCGTGCCCAGTGAGGAGCAGTTCGGCCGTTATCCGGGTGTGAGCTACAAGATCCCCCGCAATGAGCTGCGTTGGGCCTCCCCCGTCCCCGTGAAGGCGGAGCCCGGCGAACGGACATCGTTCGAGGACGGTCAATCCGCGCCGAGCGCGACCGGGCCGATGCATCCCGAGCCGTACGGGCACTCCCCGTCAGCAGGTCAGGAGGAGGGGCTCATCGGCGGCTCCAACACGGCCCCCTTCGATCCACCGGATCCGGAGTCTGCGCACTCTGGGGCCTAAATCCCATCGACACAGCGGTGCCGGTTGGGCGAATGCATGCGTTCGCCCAAGCGGCACCTGTCTGCGTCCGTTGGCGCGGTTCCGCCCCACAGGGCTCAGCTCGGGGCTACGACGCCGGCCGCCGCCGTGAAGGCACTCAGAGCCGCCCGCAGATCCCCGGCGCCGTCGGCGACATCGACGCCCTGACTGATGGCCTGGCAGCGAGCGGCCAGCTCGTCAAGCTCAGCCAGGCGCTGACCGACAGACTCGACCACTCCGGAGGCGGCGGCGGACAGCTCTGCGGCCTCTGCCGGCAGGGCGGGATCGGTTGAGGCCGGGGAGCCGGTCCACAGCATGAGGAGCTGGTTGGGAATCGTCATCATCCGGCTGACCTCACCAATGTACGCAACAACCTGGGTCGCGAGCGTGCTGTAAGTCCGGGCCTGGCGCTCCATCTCGGCAACGCCGTCGTCGAGGGACTCGATGAGGTCGGGAATGGCCTCTGCCGAGTACTGCGGGTCGCCGGCACCGTCGATGAGCTCAACGGTGAACAGCGAGGTGGTGGTGGCGTGCAGACGAGCCAGGGCGATACGGGAACGGGTCCTGGCGCCGTTGGTGTCGAGCTGGGCCAGGGTGTCGACGAGCCGGGCGACCAGGGGGCTGACCAGGCTCTGCATCTGGGACCACAGGTCCAGCAGGTCCGCCAGGGGCTTGACCCGGGTATCGGAGCGGTCCAGGGCGGCGATCCGCGTGGGGCCCAGGCGCGGGTCCTCCAGGGTCCGGGTCAGGCCCTTGCCCGCGGCCTTGAGCGAGGCCGACAGCTCGGCGAGCTGCTGCTGGCCGGCCATCCAGGAGTCGAGCCCGGTGGCGATGGTGGTGACCGAATCGAGCATGACGCGCAGGTCCCCGGTGGCATCGGGGCGCACCGGGACGCCGTCGGAGAGTTCTTCGCGGCGCGCTACCTCCGCCGGCAGGGCGGTGTTCTGGAACTCCTCGTACGAGGACAGGCCCGCCCCGGCCAGTAGCTCGGCGATACGGCCGAGCCCCTGTTCGGCCGCCGCCCGGCGGTTGGCGCCGTCGGCGATGGCCCGATCCTCCACGGCGCGGGCATCGCGGTAGATGGTGCAGGCGGTGTCGAACAGGTCCGTGCACACCGGCCGGGTGCGCACCGAGAGATAGCCCCCGTCGGACAGCGGGGTGACGGCGGCGAAGACGTCGTACTCGCTGCCGTCGGCGGCGAGGTTGCGCACGTAGGCGGCGAAGGGATTGCCGGTCTTGAGGGTGTCCCACATGGCCTTGAAGGCGCCGCCGGGCATCTCCGGGTGGCGGATGATGTTGTGCGGGGCACCGGAGAGCTCGTCGCGTCGGTAGCGGGAGAGCTCGATGAACACATTGTTCGAGTGACGAATGACGCCGCGCGCGTCAGTGGTGGAGAAGAAGAGCTGGTCCACGCCCACCTCATGGGTGGCTCCGGTGACCTTAGGCATAAGCGAGTGCTCCTTGAAGAGATCGGGGCGCGACGGCGTCCGGCGCGGCGAGACGGGTATTCCTCACCTTCCGCCCGCTGATTTCCGGTTGGACGGCTGAACAATACACCCCGTTTCCGAAATGAGATCTGATAATTCGCTATAAATGACCGATCGCACGGCATGCCGATTGGGTGAGATGTGCGTCTTTTCACTGACCACAACAGTCCCCTTGTGCGGGGGTCACATTTTTTCACCGACGCTCCAACACGCAGCCCCTCTGAGAACTTTCGACCATCAATAATGATCGACAGAAAGCAGCGGAATCAGAACCCGAAGGAACACTAACGGGGACGCCTATACGTTTTAAAGCTACCCACCAAGACGGAGTCGACTGCATAACACCGGAACCCAACCCGACAACCCCATGAAAACAGAATAAATAACATGGAGAGACTTCCCAGACAACTCTCAGCTATATTGGAGTGCCCCTACAGGAGTAGCGGGTTACATAGTAACTGCCGCCGGACGGAACCGGTCGCGAGGGTTGGGGAGCCCGATGACCGATCGGATTTCGAGGCCGCTTCGGGTTGATAGGGAGCCCGACGCGAGTCGTTCTGGCGAAGGAGGGCGAGTCCCCCTGGAGTTATGGGAATCCAGGGAGATGCCACCCTCAACGACACGGGCCTGTGGGGCCCGGGCGAGTCCCGGACCCCACAGGCCACGTCATGTTCAAGCCGACCCGTCGCCCCCGTCTTCGCGGTGCTCTATCGCCGGCCCGTTTCCTTTCACTTTTTGGTCGTATCCCCCGTCTCAGACGAATATCGGCGTCCTCTTCACCGTCTTCGGATGTCCCCGATCAGTGCAGCTACTCCTCCGGGGCGTCACTCATCACCGGTCCGGCTGTGTTGGGCCGCCAGCCCAGTGCCGGGGCGACGTGCTCGGCGAAGGCCTGGAGGATGTGGAGATTGAAGTCGACGCCGAGCTGGCTGGGGATGGTGAGCATGACGGTGTCGGCGGCGCGGAGCGCCTCGTCCCCGGCAAGCTGCTCGATGAGAACATCGGGCTCGGCGGCGTAGGTGCGTCCGAAGGTCGACTGCAGGCCGTCGATGATGCCGATCTGGTCGTGGGAGTCCTCGCCGCGCAGGGCGAAGAACCTGCGGTCGGCGTCGGAGACGATCGGGAAGATGGAGCGCGAGACGCTCACGCGCGGGGTCCAGTCATGACCAGCCTCCTTCCACGTCTCCCGGTAGCGGCGGATCTGCTCGGCCTGGAGGTGGGAGAAGCCCTCGCCAGTGGCCTCGGTCAGGAGGGTGGAGCTCATGAGGTTCAGGCCCTGACGGGCGGTCCACTCGGCGGTCTCGCGCGAGCCGGCACCCCACCAGATGCGGCGATCCACACCGGGGGCATGCGGCTCGATGCGCAGGCGGGAGGACGCACCGGGAGCCATACCGTTGCTGGTATCGAGGTCGGCCTGCGGGACGCCCCGGACGGCGTCGAGGAACTGAGCGGTGTGGGCGCGGGCGACGTCGGCCCCGCGCGGGTCGGCGCCACCGACGTAGCCGAAGGTCTCCCAGCCGCGCCGGGCCTGCTCCGGGGAGCCGCGGGAGATGCCGATGGCGATGCGCTGGTCGGTGAGCAGGTCAAGGGCGGCGACCTCCTCGGCCAGGTGGAGAGGGTTCTCGTAGCGCATGTCGATGACACCGGTGCCAACCTCGATGCGCTTGGTACGTGCGCCGGCCGCGGAGAGCAGCGGGATGGGGGCGGCGGCCTGGCGGGCATAGTGGTGAACGCGCCAGTAGGCGCCGTTGACACCGATCTCGTCGGCGCCGACCGCAATCTCGACGGCGTCCTTAAGCGCTTGGCCGGCGTCGGGGTCGCCAGGACCCCGACCGTGTCCGTAGTGTCCGAAACTGAGGAACCCGAATGCTTTCATGCAACCTTCAACTACATGAGTTCACGGATCATTCCGGCCGACCGCGCGAGCCGCATCACCCGACCTCAGGCGTCGCGCATCTTCAGCTCGTGACCGGGGTCGTCCATCGACGCACCTCGAGTACCCAGCCAGCGAGGAACGGCCTTCTTGTAGTCGAGATAGGCCTGCCCGAACCTCGCCTCCAGCGCCTTCTCCTCCGCCGGGATCTGGTGTCGGTCGATCAGCCAGACGAATCCGATCAGCGGGATCACGGCAGAAGGGCTCCTGCGCGCAATCGCGTGCGCAAGCAGTGCTCCCGCCAGGCCTACGTACATGGGATTGCGCGTCAGTCGGTTGGGACCGTCCACAACGAGGCACTGCGCGCGCTCGACTCTTATCGGATCGACCGTCGTGTGGTGCCGAAGAAAACTGCTTGCACTTCCAGCGAGCAAACAGAACGAGACCCCGAGTACCGGAGCAGCCACCGCCATCGACGACGGCGTCATTCTCCGACCACGAGTCACGGCGCTCTGCGCCAGCCCCGCCATCGCCAGCAGCACTGCCGGTGGCGGTCGTCTGAACCTCTCGATCACCATGCCATCCTCTCACCCATGACGGCCTGATGGAGAGCCGGGCTCAACCGTTATGGAAGCACTGGGCCACCAGAGCCTCGACCTGGATGCGGGCGTCGGCGATCTCCTCTCGCAAATCTACCTGTTGGGCAGAACTTCCCTGGACGCCTCCAGCGATCTCCACTAGCCTTTCGAGGCATTGATCGACCTCCTATGTTCCCAACGGAGTCAACGAGATGCCTTCCGATCATCAGCGCAACGGCGACAGCCCCAATGCCCCCGGCGCATCCGCCACCGGGGCCGCGCACCCGCCCCCACACCCCGAGAAGCGCTCCTTCGCCTACCGTGCGGGTATAAGGCTCGGTAGGAGGATGACGCTGGCATGCAGCGCTATCTCGACAGTACTGTTCGCCTTCTGCATGGCATGGTTCTTCGCTTTCGCGATGGTGATATCGAGTCTCGCTCCGAGGTTCGATCCCGATGATCTCATCTTCCGGTGGACAGGGGGAGTCACTATCTCCTTCGCCTTCACTTTCCTCATGATCGCAGCCATCAGCTTCGCTCGCCAGCACGGATGGCTGGCCCCGCAACACGCCTTCGCGGCGAGCATCGTGTCCCTGGGATACGGCATCATCGACGCGGTGGCGGATATCGCCCTGGTGATCAACATCGAGACCGCGAACTCCGGTTCCCTTGAGTCGTCGCTCGGTCCGATCCAGCCGATACTCGGCCATCTTGATATGACGCTCCTACGCGCCTCCTGGGTCGTATGGGCGCTGGCGGCGGCAATCACCGTCAGCGGTCTGACCATCAGCAGACGTCTGGAACCAGGGCTACGGGCCATCGTCGGGCTCCTCGTCGGGGCTCTCCTGGCTCCGTTCACCTTCGCGGTGGATGCGTTCCTGTGGATGGGCGCGATCGTCGCTCCACTCGCGCTCTTCGCCATCACGAAGTCCTCCAACCGTCCCAAGCACCCCCCTTACCCGATTATGCGGCCCGCTCAGGGCCCGCTGATCGCCGACTGCAATGCGTCCTACCCATCTCAGTGGAAACAGGCAGTCGCTCCGTCGGCTGGGCCGGCACTTCCCTACACCGCACCGGTCAGGCCCTCGCCTCCTAAAATGTTTTCAAAGCCGGCCCGGCAGCGCCCGCTGAACATCCTGTCTGACAGACGAGTACTGTCCATTCGTCTCCTCGGCGCCTGCGCCACTGTCCTTGGAGCCCTGGCCGCCTGCTGCGTCATCGTGAGAATCACCGGGATCGTCACCTTCGCCTCACGAAGGACGCTCCTGGCCCTGGGGGTTCCCATCGGATTCATCGCCTTCATTCCCGTTCTCGTGGCGATCGGTCTGTGGGCCTCGGGGCGTTGCTCCCATAAGGCTGTGCATGTCTGGGCGCCAGTCGCCCTGGCCTGCGCCTCAGCCGTCGGATTCGCGGCGCTGTACTGGGTGGAGGCGACCGGTGGTGACAATGTTTCTGTTCTCCCGCTTCACAGCGTCCTTGCGCTCTGCTGCGGCACAGCGCTGATCTGGGCGATTCTGGTCTGGACTCCCTATCCTCCGAACATCCGAGTTCTCGGGGGAATCGCCCTGGGAATGGCATGTATGCTGCTCGCCATCATGTTCTTCCAGGACGCGATTTCCGTTCCTCCTGTTATCGGGCTGATTCTCGCCGGCGCATTCCCGCATCTCCGCCCATTGAAATTCCCCGAGCCGGCCGGCGCCCGCACTTCCGATTAGCGCGAGCAACGAGGCGGAAGAGCGCATGTGGGTGGTGGGAAGACCGTCGCCGGTCTCCTCACCACCCATATGTTGTTCCTCAGTCGCTGAGCTCTACTCCTTCGAAAGGCTCTCACCGGCCGACTCGCCGCCGGCAGGCTCACTGGCCTCGGCGATCTGCTCCATCCCGGTCTTCTGGGACAGGGGGACTTCGGGCAGGAAGATCGCGACGACGGAGGTCACCACGAATAGCGGGATCATCCAGCCGAAGATCGGCAGGAGGGCATCGGCGTAGGAGTTCGCGACGGCGTCATGCAGGGCGGCGGGCAGCTGGTTCACCAGGGCGGGAGTGAGCGAGGAGGTGTCGGCCTCCCGGAACTGGCCAAGAGAGGCCAGCACGGCAGGGTCGGCGCTGCGGGCCAGCTCCCCAATCCGATCGGTGAGGTTGGAGGTGAGGCCGGAGGAGAAGGCCGCACCGATGAGCGAGGCGCCCAGGGAGACGCCGACCTGGCGGAAGAAGTTATTGCCGCTGGTGACCGTACCCAAGTGCCTGGCCTCAATGGCGTTCTGCACCACGGTGACCAGGAGCTGGAAGAACATGCCAATGCCCGCTCCCATGAAGAAGGTGGCGGCCGAGATCTCCCAGACGGGCGACGTCGTCGACAGGCGCGAAAGCCAGAAGGAGGCGCCGGCGGCGACCAGGGGCCCCAGGACCGGGTAGATCTTGTAGCGGTCGATGCGTGAGACGAGGATGCCGGAGAGGATCGAGGAGACGAGCATCCCGATCGTGATGGGGACCAGGAGCAGGCCGGAGGCGGTGGCCGAGTACCCGTAGACCATCTGGAGGTAGGTGGGCAGGTAGCTCATGACGCCGATCATCCCGCCCATGGCGAGCATGCCGACCACCGTGGCCACGATGAAGGTGCGGTTGGTCAGGATCGACCAGGGCAGGATGGGGTCGGCGGCGCGGGTCTCGACGTAGGCGAACAGTCCCCAGCAGATCAGGCCCGCAGTGCCCAGGCCGATGATGACGGGGCTGGTCCACGCGTACTGGTTGCCGCCCCAGGTGGCCATGAGGACGATGGCGACGGCGCCGGCGTCCATGAACGCGAGCCCCCACCAGTCGACGGGGCTGGTCAGGCGGCTGCTGGGCAGGCGCAGCACCACGGCGATGGCGATGAAGGCGAGGACGCCCAGCGGCAGGTTGATCCAGAAAGTCCAGCGCCAGGAGACGGAATCGGTCAGCCAACCGCCGATGATGGGCCCCAAGATGGAGGCGATGCCGAACATGGCTCCCATGGGGGCCATGTAGGTGCCGCGTACGCGCGGCGGGATGAGGTCGCCGGTGATCGCCTGGGAGGAGATCATGAGACCGCCGCCGCCGAGGCCCTGGATGAAGCGGTAGATGATGAGCTGGGTCATCGTGTTGGCGGTCCCGCACAGGGCCGAGCCGACCAGGAACAGGGCGATGGCCACCAGGAAGAGGTTCTTTCGGCCCACGAGGTCGCCGAGCTTGCCGTAAACCGGCATGGCTACGGTGACGGCCAGGGTGTAGGCGGTCAGGATCCAGGCCATGTGGGCGGCACCGCCGAGGTCACCCACGATGGTGGGCAGGGCGGTACCGACGATGGTCTGGTCCATGGCGGACAGGAACATGACGACCAGGAGCGAGGCGTAGACCGCCCAGAAACGGCGGTCAGGGTGGAAGTCGGCCCCCGGCTCGTGGAGGGTGGTACCGGCGGGCACCGGCGTCGAGGTGCTTTGAGTCACGGATACGACCTTTACGGTTGAGGCAGGCGGGTAAAACGAACAGTAAGGAGGACTGAGAGAGCCGAGTGCGCGACTAGCCCGGCGAGTGCGACGGCGTCAGACCGCCGGAGGCGCCGAAGGCCGCTTCTGCAGAGCGAGGGGGAGCGACGACGTCGGAGATCGCCTCGACCATGGCGCGGACGGCGTCTGCCAAGCGGACCTCGGGACGCTGGTCCGAGGCTTCGGGCACCTCGGCTCGTACCGGTGCCTCCTCTCGGCGCTGCTCCCAGGGATGAGCGCGCCCGCACCACAGGTCCATGGCGCTGCGCTGGATCGCCATGGCCAGGGCGACGACGGCGCGAGCGCGCGGGTCGTCGGGTTCCGTGCCCAGGCGACGGCCGGCGGCCTCGGTCAGGGAGACGGCAATGGCACGTAGGCGCTCGTGGATGGTTCGCTCGATCTCCGGGTTGTCTCGCACGATCTCTGGGAAGGACAGGAGCCATCCACGCTCGGACTCGACGGCCTCGGCGCCGGAGGCGAGCAGGGTTCCCAGGTCCTCCAGGAGGCTTCCGGAACCGTTGACGAAGGCCTCGACGGCCTCGGACTCAGGGGCCTCCAGACCGACGACGAGGAGATCGGCCTTGGAGGAGAAGTGGTTGAAGACGGTGCGTCGAGAGACGCCCGCGAGGGCTGCGACATCGTCGACCGTCATGGCGGCATAGCCGCGCTCCCTGGTCAGGGTGAGCGCGGCAGCACGGATGGCGACGCGGGTGCGTTGTGCATGGGTGGCGCGCAGGTCGGTTCCGGTCACGCACTCATATTGCACTCAGTGTAGTCTTGCACTCAATGCAAGTTCGCGCGAGGTTCCTCACGAAGACGCCATCTCACGCCGCCCACCAGCCCCACCGAAGACTGCGAACCGGACGCCAACGTTGCACAAGCAAGTCGTCCATGACACCTTACGACCCAAGGTGTCACACATCGGATGTCATCTAACAATGGACATATTGATCCAATAGGCGGCAGGACGCTGCGACGCCATGCACAGCGCGACCGTCCAGGATGTACTGGGCGGTGTCCAAATCGGATACAAAGGCTCACCCCCAGCTCGGACACACAGAAAGAAACCGCATGATTCCGCGGTTCAGTCAGCAACCACATCGGACCTCAGGCTCCTTTGTATCCGATTTGGACACGGAACGCCTCCTTCGGTACCCGAGCGGATCTCAGGCACTCTCGTAGAGAGCGATCTCGACGAGGTTCCGATCGGGGTCGCGCACGTAGAGGCTGCGGATAGCGCCACGGGCGCCTGTCCGCTTGACGGGGCCGAGCTCCACGGGGACCGCCTTGGCGGCAAGATGCTCACGAATCTCGTCGATCGTACCGTCAGCAACCAGACACAGGTCCGCGCTCCCAGGGATGGGCTGCGTGGCATGCGGAGCAATCGGATCGTCCGCCGCATGGAGGTTGATCTTCTGGTCCCCGAAGCGCAGTGCCGTTCGCCCATGCCCGAAGGTGATGATCTCCATGCCCAGAACCCGCGAATAGAAGTCGACGCTTGCCTCGATGGAGTGGACCGTCAGAACAATGTGGTCAATGCCGGTGATACGCACCGAGCAATTGTCCCAGATACCCTGGGACTGACCGCAGTGGGCCAGTTCCTCACCGAGGGGCGAACGGCTGTGGAGCACCGCCTGGCCGGCGCACGCTTCGACACCAGGACCCTGGGGCGGCGCGCGCAGTTCCCGCACGACCTGTGCGACGTCAGGTGTCTCACGCAGAACCACTTTCAGGAGTGGAGGTGCACCTCGTAAGCCTCGATCTCGCCAACCTTGGGGCCGTAGCTGCTAGTGGGATCGTGGCGCAGGTCGAGCCAGATATCGATGAGCGCCCGGGCAGCGGGTGCCGCAATGACGTTCTGCCCCATGCACAGGATCTGGGCGTCGTAGTTCTCCACCGAGCCGCGTACGGTGATCAGGTCATGCGCGGTCGCCGCACGCACTCCCGGGACCTTGTTGGCGGCAATGGCGGTTCCGATGCCGGTACCGCAGATGAGAACACCACGGTCGGCCCTCCCCTCGGCGACCGCTCTGGCGACCTGGAAGGAGACCTCCGGGTAAGTGATGTCCGGCGCGGACAGGTCGACGACGTCGTTCACGCGCTCATCCTCGACCAACAGCTCTTCGATGGCGTCCTTCAGGAGGGCTCCGTTGCCCGGAGCGCCGATGGCGATTCGCATGTCCCCAAGTCTCTCAGGCCTCATCACGGAAGGCGAGTCGACCGCGATCAACGTGTCAGCGAGACTCCCCTACGACGGCAAAATCGGCGATGACCTCGTAGAGAGCCCGGCTCTCCCTCATCTTGGCGAAGCCATCGAGTACCTGCGCAGGAAGGACTAAGGGATCAGCGGCGTAGGAGGACAGGTCGAAGTTCACCCTGATCTGGGATACGTGAGAGCTCCAGGTGTGTGCAGCGCAGGGGTCGGCGACCCGGAAGGGCATGGGGGCCGCATCGATTCCTCGATCCCGTACGGCCTGCTCGCTCATCGCGACCATCTCCGGGGACTCGGCGTCGTAGATCAGACGGCCACCGGGAAAGCGGCGGGCCATCGCACTGACGAGGTCTCGAACTGAACTGCTCTCCAGGAAGTAGAAGACCCCGGAGGCCACGGCAATCAGTCCGCCACTGGCGTCGACCTCATCCATCCAGCGGTGATCGGTCAAGGAGAAGGGCAGTTCCCGCTCTCGCTCATGGGGCTCGGCCCAGGCGCGTCGGGCTTCGAGAACGCCGGGGAAGTCGAGGTTGTGGATCAGCGCCCGACCGTTGTCGACCTCGTCGACGAGTCGATCCAGTCCGCATCCGAGATCGACGACGGCGGCTCCGGGGCGAGTCTCCAGGTAGCGCCGGATCTCCGTGACAGCCGCAAGGTGGCGCAAGGCGTAGATGGCGGCGGGCATCTCACCCATATCCATGTTCTCGATACCAGGGTGAACGGCGGAGACCATGGAGACCAGGCGCTCGGACCAGGAGTCCCGGAAGCAGCTCGGCCAACTCCGCGCAGCACGGGCCCGCCCCAGGAGCGGGAAGAAAAGAGTCTCCTGAACCCCAGCGTCGATCATGGTCCACACCCTAAGAGGCAGCGTCACTCATGTCGATATTGACAATCAAGTGCATGAGTGGGGTGGGTGCGACCTTCGTCCACAGAACGCGGACATGGGGGCGACAGAAAACGTGATCTGCATCGCAATATAGCGGCCGTCGGGCGTCACTGCGTCTCACATGACAGCATCGAACTCGACGTCAGAGCACACAGAGGAGAGGAGGAGCGGCCGATGCCACAAAGAGAGGAGCGCGTCGCACAGCACCTCGGAGTGCTGGAGCGCGACGGCACCCTGGTCATTCCCTCATCTCGAACTCGGCTCATCCTCAAGCTCATCGTCTTCAGCGTCTTCACGGCGATCAGCGCTGCCATCATCCTTACCGCACCAGCAGCACCCGGCAACTCGGCGGCACCCCTGGTACTACTGACGATGGGACTCGCACTCTCCGCCCTGTTTTTACTCGCATCCGTGGCAACCTACAGGCAGTTGACTCAGAGGATTCGGTTGGTGCTCACATTCCAGGGACTGAGGCTAGAGAACGCGAACGGCAACATCATCGAACAGGTAGAATGGCGCGACGTTGAAGGCTTCCGGGCAATACGCTCCCGCGCAGGAACAATAGCCGCCATTCACTATTATCTGACCGATACCGGGAGGGAGCGTCGACGCGAATTCCTGGCCACCGACCCGATCGGCAGAAACCAGTTCCTCGTACTTAAGGTTTCCTGGGCAGGGAAAAGCAAATCAGTCGCCCTCCCTTCAGGATTCGCCGTCTCAAACGCCGATCTGATCGAGCTCCTCGAGAAGGCTCGTCATCGTTACCGATAGAGAACACCAGCCAAGTCCGAGCCGCAAGTACGGACGTCAACGCGGCGGAACTAGGCAGGTAGAACGCTCTTCAGGTCACCAGCACGATCCTTGCGGCATCGCTCAGCCGATCATGTAGACCATGCCGCGCCCGCTCCCGACGAGCACATCAGCAAATCGACAGGCCGCCCGAAGATAGCTGGCAACATAGGACATACGTTCTCCACCACTGACTCCATCACCGTGTTCCGGTATCGGCACACCCTCTTCCAGGCACAACGACTTCAAGTCCAAACTGATCACCTTCATCTCTTCAGGTCTCAGCACCCTGACCCACGGCTCCCACCCCATTCCGAACATGCACACTTTTCCTTCTCAACAGCATATGCATAGTATCGAATTCCCATGACACTATCGTGCAGGATGACCTGCAAGGTAAACACCCCGACCACCCCGCCCTGGGGATAACGTTCTTCGTCCACAGCTTGCGATCACCGAACATTCCCGACATCCTGCGCTCGACACAATCGATTGAGCGCAGATGGATTCACGTGAGGCGATCCGGCAAGTTCCAGCAGGGGTCACGCGGCCGAATCAACACCACTGAGCGCTCCGACTCGGCCCACCGGCGCTGCGCGGTCACCGGGCCCCAAGGCCATCCCGGTCGACGCCACCACAGGCACCGCCGGCCCGCCAGCCTCTGTCGAGCGGACCACAGGCCAGCCCCGAGAGCCTGACGACTCGCACAACTTTGCAGATTCGCAACAATCCGTTACCTTATCGTAAGACGTCAGACATCCTTCGTCGGCGTTCCCCACCCAGAGAGGCAAGGCCGCCTCGTCACCCCGAACGGAACCCATATGAGAAAACCCCACCCCTCCGCCCTGAGGCGCCTCTCGGCTCTCCTGAGCTCGATGGCCCTCGCCGTCACCGGCATGATCGCCGCCGCGCCCCCGGCGCACGCCACTCCCACAGCCGACGGCCTGATGGACGTCACCATCACTCAGGTGAACGCTCCCGAGGACAGCCTCTACGCCATCGGCGACGTCATGACCTTCAACATCACCCTTACCAACACCAGCAGTGAGGCCCACTCCTTCGCCCCGGCCTCGACGAACCTGTCCGGCAACGTCACCAAGTGCCGCTGGCGCAACGTCCCCGCCGGGGTGACCAAGACCGACTGCGCTGGCCTGGCCACACA
Organism: Actinomyces johnsonii; assembly: GCF_006546835.1. Taxonomy (GTDB): domain Bacteria; phylum Actinomycetota; class Actinomycetes; order Actinomycetales; family Actinomycetaceae; genus Actinomyces; species Actinomyces johnsonii. The sequence goes on along the minus strand of NZ_VICB01000003.1, from coordinate 345,562 downwards.
CACGGTGACCGCCGAGGACCTCAAGGCCGGCGGCTTCACCCCGCAGATCGCCTATGAGGTCAAGGCAGTTGAGTACGCCGGCCAGGCCCTCAACACCCCGGAGACGATCAGCGGCGACACGAGCCCGATCAAGCCTGCCTCACTGCGGGTCGAGTCCTTCACGCCGTCGGCGAGCCAGGAGACCTACAAGCTGGGAGACACCGTCAGCTACACGGTGCGCGTGCGCTCGGTCGCCGATAAGACGATCAACGTCGCCGCCACCGACTCCTCCTTCGACGACCTGGACCGCCAGTGCCACTGGGACAATCTCAAGCCGGGCAAGGGCGCTGTCTACAACTGCAAGCCGCTCACCCACACGATCACGCAGGCCGACGTCGACGCCGGCCGGTGGACGCCGTCGATCACGCTGACTGCAACCGGCACCGACGGCGCCGCCCTCCAGACACTCACCGCCGCCGGTGATCCGATCAGCGTCGTCGGCCAGCACCCGCAGGCGGAGCCGGCCCCGGCGCCCGACGCCAGCACCGAGCTTCCCGCCTCGATGAGCCAGGCCCAGCACCTGGCCGCCAACACGGCGAGCGACAACTACCGCATCCCGGCGATCACCACCGCTCCCAACGGGGACCTGCTGGTCTCCTACGACGAGCGACCCAAGGACAACGGCAACAAGGGCGGGGACGCCCCCAACCCGAACCACATCGTCCAGCGCCGCTCCACCGACGGCGGCAAGACCTGGTCGGCGCCCACATACATCCACCAGGGCACGGAAACGGGCCAGAAGGTCGGCTACTCCGACCCGAGCTACGTCGTCGACAACCAGACGGGTACGATCTTCAACTTCCACGTCAAGTCCTTCGATCAGGGCTGGAGCGGCTCGAGGGCCGGCACCGACCCGGAGGACCGCAACGTCATCCAGGCCGAGGTCTCCTCCTCCACCGACAACGGCTGGACCTGGACGCACCGCACCATCACCGCGGACATCACGAAGGACAACCCCTGGGTCTCGCGCTTCGCGGCCTCGGGCCAGGGGATCCAGATCCGCCAGGGCGCCCACGCCGGACGCCTGGTGCAGCAGTACACGATCAAGACCTCCGCAGAAGCGGTACAGGCGGTCTCCGTCTACTCCGACGACCACGGACAGACCTGGCAGGCCGGTAAGCCGACCGGCACCGGGATGGATGAGAACAAGGTCGTCGAGCTCTCCGACGGCTCCCTCATGCTCAACTCGCGCGCCTCTGACGGCACGGGCTTCCGCAAGGTGGCCACCTCCACCGACGGCGGGCAGACCTGGAGCGAACCGGCCAGCGACAAGAACCTGCCCGACTCGGTGGACAACGCCCAGATCATTCGGGCCTTCCCGAACGCCGCTCCCGGCGACTCGCGCGCCAAGGTGCTGCTGCTGAGCCACTCGCCGAACCCGACGCCGTGGTCGCGCGACCGCGGCACCATCTCGATGTCCTGCGACGACGGCGCCTCCTGGGTGACCGGCAAAGTCTTCCACGAGCCCTTCGTCGGCTACACGACGATCGCAGTGCAGTCCGACGGCAGCATCGGGCTGCTCAGCGAGGACGCCAGCGAAGGCGCGAACTACGGCGGCATCTGGTACCGCAACTTCACCATGGCTTGGGTCGGCGACCAGTGCACGCAGGCCCCGAGCCCGTCGCCGAGCCCCTCACTGTCTGCCGAGCCGACCACAGCCCCGAGTGCTGAGCCGACGTCTACGCCGAGCAGTGCGCCCACCGCGGGGCCGACCACCGAGCCCGCACCGGAACCGAGCAGCGCGCCGACTGCTCCTACCACCGAGCCCTCTGCAGGGCCGGAGCCGTCTGCCGAACCCTCGCAGGGGCCGACGGCGGAGCCTTCAACCGCGCCCTCCCAGCAGCCCAGCGCCACGCCGTCGGGACAGCCGAGTGGACACCCGAGCTCTGCTCCCGCGCCGAGCCGGACGCAGCAAGCTCCATCGACGGCGAGCTCGCGGGCGACCTCCCTGCCAACGCCGTCCAGTCAGCCATCGTCGAGCGCGAGCCCGGCGCCGAGCCAGACTCCGGGGACGACGTCTGCGCCCAGTACGCAGCCCGACGAGATCGACCGGCCGACTGACGGCGCCATGGCGCAGCCGACCAACGGGGCCAATGCTCCGGGCGCCTCGGCAACGGGGGCTACAACGAAGCCGGGGCATGGCCTGTCCCAGACGGGCGCCAACGCGCTGCTGGTCCTGGGCCTTGCGACCGCCGGGATCATGGGCGGCTACCTGATTCTGCGGGTGCGTCGCACGAAGAACTGAACACGCGATGAGCCGGCTCGATCCGGCTCTGAGCACTGACTGAGGGGTGGGATGCCGGCGCGTCCCACCCCTCAGTGCTGTCCTCCTCAGCGGCACGGCCCAACCGTGGACCGGGCTCGCCACCGATGCCGGATGCCGGCTGGCGGCTGCAGGCCGGCCCCGGGCCGGAGGCTGTTGTCCTTCAGCCGCAGGCCGCAGGGTAGAGAGATTCGCGTGAGTGACCTCTCTGCTCACATCCGGCGAGCTGGCATGGCACGGATCGAGCACAGGTGGACCCGGCGCTGCTGAAGGACCCCAGCGGCCCTCCGTTCTCACCAACGAGACGTCCGATAGTGTCCAAATCGGTGACAAAGGCCTGGAACAGAGCAGAACGGGCGAGAAGAAACCGCATGATTCCAACGTCTATTCGCCTGCGTCAGCGATACCGGGGCTCCTTTGTCACCGATTTGGACACTGAACCACTCGCATGACACAGGAGGACCAACAGTGAACCCCATGGATCAAGCCTCTCAGTCGTCACTGACGACGATCTCGATGGCATCAACGCTCGCCAGCGCATTCACGCGCCCGGCACAACATCGCCGCCCTGCTCTCCTCCAGTTAACGCCTAGCGTTATTAGCGACCTCCGTTATGCTCTGTTGTCGTGATCAGGTCCTTCGCGGACAAGGGGACCCAGCGAGTGTGGCACGAGGAGTACGTTCGCTCCCTCGACAAGTCGCTCTAGCGCGCTGTGCTACGCAAACTGGAGCTTCTATACGCAGCAGCCGATGTCGAAGACCTGCGCATCCCACCGGGCAACCGGCTCGAGCGACTGACTGGCGATCGACGCGGCCAGTACAGCATTCGGGTCAACGCCCAGTGGAGACTCTGCTTCACCTGGCATGAAGGAGGTGCGGATGATGTCGAGCTCGTCGACTACCACTGATGCGAACCGGATCGATCCAATCCACCCGGGTGAGATTCTCATGGAGGACTTCATCGAAGGGTTCGGGATCACCCAGAACAAGCTCGCTACGGCCATCGGCGTACCCCCGCGCCGCATCAACGAGATCGTGCACGGCAAACGCGGCATCACTGCGGACACCGCAGTAAGACTGGCAAAGTACTTCGGCACATCTGCAGAACTCTGGATGACCCTGCAGAGCCACTACGAACTCAGGCTTGAGCGCCGGGCGCTGCGCGAGCAGCTCGAGAACATCGTGCCGCTACACTCGGTGGCATAAACAACGCCAGCGACGTACGTGACCCTCTCATGTCCAGCGGGGTCACCTGGCACGAATCAAGCACAGGTGGACGCGGCGGCCCCCGGAGCCGACGAGCCGTTAGACGATGCCAACAGAGTTTAGTCCGATGGTGTCTTACAGCGACCCTGCAATGCGATCAGGTTCGAGCGCGAAACTCGGTGAGAGTCCGTTTGCTCGTCGGCATTCATGCTTCATCGACGGAACCTTCCCGAGCGCATCTTGGTGAGGCGTTCCGGTGGCGATGCGCCGGTTGTCTTGAATAAGTCCACCCATGCCTCGACAGGCAAGTCCTTCGGCAGCCTGGCAGCAGTCACGCCGTGGAGACTCAGCCATGCCTGTGCAGCCCGCGCTGAGCCCAGTGCGGTGTTACGTGCAAGGATCTGAGCAAGCCCACACCCAGGACCCGTATAGACGCGGTAAACCAGTGCGTGGAACTGACGTCGCTGCTCCGAGGGCAGCAGCGGGTGCTTACGGCGGTAGATGGAGAGGATTCCACCGTCGACTCCCGGACGTGGGGTGAACGCGCGGGATGGAACGCGGGCATGCAGTGTGAACTCGAACCAGGGCGCCCATTGCGCCGTCATCATCGTTGCTCCGCCAACGCCAGCTCTTCGCCGTGCGACCTCCCATTGTACGAGCAAGATTGCATTTGTCCATGCGGGGGCATGCAGCATGCGTCGAAGCATGGCTGTGGTCTGGTGGAACGGTAAGTTGCCGACGAGCACATAGGGATACGTCGGAAGCCGATAGATCAGGAAGTCGTCGGAAACGACGTCCACGTGCGACGGAAGTCGTTCGGACAAGCGTCGGGCAAGTCGCGCGTCGATTTCAATCGCGGTGACTGGTCGTCCAAGACGAGCCAGTGGGGTGGTGAGTGCTCCGTCGCCGGGGCCGATCTCTATGATCGGCCCCTCTGTGGCAACCGCCAGCCGTGTGATCGCGGCGATGATGGATTGGTCAGTCAGGAAGTTCTGGCCGTACTCGTGACGGCCATGTCGATAGGTAGACACTGTTTGCTCCGTGGTTGTTGCGGAGCCGGGTACGCCAAAAGAGCCGCCCAGCCGTGATTACCGGGGCGGGAGCAACAACGTGGAGTACGCTCGCCGCCGTCAGCGGGAGCGCAGACGCAGTGAGGCAGTGCCAAGAACCAACATGCCAACCAGTCTAGCCGATCACACTGTGCATCGTTCCGGGTTTTGCCCGAGGTGGTGATGCGGGGGTGCTCCTGGGTGGTGTGTCGAACGGCTGTGGGTAGTTTTGTGGTCGACTGTGGGTCGTAGAGGTGCTGTTGCGGGTCGAGGCGTGCAGGGGCGGGATGCGGCGGTGGGCCAGGGTGAGGACGGCTTGGCCCAAGGCGCTTTGCCTTGGGTTACGTTTGTGCTGGTAGTAGGCCTGGTTGACGGGGTCGGAGCGCAGGGAGGTGAAGGCAGAGGGGAACATGGCGCGCTTGAGCCTCTTGTTGCCGCCGCGGGAGACGCACCTCACCGCGGATCGATGAGCCCGATCTTCTGGTTACTGGTGCCAGTGCGGCGTAGAACGCCGGCTGGGCTCTGGTAACTGGAGGTCTTGCCCAGGGGGCTGGCCAGCAAGGACGGCGGCGGCCGGGACCCCGATAGCGGGCGCGCGTGGTCAGGGACCTGGCGCATGAGGGTGGACTGCCCGCCAGGGTCTCGACCTGGGTGGCGACAGCGTCTCGCTGGGAGTGCAGGGCGATGAGCTGGCGGACCAGCGGTCAGGCGCGCTTTCCGGCGAGGTGGCCGACATCGCTGGCGAACGCCTCGACACAAGGACTCGCTCGCCTTCGAGAGATTCTCAACCAAAGAACGTGCACCTTGAAAACGAACAACGCGAACACCCGAGCCATTCTACAAACGCCTGCAAGAACACCTCATTGCACTCTTGATGATTTCTTTTCAGCAACATTGATGACGTTCTGATAACACCCTTGAGATTGCTGACAAATACACCACAGAAGTTGTTCCCGATTTCCTCTTCGCGATACTCTTCACCAGTTACTCACGGTCATCCCCAGACCGCCGATCCCTAGTGAAGAGGATGTATACATGCAGGTTCCTGCCGATCTCAGGCGCGTCGCGCCACGGGGGCAGTCGCCGGCCACCTGGCTCGCCCTCCTGACACTGCTGCTGAGCACGATCGTTCCCTTGCAGGCCCAGGCCGCCGTCAACACCGACGTCGCACTATCCGATCTCGCTCTGATCAAGTCGGATCGAGACGGCAACGACGCCCCAGGAGAGGCCCTCACGACGCAGGACGTGGCCAAACTGTCCTACACGTGGGACGCCACTAAGACCACCGTGACCCCGGGAGACTCCTTCTCCATCGACCTCGGCGCCCATTTCAAGAACCTGGAGAACCCAAAAACCGTCCCCCTCAACATTCCCTTCAACGGCATTTCCACCGAGGTGGGCGCATGCAGGCTGACGGAGAGAACCATGGAGTGCACCTTCAACGAAAAAGTTGAAGAGCTCAAAGCGGCGGGATTCAAGGAATTCAAGGGCTCGGGTCAGGCACTGCTCCTCATTACACAGCCCACCACGGCCGCGTCAGTGGATATGACTGTCAACGGCAACCAGAAAGTGAGCGTCCGTCTGCCCGGTAGCGGCGGTATCAAGGGTCCCGCTGCGCGGGGATACACGGCCCTCAAGTTCAGCAAGGTCTCCTCGGTCATCACGTCGGCCTCCTCAGCCATGACGTGGGAGGTCAACTTCGGCTCGGATTACATCAAGGAGCAGCTGGCCAAGGGAGGCACCCCCATCACTTCGGACGGTCAGACTCGGGGGACCATCACCATCACGGACACGCTCGGCTCGGGCATGATCTTCAACAACGACAAGAGCAGGTGGTACCTCGGACTGCGCAACAGCGCCGCCGAGCCCAGCATCTCCGGGGTGTCGCTGACTAACGCGGCGGGCAAGGACCTGAGCGCGAAGTACGGAGACTTCGACCTGGACGTGGACATCCAGGGGCAGGTCGCCACGATCAAGGTGACGGGCCCCTTCGCCCCTGAGTCCAACTACCGGATCTCCTACCCGGTGACGTTCACCTCCCAGAACGGCAAGGCCATCGCCGGCGTGCGGTACACCAATGCCGCCTCGCTCGACCACTCCGACGCCCGCGGCGAGTTCACGCGCAGCTACACCGATTCCTTCAAGGTGACCGTGGACATGGCCCCCGGTTTCGGCGGTTTCGAGGTCTCCAAGACCCTGGACGGCGCGGCCCTGGACGCCGTCGACGTCGCGAACACGACCCTGCCGGTCAAGGTCGACTACGTCCTGCCCGGCCCTGCCAGCGGCTACACCGGCTGGCAGGCCCCCGGTACGCTCAACGCCGATGGTCTCTCCGGTACGGCCGTCCTCAACATCAGTATCGGCAAGACCAGCACATTCCAGGGCACTTTCCCCAAAGGTACCGTCGTCACCCTGTCCGAGGACACCGGCCAGGCATCTCCCGCTCCTTCGGGGTATGCCTGGGGCAAGCCGGTCTTCGCGGTCGGCAGGACAGAGACCAACACTCTGACCATCGGCGACCGGGTGTCGACCAAGGTGACCCTCAACAACACGGCCGACGTCGCCAAGGCGCCCGGCACCTTCCAGGTCACGAAGACCGTCGTCGGCCCTGAGGCCGCTGCGGGCGCTCGCGACAAGGACTTCGCCTTCACCTACACCTGCTCCGACGGCCAGTCCGGACAGGTGAGCGCCAAGGGCGACGGGGCGGCCGCCCAGGCAGGCGCGACCTTCCCGCAGGGCACCACGTGCACGGTGAAGGAGGACGCCGAGTCCGCCCGTCTCGACGGCTACACGCTCACCGCTCCCGCGGAGCAGACCGTCACGGTCAAGGACCCCGCCGAACCGATCGCGACGGCGGCCTTCACGAACTCCTACACCCGCGACACGGGCGCCTTCTCCATCGCCAAGTCGGTCCAAGGAGGCCCGCAGGGGGCAGCCAACGGCTCATACTCCTTCACCTACACCTGCGACGGCGGCGTGCAGGGAACCCTGACAGTCCCCGGAGACGGGACGGCCGTGAGCTCCCCGCAAATCCCGACCGGAGTCTCCTGCGCGCTGGCGGAGGACACCGCCGCGGCCGCCAAGAGCGGGTACTCGGTGACCTCGAGCCTGTCGCAGGACACGGTGACCATCACCAAGGACCAGACCGTGGCCGTCACCGCCGCCAACACCTACACCCGTGACACAGGCACCTTCTCGGTCACCAAGAGTGCCAAGGGCGACTACGCCCCGCAGGCGGGCGAGGCCGTCAAGGTCGGCTACACCTGCAACGACCCCGAGGCCACTCAGGGCACGCTCGATGTCCCGATGGACGGCACCGCCGTGGGTGGCCCAACCCTTCCCACGGGGACGGTGTGCACCCTGAGCGAGGACGCTGCCTCGGCCCAGCGTGAGGGCTACGCGGTCTCCACCGCCTACTCCGCAACGACGGCGACGATCGTGAAGGACCAGGTTGCGGAGGTGTCGGTGACGAACACCTACACGCGGCAGACCGGGGGCTTCTCGGTGTCCAAGACGGTGGAGGGCGACGGCGCGCAGCTAGCGCCGGCGGAGTTCACCTTCGAGTACACCTGCACCGACAAGGTCACCGGCAAGGCCGGCTCCCCCAGGCAGGTGATGGTCAAGGCCGGTGAGACAGCGCATGTGGGCGACGTGCCGACCGGTTCGTGCACACTCACGGAGAAGGACGCCTCCGCCAAGGGCACGAGCCTGTCGACCACCCTGGCCGTGGGCGGCGAGCCCGTGCGGGACGGCAAGGCGACCTTCGATGTGCTCGGCGGGGACGCCGCCGCCGTCAGCGTCTCGGCCGTCAACACCTACACCCTGGACCGCGGCACTTTCACCGTGTCGAAGAAGGTGGAGGGCGATAGCGCCGAGACTCACAAGAACGCGGCCTTCACCTTCGAGTACAGCTGCTCCTCCGACGTCGAGGGCGAGGTGAGCGGCGAGCTGACGGCTCGCGGCGACGGCGCTACCGCCTCCGGCCCGGCGCTGCCCGTTGGGGCGACGTGCTCGGTGTCGGAGAAGACGTCGTCGGCCCAAGTCAACGGCTACGACGTGAAGACTCCTGAAGCGCAGAGCGCGACGATCACGGAGAAGGACGCCGCCCTGTCCTTCACCAACACCTACACGCGCCAGACCGGTTCCTTCTCAGTGCTCAAGACGGTGACGGGTGCGCAGGCCGGCGACAAACAGTTCGCCTTCTCCTACACCTGCACCGACGGGACCGAGGGCACGCTCAAGGCCAAGGCCGACGGCGAAGCGGTCACCGGGCCACGGGTGCCCACGGGGACGCAGTGCACCGTGACCGAGAACAGCCAGTCGGCTGCAATCGACGGCTACACCCTGGCGGCTCCGCAGGCCCAGACGGTGACGGTCTCGGAGAAGGACCAGGTGGCGAGCACCTCCTTCGTCAACGCCTACACCGAGGTGTCAAACACGCCCTCGCCGTCGGCGAGCCCTGAGACTTCTGCGTCCGGTGAGCCGACGCCGAGCGACCCGGCACAGGAGGACTCCGGATCGTCTCTGGCCCGGACCGGGGCGTATGTGGGGATCCCGCTCGCTCTGGCACTGGCTGCGATCGCAGGAGGTGTGCTTCTGGCCTACCGCCGCAGGGCCTGAGCCGAGGCGCTGACAGCCGGCGGCGCAACGCTGCTGAGTGTCGAGTGGGGATCCCTACCCGATTGGGTAGGGATCCCCATTGCGTCGTGAGTTGTGCCCGCCGACGCCATCCAGTCTGTAGCCTGAAGTCGACAGACTCCCGTCACCGTCCCAACCCTTGGAACAGAGGTACCCTCCGTGCGCAGTCCCCTCTTCGAACAAGCCAACCGCGAGCAGGAAACCGGCCAACGCTGGACCGTCCAGTCCTCCAAGATGCTTCGCGTCGCCCTGGGCCCGGAGGTACTCGCCGCTCAGGGGGCGATGGTCGCGTACCAGGGGAACATCGATTTCTCCTACCAGGGATCAAAGAGCCTGGGCGGCATGGTCAAGAAGGCCGTCACCGGTGAGGGCGGCAACCTCATGCGCGTCACCGGGCAGGGAGAGGTGTTCTTCGCCCGCAGCGCGCACAACGTGTTCCTGCTCCAGCTCGAGGGTGATGCCATCACGGTGAACACCCACTCCCTCCTAGCCTTCGACGCCCACCTCAGCTACGACATCCGGATGCTGGGCAACGCCGGGATCCTCGCCGGCGGACTGTTCAACCTCATGGTGCAGGGGCAGGGCGTGGTGGCGGTGTCCTCCGACGGGCCGCCGCTGCTCCTGGACTGCTCGCAGCAGCCGACTTTCGTGGACCCGCAGGCCGCGATCTGCTGGTCGGCGAACCTTCAGCCGCAGATCAAGAGCACCTTCAAGGTGAGCTCCCTCATCGGCCGGGGCTCGGGCGAGTCCTTCCAGCTGGCCTTCCACGGGCCGGGCTTCGTCGTGGTCCAGCCCAGCGAGGGCCAGCCGATCGTCGCGGCGTCCTGAGCGGGCGGCCGCCGGGCACCACCAGACTGTCTTGTCAGTGGTGCCCGGGCTCCCGGAAGATCACGCCGGCGTTGGTGAGTAACGTGCGCACGCGCGTAATGGTGTATCCGGTCTGCGCGCAGAGGTCGCGGATGCTGGCGCCATTGTCGTACTCTGCGCGCAGCCTGCTGCCGATGACGGCCTGATCCTTGGCGCTGAGCCGTCCATGCGGCTGAACCGCGGGGACGAGCAGCGGTCCACCGGCGTACCCCTTGTGAGTGCGCCCCCGAGGAACGACGTCCTCCGCGGACTCATCCCCCCACGTGACCCACTCCTCACGTGAGTGACGGGCGAACATTTCCAGGAACGGTCCCGGAGAGCACTGCTCGATGAGATCGTATTGTTCATCCGGCTTGCGCGAGTGCTCTCGTTTGCGCGTTTCAATCATGTTCACCTGGCTTCTCGCCGGCGCAAGCGTCCTCATGGAGCCTCGAACACCGAAAAGAATGAGCTCGGTGACATTTCGGAAGTAGAATCCCACACCCCTGCCGTCCGGACCGCCGTCTTTGCGGCGCTTGGCCCAGACGATGTTGGAGACATATCGGAACCCCCAGGCCTCCATGACTTGCAATCCCTCGGGCAGAAGGGCGTTGGGAACCCAGAGATACAGGTGCGCATTATCTGACACCACCTCCGACACGGGAAGGCTCTTGATCTCCTCCAGGCTCATGGTCGAGTAGCGGTCGAGACGACGATGCTCAGGGGCCACCTTGCCGGTACGGTTCTGAAAACGCCACGGAGGATCAGCCAGAACAGTTTTAAATCCTCCATCAACGCGCGGAAGTGGGGCAATATCAAGATTCTCGCGCAGTGGCGCAACTTTCGGTGTCACACGCACAGTTTAGCACAAGTAGATCTCACGTGAGATCTACTTGTGGCTGTCACCACTCTCGTCGGGAAGGGGCAAAGTTTCCCCGTCCGAGAATCTGAAATCTCGAAGGACATCGGCGGGAAGCCCTCGTACTCGCTCCGGTTCGATGCCGATGCAGAGCAGAGGGCATTCTCCACCGCCACCCATGTCGATCATGGGAACGAGCTTATCCCAGTGAGTGGTCGCCTTGCCGTACTTGGTGTTGGGGTATTCGCCATGAGCTCCGAGGTATTCGAGAACCTCCTGGAGCCGCGGCCCCCGGGTGATAATGATGCCGACAGCTATGACGCCTTCACGATGCAGCGCCTGAAAATTGTTGAGATCGCGATGGAAGAATGGATCCTTATTATTCCACTCCATCTCGTCGGCTATGCCCGGGTAGGTGCCGTCGTCGCCCATGGTGAAGACATCGATCTCATGGTTCCGAACTCGGTACACCGGTTCGCCATCAACGAGTTTTTCGATGGTGACGTTGTGCTTGCTCCAGCCGCGCCTTGTGAGACCGGCGTCGTGTCGAGCAGTGTGCCGCGCGCGGGAACCGCCGCCCTGCTTAATATCCTCGGCGTAATCTATGAAGAACTCATCGAGGTTGCCCGTAACGTCTGCGAACTTCCTGGGGAAGGCGTATTTGAGGATGAGATCGGCATATCTAGTCACACCATAGCGGTATCCGGATGGCAGTTCCACCCGGGGTTTCCGAACCGTCCCCGGGAGCTCGGCCTTAGACGCGCTCACACCATTCTCCCATCAGACGCCACTGCCAGCAGTCAGACGTTGAACCTGAACTCGACCACGTCCCCATCGGCCATGACGTAGTCCTTTCCCTCCATGCGCACTCGGCCGTGGGCGCGGGCTTCGGCAACGCTGCCGTAGCGGACCAGGTCGTCATAACTCACGATCTCCGCCTTGATGAAGCCCCGTTCGAAGTCGGTGTGGATCACGCCCGCGGCCTGGGGCGCCGTCGCGCCCTTGCGGATCGTCCACGCCCGGGACTCCTTCTCCCCCGCCGTCAGGTAGGTCTGCAGGCCCAGGGTGTCGAAACCGACCCGGGCCAGCTTGTCCAGGCCGGACTCCTCCTGCCCGTTCTCGTGCAGCATCTCCGCCGCCTCCGCCGGCTCGAGCTCCACGAGCTCGGCCTCGAACTGGGCATCCAGGAAGATCGCCTCCGCCGGCGCCACCAGCTCGCGCAGTTCGGCCTGACGGGCCTCGTCATTCATTCCGGCGTCGTCCATGTTGAACACGTAGATGAAGGGCTTGGTGGTCATGAGCTGGAAGGTCCTGAGCACCTCCGCATCAATGCCCGCGGCAGCCGCCCCGGCGGACAAGAGCGTCCCGGTCTCCAGAACCTTGAGGGCCGCCTGCGCCGTCTCCAGCACCACCGGCTCCGTCTTCTTGCCCCGCACCTCCTTCTCCAGGCGCGGAATCGCCTTCTCCAGGGTCTGCATGTCCGCCAGCACCAGCTCGGTGGCGATCGTCTCGATGTCCCCAGCCGGCTCCACCTTGCCGTCCACGTGAACCACGTCCGGGTCCTCGAAGGCGCGCGTCACCATGCAGATCGCGTCCGCCTCGCGGATATTGGCCAGGAACTGGTTACCCAGTCCCTCGCCCTCGCTGGCGCCGCGCACGATCCCGGCGATATCCACGAAGGACACCGTCGCCGGGACCACCCTGGCGGAGTGGAACAGCTCGGCGAGCTTGTCCAGGCGAGCATCCGGCAGCGGTACAACCCCCACATTCGGCTCGATCGTCGCGAACGGGTAGTTGGCGGCCAGGACGGTCGCGCGGGTCAGGGCGTTGAACAGGGTGGACTTGCCGACGTTGGGCAGTCCGACGATTCCGATGGTAAGTGCCACGCAGGAGAGTTTAGACGGCCCCGACGACACGGTGCGTCCCAACAACGCCCATCACGGCCCCGCCCACCTGCCGACGACGTCGACCGCAGTCGACTGCGCCGGCCGCCCCGGCCGCCCCGGTGACGAGCGCCTCTCACCTGCCGACGTTATCGCTCACCCGGATCGAGGCCCGCAGATCGTGCCACGAAGTGTAGAAGCCCCCACCGGCGTTGACCCCGATCCCCACCGTCACCGCGATCAAGACCGCCGCGAGCGCAACCACCGCGAATCGCCCCGCGATCGCGCCGCCCAGGCGCACCGCCGACGGCTTCTCACCGCCACGCCGTCGGCCCCAGCGGGGAGACCAGACCAGGGCGGTACCGACCACGGCCAGCGAAGCGCCCACGGCCACGATGATGGTGCCCAGGCCGTTGATCTCGAACGGAGCGGCGCGCATCGGCGAGGCCGATCCCACCGTGCGCTGGTCCTTGGGGGTGGCCACGATGGGCGTGACGCCGGCGGCGGTCGCCTTGGCCCATGTATCGCCCTCGGGCGCCGGCAGTCCGGCCGCGGCGAAGACCTCAGGGTCCGAGCCCCACCAGGTCAGCAGCGTCGGGAACCGGTCGGTCCACAGGTACCAGGAGTGCCCGCCCTGGGGCGGGGTGTCGATCGACACCGAGTCGGGTTTCTGAGCCACGTCCTCCATGAGCCAGGCCGTGCGGGCGGCGCTGTAGGGGTCGTCCTGAGTGCCCATGACATAAAGGCGCAGGCCGTCGGGGGTGCGCTGCTCCAGCAGGGTGGATAGCGCGTTCTGCGCCTGGAGCTGCTGGCCGCCGTGTGCCAGGGCCCCCTCGGCGGGGCGATCGTAGGAGGATAGGACGCCGACCGCGCCGAATCGCTGCGGGACGTCGAAAGCAGTGCGCGCCGCGCAGTAGGCCCCGGCCGAGACCCCCATGAGCATCCACCCCGACCGCTGAGTGGAGACGTTGGGGAAGGTGGCCCGGACCATGCGGGGGATCTCCTCAGCGGTCCAGGTCTCCACGGCCGGGCGGCCGGCAATGTCGACGCAGTCGTGCTGGGTTCCGTCCACGTTGACCGAGGGGATGACGATGATCGACGGCGGGATGCGCCCGGCGTCGATGGCGGCCTGGAGCGCTTTGGGGGAGGACAGGCCCGTCACCAGGGACTCCGGGTCACCGACCCAGCCGTGGATGCCCTCGATGACGTTGTAGGTGCGTCCGTCGTCGGGCCGGTACCCGGAGGGCAGGACCACGCGCACCGGCAGGGAGATGCCGCTGACCGGGCCGGTCCAGTTGCTCTTCTGCGAGCCGTCGCCTACGTCCTGGAAGGAGGCCTTCCAGGCCGAGGCCGGGACGGCGTCGTAGACGGAGGCGTCCGGCAGCGGCGTGACGCGCGAGGCGCCCTGGGTGCGCGGGGCGGCGGCCTCGATGACGTCGCCGAGCGTGCGCACGTAGTGCATGGGCAGGTTGATGAGCAGACCGCCGAGCACGACGACGAGCAGCACCGGAGTGCCCACCATGACGGTGCGCGCCGTATAACGGCCGACGGTGCGCAGCACGTGGCGGACCGTAGGGCTGACGGAGACGGGCTTCTCCGCGGCCTCCGGCACGTCGGGTGCCTCGGAGGGCTTGTCTCCCGTAGCGGCCGGAAGCGTCCACGGTAGGAGGACCGCGGCGACGACCGCCGTCAGCACGGCCAGGACCCCGACGGTCCAGATTGTGCTGGAACTGGTCAGCTCAATACCACGCAAGAGGTTCACGTCCATAAAGGATGGCACTGCCTGCGCAGCTGCCCATCCTCCCGAGGTAGCAAAGGGTCCGTGCCCTTGATCTCTTCGCGTCCTTCGGGCGGAGTTGACAGGTGCGAGGAGGGACCGTCGGCCCAGGTCCGGGCGGTCGATTGGGAGTTGGTCGGCCGGCGATGTCGGCGCTGGCCCTGCAGGATCCGCCCCGACCGGACCGCCGGCCTCAGACGCCTGCTGACGCGCCCCCTTCAAGGAACCGGAATAGATGTCACACCCCTGGGGCATGATCAGTTCATGAGCTCCTCACCCGTCCTCCTTCCCATTCTGCTGCTCCTCATCGGCCTGGTGATCGGCGTGGTCATCGGCTACATCGGCGCAATCGCCCGGCGCACCACCGCGCACCGGGCTGATGGCGAGCAGGTGGCGGAGCTGCGGGCCCAAGCCGCCCAGTGGCAGGCCCGGGCCGAGGAGCTGTCTTCACGCACCCAGGTGGCCGAGGAACGCGCCGAGCGTGACGGCTCGGTGCTGCGGGCCCTGGCGCCGGTGCGCAGCCAGCTCGAACAGGTGGGGAACCGGGTCGAGTCCCTGGAGAAGCAGCGCGCCGAGCAGCACGCGGCCCTGGCCGAGCAGCTGCGGGCCACCGCGCTGCGCGAGCAGGACCTGGCCCGATCCACTGCCTCTCTGGAGGGCGCCCTGCGCTCGCGCTCGGCGCGCGGCATGTGGGGCGAGGCGGAGCTGGCCCGAGTCTTGGAGGCCTCCGGGATGATGCGGCACGTGGACTTCTCCGAGCAGCGCACCATTGGGGCGCTGATCCAGAGGCGGGGCGGTCCGGGAACAGCGACCGACTCCGGTGACGGCGCCGCCGACCGGTCCCGGCCCGACGTCGTCGTCCATCTGCCCGGGGACGGGTACCTGGCGGTGGACGCCAAGGCCCCCATGGACTCCTACCTGGCGGCCATCGATGTCCGTGGCGCCTCCCCGGAGGACGAGGATCGGCGCGGCGAGCTCCTGGCCGCTCACGCCAAGGCGCTGCGCGGGCACGTCGATCAGCTCGCCGCGCGCCGCTACAACCGGGCACTGGGGGACTCCCCCGAGCTCGTGGTGCTCTTCGTCCCGGCGGAGGCCGTGCTGTCGGCCGCACTGGAGGCCGACTCCGCACTCCTGGAGCACTCGCTGGGGCGCGGAGTCGCCCTGGCCTCACCGGTGACGCTGCTCGCCCTGCTGCGCACCTGCGCCACGGCCTGGGCACGCACCGCCATCAACGACGACGCCCGCGAGCTGCTCGAGCTCGGCCGTACGCTCTATGAGCGGCTGGGGACCGTCGCGGGCCACCTCGATGCCCTGGGCGGGGCGCTGCGGCGCAGCGTCACCGCCTACAACAAGGCGGTCGGCTCCATGGAGAACCGGCTGCTGGTGACCGCCCGGTCCCTGGAGACCCTCGGCGAGCAGGTCGACTCCCCCGCGCTCATCAGCGCCGACGCCGCCCAGGTGCGCACCTTCACCGCCCCCGAGCTCGCCGCTGACGGGCAGCCCAGACCCACGACGGTGTAACGCATGCCATGTTCCCGGCCCGTGACGATTGACGTTTCCATGGCGTCCATCAGGGAGCGTTGTCTCCCGTCTCATGACAGGCTGACACGTTGCCAGAACGTTTCAACGTCCGGTTGGAGAACATCTCCACCTCATCGGACCTTCTCGGAGGAAGACACCATGCTGTCATTCATCGGAATGATCATCACCGGCGCCATCATCGGCGCCCTGGCCAGGCTCGTCATGCGAGGAGTTCAAGACATCTCGATGCTGTGGACCATTGTGCTGGGCGCAGTGGGCGCATTCGTCGGAAGAACAGTAGCCGGCTTCTTCGGCATCGCGGAAACACCCGGCATCGACTGGATCCGCTGGGTCGCGTCCATCATCGCCGCCGTCATCGCGATCTCCATTTACCTGGGCATCACCGGCCGCAAGTAGCCCCTCAGCGCCCTGAAGCGGGTCCCGCGGAGGCACTCACCGCCTCCACGGAACCCGCTTCACCTTTTTGTGACGCAAGCCATGGAATGGGGCCGTGAGGATTCCCTGGCCGGCGGCGTCCTTCTTTCAGCGCGGCAATCATGACGGACAGCAAAACCCGTCAGTCACGTCGGCCAGTCACACGAACCGGCCACGGCAGTCACCGAGGCGCCTTGACGGACCAGTTGCTGGACCGCGCACCACGACATTCCGTCGCCATCCATCTCACGGATCAACGAAAGAGGCTCCAATGAGCAACAACGCCATCCCCCAGACCGGCCAGCAGCGCGAGCGCAACGAGCAGGCCGAGGAGGACAAGACCCCTCGCGGCCCCCTCCAGACCTCGCACGGCGTGACCACTATCGACGAGAACGTCGTCGCCAAGATCGCCGGCATGGCCGCCCGTGAGGTGCCCGGCGTCTACGACATGGGCAACGCCGTGCGCCGCGCCTTCAGTGCGGTGACCGACCGCATCCCCAACGCCCAGACCAACGTCGCCGGCGGCATCAGCGTCCAGAAGGGTGAGACCCAGGCCGCCATCGAGGTCACCGTGGTGGTCGAGTACGGCGTCTCCATCGTCGAGGTCTCCAACGCCATCCGCCGCAACATCATCGAGCAGATCGAGGGCACCACCGGCCTGGAGGTCGTCGAGGTCAACATCAACGTCACCGACGTCCACCTGCCCGACGACGACTCCGACAACTCCGAGGCCGCCGACCTCAAGTGACCCATCCCGACGCCTTGATCTGAGGAGCTCTCATGAAGACAACGTACCTGGCCCTCCTGGTGGGCCTGTTCCTTGGAACCATTCTCGCCTTCGGCTCCTTCGCCGACTTCGTCCTGGTAGCCCTGTGCGGCCTGGCCGGATTGGCGGTGGGCCTCTACCTGGAGGGCCGGGTCGATGTCCAAAGTATCCTGGATCGGCGAAAGAAGTGACGATGGCGACCGCGACCCAGCCCGCCATCACGCAGCCGGGACCCGCCCGGGACGAGGAATCCTCCTGGGAACAGCGCGGCACCACCACCATTCCGGCCCGAGTCGTCGCCCAGATCGCAGCCCAGGCCGCCTATGAGACCGGCAATGTCGGATCCAACGCCGGAGGGCTCCTGGGAATCGGCGCCCGCCGCAACTTCGCCTCCCAGCCCGAGGCCCAGTGCGAGCTCTACGGGCAGGTCGCCGTCCTCCACCTGGACCTCGGCCTGGTCTTTCCCGCACCACTGTCCTCCACCATCGAAGATCTGCGCGCGCACGTGCGCGGTCGCGTCGAGCACCTCACCGGGCTGAGCGTCGGCAAGATCACCATTGAGATCTCCTGGCTCAATCCGAGCAGCCACGTCAGGAAGAGCCTGAAATGAGAACACCCGTCCCGAAACTCATTCGTCGCCCGTCCCGCAGCGTACCCAGTGTCGTCCTGGCACTGCTGCTGCTCACGGCCGGAGGCCTGGGGGCTTGGCTGACGGGGCACCGGATCGTGACCGGCACCTGGCCGGACCGCACCATCACCACGCTCGACGCCGTCGGATCCACCGCCCTCGGCTCCGCCGCGGTGCTCACCGCCGCCGGGATCGCCGCCGTGTGCGGCCTGGCCATGATCCTCGCGGCACTGTGGCCGGGGCTCCCCGAGCGCGTCGAGATCCTCCCCGACACCGTTCCCGGCCAGACCGCGGTGAGGCGCCGCGACCTGGCCAACCTGGTGAGGACCCAGGTCGAGCAGATCAGCGGCGTCCACTCCGTCACCGTCACCACCCATCGCTCACGGGTCGACGTCGTCGTCCTCAGCGTCCTGGACGACCTCGACCCGGTGCGAGAAGCCGCTTGTAAGAAGGCCGGCGAGGCCCTGCAGACGCTCCAGCCCGTGGGAATCACACGCAGCCGAGTGCGGATCAGGCGCACGAGCTGAAGGAGATACGATCATGCGTTCAGTTTCTGGTGTCCTCAACAGGACGGTCCTGGCCGGCTGCGGACTTCTCATCGCGGCAGCAGCGTCCTGGCTACTGGCTTCCGGCCTCGGTGCCGGTCGGTCCTGGCCTAACGCCGCCACGCTCCTGGCCGCTGCGCAGGACCGAGTGGACAGCATCATCGTGCCCCAGGCGCACTGGCTCCTGCCGACGGCCGCGCTGGTGTCGGTGCTCGCTGTCATCGCCGGGCTGGTCCTGCTCGCCATGCAGGTCCCCCGCAAGGCGGCCGCCTCACCCCTGAGGCTCAACGACTCCGAGGGAGTCCTACTGGCCACCGTCGCCCCCGACGTCCTGTCACAGGCCCTGTCCGAGCGGGCTGAGGACGTCCCCGGGGTGGAGCAGTGTGCCGTGTGGGTCACCGGTTCCCCGAGCAGTCTGTGGGTCCAGGCGGACACCATCGTTTCTCAGGACTGCGAGGTCGAATGGGCCGTGGCCGAGCTCAGGCACCGGCTCGAGGATGACGTGACCACGTCCCTGGGCTCAGGCCCCAGGCAGGTGGACGTCCTGGTGCGACTGGAGCGCTCCTCGAACTCGCGCAACGTCTCGCAGACCGTCACAGGGCGACACTCGCCCAAGATCACCGGGAACGGCGATGACGCATGAGACACAGGACGAGGCAGTGCCGGCACCTCGCCCGCATCCACGCCATGCCGCACAACCGAGTACCTCGTCCGCTGCACCCCATGACAAGGACCGCTACCTAGTCCTGCGCGCCCAGGACGGGGACATCAACGCCTTCGAGCAGCTCATCGAGCGCTATCAGGGGCGTCTGTTCCGCACCGCCTATATGATCGTGCGGAACCGTCACGACAGTGAGGACATCGTCCAGGAGACCCTCATCCAGGCCTGGCGCAGTCTTCACCTGGTCAGGGAACCTGCTGCCTTTCGGGGTTGGCTCATGCGGATCTGCACCAACAAGGCCACCAGCATGGCGCGTAAGCGTCAGCGCCGAGCCACCGACCCCTACGACGCCGAGAGCCTCGAGACCGCGAGCGCCATGGCGGAGACGACGTCGAGCAGCACCACTGACCCGGCCGAGTCCAGCGAGGTCAACGCCCAGATCGAGGCACTGGCCGACCTGCTGGCCTCCGTGCGGCCCGAGCTGCGCATCGTCTGGGTGCTCCGAGAGGTCGACGACATGTCCTACGAGGAGATCGCCCAGGCCCTGAACCTCACCGAGTCCACCGTCCGCGGGAGGCTGGCACGTGCCCGCTCTCTTGTCATGCGCCAGATGAAGGAGTGGGCATGAGCACCGTCAACCAGCTCTCACACAGCGTCCGACGCTCGACGGCGTCAGCCAGGTCTTTCACCCGGTCCCATGAGCAGGATGACGCGGACACGCGGGAGTACCTGCGTCTGATCGCCTCCCTGCACGAGGAGTGGGACCAGCTGGAGTCTCAGGCGAACGTCTCTGTCATGCCGCAGCGCCACCTGATGGACGCCATCATCGCTGAGACTCGTCATGGCGCCCAGGTGGAGATGCCCGCGA
This sequence comes from Actinomyces johnsonii, assembly GCF_006546835.1. Classification (GTDB taxonomy): domain Bacteria; phylum Actinomycetota; class Actinomycetes; order Actinomycetales; family Actinomycetaceae; genus Actinomyces; species Actinomyces johnsonii. The sequence goes on along the minus strand of NZ_VICB01000003.1, from coordinate 325,578 downwards.
CCGATCTGGGGCCCTACAGCATGTCCGAGTTCTCGCTGCGGGCACTCATCCGACGCACCGTGGACTGTGTGCCCGGCGCACGCGCCCTGCGTTCCTCCTTCGAGCACGCGCCCTCAGGTGAGAACCACCGCGGCCTGGGGGTTCCGGAGACAATCTCCTGCCGGATCTCCGCCCACATCAGCGTGGGCAGCCTGCCACAGCTCGCCCAGCGGGTCCGCGACACCGTCCGAGCAGCCTGCCATGAGAACCTAGGGGTGTCCCCGACCGTCAACGTCCACATCGAGGATCTCCACGATGACGACTAGCCTCTCCGCGGCCGAGCTGGCCCACCTGGTCACTGCTGTCCCCGGCGTCCGAGGAATCGAGCCGGGGATAGGCAGCACGTTGAGAGCGATCGGCAGCCACATCCGGCAGCAGGATCCTCATCAGGCCCGCTTCGGCGTGGTCGTCGAGGCGGGCTCGCGCAGGGCCGTCATCGAGATCGGCATCGACGGCTCCAGACCCGTCAAGGACATCGTGCGCGACGTCCAGGAGACCATCATCCGCTCCCTGTCACAGGCGGGCGAGTGCGACAACGCCTCAGAGTCACGTGAGGACTCCGGCTCCTCCGGCGTCGGGGACCGGGACACGCCTCAGGTCACGGTGCGGGTCCAGTCCCTGCTGTAGGTGCCCGCCATGTTGTTTCATGACTTCTGAGAGTTTCGGATGTCATGGCATCTCAAGGCACTGGTGCGGTGCGGGCGGATCGGGCCCGATCGTCGTTGCTCGCTGTGCTGGCAGGAGCCGGCTCAGTTGCTCGCAGTCGCTCTGATGGTGCCTGGCGTGTACTGCGCGAGGGTGGGGTGCTACTGGAGGAAGGTCGGGGGCACTCCACGTAGGTCGGGCTTTCGTGCAGTACGCACAACCCCCGGTCAGCGGATCCCCACCCTCGTGGAGTAGGCCGACCCGAGGTGGGGTGGGCCAGGGGCGGCGCTTACCAGTGCCACCGGGACCCAGGACAGGTGCCGGACAGGGGCCAGGCAGGACACATGAGGCCAGGGGCGCCCGCCTCCGCCACGAATACCCCGCGGATTTAATGCCGCCAGCAGCTCGATATCCGCTCCATGGACACCGGCGACTCGCCAGGCCTCTTCCATCGGCCCACCGTCACCTCCAGGACAACTACAGACTCACCCCCGAGTTCCCGCCCAAACGAGCACCTCTGACGTGAGGAGACAAGACAGCTGTAGGTACCCCACCCACAGCAGTTCCACCCTCGTGCAGGTTCCAGCACGAGTCGACGTCGGGGCACCGGTCAGATGATCGGTGCCCCGACGTCGGTCACAGGTTCAGGACATGAGCCCAGCAGACACGAGACTCAAAGGGAGTCAGTGCCGCTCGTGAACGACGACGCCGGAGACGTCGGCGTCCTCCAGGCGCACCACATGCGAGCCGGAGATCAGCCGGTGCCCCAACCAGATGGCCCCGAAGACCGGCAGACCGATGTAGGAGGAGAGCACTTCCAGCAGTTGGCCCTTGAAGATGGCCTCGTAGTTCTGGCCCAGAATTACCAGGGCGCACAGGCTGAAGGCCAGCACCGGTCCCAGGGGGAACCAGGGCGCCCGGTAGGGCAGGTCGGCCGGGTCGTTGCCCTGAAGCACGTAGGCGCGCCGGAAGCGGAAGTGGCACACGGCGATCCCCAGCCACACGATGAACCCGCACAGGGCCGAGACGTTGAGCAGCCACGTGTAGGCGGTGTCCTGGCCCACTACGGCGGTGAGGAAACCGGCCGCGCCCACCAGCGCCGTCGCCCCCAGTGCCCGCACCGGAACCCCGTGACGGTTGACGTAGGCGAACCAGGCGGGGGCCTGCCCCTGGAGCGCCATCGAGTGCAGCATGCGGGTTGAGGCGTACAGACCCGAGTTTCCGGCGCTGAGCACCGCGGTGAGGATGACGGCGTTCATCAGGGCCGCTGCGATCCCGATGCCCGCCCGCTCGAAGACCAGGGTGAAGGGCGAGTAGGAGATGTCGGAGGTGTCCGAGCGCAGGAGGTTGGGGTCGGTGTAGGGAACCAGGAAGCCGATGACCGCGATCGCCCCGATGTAGAAGATCATGATCCGCCAGAACACCGTGTGGATCGCCTTGGGAACGTCGCGGCGCGGGTTGCGGGCCTCGCCGGCCGCCACGCCCACCAGCTCGGTGCCCTGGAAGGAGAACCCAGCCACCATGAACACCGACACGATTGCCAACATCCCGCCGTGGAAGGGGGCGTCCCCGGTGGTCCAGTTGCCGAAGCCCGCGGGCCTGCCGCCGATGATGCCGGCGATCATCGCCACGCCCGCGATCAGGAAGACGATGACCGTGACCACCTTGATGGCCGACAGCCAGAACTCCCCCTCTCCGAAGGCGCGGGCGGACAGGGCGTTGAGCGTCGTCAGAAGTGTCAGGAACAGCGCCGCCCAGATCCACGGGGGAACCCCCGGCAGCCAATAGGCCATGACGATCCCGGCCGCCACCAGCTCGGCCGCCACGGTGATCGCCCAGTTGAACCAGTAGTTCCAGCCCATGGCGAAGCCGAAGGAGGGACTGACGAACCGGGTGGCGTAGGTCTGGAAGGAGCCGGCCACCGGCATGTGCGCCGTCATCTCCCCCAGGGACTGCATGAGCAGGAGCACCATGAGGCCGATCGCCGCGTAGGCCACCAGGGCACCGCCCGGCCCAGCCGTGGAGACCGTGGCACCCGAGGCCACGAACAGGCCCGTACCGATGGCGCCGCCAATGGCGATCATCTGCATGTGCCGGTTGGTCAGGCTGCGCTGCAGTCCGCTGCCCTGCTCCAGGGCCTCATTGGAGACCTGGCCGGAGGCTCCGGCGATCAGTGCGCTGGCGGCGTCACCAGCGGTATCGGCGGGGCAGGCGCCGTCGGACCCGTCGGACTGGCGCCCCGGTCCGGCCAGAGGGCGAGCGCCGGCGGCCGACTCGTCATGCTCGTCGTGGGAGTGTGTCACGTAACCGAGGGTAATCGCACAGCGCGCAATCCGGCGTTCACGTCGGACTCGTCCCGCACGCCCCGGGGTGTGCCGGCGGTCTCACGGCCTCCGCCATCCTCCAGCATCCCGGAAAGGGTGCGGGACCGCCGACCTCAGCAGGTGTGACCGGCGGCGGGCTCGCGGCGCTTGTGGTCGGCCGTGGCGCCCTGGGCGGCCATGAGGTCGGCACGCAGGTTCTTGGGCAGGGAGAAGGAGATCTTCTCCGTGGTAGTGCGTACCTCCTCGACGTCGTCGAAGCCGAACTCGGCCAGGCGCTCGATCACCTCGCGCACGAGGATCTCCGGCACCGAGGCACCCGAGGTCAGGCCGATCGTCTCAACGCCGTCGAGCCAGGCCGGGTCGATCTCGCTGGCGAAGTCCACCCTGTGGGAGGCACCGGCCCCGGCTTCCAGGGCCACCTCCTTGAGGCGCACCGAGTTCGAGGAGTTGCCCGAGCCGACCACGATCATGAGGTCGACCTGCGGGGCGATCTGCTTGACCGCGCCCTGCCGGTTCTGGGTGGCGTAGCAGATGTCCTCGCCGGGCGGGTCGATCATCTCCGGGAAGCGCTCGCGCAGCAGGCGCACCGTCTCCAGGGTCTCGTCCACGCTCAGGGTGGTCTGGCTGATCCACACGACCTTGGAGGGGTCGCGCACCTCGACCCGGTCCACCTCGTGGGGGCCGTTGACGACCTGGATGTGCTCGGGGGCCTCGCCCTGGGTGCCCTCGACCTCCTCGTGGCCGGTGTGGCCCACGAGGATGATGTCGTAGTCCTTGGCCGCGAAGCGCACCGCCTGTTTGTGTACCTTGGTCACCAGCGGGCAGGTCGCGTCGATCGTGGCCAGCTGGCGCTCGGCGGCCTCAGCGTGGACGGCCGGGGAGACGCCGTGGGCGGAGAAGACGACGCGGGCGCCCACCGGCACCTCGTCGGTCTCGGAGACGAAGATGGCGCCGCGCTTCGAGAGGGCGTCCACGACGAACTTGTTGTGGACGATCTCCTTGCGCACGTAGATCGGCGCCCCGTAATGGGCCAGGGCCTGCTCGACGGCGTCGACGGCGCGGTCCACGCCGGCGCAGTAGCCGCGCGGGGCGGCCATGAGGATCCGCTTGCTGCCCTTCGCGGCGGAGGGCGAGGCCTCGGGGGCGGACGCGGGGCTGATGGTGGGCGCGGCGGCGTCGTTGTGCTCACTGGCGAGCTCGATGGTCGTCACGGAAACCACTGTGCCACAGTGGGACCCAGGTCCCCAGTGGCGGACGTGGCACAGTGGTGCATGTGACAGGCCAGAGCCCCGCCCAGCCCAGCCCGCAGCCCTTGCCCGCCGGCGGCCCGGCCCCCGGCTCCGTCGTGGACGGGAGTCCCCGGGAGCCGGCGCCGCGCGCGAACCTCACCACCGCGGAGAACCCGTGGCCGCTGCGGCTGCTGTCGTCCAAGATCGACCAGTACGTCGCCCGCATGAGCCAGGTGTGGGTGGAGGGCCAGATCATCCAGCTCAACCGCCGGCCCGGCGCGGGCATGGCCTTCCTCACCCTGCGGGACACCGATGCCGACGTCTCCATGTCGGTGGCGATCTACTCGCGCGTCCTGGACGCCGTCCTGGTCCGCACGGGTGCCGAGCTGAGCGAGGGCGCCCGCGTCGTCATCCGAGCCAAGCCCACCTTCTGGACCAAGCGGGGCTCCCTGCAGCTGCAGGCCGATGACATCCGGCCAGTCGGCGTCGGCGATCTGCTGGCCCGCATCGAGCAGTTGCGCCGTATCCTGGCCGCCGAGGGCCTGTTCGACGCCGAGCGCAAGCGGCCCCTGCCCTTCCTGCCGCGCAAGGTGGGGCTCGTGTGCGGCCGCCAGGCCAAGGCCAAGGACGACGTCCTGGTCAACGCCCGCCTGCGCTGGCCCGGCCTGCCCTTCGAGGTGCGGGAGGTCGCCGTCCAGGGGATGCGCGCCGTCGGCGAGGTCACCCGGGCGATCCAGGAGCTGGACGCCGATGCGCAGATCGACGTCATCGTCGTGGCCCGCGGGGGCGGTGCTGTTGAGGACCTGCTGCCCTTCTCCGACGAGGGGCTCGTGCGCGCCGCGGCCGCCTGCCGCACGCCGCTGGTCTCCGCGATCGGCCACGAGACCGACTGCCCCCTGCTGGATCTGGTGGCCGACTACCGGGCCTCCACCCCTACCGACGCGGCCCGTCGGATCGTCCCCGACCTCGCCCAGGAGACGGTGGGCCTGGACTCGGCCCGCGAGCGCCTGCGCACGGTACTCGCCTCGCGCCTGGACGCCGAGCAGGCGGCCCTGGACCAGCTGCGGGCCCGGCCGGTGATGGCCGACCCCACCTCGATCGTGCGCGACCGGGTCCTCGAACTGGGCCAGGCCCGCGACCGGATGCGCCGGGCTGTTGGCCACCGTCTGTCGCTGGCGGCCGCCGACCTGCGCGCCGATCACGCCCGCCTGACCGCTCTGTCGCCGCAGGGGGTCCTGGACCGCGGGTATACGATCCTGCGTTCCCCCGGCGGGAAGGTCATCACCAGCGCGGAGGACGTCAAGAAGGGCGACCTCATCGAGGGCGTGCTGGCCCAGGGCCGACTTGTGGCCCAAGTCGTCGGTGCCACCAGGCCGCGTCCGGCCAACATTGACTGAATAGCGACTGAGCACCGGGCGGGCGCCGATCCGCCACCAACCGCGGCCCGGAAAGGTCAGGCGGCCGCACCCGGCGGCAACCTCGCGGACGCGCCTGGCGGCTCGCGGACGGCACCTTGAGGGGCAGTCGTCGAGGCCTACGGTGCGTCCACGTGCTTCGGGCGACTGGTCACCCCGAGGACGACGACGGCGACGGGGATCGCTGCCACGGCGAAGACGGTCGATGCCCCAGCCACCGCCCGATGGAATCCGGTCAGGAAGTCGCCTGAGGCGATCAGGCTGCCAAGGACGGCCACACCGACGACGCTTCCGGTCTGCCGGGCCGCGTTGATGACGCTGCCGGCGACTCCGGTGTAGCCCACCGGCGCGGAGGCGACGGCGGCCGAGGTCGCGGCCGGCATGGTCAGTGCCGTGCCGAAACCACCTAGGAAGGTCAGGGCCGCCACCAGCGGGTACGGCGTCGAGGCCGTGGCAAGAGCAAGCCCCGCGAATCCGGCGGCGCCGGTGAGCAGGCCCGTCAGCATCGTGGGGAACGCCCCGATCCTGGCGGTCATCCTGCCTCCCAGCGGGGAGGCGATGACGGCACTGCACGCCTGCGGCGCCAGGGCCAGACCGGCGAGCCAGGGTGAGTAGCCCAGGTAGCGCTGGAGGAACAGGGCCAGGACGAAGAGCTGGCCGAAAAAGCCGGTGTTGAGCGCAAACCCGACCGCAGCGGCCACTGCGAAACGCGGTCGGGAGAACACCACAGTCGGCAGCATCGGTCGGCTCGCGATGCGTTCAACCACGATGAAGACCACCAATAGGATCAGGCCGGCAAGGGTCGAGACAACCGCGACCAGACTCCACCCGTGCTCACCTGCAGCGATGACCCCGTAGGTGGCTGCTGCGAGCCCGATGACGGAGAGGATCTGTCCGGGCAGGTCGCCTCCATGCCGTCGCGGCGACCGTGCCGCCGGCTCGGGCAGGCAGCGGGCAGTGAGCCACATGCCGACCGCAACGAGGGGCAGGTTCACCCAGAACACGAGCCGCCAGCCGGCCCAGGTCACGAGCAGTCCCCCGGCCACCGGGCCGACGGCCGCAGCGACTCCGCCAGCCCCTCCCCACAGACCGATGGCTCGAGCCCGGTCGGCGGGGAGATCATGGATGAGGGAGAGCATTGCCAGGGAGGCAGGGACGATCGCGGCGGCGCCGACACCCTGAAGTGCACGGAAGGCGATGAGTGCTCCGCCGGCAGGAGCCAGGGCGCAGGCCGTCGAGAGCAGGCCGAAGACCACCAGACCGAGCAGGTGGACGCTCCTCGCTCCCATCCGGTCGCAAGCCGCCCCTGCCGACAGCTGCAGGGCGGCGAAGGTGAGGGCGTAGGCGTCGACGACCCACTGCAGGGAAGCGACCGGGGCGCCCAGGTCCGCGCCGATCCAGGCCAGCGCCACGTTGACGACCGTTGTGTCAAGCATGACGACGAAGAACCCGAGCAGCGCCGCGATGAGGGCGCCGCGCCGCCGGTATCCGCTCATAAGTGGTCTCCTTGTCCCTCTGGGTCCCTCTGGCCCTGTCTGCCGGCTGATGCCGGCCACCGGCAGGCTAGAGCCGTAATCGTTCGGCGCGAATCGAACCGGGGCGGGCGCATACTGGCCGCATGTCACGGCTTCCTGACCGTTTCTTCCCCGAAGCGGTTCCCGACATCGCCGGCACCGCTGCGGCGCTGGCCGACCCGTCGCGGGCCGCCATGTGCGCGGCGCTCATGGACGGCCGCGCCTGGACAGTGGGCGAACTCGGCTCGTACGCCGGGATCGCGCGGTCGACGGCCAGCGAGCATGTCGACGTACTGGCAGCGAGCGACCTCGTCACGAGGGTCCGCCAGGGGCGGCATTGCTACGTCACGCTCTCAGGGCCTGGGGCGGCTCGGGTCATCGAGGCCCTGGGGGTGATGTCAGCATCGGTACTGCCCACGGCGCACAGCCTCAACGCATGGACCGCCAACAAGCGGCTGCTGGCAGCCCGTACCTGCTACCGCCACTTGGCGGGGCGGCTCGGCGTGAGTCTGGCCGAGCACCTCCAGGAGCGCGGCCACCTGGATTCCTCCTGGCGGCTGACCGATTCCGGAGAGGACCTCCTGACTACCTGGGGGCTGGAGAAGCCGCTTCGTTCCCACGGAGAGGCATGCATGGACTCCACTGAGCGAAGGTTCCACCTCGGCGGACCGCTGGGAACCGCACTGACGCAAGCGCTGTTCGATCGCGCCTGGATCGCACGCATCGGGCGGAGCCGGGCCGTCAAGGTCACGGAAGCCGGCCGCGAAGCACTGGCGCAGGCAGGTTTGGAGGGAATGCTGACACACCTCGATGAGACGACTTCCAACGGCGCAACGGGGTAAAAGTGGGGGCTGACGCATCGGTGCTCTTCGACCGGAACCAGCAGGAGTCAGGAGAGACTCAGGTCGGGATTTTGTCCATATGGGACGACTTTGGAGCCTCCACAACCAGTCGACACCGCACCAAAACGCTCTGGCCAGCACAGATGCAAACGCCACGGAGACGCAGCACCGTCAAAGTCGTCCCTCTTGGACACTTTTGCGCCGAGGGCACCCCTCAGACCGTCCATCCCGCTCTGCTTGTAGCCCGGCCCGTGCGAGAATCGGGGCGTGAGCTCCGAGATGAACCCCGGCACCTACTCCGACCGCCAGGACGGGTACTCGACCCAGAACAGCCCCTCCTCAGGGTCCTCGTCTTCGGCATTGTCCGCCTCCTCCGGTGACGGAACCGCTGGCGCCAACGAGGACGTCGCCTCGCTCAGCTACGAGCGGGCCCGCGAGGAGCTGGTGGCCGTCGTGCAGCGCCTCGAGGCGGGCTCCGTCCCCCTGGAGGACTCCCTGGCACTGTGGGAGCGCGGTGAGGCCCTGGCCCAGCGCTGCCAGACCTGGCTCGATGAGGCCCGCGCCCGCCTAGCCGCGGTCGCTCAGGACGACTCCGAGGACTGACAGGGCATGCCCCGCCCCGGATCAGCCGCTCCGGGCCGCGCTCGTGCCCGCCTCCGCGACGAAGAGTTCGGGCCCCGGCAGGCTGCTAATGGAGCCACGGCATCGCACGATGTCATCGACGTCCACCCGCCCCAGATCAGCCGTCTTTGATCTCATTCGTATCCAAATCTGTCACAAAGGGGCGCGCGAGCCCCACGAGCCAGAATGAGAACCGCGGAATCATGCGGCTTGTTCTCCGCTGCGAGTACTTCACCGCCGCCTTTGTGGCAGATTTGGACATCAATCGGACGAGATGCGCCTTCAGGGCGGTCGGATCGGTAGTCTGTGAGCATTCGCCTTCCGTCCCCGCTCGTCGATCAGCCTGCCGGCCAACCACGGGAAGGTTCGCGCTGCCGCGTCCCTACCCATCCGGTCCACCGCCCCTGCCATCTCGCTCCGTCTCACTTCAGCCCACAGCCACCGGACCCCGGTCCCGTACAAAGGAGTCACCCATGACCGCACCCGGCCGCCAAGGATCCGCCCTCGTCATCGGCGAGGCGCTGGTCGACGTTGTCATCCACCCCGGGCAGGAGCCCGTGGACATCCCCGGCGGCTCGCCCGCCAATGTCGCCCTGGGCCTGGCGCGCCTGGGCCGCGACGCCGAGTTGCACTGCTGGATCGGTACCGATGAGCGCGGCAAGGCCGTGCGCGCCCACCTGGAGGCATCCGGGGTCCGCCTGGCTCCGGGCGCCGACGGCGCCGAGCGCACCTCCACGGCGCAGGCCACTATCGGTGAGGACCGCGCCGCGACTTACCTCTTCGATCTGGACTGGAACCCGCCGCGCCCTGTCCTGGGCGATGGGGAGGCGCCGTTGCTAGTGCACACCGGTTCGATCGCCGCGATCCTCGCCCCCGGCGCGGCCACCGTGGAGCAGGTGCTGCGCGAGACCCGCGCCACCTCCACCATCGCCTACGACCCCAACGCCCGCCCCCAGCTCATGGGTGAGCCCGAGGACGCCCGCCAGATCGTCGAGCGCCTGGTGGGCCTGTCCGACCTGGTCAAGTGCTCGGACGAGGACATCGCCTGGCTCTACGGCGAGGACGCGGACCTGGAGACGGTGCTGCGCTCCTGGCTGGAGGCGGGCGCAGCCGTCGTGGTCGTCACGCGCGGCAAAGACGGGGCGCTGGCCCTGTCCGCCTCCGGGGTGCGCCTGGAGGTGCCCGCCGACCCGAGCGTCATCGTGGCAGACACGGTCGGCGCCGGGGACTCCTTCATGGGGGGCCTGGAGGACGCCCTGTGGAGCGAGGACCTCGTGGGCGCGGACCGGCGCGAGGCGCTGCGCGCGGTGGACGCCGAAACCCTGGAGCGGATCGTGCGCCATGCCGCGGCCATCGCCGATATCACGGTCTCCCGGGCGGGGGCCAACCCGCCCACCCGCGACGAGCTGGCCTGAGCCGGCGGTCCTGCTGGCCGCCGTGGTCATCTCAGGATCGCGGCGGCCAGCAGGACCACGGGCACGAATCCGGCGGTCGTCAGCAGGACCGCATCGCGCGCCAGGTCCTTGGCCACCCCGTAGCGCGAGGCGTACATGAAGACATTCTGGGCGGTAGGCAGGGCGGCGGTGACCACGGGCACGAGCAGCTGTGATCCGCCGAGTCCCGCAGCCATCCCGACGGCGACGGCAAGTGCTGGCATCACCGCCAGCTTCCAGGCCACGGCTGCCCACAGGCCACTGCGCCGACTCACGCCCCGTACGGGCTCGTCCGGTCCGCTGTTCCGCAGGGGCCTGGGCGCCCCGGCCAGGCTCATGCCCAGTGCCAGCATCATGAGCGGCACCGCAACGCGCCCGAGCATCTCCAGACCCTGGGCCGGGTAGCCCCCGCACCAGTGCTCCAGCCTTACCCCACCCAGGTTCGCCGCGGTCCCGGCCACGACGCCCCACAGCAGCGGGTTGCGCAGCGGGACGGTCAGGGTCGCCAGGCGAGACGGGTTGCCGCGACGGGTGACGGCGTCGAGCACGGTGAAGGTGACGGGGGTCAGTACGAGGAGCTGGAGCAGGAGGATCGGGGCGATGGTGGCCGCATCCCCCAGGACGAGGACTGCCACCGGGATCCCCAGGTTCGCAGCGTTGACGTAACCGGAGGCGAGCGCGCCGATCGTGGCCTCGGCGATGGTGCGGCGCAGCGCGAGGCGGTGCAGGCACCAGGCGGAGATGATCGCCGCGAGCTCGGCGGCCACGGCCACAGCGGTGGCCCGGGAGACGACCGCCGTCAGGTCGGCGCGGCTCAGGGTGGTCACGAGCAGCGCCGGGGTGGCGGCAAAGAAGCAGACGCGGGTGAGGACCCCGTCGGCGTCGGCCGGGACGGCCCGGGTCCGCACCAGCAGCCAGCCGACGGCGATGACCGCGCCGAAGACAGCCAGTCCCGCCACGACGTCAGCCATCACCGTCCCCTTTCACCGGCAGTTTCGACGGCGATGATAGGACGCGGAACGACGAGTTCGTAGGGTGGACCGCGCATTCGTACCCTCTACCCCTCGAACGCGCCCTTCAAGGTACGACCGCATGAGGGCGAGGGGCGGCGACGCAGCTAGGTGTACGCCGCGCTGGCGAAGCGCGCGGGCGAGCCTCAGCTAACCGACCGGTTCGAGGTCCACCCAGGTGCCGACGTGGTCGGAAATGATGAAGGATGCGGTCCCCCAGTCCACGGCGCGCAGCAGCGGGCCTCCGGCTGCGGCGGAGTCCTCGGCACCCGCCGCGGCCACGGCCGCCTCGTCGGGCAGTGGCAGGCCGTCGGGGCCGGTGGGCCACATGTCGGTCAGGACATGATCGATGCGCCGCTTGGGGCCGGCCGCCGGGAAGGTGAGGCCCTCCCCCAGGGCCCGTCCCAGTCCCAGGGCCGCGACCTGCTCGGCGCTGAGGTTGTAGTCGCCCACGAGCAGGTGCGGCCCGGGCAGCCCGGCGAGCGCCCCCCAGGCGGCGGCAAGCTGGCGGGCCGCCATGGACTCGCGGGTCGCCAGGTGCGTAGAGGCGACCGACAGCCGCCGGATTGGTCCACCGGCATCCTCCGGAAGCTCGAGGGTGGCGGCCACCATGACGCGGTTGGAGGCGGTGGACACGTGGTAGGAGCGCGGGTCCCAGGTCCGCCCGCCGCGCTTCTCAACGCTGGAGGCCCCGCGTCCCAGGCGCTTGATGTGCCAGCCGGCAACCGGGAAGCGGGAGATGAGGGCATTGCCGTAGCCGATCGGTCCGGCCCCAACGGCGGCGCGCAGGATCCCCAGGACGTCGTGGGTCGGTGAGCTGAGCGCGCTGCGCAGGGGCCGGCGGCGCAGGCCGACCACCGGTCCGGCGTAGCTGGCGGCGAAGCGGCAGGTGGGCATGCCCAGCTCCTCGGCCAGGAAGGCAGCCTGGGCCAAGCGCCCGGAGCGGGCCTGTCCCAGGTCCACCTCCTGGAGGGCGACGATGTCGGGCGCCAGCTCGGCGATCTGCTCGGCCGCGGCCCGCATGACCGCGCGGGCGGTAGCGGGGTCGGAGATGTCGGCGCCAGCCAGCGAGCCGGTGGCGGCGCTGCCATCCCCGGCTCCGGCGCCAGGAAGTCCGTGCTGGAGATTGAGACTCAGGACCCGAATCATGCTCATTCCTCCTCGAAGGTGAGGCTCACGGAGTTCATGCAGTAGCGCTGGCCGGTGGGGGTCTGTGGGGCATCGTCGAAGACGTGGCCCAGGTGGCTGGAGCAGGTGGCGCAGCGGACCTCGGTGCGCACCATGCCATGGGAAGTATCGGTGCTCAGGGTGACGGCCTCGAGGCTGGAGGGGTCATAGAAGGAGGGCCAGCCGCAGCGGGAGTCGAACTTGGCGGTGGAGCGGAACAGCTCGGCGCCGCAGCCGCGGCAGCGGTAGACGCCCTCGCGGTGCTCGTCGAGCAGAGCCCCGGTGAAGGGCCGCTCGGTTCCGGCCTCGCGCAGCACGTGGTACTCCATGGGGCTCAGGGCGGCGCGCCACTGGGCGTCGGTGCGCGCCGCAGCCTCCAGGTCGACGGCCGGGGCGGAGGTCGCGGCGGACGGTTCGCCGCTCATGTCGGTAGTCATGGTGCCATCGTCACCCGCCCGACGGCACCGGGCGCACTGAGTTCACGCAGCGAAAACGCACCCATCCGGAAGGGGCACCGGCAACGTTACAGACACCAGGACCTGTTGCGAACGTGGGATGCTGCGGTTGTGCGCCCGCGCATTCGCACCTTAAGGCTTGAGCTCGGCCCTTCCGGAGTCAACGTGAACCGTAGGGTACGCACGCGAGCCGCTGACGGCAGACGAGGACCGCGCCTCCACCACGATCATGCGCAACAGGCTCAAGAAGCCCTAGCGGCCCCGATCTGCTGCCGACGAGCGCGGGGAACTCCCGGCTTATCCGCCGCGGCCTCTCGATCAGAGCCGGCCACCCGGCTCACCTGGGGCCCAGCCCCCCTCGTCTGGCGCGATGGAGCAGGGAACGGCCCATGGCGCGCCCCAGCCTCACAGCGCGCCGGGCCCCCAGGCCGTGGGCGGTGGTCTCCCCCTCGACCTCGGTGGTCGTGCCGGAGGAGTCGTCGGCCGCCGTCTCGGTGGTGTCGTCCACCTCGGCCTTCTGCTTGGCGACGATCTCCTCGGCTGCCCGGGCCACCTGCTCGGCACTGAGGTCCTGGGTGACCTCAACCTGCTCGACCTCCACCCGCGTGCGCGGCAGGGCGTAGGGGGCCTCCCGCTGCAGCCAGGTGACCAGCTCCTCGCGCACGTAGGACTTGAGGTCGCCGACGGCGCCGGGGGTGGCCCCGGTGAGGACCACGCGCACGGTGACGTGATCGCCGACGGCGTCGGAGACATCGAGGGTGGCCTGCCTCCCGTCCCAGACGGTGGAGGCGGCCACGAGCCGGGCCAGCTCCGCACGCAGCGCGGCGATGGGAACGCGCCAGTCCAGGTCGAGGGTGAAGGTACCGGTGCTCTGGCTTCCCCCGCGCGTCCAGTTGGCGAAGGGGTTCTCGGTGAAGTGGGTCGAGGGCAGGATGAGGCGCCGCTCGTCCCAGGTGCGCATGACCACGTAGGTCAGGGTGATCTCCTCGATGGTTCCCTGCTCGTCGTCGACGACGACGATGTCGTCCACGCGGATGGCGTCGGTGGTAGCCAGCTGGAGACCGGCGAAGACATTGCCCAGCATGGAGCGGGCGGCCATACCGGCGATGACGGAGGCCAGACCGGCCGAGGCGAGCAGCGAGCCCATGGCGAACTGGACAGTGGGGAAGGTCATGATGGCCGAGACGAGCCCGGCGATGATGATGATCGCCTCAGCCACACGCCGAATGATCTGGCTCTGGGTGGTCACCCGGTTGGCGCGCCCCTGGTTCTCGCTGGCCTGCACCCCTTTGACGACGGTGGACTCGATGGCCTTGGCGAAGGCGACAACGAGCCAGGTCACCGCGAAGATGAGGGCGATGGTGACCCCGCGCTCGATGATGGCCATCGTCGTGGAGTCGTCCTTGGTCTGTCGCAGTCCGGTCAGGGCGATCTGCGTACCCAGGAAGGCTCCGGTCATCGTTCCGACGGCGTAGGCGGGGCGGCGCCCAAAGTCCACGATCTCGCGGTACAGGAGGCGGCGCTTACCCATGAAGCTCAGGATCGCCACGGCCACGAAGGCGATCGCGATGCCGATGATGGCGCCGACGCCGGCCTGCCAGCCGATGGTGACAAGGTCGCTGGTGGTCTTGGTGACCACCTTGACGGTCTCGTCGACGTTTACGGACGGAATGCCCGTGGGACCGGGAGTGGGGGTGGGAGTGGGAGTGGCCGAGGGATCCGTGCTGGGGGTCAGGGGAGGGGCGGTGGCTACGAAGAGCATGGGGCAAGCCTAGGCAGCGGGGCTGTGCCCGGGCTGTGACGAACGGCCGCGGACGAAGGCATCACACCTCACCCAACCTCCACTAGACGTACTACGCGTGACGTAGTACGTTAGATACACACAAGGGACCGGAAACCATCCCGCGCCCCACCCATTACACGTCAAGGAAGGAGGGTTCACGTGATCAGTGCGGACGCCATTCGCGGCTACATCGACCTCATCGTCCTGTCCCTGCTCAAACGGCAGCCGTCCTACGCCTACGACCTCGCCAAGACCATCACCGAGGTCTCCGACGGCGAGTACACCATCAAGCAGACCACCCTCTACACGGCCCTCAAGCGCCTGGAGTCAGCTGGACTGGCAGCCTCCTACGCGGGGGTTTCCGACTCCGGCAAGTCCCGCACCTACTACCGCCTCACCTCCGAGGGCACCGCACACCTGGCGGCCAAGGTGTCCGAGTGGGAGGACACCAAGACCCTTATCGACCGCTTCGCGAAAGGAGCCCACTGATGGACACCATCGAGACCTTCCTCGACGCCATGTTCGCCCCCTACCCGACCACGCCGCGCCTGACCGAGGCCCGTGGAGAGCTGCGCGCCATGATGGAGGACGCCTACAACGACGCCATCGCTCACGGCAAGACCCACAACGAGGCGGTCGGGCAGGTCATCACCGACTTCGGCAACCTTGAGGAGCTGGCCCCGGTCCTGGGCATCGCCGCGGATATCCGGACCGACGCCGACCCTCAGGCCGCTCCCGCCGCCGGCACCCCGACCGAGCTCAGCCGGCCCGCCTACCCGGCGGTGACACTGCCCGAGGCTCAGGCCCTGGCCCAGGCCAAGCGGAGCACCGCCTCGACCCTTGCCCATGCGGTCAGCCTCTTCGTCTGCGCCCCGGCCCTGCTCATCGTCCTCACAAACCTGGCCGACGCCGGGCGGATAGCCATCAGCGACAACACGGCCGCCTTCATCGGTATAGCCTTCGCCCTGCTGCTCGTGGGCCTGGGTGTGGGCATGCTGGTGCAGCGCCGGTCGGCCTTCTCCTCCGTCCATCACCTCATCGAGGGCAGATTCACCCCGGACCCGGTGGTCACCGCCTGGGCGGCCCGCGAACGCCTCAACCAGGAGACGGTGCGCACCCGCCGGCTGACGATCGCGGTCTTCCTGTGGATCGTCTCCGCGCTGCCGATCCTGGCCACCAGCATGCTCACCCCCGATCAGGGACCCCAGTCGGAGCTCTCCGGTATCGGCGTCGCGATCTCACTGGTCATCATCGCGACGGGCCTGAACATCTACCTGCCCGCCGCGTGGGCGTCCTCCACCTACACGGCCCTGACGCACCCCGGCGGCTCCGGCGAGAACGCCTGGCAGTCCAGCGACCAGGAGAAGGACGATCCCCTCATCGGCCTGATCTCCAGCATCTACTGGCCGGCCACGGTCATCATCTATCTGCTGTGGAGCTTCGTTTTCGAGGCCTGGGGTATCTCCTGGATCATCTGGCCGGTCGCCGCCATCGCGTTCGGGATCATCGTCAGCGGCCGCACCTACTGGCGCAATCGCACGACGGATACCTCCGGCACCTGAGAACCCGAGCTCGCGACCTTCCTCGGCCCCGGCCGCTCCCCTGCTCCGGGGCCCGGTCGGGGCCGAGGCGCTCACTCCTCGGCGAGGGCGGACAGATCGCCCTCATCCTGACCCAGCGCCCGGGCCCGCAGCACCCGGCGCAGGATCTTGCCCGAACGGGTCTTGGGCAGCGACTCGGGGAAATCGAAGGACTCCGGCTTGGCGATCGGCGACAGGGACGCCGCCACGTGCTGGCGCAGCTCGGCCTCGAGCTCACGCGAGGGCTCGACCCCGACGGCCAGGACGACAGCGACGTGGACGGAGTGCCCCTTGACCTCGTGGGGCAGGGCCGCTTGAGGACGAGCTTCTCCTCGACGCCGTCGGGGACCTCCCGACCTTCCTCGTCGACGACGGCTGCCTCCTGGCCGAACACCGGCCGGCCCGCCGAGCCGGGCTTCTGGGGCATGGAGGGTACCGTCGTGATCTGGAACATGCCGGTCTCGGTCTGCCACCAGGTGTCGATGATCGGGCAGCGGTCGGCGTCATGGACGTCGAAGCAGTCATGGAGGGTGGCGTAAGTGCCCACCTGGTAGCCGCCGTGGGAGTGCAGGATCGCCTTGGGTTTGCCGGTGGACCCGGAGGTGTAGAGGATGAACAGGGGGTCCTCGGCGTCGACCTGCACGGTCTCGCAGCGGCCCTTGGCGATCGGGAGCTTGCACAGCTCGTGGTACCAGTGGTCGCGGATGGGGTCCATGACCGCCTCGGTGGCGGTGTTGCGCACAACGATGACGTTCTGGATGGTGGGCGAGAAGCGCACCGCGTCGTCGACGATCTTCTTCATGGGGAAGACCTTGCCGTTGATCCACGAGCCGTCGGCGGTGATAACGACCTTGGACTCCGAGTCATCGATGCGCGCGCTCAGGGCGTCGGAAGAGTAGCCGGCGAAGACCACCGAGTGGATGGCCCCGAGCTTGGCGCAGGCGAGCATGGCGAAGAAGACCTCGGGGATACGGGGCAGGTAGATCGTCACGACGTCGCCCTTGCCCACACCCATGGCCTTGAGGACGTTGGCCATCCTCTCAACCTCCCGGCCCAGTAGCCCTCCAGGTCCGCGGCGGCCCGCTCCTCCAGAGCGCGCAGACAGAGCGAAGGCCCGGAACCTTGTGGGTTCCGGGCCTCTCGCAGTGGCTCCGACCGGCGTCGATCCGGTGACCTTTCGATTTTCAGTCGAACGCTCTACCAACTGAGCTACAGAGCCTTGGGATGGAAGCGGCCCGACCATTTCTGATCGGACCGACCTTTCCGCGACCTCGACGGGACTTGAACCCGCGACCTCCGCCGTGACAGGGCGGCGCGCTAACCAACTGCGCCACGAGGCCAGTGTGAATTCACTGTGTTATTCACTTATGCGAATCCGTACCCCCAACGGGATTCGAACCCGTGCTACCGCCGTGAAAGGGCGGGGTCCTAGGCCGCTAGACGATGGGGGCCAGGGGCCTTCGACGTCGTCGCGCCTCGAACCGGGATGAACACTAAGGGGACAGTCTTCCGCAGCGCAAATCCCGGCGACGTGACCCTCCTCACCGCCCATTTTCCGGCGAGTTTGCAGCCCTCGGGGCGGGTCGTGGGAAACCCGCACCGTCTGGCAGGCTGGTCCCGTGAGCCAGGCGCATCAGCAGGACGGGAACCGGGGCGGGGACAGGCCGGTCGACGACGGAGCGGACAGTTCGGACGACGCCGCGGTCCCGGCGCCCCCTGGGCCGCCCCTCGCGGAACAGGCCTCGGAACGGATGTCGGCCCAGGAGTTCGAGGACGTCGTCGGCGACGCCCTGGACCGGATCCCGGCCGACCTGGCCGAGGCGATGGACAACGTCGTCGTCCTCGTCCAGGACGAGCCCGACCCGGAGATGCTCACCGCGGAGGACTACGACAAGGCCGGTCTGCCCACACTTCTGGGGCTGTACGACGGCGTCCCCCTCACCGAGCGCGACGAGGGCTGGTCCATGGTGCTGCCCGACCGCATCCTCATCTTCCGCGGACCTTTGGAGCGCTGGTGCACCAGCCGCGAGAAGCTGGTGGAGGAGATCATGGTGACCGTCATCCATGAGGTGGCCCACCACTTCGGCATCCCCGACGAGCGTCTCCACGAGCTGGGCTGGGAGTAGTGCCCGGGGCGGAACGGGGAGCAGAACCGGGAATAGACCACAGTCCCCATTACCTCGCGCACCCCCTGAACCTGCCCTAGTGTGCTGGCATGAACGACCGTCATCGGCCTGCCGCTCCGGGCGCAGGAGAGCCTCCCGCCCCCGCCGTCCCGAGCGAGTCCCCGCAGCACCACCCGAGTCGACGGCCAGTGCTCCTGGCGGCCCTGCTGGGCGCCGGATCCCTGGCGGGGTGCTCTCTCATCCCGGGTTCCGCATCGGCCGGGAGCGCATCCCCCACACAGACCGTCCCGACGCCTGAACCAGCCAACCCGCTTCCCGCCCCGGCCCCAAAATCGCGGGCGACGTCGTCATCCACCGCTTCGGCCTCCGCCGGCCCACTGGAGGGATGGAGCCTGGAGGAGAAAGTCGGTCAGCTCATCATGGTCGGGGTGGACGCGGCCTCTCCCGCCAAGGCCTCCACGGACGCGGTCACCAGCCACCACGTCGGCAACATCTTCATCGCCGGCCGTTCCACCGCCGGCAAGCAGGAGACCCAGAAGGTCATCAGCAGCTTCACCGGCAAGGTCGACTCCACCACCACCCACGACACCCGGATGCTCGTGGCCACCGATCAGGAGGGCGGCGACGTCCAGGTCATGTCCGGTTCGGGCTTCTCCGACATCCCCTCGGCGATGGACCAGTCGACCCAGCCGCGCGAGCAGCTGCTCGCTTCGGCGCGCACCTGGGGCAAGGAGCTGGCGGACGTCGGGGCGACAATGAACCTGGCCCCCGTCGTCGACCTGGTCGACGTCGCTACGCCATCGACCAACGAGCCCATCGGCCGCTGGGGCCGGGAGTACGGGCGCGACGCCGCCACGGTGACCGCCCAGGCGGGCGCCTTCGCCGAGGGGATGAAGGCCTCCGGCATTATTCCCGTCTACAAGCACTTCCCGGGCCTGGGACGGGTCACGGCCAATACCGATACCGCCTCGGGGGTCACCGACACGACGACCGCCCGCAGCGGCGACGCCGCCGTCGGCATCTTCGCCTCAGCCATCAGCGGCGGCGCGCAGGTCATCATGGTGTCCTCGGCCACCTACTCGCTCATCGATCCGGCGGCGCCGGCCGTCTTCTCCTCGGTTGTCGTCACCGACATGCTGCGCACCGAGATGGGCTTCACCGGGATGGTCATCACCGACGACGTCTCCGCGGCCGCCCAGGTGAAGGACGTGCCGGCGGGCGAGCGAGCGGTGCGCGCTATCAGAGCCGGCTGCGACATGGTACTGGCCTCGGCCGATCCGACACTGGCCGCCGACATGGCCAAGGCCCTCGTCTCCACCGCCCAGTCCGACCCGGCCTTCGCGGCCCGGGTGGACGAGTCGGTCACGCGAGTCCTGGCGCTGAAGAACAGCAACCAGTCCTGACCCACCCGTATCCCGGGCCCGCGTGGCCATCGGACCGTCCTCCGGTCCCGGCGGCCCCGCGGGCTGGGGGCGGCTCAACGGGTCTTGGTGGTGCCGGTCGAGGGCCCACTGGACTCCATGCGCTTGGCGTAGCAGTGGTCGGCGTCGTAGCCCTGGGTGTCGCACCAGGCATTGGCCTCCTCCGCGGTGCCGTAGAGCTCCCCGGACAGGACCACCCACCAGCTGCCGCCGGCGTCGAACACCGACCAGTCGTCGCTGAAAACCAGCGCGGCGTCCGGGTTGGTCTGACGCACCTTGAGGAAGTCCGCGAGGATCGAGCGGTTGGTCCAGGTCTTCCCATCGGCCACCAGTCCCGCCTTCTTCGAGGACAGCTGCGGCGTCCACTTGCCCAGGTACTTACTCATGATGAGCGGGCGATCGTGCTTGGACTGCCACTGCAGGGCCTCCTCGGCGGCCTTCTCATCCTGCTCGTCCTGGCTCGGGTCGGAGGCCGACGACGCCGATACCGTCGCCGGTGAGGCCGAGGATGACGGGGAGGCAGAGGATGATGAAGAAGCTTTCGACTTGTCCGGTGCGACGGAGGGCTGGGAGCCCCGGTCGAAGGACGGGGTCACCTTGAGGTCCTTGACGTCGATGTCCTTGGCGGTGCGGAAGTAGTGCTGCTCCCCGAAGCTCAGTGTCACGGTCCGCCCTCCTCCGGGGATGATGAGCGGCGAGGCGGAGAAGTCGAAGGTGCCCGAGGCCACGAGGTGGTCCACGTCCGAGCCTCCGGTCGGAGCCGTTGAGCTGTAGATCAGGATCCGGTTGGACGATCCGGCGAGGAAATCACCTTCAGCGCAGGAGGTCTTGACATCGGCCTTGACCTGCAGCTGGCCCTGGCCGTCCTCCACCGATGTGACGTTGAGAGTCGGCATGTCCGAGCAGGCCTTGATCTCCCCCGAGGGTAGCGCCGTCGCACTGGCGGTCTGGTCGGCCTTGGGCTTGCTCTGCTTGTCCTGGTCGGCACCGGTGGCGTCGTTGCGCGCGTTGCTGCCGGAATCGCGGTTCCCGCCGGCGAAGTGCTTCCAGGCCCACACCCCGCCACCACCGACAGCGAGGAGAAGGACGACCACCAGCGCCACCAGGATCGGACGGCGCGATCTTGACGGCTTGCTGGGCGGTGGCGCCTGGGACCCGGATATGTCCGGCAGTGCCCCCGGGGGCGGGGCGGAGGCCGGGCCCGCCGGCGCGCCGCCGGGCGCTGCGGGCTGTGTCGCAGCGTAATCGAAGACGGGGGGCGGGGCTGCAGGGGCCGCAGGAGTTGCAGGGGCTGTCATGGGAGCGGCCCCGGGAACGACTCCCGTCTCGGCTGAGGGGGCTGCCGCGCCGGGCACCTGGGCGACAGTCACGTCGAAGGCCTCGGTCTCGGCCGGGGCCGGCGCCACGAAGGGGGTGTCCCCGCTCGCTGCAACGGTCTGGGGGCCGTCGGCGGGTGTCTCGTCCGAAGGCTCAACCGTCCCGGCCGTATCGCCGTCGGCGGCAGCACCGGAGGCCGCACCGCCGTCATCTGCAGGTCCCTGGTCCTCGGCCGCTACCTCGTCCACCGCGGCCCCCGGAGCCTCCTCCTCGGGCTGTTCGCCGCTCTGGGCGTCTTCTTCGGTGGCCCCTGCGAGACCTGCCCCGGCCTCGGTCTCCTCCTTGTCCGGGGAGGTTTCGTCAGAAGGGGACTCGTCAGGGGAGATCTCAGCGGTCTGTGTCTCGGCCTCGCCGACCTGTGTCTCGGCCTCATCGTCCGCCTGGGGCTGCTCGCCCTCGGTACTCGGGGCGCCTCCCCCGGCGGCCCCGGCATCCTGCTGCTCCGCGGGGGAGGTACCGGATTCCGGATTCTCCTCGGGCACGACGGCGACATTCGCGTCGACGGCCGGTCCGGGCTCGTTGACCGGGACACCGGGCGCGACGGCGTCGGCAGGCAGGAATCCGCGCGCACGGAGGTTGGCGATGACCTCGACGTTCCCGGTGCTGGCCAGCCATGAGAGCAGGTCGGGATAGGCCGCCGGGTTGCGAGACAGCGCCGCCCACAGATCCGGCCGGCTCTGGGCGATCGCGGCCTGCAAGGACTGGTCGGGCGTCTGCGCGGCGAGTGCCTCATCGGCCTGGTGAGCCGCCATCATGAGCTGAACGGGATCCATGCAGAGTCCCTCCGGGAGAACGTTCGGGTTATCTCGATTGATCGGGCTCACACAGCCCTTCCTGGGCTCATCGCAAGGCGCCGATCAGCACAGATGGTAGTCGGGAATCCGCCAGACCGGTCAAGAAACGGAAACAGGCGGGGCGAAGTTCGTGCCTCGATCACCGGCTCGGCGCGCCGGGTGGGACCCGGGGGCACCGCGCGGAGGCCAACCAGCGAAAACATCGCGCCCACCCCCACCTCCATGTCCCCTCTCAGGGACCTCCCCTACCACAGGTCAGGGTTGACTAGCCGAGAGGTCAGGGGGACAGTCCTCCGCCAGGAGGAGCACACCGGCCTGCGCCGCTGCCACACTCGAAGCATGAGTAGCTCAGTTCCCGCACCAGCAGCCCCATCCGTCCTCACTCCTCACCGCCCCGTCGACAACCCAGTAGTCTCCGCCCGCAGTCTTACCAAGGTCTACGGCCGCGGCTCGGGCGCGGTCAAAGCCCTCGACGCGGTTAACGTCGACATCGCCCGGGCCCGCTTCACCGCCATCATGGGCCCCTCCGGATCAGGCAAGTCCACGCTCATGCACTGCCTGGCGGGCCTGGACTCGGTGACCTCCGGGGAGATCATGCTCGACGGCGACATGGTCTCCTCCATGAGTCAGCGCCGCCTGACCCGCCTGCGCCGCGAGCGCATCGGCTTCATCTTCCAGTCCTTCAATCTGGTCCCCACGCTCTCGGCGGCAGAGAACATCACCCTGCCCCTGGATATCGCCCGCAAGAAGGTCAACCGGCAGCGCTTCGACCAGGTGATCGACGCCGTCGGCCTCCGGGAGCGCCTGTCCCACCGGCCCGCCGAGCTCTCCGGCGGCCAGGTCCAGCGCGTGGCCTGCGCCCGGGCGCTCGTGGGCGAGCCTGCGGTTGTCTTCGCCGACGAGCCCACCGGCAACCTGGACTCCCACTCCACCGAGCAGGTCCTGGAGATCCTGCGTCGCAGCGTCGACGATCTGAAGCAGTCGGTGGTCATGGTGACCCACGAGCCGGAGGCGGCCGCCTGGGCGGACACCGTCATCTTCCTGCGCGACGGGCACGTCGTCGCCCAGCTGAACGACCCCAACCGCGACCGGGTCCTGGACGCCCTGCGCGAGCTGAGCGAGGCCGAGTCCGCGCCCGCAGCCGGCGCCCGGGACACCGACGCCTCCAAGGGGGCGTGAGCCGTGAACCGAGTCGCCTGGCGCTCCGTACGCGCCCATGCCAAGCAGTTCTTCCTGACCACCTTCGCCGTCATGCTCGGGGTAGCGTTCCTATCGGGCACACTGGCCCTGCGCGCCTCCATGTCGGAGACCTTCTCCAAGCTGACCTCCTCCACCATCACCTCGGACCTGTACGTCCAGGGACCCAAGATCGCCACCGACGACGGCAAGGGTGGTGGCTCCAGCTCCTCCTCTCTGCAGACCCAGCCCATTGACGGCTCCCTGGCCGAGCAGATCAAGCGGGTCGACGGCGTCGAAGCCGCCAACCCTGGCGCCCAGATGACCGGGGTCCTCGTGGGCGCCAACGACACCCCGGTCTCCAGCATGGGAGCGCCCACGCTCTTCCTACCGCTGTATGACGAGGAGCCGGGCCTGACCTGGGCCCAGGGCCACAGGCCCCAGGGTGAGGGCGAGATCGCCCTGGAGTCCGGGGCCCTGAAGAACTCCGGCCTCAAGGTCGGGGACAAGACGCACATCGTCATCCAGGGCCAGCCCACCGAGGTCACCGTGGTCGGTGAGTTCCATTTCGAGTCCTCCATGGCCAGTGCGACGGTCATTGGAATGGACCCGGATTGGCTCCTGCCCATCGCCGCCCCGGACGGGAGGGTCTCAGGCATCTCAATCGACCTGGCCGACGGAGCCTCGGTGGACACGGTCAAGTCCGAGATCACCAAGGTCGTTCCCGACGGTACCCAGGTGAAGACTCGCGCCGAGCTCATCAAGGAGCAAAACAAGACCATCGAGTCCCAGCTGGGCTTCATTCAGACCTTCCTCATGGTCTTCGTCGTCATCGCCATGTTCGTGGGCTCCTTCATCATCATGAACTCCTTCGCGATGAGTGTGCGCCAGCGGGTCAAGGAGTTCGCCCTTTTGCGGGCCGTGGGCGCATCGCCCGGATCGGTGTTCGGCATCGTGTTCCTCCAGGCGGTCGTCATCGGCGTCGTGGGCTCCACCCTGGGCGTGGCCGCGGGGGCCGGGCTCCTGGCCGGGCTGGCCAAGCTGCTAGACGCCATGGGCATGCCGCTGCTGGAGGGCACCGGCCTGACCGGGCCGATCATCGCGATCTCCCTGACGGTGGGGCTGGCCGTCACCATCGTCGGCGCCCTGCTGCCGGCGCGCGAGGCCGCCCTGACCCACCCGGTCGAGGCCATGCGCGGCGTGTCGGGTTCCCGGGAGAAGTCGCTGGTGCTGCGCACGATCCTGGGCGGGCTGCTGCTGGCGGCCGGAGCGGCCGCAATCGCCGCCGCTTGGGTGAACGCGGACCTGGAGCAGCGCCGCCTCATCATGGGACTGGGCGCGGGCGGTGTGATCCTGGGACTGCTCATCGTCTCCCCGACCCTGGCGCGCCCGATGGTCGCCACCCTGGGACTGCCATTCCGCGTGCTGCGGCCGTCCGGACGCCTGGCAGTGCGCAACATCGTCCACAACCCGCGCCGCACGGCCAATACCTCCGGCGCCCTCATGGTGGGCATGGCCCTGGTGTGCGCCGGCGCCACGCTGGCCGCCTCCTTCAGCACCTCGACCGCTGACGAGGTCGACAAGTCCCTCAAGGCCGACTTCCTGGTCCAGCCGGCCACGATGAGCAGCCTGAACGCCCGGCTCTCGAATGGGAAGGTCAAGGAGATCGCGGCGATCGACGGTGTCAAGGAGACCTCCTCATACAGCATCTACACGGACGCGGTCACCACGCCGGACGACAAGCAGGATCCCACCGCGGCCGCCTTCGTCATTGACCCGGTCACATTCGCAAGGGCCTATGACGTCAAGCTCAGCTCCGGGTCGATGGAGGACTTGGACGCCACCCATGTGGCCGTCAAGAAGGATGCGGGACTCAAGGTGGGAGATAAAGTCACCATCACTGGTCCCAATGGCGCCGTCGAGGCGACGGTGGGCGCCGTCATCAATCCGCGAGGCTTCAACGCGAACTACTTCTACTCCCCCGAACTGGCGGCGTCGGTGGGCTCCTGGGGCTCGCCGGGCGCCAGCACGGACCCTGCCCACGTCCTGGACTCGCCCATGGGCATGTTCCTGACCCTCGACGACGGCGCCAGTCTCGACACGGTGCGGGGCGAGGCCCGCAGCATCGTGGCCGACACCTACCAGTACGCGGTACGCGACGCCAGCGAGATTTCCAGCCAGATCGGCCAGCAGGTCAACCAGATGCTCTCCATCCTCTACGGCCTGCTGGGGCTGAGTATTGTCATCGCCATCCTGGGCATCGTCAACACTCTGGTGCTCTCGGTCTCCGAGCGCACCCGGGAGATCGGGCTCATGCGCGCCGTCGGATTGGGCAAGACCCAGTTGGCCGGGGAGATCATCACCGAGTCCGTCCTGACAGCTCTGTACGGCACCGTCCTGGGCGGGGTGACCGGGGTGGTCCTGGCCGCAGCCCTCAAGAAGATCCTGGAGGATCAGGGGCTCACGTCTCTGAGCATCCCCTGGGGGCAGATGGTGGGCATGCTCGTGCTCTCCGTGGTGGTCGGCGTCATCGCGGCCCTATGGCCAGCGCTGCGCGCCTCGAGGCTCCCCGTTCTGGACGCCATCGCCACCGAGTAGTCAGCAGGCGGACGGGCGGCGACCGATCACCGAACAGACGACACCGCCGGAGGGCAAGTAGGAGATACGTCAGTACCGCGCGACCATTCGGTAGGGCACAGTACGAGCTGTACGAATTGTTCCGCCCGCCACCACCCCCATACCTGCCGGCGCCTCGCGACGGCAGCCGGCGGTTCCGAATCATCCAGCCGGCACTGGAATAACGAACGGACCCGCCGACTCCGGTGCCCCGGCCCGACTCCCCGCCATCCCGGGAGCGGACCGGGGCACCGGCGCGCTCCCGGGATCCGCCCGAGAGACACCCGGCCGCACTCGCCGGATATTCCCGCACCCGCTATCTTCCTCGTCACCGCTCCTCCCCCTGCCGCACCCGTGCTCGCTCCGGTAGCCTCGTGCGATCATGCCCAAACCGTTCTCCCGGTCGATCCCGGCCACCCCGACCACCCTGTCGATGTCCCCCGACGCCCCGCTGCCCCAGCCCCCGTCCATCGGGGCCGGGGCTCTTCTGCGGTGGCTGCTGCGCCGCGCCACCGTCCCGGTGGCCCTGGCCACCCTGGCGGCCTGCACTTCCAACATCATCCAGGCGACCGTGCCCGCCTTCCTGGGCCAGGCCCTCGACGCCGGGATCGAGAACGGTCTCAACGCCCGCGTCTGGGGTATCGGCGCCCTGCTGCTGGTGCTGTTCGTCGTCTACGCCGTCGGGGACACGATGCTGTCCTACTTCGGGG
Organism: Actinomyces johnsonii; assembly: GCF_006546835.1. GTDB lineage: Bacteria > Actinomycetota > Actinomycetes > Actinomycetales > Actinomycetaceae > Actinomyces > Actinomyces johnsonii. The sequence goes on along the minus strand of NZ_VICB01000003.1, from coordinate 299,301 downwards.
TGGCGGCCTGGATGCGCACGGCCTTCGACGTCGACCGGCTCGTGGGGCGGCAAGTCTCCGCCACCGGCGCGGACCTGTCCCGGCAGGTCTCCACCGGCGAGGTCGCCACCATCATCGCCTCCGACGCCGAGTACCTGGGCAATCTCATCGAGTATCTGCCGGCCCTGCTGGGGGCCGCGGCCAGCTTCATCGTCGTGGCGGTCCTCATGCTCCGCACCTCAGTGAGTCTGGGGCTGGTGGTCATCCTGGGTATGCCGCTGGTGGCGGCGATCGTCACCCTGGTCATCCGCCCCCTGCAGAAGCGCCAGGCCGTTCAGCGCGAGGCCCAGTCCGCAGTCACCACGATCACCACCGACACGGTGGCGGGCCTGCGGATCCTGCGCGGCATCGGCGGGGAGGACGTCTTCGCCCGCCGCTACCGGGAGGCCTCCCAGGAGCTGCGGCGCCGCGGCGTGGAGGTGGCCTCCTCCCAGGCCACTCTCATGACCCTCCAGGTCCTACTGCCCGGCCTCTTCGCCGCCATCGTCGTGTGGATCGCGGCCCGCATGGCCGTCTCGGGGAGTCTGACCCCCGGCGGGCTCATCACCTTCTACGGCTACACCGCCTACCTGTCCTGGCCGCTGTGGGTCTTCACCAACTCCGTGCAGGACTACACCCGGGCCATCGTCGGCGCCCGGCGCCTGAGCCGCCTGCTCGAGGTTACACCCGCCGCCGGCAGCCTCGTGGAGCGCCTCGACCTGGACCCCGCCGCCGCCCGCCCCGTCAGCGGCAACCTGATGGACACCGAAAGCGGCCTGCGCCTGGAGGAGGGCCGCATGACAGCCCTGGTGTGCCCCGACCCGGAGGTCTCCGCCGAGCTGGCCACGCGCCTGGGCCGCTTCACCGACTCCGGGCCCACCGTGACCCTGGCGGGCAGGCCGCTGGCGACCATGCCCCTGGGCCAGGTGCGCGCCAGCATCGTCGTGTCCGGGGCGACCGCCCAGCTCTTCACCGGAACCCTGCGCGAGGCCCTCGACGTGCGCGGCGGCCCCGACCCGCAGCCGGCAGGCGTTACGGACCTCGTGCGCGCCGAGGCCGAGCGCACCACCGGGGCCGACGTCGACCAGCAGGTCCGCGCCCAGGAGCGCGAGGCCCCCGGCGACGACCGCCTGCTGGAGGCCATCGAGATCGCTGATGCGGGCGACGTCCTGACCTCGCTCAGCGAGGGCCTGGCCGGGATGATCACCGAGAAGGGGCGGTCCCTGTCCGGCGGCCAGCGCCAGCGCGTGGCCCTGGCCCGCGCGCTGCTCACCGAGGCGCCCGCGCTCGTGCTCATCGAGCCGACCTCCGCGTTGGACTCCCACACCGAGGCCCGGGTGGCCGCCCGGGTGCACCGGGCCCGCGCCGGGCGCACGACCGTCGTCGTCACCGCCTCCCCGCTGGTGCTGGAGGCCTGCGACGAGGTCGTCTTCCTCGACTCCAGCGGCGCCGAGCTGCTGCGCTCCACGCACCGCGAGCTCATGGCGATGGCCCGCTCCGGCGACGCGCAGGCGGCCGACTACCGCGCTGTCGTCTCCCGGGCCCTGGGCGAGGATACGGAGGTGAGCTGCTGATGGCGCTTCCCGTCGCACCAGGGCCGGTCGCTCTGCGCAAGACCTTCGGGATCATGGCCTCCTACCGGTGGCGCTTCGCCGTCGTGCTGGCCCTCCAGATCGTCGCGGTCCTGTCCACGCTCGTGGCCCCGCAGCTGCTGGGGCGGCTGGTCGGGCGGGTCTCGGCCGGGCGGGCCGACGCCGGCTACGTGGACCGGATCGTGCTGACCATCATCGCGGTCACGCTCGTGGGCGCACTCATCAACCGCTTCGCCCAGAAGTACGCCCGGACCCTGGGCGAGTCGGTCTTCGCGGACCTGCGCGAGCGCATGATGAACCGGGTGGTGCACCTGCCGCTGAGCGCCGTGGAGTCCGCCGGCACCGGCGACCTCGTGGGGCGCACCACCACCGACGTCTCCCGCATCGAGTTCCTCGTGCGGGTGGGGATCCCGCAGATCCTTGTGTGCGTGGTGACGATCGTCTTCACGCTGCTGGCCGCCGCCTTCGCCGACCCCCTCCTAGCGCTCGGGCTGCTGGTCATCTTCCCGCCGGTGTGGTCGATGATGCGCTGGTACCTGCCGATCTCCATCCCCGCCTACCGGGCAGAGTCGGCCGCCCAGGCCCGCCTCAACGGCGCGGTCTCCGAGACGGTCGAGCACGCCCAGACCGTGGACGCGCTGGGCATCGGGGCGCGCCGCGAGCGGGCCATCGTGGCCTCCATCAAGGAGGCCTGGTCCCTGGAGCGCTACACGGCGATGCTGCGGGTGCGCCTGTTCATGGTGCTCGACGTCGCCTGGCGGGCGCCCGTCGTCGTCATCCTCCTGTGGGGCGGGTTCCTGGCCGCCCGCGGCTACGCGACCCTGGGGGCGATCACCACCGTCGCCCTTTACTCGATGGAGCTGCGCAAGCCGGTGGGCCAGCTCATGTTCTGGATCGACCAGGTCCAGATCGCCCAGGCCTCCCTGTCCCGCATCCTGGGGGTAGAGGAGGTGCCCGACGACCGGGCCCCCACCGGCGAGCAGCCCAAGGGCAAGAGGATCGTGCTCGACGACGTGCGCTTCTCCTACCGGGAGGGCGTCGAGGTGCTCCACGGGATCGACCTGGAGCTCGTGCCCGGGGAGCGGCTGGCCGTCGTCGGGCCCTCGGGCTCGGGGAAGTCGACGCTGGGGCGGATGCTGGCCGGTATCAACCCGCCCACCTCCGGGAGCGTGACCGTTGGCGGGGTGGCGCTGACGGACCTCGCCGAGTCCGAGCTGCGCCGCCACGTCGCCCTGGTGACCCAGGAGCACCACGTGTTCGTGGGTTCGGTGGCCGACAACGTGCGCCTGGGCCGCCCGCGGGCCTCCAACGACACGATCCGCGAGGCCATCGAGGCCATCGGGGCCGACGCCTGGGTGGACGAGCTGCCCGAGGGGATGGACACGATGATCGGCTCGGGACACCTGAACCTCACTCCGGCCCAGGCCCAGGAGGTTGCACTGGCCCGGCTGGTGCTGCTGGACCCGCACACGCTCATCCTGGATGAGGCCACCTCGCTGTTGGATCCGCGTGCCGCGCGCACCCTGGAGCGGACCCTGTCTACGGCGCTGGCCGGGCGCACCGTCATCGAGGTGGCCCACCGCCTCTACACGGCCGCCGACGCCGATCGGGTCGCCGTCGTCATGGACGGGCGCATCGTGGAGCTGGGCACCCACGACGAGCTCGTGGCGCTCGGCGGGGAGTACGCGAGCCTCTGGCAGGCCTGGAACCAGGAGTAGCGGCACCGCCGAGGCGGCCGATACAGATCGCCAGCGGCGAAAGCCGGGCCCCATATCCCAAACCTACAAACCCGCCCGGGCCAGCGTTGTTCCACGATGGCGCGGCCTGTGAGATTCTTGGGGTGGCGGGTCGTCTCACTGTCGCGATCCCGCCGCTAGCAGTCAGTCGATTGCACCCAACGCTGCATCTCACACGAGAAGGTCCGTTCATGTCCAACAACCAGCCACCGCCCCCGCCGTCGCAGGCGACGTCGTCGGCCTCCGCCACGCCTCCCCGGGGAGCCGGCAGCGCCCAGCCCACGCTGGGCGAGCTCATCGCCCGTATCTCGGAGAACATCTCGGCGCTGGTGCGCGGCGAGATCGACCTGGCCAAGGTCAAGGGACAGCGCATGGTCAAGGAGATGAAGCCGGCCGCAATGCTGCTCGGTGCCGCTGGGGTCCTGGCCCTGTTCGCCTTCGGACTGATACTCGGGTCGCTCACGGTGGGGCTGTCCCACGTTATGCCGCTATGGGCGGCCTTCCTCGTGGTGGCGCTGGTCCTCATCGCGATCGCCGTCCCGCTGGCCCTGGTGGGTCGCAAGCGGCTCGAGGCGGCCAAGGCCGAGGCCCCCGCGCCGCAGGAGGGACTGATGGAGTCGGTCAAGGTCGTCAAGGACGCCATCGCATCGGGCAGGGAGAGGGGGAACGCCCAGTGAGCGCCAACACTGCCCCCGACGCCACCCCGTCCGTCGCTGCACCGGCTCAGACCCCGGCACCGGCCGATGACGCGCTCATCTCCGATATGGAGGCCCGCCGCAAGGCGCTGGCCGTCGACATCGACGAGCTCGCCGCGCGTCTGGTGCCGGACAACCTGACCAAGATGGCCAAGCTCAAGGCCAGGGAGAAGGTCGAGGACCTGCGCAGCCAGGCCCTCGGGAAGGCCGAGGAGGCTGTCGGGCAGGTCAAGAGCCGCCTGACCTCGCTGGTCGGCGGTGGCACCGATGAGGCTGGCGGCGTGGACCCCTACGAGCCCGGAACGATGACCCTCGGTCAGCGCGTCGCCCGCCTGTTCGACGACGCTCGCGACGGCGACCCTGCATCGCTGGGGATCGTCACGGTCGCCGGCCTGGCCCTGGCGGGCCTGAGCGTGACGGCGACCGTCGCCGCGTTCAAGGCCTTCTCACGACCCCGGACGGTGCAGTCATGACCGGCGGCCCGCAGGCCGGCGGGGACTCCGGTGCGGCCGGCGGCGCCGGGAAGGCTGGGAAGACCGGGAGGGCCAGCTCCGAGGCATTGAGCCCCGAGCAGATCGAGGAGCGACTGCGCGCCCAGCGAGTGGCCCTGGCGGCGAGCGTCGATGAACTCGCGGCCAGGGCGGACCCGCGCACGCAGGCGCGGGAGGCCGGTGAGCACCTGCGCGAGCAGGCGACCGCCCGGGCCGACCGACTGCGAGAGCAGGCCGCGGCCGGCGCCGACCGGCTGCGCGAGGAGGCCCGCCGGCTGGCAGACCGGGCCGAGCAGACCTGGGAGCGCGCCAAGCAGGGCGACTCCGAGGCCACCTCCGCGGTTGCCAAGGCGGCCGCCGTCGCCGGAGGCGTGGTGACCGCCGGCATCGTTCTGGCCCGCTTCGCCCGCCGCTGAGACGGCTGGAGCGCGCGCCCAGCACCGCCCAGTCTGCGTACAGCGGCCTCATCACCGTCGCGGACGCACCATAAGGCCCGGCGACTCACCTTGGTGGCCCAGCCCGCGAGCCCTATGGTGCGTCCGCGCGACAGGCATGTGATGAGGACAGTGACGTCGCCGCGGTGGTCCGAGACCGAGCTCGTGAGAGCACACACCTATCATCGAACAACTATGTGCTGTGAGACACACCCGCGTTGTCTGGTCCAACAGGCAGAGAGCCTCTAATCTGCACCCACAACTCCCCGCCGTCCTCCGGGACTGGCGGGGTTTATTTTCTTTGCAGGAGGCTACTCGCGGCCCTCACAATGGCGGTCGTCGTTGACTACCAGAACGTCCATCTCACTACGGCAGACCTGTACATGCCAGGGCGTCCTCCCGAGGAAGCCCTCATCGCCCCTTACCGGTTCGCCACTCAGCTCGCCCGGGCCCGCAACGCGAAGAACGACGATGCACCGACGGGACCTCGGCGCAAAAGTGTCCGTCAGGGACAACTTTGACGGCATCGTCTTCGAGGGGCTTTCGCATCTTGGCTGGTCAGAGCGTTTTAGATCGGCGAGACCGGCCTGCGGCGGATTCAAAGTCGTCCCTGACGGACAAAACCGACCCGCCACCCCCATGGACGGTCGCCTCACGCGCCCCAGAAGCCACCGGCCCACAGGTCACAGATCGGTCACGCACCCGGATCAGTCTCGGCCTTCTGCTCCCTCGTTTAAGATCGTCTCCGTGACAACGGCGCCCCTTTCCGATTCAGATACGATCACGGATTCCGCCCCCTCCCTCAATGTCGCACCGGGCTCCGTGGTCCGGGTACGCGACGAGGACTGGCTCGTCACCCAGGTCTCCATGACATCTGACGGGACGCTGGTGACGGTCCAGGGGCTTTCCGAGCTGGTCCGGGACACCACGGCGCAGTTCTTCGCGGGCATAGACCACATCGTCCCGGTGGACCCGCGCCACACCCGTGTCATCGCCGACACCTCCACCCGACACCGGCTCTCGCGCCTGTGGCTGGAGGCGACGCTGCGCAAGACGGCGCTGCCAGCGAGCTCCACGGACCTGGCCGTCGTCGGCGATGTCCTGGCGGATCCCCTGGCCTACCAGCTGACGGCGGTGCGCCAGGCCCTGGACCCGGCGAACCTGCGCCCGCGCATCCTGCTGGCGGACACCGTGGGCCTGGGAAAAACCCTGGAGATTGGCATGATCCTGGCCGAGCTCGTGCGCCGCGGCCGGGGCGAGAGGATTCTCATCGTCACACCCCGCCACGTGCTCGAGCAGATGCAGCACGAGATGTGGTCGCGCTTCGCGCTGCCCTTCGTGCGTCTGGACTCGGTGGGGATCCAGCGGGTGCGTCGCTCGGTGCCGGCCTCGCGCAACCCGTTCTCGGTGTTCCACCGCGCGATCATCTCCATCGACACCCTGAAGTCGGACCGCTACCTCAACCACCTGCGCAAGCAGCGCTGGGACGCGGTCGTCATCGACGAGTCGCACAACGTCACCAACAAGGGCACGCTCAACAACCGACTCGCGGATATCCTGGCCCGCCAGACCGACGCTCTCATCCTGGCCTCGGCCACGCCCCACAACGGCGACCCGAAGTCCTTCGCCGAGCTCATCCGTCTGCTGGAGCCGACGGCGGTGCACGCCGACGGTTCCCTCGACGAGGAGGCGGTGCGCCGCCTCGTCATCCGCCGCCACCGCCACTCCGACGAGGTGCGCGACGTTGTGGGCGGCCGCTGGAAGGAGCGCCTGACGCCGGTCAACAAGCTGGTGGCGCCTTCCCCGGCTGAGGACGCGGTGGCGGGCGAGCTCTCGCGCACCTGGCTTCACGGCGACGACGGCGCCCTACCGCCGGGCGGCCAGGGGAAGGGCTCGCGCGGCGACTCCCTGTTCGCCTGGACCCTGGCCAAGTCCTTCCTGTCCTCACCGGCGGCCCTGATCCAGACGATCGACGAGCGCCTGTCCCGGCGCCGCAGCCGGGCGGCGACCGCACCCGGCCCAGAACCTTCAGAGCAGTCGCAGGCCCTGGCCCGCCTGCGCGAGCTGGCCGTGGAGGCCAACACGACGGCGTCGGGCAAGTACCAGGCGCTGCTGGCCGAGCTGCGCCGCATCGGCATCTCCCGCTCCTCGCCTGAGCGCGTCGTCGTCTTCGCCGAGCGCATCGCGACACTGACCTGGCTGGCCGAGCACCTGCGCGAGGACCTGAACCTGCCCGCGGAGGCGGTGCGAGTGATGCACGGGAGCCTGTCGGACGTCGAGCAGCAGGAGATCGTGGAGCAGTTCCGCCAGGCCCACACGCCTGTGCGCGTCCTGGTGACCGGCGACGTCGCCTCGGAGGGCGTCAACCTGCACGCCCAGTGCCATGAGCTCATCCACTACGACATCCCCTGGTCGCTCATCCGTATCGAGCAGCGCAACGGCCGCATCGACCGCTACGGCCAGAGCGTCTCCCCGCAGATCACGACCCTGCTGCTGGACCCGTCGGACCCGCGCTTCTCCGGCGACGTGCGAGTGCTCACGCGCCTGATGGAGAAGGAGGATCAGGCGCACCGGGCACTGGGCGACGCCGCCTCCCTCATGGGCCTGTACTCGGGAGAGAGGGAGGAAGCGGCGATCCGCGAGGCGCTGGCGGCCGGGGAGGATATTGACGAGGTCGTCCCCGACGCCGACGACGCACTCGCCCTGGACCCCATGGCTGCCCTGTTCGCAAGGCTCACGGGCACGGCCGAGGCCCGGGGCGGCGACGCCGAGCCCACCGGCCCCAACGGCTCCCCCGCCCCCGGTGATCCTGGCGATCCCGGCGATCCGCCCGGTCCTGGTGCCCCTGATAGTCCCAGCGGTCCTGCCCGGCTCGCGTCCCCGCTGCCGACGTCGACGCTGTACGAGACGCAGCTGGACTACCTGCGCCAGGCCCTCACCGAGCTCTACGAGCGCCCCGAGGAGGCCGAGCAGCGCCAGACCGGCGGCGGGGGCGTCTCATGGCGCGAGCACGGCACGCAGCACGTGGTGGAGATGGTGCCCCCGGCGGGGCTGCGCCATCGGCTGGCGGTGCTGCCGCAGTCCTACCTGCGGGAGCGCCGCGTCCGGGAGCATCTGCTGCTGGCGACGACGCAGGCAAAGGGCGCGAGCCTCCTCGCCGAGGCGCTGCGCGACTCCTCAGACTCCTCGTGGCCCGAGGCCCACTACCTGGGGCCGTTGCACCCGGTGCTGGAGTGGGCCGGCGACCGCGTCCTGGCCAGGCTGGGCCGCTCCTCAGTGTTCGCGGTGCGCGGCGAGGTGGACTCGCCGACCGTCCTGCTACTGGGGACGCTGACGAATCGTGCCGGTCGGACGGTGTCGATGGTGAGCGTCAGCGCCGACTTCCCCTTCCTGGACCTGGCGGCCGCGCGGGCGGAGCTGGCTGCGGGGCGGCCGCTTCAGGCGGTGGCGATCGGACAGGTGCACGCCTCCCCCGCGGCGATGTTCGAGGCGGCGGGCGTCTCCCGGGAGCTGACGAACTCCGGGGCAGTGACGGGTACCGGGCTGCTGGAGGCGCTCATCGCTCCGGCGGTGGATGCGGCCGAGATCCAGATGGCGCTGACCGTCCAAGCGGCGAGCCATCAGGCGTGCGAGCGCGTGCAGGCGTGGGCGGAGCACGCAAACGCCTGGGATGACGAGGCCGGCCTCCTCATCCAGAACCGCCACCTGCGCGAACAGCGGTCCACGGTGGCCCAGGAGCGCGAGCTCATGGACCAGCACCTGCCCGCGCACACGCTGGTGCGCCCGCTACTGGTCGTCGTACCACAGGACTTCGGAAGAGAAGGGGAGCACTGATGGCGGCATCGGACGCGCTGGTCGTGGGCGAGGACTGGATCAGCGAGCACTACTTCACCACGGACGCCGTCAAGGAGTCCTTCCTGGCGCGGGTGCTGGAGCGTCGTAAGGAGTGGGAGGCCCTGGAGAAGCCGGCAGATCCCAACGCCGCTCCGATGCCGACGCCCCGCTCCCGGTTCCGCTCCGAGCGCTCCCACCTGGAAGAGCTGCTGGCGGCCCTGCCCGCCGACGACGCGGACTCCCTGACCGGCGCCGCCCTGGAGGCGGCCGAACAGCTCGATGCGCTCATACGCGAGATCCTGGGCTTCTCCTCAGCGGAGTACCGCCTGACCGAGCGCGGCCCGGTGACCCTGGTGAGACCGGTCGGCGACGAGGGCCCGGCGCCGCTGGCGCTACTGCGCGCTCGCCCGGTGACGGCGGTGGAGGACCTGCTGGTCAAGGACGCCCCCACGCTCGCCGAGGCGTGGGAGCCGGTGGATTTGGCGGATGCCGGTGCCCCGGCGCTGGAGGGGGTCGAACCGGTCGAGTCCGTCTCCCGGGCCCTGTCGATGCTCCTGACCGATGAGCACGGCCCGGCCTTCGCCCTGGTGCTGGCCGGCCAGTGGGCGCTGGTGGCGGAGCGGGAACGCTGGCCGGAGGGCCGTTGGCTGGCGGTCAACGTGCAGCTCGTCGTCGAGCGCCATGAGGCCACGCGCGGCGGCGAGGTGGAGCGGGCCCTGACCTGCCTGGACGCCCGCTCCCTGGTGCCGACGGCGGAGGGCGAGACATGGTGGACGGCCACCCTGGAGGACTCGGCGGCCCACACGGCGGCGGTCTCGAAGGACCTGCGCGAGGGCGTGCGCTCGTCGATCGAGACCATCGCCAATGAGGTGGTGCGCCGTCGTGCCGCCCGGGGCTTGGAGCCGCTGGCCCAGGAGCGGGCGCAGGAGTTGGCCTCCCAGTCGTTGCGCTACATCTACCGGATCATCTTCCTGCTGTACGCGGAGGCGAGCCCGGAGCTGGAGATCCTGCCGGTGGGCACGACCGAGTACGACGCCGGCTACGGGCTAGATCGTCTGCGTGACCTGGCGCTCACGGAGCTGCATGAGGAGTCCTCCCGGGCGGGGACGCACATCTACGAGTCCCTGAACCGGCTGTTCCACCTGGTAGATGAGGGCCACAACGAGCATGTATCCACTCAGGACGAGGCCGAGTTCGATGGCCTGGTCTTCCGGTCGATGCGCGCCGACCTCTTCCTGCCTGAGACGATCGGCCTCATCGACGAGGTGGGCTTGGGCAACGCGGCTCTGCTGCAAGTGCTCAGGCGCCTGCTGCTGACCAAGGAGAATACTCGGAGCGAGCGAGGATTCGTCTCCTACGCGGAGCTGAGCATCAACCAGCTGGGCGCCGTCTACGAGGGTCTCATGAGCTACTCGGGGTCCTTCGCCGCCGAGCGCCTGTGGGAGGTGGCGCCGGGCGGTGATGCCTCGAAGGGCTCGTGGGTGGTGCCCGAGGACGTCATGAAGGGCCTGGACAGCAAGGACTTCGTGACGAGGGAGGATGAGGTGACGGGCGAGCCCCGTAACGTCACCTATGAGAAGGGCGAGTTCGTCTATCGGCTTTCCGGCCGGGACCGGCAGCGCTCGGCCTCCTTCTACACCCCGGAGGTGCTGACGCGCTTCACGGTGCAGCAGGCGCTGGCCGAGCTGCTGGACCAGGACGGCCGCGTCACGAGCGCGGAGGAGATCCTGCACCTGACGGTGTGTGAGCCGGCGCTGGGGTCGGGGGCCTTCGCGATTGAGGCGGTGCGCCAGTTGGCGGAGCAGTACCTCTCGCGGCGCGAGCGCGAGCTGAGCCGGCGCGTGGACCCCGAGGAGCGGCCCAAGGAGCTGGCGAAGGTGAAGGCGTATCTCGCCCTGCACCAGGTCTACGGGGTGGACCTCAATGCGACGGCGGTGGAGCTGGCGGAGGTGTCCCTGTGGCTGGACACGATGGTGGAGGGGCTGTTGGCCCCGTGGTTCGGGCTGCGGCTGCGCAGAGGCAACTCGCTGGTGGGGGCGCGCCGGGCGCTGTACCCCGAGTCCAAGTTGAAGAAGCGGGCCTGGTTAACGGCCGTCCCGGAGGCCGAGCCACTGAGCCAGGTGGCGGCCGTGCTCGACGACGCCGCGGGCTCCCGGCACCGTATGGGCGGGGCGCTCGACGTCTCCGAGAAGATCCATCACTTCCTGCTGCCGGCCAAGGGCTGGGGCAGCGCGGTGGAGGTCCCCAAGCAGGTGCGGGACCTGGTTGATGCCGAGAAGCTCAAGGCTCTCAAGACCTGGCGCAGGGAGATCACGAAGGCACCGAATAAGACCCAGACCAAGCGGCTGACGGCCCTCGCCCGGCGCGTGGAGGTGCTGTGGGAGATGACCTTGCGGCGCCTACGGGTGGCGGAGGCGGAGGCCTCACGCCGAATCGACCTGTGGGGCCGCGATGCGCAGGACGACGCCGGTTCAACGGTGTCCCGTGAGGACATTGAGGCTTACCTGGGAGCGCCAGGTTCGGCGTACCGACGACTGCGGCTGGTGATGGATGCGTGGTGCGCGCTGTGGTACTGGCCACTGACCACGGATGTGACACCGCCGAGCCTGGATGAGTGGTTAAAGGCGTTGGAAGCGATTCTCGGCTACGGCGGTCAAAACTCTGCGACCAACGAGCCGACGTTGGCGGAGGCGACCACGTGGGAGGACCTGGATAGGACCGAGAAATGGGATTTCCAGTTCGCCAGCGCTCGCGAGATGGAAGCGGTCATCGACGAGCACCCGTGGCTAGAAGTAGTGCGGGACGTGGCCAAGGCGCAGGGCTTCTTCCACTGGGAACTGGACTTCGCCACCGTCTTCGCCCGCGGAGGCTTCGACCTCCAGGTGGGAAACCCGCCGTGGGTGAGGCCGACTGTTGACCTCAACAGCCTGCTCTCCGACGGTGACCCATGGTGGTCGCTAAGCCACAAACCCTCCGTCGCGGTCAAGAAGGAGCGCATGCCGCTGACCCTGGCGCGCCCCGGAGTCCTGGGTACAGTCCTTGACGGGACGGCCGAAGTCATTGTCCTCTCTGAGCTCCTGAGCGACCCGACCGTCTATCCGCTGCTCAGCGGCCAACCGGATCTCTACCGGGCCTTCATGTGTCAGGTGTGGGAACACCAGAGTGAGCACGGCATCTCGTCACTCATTCACATGGAGACTCACTTTACTGACGCCAAAACTCCAGATCTGCGCGCTTCCGCCTACCGGCACCTGCGCCGACACTGGCAGTTCATCAATGAACTTCGACTCTTCGATGTCCATCACCTCAACGCGTATGGTATCCATGTCTATGGCTCAGAACAATTGCCATCGTTCCGTCATGCCGCCTCGCTCTACCACCCCGAGACGGTGCAGCGCTCCCTCATGCACGACGGCAGCGGGGAAGAACCCGGATTCAAGGACCCGCACACCGGCACATGGGACTTGCGACCACATGCAGCCCGCATCGAATCCATCGATGAATCAACACTAAAAGTCTGGCAGTCGGTGACGGAATCTGCCGACTGGCGTTCAGCCCCCATGGTCTCCACCGTGAACTCAGCCGCATCACGAACGCTGGCGACGTTGGCCACCCAACCACGCATCAGCACTCTCAACCTCCAATTCTCATCCGGATGGCACGAAACGTCGGACTTCGAGAAGGGGCGCTTCGAAAAATCATGGGGACCAGCATCCTGGGACAATGCCATCCTCCAAGGCCCTCACCTTCATGTCTCGACACCGCTGTATAAACAGCCGAACGAAACGATGCGCAGCAACAAGGACTGGACCTCCACCGATCTGGAGACTCTTCCGGTAAGTGCTCAGCCCATCACCCAGTACAAACCTGCTGGAGATTCTGCCACCTACGACCAGCTCTACACCCATTGGGGTGATTCCTCCGCCCGCGACCACTATCGCATCGCCTGGCGCGCCATGGCAGCAAACACTGGAGAGCGCACCCTAATTTCGGCCATGATTCCACCCGGAACGGCACACCCCAATGGCGTCTTTTCCTCCGGATCACCGACAATCACGCCTCGATTTCTTGTGGCTGCTCAAGCAGGCCTATCGTCACTTCTGACTGATTTTTCACTGAGATCTCTACCCAAGTCAGGCATATATTTCTCAGATTTCTGCCGACTGCCCACAATTACAGATTCACACCCATTCCTCGCGAGGATCATTCTCCGCACACTTCGCCTGAATTGTCTTTCCGACGCCTATGCAAACCTATGGACCGAGTGTTGGGATGAAACCTTCTTGACTGATGCCCCGATTCTGGAACGTTATGATGAGCGTCCGATTGGTCCGGAGTGGACGGCGGACACACCTTTGCGTCGGGCGGAGGATCGTCGCAATGCTCAGGCGGAGATCGACGTCATGGTGGCAATGATGCTGGGGGTGCCGATCGAGGACCTGTGCACGATCTACCGCACTCAGTTCGCGGTTCTCTACGACTATGACCATGGCCGCGGCCAGGGGGCTTACGTCTATGACGCAAATGGCCGCCAGTTGCCGACTCCGGTCCGCCAGGCTTGGGAGAAGCGCCAGCGCCCCACCTCCAATGAGGACATACCCCTCTCTGAGCGTACTCACACCCACCCAGGCTCCGGCGTCTCCTACGTCTACGACCTCCCCTTCCGCATCCGCGACCGCGAATCCGACTTCCGCCGCATCCATCGCTCGCTCCAAGAATTCGGCCTAACCGGCTCCACCCCCGACACAAATCCTCAACCCCCAAAGGACTAACTCCCCACTGAACGCGCTCTACATAATTTCGAGACACACCTCCGGGTCGAGTATTATTCATCCGCAAGTTGCTCATCCCATTTGTCAAGATGATTAGCTTCCTGCTCATAACCGTCAGCCATCTGCCGCAAAATCATTGAGGTTCGAGGCCACCTAACAGCAAGTTTTCTAGCGGCGCTACGGAACTCCTGCGCCTGAAGTCGTTCAAAACCTCCACCATCATAAACGGGACGAACAGAAACACCCTGTCGGTTATAGCGACCGGTCGCCAAGCCGGCCTCAACACCTTCATTCTTCAAAGACTCGATGATAACCCTCACCTCTTCGGCAGGCCATATTCCGTCCTGCCCATCCGGGCTCGACGCCAGCACCTTGCCAATCTCCCTGTCCCCCATTTCTACGTCACCGCGTTCATCAAACAGCGTACGACATTTCGATACCCAACACCTCAGATGGTCTCCATCAATCTCCCCACACTCACGAAGGCCAGGCAGAATCCCCCAATGGAAGAGAACACTGTGAGCCAGTTGTGCAAGCATCACATCTCCTTCGGTTCGCGCCTTTCCTAGTTGATGCTGCCCGCGATAGATCAATCTAACGAGAGATACAAATTCTTCAGGCACATTTCCAAGCAAACTATATAATGCAAAGGAAGGGTCGTGATCTCCTCCAATGAAATCAAAATAACAAAACTCCAGCCAAGGCAGAAGCAGATCTTTTGGAGCCACGACTTCAAGCCACTTAAGAAGTTCTGAAACAACGTAGCCATAATGCGATCGATCAAAATTCTCCTGCACGGCCAAGCATGCACTAAGTACGTTGATCACCGTCACAGAGTCCACCGAAAGTTCACCTCCGCACTTCAACCGGAACAGGACATCAAATGCGCGCCAGGGGCGTTCGTGTACTAAAAGGAGACTAATGGCCTCGACACATTGAGCTTCAGGGATTTCGTGACAGTTTACATTACTCCAGTATGCCATGACAAATGCGTCGTCATATTTTTCAATCCAGTTCCAGAATCTTTCCTCAGTTGGAATCGAAGCGGCTAGGGCCAAACGTCCGTCAACTCCAAGTCTGGCACTAGCCACAACTTCCTCAAGCCATGACACCCCTTGATACCTTGCCTTGGTATGGACATAGGCCCGAGCCGCACATTGAAGATTGACTGCTTTGTCTTCTTCGAGCCAACGAATAATGTCGGTATCGCTCACGAGATCAAGACTGGCAAGAATTGTGCCGATAGTTTCAGGACGCTCGACGTCGACACAGAGCAGCCTAATCGCGCTTAATCCACCACCCTTTGCCACATTCTTAAGAGTTTCCAGCTGAATACTATTAAGTGCGGCCTCATATCCATCGTCATTCCACCGGAGTCCACGAACACGAAGGTCTATAGTCCAACCGAACAAGTTCACATACTGTCGCGGATCACTCGGATTCAGAAGACACGTAGAAGCATTGCGGAGGAAATTCAAATCCGAGCCAGCCGCGGCCCATCCGGCACCAGGATGAGCTTCATGGTGGGCAATTTCATCCACCAGTTCACGCCATACAGTATAGCGATCCTCATCACACCAAAACGAACAGTTGGAAAGGATGGCTTTGGAAACTGCGTGCACAAGTGTCGATTGCATTGCTTTTGGCAAACTATGCAATAACTTGATCAGATCAACCCAGCGTTCTGATTTAACTCCTGCTGTACTAACTGCCAGATCAAGCACCAACTCCTCAAACTGGCAAACTTCGTTGTACTTAATACATGCGCCGGGCAGTTCCCAATCACGAAACCTGGGCCCCATCGAGCTGACAATAATTGACTGACTAGGTTTCAGTAATGTCATTACCAGGCGCCAACCGACCTCGGGATACTTTTCTATCACCTGCTCAATGACGGCAATTTTGTCGTTCGTATTCGATACACTCTGCGCAGCCCAAACTGCGGTGACCTTATGGAGACTATCGAGAGGTTGGTTACGATCACCCAGATCGCGGGCAGCCAGGGCAGCCATTTGCATAGCAGCCGCACCAAAATAGTCCTCCGACCAGCAAAGGCATTCCAGCGCCCACAGTAAGTGATGAACTTGTGAATTGAATCCGGTTAAGAAACTAGCTAAATGAGGTTCATGAAAGAGTAGCTGGATAACTGGTGCCCCCTTGTCCAGGTCTTCTGATATTGCAGCCAAAAATTCACTTGGCGCCGCTTCTGCTAGCAGGGGAAGCGCCGAAGCCAGAGACATCAGAGCATCGCCAGTTTTGTCGGCAAATAACATCTCAAGCAATTGCTTTACAATACCTCTGACGTGAGGCTCAAGCATTTCCGATGTTGCAGCTGTCAAAGTAAGTCCTTCTGCGACATGCTTACGCAATGTGTCCGAACACCCAGACCGTATTCCACGAATCTCCGCAACTACGCTTTCCACCAGCCCCAAACCTAGACGTGGATCTGCTGCAAATAGAACATCGAACACCAAGGATCGCCATCTTTCGATGACTTCTGTTTCAATCTTGGGCAGCAGCAGGCGTGCCGCATCTACTGGATCCGCTAACCGCCACACTGATCCCGATAAAATGAATGGCGAATCAGCCTGACCACTAAGTGAGTCAACTAGAAGGCGAATATCGCTCATACAAGCTCCACAGAATGACTCGATATGATCTTTGTCCCGATCATCTCCGTCCTCCCAGGCGCCGATCAACACCAGCGGAGCAAGGATCGACACCGCCGTCACATCGCGAATCCATGCAGGATTCTGTACATCTGGATTTTTCGAGTTCATGCGCAGAAAGGCACCCATACTTCTACGGGCAAGCACTGCTATACGCTCCGCTTGACGGAAATCAACGCCTCCCTGACGGAGAATTTCAGCAGATTCATGACGCCCCACCTTAGGTAGCACAATCGTATTAGCATCTTTACTACGCGATTCACCGTCAATGACCACCAACACTCGGTGTCCTTGGGCAAGAGCAGTTGCCGTATCGGGGTCGTTGAATCTGGGTATCAGCAGCAGCGACGTCTTGAACTCCACCAAGTGATCCCAAGCCACCCGATCGCTAACAATCAGCGTACGCTCGAGCAAACTTGGGTAATCCTGAAGTGTCGCATGCAAAAAAGCCAAAACATCCCGTGAATCAACAGACAAGATCGACACCGGTGCGGCCAGTTGACCATCCTGAATTGCGTCGATGAGTTGCTTTGATTGAGAGTCACGTCGCGCAACATGGAATTGTGGAGGAATCTGGATGATAGAGTTTTGGCGTAGGTTGATCCACCAAGCCTGTAGAGTCTGCACTGCGCGAGGATTCCGACCAAGTTGTTCTGACAGCCAGTAGTGCACAGAGGGAGTTTCCTGTAGCCACCCCTCAAGCCTCTGAGCGTCTATTACTCTAACGTCGGCAAACTTCTGTTCCGACCGTCGATCTTCCACCCAATTTTGTCCACTCGGCCAACTTCGCGGAGTCGCGAACACAAAAACCAGCTTGCTACATCTGTCCCCTAACTCCGCAAGCCGTTTACTATAGTCGTTTTGAGCTTTACGTTTGACGTCTTTGTTCGTTCCAAACTCAAAACGCAACTCTCCGACAGGTAGATATGTACTACCAGCTGAAGAGGCAACACCATCCCATCCAGGCGCAGCTACACCTTCGTGAGCTCGAATGTCAAGATTTGTGATTCCCGGGGCCTGCGCGAGAAGACGGCGCATGAGTTCAGGAAATGAAGTTTTGGCGTGATCTCTATCTGCCCACTGCTGGATCTCAACAGCTGTGACTAGTTCAGGATTGTTCGACCGCAACGCCGGTGAGATCAACTGCTTCTCAGGATCGATGGATGCTCCACTGTTCACATCCTCAATACTAGCTCAAATTCTTCACAGGTACCGTCAAGTTTACATGACAAGGCGTTGGTCTAGGTGACGGGTGACGACAGCCCCTGAGTTGACTCGGCGCGAGCAGGCGCCATTGTCAGTTGCTCGGCACGAGCGTCCGAGGTTGGTTTTGATCGCCTCGCCGAGGATAGCACCACGATCGGCGATCTTGGTACAGGTGGCGTCGGTGACCTTGTCGGGAACGTGTTACCCATCGTCGGGCTCTTCAATGTGGAACAGTCGCTCGGCGGAAGCGAGAGCATCAAGATTGTCTTTGTTCGCAGTCTCGGTGAACTTGGTGGATGGGTGAGTCATGGTTGCTATTTCCAAGAGCACGCTCAGTTGTTATGGCACCGAGCCGATGTAGTACCAAACTTACGATGTCGGTGCCGGCTGGCATGATGGAGCCCGCCTCTTTTCGGCACCTCCTCCCGGAACGTCCATGTGTCCTTGCCGGGGAGGGAAGGCTTGGGAAGGAGGCGAGGGCCGTGTCCAAGCCGCAAGGCCGACGCGTTCACGTCCGCAAGGGCAAAGTAACGGCCCGGAAGGTGAGCGAAGTACTGAACTCTGTCGCTCGCCTCGTCCGGGCCGTCGGTGTCTTTGTGGATGCCCTCAGCAAGTGGATCGGCTAGGCCATCCTCTTGCTAGGAGAGTCGCCTGGATGCTACCCGGGTGGCTCCCCACCATTATGGCTGGCCCCGCTCAGCCCTGTCCACAGCGCGACGAGACTCATGAGGGATGCCCGCGAAGTAGGTTCGGTGCCTCACTAAGAACTGCTCGCGAAGTCCGTGGACCGTGAAGGGAATGCGAGCCCGAGGCCCGGCCTTGACCTCGCCCCAAGGAATGGTGCCGTGCTCGGCAATCTCAGCTCGGGCGGCGTCGGCGGCCTCAATGTCCGCCAGGTCCTCCGCCACCTGAGTGAGGCGCTTCAGGTCGTCGGCGTCGATCACCGCGGCCACGCGGCGGCCCCGGCGGGTGAGGAACACGGGCTCATGGCTCGCGCGGGCGTCGTCGACAGCATCGTCGAGTCGGCTACGCGCAACAGAGACGGGCAGGTCAGACATGACCTCCAGTATGGGTGAAGACTGCGAATACCTACGCCTTATCTCAAGAAGCGACTCGGGCTCCGCTTCTCCTTTCCTCTCACTGCGGTAGCCTCTGACCTGCGGGATCCATCTCCCGGAACAACGACGATCCGCACAAGGCCATGCCAGCCCCAGCACACACCATTCCCGTGCCATATCCGCACCCACCACGCACAACCGACACGCTCCACTTATGACTCTCCTCCTCCCCAGCCTTCAGGCCGAACGCATCAGGCGATCCATCGTCGACTACCTGTCGACGACCTTCGCGCTCACCGACACCGAGCCGCGGCGGGTACTCGCCGACTTCCTGGAGGACGAGGAGCAGGGGGTCTTCGTCGGCCCCTTCGTCCGCCTGCGCCTGCCCTACCTGGCCGCGAGCGCCAACCCCCATGCGGAGGGCCAGGCCGACAGCGCGACGAACCAGACCGACAGCCCCCTCGACTGGGACCCCGGCCTTCCTCCCTACCAGCACCAGGAGGACGCCTACCGGCGCCTGACCACCAAGGGCGGTCACCGCCCCGAGCCGACCATCGTCACCACCGGCACCGGCTCGGGCAAGACCGAGGCCTTCCTCCACCCCGTCATCGACCACGTGCTGCGCGCCCGCGCCGAGGGGGTCACCGGCGTCAAGGCCCTCATCCTGTATCCGATGAACGCCCTGGCCGCCGACCAGGCCGGCCGCCTCGCCCGCCTCATCGCTGGGGATCCCGCCCTGGCGGGGGTGCGCGCCGCCGTCTACACGGGAGACTCCTCCGCCCGGCCGCACAAGCACGTCACCGCCGACTCCCTCATCACCGACCGTTACGTCATCCGCGACGACCCGCCGGACATCCTGCTCACCAACTACAAGATGCTCGACCAGCTCCTCCTGCGGCCCGAGGACCGCGAGCTGTGGCGGGCCTCGGCCGGGTCGCTGACCTACCTGGTCCTCGATGAGTTCCACACCTACGACGGCGCCCAGGGCACCGACGTCGCCATGCTGCTGCGGCGCCTGGGTCTGACCCTACGCGCCCACCTGCCGGTCGACGACCCCCGTCAGGAGGCCTTCGCCTCCTCGCCACTGGGCCCCGTGTGCCCCGTGGCCACCTCCGCCACCCTCGGCGATGGCGCAGACCCCTCCCGGATGCTCGCCTTCGCCCGTGATGTCTTCGGCGCGGACCTGCCCACCAGCGCCGTCGTCACCGAGACGCGCGCCGACCCCGAGCGGTGGGCCGAGACCCACCGCCGCGCGGCCAAGGCCAAGGGACTGACTAGCCGCATACTGAACCTGGAGTCCCTGCCGGTCGAGAACCTGCAGGCCCTCGCCGACCTCGCCGAGTCCGGCTCCCCCAGCCCCGAGAGGCTGCTGCGCGACGTCGTCGCCAACCTCTACGACCTGCCCGAGGAGGTGGAGGACACCCTCGACGCCCCCGGCCTCGCCTCCGCCCTCCAGTCCCACCCTGATGTCCTGGGCCTCGTGCGCGCCGCCGAGCACTCCACGCCGCTGGCCGGACTCGCCCGCACCCTCATGAGCCCGGCCCACGAGCCGGGCCTGGCCCGTCGTGCCCTATCGGCGATCCTGGCGGCCCTGTCGGTAGTGCGCGCCGGGATCGACAGCGTCCCCGACCGGCGCGCGGTCAACGTGGAGGTCACCTTGTGGATCCGGGAGGTCACCCGCGTCGACCGGGCCTTGAGCTCCCTACCCGCCTTCCGCTGGGGCGACGCCGTTTCCGAGCACGCGCAGGTCGACGAACCGGCGCGCCCCGCCCTGTACTGCCGCTCCTGCGGGCGCTCCGGCTGGGGCATCGTGCTGGCCCCCACCGGGCAGCAGGAAAAGGACGACCAGTCCCATGTGCGCCGCGACCGTAAGAACGGCGATCCCCGCTTCCGCGCCCTCCTGTACGCCCCCGGGGAGGATGCCGACTACCGCAACCGCCTCGAGGCCGGCCAGATCGATCTGGAAGCCCGCCACCCGAGGCTGCGCTGGTACTCCGTCCACAGTCGCGAGCTCCTCACCCGCCGCCCGCCCGATGACGACCCGGAGGCCAAGGAGGGGCGTGTGCTTCCGGTCCTCACCCTGAACGGTGACGAGCGCAGCATCGCCGAGGACTCCATCCACGACGTGTGTCCCTCGTGCAAAACCAGGGACTCGATCCGCTTCCTGGGCTCGGCCGTCGCCACGCTCCTGTCGGTGTCGCTGACCACCCTGTTCGGCGACGACGCCCTGGACAGCACCGAGAAGCGCGCCCTTATCTTCACCGACTCCGTTCAGGACGCCGCCCACCGGGCCGGCTTCATCAACCAGCGCTCCCACACCATGAGCCTGCGCTCAGCCCTGCGGAGCGCCCTCACCACGGAGATGCCCATCGACGAGTGGGCCGAGGCCGCCCTCGATGACGCCCAGGCCAGCGCTTTCGACCGCTACCGGCTCGTGCCCGCGGCCCTGGCCGAGCACCAGCGTTTCAAGCCCTACTGGGACCCGGACGCCCCGGCCTCCAAGCGCAGCCGGGCCAAGCCGCACGTGCGCCGTCGGCTCCTGTTCGACATCGCCCTGGAAGTGGGCCTCCAGTCCGCCTACGGGCGCACCCTGGAGGCCACCGGCTCAGTGGCCGTCCATGTCAACGCCGGTGAAGGCGATGCCCTCATCAGTCTGGCCCGCCAGGTCCTCGGAGCCGACCAGCAGGGCGTTCTCGACGAATTCGAGGGCATCACCGATGCTCACCTGCTCGCCTGGGTGCGCGGCACCCTGGAGCGCATGCGCCGCGACGGCGCCATCGACCACGAGTGGCTCACGCGGTACAAGAGCGAGGACGGCAAGCGCCTGTGGATCTGGTACAAGCGCAACCGCGACCAGGGCCAGCCCGCCTTCCCCTCCGGGCGCGCCGCCCCCGCCTTCCCTCAGATGGGAGGCGGCCTCGACACCCGCAAGTCGGCCTTCGTGCCGGTGGGCTCATCCAGGTCCTGGTACGCCACCTGGACCCGCAAGTGCTTGAAGGTGGTCCCGACGCACGCCGCCCGACTGGCCCGCACGCTCCTAGCCCACCTGGCCGAGGACGGCATCCTCACCGCCACCAGCACCAGCAGCGGCGGCACCGTCTACGGCCTGCCGGCCGGGCGCGTCACCGTCTCCCCGCTGCGCGAGGGCACCCGCGACGCCCTGCTCCTGGTGTGCAACACCTGCCGCACCCAGCTTCCGGCCGCCACCGACACCGTCGATCAGCTGAACGGCGCCCCCTGTCTGGCCTCCGGCTGCCCCGGCGTGCTGGAGGCCGGGCCGCACCCCGCGGAGAGCTTCTACCGGAACATGTACGCTGGCTCCCACGTGCGCCGGGTCGACTCCCACGAGCACACCTCGCTGCTCGACGCCGACGAGCGCGCCCGAATCGAGGCCGGGTTCAAGCGCCCCGAGCAGGTGCCGGGCGACCCCAATGTCCTCGTGGCCACCCCCACCCTGGAGATGGGTATCGACATCGGGGACCTGTCCACCGTCATGCTCGGCTCCCTGCCGACGACGGTCGCCTCCTACGTGCAGCGGGTCGGCCGCGCGGGCCGCCGCAGCGGCTCGGCGCTCGCCCTGGCCTACGTGCCCGGTGGGCGCAGCCGGCTCCCCATCCTCGACGACCCCGCGCGGCTCCTCAATGGCTCCGTCGCGCCACCGTCGACCTACCTGGGAGCCGAGGAAATCCTTCGCCGCCAGTTCCTGGCCTCCGTTATCGACACCCTCACCCGGGAGAACCACCCGGCCGTCCCCTCCGGGGGACACGGACGCGGTACCGCCGGGGCCGCCCTGGGAGCCACCGGGGACGGGTCCCTCATCGCCGCCATGTGCGGGCGGATCGAGCGCGACGGCGCCCTGCTCGCCAAGGCCTTCACCGCCGCCTTCTCGGAACGCACGCCCGCGCTCGACCGCCTGAGCGCCTGGGTAACCCAAGACGGCGGCGCTGGGCCCCGCGAGATGCTCATGCGGGCCTGCACCGAGTACCGCGCCGAAGCCGAGTGGCTGCGCCACCAGGAGCGCCAGATCCGCGAGGCCCTGCCCGAGCTCACAGCCGCCGCCGAGCGCCCCAACGCCACCGAGGAGGACAAGCGAGCCAAGCGCGCCGCCGAGGGAGCCCGGAAGGCAGCCCAGGCGCGGGTCCTTGAGCTGGACCGGGAGCACTGGGTCTCGGCCCTGGAGCGCCACGGGGTCCTGCCCAACTACACGCTCATCGACGACTCGGTGCGCCTGTCCGCCCGAGTGTCCTGGCAGGACCCGGACAGCGGCAAGTTCCGCTCCGAGCCCTACGACGTCGAGCGGGCCTCCGTTCACGCCCTGCGCGAGTTCGCCCCCGGCGCCACCTTCTACACCCGCGGCCTGGAGATGAGCATCGAGGGCATCGACGCCTCCGACCTGGGCGAGCAGGCGCAATGGTGGTTCTGCTGCGGGGCCTGCGGATACGCCGACGTCCGGGGCCCCCAGGGGCGGGTGCCCACGCCGCCACCGGAGTGCCCGAGGTGCCGCGACACCTCCATTGCCGACGTCGGGCGCGCCCGGCGGGTCCTGCGCCTGACCCGGGTCTTCGCCGACGTCTCCAGGGACGACGCCCGGATCGGGGACGCCAGCGACGACCGGGTCCGCGCCCATTTCGAGGTCCTGCCGCTGGCCGACTTCGACCCCGCGCGCGCGGTGCGCCAGTGGAGCGTGGAGGACTCCGGGTTCGGGCTGGCCCGCTACCGCGCCATGAATCTGCGCTGGCTCAACACCGGAAGGCCCCTGGCCGGTCAAAGCGTCGACAGGGTCGCGGGCACCGCCGTCTCCTCCCGGGACTTCCGCCTGTGTGAGGCCTGCGGCAAGCTCGACACGAGCACTGGGATTTCCGACGCTCGCGAGCACCGTCCCTGGTGCAGGCACCGCAGCGACCCCGTCGAGCACGCCGTCGCCATGGACCTCATGCGCGAGCTGAGCACCGAGGCCCTCTCCTTCGTCCTCCCCCTGGGATTCGCCACCGACCGAGTGGGGGTGGACTCCCTGGCCTCCGCGATCCTCCTGGGGCTGGAGATCGTCACCGGAGGGTCCCCCGCCCACCTGGGCATCGTCAGCGTCCCCCACCCCGTGGCGGGCGGCGCCCCCGGCGAGACCCGTCCAGCCCTCCTCCTGCACGACACCGTGCCCGGAGGCACCGGCTACCTCACCGATCACGACGACCCCGCCAAGCTCTGGAGCCTCCTGGTGCGCACCGGCCGACGCCTCGAGAACTGCCCGTGCCGCACCGGGGAGAAAGACATGTGCCCCGACTGCCTCCAGCCCCACGCCGTCTCCGGCGAGGTCACCCGCGCCGCCGCCCTCCACGCCATCGGCCAGCTCCTGGGAGTGGACACCATGAGCACCGATGCCCTGTTCGCCGACCTCGACCCGGAGTCTCCCACGTGGAGCGTCACCGACGAGGCCGTGCGCGCCGGCACCGGGGAGAGCCCCCTGGAGGTGCGCTTCCGCGCCGCACTCGTCGAGCTCCTGGGCAAGGAGATGACAGTGGGTCTCACCAGCGACCCCTCGGGCGCCCCCGCGCTGGAGATCGACGGGGGCCGCTGGAGGATCCGCCCCCAACTCGACGCGCGCGGAGCCCGCCCCGACTTCACCTGCCTGCGCCCCGGCGGCCGCAGCCCCATCGCCATCTTCACCGACGGGCGCAGCTACCACGCCACCCGCGCGCACAACCGACTGGCCGACGACGCCGACAAGCGGGCTCGGCTGCGCGCCGACGGGTACCGGGTCATCTCCGTCGGTGCCGAGGACCTGGACCGGCCGTGGAACCCGACCTGGCTGAATAAGGAGGCGGTCAAGGGGCTCATGAGCGGCACCCTGGGGACCGCACGCGGGAGCGGCGTCACCGACCCGGCCGTCGCCGCCTGGCGCGGCGGGCCAATGGCGTTACTCCAGGCGATGCTGCGCGACGACGTCGACGGCCCCGACGCCGGTCCGACCGCCGCCGCCCTCAGCGCCCTGGCCGACTCCGTGTGGGGGCCGCTCATCCTCGGCGCCTTCCACCACCTTCCCCTGAACGAGGCCGCGTCCCTGCAGTACTCCCCTCCCCCGAAGGACGATCCCCACGAGGAGGGCGCCGGGAGGACCGCGGCGGATCCGCTGTGGGAGGCGCTGCACGCGCTGTGGCCCGAGGCCGACCTCCCCGAACCCTCCGGTTCCGCCACGGCGACCTCGAGCTCGGTGTTCGCCATCCCCCACCTGGCTCTGGCGGTCCAGCTCACCGGGACCTCCACCACGGGGATGGCCCTCGTGCTCGACGACTCCGAGGAGGCCCTGGCCTCCCCCGACCACCCCGACGCCTGGCTCGCCTGGCTGCGGCTGAGCAACGTGCTCGCCCTGGCCCAGGCCACCGTGGACATCACCACCACCAGCCGGGCCCTGGCCGAGCTGCGCGCGCGGGCTGATGCCGAGACGGCCGTCGCGGGCGCCGCAGGCAGCCCCGATGCCCTGGGCACCCTGGGCTGGGATCAGGTCGACCAGGGCTTCGCCCCCGAGGCCGTCCTCTTGCTCCTGCCCCACCTGGCCGCCGCCGGTGTCCCCTACGAGGGCGACGGCATCGAGGTCGCCGGCGGTGTTATGACGGACCTGTCCTGGCCCGGGCCGAAGGTGGCTTTCCTCGGTAGGCCGCAGGAGGGCGACGTGGAGGCCCTCACCGGGGCCGGGTGGCACGTCGTCGTCGCCGGGGACGATCCCGCCCGCACCGCCATCGACATCTCGGAACTGATCCCCGCGCTCCCGGAAGGACATTGATATGCCCGCAATCCTGTGGCCCAGTAGCAGGCCCAAGGACGCCACCACCAAGGACCCCTCCCTCAGGGCGAAGATCGGCCCGTTCATCAACAAGCTCGCCACCATGTCGGGAAGCTCCGGCCTGCACCTGGAGCATATTCACCGAGCCAAGGACCGGCGCGTGCGCACCGCGCGCGTCACCGACTTCTACCGCGCCGTCCTCTTCGAGCTCAACGCCGGCGACGAGGTCGTCTACGTCGTCCACGGCGTCTGGCCGCACGACGAGGCCATCAGGATCGCAGAGTCCGTCACCGTCGGCATCAACCCCCGCAACGGGATCACCGAGGTCACCAGCTTCAAGGACCTCATGGACCTAGATCCCGAGACCGTCGAGAGGGCCCGGCGCGAAGCCCAAGCCGCACTCGCCGCTGCCCAGCGCGAGACGGATGAGATCGCCCGCGAGGCCGTCCGCCGTGCGGCCGCCAACGCCGAGGCCCGCCGTCGCAACAAGGCGGCGGGGGCCCCTGGCACCGGCACCGCGGCCGCCGGGGCGCCGGTGGAGGACCGCCATCGCGAGGGCGGCGCCGTCTCGGTCCCGGGCGCCGTCGTCCTCAGCGGACGCGACCCTGCCCCCGTCTGGCCCGAAGGGCTCAGCGCGGAGGACCTGCACGATGAGCTCGGCATCGATATCCGGTTGGGTGCCGCGGCGCTTGCGGCCACCCACGAGTCGCAGTTCCTCGACCTGGTCTCCACCGCCCCGGTCGCCTGGCAGGGCGAAGCCCTCCTCGCGCTGGCGACGGGATCGACGATCGAGAGCATCCGCGAAGACTTCGAGTTGCGGCATTCGCGCGACGTCGTCACCGATCCCACCGACGCCGACATCATCGCCGGACTGCGCACCCGCGCGGCGCGCTCCAGCTTCACCTGGCTGGAGAACGACGAGGACCTGCGCCGCGCCATCGAGGGGCTCACCTTCGCCGAGTGGCAGCTCTTCCTGCACCCCCAGCAGCGGGCCCTGGTGGAACGGCGCGCAAACGGCCCCATGCGGATCTCCGGCGGCGCGGGAACCGGGAAGACCGTTATCGCCGTCCACCGCGCCGTCGAGCTCGCCAAGCGGGATGCAGCTGACGGGCGAGAGCCGCAAATCCTGCTGACCACTTACACGCGCAACCTTGCCGACGATCTGCGCCGACAGGTCGCCCAGCTCGAGCCTCGGCTGTCCTTCACCGAGAGGCTTGGCGAGTCCGGGGTCATGGTCAGCGGCCTGGACCGGGTAGCGCGCATGATCCTCCAGCGGGCCGGGACTGAGATCGCCCCGATCGCCCAAGAGGTCATCGGCCAGCCCCGCAAACAGGTGCTCACCTACCCCCGGGCCAATGTGTGGCAGGAAGTCCTCTCCCTTGTGGGCGGGGGGCTGCCGGAGGGGCTGCGGTCCGCCGACTTCCTGGAGTCCGAATACGAGATGGTCGTGCTGCCTCAGCGTGTCGCCACCCTCCAACAGTACCTGCGCATCCGGCGGCCGGGGCGGGGCGTCGCCCTCGACCGGCGCAAGCGCGCCGCCGTGTGGAGAGCGATCGAGGGGTACCGGGACCGCACTGCCGACCTGGGCGTGACCTCCTTCTCCGAGCAGCTCGCCCTGGCGGCCGCCTGGCTCGATCGGGAGGCGGCGCGGGGCGTACTCCGGCCCTTCCGCCACGTGCTCGTGGACGAGGCCCAGGATCTGTCGCCCGCTCACCTGCAGCTGCTGCGGGCGCTGGTGGAACCTGGCCCGGATGACCTGTTCCTGGCCGAGGACTCCCACCAGCGGATCTACGGCAAGAAGATCACGCTGAGCCACTACGGGATCCAGGTGCGAGGGCGGTCGAGGCGGCTGACGCGCAACTACCGGACCACGCGCCAGAACCTCGATGCCGCTTTCGGGATTCTCGACCAGGGCGCCTACGAGGACATGGAGGGGCAGGCCGAGGAGCACCGGTACGTCTCGCCGCGCTCGGGGCCCGACCCCCTACTCCTTCACGCCGTCGACCGCGCCGACGAGCTCGGCAAGGCCGCCGAACTGCTGACCCTGTGGCTGGAACAGGACCGGGACAGCGGCCTGAACGCCCCGGAGAGCATCGCCGTCCTCGTACGCGACCGCTACCAGCGCGACGCCGTCGTCAACGGCCTGGCGCAGCGCCATGTGGAGGTGCGCGCCGTGGATCGTGAGGCGGTCGGTCGGGGCCGACCGGTGGTCATGACGATGCACCGGGCCAAGGGGCTGGAGTTCCGCAAGGTCCTGCTGTTCGACGTCTCACGCAACGCAATCCCCCGCTCGCTGCGCGACCAGCAGTACTCCGAGGCCGACGGCGCCGATGCCCTCCTGCGGGAGCGCTCGCTGCTGTACGTGGCCGCAACCCGCGCCAGGGACCAGCTCGCCATCTCCTGGACCGGCGAGGCCAGTCCCCTCATCACCTCCCTCGCGCCGTAGGCCCAGGCCCTCGCACCGCACCGTCCTCGTTCGGGAACGTACTTGTCCCGCGAGAACTGCGTTCTCCCGCAAACGACTGGGGGCGGACCCCAGTCGTTTGCGGGAGAAGTACGTTCTGGACGGAAAACGCAGTCCTCGACGCGCATAGCCGACCGCTCTGCACCGCCGGAACGCCGGACCGCACAGCCCCGGCCCCGAAGAGGCACCATGAGGCTCGAGGACTGAGCCTCCGGGAGCAGAGCCTCCGGGAGCAGAGCCCGGCCCCTCAGCCCCCTCAAACCTCTCAGCCCCCTCACCCCTCAGGTGCGTCCGCGCGCGCTGTGCGACCTGGGCGCGCCTGCGCATACATCAGGCCCGCCACGTACGCCCCCGGCGAAGCGGACGGCCGACGCCCGGCCACCCGGCTCCTCCTTAACCCTGCCGCACAGGGTCCTCCAGAGCAGCGGCACCGGCCTCTCTGAGGGAGTTTCGGGCCACTGGTGGGCGATATCCACAGGATTGCTGGCCGTTCGCCGGAGATGGGCTGAGCGCTCCCTGAGGCCTTCTTGGACCTCATGTCCTATATGTGGGATGTGCGTCACCACAGCTCGCATCCGGTGTCCGAATGGTGTTCTCGCGCATTGACGTTGTACGGTTGGCCCACGACATATTTGACCAGGAAGAGCGCGCCCACGTGCGCGCCGTGACACGTTGGAGGGGGTCGAGCCTATGGGGCGCGGCCGTCAGAAGGCCAAGGCAACCAAAGTTGCCCGTAAGCTCAAGTACTTCAGCCCGGAGACCGATTACAAGGCTCTGGAGCGGGAGCTCGTCTCAGCATCCTCGGGCTCTGAGCCTGATGACGAGATCGATTACGAGGAACTGGCCGCCAAGTATGCCGTCGACGACGATGACTGGGACGAGGACGGGAAATAACCCCACCCCCAGTCGAGGAGGGCCGGAGGAACGCACCTACCGGCCCTTCCGCGCGCCTGTCAGCGCGTGAGTCGAGGCTGCCGGGCAGCCATCCGTGTCACTCTCGGCGACTCTTCACTCCTCATCCGATCCACCTGTGTCGCATCGACCCAGGTCGGGCCCGTGCTGTCCTGGTGCAGTGCTCCAGGGGCGGCCCAGGTGGGATTGAATAGTCGCCAAGCGTGACACGTGGCGCGAGGCCCCGTCGGACGCATTCCGCATCCGGCGGGGCCTTACTGCTCGCAGCTGCTCGCGACCGCCTGTAGCAGCTCTCAGTCGCGGCGGGCTCTCAGGCGGTCCGGTAGTCGCCGTGGATGTCGACGGCGCCGCCGTCGACGCCCTTGGTGCCAGAGACGACCCGATCCTGGGCCTCGTACTTCGCAGCCTCGTGCACCTCACCGAGCACCCAGGCGGGGATGTCGGAGCCCTCAGCGACGCGCAGGACGGCGTCGACTGCGCTGGGATCGACCACGGCGACCATTCCCACGCCGAGGTTGAGGGTGCCCTCAAGGTCCTCCCACGGCACCGAGCCGAGCTCGCGCACGGTGGAGAAGACCGGCGGCACCGTCCAGGAGGCCCGGTCGACGTCGGCGATGAGTCCGGCCGGCAGGACCCGGGCGACGTTGGCGGCCAGTCCCCCACCGGTGATGTGGGACAGGGCGTGGACCGGCCCCGGGGCGGCCGGCGAGGACAGGGTCTCCAGCATGGCCAGGCACACGCGGGTGTACAGGCGCGTGGGCTCGAGCAGCTCCTGGCCCAGCGTGCGGCCGAACTCGGGGACCTCTCGCTCCAGGCCCCAGCCGGCGTGCTCGATGACGCGGCGCACCAGGGAGTAACCGTTAGAGTGCAGGCCGGAAGCGCCCAGGGCGATCAGGACGTCACCGGCGCGCACCTTCTCCGCGCCGAGCGCGCGGTCGGCCTCGACGACGCCGGTGGCGGCCCCGGCGATGTCGTACTCGTCGGGCGCCATGAGGCCGGGGTGCTCGGCGGTCTCCCCGCCCAGCAGCGGGGTTCCGACGGCGGCGCAGGCCTGGGCGACGCCGCGCACGATGTCCGCGATCCGCTCGGGGACGACGTGCCCGCAAGCGATGTAGTCGGTCATGAGCAGGGGCCGGGCCCCCACCACGATGATGTCGTCGACCACCATGCCCACCAGGTCCTGGCCGATCGTGTCGTGAATGTCGAGGGCCTGGGCGATGGCAACCTTGGTGCCCACGCCGTCGGTGGAGGTGGCCAGCAGGGGGCGGCGGTAGTCGCGCAGCGCGGAGACGTCCACGAGTCCGGCGAAGCCCCCGACGCCGCCGACGACAGTCGGGGTCATGGTGGCGCCCACCGCGTCCTTCATGAGGGCGACGGCCCGGTCCCCGGCGGCAGTGTCGACGCCGGCGGCGGCGTAGGTGATTCCCGGGGCGGACTGCTCGGGCTGCTGACTCATATGGCGGCTCCTTGGGGTTCGGGTCTCGGAGGCGGTGCGGGCAGATGCGGACGGATACAGACGGATACAGACGGTGGAGTCCGACGTGGACCGGTCGGGCAGGTCGGATACGGGGCCGGGCTAGGACGTCGTCGAGCCCAGGGGGCTGCCGGAGGCCAGGTCGGGTCGGGTGATGCTGCCCAGCGGCACGGTGCGCTCGGCGCCGTCGGCCTGCTCGCTGCGGCGCCGGCTGCGGTAGGCGGTCGGGACACGGCGCACGGGGATGGCGGCGGACTTCAGACTGCGCACGGGCGGCGGGATCGGGTAGTCGCCGGTGAAGCAGGCCATGCACAGATCGTCGACCTTCTGGCCGCTGGCGGACACCATGCCCTCCACGGACAGGAAGCCCAGGGAGTCGGCCCCAATGGACTCGCCGATCTCCTCCACGCTCATGCCGGTGGCGATGAGCTCGGCACGGGTGGCGAAGTCGATGCCGTAGAAGCACGGCCACATGACCGGCGGGGAGGAGATGCGCACATGGACTTCGGCGGCGCCGGCCTCGCGCAGCATCCGCACCAGGGCCCGCTGGGTGTTGCCGCGCACGATGGAGTCGTCGACGACGATGAGGCGCTTGCCCTCGATGACCTCGCGCAGGGGGTTGAGCTTGAGGCGGATGCCGAGCTGGCGCAGGGTCTGGGTGGGCTGGATGAAAGTGCGCCCCACGTAGGCGTTCTTCACCAGGCCCTGCCCGTAGGGGATGCCGGAGGCCTGGGCGTAGCCGATGGCGGCCGGGGTGCCCGACTCGGGCGTGGCGATGACGAGGTCGGCCTCCACCGGGTGCTCGCGGGCCAGGGCGGCGCCCATCTCGTTGCGCGAGGCGATGACGCTGCGCCCGGCGATGCGGGTGTCGGGGCGGGCCAGGTAAACGTATTCGAAGACGCAGCCGGCCCGGCGGGCGGCAGCGAAGCGCGAGGAGCGCACGCCGTCCTCGTCGATCTCGATGAGCTCGCCGGGCTCGACCTCGCGCACGAAGGCGGCGCCGATGATGTCGAGGGCGGCGGTCTCGGAGGCCACGGCCCAACCGTTGCCCAGACGCCCGAGCACCAGGGGGCGCACCCCGTGCGGGTCACGGGCGGCGTAGAGGGTGCCCTCGTCCATGAAGACCAGAGAGAAGGCGCCTCGCAGCATGGGCAGGACCCGGCGGGCGGCCTGGGGCACGCTCAGCGGGGCCTGCGCGCAGTAGGCGGCGTCGAGCTCAGCCTCGTCGGTGATGCCGGAGGTGAGGACGTCGGCGGCCGAGTCCCAGCCCTCCAGGGCGCCGCGCTCGGAGACGAGGTTGAGCAGGGCGGCCAGGACCGCGGTGTCCGTGGAGGAGCCGCGACCCAGCTCGCCGCTGAGGTCCTCCCCGGAGGTGGAGTGCACGGCGTCCATGAGCTCGCGGGTGTTGGTGAGGTTGCCGTTGTGGACCAGGGCGAGGGTGGAGCCGGCCGCCGGGCCGAGCATCGGCTGGGCATTCTCCCAGGTGGTGGCCCCCTGGGTGGCGTAGCGGACGTGGCCCACGGCCATGTGGCCGGTCAGGTTGGACAGGGCCCGGTCATCGAAGACCTGGGAGACCAGGCCCAGATCCTTGTAGACGAGGATCTGGGAGCCGTTGGAGGTGGCGATGCCGGCGGACTCCTGGCCGCGGTGTTGGAGGGCGTACAGGCCGAAGTAGGTCAGGCGGGAGACCTCCTCGCCGGGGGCCCACACGCCGAAGACGCCGCATTCCTCGCGCGGAGACGGCTCGAGCTCGTCGGAGTGGTCGTCGGGCAACGCCGTCAGGGCGGGAGCGTCCACGGGCGCCGTCAGGCCGGCCTGGTCCAGCCGGCCGAGGGGCTCGGGGAACCCCGCCCGCGGGGCGAGGCCGGCGTCGTCGGGACGGTCACGAGTGGTCTGCATGGGGTTCTCACCGGTGCACACACGCACAGTCTTTCACGGCCCGGCCCCGTCTGCCCATCGGCGAGCGCCAGGGCGGGCCCATTCGTTACCACGTCCCCACTCCCAGTCCCACCGGGGATCAGCTCGCGGGCAGGAGCTGGAAGCGGATGCCGGTGGCGGGGTCGGCGGTCAGCAGGCGGACCCGCACGCGCTCGCCCACCGGGAGGCGACCATCGGACTTTCCGCTCCCCCCGCGGATCTCGGTGACGACGGCGGGCTCGGCCAGGACGAGCTCGCCGCGCCCCTCGCGCTCGGAGGTGATGACGCCGTCGAAGACCTCACCCTCGTGGCCGCGCAGCACCAGGGCCTCCAGGGCGGTCAGGGCGCCGCGGCCGATCGCCCGGGCGCGCTTGCCGGTCTGCTCCATGATGCCGGGCAGATCGGGCAGGGCCTGGAGCACCCACTCGGGCACGGACCTGCCGGCGCAGGCGGCGATGCAGATCTCCTCGCCGTAGCGGTCCACGAGGCGGCGCAGCGGGGCGGTGACATGGGCGTAGCGCGCGGCGATCGCGGAATGGACGGCTTCCTCGGCGTCGGAGGCCTCGTCGTCGGCCGGGATGCCGACGCCGCCCGCGCCGAAGGCGAGGTAGCCCGACCCGCGGAAGAGGGACATGGCCTGATCCATGAAGGCCGCATGGGCGGGCACGGCGTGGTCCAGGCCGCGCACAAGCTCGGGGTAGGGCCGGGCGGCCGGCCAGTCGATGCCCAGCGCCGCGGCGACGCGCCGCAGGCGGGCGTAGTCCTCGGGGCGTGCCGGCGGCAGGGTGCGCAGGATGCCGACGCCGCACTCGACCATGATCCGGGCGGCGCACATGCCGGTGAGCAAGGAGATCTGGGCGTTGTACTGCTCTGCGGGCACGGGCACGCGGTAGGCGAGCCGGTAGCCGGCCGGGGCCGAGGAGCCGTCGGAGGTGTCGGGGCCATCGGGGCCGGCCGTGCCCGCCGCCTCCCGGGTTCCGGCCGTCCCCGCTACCTCGATGACCTGCTCGGGCGTGGTCATGCTGATGCCGCCGCGGGCGGCCTCCCGCTCCAGGCGCAGGCGGCCGATCTCGGCCAGGAGCCCGGGCAGGTCGGCGGGGGCTGACGGCGGCAGGGAGCCCACCTCGTCGATGGCGGCCTGGACCTGGTCGTAGGTGAGCCGCGCCCGCGAGCGCACGATGGCCCTCTCCACGCGGGCGGAGAGGACCTCGCCTCGAGCATCGAGGTCGATGGTCCACAGACAGGCCGGGCGGTCCACGTCCTCCAGGAGGGAGGCGGCGCCGTGGGAGAGGACCTCGGGGTGCAGGGGTGTGGCGGCGTCGGGGGCGTAGATGGTCTCGCCGCGGCGGCGCAGCTCGACGTCCAGGGCGCCGCCGGGGGTGACGAAGGTGGCCAGTGAGGCGATCGCGTAGTGGACGCGGTAGGCGGCCGCAGGCCCGGGCGCGTCCCTGGTCGGCGCGCTGGCGTGGTCGGTCTGCGCGGGCAGGCGCTCCAGGAGTACCGCCTGGTCGAGGTCCATGGAGCCGGGCGGGTCGATGGTGACCAGATCGAGGGCGCGGGCATCGCGGGCGCCGTCGGCCAGGAGCCGGGCGGGTCCGTCCTGCGCCCAGGCGGTGGCGGCGGCCTCGGCCTCTGCGAGGGCCTCGGGTGGGAAGGCGGTGGGGGCCTCGTACTGCGCGCGGAGCGCGTCCAGGGCGCGGGCGACCTCGGCGGGCGGGGCGGTATAGGTGCTCAGGCGCGTACGACTCATGAGGCGAACCTACCGGCGCCACCCCTACTCACCGACATTTTCTTCACAGATGACGCGTATACGCGTCGTTTTTGAAGAAATTGTTGGTGTTCAGCCAGGGATCCGGATCACGGGCAGGTAGGCGGATAAGTCGCAACGCTCGCCGGAGGCCTGCAGGGCGCCGCCAGCCAGGGCGTCCTGCCAGGTCAACCGGCCGGTGGCCAGGGCCAGCCAGGTGGGGGCGTCGGTCTCGACGACACTGGGCGGGGTTCCCCGGCGGTGGACGGTGCCCGCGACGGCCTGCGTGACGCCGAAGGGCGGGACCCGCACCTCGACCGAGCGCCCCGGGGCGCAGGCGGCGAGCTCCTCGAGGGTGTAGCGCACGGCGGTGGCGGTCATCCGGCGCCGGGCGGCGCGCTCGGCGGGGCTCACGGAGTCGCTGGCACTGGCAGCGCCGGTTGCCCCTTCAGTCCCGTCGGCCGATCCGCCCCCGGACGTGTCCTGCTCCTGGGCCCACTGGCGCAGGGCCTGGGAGCCCGCCGCGGGATCGATACGTCGTCTAGCAACCATGACGCGAAGCCTATCTGCGACCAACGCCGGGGCCGAGCGAGAGAACCCATCAGGAGCCGACAACCACCTTTGGGAGCCGGACCAGGAACGTGCTGGCCCTGGCTGGCCCTGACCTGCCCTAGCCAGCTCTGACTTGCCCTGACTGGCCCTGCCAGCCCTGCCGGCCCCGACGACGCGATGCAGGGCGGCCGGCCTCGCACATCGGGAACTGCGTTTTCCACCCAGGACGTACTTCTCCCGCAAACGACTGAGGTCTGACCGTCGCCTTCTGCGGGAGAACGCAGTTCTCGATCGAAAAGTACGTCCCCGATCAGGGTCAGCACAGCACGACGGGGCCTCCCCTGGCGGTTCCTGCCCAGAGCAGGCCGGTGCAGCCCCTCCACGCGCCGGCCGCATTTCTCCACAACGACGAGGACGGCCCGCCCAGATGGCGGGCCGTCCTCGTGACAGCGGTCGGGAACTGGATCAGGCGGCAGCAGCGGCGGGCTGCGCCTCGGCGGCGTCCTTACCGTCCTTGTTGCGCCCCAGGCCCTTAAGGAGGATGACCAGCGCGGTGCTGACCGCCGTCCCAACCAGGATCGCCAGGAGGAAACCGCCGAAGTTGGTGATGGCGAAGGCGACGAACACACCGCCGTGGGGGGCGCGCGAGCCGACGTGCATGGCCATGGTCATCGCGCCGGTGACCGCACCGCCGGCCATGGTGGCCGGGATGACGCGCAGCGGGTCGGCGGCGGCGAAGGGGATGGCGCCCTCGGAGATGAAGGACAGCCCCAGCAGCCAGGCGCTGCGCCCGTTCTCGATCTCGGCCTTGGTGAACAGCCGCGAGCGCAGGAAGGTCGCGGCGGACATCGCCAGCGGCGGCACCATGCCGGTGGCCATGACGGTGGCCATGATCTCGTAGGGGGCGGTGTTGGTGGCGCTGGCGGCGGACAGGCCCGCGGTGCCGAACAGGTAGGCGGCCTTGTTGACCGGCCCGCCCAGGTCGAAGCACATCATGAGCCCGAGGATGATGCCGAGCAGCACGGCCGAGCCGCCCTCGGACATGGAGGTCAGTCCGTTCTGAAGCGCGGTCATGAGGGAGGCCAGGGGCAGTCCGAGGACCATGTACATGAGGGCGCCGACCACCAACGTGGTGCCCAACGGGATAATGACCACGGGCATGAGCCCTCGCAGCCAGGACGGCACATTGAGCCCCGCGAGCCAGGCGGCGAAATAGCCCGCGAGGATACCGCCGACCAGGCCGCCGATGAACCCGGCGCCGACCTCGACCGCCACGACGCCCATGACGAATCCGGGCGCGATACCGGGCCGGCCGGCCAGGCCGAAGGAGATGTAGCCGGCCAGCGCCGGGACGAGGAAGGTCATGGCCGCCTTCCCCAGCAGGAACAGTGACCACCCGATGTACAGCAGCAGCCCGGACTGGGAGACGGAGATCGTCTCGGTGGCGACGACGTCACCCGCCGAGTTCTTGATCTCGTGGACGAACTCGCTGCCGGGAAGGTTCCACAGGGAGTAGTCGCTGATGGAGATCTTCTCGTAGAGGTTGGCGACGTCGTACCCGGCCAGAAGGAAGCCCAGGGCGATGAGCAGACCGCCGGCGGCCACGAAGGGGATCATGTAGGACACGCCGGTCATGACGGAGCGCTGGAGGCGCCGTGCCCAGTGCTCGGAGCCCTCCTCGCTCTCCTCACTGGACTCGCTGCCGGCGGGCACGCGGGCGGCGCTCGGGTCGTCGGCCGCGGCCAGCGCCTTGTCCACCAGGGAGCCTGCATCGTTGACGGCGGCCTTGACGCCGACGTCGATGACGGGCTTTCCGGCGAAGCGCTCGCGTCCCTTGACGGGCAGGTCGTGGGCGAAGATGACGGCGGTGGCCCGCTCGATGAGGTCGGGATCGAGGGCGTCGATCTTGCCCGAGCCCTGGCCTTCGATGGCCACGGTGATGCCGCGGTCCTTGCCCGCCTGCTCCAGGGCCTCGGCGGCCATGAAGGTGTGGGCGATACCGGTGGGACAGGAGGAAACGCCCACGATGACGGTCTCGCCCACCGCGGGGGCCGACGACGCCGCGGGCGCCGCCGCGGTCTTGGAGTCCTCGGCCGACTCCGCCGCCCCGGCCTGGCTCTCCTCAGCATCTCCCCCGTCGTCGAGCAGCTCGGGCTGGACCTGTCCGGTGACGATCCGGGCGATCTCCTCGGCGTCGGCGGCCTGGCGCAGCGCGTCGGTGAAGTCGGACTGCATGAGGCCGCGGGCGAGCTTGGCCAGGAGCTGGAGGTGGAAGTCGTCGGCGCCGTCGGGGGCCGCGATCATGAAGATGAGGTCGGCGTCCCGGCCATCGGCGGCCCCGAAGTCGACCGGCTGCGCCAGGCGGGCGAAGCCGAGGCTGGGGGCCAGGACGTGGGAGCTGCGGCAGTGCGGAATCGCGATGCCCCCGGGGATCCCGGTGGGGGCGGTTGACTCGCGCTTCTTGGCGTCGGCGGCCAGGCCGTCGGGGCTGGAGGCCCTACCGGCCCCGGCCACGGTGGCGGCCAGGAACTCGATGACGTCTTCCTTGCCCGGGCCGGCGTCGGCGTCGAGCGCGACCAGCTCGGGGATGATCAGTGGGGTGTTCTCGGTCATGGTCTTCCTTGGTGTCCGAGGTGCTGCCGTCCGGTGGGCGGCGGTTGCGTGTCAGGGGTGCTTGAGGCGGTCAGGGGCGGTTCGGCGGGTGGTTGTCGTGCGGCGGACGGGTAGGAGGTTGTGGGCATGTCGGGCTGGTCGGAGGCGGTCGGTTCGATCGGTGTCGGCGAGCGCCGGTGACAGCCGGAAACAGTCGGCTGAGGACGGCGGCCCGGGCGTTCCCATCGGCACCGCCGCTGCCGGCTCAGTCGAGGCGGGTGACGACGGGCGCCTGCGCGGGCAGGTCGGCGGGCGTGGGCAGCGTGGTTCCGGGCAGGGAGGCGGCCGCCGACCCATAGGCCATGGCGGTGCTCAGGCGCTCGGCCTCGTCCCCGCCGCTGACGTCGGCCAGGATGTAGCCGGCCACCGAGGAGTCCCCGGCCCCGACGGTGGAGACCACCGGGACCTTCGGGGCGGTGGCGTGCCAGGCTCCGTCGGCGGTCACCAGGACTGCGCCGGCGGGGCCGAGCGTCACCATGACGGCGCCGATCCCCAGGCCCACCAGCAGGCGGGCGGCGTCGACGACGGGGCCGTAGTTCCCTTCGACGGCCCCCTCCTCGAGGGCCATGGCGCGCTCGGCCGGCAGGCCGGCGAGCTGGCCGAGCTCCTCGCCGTTGGGCTTGATGAGGTCGGGAGCCGAGTCGGGCAGCTCTGCGGCCAGGGCCGCGAGGGGATCGTCGGAGGTGTCGACGGCGATGCGCAGTCCCGGGGCGGCCTCGCGCAGGAGCCCCACCAGGCGGGCGTACCAGTTGGTCGGCACGCCCGGTGGCAGGGAGCCGGACATGACCGCCCAGTGGTGGGGGGATGCGCCGGCCGGAAGCGGCGTGGTCGCCAGGGTCTCCAGGAGGGCGTGCTCGACGGCGGCGATCTCCTCCTCGCTCAGGCCTGCCCCCAGCTCGTTGAGCTTGGTGGTGGTGCCGTCGGGTTCGGTGACCGCGGTGTTGATGCGGGCGGCGCCGGCCACCGGCACCGGGTGGACGGTGAGCCCGGGAAGCTCGAGTGCTCCCAGGGCGGTGAGGATGGGGTCGTGCTCGGCGGCGGGAAGGACGGCGGTGGCGGCGCGCCCGGAGTTGGACAGGACGCGGGCGACGTTGACGCCCTTGCCCCCGGGCTCCATGACCACGTCGGTCAGGCGTTGGACGGCGCCGCGCTGGAGGGGCCCGGCCAGGGAGACGGTGCGGTCGAGTGACGGATTGGGCGTGAGGGTCAGGATCATGCGACAAGGACCTCTGTTTCGGTGGTGGCGAGCTGTTCGGTCAGTGCGGGCGGGAGCTCGACGTCGGTGACCAGGAGGTCGATGTCGTCGAGGGTGGCGAAGGAGACCAGGTGCTCCTGGCCGATCTTGGTGGAGTCGACCAGGGCCACCACCTGGCGGGCGCTGCGTACCATGGCGCGTTTGACGGTGGCCTCGTCGGGGTCGGGCGTGGACAGCCCGTGGGCGGCGCTGACGCCGTTGGCGCCCAGGAGGGCGACGTCGACACGCAGGGTGGAGAGGGCCTCGACGGCCTCGGGGCCGACGGCGGCCTGGGTGAGACCGCGCAGTTGGCCGCCCAGGATCCGCACCCGGGTATGTCCGGCGGCGGTCAGGGAGGCGGCGGTCAGGACGGAGTTGGTGATGATGGTCAGGTCGCCCTCGGCGGGCAGGAGGCGGGCGGCGGCACCGGTGGTGGTGCCGGCGTCGACCAGGAGGGTGGTTCCGGGCTCCGGGTCCAGCCGTTCCAGGGCGGCGCGGGCGATGGCCTGTTTGGCGCAGATGTTGACCTGTTCGCGCTGGGTCACGCCAGTCTCCGGCAGGGCGGGGGCGAGGATGGCGCCGCCGTGGACCTTGCGCAGGGAGCCGTTGCGGTCCAGTGCGGCCAGGTCGCGGCGGATCGTCTCGGGGGTGACGTCGAAGTGCTCGGCGAGTTCGGCGACCAGGACGCGCCCAGCGCCGCGCACCTGCTCAACGATCTGGCGGTGCCTGTCCTCGATGCGCATGTTCACCCCTGACGTCGGTGTCGTTGGCCGGAAATGCCTGTTCGGGCATTAACCAGACCCATAATGTCTGAACGGACATAAGCATATGTCCGTTCAGACAGTCCCGTCTACCCCTGAGTGACTCACAATACATTTTATAGGTTGTTCTGAGAACAGGGTCCGCCCTCAGGCCTGAAGTCGCCGGCGCAGGATCAGGTAGCCGCCGACGGCGAGCAGGGAGAGCGCGAGCGATCCCGCGTTGAGCGAGGCGCCGGTGCGGGCCAGGGGGCCGCTCGCCCGCCCGGATGCCCGATCGGGCACCCGGGCCACAGCCGGAGCACCGGTGCCGGTCGTGCCGACGGGTTGGGGCTGCGCAGCCGCGGAGGGCTCGGCTCCGCCACCGGCCTGCGGGCCGGGCGCGTTGTCATCGCCGTCGCCTGTGCCGACGGCGACCTCGACCGAGAAGCTGTTGAGGAGCGCGCCCGCGGAGTCGACGGTCTCAACGGCGACCCACCGGCAGGTGGCGGCCTGAATCGTGCGGCAGGTTCGGGTGGGGGCGTCGGCCGGAACCGCGAGGTCGAAGACGGCCTTGCCGGTGGTCGGACCGGTGGGGTCGACGGTCAGGTCGATGTCCCGGCTGAGGATCTCCGTGCTCCCGGCGCTCACACGCACGCGGCGGGCGCCGGCGGCCTGCTCGGAGGCGTTGGTGTAGGCCAGGGAGTCCATGGTCACCGTGACCGCCCCGGCGCCTGCGGCCGAGGGCGCCGCGCTCATCGCGACCTGCCGCTTGGAGTAGCCGGCCTTGACGGGTTGGTCGCCGAAGGAGGCCAGGTAGGCGGAGGTGACGTCGCGGTCGAGGACGCCGGTGTTGGTCGACGGCTTGTCCTTGAAGACCGTATAGCCGTCGCCGCCGGCCAGCAGGAAGGAGTTCGAGGCGACAACGACCGTGTCCTCGTCGGCCAGCGGCTCGCCGTCAACCCGGATCTCGCGGATCGCAGGGGCGGCGGAGCCGCCCGGGGTACTCGCCTCGGTGAGGACGTCGACATTGCTGGACAGCCCCAAAGTGAGCACGGGCCGGCTGGAGCCCGGCTGCCACTGCTGGGACAGGAGTGTCCTCAGCTCGGCGCCGGTGAGGGTCGTGTAGGCCATCTCGTTGCCGAAGGGCTGGACGGTGTAGGCCTCCCCGGAGGTCAGGACGCCGTCGCCCTCGGTACCGGAGGCGGCGTAGCGAAAGTCGGCTCGCACGCCGCCTGCGTTCATGATGCCGACGTACCTGGTGGAGCCGGCCGGCTGGATGTCGGTGGCGAGCCAGCTGCGGAAGGACTCGGCGATGAGGTCGGAGGCGGTGGACTCGGTGCCGCGGTTGGCGCCGGGGCCGGTGCCGTCGGAGCCGCGCAGGAAGTCCGATCCGATCCTGGCCAGCGGCTTACCGCCCTCGGTGGCGGAGTCTTTCTCCGCCCGGGCGACGATCCCGGCCATGCCGTAGGCGTCGGTGGTGCAGTTCGAGCCGCGCAGGTCCTCGTTGTCAGCGCGGACCACGGCGGTCCTCCTGGTGGCGGGGTCGTAGCTGAGGCGGATGCGTCCGAGGGCCCAGCCGTAGTGGTCGGCCTGGACGACGGCGATCTGGTTGCCCTCGACTCCGGTGACGGTCTGGGCGAAGGGCACGTGGGTGTGGCCGGAGAAGACCGCGTCGACGCTGCCGCCGAAGCTGGTGGCGGTGGTGGCGGCGTCCTCGTGGCTGAGGACGACGACGATGTCGGCCTCGCCGTTGGCGGGGTCTCCGTCCTTGAGTTCGGCGGCGCGGGCGTTGGCGGTAGCGACGGCGGGGCTCAGGGTGAGGGTGGACAGGGCCGAGGGCGACACGAGGGTGGGCAGCTCGTCGGTGACGACGCCGACGAAGCCGACGCGCACGCCGCCGACCTCCTTGATGAAGGCGCCCCGTCCGTTGCCCTCGGCGGCAAGGGGCGCCGAGCCGGAGACATTGGCGGCCAGGATCGGGAAGTTCGAGGCGGGCAGGATGCGGTCCTCGAGGTCGGCCAGCCCCTGGTCGAGCTCGTGGTTGCCCAGGGCGGAGGCGTCCAGGGACATCGCGTTGAGCGCCTCGATGGTGGGGCGGTCCTGGAGGATGGAGGAGACGTAGGCCGATCCGCCCACGGAGTCGCCGGCGGAGACGAACAGGGTGTTCGGGTTGGAGGCACGGGCGGCGGAGACCTCGCAGGCCAGGGTGACGGCGCCGGGGTCCTCGACGGTTACCTGTCCGGTGTCGCGGTCCGTCTGGGTGGTGCGAGAGATGTGGCCGTGCAGGTCGGTGATGCCCAGCAGGTCGATGGTGGTGGCAGGAGCGGCGTCGGCGGCGGGAGCAGCCGGAGCCGCAGGAGGCGCGGGAGGCGCTGCCGGTTCATCGGCGCCGGCGGGCGGGGCGAGGGGGCCGAGGGATGTCAGGGCGAGTCCGCAGATGACGGCGCAGGCCCGGGCGGCACGGGCGGGAAACAGTCGCATATCGTTCCTTCGTCATTCTCTGTCAGGCGCAGGGTGGTGATCGGGATGGCGGTACCAACGGGTGGAGGGACGGTGGCGGGCGGGCTGGACATCACCAACCGTATGCATCTACAAGGATCGCCGCAGCCCTTTTTCATGGATTTGGGCTATCTCCTCCGATCGACGCCGTGCCCGCCGCCCCGGAGTCGGGGCGGCGGGCACGGCCGTCGGTTTTCTCACCGCTGCGTCAGGCTGCATCCGGCTGCGTCAGTCGGCCTGCCGTCTGTGCCGCAGGATGAGGTAGCCGCCGGCGATGAGGGTCAGGGCGATCACACCGGAGCCCAGGGACACGCCGGTGCGGGCCAGCGACCAGCCGCCCGAACCGCTGGTCGACCTGCCACTGGTTCCGCCTCGGGCCTCCGACCCTCCGGCGCTTCCCCCGCTCGCAGACGGAGGCAGACCACCGACACCGACCGGCGCCGTCGGGCTGGCAGCACTCCCGCCGTCGGGTACAGCCGTCGGGTTCTCACTCGGGGCCGCACCGGAGCCGCTACCGGGCGTCGCAGTCGGGGACGCGGTCACCCGGCCGTCACCGGAGTCCTCACCTCCCGGCCCCTGCGAGGCAGTTCTCCCTCCCCCGGGGACCGGCGTCGTCGGGTCGGCGCCAGCTGACGGCTCGGCACTCGGCGCCGGGGTTGGCGATGTCGTCGCGGACGGTTCCGGCTGCGCACCGGGCGTAGCCGACGGCGTCACCCCGGGGCTCGCGTCGGCCGGCACCTCGACGTAGAAGCTGTTGAGAACCCGGCCGACGCCGTCGACGGACTCGAGAGTGACCCAGCGGCAGGTCGTGGCCTCCGCACTGCGGCAGGCGCCAGTGGGCGCGTCGGCGGGAATCGTGAGGTCGAAGCTCGCCTTGCCGGTGGTAGGGCCGCTACGGTCCACGGTCAGGTCGATGTTCTGGCTGAAGAACTCCTTGTCCCCGGATACGGCGCGCACGCGGCGAGCTCCAAGGACCTGCTCGGTGGGGTGGGTGTAGGCCAGGGAGTCCATCGTCACCGAGACCGTGTCCGTGCTTGCACCCTTGGGCGTCACGCTCACGCCCACCTGTCGCTTGGCGTAGCTCGGTTTGAGTACCTGCTGGTTGAAGGAGGCCAGGTAGTTGGTGGTGATGTCGCGTCCGAGTGATCCGACGTTCACGACCCCGCTTCCGTTGGGGAGCGTGAAGCCGGCGCCACTGGTGAGCAGCTCGGTGGTGGAGGCCACGACCACCGTGTCGGTGTCCCCCAGAACCTGCCCGTCCACCCGGATCTCACGAATCGTGGGGGCGGCGCCGTCCTCGGTCTGGGCGGCAGCGTCCACGATGACGTCGACATTCGCGGACAGCCCCAGCTGAACAGAGGCCGGATCCGCTCCGGGACGCCACTGCTGGGCGATAAGCGCCTTGAGGTCGGCACCGGTGATGGAGAGGTAGCCCATTGCCTTGTCATCCGGGGAGACGTCACGGACCTCGTCGACCGTAAAGAGGCCGTCGACCTGGTCAGCGGGCACCTCTCCGTGATAGTTCCCGGTGCTCTTGTACCGGAAATCGGCTTTGAGGTCGTCGGCCCGCACTACTCCCACATAGTGCGTGGAGGCCGGCG
The DNA here is from genome assembly GCF_006546835.1 of Actinomyces johnsonii. Lineage (GTDB taxonomy): Bacteria > Actinomycetota > Actinomycetes > Actinomycetales > Actinomycetaceae > Actinomyces > Actinomyces johnsonii. Next base: position 256,229 of record NZ_VICB01000003.1, on the reverse strand, counting down.
GTTGCTCCATGGGATCAATGTCGGCGAGCCAGTATCGGTAGGACTCGGCCACCAGGTCGGCCGCCGTGGACTCGGTGCCGGTGTGAACTCCGGGAGTCACACCATCCGATCCGCGCAAGTAGTCGACGCCGAGCTGCGCCACCGGCCGCGCGGCCCCCAGATCCATCATCTTGTTGTATCTCTTATATGAGAAGATATCGACGCCGCCAAAATCGTCTTCATAGCAGTATTCCTGCTTCAAATCCCGATTCTCCACGTTGACGACAGAAACCTTCTTGGTGTCCCGGTCATAGTTGAGCCGAACCATCCCAAGTTTCAGACCGTAGTGGTCGGGCTGGACGACGGCGATCTGATTGCCCTCGACCCCGGTCACCGTCTGCGCGTAGGAGACGTGGCTGCGTCCAGCGACGACGGCGTCGACGTTCTTGGAGAAGCTCGTGGCCGTGGAGGCCGCGTCCTCATGACTGAGCACGACGACGACGTCGGCCTCACCATTGGCCGGGTCACCATCCTTGAGGTCGGCAGCGCGGGCGTTGGCCGTGGCCACCGCCGGGGCGACCGTGAGCTGTGCCCGGGTGGAGGAGGAAACCAGCTTGGGCAGCTCATCGGTCACCACACCGATGAAGCCGACCCGCACCCCGTCGACCTCCTTGATGAAGACCCCGCGACCGTCCCCCTCAGCGCTCAGGGCATCGGAGCCGGACACGTTCGCCGCCAGCATGGGGAATGTCGCATAAGGAAGAACCCGGCCCTCGAGGTCACCGAGACCATGGTCAAGCTCGTGCACCCCTAGCGCAGAGACATCCATGCGGAGCCGATTCAGCACATCCAGCGTCCCCTCGTCATGATTCATATAGGACGACCGATAGTATGATGCTCCGATATTGTCTCCCGACGAGACGAAGAGCGCATTGGGATTCGCCCTGTATACCCTGCTCATCTGGCACGCCAGGGACGTCACACCGGGATTCTCCACATTGTTGATGTCGACCTCACCAGTCTCCGGATTCTTATGAAACGTGCTTTCAATGTATCCATGCAGATCGGAGATGCCAACAAGGTCAATGGCGACTCCCCCACCTGGGGAATCCAGTGGCACAGCAGCGTCGGACCCTCCGGCGCCCTGAGCTGGAGCCACCCCGGAGGGCGCGGCAATGGAAAGAGGGCTGAGTGCGGCGAGGGCCAGCGCACCGAATGCGGCGCAGACTCGTCCGCGCCTTCGCGATATGAGTCTCATCATATGTCCTTGATCAACGAGAAATGAGTGCGGGAAACGTAAAGGGAGAAATGCTGTGCCATCGATCGCCTCTCAGTCTTCCTGCCGTCTGCGGCGCAGGATGAGGTAGCCGCCGGCGACGAGGGTCAGGGCGATGACGCCGGCACCCAGGGACGTACCTGTGCGGGCCAGTGGCCAGCCGCCCGAGCCACCGCTCGGCTTACCACCGGCGCCACGAGCCTCAGAGGCAGCAGTGTCCGCCCCGCTCGTGGCAGCGGGCAGCCCACCAACGCCGACCGGCGCCGCGGAACCGTCATCGCCCCCACCTCCGGGCGAGGCCGTCGCCCTACCCTCCGGGACCGCGCTGGCACCACCGGCACCGTCACTGGGCGCCGCCGAAGCCGACGGAGCCGCCTGTGCGCCGGGCGCGGCCGACGGCGTCTCACTGGCACTCGCCGACGGCCCGGCACTGGGCGTCGAGGACGCCGCCCCCGTCGAAGGCGGAGTCGACGGCGTACTGGGTGGAGTCGCCTGCGAACTGGGCGCGGCCGACGGCGTCGCCGCCGGCTTGGCATCGGTGGGCACCTCGACGTAGAAGCTATTGAGGACCTTGCCGGCAGCGTCGACGGACTCCACGGTCACCCATCGGCAGGTCGCACCCGCCGCGCTGCGGCAGGCACCGGTGGGCGCGTCCGCCGGGATAGTGAGGTCGAAGACCGCTCTGCCGGTCGTGGGGCCGATACGGTCCAGGCTCACGTCGATGTCCTGGCTGAAGAACTCCTTGTCCCCTAAGCGGGCACGGACTCGTTGCGCACCGAGGACCTGTTCGGGATCGTTGGTGTAGCCCAGGGAGTCCATCGTCACTGTCACCGTGCCGGCCTGGCCGGGCTTCGGGACCACGTTCATCCCCACCTGACGCTTGGCGTAGGACGGGCTCAGGGGCTTGTCGCCGAAGGACTGCAGGTAGGAGATGAAGACGGTGTGCTGGAGCGTGCCGACGTTGACGACGGCATCCTCGTCAGGACTGGGGAAGTCGTTGTTGTCATGGAGCAGCTCGTAGGTGGAGGCCAGGACCACCGGGTCCGTGTCCCCCAGAACCTGCCCGTCGACCCGGATCTCACGCACTGTGGGAACCTTCCCGTTCTCCACCGTCGCGTCGGGATCCACGATGACGTCAACATTCGAGGACAGCCCCAGGTTGAGCACGGGGGGCTCGGCGTAGAACCTCCACTGGTGGGCGATGAGCTTCTTGAGCTTTGCACCATTGACGGTGACGTAGGCGAGCGGTTTGTTGTCGGGCTGGACGTCGAGCGCCTCCCCGTAGGACACCAGGCCGTCCTGGTCCGGGCGCGGGATGTCGTCGTGGCGGCCAGACTCGAGGTAGGTGAGGTCCTTCTTCACGTCCCGGGCACTGACGATGCCGACATAGTGGCTGGAGCCGGGAGGTTTGATGGAGGTGATCCAGCTGTGGTACGAGTCGGCGACCAGGTCGGCGGCCGTGGACTCCGTTGCCGTATTGGTGTTGGGGACACTTCCGTCAGACCCACGCAGGAAGTCCGCCCCGATATGCGCCAGCGGCTGCTTCGAGACTTCCCTGGCGGCCCCCTCGTACTCCCAGGTCTTGCTCCACACCTCAGGAGAGGATCCTCGGCATGCGTAATGTCCGATCCACATGTTCTCCGCGCTGGAGGAGACGATCTTCCGAGTCGTTCGGTCGTACTCCAGGAGAATGTCCCCGAAGCTCCGGCCGTAGATCTCGGGCTGGACGACGGCGATCGAGTTGCCCTCGAATCCGGTGACAACTTGTCCGTACTCCCCTGCACCACGGCCGGAGACGACGGCGTCGACGTTCCTGGAGAAGCTCGTCGCCGTGGAAGCCATGTCCTCGTGGCTGAGCACGACGACGATGTCAGCCTCACCATTGGCCGGGTCGCCGTCCTTGAGCTCGGCGGCGCGAGCATTGGCCGTGGCCACCGCCGGGGAGACGCTCAGAACCTCTCTGTTCGCAGCGAGTGTTCGGACGGGAAGCTCGTCGGTCACCACACCGACGAAGCCGACGCGCACCCCGTCGACTTCCTTAACGAAGACCCCGCGTCCGCTCCCCTCGGCACTGAGGGAAGCGGAGCCGGACACGTTCGCCGCCAGGATGGGGAAGTCGGAGGCTGGCAGGATCCTGTCCTCGAGGTCCTTCACTCCGCCATCGAGCGCGTGGACCCCCAGGGCTGAGGCATCCAGCTTCATCGCATTGAGGCCATAGATGATGGGCTGGTCCTGCACGAAGGAGGACGCGTGGGGCGAGGCGCCGATGTTGCCGCCGGAGGAGACGACAAGCGTGTTGGGGAAGTCCTCCCGGACCCCGCGGACAGCGCACTCGATTCCGATCAGGCCGTAGTCCCTGGAGGGGTCGTACTCCTCGGTCTCCGGGTTGTACCCGCTCGTCTCCAGGTAGTGACCGCGAAGGTTGCCCAGGCCGATCAGCTTGATGCGCACCTTGTTGCCCGGATCGTCGGCCCCTTGGTTCCCGTCAGCGCCGTCGGGCGGTTTCTCCACAGCGGCGGCCGGCGGTATGAGGGATGCCGTCGGAACCGCGATCATGGGACTCAGGGCAGCCACCACCAGGGCGCTCAGTGCTGCGCAGACTCGTGCTCTCCGAGCTGGAAGTATTCTCATGTCAATCCTCATGGGACGTCGGGATGGAGATCGGGATCATGTGAGGAAGGGAACATCTCCACGGTACGCCCCTTCCATGATTTTGGCAGTGTTTTTCACGATCTCATCCGATCGGTAGGTTGCCCGATCGTGACCGCGCCCCCAGTGGCGCAACAACGACGGCGTCCGCCGCCTCTTTCTCAGAGGCGACGGACGCCGTCGCTATGGGCGCGAGCCCGGATCAGCCAGGTATCAGACGATGCCGTGGGCGATCATGACGTCGGCAACGCGGGTGAAACCGGCCGCGTTGGCGCCGAGCACGTAGTCGCCGGGGCGGCCGTACTCCTCGGCCGCGGCGACGCAGGAGTCGTGGATGTCGGCCATGATGCCGGTCAGCTTGGCCTCGGCGGTCGCGAAGTCCCAGCGGGTGCGGCCGGCGTTCTGCTCCATCTCGAGGGCGGAGGTGGCCACGCCACCGGCGTTGGCAGCCTTACCGGGACCGAACAGGATGCCGGCCTTCTGGAAGGCCTCGACCGCCTCGGGGGTCGAGGGCATGTTGGCGCCCTCGGAGACCACTCCGCAGCCGCCCCGCAGCAGGGTGGCCGCGGCGTCGCCGTTGAGCTCGTTCTGGGTGGCGCAGGGCAGGGCGACGTCGCCGGGGACGTCCCACACCGAGCCGCCGGTGACAAGGCGGGCGCCGGGGCGGCGCTCGACGTAGTCGGCCACGCGGCCGCGCTCGACCTCCTTGACCTGCTTGAGCAGCTCGAGGTCCACACCGGCCTCGTCGACGACGTAGCCGGAGGAGTCGGAGAAGGTGATGGGGGTGGCGCCGAGCTGCTGGGCCTTCTCGATGGCGTAGATCGCCACGTTGCCGGCACCGGAGACGAGGACCTTCTTGCCCTCGAGGGACTCGCCCTTGGTGGCGAGCATGGACTGGGCGAAGAGCACGGTGCCGTAGCCGGTGGCCTCGGTGCGCACGAGGGAGCCGCCCCAGGCCAGGCCCTTTCCAGTGAGGACACCGGCGTCGTAGGAGTTCCGCAGGCGCTTGTACTGGCCGAACATGTAGCCGATCTCGCGGCCGCCCACGCCGATGTCGCCGGCGGGCACGTCGGTGGACGGGCCGATGTGGCGGGCCAGCTCGGTCATGAAGGACTGGCAGAAGCGCATGACCTCGGCGTCGGAGCGGCCGTGCGGGTCGAAGTCGGAGCCGCCCTTGCCGCCGCCGATGCCCTGTGCGGTCAGGGCGTTCTTGAAGATTTGCTCGAAACCGAGGAACTTGATGATGCCGGCGTTGACCGAGGGGTGGAAGCGCAGACCGCCCTTGTAGGGGCCCAGCGCCGAGTTGAACTCAATGCGGAAGCCGCGGTTGACGTGGACCTGGCCGGCGTCGTCGACCCACGGCACTCGGAACATGATCTGGCGCTCAGGCTCGACGATGCGCTCCAGGAGGGCGCCCTCGGCGTAGTGGGGGTGCTTGGCGATAACGGGACCGAGTGACTCCAGCACCTCGTGGACGGCCTGGTGGAACTCGACCTCTCCACGGTTGCGAGTCACAACCTGCTCGTAGACCTTCTCGACAACGTCCTGCATGAGGGACTCCTTCGCCTAGCGGATTAGCTCAGCACCTGGCTGGTCGCCGCGGCGCCGCGAGAAGACTTCCACCGAGACGTTCACTGAGACGAAACATCTCGCTATCCGGAGGAAACATAGGCGCCGAAAAGGCCGCATTTCGGACGATAATGCAGTCGAGGTCACAGTTCTTGGATGATCCTGTTATGAACGGTGAACAGTATTCGGACACCTCCGGCGGCTCAGCCGGAGCGGCCCGCTACACCCATGGCCACGGGGCGGCGGTCCTCAGCGCGCACTCACGTCGTGGCGCCGAGGACTCGGCCGCCTACCTCCTGGGCCGCCTGCACGCCGGGATGGATCTGCTCGACGTCGGCTGCGGGCCTGCGACCATCACCGCGGACCTGGCCGCCCGAGTGGCTCCCGGACGCGTCGTCGGCCTGGATGCCGCCTCTGGCGCACTGAAGGCGGCCCGAGCGACGCTGGCCGAGCGGGACCTGTCCGCGAGGGTGGAGCTCACCGACGGGGATGTCATGTCTCTGCCCTTCGACGACGGTACCTTCGATGTCGCCCACGCCCACCAGGTCCTCCAGCACCTCAGCGACCCGGTGGGCGCCCTGACCGAGATGCGACGGGTCACCCGCCCCGGTGGGATCGTCGCGGTGCGCGACGCCGTCTACTCCGCTATGACCTGGTTCCCGGAGTCCGAGGGCATGAGGCTGTGGCGCTCGGTCTACATGGCCACGGCTCGAGCCAACGGGGGCGAGCCCGACGCCGGGAGCCGGCTACTCGCCTGGGCCCGCCAGGCGGGCTTCACGGACGTGAGAGCCTCGGCCTCCACCTGGTGCTACGCCACGCCGGCCGACCGCGCCTGGCAGTCGGAGACCTGGGCGCAGCGGAGCCTGACCTCCTTCGGGCCGCGCGCCGTCGAGCTGGGGCTGGCCAGCAGCACCGACCTGGAGACGATGGCCCGGGCCTGGCGACAGTGGGGCGGCAGCGAGGACGCCTGGTTCGTCGTCGTGCACGGCGAGGTCATTGCCCGTGCCTGACGGCGGACGCACGAGATCGGCCGGCACCGTGAGTCTTCGTGCCGGCCGGTGAGGAGGGTGGCTCCGGCATCGGGCCCCGTCGGGGCTAGGACCATCGCGCCCTGACGGCCGCTAGGCCGCCACCCCACGCCCCATCGGCAGATGAGGCAGCCAACACCGCGCTATCCACATCATGGTCGCCGCGGCACCGGGGCGGGATCAGGCGCCGAGTCCCCAGATCGAGGCCGCGCCCGGCGCAGTGAAGCGGAAGCCGGAGGCGAGCAGCGTCTGGGGGACCGCACGCTGGGAGGCACCGAGCAGCTCGGCAAGCATGCTGCCGATGCCTCCGGTACCGCCGGCCGCCCCGCCCCTCCCCGCCCAGTCCAGCAGGGCCTGGGGCACCACCGCTATCGAGGGCGGGCCGCAGGCGCGGGACAGTAGCCGGTGGAGGTCGCGGTTGCGCAGAGGCTCGGGCGCGGTTAGGTTGACCGGCCCTCGGATGTCGTCGTGCTCGATGGCCCATAGGAGGCCGGCCGCGGCATCCTCCAGTCCGATCCACGGCTGCCACTGGTCGCCACGGCCGAGCCGGGCCCCCGCCCCCACCCGGTAGGCGGCGCCGAGGAGCCTGCCCAGCCCGCCCGAGGAGCTGACCACCAGGCCCGTGCGGGACTGGACCGTGCGCAGCCCGGCCCGCGCCGCCGGGCCCGCAGCGGCCTCCCAACGCAGGCACAGCTCGGACAGGAACCCCTCACCCGGGCCGCACGCCTCGGTGAGGATCTCATCGCCCCGATCCCCGTAGAAGCCGGTGGCCGACCCACTCAGCAGGACCCCGGGCCGCCCCGCCGGGGGCAGGCTCGCGGCGACCTGGGCGATGAGGGCGGTGGTGGACAGGCGCGAGGCCGCCAGCGCGCGACGGCGCGCCGGTGTCCAGGGGCGCGGCGCGATCGGGGCGCCTGACAGGCACACCACGGCTCTGGCCCCCTCCAGGGCGCCGGGCGCCAGGATGCGCTCGGCGGGGGCCCACCAGGCGTGCTCCCTACCGGAGGCATCAATCTCGATGTCCTCCCGCGATGCCTCGCCCGGTCCGCTGCGGTGGAGGATCCGGATCCTCCAGCCACTGTCCCGGGCCATATCCGCCAGGCGGGATCCGATGAGGCCCGCGCCGGCCACGACGAGCAGCCCCGGGCCGCTGCGGCGGCCGGGCGGTGCTGAGGGGATCTCGTGAGTGCCCATTGACCCCACCCTAGGCCCTCGGCCGCCCCTTGGGCCCGCCCGGCCTCGTCTGCGCCCCTGGCGCCAGCGCCGGGGGCAGGAGGAAAGACCCTGCCCCTGGGTGAGGAGTGAGCCGCGTCAGGCCGTAGAATGCGCAAGATTCGCGCCCACTCCTTTAGGCTCGCCTCAATGCTCGAACACGCCCCCGCCTCCCGCTCCTCCGTGATGGACCTGCTGGCTCTGCGCTCCGTCATCGAGCTTCCCATAGCCCAACGCCATGTCCTAGACCCCGAGATCCTGCGAACGGTGGCCGCCGTCGATCGAGTCGGCGACCTGACACGTTTCAACGTCGCAGAGGTCCCCGAGCTCGCCCGCGTCTCCGAACTCGAGGAGCTCCTGACGCCCGATGAGCATGGATGGGCACTGGGGCACGCGCTGTCGCTGGCCGTTGAGCACGGGCAGCGCCTGTGGCTGAGCGAGGTGACCCCGGAGCAGCTGGAGCGGCTGCGGACGGTTCTGGGCGAGACGCTCGTCCACATCGCTTCGCTGGACGAGGCCGCGGGGGCGGAGGGGGCCAGAGGAGACGATCTCGCCGACGAGTCCGCCCCAGCGGGTGAGCGCGCCGTCGTCGCCGTGAGCCCGCGACGCCTGCTGGACGGGTGGGCCACCGGGACGCCTGAGCAGATCGGCTACCTGCGCACCGTCCTGGAGGGCACGGACCCGCTGCGGGTCTCGCGGCACACCCTGGCCGCCCTGCACGAGGCGGAGGTAGACCTGGTGCCGCGCTCCGGTATCGTCCGGCTCCTGCACAACCCGCGCTTCCTCGCCTACGCGGCCGTGTTCATCTACTCCTCACTGCGGGCGCTGCCGGCCGTCTACGCCCCCGGCTTCCGCGGAAACCTCTGGGTGCTGTGGACCATCGACATCGTCACCGCCGGACCCTACGCATGGGGCATCATCGCAATGGTCGCGGGCCGGCGCCGCCGCATCCGCTTTGCCGGCTTCCTCGTCACCCTCATCACCTTCGTGTTGCCTTACGTGTACTTCTTCTTCGCGGGCAGCCACGGCGACGGCAACCACTACCCCGGCTGGGTCATCATGGTGGTCATCGGCCTGGTACTGGCCACCTTCCTGCTCGAGGGCGGGCACTGGCTGCGGGACGTGGCCGTGGCCAGGGGCCTGCGCGCCTCCCGGATCAACTGAGGACCGCGCTGCCCGCGGATACAACGAAGCGGCCACCCGCCTGATGGTCAAGTGGCCGCTGTGCGGATTGTTGCCGACCGGTGAGCCTTTGCCACCAGGAGGCGCAACCGGACGGCTATGCGGTCGGCGCCGTGGCCGACTCCGCACCGCGGATCGATCGCAGGAGCCCGGCAAGCAGGAACCACCCGCCGGAAACGATGACAACGGCGACCAGGCCGAGGGGCCGGTGGGGGTGGATCGCCACGAGCCAGCAGGTGGCCAGGAACCACACCGCCACCGCGCCAATATTGAGGGCGCGGAAGCGCTTGACTCGCGCCGGGTGCGCGTAGTGGGTGGGGACGAGGGTGAGCACCACGAAGATGAGGGTGACGACGATGTTGAAAACCGCCGGCGTGCTCAGGACGTAGAACATGAGGGCCACGATGTTCCAGGCCGCCGGGAAGCCCACGAAGTAGTAGTCGGTGGACTTCCACTGCTTGTTGGCGTAGCAGAACATCGACGAGCTCAGGATGAGTGCCATGAGCAGGCCCGCCACCGGCCTGGGCCCCATCGGCAGGGCCACGTACATGAAGACCGCCGGGATAAAAGTCCAGGTGAGGTAGTCGACGACGATGTCCACGATACCGCCGTCGAACCAGGGGATGATCTCAGAGACCTTGGCGCGCCGGGCCAAAGTTCCGTCCACGCCGTCGACGACGAGGGCGACGAGGAGCCAGAACCACATCCAGGTGAACTCCCTGCGGGGGTTGATGGTGGCCAACATGGCCAGGCTGGCCCACACCAGTCCCGACATGGTCAAGATGTGTACTGCCCAGGCGGCGACACGGGCCCGTGCCGGGTACTGCGCCGTCGACACAAACGTCCCCTCTCAGTGGATGAACTGACGACGGGAAGTCTATGCGGTTCACAGCCCGATCACATATTCGCACGGGTCGTTCTCCCCATAAACGCGCATGAGCCTCCGAGCGCCCCAATTTGGGCACGTCATCGCCCCTGAAACAGTGTGTCCCCGCACCTGTTGGTACGGGGACACACCGGGCCGCTACGCGCCCGCGGGCGCTCACAGGAGATGACTCACATGCTCACGTGACGGAAGTCGAAGGGGTAGATCCCCATGGGGTTCCAGTGGGCGACGAGCCGTGCTCCGGTGGCCGCGCCGTGGGCCCACAGCTCACTGGCGATGACGACGCCGCCACCCTCCAGCTCGCTCAGGGCCAGGCGGTGGTGGCCATCGATATAGTCATCGGCCTGCTCCACCGGGTAGAGGGCCAGGTCGGAGGCGGGGAAGGAAAGACCGGCCAGCTGCTCGTCGAGGCCGGCCAGGTCGTGTCCGGCAATCCCGTAGCGGCTCGCCAGCTCGTTGACGTCACGGCGAGCGATGGCGGCGACGAACTCCTGGACCTCGGTGTAGATCCGACGGCGCAGTTCCTCGTCCCCCCAGGGGGCCGGGGCCGGTTCCTCGTCGGGTGCCTCTTCGGAGTCGCGCTCGGCGGAGTCGTCGACCGCCTCGCCGGGCTGCTCGGTGGGCTCGGAGTCCACAACGGGATCGGAGTGCTCCACGGCGGGCTGCTCGGCGGAAGCGCCCTGGGCGGCACTGTCCTCGGGGGAGTCCTCGGGCGTCGAGTTGGTCGGCGCGGAGACGGGCTCGGAAGCGGAGGCGCCCTGAGCCTCCGCAGAGAGCGGATCGGCCATGTGAACCGTCTCCGCCGTGTCCTGCTCGTCCGTGGCGGGCGGCACCGCGCCCTCAACGGAAGCGGCGTACCAGGGGATCTCCGCCTTCGCAGGCTCAGCGGGCTCTCCGGAGGGAGGCGTGTCCGTCTGCTGGCCGTCGTGGCCCGTAGCGTCCACCGGGGTCCGCGCGGAGACCGCCACATGCTCCCAGGCCTCGCCGGAGGCGGCCATCGGCTGCTGCTCGGGGGCATCGGCCCGGGCCGGTTCGGGCCCCTCGGGATGAGCGACGGTCTCACCGGTGGGTGCGGCCACGGGCTCACCACCGGCGTGCTCGACGGCGGGGACCACCACCGGCTCGTACGCCGACTCGGCCGTCCCGGAGGACTGCGCCGCCCGGGGCGGTGAGGCCAGAGCGGAGACAGCATCGACGCCTCCCTCGGGAGTCGTCTCAGTGGCCGCCTCACCAGTTCGTTCGACAGCTGCTCCGGCGCCCGGATCGGCCGGGGTCTGGGAGGTGTCGGCCACGTGTCGGGCTCTTGATGCGTTGGCCGAGTTCGTCCGATCGCCCGGAACAGCGGGCGTCTCGATGACGCTCTCGGGTTCCTGGGCGGGGCGCTCGTCCGCAGCAGGGCTGTGCGCCGATGCCTCCTCGGTCTGCTTCTGCTGGACGTCCTCGGGCTCCTGGGCAGGACGCTCCTCCACGGCGGGTGCTGTGACGGGAGCAGCGGCTCCCTCGGCCGTCGACGGCGTCGAGACGGCCGGCGCAGTCACCTCGCCATCCACGAGACTCTGATCAACGGGGAAGGGCTGGACGAGAAGGGTCTCCCCCGTCGGGGCGGCGACCGGCTCGGTCTCGGTCGGCACGGCGCCGTTGTTCTCCGGGGCGGGTGTCACCGGCTGCCCGGAGGTCGAGGCGGTCTCGGCCGGCGTGCCGGCGGTAGCGGCCGCGTGCCGGGCCTGGCGGGCGGCCGCGGACTCCCCCGTCTCAGGGGCGGAGACAGGGGTGACGATCTCGACCTCGGCGGCGTACTCCTCCGTCTCGGTCATCTTCGTCACGGACTCCGCAATGGTCTCGGCAGCGGATTCATCTTCGGTCTCATCAGGAGCGCCCTGAGAACTCTCAGGGGTGGCCACCGGAGCCCCCTGCGCCTCAGCCGGCACGTTCTCCTCCACCGCGGCAGCGGGCTGAGCGGAGTCGGCGGTGGTCTGCGCAGGCCTGGTTCCGACTGCCGAGTCGGCCGACGCGGCAGGAGCCGACGGGGCCGATGCGCCGGAAGGGGCCGGCACCTCCTGCCGTTCGGGGGATTCGGGGGATACCTGCTCCGAGGCCCCTGCCGGTTCTGCCGGCTCAGTGACCTCAACCGGTTCGGCAGGTCCAGCAGCCTCGGCAGCCTCGGCGACCTCGGGCGCCTGGGGCGGCTCGGAGGGCTCTTCCGCGGCCGGGCTCTCGTCTACCTGAACGTCCTGTGCGGGCTGCGCGGCGACGTCGCGCACTGGATCGGGATCGATGTACTGGCGCCGTTCCACGCCCACCCGGGTGAGCTGGCCCGCAAGGATCTCCGGGCGGCCGAGGTAGTCCCAGACCTCGCCGGGACCCGAGCGCAGGCTCAGGGACGGGGCGTCGAGGACGGCCACCCCGCCGTCGGGCAAGAAGCACAGGAACAGGCCGGTCATCTCACCGGTGGCGGCGTCCCACAGGCGCGCGGTGCCGTCCTCGGAACCGGTGAGGATCCGGGTGCCGTCGGGGCTCCACTGGGCGTCGGTGACGCCGAAGCGGTGACCGGCCAGGGACAGGACGATCTTGCCGGAGACCTCGTCCCACACGCGCACGACGCCGTCGTCGAAGCCGGCCAAGACCCGGGTGCCGTCGGGGCTCCAGGCGTAGGAGCGGACCATGGCGCCCTCGTCGCGCAACGTCACGAGCTCGCCGGAGGTGATGACGTCCCAGACGTGGGCGGCGCCATCGGCGCTGCCGGTGACGACCCGGGGGCCGCCCTGGGTCCACACGACGTCGCGCACCCAGTTGCCGGTGTAGGTGTGGATGACCTCCCCGGTGGTGGCGTCCCAGATGCGGGCGGTCCCGTCCTGGGAGCCGGTCAGGACGCGCTGGCCGTTGGGGCTCCAGGCCACCGAGGTGATCATGTCGCGGTGGCCCTCGAGGGTGAGGATGCGCTCGCCGCGGGCGGCATTCCAGATCGCGGCGCGGTCGTCACCCAGGCCGGTGAGGATGCGCTCGCCGTCCGGGCTCCAGGAGACATCGTTGACGTCGTCTTCATCGGCAGTCAGGGCCTGGACGACTTCGCCGGTGGTGGCGTCGAGGATGAGGACGCGCGGCGAGAGGTAGGAAGAAGTGGCCAGGCGGGTGCCGTCCGGGCTCCAGACGACCTCGCTCAGCTCGCGGGCCCCGCTGTCCACCATCAGCCGCGGTTCGCCGGTGGCGGCGTCCCAGACGCGATTGCCGCCGATCTTGGCGCCGATGGTCAGCTTCGATCCGTCGGGGCTCCAGGAGACTGTCTCAACGGAGTTGCCGGCCCCCAGGACCAGCTGGGTCTGGCCGGTGGCGGCGTCCCAGATGCGCACGGTGTCGTCGTGCGAGCCAGTGGCCACACGGCGCGAGTCCGGGCTCCAGGCCAGGGAGCAAGCCCACTGGGTGTGGCCGCGCAGGCTGAACAGCTCCTCGCCGGTGGCGGCGTCCCAGATGTGGGCGGTGGTGCCGGAGATGTCGTCGGTGACGATGCGGCCGCCGTCGGGGCTCCAGGAGACCACGCTCACCCAGCGGCGCTCGCGGCCGTGGAGACTGAGGACCTCCTCGCCGGTGGCGGCGTCCCAGATCCGGGGCTCGGCGGAGTCGAAGGCGGTGATGATGCGGCGGGAGTCAGGACTCCATGACAGCCCGGTCATCGGCTCGATCGGACCGAGGCGGGTCGGCCTGCCGTCGGGCCCCACCGTGCCGCCGCGCCCCACGAAGGCCATGGGGCCCACGCGCAGCAGCTCGGTGCCGGTAGTGACGTCCCAGACGCGGGCGGTGCCGTCGTCGGAGGCGGTGGCCACACGGGTACCGTCCGGGCTCCAGGCGACGGCGGTGAGGTGGTCCGTGTGGCCGGACAGGGTACGCACCACCTGGCCGCTGGATGCGTCCCAGATGCGGGCCGAGGCGTCGTCGAAGCTGGTGAGGATACGAGCGGAGTCGGGGCTCCAGGCCACCGCCCCGCCGACACCGGAGCCGCCGACGCCCAGGGTGAGCAGGTCGGCACCGGTGGTCGCGTCCCAGATGCGCACGCTGTGATCCTCCGCCGCAGTGAGGAGGCGCGTGCCATCGGGACTCCAGGCCACCGCGCTGATGGACAAGCTGGGACCGGCGAGCGCGAACAGCTCGATACCGCTGTTGGCATCCCAGACGCGGGCAGTGCCGTCATGCGATCCGGACAGGAGCCGTGTCCCGTCCGGACTCCAGGCCACGCCCCACAGCGCGTCGAAGTGGCCGGCATACAGTGACACCTCGCGAGGGTCGATCGTCCCCGAGGTCTCTGAAGGCACAGTCATGGTTGAAGTCTAGAGATCCCTACACGGTATCGGTGGCATCTTCGGCCGATTGCGAGCAGTTACCTGAGTGATATCTGGCAAATCCGGGGAAGAGAGGGCGCCACGCCGGGCGCGCGACACGCGGTGGCGGCCTCTTCCGCGTCACTGCGAGCCAGTTGGGCGGGCGGGCCCGGAGCCGGAGCGGCCGACGGGCCTGAGCACGTCGGCCATTCCGATATCTTCCCGAAACATCCGGATATTTCATGGCGGCTGTCGCCGGGGTCGACGGCGGGAGGCGGGAGGAGTCAGCCGGCACCATGTCAGACCAGCCCTGGCCAGCCCTGGCCAGCCCTGACCGCCAGTGCCCGGTACTGGCCGGTACTGGCCGAACTGCCTCCAACTTGGGTAGGAGGCCCACCACGACCCGCCCTCCTTCGGATGGATATGGACCGATGGGGAATCATTCGACGGCTCGATGTGCTTTCGCCCACGATCGCGCAGGCTGGAGTCATGACTGCGATAACGACCTCCCGCCCCACGAACCAGGAGCTCGCCCCCACCGGCGAGAGCCCCGGGCGCCACTGGTTCAAGACCGTTCTAACAGCACTCCTCGCCGGGGTCCTCTGCCTGGTGCTCATCGGCGTCACGCGCACCGCGTCCGCGCTGATCACCGGTAAGAACTAACTGAGCCGCCCGGCCGCTCCGCCACTCCACCGACGATGGCATCGAGAGCGCGGGTCGGGAGAGTTCAGGCGCCGGCGCCGTGGAAGACGGCCTCGAGATTGTTGCCGTCGGGGTCGAGCACGAAGGCGCCGTAGTAGCCGGGGTGGTAGTGCGCTCGTTCGCCGGGTCCTCCATTGTCCTTGCCCCCCGCTGCGAGGGCCGCCTCGTGGAAGGCGTCCACCTGCGCCGTCGACGACGCCGCCACAGCAATATGGCAGGGCGTCGGGCTCTTGGTCGGAGACAGCCATAGATCCGGGGACGCCGGAGCGCCCTCCGGAGCCCCGGGCACGGGGGCTCCCAACCCGGTGACGGGCCCGAACTCCATGACGACGCGGTAGCCCAGAGGCGCGAGCGCCGCCTCGTAGAAGGCCTTCGAAGCCGCCGGATCGCTGACATTCACAGAAATGTGATCGATCATGCACCCAGGCTAACGGAGCACATCCGGGACGCGTAAGACCCGATCGAGAAACTCTAACGGCATCATCGACGGCGCAAGCACCACCTGACCCCGCCGTAAGGTTGCACGAAGAATGCCCGGCTCGGTGCGACGTGACGGGGAGGACTCAGAACAGGGCCGGCAAGACGCCCTCGACGTCGGCCCCGAGCCCGGCCAGGTCCAGGACGAGGGGACGCCCGGCGCCGCCGTCGGAGAGCAGGTCGCTGCCGGCCACGACGAGCAGGTCGCCGCCGGTGGTCCCCAGCCGGGCCACGGCGACGTCCTCGGCCTCGGCGGCCGCGGTCACGGCGGGCACGAGTTCCTCGCGCACGGCGACGATCGCGCGGGCCCCGGTCTCAGAGAACAGAGCGGTGAAGTCGTCCACGCCCTCCTCCTGGATGCTGGTCAGGTCCACGCTGGCGCCGACGCCGCAGCGCAGGCAGGAGTCCACGAGGGTTTGGATGAGGCCGCCGGCGGAGCAGTCGTGGGCGGCGCGCACCAGCGGCTCGCCGCCGGGCCCCTCCGCATCGCTCAGGGCCAACAGGACCCGCCCGAGCGCCATCTCCGCCTCGAGGTCGACGCGCGGGGGCAGCCCGCCGAGGTGGTCGTGGACCACTCGGGACCAGGCCGAGCCGTCGAGCTCAGCGGCGGTGGCGCCCAGGGCCATGATGGCCAGGCCCTCCTCGTGCCAGCCCGAGGGGTTGGCACGGCGCACATCGTCCATGACTCCCAGGACGCCGACGACGGGCGTGGGGTTGATCGAGGAGTCGATCTGTCCCTTGACCTTGCCGTGGGAGTTGTAGAGGGAGACGTTACCGCCGGTGACCGGCACGCCCATGACGGTGCAGGCGTCGGCCAGGCCGGTAATGGCCTCGACGAGCTGCCACATGGCGTCGGGGTCCTCCGGCGAGCCAAAGTTGAGGCAGTCGGTGACGGCCAGGGGCCGGGCGCCCACGGTGCACACGTTGCGGTAGGACTCGGCCAGGGCCTGGGCGGCGCCGGTGGCGGGGTCGAGCTTGGTGAAGCGGCCGTTGGCGTCGGTGGCGATGGCCACGCCGCGGCCGGTGACCTCGTCGACGCGGATGACGCCGGCGTCGTCGGGCTGGCACAGGGCGGTGTCGCCGCGCACGAACCGGTCGTACTGGTTGGTGACCCAAGCGGTGGAGGCCTGGTTGGGGCTGGTCACGACGGCGCGCACCTGCTGGTCGAGCTCGGCGGCGCTACCGGGGCGGGCCAGGCGCTCGGTGGTGTCGGCGTTGAGCTCGTCCTGCCAGGCGGGGCGGGCGTAGGGGCGCTCGTAGGTGGGGCCCTCGTGGGCCACGGTGCGCGGGTCGACGTCGACGATCCGCTCCCCGAAGTGGTCGATGGTCAGGCGGCCCGAGCCGTTGACCTCGCCGATGACGGCGGCCTCGACGTCCCACTTGTCGATAACGGCCATGAACTCCTCGAGCTTGTCGGGCGCGACGACGGCCATCATGCGCTCCTGGGACTCGCTCATGAGGATCTCGCCGGCGGTCAGGGTGGGGTCGCGCAGCAGCACCTTCTCCAGGTCAACGTGCATGCCGCCGTCGCCGTTGGAGGCCAGCTCGGAGGTCGCGCAGGAGATGCCGGCAGCACCCAGGTCCTGGATGCCGAGCACGAGCCCGGCGCCGAACAGGTCCAGGCAGCACTCGATGAGGACCTTCTCCATGAAGGGGTCTCCCACCTGGACGCTGGGGCGCTTGGCAGGCATGCCGTCCTCGAAGGACTCGGACGCCAGGATGGAGGCCCCGCCGATCCCGTCACCGCCGGTGCGCGCCCCGAAGAGCACCACCTTGTTGCCGGCGCCCGTGGCGTTGGCCAGGTGGATGTCCTCGTGGCGCAGCACGCCCACGCACAGGGCGTTGACCAGCGGGTTCTCCTGGTAGGAGGAGTCGAACTCGGTCTCGCCGCCGATGTTGGGCAGGCCCAAGGAATTGCCGTAGGTGCCCACGCCGGCCACCACGCCGTGGACGACGCGCGCGGTGTCGGGGTGGTCGACGGCGCCGAAGCGCAGCTGGTCCATGACGGCCACGGGCCGCGCCCCCATGGAGATGATGTCGCGCACAATGCCGCCCACGCCGGTGGCGGCCCCCTGATAGGGCTCGACGTAGCTGGGGTGGTTGTGGGACTCGACCTTGTAGGTCACGGCCCAGCCGTCGCCGATGTCGACGACGCCGGCGTTCTCGCCCATGCCGACCAGAAGGTGCTCGCGCATCTCGGGGGTGGTCTTGGCGCCGAACTGGCGCAGGTGGACCTTGGAGGACTTGTAGGAGCAGTGCTCGGACCACATGACCGAGTACATGGCCAGCTCGGCGTTGGTGGGGCGCCGCCCCAGCAGCTCGCGGATGGACTCGTACTCGTCGGCCTTGAGCCCCAGCTCCTTCCAGGGCATCTCCCGCTCAGGGGTCGCGGCTGCGTCGGCGACGGTGTCGGGGTGGGTGGCTGGGATCACGGACTCGGGCGCCATGGGTGCTCCTGGTCGAAGAGGGAGTGCGGCCGGGCCAAGCCTACCCGCGCCCCGCGGTGCCTCACATCACCGCCCGGCCGGGTTCGCCCCGGCCTATGTCCTGTCCGAAGCTCCCCGGAATCCGGCCGAGAAACATGGCGAAACAGCAACGAGACGCCACGCCCACTTCCAAAGTGCTGCGACTCACACGAATTCGGGGGAAGATCGTGGCATGAGAGACATCGACGTCGCCCCGCTGCCCCTGTCGCATCTGGAGAGTCACCTGGACGAGGTAGCCGTCAAACGGTTGCAAACAAGTCTCGCGGGAGCCGAGGCCCTGTTGGAGGGACGCACCGTGTGGACGGTGACTCCGTCAGCCGCCGCCGGCTCGGGGCCGGCTGAGACGGTTGCGCCCCTCGTGGGCTATGCCCTGGGCGCAGGCCTGGACGTGCGCTGGCTGAGCCTGGACGCCCCCGAGGAGTTCACCCAGATCTCCGGCCGTCTACACGCCGGCATCCACGGCGACCGCGGAGACGGCGGCAAGCTCGGGGACAAGCAGCGCGACATTTACGAGCACGTGCTGTCCTCCAATGCGGAGAACATCGTCGATGAGGTCCGCTCCGACGACGTCGTCATCCTCCACGACCCGCCCACGGCAGGCCTGGCCAAGGCCCTCAAGGCCGTGGGCGCCACGGTTATCTGGCGCTGCCACGCCGGCGCCGAGGGCGCAGGCGAGGCCGCCGACTACGCCTGGGCCTTCCTGGACCGCTACCTGGAGGATGTGGACCTCGTGGTCGTCTCCCGGCCCGAGTACCGCCCGCCCTACATCGAGACCGAGCGCTGCGCGGTCCTGGCCCCCTCCATCGACGCCGACTCCCCCAAGAACCGGGTCCTGGACCTGGACGAGGCCTGGTCGGTGGCGCGGCTGTCTGGCATCTTCGCAGGCGAGCCGCCCTTCGAGGCCGTGCCCTTCATGCGCCACGATGGGCGCGCCGACGCCTTGCGCGGCCTGGCGGACGACCCGGTCCTGGCCGGCGGCCCGGTACCGTTGGGTGCCCGAGTTATCACCCAGGTCAACCGCTGGGACCGTCTCAAGGGCGGTCTGGAACTGGTGGAGGCCTTCGCGGAGAACATCTCCCTGCTGCCCCAGGACGCCCACCTCCTGCTGGTCGGCCCCACCCCGGACGGACCCGAGTCGCAGGCGACCCTGACCCAGATCGTGGAGCGCTGCTCGCTTCTGCCCGACTCGGTCGCCTCTCGGATCCACGTGGCAGCGGTAAGCATGGAGGACCGGGAGGTCAACGCCACCGTCGTCAACGCCGTCCAGCGGGTCAGCTCGGTGGTCACCCAGCGCTCGCTCATCGAGGCCTTCGGTCTGACCGTTGCCGAGGCGATGTGGAAGAAGGCCCCGGTGGTGGCCTCCGCGGTGGGCGGTATCCGCGACCAGATTGACGATGGCGTCGACGGGGTCCTGGTCGATCCGGCTGACGGCACCGCCTGGGCCGAGGCCGTGCGCGATCTGCTGCTCTTCCCCGAACGGGCCCGGGAAATGGGACTGGCCGCCCACGAGTCCGTGCGCCGGGAGTTCCTGTCCAACCGTCACCTGCAGGACCTCCTGCAGATCGTGGCCGACTTGGTGGGCTAGTCGCCCTATTCGGAAGGCTGTCGACTGCCCCGCCTGCCCGCCGTTCGACTGCCGGCCGCTCCTCGGGGAGCGGCCGGCGATTCTTTCAGGGGCGGATTCAGGGGACTTCGTCACACCATGAGCGAAGTTATCCACAGGTAGTGTCCACAGGCTTGTGCAGGGGTGTGTGGGTTCCCGAGATGTCGCCACTCCCCTTGTGCACAAGACCCGTTCGAGACCTCCAGCCTCGATGAGCGATGCCGCTGGAGACTTCCCACAAACCCGGCCGGCGACCTTGGGGCATCATCGCTATAGACAGAGTTTTGCCTGAAAATACGGGAAAACTGTCCAATAGGTTGGAGCCTGTCCGCAGACTTCCGCCGTCGGTGAGCCCGGCGGTGGCGGAAGCACATTCTTGATCTCGGCGCAACTCGAACGAGGCCGTCCCCAGGGTACTTCGGGCAGACAGTCGCCCCACCCTCTCCACAGTTCTACACAGGCTCGAAGCGGGGCTGTGGATAACTCGGCGGGCGGGGCGACGTGATGGCGGTCCTTGACGACCATCAGGGTCCGGTGCGGGCAACGACGACTCGGACTCGAGAAGAGGGGCCGGACGATCGGGCGGAGCGGCAGCGTCAGACGGCCAGGAGCGAGTCGATGGCGGAGCCGAAGATCCCCAGGCCGTCGGTGCCGGTCCGGGGACCGGCCTGCGAACCGGGGCCGAATCCGGGCTCGACGGCATGTTCGGGATGGGGCATGAGGCCGACGACGTTGCCGCGCTCGTTGCGCACACCGGCGATGTCGCGGGCCGAACCGTTGGGGTTGCCCACGTAGCGGAAGACGACGAGGCCCTCGCCCTCAAGGCGATCGAGCTCCTCGGGCGAGGCGATGAAGTTGCCCTCCCCGTTCTTCATCGGTACGACGATCTCCTCCCCGGCCGTGAACCGGTTGGTCCAGGCGGTCTGCGCGTTCTCGATGCGCAGGCGCTGCTCGATGCAGATGAAGCGCTGATTCGCGTTGCGCAGGAGGGCGCCGGGCAGCAGATGCGCCTCGGCGAGGATCTGGAAGCCGTTGCAGATGCCGAGCACGGGCATGCCGCGCTCTGCGGCGGCCACGACCTCCTCCATGACAGGGGCGAAGCGGGCAATGGCGCCGCAGCGTAGGTAGTCGCCGTAGGAGAAGCCTCCGGGCACGACAACGGCGTCGACCCCGCGTAGGTCGGCGTCCTTGTGCCACAGGCTCACCGGCTCGGCCCCGGCCAGGCGCACGGCGCGGGCGGCGTCGACGTCGTCGAGGGTGCCGGGGAAGGTGATGACGCCGATGCGAGCAGTGGGAGAGGTACTGGGAGAGTCGCTCACAGCTCAGGCCTCCTCGTCGACGGCCACGGAGACGACGTCCTCGATGATCGGGTTGGACAAAAGGGTGGCTGCGGCCTCGCGGGCGGCGGCCAGGTGTGCCTCGGTGACGGGGCCATCCACGGTCAGCTCGAAGCGGCGGCCCTGGCGTACACCGGTGAACTGGTCGAATCCGAGGCGGGGAAGGCTCCCGACGACAGCCTTGCCCTGGGGGTCAAGGATCTCGGGCTTGGGCATGACCTCGACGACGATGCGTCCCATGGGTGCTCCTCAGATAAGGCGGGATGAGTGCGCAGCCAAGACTACTCGGACTTGGCCGGAAGCATCCCTCTGGCCGGACGGCGCGCAGCCCTGGGGCGGGCCCGGTCGGCTCCCGGCAGGCTCAGACTTGGCCGAGCCATTCGCCGGCCAGACGGATTGCAACGATCCCGCCCAGACTCAGGGCGGCGGTGGCGATGAGCCATTCGGGCCCCAGGATGAGGGCGACGACGGCGCAGACCACGGCACCGGCCAGCATGAAGCCGCCCACTGCTCCGGCCACGCCCGCGGGTGCGCGGGTCGACTGGTCGACGGTGGAGGTGCCCATGACCGGCTTGGGCCCGGACTCCACGGTGGGGGCGGTCTCGTCGCCGCGTTCGGAGGTGCCCAGCAGGAGTGGTCCGCGAGCGCGGGCCACCAGCCGGGCAGGGTCGTTGACTTTGACGGTCCCGGTGGTCAGCCCTGCGGCGGCGTCGAGCACACCGGGCTTCCAGCGCTCGGCCTCACGGCGCAGAGGCGTTCCTCCGGCCCAGGCCAGGTAGCCGGCGGCAGCCACCAGGCCGGCGCCGCCCAGGACGGCGACGAGCCACGGCGGTATCCACAGGTGGCCGATCTCGGCGTTGCGGGCCAGGTTCATGGCCGAGACGGTGGCCAGGAGCAGGCCCACCAGGGCGAAGGCCACGCCGGCCAGTCGCTGCCTGCGCACCGCGGCGGGCCACGGGGAGCGGGTGCGGGCGCCAGAGCTCTTGGCGGGGCCGCGCCCCACGCCCCAATCGGTACCGGAGGAGGGACGACGGGGGCCGCGTCCCTTGGCGGGGCCGCGCCCCACGCCCCAGTCGGTACCGCCTCCCTGTGCCTTGATCTCCTCGGTGTCGAGGGCATTGGTGGCCGCTTCCCAGGCACTGGACTCCGCCAGAATGCCGGGGTCGTCCTCGGATGCGGCTGCGGTGTTGGCGGCGGCTTCGGTGGTGTTGGTAACGGTGCCGGGGGTGCCGCCTGCGCCGGAGGAGGGCCGCGACTGGTACCCGTATCCGGAGGCCGACGGCGCTGCGGCACCGGGGGCGGGAGCGGCGGGCGGTGGTGGCGCGCCTGCCCCAGAGGAGGCGGTGGGCTCGACGGTGGGCTTGCCCTGGGAGATCGTGAAGACGCGGGTGGTCGTGGTCGCCCCCTGGCGGGACGCATTCGAGCCGTCGACGGGAGCGGGGCGCACGACGGGCCGTGGGGAACGACTGTCGTTGACGACGCCCGCCCCGGCCCTGCTCTGCTGACCGGCAGCAGCCGCTGCGGGGCTGTCGGCAGCGGAGCCGACGGCGTCGGGACTCTTGCCGGCAGGCGACGCCGGGGCGTCCGTTTCGGCGGACTCGCCGCGTTCCCCCTGTTCCCCCTGCTTCTCGGAGTCATCGCCAGGGTCGCCAGCGCCGCCGTCCAGTGCCGCGTTCTCGTCGAACGAGTCGCCCCCGGCTTCATCCGCGGCGCCGTCGGCCGTGCCATCCGCAGCGTCATCGACGCTGTCGTCCGCGGTGATGCGCTGGTCGGTCTCAGGAGCGCTCTCAGGAACGTCTTCCGGGGCGCTCGCTGTCTCACCGGGTCCCTGTCCGTCGCCGCGGGTCGAACGCGGGGAGGCGGGAGATCCGGCGGGCGAAGCGGAGTCGGTCCAGCCGCTGCCGTCACCGGCCGCGTCGGCCAGGTCGATGGCGATGGCGGCGTCGACGGCGTCGGCAGTGCCCGAGGCGATGGCCTGGGCGGCGGCCGAGCGCATGTCCTCCTCCGTCATGAGCGCCGCGCTGCCCGCGTCACGGGGGCCGGCGGCGCCGTCGGCCGAGCCCGGGGCGGAGATGGCGGACGCTGCAGAGGCATCCGAGGCCACTGAGCCGGCGGGGGCCGGGTTGTTCCCGGAGCGGACGACCTCGAGCAGCCCGTTGCCGCCGGCCCTGGTGGCGGTAGTCTTCGCGCGCGGGGCCTTCTTGGGCATGATGCCCCAGTTGATGGGGCCCTGCTCGTTGTCGGGACGTCGGTCACGGGGAGTCATGAGATCACCTGTCCCAGGATGGAGGCGAGCCCCAGGGCCACGAGCACGAAGCCGGTGGCGCCGAGCAGGAGCTGGCCGACACGGATAAGGGTCTCGCCGGTGGAGGTTCCGGCCAGGCGCTCGTCGGCCGTGCGCCCGAAGGACGTCGCGGCCAGCGCGGTGGTGACCGGGCCGGAGACCACGTCGAGGGTGGTCAGC
This sequence comes from Actinomyces johnsonii, assembly GCF_006546835.1. GTDB lineage: Bacteria > Actinomycetota > Actinomycetes > Actinomycetales > Actinomycetaceae > Actinomyces > Actinomyces johnsonii. The sequence continues at coordinate 233,069 of NZ_VICB01000003.1, read as the reverse complement.
TCACGCCGGCCGGTCGACTCGGGCACCAGCACCTTGGTTCCCGGCACGGTGAGCGCCGCCAGCTCGGTTCCGGGCTGAGCCGCCGTAGGGCCTTCGGCCCCCGAGCCCCGCGACGGGGATTGGGGACCTGTGCCGGACTTGGAACTCTTGCCACTCGTGGCATTCGCGGCCTTCTTGGAGGCGGCAGCCTCAGCCTGCCGGCGGGCCCGGGCCGCACGGACCCGGTTGCGTTCCAGACGCAGGCGGGGGGCGTTGACCACCAGGGATCGGGCCGAGACTCGCAGGGAGGCGAGCAGGCCCAGTCCCACGAGGATGAGGGCGGTGCCGCCCAGGATGCGGGAGGTCCCCGTGACGCCCAGGGCGGAGGTGACGGCTGCGGATAGCGCCAGGACGATGGTCAGGACGATCAGGATGACGAGGACGTAGAATCCCGGACCCGGTTTGAAGGCGCGGGCTGCCGTGCCCGTATCGGGAGCGTCCGTCGAGGGCTGGGTCGTGGTCATGACAGCTCCAGGGGGCGACCGGTCAATCGTTCGTAGGCCTCGAGGTAGCGTGCCCGGGTCCGCTCGACGACGTCGTCGGGCAGTACCGGGGGCGCCTGGTCGCCGTCGCGGTCCCAGCCGGAGGCAGGCGAGGTGAGCCAGTCGCGCACGTACTGCTTGTCGAAGGAGGGGGTGACCCGGCCGGGCGTCCAGGCGTCGGCCGGCCAGAATCGGGAGGAGTCGGGGGTGAGGACCTCGTCGCCCAGCACCAGATCGCCGTCCGGGCCGGTGCCGAGCTCGAACTTGGTGTCGGCCAGGATGATGCCGCGCTCGCGGGCGATCTCGGCCGCCCGGGTGTAGAGGGCCAGAGTCGTCTCGCGCAGGGCGGTGGCGGCCTTCTCCCCCACCATCCGGGTGACGTGCTCGAAGGTGACGTTCTCATCGTGCTCGCCGAGCCCGGCCTTGGCGGCGGGGGTGAAGATCGGCTCTGGCAGGCGGGACGCCTCGGTCAGGCCATCGGGCAGGGGCACGCCGCACACGGAGCGGTTCGCCTGGTACTCGGTCAGGCCGGAGCCGGTGAGGTACCCGCGGGCCACGCATTCCACCGGGAACATCTCCAGGCGCCGGCAGATCATGGCCCGTCCGGCCACCTCGGCGGGGACGTCGAGGGAAACGAGGTGGTTCGTGACGACGTCGGCGAGCTGCTCGAACCACCAGGCGCTCAGGGCGGTGAGGACCCTGCCCTTGTCCGGGATCGGGGTGGCGAGGATGTGGTCGTAGGCGCTGATGCGGTCCGAGGCGACCACCAGGAGCACGTCCTGCCCGCTCCAGGGGCCCTCGGCGACAGGGGCGTAGACATCCCGGACCTTGCCGCTGGAGCGGTGCTCCCAGCCTGGAATGGTGGGAGTCTGTGAGGCGGATGCTGAGGCCCCGAGGCTGACGGAGGCGGAGCTCGCGGACTGAGTCATGCCCCCATCCTGCCATCGGCGGGCGCTGCGTGTCCGGTTCCGAGTGGCGGCGTCGTCTGCGTGAGTCGCCACTTCCGACCTCTTCGCGTACCGCGTCATCACGCCAATTCATCCGGGTCGTAGGAGGAGAGGGCCCGGATGGAGGCCGGAGCAAATCCGACCTGTGGGAAGGGAACGATTCGGATGGGAGCCGGTTCTCGCGCAGGCGGGCGGGACGCTGACGTGGCACAACGCCGACGCCAGCGCGCGCCCCGCGCAGCCACCCGAAGCGCTGCGGGTCGGTCTCAGGAAAGAGCAGCGGGTGTGCGCTTGATCTCGGAAGAAGTGCGGGTGATTAGGCGCACTCCGCCCTCGTGACCGTATCTTCCGGCCCGGAAACTGCGGTTTCGGAGCAGAAAGCGAGCCACACCATACGGTCGCGGCGATGTGAAAGGCCTACTCGGTACCGTCGGCGCCTCCGGCGCCGACCGCTTGGGCGATATCGGTGCGGTACTGGGCGCCCTCGAGGCCGATGCGTTTGACGGCTTCGTAGGCGCGCGCTCGCGCGTCCTCCACGGTGGCCCCCATGGCAACGACGGACAGGACGCGCCCGCCGGTGGCTACCAGCTCACCCCGTTCGGTGGTTCCGGTGCCGGCGTGCAGGACGTGGACGTCGTCGAGCTCCTCGGCGGCCTCGATCCCGGTGACGGCACCACCGGTCGTCACGGTTCCGGGATAGCCGGGGGCAGCGATGACGACGTCGACGGCGCACCGCTCGGACCAGACCGGCTCGGGAGCCTCGGCCAGGGCGCCGGTGGCGGCGGCGTGGAGCAGTTCGGGCAGGGAGGAGGTCAAGCGGGCCAGGACGGCCTGGGTCTCCGGATCGCCGAAGCGGACGTTGAACTCCACGACGCGCAGTCCACGGCTGGTCAGGGCCAGGCCGCAGTAGAGCAGGCCGATGAAGCCGGCGCCGCGACGGGCCATCTCGTCGACGACGGGCTGGGCGACTTCGCGCACCACCTGCTCGGTCAGGTCGGCCGGCGCCCAGGGTAGGGGCGAGTAGGCGCCCATACCGCCGGTGTTGGGGCCGGCATCGTCGTTGAGGAGCCGCTTGAAGTCCTGAGCGGGCGCCAGGGGGCGGACGGTGGCGCCGTCGCACACGCAGAACAGGGAGGCCTCGGGGCCGTCGAGGTAATCCTCGACGACGACGCGGCCGCCGCCGCGACTCAGGCAGGCGCGGCCGTGGGCCAGGGCGACGGGGCGCTCGTCGGTGACGACGACACCCTTGCCGGCGGCCAGGCCGTCCTCCTTGACGACGTAGGGGCTGCCGAAGCGGTCCAGGGCGGCGTTCAGCTCGGCCTCGGTGGTACACACGGCGGCCTCGGCGGTGGGGACGCCGGCGGCGGCCATAACTTCCTTGGCGAAGGCCTTCGAACCCTCCAGGCGGGCGGCCTCGGCGCTGGGGCCGAAGCAGGGGATCCCGGCGTCGCGCACAGCATCGGCAACACCCGCCACCAGCGGTGCCTCGGGACCGACGACGACGAGGTCAGCCCTCATCTGCGTAGCGAGGGCGACGACCTCGTCGGGCACGCAGGGGTCGATGTTGAGGTTCGTGGCGATGGCCGCCGTCCCGGGGTTGCCGGGGGCGACGACGAGCTCGGTGGTCTGCGGGTCACGGGCGAGGGCACGGGCCAGGGCGTGCTCACGCGCGCCGGAGCCGAGGAGCAGAATCTTCACGGCCTCAGCCTAGATGATGAAGGCCATAACCACGCCCGGAACTGCGTGGGCTGTGCGTCCGGCGGGGCATATATGACCGGCCGAATCCTCCAGCCGCTGCACGGGGCTCGGCGGCAGGTGCTTCCCATGGGGAGAGCGACCCTGACGAATCCGCGATATGGCGCCCTATGCTGGGGTGAGCCGGTCGGCAAGGCAACTGACGGAGGAGAGACGTGAACAGCACCAGGAACCCTGAGGCGGAGCTGGCCGATCGCGTGGCCGCCTTGATGGGCGCCGCCCTGACTGAGGCGGACGTGCACCGGTTCCTGCTCGACGCCGCCGACATCCTGGGAACTGAATCCTTCGCCGTCTACGGCCCGGAGCTTTTCTTCCGCTGGGCACGCGGAGACCGTTATGTCGAGATCACGTCGGGTCCCTCGTCCTCGGATAAAGGCCACTCGCTGTACGTCAAGTCTTTCGACCGCGAACGGGCCATTGATATCGACGAGTATCTGACTTTCGAGAACTGCGAGCTCTGCGAGTTCCCCTATGTGTGGACAGCGGAGCTCGGAAGGACCGGGTTCAACGCCTTTGGACCCGGCACTCATTACGCGGTCACCTGGGAGATGTTCGACCAGACCATCGCAGTCATCCTCCACGCCCTGCCCGACAACCTGGCACTCATACCGCCGCAGTGGCGCCGCCCCCTCACCCTCCGCTGGGACATGGGCGCCACGGGCCTGGGACTCGTCTCCTTCACCGGCACGGCCGAGGGCCTCACGGTCACCGTCGAGTCCACCGGGGAGCAGGTCCTCATCCCCCGCGCGCTTCTGGGAAATCAGGTGAAGATGGGCGACGTCGTCGCCGGCCTCGCCGGAGGTCTGCCCCTGGCGGACATCCGCTTCGCGGGCTCCGAGGGCTTCGGCGACGCTAATCATCAAGAGCTTTATGTCGCTACCCCCAACGGGAACGAGTCCGGTTGGGACAAGGACGTCGTCGAGTCCCTCATCCAGGAGCACAAGGAGAACGACTCCCGACCAGCGATGACCATGGAGGACCTCCGGCAGCTGGCCGCCACCCCCGCCGCCACATCCGCCTCGGCGGACGCCACCGATGAAGACCCCGAGCAGTCTCAGCCGCACTGGACGACTGTGCCGATGAAGATCGGCCTGTCCATCCCCCAGATCCTCTCCGTCGTCGAGCAGGTCATCACGGGTGCCCCTATGGAGGATGTTCTGACGCGGCTTGGCGGACAGCCAGAATCACGGTGGGGTAAGACAGCTCTGAGAGGAAACGGTTGGCTCGCGGAACCGTCCTCGAAGGGTGTCAGCTGGGAGATCGAGGTGATTACCAGGCCGGAGGGGGATGAGGGGAAACTGTTGTGCTTCGATGAGCACCATCTGGCCGACTACGCCTGGCGAATCGCCCAGGCCCTGGAACAGCGCTACGGCTCTCCGTACGGAATGCTCACCGACAACGACGGCTGCTTTTCCCGCTTGTTCCGGGTTGGAAACCATGGCATCGAGGTGGGCACCAGTTTCCCCGCCGTGACGGTCGAGACCGGCTCCTTCGACAAGCTTGCCGAATTCTGGTGATGATGAAGCGGAACCGATACCCCATGCCTATCCAGCGGACACCCCATGGGGAGAGCGACCCTGACGAATGCGCGTGATGGCGCTCTATGGTGGGGTGAGCCGTTCGGCGAAGCAGCAGACGGAGGAGAGACGTGAACAGCACCGCGAACCCTGAGGTGGAGATGGCCGATCGCGTGGCCGCCTTGATGGGCGCCACCCTGACCGAGGCGGACGTGCACCGCTTCCTGCTCGACGCCGCCGACACCCTGGGAACCGAATCCTTCGCCGTCTACGGCCCGGACCTCTTCTTCCGCTGGCGGCTCGGGGAACGGGTCGTCGAGATCAAACCGGACTACGACTCTCGGACTGGCGAGTACTCCTTGCAGGTGCGGTCCTTCGACCGTCGCTCCCCGGTCTACGAGGATGAGTATCTGACCTTTGAGTATGGTGGACTCGACGAGTATCCCTACCTATGGACGGTCGGGCTCGGGAGACTTCCGTGGGGCGAGTGGGGTCCCAGCGAGTCCGTCATCGACACCTGGGACATGTTCGACCAGACCATGGCGGTCATTCTCCGTACTCTGCCCGACAACCTGGCCCTCATGCCGCCGCAGTGGCGCCATCCCCTCACCCTCCGCTGGGACATGGGCGCCGCGGGCCTGGGGCTCGTCTCCTTCACCGGCACGGCCGAGGGACTCACGGTCACCGTCGAGGCCACCGGGGAGGAGGTCCTCATCCCCCGCAATCTCCTCGGCAGCGAGCGAAGCCAGATCAGTATGCGCGACGTTGTCCCCGGCCTCGCCGGAGGTCTGCCCCTGGCGGACATCCGCTTCGCCGGCTCCGAGGGCTTCGACAGTGTCTGTGTCACCTCACCTGGTGGCGACGAGCCCGGTTGGGACAGCAACGACGTCGAGTCCCTCCCCCAGGATCGTGGCGAGGACTCACCCCGGCCGGACATGACGATGGATGACCTCCGTCGGCTTGTCACCATAGCCCCAGCCGTCGAACCCGCTGGGCCCGGGATGGACCAAGAGATCCTGCCGATACGGATCGGCCTGTCCATTCCCGAGGTTCTCCACGTCGTCGGTCAGATCGTCACCGGCGCCGATGGCCATGCCACCTTCAGGCGCCTCGGCGGGCAGCCGAGGGTGCGGTGGGGTGAGCCGGTTCTGAGAGGAGATGACTGGCTCGCGAGACGTTCGCATACCGGTGATGGCTGGATGATCGACGTGGCCATGCGCCCAGAGGACAAGTCTCAGTGCTTTGATAAACGCCAGGTCGCGGATTACGCCTGGCGAATCGCCCAGGCCCTTGAACAGCGCTACAGCTCTCCGTACGGAACGCACACTGACAACAACGGTTACCTCTCCCGACTGTTCCAGGTCGGGGACCACGGGGTCACCGTGAGGGGCGGGCTCAGTGCGGTGATGGTCGAGATCGACACCTTTGAGTCACTCGCCTCGAACGATTGGTGAGGCAATCCCGTGAACCCCGAGGTGGAGGTGGCCGACCGCGTGGCCTCGCTCCTGGGCGCCACCCTGACTGAGGCGGACGTGCACCGCTTCCTGCTCGACGCCGCCGACATCCTGGGAACCGAATCCTTCGCCGTCTACGGCCCGGACCTCTTCTTCCGCTGGCGGGTCGGGGAGCGGGTCGTTGAGATCGAACCGGACTACAATTCCCGGACCGGCGAATTGTCCTTGCGCGTGAACTCCTTCAACCCCGACTACCCCATTGATATCGACGAGTATCGGGATTTCAAGTGGGGCGAGGCCGAGGACTATCCGTACTTATGGACGGTGGAACTTGGAAGGACCCCGTTCAATGACTGGGGCCCCGGAGAGGCCGACATCATCAACTGGGAGATGTTCGAGGAGACCACGGCCAAGACTCTCGGCGGACTTCCCGACAACCTGGCTCTCATGCCGCCGCAGTGGCGCCGCCCCTTCACTCTCCGCTGGGACATGGGCGCCGCGGGCTTGGGGCTCGTCTCCTTCACAGGGACGGTCGATGGCCTCATCGTCACCGTCGAGGCCACCGGGGAGGAGGTCCTCATCCCCCGCAATCTCCTCGGCAGCGAACGAAGCCAGATCAGTATGCGCGACGTCGTCGCCGGCCTGGCCGGTGGGCGTCCCCTCAGTGATATTCGCTTCGCCGGTTCCGAGGGTTTCGGGGACGACGGCGTCATCGCCGCCAGCCCCAGCGGAGACGAGGACGACATAGAAAAGGATGAGATCGAGTTCCTTCTCAAGGATCGGGGAGGCAATGAGCCCGGGCCTGCGATGACGATGGATGAGCTTCGCAGGCTTGCCGCCTCCACCCCCGCACCCAACGGTCTCACTCGACCTGCGGTGGACTGGCAGGTCGTACCGATGCGGATCGGCCTGTCCATCCCCCAGATCCTCTCCGTCGTCGAGCAGGTCCTCGACGGCGCCGCCATCAAGAGCGTCCTCAAACGGCTCGGCGGCCACCCGAGCATCCGGGCGTGTTGCCCCATTCTGCGCGGAGACGGCTGGCTCGCGGAACGTTCGCTCTTCACGCGCATCTGGAGTATCGAGGTGGTGACCGAACCCAAAGGGAAGTCGAGAAGATTCGATGACCGCCACGTGGCCGACTACACCTGGCGAGTCGCCCAGGCCCTGGAGCAGCGCTATGGGTTCCCCTACGGAATACGCACTACTAACGACGGGTTCCTCATGCGCCTGTTCCAGATCGGGGACCACGGAGTCAAGGTGACCAGCGGATTCAGCATGGTTGAGGTGGAAATCGACTCCTTCCAGACACTGCTGGAGGACTCATACGGACGCAACTGAGTCACCCGTGCCTTCCGACCCCAGTGCGCGGAGCGATGCTCCGGTAGACTCAAGCCGGTTCCGGGGTGCGAAGTCCCTGGAGGGCGATGCGTCAGGAGGCCCCGATGGGAGTCGACCAGGCCCCTGGGACGACGGCGGTCGATACAGGAGACGGCACGGCGGCCGGCGTTGTTCCCAACACGGAGATCAACGCGGTGACGATCCGCCGACTCGGGGCCGTCTATCTCCCGTCGACCGCCGGCGGGCCGGCGCCGTCGCACTCCGCCCCTCCGCAAGGCGAGCCCACCGCTCCACCGCCGAGCGCCGATCCGGGCATCGAAACCGCCCTGACCACCCTGCGCGCTCTGGGCTACCGGCTCTCCACCCTGGTACGGGATGCTCTCACTGCGACCCGTGGAAATGTGCCCCCAGTCCCTTGCCCGCCCCACGACTCCAGGAAGCCTGACCCGGAAAGACCCAACCGCAGCTGCCCAACACGCGGTGAGTTGTTACACCCCATGCCATGGGAGTCGAAGACCGTCAGAATGGCACTGACCTCCACATAGCTTACTCACTGGCAATCTCAGCTTCACAAGGTGCATCGAATGTCATCATCTCGTTGATAAAGTCACGCAGCTTTATGGTTTTCCCATCCAAAACCGAGTCTTCAGGAACAATCAGATCAGCGACAGCAAAATAATTCTCAATATCCACCTCCCTCAACGGCCGAATCATTCTTTTAGATAACTTACGCTGTGCAACTGTTACGCCATGAAGAACCAAGATCCACAGTGAAAACTCCCGATGTCCACGCAGCGTCCTCCATACAAGTAGTTCTAGAATGACGTTAACACCAATGGTCGACAAAGAGGCTAGCCACCAATTTTGAATCATCATATAATAACCAAACACCTGAAGAGGCATGCCGATTATACAAAATATACTGACATATAATATCGTAAACCGCCATTCGGTTCGATCTAATTTTAACCCAGGCACTCTAACCCACCACACCGATTGGCACACAGCCGACACGATGGCGAACCACAATGAGGCTTCACCAAACAGAATAAACATCAGCGAAAGCCACTCAAACCTCGCGGGAAGAATTGTGTAGTGAAGGCTAAGCGATAACCAAAGCGACACACAAGGCATCCCCGAGACAAAGACAACGAAAATAAAGGACAACCAGAACCAGCCTTTCTCCCCCACTTCAACCCACTTTACCCGAAGCTTTCGATCGAGGACATTGTATCGCGGAGAGACGCCGTGAAAATATCTCCATTTTGCCACCCTTCGAAGTGTCAGAAGATCCTTTGCATAAGAACTAATGGCGGTACCGTCTCCAATCTTCATTAACGCCGGAAGACTTGCCGAAAATAGGTAGATCGTCATTAAAAATAACGTCGATAGCATATTCATTACACCCTGCTTCCGAAGCAAGGCATCTATCCAGAACAACATGACAGCAACTCCGCAAATATATGCATTCAAAAACAAAATAATCCATGCAGACATCTCTCTGTTCACAGTATCGACAACATCTTGGAGCCACTCACCATGAAGTACCGAACTTTTTGGTCGAGCTCGCGCACTCCATGTCATTCCGGCAATCGTCAGACCCACTGGGACAGCTGCCAAGACAATCGCTATGACGAGTCCACGAAATTCACCATTTTCGCCTCCAAACCCCCAGTATTTCAATCTACCCACTAATGACAAATATGCCTCCCCCTTCCCTCTCGGCTTAATGACAACCCACCACGCGGCGACAACGACCGTCAGGACCACCAGGCACGACAGTAGAAACACACTTTGGATCGCATTCAGCCGGCGCTTCAGTGCAAAGCCTTTCGACTCCAATCCGCGAAGCGATCCCATCCTTGCATTGCGATGAGCCACAATTCACTCCTCTCCTTAATCGACACCACAAGTTGTATCACAGTTCGAAGTCAACAACTTACTTATCGTAAGCGGGAGCGCTTGATCAACTTCAGTAGATGATTGCATTAACCTGACATACAATACGAATCTTCACTGGCAATCCACTTGCACCGCCACATACCCGCAAAGCTTGATCAATTCTGCCAGAAAACCGTTGACGTCGATCGATCACAGAACCGAATAACTCACATTCTTACGTACATCAGCACAATAAAGACTATGAGAATCCGCTATTCTCAGACATCTTCCGGGGCGAACGGGTGCCAGACGGCGATCTGCCAGGAGGCCCCGGTAGGAGTCGATCAGTCCCCTGGAACGACGGCCAATGTTGCCCCCACTGATGAGACCACCGAGGAGCAGTCCATTTCTCGCCGACCACGGCCGGCCAAGGCCGTCGCATCCGCTCCGCCGAGCTCCTGCGCCAGGTCACCCCGGGGCGCACCGAGCAGGACTTCGGCTCCCACCCGTGGGACTACTTCTCCTCCCCCGGAGCGGAGACCCTGCCGTGGCGGGTCGTTGCCATCAAGGCGGACACGGGCACCAAGACAACGCTCATCCCCTCCACCCGTCGCCCCGGCCCCGCCGACGCCGCGGTGGTTCGCACCGTCGAGGAGGCCCTGCGCCAGCGGGCACACCTGAGACGGATCACCGTTGATCAGCGGCTCTACAAGGGCTACACGGTGCCGCTGGGACTACGTTCGGCCTCACCGGGCCTGCGCACGGCGGGGCGTGGAACCCGGCTGCCTCTGCCCGAGGGCGAGACGATCCGCTTCTTCCTGCACTGGCGCGACCTGGCCGTGGGCGTGGGCGAGCACCAGGTGGCGAACCTGGATCACAGCAGCAACCGGGCCCTGACGCATCTGCTCGACCTGCTGGAGGGTCGGCGCATGCCGCTGGCGCACCTGCTGGGGCTCTTGGCCGACGACGTGGTCGAGGACCCCGATAAGGCCCAGCTGGTCTTCGGCGAAGGCAGGATCCTGCCGTGGCAGACCGAGCGGCTCCTAGCGCTGCTGGACCCCGAGAGAGTCACGGCGGACGCGGTCTCCGAAGCGGACGGGGGCGCCGAGGACCGGCAGGCGGGGTAACACTGGGCAGTGTCCAGCCATGAGGGTGCTTCCTTCCGCATTTTCACAGCATCCAGCGCTCTCGCTCTCCGGACACGGCCGGGCGGGGTCATCAGTGACCCCGTCCGGCCGCTGTGTGCGGGTCAGAAGGTGGTGAGCAGGAAGCGCGCCCCGTACGGATCAGCAACCTCCACCATGCGCCCGAACGTGAAGTCGATGGGCTCGACGACGATGGTTCCCCCGAGCTCGCGCACCCGCTGAGCGGCGGCGTCTGCGTCCTTAACCCCGAAGTAGATGCGCCAGCGTGAGGGGGCCTCCTCACCTCCGAAATAGCCTGCCCGGCCCACACCGCTCACAGATCTGCCCCCGACGACGCTCGTGTAGAAGGACTGCTCCTGGTCGTCGATGGTCAGCCGGCGGGTGGGCCACCCGGCGGCCTCCCGGTAGAAGCGCTCGGCCAGTTCCAGGTCGCTGGCCAGGACGTCGAACCACACCGGCATCCCGGCCTGGTAGGGGTAGGGTCCCTCGAAATCCTCATCTTCCAGGAGCCCGATGACGTTACCGTCGGGATCGGAGGCGAGGGCGTAGGCCATGGTCTCAGTGACGCGAGTGGGTTCCACAACGATACTCCCTCCGGTCCTCTCCGCGGCTCCAGCGGCGGTGCGGACGTCGTCGACCATGAAGCTCACCCGCCAGCCTGAACCACCGGGGGCCTGGGCGGCAGATTCGAAGGAGCCGATGAGCCGGCCGCCGTGATGCACCTCGGTGGTCAGCGGTTCGTCCGGCTCACTGCGGGTGATCTCCCAGCCGAGGAGGTCCCGGTAGAACGCGGCCGAGGCGTCGATGTCCGGTGTGTACAGCTCGATCCAGCAGGGAAAGCCGGCAAGGCGCTTGGCAGGCACAGGCAGGGCATTGGCGGTGAGGTCGGTCATCAGTGGCTCCTTACTCCAGCTGCATGTCGAGGGACGTCATAACGCTCCACGACGGTAGACCGGTCGGCGCACCGCTAACGACTCCGATCCTGCTCTCTTGAGCGGTGCCCCTTTCAGGCCGACTCAGACGACCATCAGACCACCATCGCCGCCAGGGCCACAAGGACCGCAGGATCCCAGGGGAGGGCGGCGCGCACCGGCAGGGTGACGGGGCCAGCGACGGGAACCTCGGGGACGCGCAGTCGCGCGACGAGCGGGCTCGCGGGGGCCAGGTGCTCGTAGACGCTGGCACCGTCGGGAAGAACGGTGACGAGGATCCAGGGAGCGTCCGGGACCACGGGCAGCTCCACCTCGTCAATACCACGACGCAGTGTCCCGGTGGCCGGCAGCCCGCTGGGGACGGGGCGGGGAAAGGTGCCGACCCACTGGTAGGGGGCAGGTCCGAGCGCACGACGCATCTTCTCCGGAACTTCCGGGCGTACGCGGATCCTCCCCGCCGCCGGTACCAGGAGGCTTACGGCCGGCAGGGTTTGCTCGGCGATCCGGTCGGCGATGCGACGCAGGGCGCCGGGCGGGGTTCCGACGTCGCGCAGGAAGCGCCGGCTGAAGGTACCCACCGAGGTGTAGCCGACCTCGTGACAGGTCTCGGCCACGCCCATCCGGTGGGCGACGAGGAGGTGCTTGGCCTTGTGCAGTCGCCAGGCAGCCAGGTAGTCCATGGGCGAGGTTCCGACGGCGGCCGTGAAGACCCGGGTGAGGTGGGAGGGGCTGTAGGCGAGGTGCGCCGAGAGGTCTCCGATGGTGACACGATCGCGAAAATGGGTGCGCAGGTACCGAGTGGCTCGCAGCGCCAGGTCGGCGACGGCCTCGTCGATCATCTGACCCATCTGTGCGCCGTCGGCCGCTGGAGCCACGTGGGAGGAGCCTGGCGACATGAACCCATCAGGTGAGTACTCGCGCATGACGCCACGTTACACAGCGGTGACCTCCGAAACGACGAAGAGATAGAACCCCACCCACTCGTGGCGGAGGAGCTGGGACTCTGACATCGAAGATTCCACTGGCTAATACGCCGACACAGGCCACTTCCGCGGGAAGCCTGACTTCCTACACTGTCATCGCAACCGACGCACTCCCCAGGAACGGGTCGATGCCGATTCCCCAGAATCAGTCCCCGTGTCAGCCTCAGTACCAGACGGCGTCCTCGTACGGGTACCCCTCGCTCGCGTTCCGCACGCACCGAGTTGGTCCAGGACATCATGCCCACTCGGCGTCGACGAACGCCCGGCGTTCCGGTTCAAGCGGACTGATCTCGCCGCGGGATCATCAAACCGATGCTCTTTTCGAGTATCTCGCGTTCTTGTTGCATGCCCTCATCCTGCACGGCGATATACCGGCCGCTCTCTCGGGTGACTCCATGGGCGACACCCCAGAGCCAGATCGCCTCGCACCTGGCGACCAGCTGTTCCTGCCTCCGACGAAAGTTCCCCCATGTGACACCGGCACCGTCCAGTGCGATCTGCCTCCCGTTGGCATGCACGACAAAGATCCTGTCCCCGACGACGAACAGGTCGGAGCGGGACTCCGGCCAGGCGCAGGTCCTCCTCCCGGCACGAATTCCTCGGTCATCCACGACTACTCGCTGGAAGCATCCATAGATCTTGTATATGGGGTAGGCCATTAATACGGGAGCAAGAACAAGAAACAGTATCGCGTAGAGTCGATCCGAGTCACTCACCGAGGTTGTTTCATAGAATAGCTGCTGAACGCTAATGAGGATGAACAGTACCCCCAATCCAATAAGGAAGAGTCCACCGTTGCAGAGATGTTCTTTGATTCTGCGCCAGACCGGGGTGCAGAACATAAGACGACTCTTTCTCATCATCTTGTCGGCCCCATGATTCTGACGAGCCTCCACCAGCCGAGGATCCTCGTGAACCGACTCAGAGTCAGAGACGATCCAGCCGTGTCGTCGGACATAATTCAACAAGGCCCGGAGAGCAGCAGAGCCCCTGTTGCTGGAATCATCCAGCGTCATGCCGAGAACACAACCTGGAAGCCTGATGAGATCGTCACGATCACCATTCACGAGTACGATCCGAGTTCGATCGATTCCTCCTTCGGATCCAGGCGCAGTCATATCAAGCGTCGAAAGCGTGAACCTTGAGAGCACTGACGTCCAAGGACGTCGCTCAGTGAACAGAAGACGCCGCATCTCAACACCGGACTCGCTCAGAACAGATCTACGTCGCGTAACATTTATCCCCCAGATCGTCGGAATGCTGAGCATCATAAGAACATACATGTCATCGGAGCGATAGAAGCCGCTCATCAGCGAGCCCAGCAACTGCGCCCCCGTTGACGCCATCCAGGCGACTCCCACGACGGCCGCCGCCATCGCGACGTACCGAACGGGCACTGAGCGCCTCAGTATCAGGCGTCCATCTGAGGTCTCAGTCGCCCACCCCCGCAGCGACTTGTTCCTGGCTGGGCGCCTGCTTCCGGAACCTCCAGAGGTGTTCCCGGCGCCACCAGAACGGCTCGTAAAAGATATCATCACACGTCACCCTCTCCCAGGAAATGCAATCAACCATTGAATGCGGCCGATGATCTCAATCCTGCACGTATCTCAAACACTTCTCTGTCTCGTTGCATGTCTTCGTCCCGAAGGCGGATATATCGGTCATGCTCTTCTGCGACACCATGAGTCACTCCCCAAAGCCATATGGATTCACACTGAGCTATCGCCCTCTCCTGCCGTTTTTTAAAACCACCGGCCCCCAAGCCCGTCGCAGGCAGGGGAACGGGCGAACCATCGCGCCCCGCTAAGAAGACTCGATCACCTGCGACATACAAGTCAGAGCGGGACTCCGGCCACGGAATAACCCGCCCCTTGACTTGAATCCCCGCCCGGCGAACCAACGTCCTCCGAAAGCAGGACACTATTCCCACCAATAGAATCACCGCGGGAATAGCACCAAGGATGAGTAGAGTCACTCCGAGCATTACAAGCCAAACATCGCGAGCGTCATCCCTGAGCACATCCTGCGCTCCCGCGAGGGGGAGCGCAGCCATGAAGAACATGATTACGCCCCAACTGCACATCATTTCCTTCAGCTTCCGCACAGCGGGAGCACAGTAGGTCAACTCCTTTCGATTCGCGATCGCCGTCCTATCTATCTCTCCACGAGCCCGTACCATCTCAGGATCCGCCTGAAGATTACCGAGATCGGAGACCACCCAGCCCTTCTCCTCGGCGAATGACCAAATCCGCTCAATCATGTATTCGCCTTCCACCCAGGATACGCTTCCCGGTAGTCTGATAAGATCGTCCAGCGCCCCATTGATCAACATCAATCGATTTCGGTAGATAAGCATTCCATACGGACAGTACCTACCGATTTCGATAGTGGAGAAGGTTATTTTCGATCGAGTTGCGGGCCAGGGGCGCAACTCCGCGAAGAGCAGTCCCCGCATCTCAATGCCCGATTCGCTAAGAACAGTTCGGCGCCGCAATGTGTTCACCGCCCACGCGAGCGCCCCTACAGTAAGGCAGAGAAGGAAGTGAGTATCTTCCGGCGAAAGAGAATCGCTCAGGCGCATTTTAAGAAGAAACAGCCAGACAGTAGAGATGATTATCACTGCCACTGCAGCCAGTCTCACTAATAGCGACCTACGCAGGATCAGCCTGCAGTCGCCCTCATGAATACACTTGAGAGTAGCCCAACCTCTAAAGGGGTTCTTGAGGCGTACAAAGGAACCGTCTGGGGTATAGCGACCAATACCATCTTCGCCTAGAATGCCGCGGACATTACTTACGTAGAAGTTTTCTCGACGTTCCACTCTCACCACCTCCGCATGGCGCACCGTGGTTCGATGCAGCACCATAGATGCCCCACCCAACCGCCGTATTATTTCCACTATATTCCTTTACGTCACAGGAATCTGCCCGTCACGATGGGCACCACTCACCACCTCGGCGCGACAGAGAGACGGGGGCTCCCACCGGCGAACCGGTGGGAGCCCCCGTCAGAGTCCTTCGCAGGGAAGGCTCTCAGCCGTGATCAGGCATTCTTGGCCTTGGCGATGCGCTCACGGAACTTGGCGAGCTGCTCCTTGATGGCCTCGGGGAGCTTGTCGCCGAACTGCTTGTAGTACTCCTCGGTGTCGTCCATTTCGGCGGACCAGGCCTCGGGGTCGATGTCGTACATCTTGGCCCACTCCTCCTCGCCCAGGTCGAGGCCCTCGAGGTTGAACTCCTCGAACTTGGGGTAGCGGCCGGTGACGCCGTCGATCGCCCCGGCCTCGCCGGAGGCGCGGCGCACGATCCAGTCGAGCACGCGGGAGTTCTCGCCGTAGCCGGGCCAGATGAACTTGCCGTTCTCGTCCTTGCGGAACCAGTTGACCTGGTAGACCTTGGGGAACTTGTCGCCCAGCTGCTCCTGCATCTCCAGCCAGTGCGTCCAGTAGTCGGCCATGTGGTAGCCGCAGAAGGGCAGCATGGCCATCGGGTCGTGGCGCAGGGAGCCGACCTTGGCGTCCAGGGCGGCGGCGGTGACCTCGGAGGCCACGGCCGAGCCGATGAACACGCCGTGGGCGTTCTCGTACTGCTCGGCGACCAGCGGCACGTTGGTGGCGCGGCGACCGCCGAAGAGGATGGCGTCGATGGCCACGCCCTCGGGAGCCTCCCAGTCGGGGCAGATGATCGGGCACTGCGAGGCCGGAGTGGTGAAGCGGCTGTTGGGGTGGGCGGCCTTCTTGCCCTCGGCGGCATCGGCCGGGGTGAAGTCGTTGCCCTGCCAGTCGATGAGGTGCTCCGGCATCGGGGCGTCGATGCCCTCCCACCACACGTCGCCGTCGTCGGTCAGAGCGACGTTGGTGAAGATGGTGTTGGCCTTCATGGTGTCCATGGCCATGGGGTTGGTGTCGTAGGAGGTGCCGGGGGCGACGCCGAAGAAGCCGGCCTCGGGGTTGATGGCGCGCAGGCGGCCGTCGGGGCCGGGGCGCATCCAGGCGATGTCGTCGCCGACGGTCTCGACCTTGTAGCCCGGGATGGTGGGCTGGAGCATGGCAAGGTTGGTCTTGCCGCAGGCGCTCGGGAAGGCGGCGGTGACGTGGTACTGCTTGCCGGTCTTCTCGTTGGTCAGGCGCAGGATGAGCATGTGCTCGGCCATCCAGCCGTCGCGGCGGGCCATGGTCGAGGCGATGCGCAGCGCGTAGCACTTCTTGCCCAGCAGGGCGTTGCCGCCGTAGCCGGAGCCGAAGGACCAGATCTCATTGGTCTCCGGGAAGTGGGTGATGTACTTCTCGTCGTTGCAGGGCCAGGTGGTGTCCTTCTCGTGCTCGGCCAGCGGCGCGCCGACGGAGTGCACGGCCGGGACCCAGGGGCGGCCCTCGGCGATGAGGTCCATGGCGGCCGAGCCCATGCGGGTCATGATCCGCATGTTGACCACCACGTAGGGGGAGTCGGTCAGCTCGATGCCGAGCTGGGAGATGGGGCCGCCCAGGGGACCCATGGAGAAGGGGATGACGTAGAGGGTCCGGCCGCGCATGGCGCCGTCGAACTTCTCGTTGAGGATCTTCTTCATCTCGACCGGGTCGTACCAGTTGTTGGTCGGGCCGGCGTCCTCCTCCTTCTCGGAGCAGATGAAGGTCCTGGACTCCACACGGGCGACGTCGCTGGGCAGGGAGCGCGCGAGGAAGGAGTTGGGGCGCTTGTCGGGGTTGAGGCGGGTGAACACGCCGGACTCGACCATCTCGGTGGTCAGACGGTCCCACTCCTCCTGTGAACCATCCGTGAAGTAGACGTTCTCGGGCTTGGCCAGCTCGGCGATACGCGTGACGAATTCGATGACATTCTCAGGGGCGTTGGCCGGTGCGGCGGCGCGGACGTCCTTCTCAGACACAGTCATGCGAGTCCCTTCCTTGGGTATGTTGATCCGGTGAGCACGCCGTTGCCGACCCGCTCAGTCGAGGGCAATACTCCCCCACCCGGCGCCCGAGGTCACATCGCCGAAGGTCCCAGCCCGGCCTCTCCACCCGGTCACAACGCCATGCGATCGGCCACATTTGGGAGGATGACGGCTTTTACAGCGTTTGAAACGGCATGGTTCCGCCCTCAGTGAAGGTCCAGTACGAACGTGTAGCGTTCCCGCATGCCCGTCGCACCCGCCCCGACGTCCCGTCCCCCGTGCTCCGCCGCACGTCCCCGACTCGGCCCGCTAGTGCGCCCGGTCCTGATCGCCTCCTCATGCCTGGTGCTGAGCGCCTGCACCGCCCACATGGACATGACCATCAGCTCTCGGGGCAGCTACGACGTCGTCCTGGAGATGCGGGATACGACCGGCACCGTCTTCCCCCGGGGCAAGCCCCCCGACTGCTCGACCTACTCCGATCCGACCACCCTGGGGGTACCTGCGGGGACCACGGTCAAGGCCGAACCGATCACCGGCGACGACGGACTCGGCTGCCAGGTGAATATCAGCGGGGTGAAGGTCCCACAGGCCTCGACGGCAGAGCCGAACACCATCGTCGTGCGCGACGGCGACGTCTACAGGGTGACGATCCGCCCCCTTTCCTCCGACCCCTCGCAGGACTCCGGCCAGGCCGGCGGGGCGACGGGGGCGCCACCGGAGCCCTCAGCCGCCCCGTCAGACGACCAGGGCGAGCCCCAGTCGGGCAGCACGTCCTTCAAAGGGATAGTCGATACCAAGGTCTCAATCACCTTCCCCGGTGCGGTAACGCAGTCCGGCGGGGGCAAGGTCTCGGGCACGACGGTCACCTGGGACGACCCCGACACCGTGGCCAAGGGCGTCAGTGCCTCGGGCTACGCCCAGGACTCCCGGGGCGTGTCCTGGTGGAATCGCTCCGGCGTCTGGCTGACCGCGGGCCTGGTCGCGCTCGGCGGGGTCCTGGCGGTGGCTGTCCTGCGACGGCGCGCAGCAGGACGCATGTCGCGCCGACGACGCACGCGAAAGAAGTAACTATTGACAGGCGGGTGCTCCCATGCAGGAACAGCACCGATTTAGACTCGACGCATGAATGATGCCTCTCGCAACGTCCCACGGCCGGTGGCCTGGGCGGCACTAACCGCTCTCGCCCTGATCCTGGCCGGATGCGGAGTCCACTACGACTTCGTCATCCATGACAACGAGACCGCCGACATGACCTACATCATGTGGGACACCTCCAGCTTGCAGCTCATCACCAAAGAGAAGTGCAACGAGAAGGAGCTGGGGAAGTCGAGCCCGCTGCCCGACGGCGTCGAGGCGACTTATACCTACACGTCCCACAACGGTGACCCGGCATGTCAGGTCACCGCCAAGTCAGTCCCGGTCAACAAGCTCAAAACCGACACGTGGACGATCAAGCACAAGGACGGGCGGTACATCTTCGATCTGTCCCCCGGCTCCCTGAGCAAACTCGGCTCGAAGAATCCCCAGCTCTCCTCCCAGGACATCGGGGGCAGCACCAAGGTCTCCGTATCCGTGACCTTTCCCGGCGAGGTGACGAAGTCCAATGGGAGGAATGACGGCAACAAGGTCACCTGGGACAATGCCCTGGAGAGCTCCGAGGGCCTCCATGCCGAAGGCGAGGACGGGAAGTTTCAGCTGCGATGGTGGATGATCGCCGCGGCGGGCGGCGTCGTGCTCCTCATCGTCGCAGGCGTCATGCTCTACCTCTTCAGGGTTCGTCACGCCCAGCAGCGGGACCCCATCCCCCTGTACGGCGAAGCCCCGCAGGACGCCGGAGCCGCCGGCGCCGCTCCCCCAGATGTCTACATCAACGGCCCGTACCAGTCTCCTCTCCCAGGTGCCCAGCAGCCGATGCCGGGGCCAACCCAGCCCTATCCCGTCGCCGATTATCAGGCCGGCTACTCCCCGTACGTCGAGCCGGGCCCGGGCGCCGGTGTCTTCCCACCTCAAAACGCAGGCTATTCAGCCGGACCCGGCATCTACAGTGCCCCGGAGGGCTCCAGCGTCTACAGTGCCCCGGAGGGCCCTAGTGTCTACAGTGCCCCGGAGGGCCCTAGCGTCTACAGTGCCCCGGAGGGCAACGGGTTCTACTCCCCCAGCCCGGGGTACACGCAGGTTCCCCAGCAGCAGGTTCCCCAGCAAGAGGGACAGGGACATGGTCACGCGGACTTCCGGCCGCCGCAGGAGCGCACCGGGGGTGAGAGCGAACAGTACTTCCCGCCCTACCAGGGCGGATAGCCGCTTGAGCTGCCGCGAGCCGGCCCTCGGGCGGTCCGCCCCCCCCCCAGCGACGGTCCAGAACGGGGAACCGTCCCCATCAAATTCTGGTTACAACTAGGCGCAGAAACCGCTACTGTGAGGTCATGACACTTGCCGCCACTCGCCGCATCCCTGCGCCCCTATCTGTGTTGACTGCCCTTGTCGTCCTCACCCTGTCCACCACCCTCGCCCTGGTCGGTGCGCCCGGACACGCTGCCTCTCCGGCTGACGGCTCCTTCTCTCTCGAGATCACGGCGGATGTCGTGATCAAGTCCGATGACACGTATTCCATCAAGATGGTCGTGACAGACTCCACAGGTCTCGACATTTTCAACAAGGAGACCTGCAAAGCCGAGACCTTCGGCGGAGCTGATGTCGGCAAGGTCGACACCAAAGCCGACTTCAAGGAGGAGGGAGACAAGGCTATCTGCACCGTTGAAGGCTCCGGTCCTATCAAGGACAGCGACGGGCAGATCAAGCACGAGGGCAAGGAGTACGTCGTCAAGCTCGGCAACGAGGAGAGCTCCTCCAGCGCGAGCCAGCTGGACGTCACCCAGACCATCACCTTCCCCGGCAAGGTCACCGAGGGCGACGGCGGCAAGGTCGAAGGCAACAAAGTCACCTTCACCGACCTCGACTCCCACACGGTCAGGGGTGGAGACGGCTCGACTCCCGTGTGGGTCTGGATCCTCATCGCCGTGGGCGCGCTCGTGGTGATCGGTGGAGGCGTCGCCGCCTTCTTCATCACCCGCGGCAAGAACAACAAGGGCCAGCCTTCCCCCTACGGCCCAGTGCCTACCCAGGGATACGACCCCAACCCCGCTTTCCAGGCTCAGCCCGGCCAGCCCTACGGCGGCCAGCCCGGACAGCAGCAGGCGGGCTACGGCGCTCCTCAGGCTCAGCCCGGCCAGCCCTACGGCGGCCAGCCCGGACAGCCCTACTGACCCGCCCTCTACTCTTTCTTTCACCGCCAGGTCTTGTGGCCCCGGATTCGCAGGATCCGGGGCCACAATGCAATTTCTTGCGCAGGCGCTCCGGTACAAATTCTCCACTGGCTTCGAGCCTTATCGGTCAGAACCACTGACAGCAGGGACAGATCGACATATTTCCATCCACACAGCTTTAAGGTGGCACATGCGCTATCCAGCCCTCAGGCACATTTCAGCAGTCGGCCTCATTGCCATTCTCTGGCTCATCATCTCCCTTCTCTTGGCGACAGTGGCGCCAGCGAGTGCCGCCGCGCCTTTAGCGAGTTCTGACGAAGAGACAGTCAGTATTGAGATCAGCATCAAGTCGGATGACGATGTGACAACAACCTTCTTGGCGACCGCACCGTCCGATGATGAACAGAGTCTCAAAGAGTTCTGCGTCGAAGAGAACTTTTCAAAGAACAAGGCAAAACCCAAGGTTACCTTCTCCTCCGAGGACGGAACTCCAACCTGCAAAGCGGTCCTCAACACATCGATCTCCGGCAATAACTACGTGAGCCATGATGGAGATGAGTACGTCGTCGACACCAGCAACGCATCCGAGACCGACAAGAAGAAGAACAGTTCGGTGACGCTGTCAGTCATCTTCCCCGGAAAAGTCACAGACGCCGGCGGAGGAACGATCGAGGGAGAGAAGCAGAATAAGGTCTCCTTCAATGATTTTTATGACAACAAGACCCGCGGAAAGGACACCGCCGAGGCCACATCCAGCTCACGATCCGCCTCGTCCACCGGAGTAATGATCATCATCGTTTTCATCATTATTGCGATGGCGGTGGGAGGAGCGATCGCCCTCATCAGCAACTCCAACAAGAAGAACCGGGAGCGGAGGTACCTGGCGGCTCTGGGGCAGCAGTCATTCAATGCCCCGACGGGAGCACCGGCATACCAGTCTCTTGCCCAAGCCCCACAGGCCTCTCCCGTGCCGGGCGCCCCGGCCCACCCGCAGGCCTACCCCCCACAGGCTCCTCAGCAGGCTGGCTTCCCCCCATCGGCGACGCCGGTCGGACAGGCCGGATACCCGGGCGCCCCGTCATACCACCAACAGCCTCCCGGCTCGGCTCCTCCCGGGGCGGGCGGACCCTACCAGTCACCGAACCACTACAACTACGGGAATCACTGACTTTCAGCTCGCGCACCCATGAGCTCCCGCACGCGTTCCAGCCCCCGCTCATCGGCGAGCTCATCACGCAGCTCGGGATGACTCGAGTAGAAATCGATGATCCGCTGCAGCTGGACATAGGTCAGCGGAAGGGTCCCCAAGCGGGCCCGTACCCGCCCCGCCGGTTCGATCTCGATCAGGACCGTTCCGCCCGAGTCGATGCCTACGACCCGCGGCCGGTCCATCCACCAGAACGGCGACTCTCGGCTTGTGCCCGCTGCGGTACGGATACGTTCCGGGTCGAGGATGATTTCAGTGCTGCGGCGAGGTCGTGGCGCCGTCAGCCCGAGGAAACCGGCCGTGACGAGGAGGACCATCGCGATGAGGAGCGACAAGACAATGCCCGCTCGATCGGTACGATCGCCGACCGCCAGGAGCCCCATCGACGCCAGGCTCCCAAGTGCCATGAGCGCCGCTTCCACGCGGAGAGCCAGGGGAACGAACCACGTGCTTCTCAGGCGGATTCCCTCAGGACTCCATGTCCACCGCCGACCGGCAACCGTTCGGCATCGGCGTGCTCCGGCGAGCGCAACGGCGTGGATGAGGAGCACCAGGCAGACAACAGCGCCCAAGAGGAATGCCCCGACCTGCTGGCTGCTGGTGCCGTAGGCCGAGCCCACGAGGACGATGACGGCCCATATCAGGAAGCGCCAGGGGGCACGGCGCACCTTGCGATCCGCCTCCTGGCACGACTGCGGCTCGGAGGAGGTTCGCCCTTCGTCCTGTCGTCCGTCTTCTGCTGGGTCATGCGAGGCCGCCGTCTGCGGGTATGCAGGAGCGGTTCCGTTCCCGACCGGAACAGGCGCGGGCGCGGCTCCACTCGTGGCGGGGGCAAGCAGCTCCATCGTCTCAGGTACCACAGGCCGAGGCCTCGCCGCACCGGGCGGCGCCGTCACGTACGGCGAGCCGCCATACGGGGAGTCCTGGTACGCCACTCCCGCGTACGGTGAGACTGGATACGACGGCGTGGCGGCCGGTCGAGCAGCTCTTTGAGCCGCAGCATCGTCGGACGCCGTCCTCTCAGCGGCCGGGGCTGGTGTGGACATGAGCGCCCGAACCCGTTGCAGGCCCTGGTCGGAGGCGAGTTCCCCTCGCAGATCGGCGTGAGCGGCATAGAACGCGAGGACGGCTTGAAGCTGTACGTGACCGATGGGCAGGACGAAGATGGGAAGAAGCACCGGGCCTCCCGCACCGCCCGTGATCATGACGTGCGGACGCAATCGGTGGACGATGCTCGCCTCAAGATTCGGCTGCGCCGTCCACGGGATGCAGGCACGCTTTCGACCACCTGTCCAGATCCATGCTGCCTCAGGGGTCAGAATGATCTCCGGTGCTCTCCTGCCCTCAGTGGGGACGGTGGCGAGAGTCAGCACCGACCCGAGTAGCACGAAGACCGCCAGTGTAAGCGTCCAGGCGCCGTTGATGTCAGCCGCACCCGAGGAGAGCTGCATCCACATGGCCGCGAGCGCTCCCGCCGACGCCACGACGGCAGGCATGTAGTCGCCCAGGCCGAGGTCGCGAGAGGGCCCGAACTGGATGAATCCAGGCCCCTGACGCCAGTAGTCGGCCGACCGTTGCACCCGGCGGCTCATCGAGAGCCTGCTTGCCCCGTACAGGGCGGCACTCACGGCGCCCACGACGAGCATCGTCCCCAGCGGCGCCTTCGAGGTCGCGAGGCGCGAGACACCAATGGCTAGGGCAATGGCGCTGAGCACCAGCACCAAGTATCCCTCGACGGCCCGTCCGCGGTCGGCACGCTCCCGAAAGCCGCCTCCGCCGACTGCGCCGTCCGACGCCGTCGGGTAACCGCTACTGCTCACGGTCCTCTGGCGATGTCAGCCTATGAGGGAGTGACGCGAGATCGTGGCCTCGCGGCCCGGCCCGACACCGATCGCGGAGATGCGGCAGCGGGCCAGCTCCTCGATGCGCAGCACGTAGTCCTGGGCCGCCTGGGGCAGGTCGGCGAAGCGGCGCACCTTGCTGATGTCCTCACTCCAGCCGGGCAGCTCCTCGTAGACGGGGACGGCGTGGTGGAAGTCGGACTGGGTAAGCGGCATCTCCTGGGTGACGGTGCCGTCGATGTCGTAGGCGACGCACACGGGGATGGTCTCGTGCCCGGTGAGGACGTCGAGCTTGGTCATAACCAGGTCGGTGAGCCCGTTGACGCGGGCCGCGTAGCGGGTGACGACGGCGTCGTGCCAGCCGCAGCGGCGCGGCCGACCGGTGGTGACGCCGTACTCGCGGCCCTCGGAGCGCAGGCGCTCGCCCACGTCGTCGTGCAGCTCGGTGGGGAAGGGGCCCTCCCCCACGCGGGTGGTGTAGGCCTTGACGACGCCGACGACCGAGTCGATCCGGGTGGGGCCCACCCCGGTGCCGGTGCAGGCACCGCCGGCGGTGGGGTTGGAGGAGGTGACGAAGGGGTAGGTGCCGTGGTCGATGTCGAGCATCGTGGCCTGGCCGGCCTCGAACAGGACGGTCTTGCCCTGGTCGAGGGCGCTGTTGAGGACCAGGGAGCAGTCGACGACCATGGGGCGGACCCGCTCGGCGTAGGAGAGCAGCTCGTCGGCGACGGCGTCGGCGTCGATGGCGGCCCGGTTGAAGACCTTCAGGAAGAGGCTGTTCTTCTGGTCCAAGGCGGAGCGGACCTTTTGACGCAGGATCGACTCGTCGAAGAGGTCCTGGACGCGGATGCCCACGCGGTTCATCTTGTCCGCGTAAGTGGGACCGATCCCGCGGCCGGTGGTGCCCAGCTGGCGCGAGCCGAGGAAGCGCTCGGTGGTGCGGTCCAGGATCCGGTTGTAGGAGGGAATGATGTGGGCATTGGCGCTGATGAGGAGGCTGGAGGCATCCTTACCACGGGAGGCGATCTCGGCGATCTCGCTGAAGAGGACCTCCAGATCGACGACGACGCCGTTGCCGATGATGGGGGTCACCCCGGGGGTCAGCACGCCGGCCGGCAGGAGGTGGAAGGCAAATTTCTCCCCGTCGATGACCACCGTGTGGCCGGCGTTGTTCCCGCCGTTGAACTTGACGACGTAGTCGACGTCCTGACCGAGCTGGTCAGTCGCCTTGCCCTTTCCCTCGTCCCCCCACTGGGTCCCGACGACGACAACGGCTGGCATGGCTGCTCCCTGGCTTCGGCGACGGCGTGCCGGCGGGCACGCCACCCTTTAGCCTACCGGAGCCGGGCGTGCCACATCACGCCGCAACCGTCTCCCGGCCGTTCCAGGCGACGCCGGTCAGGATGACTGCTGGGCGCAAGCCGTGAGCTTCACGACCGTGGGGCGCTGAAGCAGCGCGATGAGATAGATCTGGAAGGCCGGGCCGATGAGGACCATGAACCAGATGACTGCGCCTCTCATGGCCGGCAGCGCCCAGAAGACGATCACCGGTGCCGCCGCGATGACCAGCGCGAGCGCCGTGATCCCGAGACGCCCTACGGCCAGCCGCACGGCGTTGGACAGGTGCCGGGTGATCGGCGCGTCGAAGAAGGCCGCCAGCGCCGGCAGCCAGATGAGGATCGCGGCCAGGAGTACTCCCCCGGCCGGCACCAGTCCGGACACCGCGCCGTTCACGGTACCGTGCCGGTCTCCCGAAGAGGAGCCGAAAAGGACCAGGTACTCCCAAACGCCCAGCACCAGCAGCCCGAGCACAGGCAGCCACCAGGCCAGGGACTGACGCAGGTTGAGACGGAAGGAGCGCCACCAGGTGGCGACGACGGCCGGGTCGTCGTCGGCCGCCATCTCACCGGCCACGCGGGCGCAGGCAGTCAGGGAAGCGCCGGCCGTCACCACCGGCAGGCAACCGGCCAGGGTCAGGGCGTTGAGGATGACGACGTCGGCCGCTGCGGACCAGGCCCGGTAGGCCGGGCTGTCGGGGCCGGGGAACAGCGCCACGGGTTCTCCTTCGTGCAGGGCTCGTGCGGTAGCGGGTGGGAGTGATACGGGTGGTTCCCGACGCCCGCGGCGGGGCGTCGGGAACCACCCGAGTCGGGAGTTGTCCTCAAGGCATCAGCCCTTGACCGCTCCGGCGGCCACGCCCTCGATGATGTGCTTCTGCCCGAAGAGGTAGAAGGCCACGATCGGGACGATGGCGAAGACCAGCATGGCCATCTGGGCGCCCATGTCGCGGTTCCCGTTGGAGCCGACGAGCGACTGGATGACGATCGGGATCGTCTTGTAGCGCTCGTCCTGGCCGATGACGAGGTTGGGCAGGAGGAAGTCGTTCCACACCCACATGGCGTTGAGGATCGCCACGGTGACCGCCGTCGGCCTGAGCAGTGGCATGACCACCTTGAAGTAGGTCTGCAGCGGGGAGCAGCCGTCCATGTAGGCGGCCTCCTCGATCTCCATGGGGATCGACTTGATGAAGCCGGCGAACAGGAAGACCGACAGTCCGCCCCCGAAGCCGAGGTAGAGGACGATCATGCCCCAGGGCGTGGCCAGGCCGAGCATGTCGGCCACCTTGACGGTGGGGAACATGACCATCTGGAAGGGAGCGATCATGGAGAAGGCGAAGGCGTAGTAGATCGCCGAGGTCCACCACGTCTTGATGCGGGTGATGTAGTAGGCGGTCATCGCTGTCAGGAAGACGATGACGACGACGGAGCCCACCGTGATGAACAGCGACCATCCCATGGCGCTGGCGAACCCGGACAGGGCCAGGCCGGTGGCGTAGTTGTCCAGGCCGGCGAAAGTCTTGGGGGTCGGCAGGGCAAAGGGGCTGTCGGAGATGTAGAACTTGCCCTTGAAGGAGTTGATGAGGATGAAGGCCAGGGGGATGACCCACACGAGGGCTAGGATCCCCAGCACTCCCACAAGCGCGTTCTGGCCGGGCGTGTGCCGGGCGGTCTTCCGGCCCGCCTTGCGGGCCGGGGCTGCGGATCCGGGGACTTGAGTCTGGACGGCGGTGCTCACGCGTCGACCTCCTTGGAACGAGTGGCGCGCAGCTGGATGAGCGCGATGGCGGCGACGATGAGGAAGAAGATGACGGCCTCGGCCTGGGCGACGCCCTCCTGGCCGATCTTCTTGTACATCGTGTTGACGATGCTGAGTGCGGCCATCTGGGTCTGCTTGGCCGGGGCCCCGTTGGTCAGGGCGAGGTTCTGGTCGTACATCTTGAAGGTGTTGGCCAGAGTGAGGAACAGGCAGATGGTGATCGAGGGCATGATCATCGGCAGTGTCACGTTGC
Organism: Actinomyces johnsonii; assembly: GCF_006546835.1. Classification (GTDB taxonomy): domain Bacteria; phylum Actinomycetota; class Actinomycetes; order Actinomycetales; family Actinomycetaceae; genus Actinomyces; species Actinomyces johnsonii. Next base: position 206,043 of record NZ_VICB01000003.1, on the reverse strand, counting down.
GCAGTGTCTGCCACCGACTGGCGCCGTCGATCTGGGAGGCCTCGATGAGCTCAGGCGGCACGTTCTGCAGACCGGCGATGTAGATGACCATCATGTAGCCCATGAGCTGCCAGTTGACAAGCAAGACCAGGCCGGCCAGGCCCAGTCGCCAGTCATTGACGATGGTCTGCCCCCAGCGCTGAAGGATCGCGTTGAGCATGACCTGCCAGGTGTAGCCCAGGACGATGCCGCCGATGAGGTTGGGCATGAAGAAGACGGCGCGGAAGAAGTTGGTGCCGCGCAGCTTGCGGGTCAGGAAGTAGGCCAGGGCGAAGGCGCCCAGGTTCACTGTGACGATTGAGATGATCGATACGAGAGCGGTGAATCCCAGAGCCGGAAGGAAATGGCTCTTCTCACTGAAGGCCCTGGCGTAGTTGTCAACGCCCACGAACCGCGCATTGGTCAGGGTGCTGAACTTGGTGAAGGAGAGATAGAGCCCCATAAAGAAGGGAACGATGAACGCGATCATGAAGGCCAACAGGGTCGGCCCCGCGAATACTGGGAAGAACTTTTTCAGTGCCTTGGTCATATCTGCCTCGAGGTGCGACCGGTACCCGCCGGGACGGCCAGGTACCAGAGGGCTCCCGCCGGGGCGGCGACACACGAACCGATCGGCTCAGACGCGCCGCCCCGGGCAGGAGGGGGGATGGGGAGATGAGTCGCCGTCGCGCCGTCGTCGACGAACTCGGGCGGGCTGACGGACTAGGGCGACTCGACGGCGTCAGCCCTCCTTGGCCGACTTCTTCTCGGAGGCCCAGTCGGTCACGAAGAAGTCCTTGACCTTCGCCCAGTCCGAGCTGCCGGAGGCGTACTGGGCCAGGTGCTGGCCAAGCTGGTCCTTGAAGTCCTGGCTCGGGAAGGTCGGGAAGACCCACTTGACGGGGGTGAGGTCCTTGTTGGCGATGGCCTCGGCGACTTCCTTGCCCAGCGGGTCGGAGGGGGCCAGCTCGGCGTAGGCCTTGTAGGGCGCGATGTTGCTGAGCTTCTCGGCGGCGAGCTTGGAGCCCTCGGCGTCGGTGAACAGCCAGGTGAGGAAGTCCTTGGTGGCCTTCTGGGCGTCATCGGAGGCCTGGGAGTTGATCGTCAGGTAGTTCTCGGTTCCGATGGCGATGTTGCTCTTGTCCTCGCCGGACACGCCGACGTAGATCGGCAGGAAGTGGACGTCCTCGGCCTTGACCGTGTTGCCGGAGACCTCGGAGATCTGCGACCAGCCCCAGTTCCCGTTCTGGACCATGGCGGCCTTGCCCAGGGCGAAGTCGGCCATGGAGTCGGTGACCGTCTTGGCGCTGGCCTCGGTGGGGGCGATCGTGGAGTTGTTGAGGTAGAGGTCGAAGATCTGTTTGTAGTTGTCCGAGTAGGTCAGTTTAAGCTCGGTGAGGTCGTCGACCTTGGCGTCGCGATACTCGTAGTAGACGGGGTAGTTGGCCAGGTGGGTCTGCCAGCGCCAGTCCTCACCGGGGGACAGGGAGGTCGCAGCGAAGACGCCCTCGATGCCGAGGTCGGCCTTCTTGGCCTGCATGTCCTCGACGACCTCCTTGAGCTTGTCGAAACCCTTGATCTGATCGACGGCGGTGGCCTTGGCGCCCTCCATGGCGAAGTACTTGTTGAGAATGGCGGCGTTGTAGATGATGCCATAGCCCTCGATGGCCAGCGGCACCCCTACGACCTTGCCCTCGTCGCCCTTGAGAGCCAGGGACTCATCCGTCATCTGCTTGGTGAAGTCGGCGTCGGACAGGTCGGAGGCGTACTCCTTCCAGTTCCCGTAGCCCACGGGGCCGTTGAGGTTGAACAGGGTGGGCGGGTTGGACTTGGCGACCTCGGACTTCAAGGTCTGCTCGTAGGTTCCGGAGGCGGCGGTGACGACCTTGACGGCCACGCCGGTCTTCTTCGTGTAGACAGCCGCGATGTCCTTGAAGGCCTGCTCCGACTCGGGCTTGAAGTTGAGGAAGTAGACGCCTCCATCACCGTCGGAGCCGGACGAGCTCTTTGAGCAGGCCGCCAGGGTCGCGGCGACGGCGATCACGGCGGTTCCGCCCAGCATGGAGCGGCGGGAGATGAGTCGCATTGGAGGTCCTCCTTTGGACGCATGGGACAGGTGCGGACGAGGCGTCCGCGAGGTGCGACTGCCGTGTCACCGGCGGTGGGTCCGTCGGCTTCGCGGCGACGACCAATCATGGCACATTTCAGCCCCCATTGCTGCAAGGTTTGCAATCAGTGACCTGGGTCTCCTTCTACGACAATCAACCTTTAGTCTGTTTTCCCTGCTATTCCGGGAGTCTTGCACCCCATTTCGCACACACTCCCATCTCCGCCCTGCTTTGCAAGAATGTAACCGACCGGGTATTTCCCTATCTCGAGGGCTCTTTTCCACCCGCTCGCGCAGACGCGACGTGGCCCCGGCACCTCGATGGTGCCGGGGCCACGACAGCGGACTGCTGCTCAGCCGTTCAACCGCTCGCCCCCTGAACGGGGCGAGGGCTCACTTGCGGGCGGAGCCGACGGAGCCGAGGCGCTCGCAGGCCTCGACGACGCGGGCGGCCATGCCCTCCTCGGCGGCCTTGCCCCAGGCGCGCGGGTCGTACTGCTTCTTGTTGCCGACCTCGCCGTCGATCTTGAGGACGCCCTCGTAGTTGGTGTACATCCAGCCGGCGACCGGGCGGGTGTAGGCGTACTGGGTGTCGGTGTCGACGTTCATCTTGATGACGCCGTTACGCACCGCGGTGGCGATCTCCTCGTCGGTGGAGCCGGAGCCGCCGTGCATAACCAGGTCGAAGGGCGAGTTCTTGTCGCCGACCTTGGAGGACAGGCGGTCGCCGAGGCGCTTGGCCACATCGTCCTGAATCTCGCCGAGGATCTCCGGGCGGAGCTTGACGTGGCCGGGCTTGTAGGAGCCGTGCACGTTACCGAAGGTCAGGGCGGTGATGTAACGGCCGTTCTCGCCCAGGCCGAGGGCCTCGATGGCCTTCCAGGCGTCGTCGGCGGTGGTGTAGAGGTTGGCGTTCTCCTCGCCCTTGATACCGTCCTCCTCGCCGCCCACGGCGCCGATCTCGATCTCGAGGATGACGTTGGCGGCCTTGGAGCGCTTGAGCATGTCGACAGCGATCTCGATGTTGTCGTCGAGGGCCTCGGCGGAGCCGTCCCACATGTGGGAGTTGAACATCGGCAGCTCACCGTTCTTGACCTGCTCGGCCTCGATCTCCATGAGCGGGTGGATCCAGTCGGCCAGGAGCTTCTTGGGGCAGTGGTCGGTGTGCAGACCGATGGTGACGGGGTAGAGGTCGCCCACGGCGCGGGCGTAGGCGGTGAAGGCGATCGAGCCCTTGACGCGGTCGAGGCGCGAGGACCCGGACCAGTAGGCGGCACCACCGTTGGAGATCTGGACGATGCCGTCGGACTCGGCGTCGGCGAAGCCCTTGAGGGCGGCGGACAGAGTCTGGGACGAGGTGACGTTGATCGCGGGGATGGCGTACTTGCCGGCCTTCGCGCGGTCAAGCATGTCGGCGTAGGACTCCGGGGTTGCAATGGCCACTGGGTGCCTCCTGATTTCTGTATGAGTCAGTGGTGCGAGGCCGATTGTTCCACGAATTCGGACCCACGTGAACCGGATCATGGTCCCGGACAGGGCCGGGCCGCTTGGAGGCGGTGCCGGCGCCGGAGCCCCGGCCACCCATGGAAGAGGCTCGCAACTGAGGCTCAGTCCGGGGCGGGGCCCGCGTGCTGGAGGATCCAGGTGTGCATGGCAACGGCAGCTGCGGCAGCCACGTTGATGGAGCGGGTGGAGCCGTACTGGCCGATACGCAGCAGGCGGGAGCAGCCGGCGCTCAGCTCGGAGCTGATGCCCTCGCCCTCGGAGCCGAAGACCATGAGGCAGCGCTCGGGAAGCACGGCGGTCTCCAGGGGCCGCGCCCCAGGGCCGTTGTCGATACCAATGACTTCATAGCCCTCAGCGGCCGCCCAGGAGAGCAACTCGCCGGGCTCGGGGTGGTGGCGCACGTCCAGGTAGCGGTTGGTGACCATGGCGCCGCGCTTGTTCCAGCGGCGTCGGCCGATGATGTGGACTCCGGCGACGTTGAAGGCGTTGGCACTGCGCACGATCGAGCCGATATTGAGGTCCTGGCTGACGTTCTCGATGGCGATGTGCAGCCGGTGGGCGCGGGCGGCCAGGTCGGCGCGGATCGCCGCGATGGTCCAGTAGCGGTAGCGGTCGACGACGTTGCGCCGGTCGCCTCCCGCGAGCAGCTCGCGGTCGTAGCGGGGGTCAGCGGGCCAGGCCTCGGGGCCGCCGGGCCAGGGGCCGACGCCGATCTGGCGGACATCGGCCGGCCGGTCCTCTTCCGGACTCGGTGCGGAAGCCCCGGGGGCCGCCGAGCGTTCAGGGGAAGGTGCCGCAGCCCGAGCGGGCGCCACGGGCCGGTGCTCCCCCTCAGGCAGGTCGACGGGCTGATCCATGCGATCAGAGTCCTCGCCCCGGCGGGCGGATGCCGGCGGGCGCCGTCGGATGCTCACTCCAGGCCGAGGTCGGCCAGGCCAAGCGCCGCGTAGTAGGGCAGGCCGGCGGCCTCGATGCGTTCGCGCGCGCCAGTGGCCCGGTCGACGATGACGGCTACGGCGCGCACATCGGCGCCCGCCTCGCGCAGGGCCTCGACAGCCTCCAGCGGGGAGCCGCCGGTGGTGGAGGTGTCCTCCAAGACCACCACGGAGCGCCCGGCGACGTCGGGGCCCTCGATGCGACGGCGCATGCCGTGGTCCTTGGCGGCCTTGCGCACGACGAAGGCGTCCAGGTCCAGGCCGCGCGAGGCGGCGGCGTGCAGCATGGCGGCGGCCACGGGGTCGGCCCCCATGGTCAGACCGCCGACGGCGTCGATGTCGTCGGTGCCCAGGCCCGCCTCCTCCAGCATGTCGAGCATGACGTGGCCGATGAGGGGGGCGGCCTCGTGATGGAGCGTGGCGCGGCGCATGTCCACGTAGAAATCGGACTCGAGGCCAGAGGCGAGGGTGACCTTGCCTCGGACGACGGACAGCTCGTTGACGAGCTCGGCCAGACGGGCGATGTGGGAATCGTTGGTGCTCACGACTCCGATGGTAGTGGGCACGAGGACTCGCGCGCCGGGTGGACACCCGCTGAGATGAAGAGCCCGCCCTCATCCGCGCTCTGCGGAGGGGCGGGCTCTGGGTGGCTCTCGATGCGAGAAGGTCAGGACAGGGCAGCCACAGCGGCGTCGTAGTCGGGCTCCTGGCCGACCTCAGGGACCTGCTCGGTGTAGATGACCGTGCCGGACTCGTCGAGGACCACGACGGCGCGCGACAGCAGGCCGGCCAGCGGGCCGTCGACCAGGGTGGCGCCGTAGTCGGCACCGAAAGAGGAGCGGAAGGTCGAGCCGGTCACCACGTTGGTGAGGCCCTCGGCGCCGCAGAAGCGGGAGCCGGCGAAGGGCAGGTCGGCGGAGACGCAGACCACGGTCGTGTTGTCCAGCTCGGAGGCGAGCTTGTTGAACTGCCGCACGGAGGCGGCGCACACCCCGGTGTCCACCGAGGGGAAGATGTTGAGGACCACGCGGCGGCCGGCCAGGGACTGACTGGTCACCGGGGCGAGATCGGCGCCCACGAGCTCGAAGGCGGGCGCGGTCGAGCCCACAGCGGGCAGCTCGCCGACGGTGCTGACGGGGTCTCCGTGGAAGGTAATGGAAGCCATGGTGCGATCGTTGCAGGTCGCGGCCCTCCTGACCAGCGGAGGCCCTCAGCCCTGGGCGATTCTCCGGAAAGCTCGCCGACTCTACTGAGCGTCCCGGCCGGAACGCTCAAGGTCACCGGCCATTCGGCGCACGAGCCAGCGGGGTGCCAGTCGCAGTATGGCGTTGGCACTGCGGTAGCGCAGGCTCGGGGTACAGATGACCTGGCCGCGGCGCACCGCAGTGAGTCCGTCACTGACCACGCGCTCGGCGTCCAGCCACAGCAAGTCCTTCCACTGGGTCTCATCGATGCCGGCCGCCGCGTGGAAGCCGGTGTGGACCAGCCCCGGACACAGCGCCGTGGCGGTCACGCCGGTGCCTGCGAGCTCGACGGCCAGCCCCTCGGTGAACCGGAGCACCCAGGCTTTGTGGGCCGAGTAGGTACCTACGACATTGTGCGCAGCAACGGAGGAGACGTTGAGGATGGCGCCGCGTCCGCGCCGCACCATGGCGTCGGCCGCCGCGTGGGAGGCCACCATGACCGCCCGGACCATGACGTCGAGGGCCTGCTCCTCGCGGGCCAGGTCTCCCCCGACGAAGCGCTGCCCCAGTCCGAAGCCGGCGTTGTTGACCAGGAGCCCTACGGGTTTGCTTGGCTCGCGCAGACGCTCGGCGACGAGCTCGAGCTCATCGCGCTCGGACAGGTCGGCCTGCAGGACCTCCACCTGGACGCCGGCGAACTGCCGCATCTCCTCAGCCACCTGCCGCAGGCGCTCGGGGGTGCGCGCAACGAGGACGAGGTCATGACGCGCCTGAGCCAGCTGCCAGGCGAACTCAAGGCCGAGGCCGCTCGTGGCCCCGGTGACAAGCGCTGTTCCCATGACGGCAGATTAAGGATGCTTACTGAGTGATCAATGGGAACCCGCCCTGCCGCCGGTTACCCTGCTGCCATGCGTCTGGCCACCTGGAACGTCAACTCCATCCGCACCCGCGTCGACCGCGTCCTGGCCTTCCTGGAGCGCGAGAACATCGACGCCCTGGCGATGCAGGAGATCAAGTGCCGCCCCGACCAGTTCCCGGTCGAGCCCTTCGAGGCTGCCGGCTATGAGTTGGCCATCCACGGCCTCAACCAGTGGAACGGGGTGGCGATCGCCTCGCGCGTGGGACTCGATGACATCGATACCTCCTTCCCGGGCCAGCCCGGCTGGGCGGCCAAGCCCGGGAGCGAACCGGTCGTCGAGGCCCGGGCACTCGGGGCGACGGTGGGTGCGGCGTCGGATGCGACGCCGGTGCGGCTGTGGAGCCTGTACGTGCCCAACGGCCGCGAACTCACCCACCCGCACTACACCTACAAGCTCGACTGGCTGCGGATCCTGCGCGAGGACGTCGCCTCCTGGCTGGAGGCCGAACCCGACCTGCCGCTGGCGCTCGTGGGCGATTGGAACGTAGCGCCGAGGGACGAGGACGTGTGGGACATGAGCGTCTTCGAGGGGGCCACCCACGTCTCGGCGCCGGAGCGGGAGGCCTTCGCCGCCTTCGCCGAGGCGGGCATGCACGAGGTCACTCGTGAGCGGGTCGCCAACTACACCTACTGGGACTATCAGAAGCTGCGCTTTCCGAGGAACGAGGGCATGCGCATCGACTTCGTCTACGCCTCGCCGGCCCTGGCGAGCCGGGTCACCGGCGCGGCTATCGACCGCGATGAGCGCAAGGGCAAGGGCGCCTCCGACCACGTCCCCGTCATCGTCGAGGTCGAGGGCGCCGACGGGCACCGCTGACGGCGCGGTCTCATCGGCGAGGCCTCAGCAATCCTCCTATGGATGTGGACGTCTCGCGAAGAACGGCGCATGCATCGTCGTATCACTCAACGCGGAGAGCCGCGTAGGGCCCGACCGCATAAGACTGAAGCCCCGCAGAGGCCGTACGACCTGCCGACGAAACCTCGAGGACAACCCAAAGAAACGGAGGAACACTCTACTGCGCCCGCATTCGTGAACAACAGCAACGACGAACGGGGGTCTGAAAACATATTCCCTCAATCGGTCAAAATAGGATCGCCCCACTTCGTCGCAGTATTCAGTTTCCAGAATCATCGAGACCCGTCTACTGATATCGCTATTCTGGCGTCATGAGTTCTTCGAAACCATCTCCCGCGCGTCGAATCGCCATCGCCCTTCTTCCCATCACCGCCCTGTCCCTGACCGCCTGCGGCAGCCTGCCGTTCTCCTCCTCATCCCCCTCCTCCTCGGCTCCGGCGACGACTGCAGCCGCCTCCCCGTCGGCCACTCCCAGCGCCACCGCATCAGCGTCGGCATCGGCGTCGGCCTCCGCCACGGCCAGCGCCACCGATACGGCCTCCGCCACCGCTTCAGGCGACCCCTCGGCCTCGGCGAGCTCCGGAACGAACGGCCTCACCCCGGAGAACACCAAGGGACGAGAGCTCAGGCTCTCGGACTTTCAGCAGCCGTCGTCGGCGAGCAGCTGGAACGAGAAGCAGTACGACGTCGCCTCATCCACCGGCGTCATGGGGATCGGCACCGACCTCGACTGGCAGCACAATGGCGAGATCGAGCTGCGCCTGGCCAATAAATTCCAGAAGGTCACGTTCAACGCCGGTCAGGCCAATGACTCCAAGAGCTCCGACCTCACCGTCAAGGTCCAGATCTTCGCCGACGGCAAGGAGATCGACACGGTCAATGTTCCCTTCAACGACGCGCACGCCTTCGACGTCGATGTCGCGAACGTCAACGCCCTGAAGATCACTCTCACGCCCCTGGACCGGATGCAGCTCATGCCGTCCATGGGTCTGCACACCACCGGCGTCATCTTCAACGTCAAGGCCGAGTGATGCACAGGCGGCCGTAACCGGCGCGCCTTCCCTACATGACCTACACGGCCTACATGGCCAGGATCTGGTCGCCCAGCACGGGCCACATCCTGCGGTGAACCGTCCCGAAAGGCTCGGCTCCCAGGAAAACGGCCTGGCGCTCGGCGACCGGATCCACCCATATGAAGGAGCCGGACTGGCCGAAGTGTCCGAAGGTCGACGGACTGTTATCCGCTCCGGTCCAGTGCGGGGATTTGGCTCCGCGCACCTCCACCCCCAGGCCGAAGGGGTTGGGGGCCTGGCGCCCGTAGCCCGGCAGGACGCCGTCGAGACTGGGCAGGACCGGTGCGCAGGCTCGCTCCGCGAGTGCGGGCGAGACGAGCCTCGGCGCGGCCAGTTCGCGGGCGAACAGCGATAGGTCGCGGGCGCAGCCCTCCCCGGAGTGAGCGGGCGAGCCCGGGATGAGGACACTGGCCATTCCCAGGGGCTCGAGCACCGTGGTCTCCACCCAGGTCTCCAGGGGCGTACCGGTGGCCTCCTGGAGCCTGTCCCCCAGGATCTCGATACCGCGGTTGGAGTAGATGCGGCGCGTGCCCGGGGCGGCCAGGCGCTCGTCGGAGTCGGGTGCGATCCCCGAGGAGTGGGACAACAGGTGGGCAATGGTCGCCCCGTCGGGAGCGGGGGCGCCTGCGGGGGCGTCCAGGTTCAGCAGGCCCCGGTCGACGGCGACCAGCGCGGACCAGGCCACGATCGGCTTGGTGACCGAGGCGAAGGGGAAGACCTCGTCGACGTCCCCGGCCTCGATAAGCACTCCGCCGTCGGCCGCGGGGGCGCCGGTGACCACGAGCGCGGTCGGGAAGGGAAAGGCGGAAAGGGCCGGCAGGGTGACGGCATCCGCCTGAGAGGTGTCCGGGGTCGTCATCACTCCTCCTTGCCGGGATCGTGCCTCAACGCGGGAGGTCGCACCCCGCGCGCTCGTACCCTACGCCCCCAGGACTGCCCGCTACGCTGTCTTGTTGGCGGTACCGGGCGGCCTAGGGCAGGGCACCCGGGGCTCACGGACACCCCGGCGCCATAAGTCTGCGAATCGCACCCGCTCGCGAGAGGATCGGGGACGATGCCCTTCTACCACCGCCCTCCCGCCGACCGCGGCCCGCTGCGCCCCCGTTCCCCCGTCGCTCCCGGCCAGGCGGCGCCCGCTCCCACCCCCGCCGAGCGGGCCGAGGCCGCCGGCGTCGGCTACGCCGTGGTCGATCTAGAGACCACGGGCCTGTCCCCCACGACCGACTCGATCCTGGAGATCGCGCTCGTGCTCACCGACGCCGCCGGGCAGGTCGAGCGCAGCTGGTCCACCCTCATCGATCCCGGTGCGGGGGTGGACGTCGGCCCCACCCACATTCACGGCCTCGTCGCCGAGGAGCTCATCGGGGCGCCCGGCCTCGACGACGTCGCCGACCTGCTCGTGGCCGACCTGGCTGGGCGGGCGGTCGTGGCCCACAACGCCCGCTTCGACGTCGGCTTCCTCACCCAGGCTCTGGGGAAGCGGGGGCTGCTGGACCGCGGCGCGCGGGTGCCGCGGGTGTGCACGATGGAATGGGCGCGCTATTTCATGACGACGCCGTCGCGTCGACTGACCACCTGCTGCGAGGTGGCGGGGGTGGAGATCGGCCGTCACCACAACGCGCTGGACGACGCCCTAGCCGCAGCCGGACTCCTGCGCCACTACCTGTCGGTGGGGGCGCAGCGGGGCGAGGAGCCGGTGGCCTGGGTGCGGGCCCTGATCGAGGCCCGGCGCTTCACCGGCTGGCACTGGGACGCCCGGCGGGCGCAGACCGGCGCTGAGCGGCTGACGGCCCGTACCACACCCGGCACCGAGCGGGCCCGGCCCGAACCCGAGTCTTCGGGGTCACGTCAGTAGGCGCCCGGACTGCGAATGATGGTTGAGCTATAGGTCTTGTTCCAATCCTGCAGCCCGGGACGAGCCGTCGTGCCACGCTGGCCCGCTCGGAACAAGGACCAGCAGACCAGGCGTGGTCGCGCTGCGCCAGCCCTGATCGGGGACGTACTTTTCCCACGAGGACTGCGTTTTCCTGCAGACAACTGGAGTACGGCCTCAGTCGTCTGCGGGAGAAGTACGTTCCGGACGGAAAACGCAGTTCCCAATCCGCTTGGTCGGCCCCCCCCACGACGACGTCCATTCCACGGGCCGTGCGGCGCCCGCACCGCTTCCTGGCGAGACCTCTCAGGCCTCCTGGGCTTCCTCGCCCAGGGAGACGAGGAAGCCGTCGTCGTCCACGGCCACCCCGGAGACGGCGGAGACCAGGACGGTGGCGAGTTCCTCGACCAGGTCCCGGGCCGTCTGACGCTCGCGGCGCCGGGAGCGGGAGACCACCTCGGAATAGGCGTCGGCCTGATCCTTGGGGATCCAGCGCAGGTCGTAGGACAGGACCGCCCCGCGCGCCCACGGCTCGCCGCGCACGGCCAGCGGCAGCCCGTCGGTGGCTCCGGCGCGCACCTCGATGCGTCCCCAGCCCTCGTGCTCGGGATCGACCGGTGTCACGACCGCGTAGCCGTCACGCAGTTCCTCGATGACGTTGCCGGTGGCGGCGGCGACGATCTCCTGGCGCATCATGTCCTGGCGAACCTTCTCCGATCCACGCCAGGCCTTCTCGAAGACCTCCGGGCCGATGCGCTCGACGAGCTGCTCCAGCTGCTCCGGATCGATGGCGTCCAGTCCGACGGCGCCCCTGGGCTGGACAGCCTCCAGGGCGGTGGTGAGATCGGGGGCCACGGGCCGCAGGACGGCCACCAGGTCCTCCGGGCCGAGCCATACCGGTGCGTAGACCGTCAAGGAGGCGGAGACCTCGGGGCTGGGCTCGAACAGGACCGGGGCCTCCCCGTCCCCTCCGGGGATGAGCCGCAGCGCACCGGCCAGGCGCCGGGCGATGGCGCGCAGGCGCGTGAGGGCCACCAGTTCCGCTCCCGTGGGCTGCCCCTTAGGGAAGGCGTCCGAGAGCGGGTCCAGGCCGGCCAGCTCCGGCGGCAGGGCGCCGGCACGGATGCGGGGGCAGTCCAGGATCATCAGCTGCGTGGTCCACTCCGGTGCCCCGATGAGGCCCCGCATCTCGGCGTCGACCTGCCAGGGCCCCAGTAGGGATGCCCCCGGGAAGAGTTGCAGGCTGGAGACCCCCACCCAGCCGGCCTGGAGGTCCTGGGACAGGGCCAGGGCCTCGACCTCATCGGGGGCGACGTCGTCGGCCAGGAGCAGGACGTGGTTGGTGTCCAGCAAGCCGACCGGAAGCATGGAGGAGGCCGTGAAGGTGCCGGTGTCGGCGGGCAGTGAGACGGCGAGGTCGGTCGAGTCGCTCATACGTGCTTCTCCTGGGGGGCGGGGCCGGTGCCGTCGGCGGGGATCGTCGGGGCATCGGGGATACGGGTGCGGTGGAAGGACTGGTGGGAGCGTGAGGCCGTCGGTCCGCGCTGCCCCTGGTAGCGCGAGCCGGTGGCGCCCGAGCCGTAGGGGGCCTGGGCGGGGCTGGACAGGCGGAAGAAGCACAGCTGCCCCACCTTCATACCCGGCCAGAGCTTGATGGGCATGGTGGCCGTGTTGGACAGCTCCAAGGTGACGTGCCCGGTGAAGCCGGGGTCGATGAATCCGGCGGTGGAGTGGGTCAGCAGTCCCAGGCGCCCCAGGCTCGACTTGCCCTCCAGACGGGCTGCGACGTCGTCGGGCAGGGTGATGCGCTCGTAGGAGGCGCCCAGGACGAACTCGCCGGGGTGCAGGACGAAGGGATCGTCGGCCCCGACGTCGATCAGGTGAGTGAGTCCCTCCTGATCGGCGGCCGGATCGATGACCGGGTAGCGGTGGTTGTCGAAGAGCCGGAACCAGCGGTCCAGGCGCACGTCGATCGAGGCCGGCTGAATCATCTCGGGGTCGTAGGGGTCCAGGACAACCCGGCCCGCGTCGAGCTCGGTGCGGATATCGCGGTCTGAGAGCAGCACGGGCCCGATTGTGCCAGGTTAGCAGGGCGAAAGAGCAACTGGCGGAGAGTCACATGCCCTCGAGCCGTCCAGGCACCGAGCGGCGGCGGGCCGGATCCGAGTGGGCAGACGGGTCGTCGCCGGCCTTCAGCCGCTCAGCGGTACGCCGGTGGCGTCGACGCCCCACGGCGGATCGCCCGGGCGGGCCGTCAGGATGAGAATCCCTTCGATGAAGGCCCAGATCGCAATCGGAACAGCCAGAAATCCGCAGCTGAGGAACGAGCCCAGGAGTTGAATAAGCCCCTTGTTCGTGTATCCGAGATAGAAGTTGTGGATCCCGAAAGTTCCGAGGAACAGCGCCAGGATGCCGGCGGCCACCTTGGACTTGCCCGGGTAGGCCGGCGGGCCGTACCCGGGGTAGGGACCGTATCCGGGCGGCGCACCGTACCCGGGGTACCCGGGCCCGTAAGCCGGTTGAGGGCCGTAGCCATCCTGCGGGCCGTTTCCCGGCTGGGCGCCGTTGTCGAACCAGCCGGCGTTCGGCGGGTACTGACCGCCTGGATATTCACCGCCCGGGTACTCCCCCGCGGAGGAGCCCGCGGGCAGCGCCGGCATATCCGGCTGGGATCCCGTGGGATCGTAGGGATTGGTCGGATAGGACATGGACTCACCACAAACGTCGATACGGGTGGGGAACACCTGCGAGTGTAACGGGGGGAGACATCGCCGACCCAGTGCGGGAAGCACCCTTGAGATCGATTTGCGCACATGGCCGGGGTCTGGGTTAGACTTCCGCACGCACCTAGGACGCACGTCCTCAGATGCCACGCGGGTGTAGTTCAATGGTAGAACTTCAGCTTCCCAAGCTGACAGCGCGGGTTCGATTCCCGTCACCCGCTCCATCTGCACGTCACTCTGGACACAGAGATTCGTGGCTTAGCCTGACTGGGAGGTGTCCGGAGTGACGTTCTTACTGTTCCAGGCTGACCGCGGTGGAGATGACATCAGTGCGGGCTCCTCGGGACGAGGGATTGATTAAGCACCACTCATCGTCACAACGGGGCCCGCCCCACCCCAGCGATACGCCATCCTTGTCAAACCGACCCAGACACCCTTACCCACCGATTCGCCACCCCTGGACGGCTTAGCGGCCCGTCTCTATACTTTTTGTGTGACAGATCACGAATATTCTGTATGCGTGGAGTGGACAGGCAACCTGGGTACGGGCACGTCTGGATACCGCACCTACTCGCGCAACCATGATGTCCGGGGAACCACCGCCGACCTGCCGGTGATCCACGGATCGGCAGATCCTGCGTTCCGAGGGGACGCTTACAGGTGGAACCCGGAACAGCTTCTACTCACCTCACTCTCGCAGTGCCATATGCTGTGGTACCTCCACCTCGCAGCAGACGCGGGCGTCACCGTCACCGCCTACTCAGACACCCCTACCGGCATCATGGTCGAGCATCCAGGCGGAACTGGGGAATTCACTTCAGCAACCCTTCGCCCCACAGTGACCATTGCTCCCGGCAATGATCCTGAGCGTGCAGCCGCACTGCACGACCGAGCCGCCGAGTACTGCTTCATCGCCCGATCAGTGAACTTCCCAGTCCACCACGAAGCCGTCATCACGACTGAGCAATAGGAGGCGAGGGCTTCCGGGCAGGCTAGGGCCTGTCACGTAAGGTACGGCGCTTGCGAGTTCTTACCGCTACCCCTCGAGCATGAGAACGACGACCTGCTCGACGGATGCGCCACCGACGAGTTCGTCAATGACGGTTGCGTCGTGAATACGCATGACTATCCGGTGCCCGACCGCACCGACTTGGTGCAGAGCGAAGGTGAGGGGGCGCGGACGGTGGCATGAAGGATGTCTCGGTGAGGTCCCTCGCTCCTCCACTCTTTGCCTGTCCCCTCAGGGCGGCCCCGACGTTGTCCGCCGGCGCCGCCCCGCGGCATCAGGACTCAGGACAAGATGGCCTGCAGGTTCACCTGGGCACCGCCCAGGATGCTTGCGGGGTCGCCCGCGGCCAGCCCCGGCAGCTCGTTATCGAAGTTGGCGATGATGTCGGAGACCCCGGACATGGACGGCACGGCCTGGGAGTACTCGACGCCGGCCAGGAAGGCGGCCTGGTCGGCGTGCTTGCCCTTCCAGGTCTCACCGGCTGACCGGCCTGCAGGCACCGTGCCCGCAGCGCTGGCCAGGGCCACCTGCCGCTCGGCGCCGGTGAGGTACTCCACGAGCTTGATGGCGTCGGCCTTGTGCTTGGAGGCCTCGACCACGCCGTAGAAGGTGGGGAACTGCAGGGTCCCCTTGCCGCCGCTGCCGGCCGGCAGCTCGACAACCGTGTAGGAGACGCCCGAGTAGGCATCGGCCAGGGTCTTCACCATGGTCTCCGACTCCACCACCATGGCGGCCTGCCCTTGGCCGAAGGCGTCCGCGGCCGAGCCGGCGGGCAGGTCTGAGCCCCAGGCGGCCGAGCCGGAGGACAGGAGGTTCTTGACCTCGGTCAACCCCGCGACCGACCCCTCGGAGGAGGCGGTCGCCTGCGTGCCGTCGGCGCTGGTCAATCCCCCACCGCCCTGGATCATGAAGGCGCCCGCGCGCTCGTAGGAGGCGTCCAGGGTCAGGCCGACGACGCCTCCGGAGGTGAGCGCGGCGGCCACCTGGTCGAGCTGCTCCCAGGTGGTCGGATAGTTCGACTCGCTCAGCCCTGCCGCCTGCCACAGCGAGGTGTTGATGAACAGGGCGAGCGTGGAGACGTCCCTGGGCGCCGCGTTGAGCTTGTCCTGCCTGGTGGCACTCGTCAGCAGGGCGGGGTGGGCGTCCTTCACGGCGGGCGAGTCCTTGTCCCAGGTGTGTAGGGAGCCGGCGTAGCTGGACAGCTGCGCCGGGTTGAGGACGACGACGTCGACGGTCGGGCTGGAGCTGATTCCACGGGCGAGCTCCTGGGAGATGTCAGAGACGGTCTTGACATCCACCTCCACCTTGGTCTCCTTGGTGAACGCCTCCACCGCCTTGACCAGTTCCTCCGAGGCGGCCTCGCCGGCGTCGGAGACGATGAGCGCCATCTTCCCCTCCTCCGTGGCCTCATCCTGGGACTTCGACGAGCAGGCGGCCAGCGTGGCCGAGGCGGCCAGCCCTAGGGCGGTCAGGCCAAGCGTCCGGCGGGTCAGCATCATGTGTTCTCCTTGGGGGAATCCCGGAGCGTCCGGGAGCGGGATGGGCCCTGGTCGCCGGCTCCGCGCGGGAGCGCGCAGCGTGCGACGTCGGGTGGGGGACGGCGGGACGGGCCACCGCGGCTCGTCGTCACCAGGACGAAGAGTAGGCTACGTCGCCCGACCTTCCCGACCGTGGGACCGGCCCCATCTCACAGCAGATCGCGTACGACCAGAACGACGGCGCCAGTGGCCGCCGCATCGACCAGGAACCACGTCACCAGCCACAGCGCCGCGGGCGTGCCGGTCAACCTGGCCAGGGTGCGGTGATCCTGCTCCGGCTCACGCGAGACGGCGACGTCGCGCAGGGAGTCCCAGGCCCCGACGATGAGAGCCAGGCCGACCCCGGAGGCGACACCGGCTCGCCAGACCCCGCCCCACCACCACAGCGCCCCGGTCAGCAACCCGACCAGTAGCACCAGGCCTGCCGTACGAATCGAGCGGGACATCACCAGCAGGACCGCCAGAATCACCAGGCCCATCACGAGCACCGCGCTAGCCCAGCCGTGAAGCGCCAGAAGCACGACGGCGGCGCCCAGGGCCGCGGGGGCCGGGTAGCCAGCCCAGGTCGTCAGAACCCGGCCGGGCCCGTCTGGCTTGCCGGCGGTGACGGCGTGCCCGGATAAGTCCCGACTCACGACGAAACCAAGGAAGCGCCGTCCCACCATGAGACCGACGGCGGCGTGCCCGGCCTCATGGACGATCGTCACCAGAGTGCGGCCCCAGCGGCGGGCGGGGGCCCAGACCAGGACGATGGCGAGGATCGCCAGCGCCGGCCACAGCACGCCGGGTTCCAGACCGACGCCGTCGAAGGGACGCGTCAGCAGGTCGTTCCAGAAATCGGTCCAGCTCAGGTTCACGGGCGAAAGTCTGCCAGGCCCACCCGCGCCCGCGGCAGCGCTCGGCGCACGCTGTCAGCCAACCGCGGTGTGATGAAGCGAACCGGGGTGACCGGCCCCGTCCAGCGGCTCGGTGGCATGGGGACGGGCAATGGGCGGGACGGCGTGGGCCGGCCTGCGGGCCCCCACCGCCCGCAGCACGAAGGCGTCCAGGCTCTCCAGGTAGGCCCGGCGCCTTTCCGGGTCGGTGGGAGTCGGGCGCCCACCCATGACAGTGGCATGGATGAGAGGGATGACCTGCTCAGGCTCCTGGGCGGGAATAAGCCCCTGGTCCATGGCGTCGGTGAGGATCGAAGAGAGCATCTGGGCCAGCAGCGCGCCGTGGGCCCGCAGGCGGCCGGCGGTCCCGCGCGAGACGGAGTCGGCCAGCGGCCCCGACGTCGGGAAGTGGAAGTGGCGGGCGATAAGGGCCTGCTGACGCACATAGATGCGCAAGCGGTCGATCGGGTCCTGCGTCCCGGCCAGCGCCCGGGAGAGCTCCTCGGCGTAACGTCCGGCCTCATGCTCCATGAAGGCCAGGAGGAGGTCCTCCTTGTCCGCGAAGTGGTTGTAGACGGCCGTGCGTCCCACGCCCGCGTGGTTGGCCACGTCGGACAAGGTGATCTTGTCGAAGCTGCGCCGGCTCATGAGCTCGGAGAGCGCTTGGAACAGGGCGTTCCGCGTGCGCTCGCGGTGCTCGGCCAGTGAGGAACCCAGAATCTTCGGCATGAGGTCACCCTAACCTACGAGATGACGCGAATGATAGAAGTGTCAGGAAAACGGGGCGTTGGCGGCGGCGCCCGACCGCCTCAGCGCCCCAGTACCGTCACAAGCGCCTCGATGATCGGCAAGTCGGCGGGCAGCCACGGCAGCTGACACACCTGATTGGGCGGATCCAGGCTCACCCACTCCAGCCTCTCGTGAGCGGCACCCGCCCGACCCCGGTCCCCGACCCGGGTCGGCTCGGCCAGCCACACACGCATCCTGAAGCCGTGCATGACGGGCCAGGCCGGGGCGTCATCACCCGCTCCGCCGCGCGGCGGGGCGGGGACAGCCAGATCCCCCGGAGGGACGAGCTCAGCGCCCAGGCGCGCGCTCAGACCGATCTCCTCGTCCAGCTCGCGGACCAGGGCCTCGGTAGGCCGTTCTGCGGGCTCGACCTTGCCCCCGGGAAGCTCGAACTGTCCCGCGTGCTCGGGCGGGTAGGAGCGGGCCGCGCACAGCAGCGCCGTCGGACGCTCCAGGCGGTCCAGGACCGCGGCCGCCACCACGAGTCGGGAGGGACGCCCCTCATCGAAGCCGCTCACCAGGGCTTGCCCCCTGAATCGCCGCCGCCGGGTTTCTCGGTGGCACCCGAGCCGCCGTTGTTGCGGTCGCGCAGGCGCTTGGCCCGGTCATCGACCGGGGTCGGAGTCGGCCGGGCGCTCGGGGTGCTGGAGGAGGTCTCGCCCGGCGAGCTCGATGCCGACGCCGACGGGTCGGAGCTGGGGGTGGTACTGGGTTCCGAGCTGGGGGTGGAGCTCGGATCGGAGCTGGGGGTCGAGCTCGGGTCGCTGGAGGAGCTGGCCGACGGGTCGGAGCTGGGGGTGGTACTGGGGTCCGAGCTGGGCGTCGCCGACGGATTCGGGCTCTGGGAGGGATCTTGTTCGGGCGGGGGCGGAACCTCGCAGGTATCGGCGGCCTTCTTAGCGGCCTCGACATGCTCAGTCACCGAGGTGGAGTTGCCGCTCTCCTGGGCCTTGGCGGCCAGTGAGATGTGCGCGACGTACAGGTTGGTGCGAACCATGCACTCCGGGGAGCCGGTCTGCTTCGCCTTCGTCTGGGGGTCGGTCCGCGCAGCCGGCGCCTTGCTCAAGGCCCGGTTGAGGGTGGTGACCGCGGAGGTCGGATCATCCGCGGCAAGTTGGCCGGTCCCCAGGTTGAAGTCGACGCGCCACTGCTCCAGCCAGGGATTGATCTTGGCCACCAGGCGGTAGCGGGACAGTGCCGTGTCGTAGTGCCCGGCGGCCACCGCGCGGTTGCCGGACAGCGAGATGAGGAAGATCGACCCGAGCCACAGGGAGATGATGGTGGCCAGCACCGCCGGTACCCCGCCGATCTTGAGGAGTCGACGGCGTCGGCTCAGGCGGGCCTCACGCCGTCGGGGATCCTCGGGGCCGGAGGGGTCCTGGGCGGATGGGGTCGAGTCCGGCTCCTGGAGGTAGGGGGACGCCTGGTCCGCAGCGGCATCGGTGGTCCCTGGCATGTTGTCGGAGCCGGGCGGGGGGCCGCCCTGCTCTTGACCGAAGCCCTCGCCAGGGGGGTTTCCCGTCGTCATCATCTTCCCCTTCCCACGAGGAGCCGCAGGCGACGGTCGGTTCGAATGAGGTCGATGATCTCCCACAGCAGCAGGCCGAAGGCGATGATTCCCAAGGGCCAGGTCAGGTACACCCGGGCGTTCGTCTTGGCCCGTCCGTCGGAGGTGACGGCCTCGATGTCCAAGTTGGTGAACTTGCTCGTCGGGTCGTCGCCCGACCCGCCGGTGCGGTGGTAGTAGGGCAGTCCCATGGCCGAGGCCACGCTCTGGAGCTCATCGGCATCGATCTTTGACACCGCCGGCTGTCCGCCCTCGCCGTCGGCGATGTAGTCGGACTGGGTGTGTTCGCCGGTGGAGGCCGAGCCGTCGTAGCTGCGCATCTTTCCGCCCTCGGTGGTTCCGTAGCCCAGCACCGCGCCTCCGTCGACGAGTCCGGACAGGGACTGCCAGGAGATGCCCGCGTTCTCGGCCTCCTGGGCGCCGCGGCCGTCATCGGTGGCTTCACCGTCGGAGAAGATGTAGACGAGGCGGATGTTTTTGGACTCGGACTGGTGGGACTGGGTCAGGGCCAGGCCCAGCACCGGCAGCGCCACCTCCAGTGAGGAGCCGGTGGCATGGCCGGTGACCTCCTGCTTGAGCGAGCCGATCCAGGAGTCGACGGCGTTGGTGTCGTGGGTCAGTGGCAGCTCCGTGGCCGCGGTGTTGTCCAGGGCGATGATGGAGAAGCGCGAGTCCGGGAAGGCCTCCCGGATGGCGCGCATGTCCGAGCGCACCCCGTCCAGCCTGGTGGAGGCGGCCTGATCGACGCCGTCGGGCCCCTTGCCCTGGTAGTCCTCTGCGGCCATGGATCCGGTGCGGTCCACCACCATGTAGATCTCCACGTTGGAAACGCTGATCGCCTCGCTGCCGCGGATCGCAGGTCCCGCCATCGCCAGCGCCACGACGACGACGATGGCCAGGCGCCGCCACCATGCCCTGCGGGCGGCCGGCTCGGCGGCGTCTCGGATGAGGCGGCGGCGGGAGACGACCAGCAGGGCCGCCAGGGCCGCCGTCACGAGCAGGACGAGGGGCCACCAGGTGACCGGGATGAATGCGAAGTCTCCAATGACGGGTACTGGCCTCATGCTCGCCTCCAGGTGGTCAGCCCCAGATAGCCCAGGAGCACAAGGGAGAGGGCGATGACGAACGTCTGGGGGACGTCCGTGCGGCGGGTCTGCTTCCGGCCCCCGAGCGCGTTGACCTCGGTCTTCTCCAGCTCCTTGACGATATTTCCCCCGGTACCGGAGTCCTCGACGTCGTAGAAGCGGCCATTGCCCTGCTCCTCGGAGACGGTCTTAAGCTCCTCGCGGGACTCCTCGGGGCTCTGGTCGAGCTGGTACTGGTAGGACTGATCGTCATCGGCGCCGTAGATGGAGAACAGGCGGATTTTGCGCTCCGCCAGGAGATCGACGGCGTCGGGGAGCGAGTAGATCTGCTCCTTGTCGGGGTCGATGACCTGGTTGTCGGTGGCGAAGATGATGGAGCGGGAGCGCTCCAAGCCCTGGTTGTCGAAGGCCTGCGCACAGGAGGCGAGTCCGTCGCCGGCCAGGGAAGAGCCGTTGATGCTCTTGTTCTGGGTCCCGCCGAAGGCCGCGTCGTACCGGAGGGCCTGCTTGTAGGTCGCGTTCTGCGGGTCGATGTCCAGGACCTCACCCAGCTCGTCCATCTGCTGGCGCAGCAGCTCGTAGTCGTCCGTGAGCGGGACGATGGTCTGCGCCGCCGAGTTCCAGGCCACGAGTCCCACGCGTTCACCGTCGAAGTCCTCCAGGATGTCGGAGAAGGTCTTCAGGACGGAGGAGTCGATCCTCACCATCGACGTCGACACGTCCAGGCACAGGACGATGTCGCGGTTGGCCAGGGCGTCGGAGCGCTCGGTGACGCGCACGGGGCGCCCGGCGATGGCCGAGGCGCTCAGCAGGCACGTGGCCAGCAGAACCGCCAGGCCGGCGTGCAACCAGCGCTGGGCCCGAATGCGGGAGCGCACCGCGGGCAGCTGGAACAGGCTCGCCGAGTTGGCCAGGCGCCGCGGAAGCTCCACGGCCCGCTGCCCCTCCCGGCGTCTCCAGGGCAGCTGCAGGCGCTTGCGGGGATGGGGACCGGACCGCCCGTCGGAACGGCGGTCGACGACGAAGACCGCGATGACCGCCGCCACGGCGATGACGACAAGAATGATGAACAACCAGGGCATCACCATTGTGTGACCACCTCCCGCGCAAGGTTCAGGGCCTCCTCCGCGGCGGACTCCGGCTCACGGTCGAAGGAGGGCTGCTCCCACACGGCGAGCAGCTCGCCGACGTGCCCCAGGGGGTTGGTGTCCAGGGGACGGCCCGCCTGGCGCACGCTGCGCCGGCGCTCCTCCACCGAGCGAGGGCCGGCGGTATCGGCCATGTCCAGGATCTCCGAGACCGTGGCAGTGGTGATCTCCTCACCGCTGCGAGCCTCGGCGAAACCGCGCAGCAGCGCCGCCAGCTCCAGGTGCAGCTCGCGCAGGTCCAGCTCGCCGCCTTCCCAGCGCTGGGCGATCTCTGTGAGGCGATCGCCCCACTGGCGGCGTTCACGAGGCGCCATCGGGATGTCTCCGACCTCTCGGGAGGTGTCCCTGCGAGTCACCAGGAAGGTGCGCAGCAGCCAGGCGCTCACCAGGAGGATCCCGATGATCATCACGATGACCATCCATATCGGCATGAGAACCGGGGGCCATATCTGCACGGGTCACCGCCTCCCTCTGGCCACGGCTGCGCGCTCGCGCTGGAGGAGCTCGGCGATGGAGTCGATGAGGGTCTCCTCGGAGGAGACGATGCCGTATTCCAGGTGCCGGGCGTCGAGCACCTGCTCGACGCCCGCGCGCCACTGCTCGCGCACCACGGCGGCCTGAGCCGCCAGGTACTTATCGGTGCGCAGGAAGGCGGGGATCTCGAAGGGCAGGTCGATATCCCGCCCGCGACCGCCCTCCGGACGCAGCGGGTCGTCGTCCTCGATCTGCACGATGATCACCTCGTGCTGGATCGACAGGCGCCGCAGCCAGGTAGCGGCGTCGGGACCGGGATGGGCGGTGTCGGTGATGAGGACGACCAGGCTGCGACGACGGTGCCAGGTGCTCACCCTCTCCATGAGGCGCGGCAGACTGGAGGAGGGTGCTCCGGGCGCCAGCTCGAACACGCCGTCCGGCGCCCCGGCCACGGGCACGTCAAGGTCCTCGAAGGTGCGGGCCAGCAAGGTCAGCAGGGTCTCGACGTGCTTGGCCCCCGAGCGCGCCGGGCGCGAGATCGTCCGGCCGGCGTCCCCGGCCACGAGCGCCACCGAGTCGCCGCGCATCCGGGCCAGGTAGGCGAAGACCTCGGCGACCCCCAGAGCAAGGTCGCGCTTGTCCTCCCCCGAGGGAGCCATCGCAGCCATGGTCCGGCCCGTGTCCACGGCCAGGACCAGCGGCATCATGGACTCGCGCTGGTAGCGTTTGATAACCGGCTGGCCCAGGCGGGCCGAGGACTTCCAGTCGATGTCGGAGATGTCGTCCCCGGGCCGGTAGAAGGACATGTCGTCGAAGTCCTGCCCACGCCCGACGAAAACCGACTTGTGGCGCCCGTCGAGCAGCCCCGTGGCCCGCCGCAGGGTCGGCAGGCTCAGGGCCGCGCGCAGACGCTCGATCCGCGCGCCGCGCCGCCCGCCTCCGGGCTCGGACTCGGGCGCTGCGGGAGCGTCAGGTGCCTCCATACTCATCGCTCAGCGGGTCCCCACCGGGATCAGGGCGTGGGGACGGCGGCGAAGATGGCGTCGATGATCGCCTCGGGGGCGATGCCGTCGGCCAGGGCGTCATAGGTGAGCACCAGTCGGTGGCGCAGCACCCCGTGGCGCAGAAGACGGACGTCGTCGGGGATGACGTAAGTGCGCCCCTCTTGGAGGGCGACGGCCTGGGCCACCTTCATCAGCGCGATACCGCCGCGCGGGGAGGCGCCCACGCGCACCTGCCGGTCCAGGCCGGGCACGGGCCGGGGCCCTCCTCCGCGGGAGGTGTTGATCAGGGCGACGATGTACTGCTTGATGACGGGGTCGACGTAGACCCGCTCGGCGGCCCGCTGGAGCCACTCGACGTCGTCGGTGGAGATGGGGCGCCCGGTTACGGGCTGGTCGAAGGTGCCGTTCGAGATCCGGTCCAGGACGTCGGCCTCCTCCGAGGGCCGCGGGTAGGTGAGCACCTCCTTCATGAGGAAGCGGTCCATCTGAGCCTCGGGAAGGACGTAGGTCCCCTCCTCCTCGATGGGGTTCTGGGTGGCCAGGACCATGAAGGGGTGCGGCAGCGGGTAGACGACGCCGCCAATGGAGGTCTGGCGCTCCTGCATGGCCTCGAGCATGGCCGACTGGGTCTTGGCACTGGAGCGGTTGATCTCGTCGAGCAGGACGATATTGGCGTGGACCGGCCCCAGCTGAGTGGTCATCTCGCCGGTGGAGGAGTTGAGGATCTGGGTGCCCACGATGTCGTTGGGCATGAGGTCGGGCGTGCACTGGATGCGGCGGAAGGAGCCGGAGACGGCGGAGGCAAGAGTCTGGGCGGCGGTCGTCTTGGCCAGCCCGGGCACGGACTCCAGCAGGATGTGACCGCTGGACATCAGCGAGGTGACCAGGGCCGTGCGCAGCTGCTCCTGGCCGACGACGCGCTGGGAGAAGATGTCGGCCACCGATTTCAGCAGCGCACCGGCGCGCTCGACGTCGGCGTCCCCGGCGCCCCGGCGGCTGGAGGCGACGCGGGCCTCTCGGCGCAGCGCCTCGCGCGAGGGCAGCGGCCCGGTACCGGGACCCTCCTCCGCCGGAGCCGCGGGCCCGGAGGGGTAGCCGGGAACCGTCACCCTCGCCGACGAGGGAGCCGACGAGGATGCGAGCGCCCCGGAGGCCAGCGGGTCGGCCTGGGGCGGGAAAGAAGGCGGCTGCTGGACCATGGCCGGGCCTCCCTGCCCCGGGGAGGGCATGGCGGGCTGACCGGAGGGCTGCCCGGTCGACTGACCACCGCCCCAACTACCCGGCTGACTGCCGGGCTGGGCGCGGTGCTCGGGCTGCATGCTCATGGTTCTCCTTGCTCGGGTCCTGCGTGATCCCTCACGCAGCGTGCTCGCGATCGGAAAGGTCGAAAGACGGAAAGGCGGAAACGCGATGTGTCGGCAGGCTATACGAGCCGACGGAGTCTGGGGCACCCGGGAGGGGGAAGTACTCCCCACCGGCGCGCAGCAGCCTCATCTTTCGCCGCCATCACGTGGGTTCAGAGGAAATGTGAGACGAATCGTCGTCGGGCCGGCGTCCTCCGGCTCACAGACGGCCGAGGTTCACCTGGTTCCCGGTCAGGCTCAGCCGGAGCCCGTCGTCAGTGACGATCGCACTGGTGGGGTGCAGACCCTGCGGCAAGGATCCGGCTGGAACCGTGATCTGCGGGGAGTCCAGTCCGACGTAGCCGAGCAGACTGCTCTCCGCTGTGTCGACATCCACCCCAGTCTCGTCCCCTCCTATCCGGGTGGAGGTGATGGTCAGCACCAGGCTGCCGTCGGCCCCCACCGACGGTACGATCTCCGCCTCGCCGTCGATGCCAAGCAGGGAGGCCGAGGCCTGGATGGCTCCCGGATCCTGGGCGCTCGTCCCCGTCCGCTTGGCCTGAAGGGTCATGCCCTGCATCTTCGGGTGCGATTTGGCGGCGAGTGCGGCCACCTGCCGCCAGCTGACGGTGCCGGATACCGTCACCGTATCTGTCGGGTAGGGCGAGCGCAGGCTGATGCGGCTGAGGTCGACGTCGACGTCACTGAGCGTGATCGTGGCGCCACCCTGGCCCTTGGGAGTGATCTCCAGGCTCTCGGAGTCCACCGCCAGGCTGTCCAGCGAACCACCGGCGAGCTGGCGCAGGACGATCCCCGTGGTGGCGATTCTCGCGTCCGAGCTGAGCCCCGGCAGGGCGGAACGCACCGCGGCGTCGATCTGACTGCGCACGAGGTACTCCGCGCCGACGGCCCCGGCCGTCAGGACGACAACGAGCACCAGGAGCGCCACCCCCCAGCGCCGGGCGCGACGGCGTCGGGCATGACGGCGCTGATCGCCTTCCGATGCGTCGGGCTCCTCGGATTCTTCCGCCAGAACCTCGTCGAAGAACGCGCTCTTGGAGGCGGGTTCACTGTCCTGCGCCTCTTCCTCCTCCCTCGGTTCCATCTCCTCGGGAGGATCGGCGTCGTCCTGGTCATGCATCACGCTCCGCGCCACGTCATCGCCTCGATGCCGTGGGCGAGCTCTGGGCCACCGGAGCGGTGGTCGCCGAGCGCTCGGCCGTCTCATCGACGGCCGCCCGGTTGGCGGCCTGCTCCTCATCGAGCATGTAGAGGTCCTCGGCTGTGACCATGAGAGTGGATACGGCATGCTCCACCAGCGCGGTGCGCCGGTTGGAGGCGGCCCCGGCAACGCGTCCGCCGCGCAGCCCGCGCACACCCACCCTGTCGAGCTTCTCGCAGACGTTGTCGAGCTTGCGGTTGAACTTGGTCAACGGCCACCCCAGGCGCGCCGCGGCCGCCGCGGAGGAGGGGATCTCGGCGGCCCCGGTCCCGGCCCGCTTGAGCACCGGCTCGGACAGCGCCAGGACGAGCAGCAGCTGGGAGCGGGTCATCGGGGTTACCCCGATAGTGGTCTGTCCCGTGGACTGGCGCACGCCGTCAATCCCGGAGAAGTGGTCCTCCCCGGAGGTGATGAGGTTGATCTCATAGGTGGTCGGGCCGGCGGAGAAGGTGAGGATGACTCGGGGGAAGACCAGGGGGATGCGGGCTCCAGGAGCCAGGCGCGACTGGACCAGCCCCTCGCCGTCGGTCAGCGTGGCCGACAACCGGCTCCCCTCGTTGGCGATCCACCACAGCTTCTCGGAATAGGCGAAGACCAGGAAGCGGCGATGGAGGTAGGGGTTGTCATCGATGTCCAGGTCGCCCCCTCGACCGATGACGAAGGTGTCGGTGGAGGCCACCCGATGGATTTCGCCGGAGAAGTCCAAGACGAGCTCGTCAGGCTGGTCCGGATTGACCTCCGGCATCTCCGTCCAGGTCAGGTCGCTCATGAAATCTCCTTCCACAGGTCCGGCCTCGTGCCGGAGTGGTCAGCAGCGCAACGACGGGGCTGCTATTGCATCAATTCTTTATGAGTCGTTGTAGGCGCCCGGGATAAGTCTTGCCGACAACCCGATTCCGCACCGGCGAAGCATTGTCGAGCAGAATGTGACCTCAACCACTTTGGGGTCTCAGCCATGCCGGCGGATCAATGCGAAGTGTCACGCCGTCGCCGATATCCATCAGGTCCCCCATGAAGACCGGCGTCGGCACGCCCGAGCCCAGCAGGACGGGCGTCGCGCCGGGCCGCGCCAGCACCGTGCCGTTGGACGAACCGAGATCCTGAACCAGGATGCTCCATCCCGAGGTCGTGAGCATGAGATGGGAGCGCGAGACCATGTGCTGCGGACTGGGCACCGCCACCAGAGCCACGATGTGCGGGTCATCCCCGCCCGGCACCTGAGGAGCACGTCCGATCACGACGTCACCGGCCACCTCAACGGCGGCGCCGGTCGACAGGGTCAGCGTGGCCAGCGCCGGTCGTCGCACATAGGAGAACACTCCCGTCAGGGGCTGCGAGCAGGTCAGGCACTCGCGGATCTCGGGCGGGTTGGCGTGACCCCGGGGGCAGATCGAGGCCCGTACGGGGGGCGCCGCGATGAGAGCGGCCTCCGAGGCGGAGACGACCTCGGTGTTGGGCAGCGCTTCCAGGGGCTGGGGAGCGCGAACCGGCTGGGGCTGCTTGCTCTTGGAGTTGTCCGACGCCGTGGGGGTATCCGCCGTCGGCTGCTCGCCCGAGCCGGCCGAGGGAGCCGTCGGGGCCCGGTGGGCGCCCCGACGACGACGGCGCCCCGAACCGGGTTCGGGCTCGGGATAGTCGGGGAATGTGCCAACGTCGCCGGTGTCGGCCCCATCGGCACCGTCGTGCCCCCGGCTCTCGCCAAGGGGGTCAGAGGCGTCGTCGGGATCCTCCCAGACACCCGTCTCCAAAAGCTCGGGAGAGGAATCTCCGGGGTTCGGCGCTGCCGGCTGCGCGGCGGAGTCCTCGTCGCCGACCGCGGCGCTCGTTCCCGCGTCGAGCCCGACCGCGGCGCCCGCACCATCAGCGACGGTTGCGGCATCATCGTTATCCGGACCGGGGACTCTCTCGGGTTCCGGGTGCGTCGGGGCCGCGTCTCGCGGCAGCTCCGTGACCAGGGAGACAGGCTTGAGCAGTGTGGTCTCGTCGCTGGGCTCCGCCGGAGCGCCACCGCCCGGACTCCTGTCCGCGCCGCGAGCGCCGTCGTCGAGATCGCCGAAGGCCGCGGTCCGCAGCCCGGACGACCGCGTAGCCGTGGTCGTCGCACTCGACGCCGTCGGCCCCACCGTGGGCAGGTAGGTGCCCCCCAGGGCCTCGAGGACCCGGAGCCCCGCCTCGACGGAAACAGTGCGGGACTCGACCCCGGCGGCAGGACTGATGACGGCGACCCCATCAACGCCGTCGGCCCGCAGGGACCCGTCCGCCAGGCGCGTCAGCCCCGCAGGCAGCGGAACGCGCTCGCCCGGCCGGGGAATCGGGGAGATCGGGGAAGCGGTCACTGCGCCTCCTGAACGGCGGCGACACCGGGGACGGCTGCGTGAGCGGGGGTCGGAACCTCGATGGAGTCGACGACGACGGCCGTGGTGTTGTCGTGACCGCCACCCTCCAGTGAGGCCGCGACCAGGAGCTCGGCCGTGCGCTGCGCCGTGTAGCCGGCGGCCAGCACGGTGGCGATGGCCTCGTCGTCGAGCTCGTCGCTCAGACCGTCGGAGCACACGAGCAGGCGGTCTCCGGCGGCGACCGGGACGCTGTAGAGATCGGGGACGGCGGAGTCGGCGATCCCCCCTCCCAGCGCGCGGGTGACGACATTGCGGCGGGGGTCGCGCCGTGCCTGCTCGGGGGTGATCTCGCCGGTCTCGACCAGGATCTGAACCCGGGAGTGGTCCCGGGTGACCTGGGAGAGCATGTCGTCGCGCAGCAGGTAGACCCGGGCGTCACCGATGTTGAAGATGACCCAGGTCGGCCGCGTCACCCCATGCTCGTCCTGCATCCAGGCCAAGACGACGCCGGCGATCGTCGCGCCGGGCAGGTAGGCGGCATGGGATGGGATGGCGACAATCGCCTCCTGGGCGGCCATCACCGCGCGGACCACCGTCTCCACATCGGTGACGGTGGTTCCGGCCAGCGAGTAGAGGGAGTCGAGGGCGACCTGCGTGGCCATCCGGCCGGCGGCGTGCCCGCCCATTCCATCGACGACGACGAAGGCCGGGGCGATGGCGAGGTAGCCGTCCTCGTTGATCGTACGCAGGCGCCCCACGTCGGTGGCCGCGCCGACGACGACCCCGGAAGCCCCGACGCCGTCGGCGCCACGGATCGCCAGGGCTTCGGCATCGGCACGAACGTGCTCGGTCATCGTCTCCCTCTCCCCTGCGTTTGCTTGCACCCCCCTAGTAAACCCCAGCACACTGTCCTGAACCACCGCACCACGGCGAAGATTCCACCATACGGGAGCCGGGAGCACTCCGAAGGCGAACGGCTCCAGCATCCGGAGCCCTCCCGGGCGGCGCCCTCCACCACCCGTTGCCGCCCGCGACGAGGGACCACCGGTCGACGCCGGAGCGCCGCGACCGTGACCCGTCAGGCAGTCGGCACCACGAGGTCCTCGGGTAGTCTTTCCGAGTGGCCGGATCCCCGGTCCGTGCGCCACCAGGGCAGTACCGCGTTCCCTGACTCGGTATCGCGGGGTGGTCCCGGTACCCGTCCCGCGACGGACCCGGGTACCGATCACAACCTGGACCGACGCAGTTTTCCCGACCCTCGAAGGACCCAGCATGTCTCAGGCCAAGGACGAGCTTGTCGCGCGCGCGCAGGATCCCAACGCGGAGCTGGAGACTCTCCACCAGCTGGCGCAGAACTACCCCGGTCTACGCCCCTACATCGCCGCCAATCCGCGGACCTACCCCGCCCTCCTGGAATGGCTGGGCACTCTGGGTGACCCCGCGGTCGACGCCGCCCTGGCCTCTCGCAGCAGTAGGCCCCAGTCGGCTCAGTCCCCACAGGCCTCACCGCAGCTGGCGGTCGTCTCGCCTCCCGGCTCCCGGCCCGGTTCGCCGTCGGCCAGGTCCTCTGAGGCCCCGACTCAGGTGACTCTGCCCCGTTCGCTCCAGCCCGGCAGTGCAGCTTCTGAAGGCTCCGCGGCCTCAGCGGCCTCCGCAACCAGTTCCAGAAGCGCCGCGAGTGCATCCAGCGCCTTCAGCACAGCCGGTGCCAACACCCAGGTCGACAGTTTCCTGTCCACGGGCGACCCGGCCGTGGCCAACCCGACGTTCCAGCCCACGCAGGCGATCCCCTCGCAGTCACCGGCACGCCCGGCCCAGCCCGCTCTTCAACAGACCTTCCAGCAGTCCGCCAACGTCTCCCAGCCTCGAAGCACGGCCAGTCCCGCGGCAACGCAGGCCACTTCCGCATCCGATGACAGCGCCAGCGTCTTCGGCGTCGGCACCGACGACGACTCCTCGGCACCGTCCTCCTTCCTGACCTCCAACCGCGTCCTGCTGATCCTGGCTATCATCGTGATGACTATCCTGATTTTCCTGGTGAGCTGGTACTCCTACGGAGGCAGCGGCAGCAACTCGGCCACGGGCTCGGACCCCCTGCCCACGACCCTGAGCGGCCAGAACGCGGACCGGGCCAGTGCCACGCCGAGCAGCACGTCGGCCTCGCCCAAGGCATCGGCCACCCCGAGCGCCTCGGCCACGCCCACGCTCAAGGCTCCCGCGCCCGCCAACGCGCGGAGCGACATGCCCGCCTTCAGCGCCCCCAGCGGCAACATCACTTGCACCCTGGGGAACAACGACGTCACCTGCGTCATTAAGAACCACGAGGAGACCACCTCCTGTCCCGCCTCACGGCCATTGACGGTCAAAATCGCCGCCGACGGGCAGTCCACCCAGTCCTGCGGCTCGGCCTTCACCCCCAGCGACCAAACCCTCGATTACACCGAGTCCGCCAAGAACGACAGCTTCGCCTGCACCTCCACCGATTCGGGCATGCAGTGCTGGAGCCAGGTCAGCGGAGAGGGCTTCACCGTCAATCGCAGCGGGGTGGAGTCCACCAGCCACAGCCGCTGAGCGATCCCGCCTCGAGCTGGTTCTCCACTGGCTCGGGCACCGCCCCGAACTCTCCCAGCAGCACGCAATTTCTCGCATGGCCACCTCCTACAACACGATTCTCACGCGCCCCGGCGCCCGGTCCTTCTCGACCGCGGGCCTCATCGCCCGGTTCCCCATGTCGATGGTGGGGATCTCCACAATCCTGGCCGTCGAGGGACTCTACGGCTCCTACACGGCTGCAGGACTGGTCAGCGCCGCGAACTTCGTGGCGCTGGCCATCGGCGCGCCGATCCTGGCCAGGTGCGTCGACCGATACGGCCAGTCACGAGTCATGCTGCCCGCGACCATCGTGTCGGCGACGAGCCTGATCGCGCTGGCGGCCGGGGCCCACGCCCACGCCCACCTGGGGATCCTGGCCGTACTGGCCGCCCTGGCGGGCGGGCTGGCCGGCTCCATGGGCTCGCTGGTGCGAGCACGCTGGACGGCGCTGCTCAATCGTCCCGAGGACATCCACACGGCCTTCTCCCTGGAGGCGGCGCTGGACGAGGTGGCCTTCATCCTCGGTCCGGTACTGGCCACCGCCCTGTGCACGACGTCGATCATCCCGGTGACCTCGGGCTGGATCGCCTGCCTGGTGATGCAGCTGTTCGGCGGGCTGTGGTTCCTCAGCCAACGCGCCACCGAGCCCGCACCCCACCCCCGCTGGCCGCAGCGCGCCGGTGAGGAAGCCGAGGGCACTGGGGGCGCAGCCGAGGGCGCGGCTCACGACTCCGCGGGGCTCCGACCGGTCCTGCGCTACGGCGCCGTCGGGGCCGTCGTCGTCGTCTTCCTGATCTCGGGGGCCATGTTTGGGGCCAACGACGTCGCCGCGGTCGCTTTCGCCACCGAGGTCGGGCACAAGTCGGCCTCCGGCCTGGTGCTGGCGGTCTGGGGCGTGGGGTCCTTCATCGCGGCCCTCCTCTACGGCTCGCGCGCGTGGGGGTGGCCGCTGTGGAAGCAGTTCATGGTCGGGCTGGTGGGACTGGCCATGGGCGCCTCGACCTTCTCCCTGGCGCCGAATCTCGTGGTGCTGTCGGCGCTGGCCCTTATGACGGGGCTGGCCATCGCCCCAACCTTGACCAGCGGCAACAACATCATCCAGGTGACAGTCGCCCCCTCCCAGCTCACCGAGGGCCTGGCATGGGTGAGCACCGCGCTCAACGTCGGGGTCTCGGTCGGGTCCCTGCTGGCGGGGCAGGCCGCGGACGCCGGGGGCTCGCGCGCCGTGTACCTCGCGGTGGCGGGCTTCGCCTGGACCGCCGTCGTGGCCGGGATCGCGGGCCTTCCCGCCCTCAAGCGCGCACGGACCAACCGCGGCCTGACCTCCTAGTGACATTCAGCCGATCCATCTTCGATTCCCGGTGGGCTATGTGCCTCTTCTACACTCAGCACGATGTCCATAGCAGGGAACCCACAAAACGA
The DNA here is from genome assembly GCF_006546835.1 of Actinomyces johnsonii. Classification (GTDB taxonomy): domain Bacteria; phylum Actinomycetota; class Actinomycetes; order Actinomycetales; family Actinomycetaceae; genus Actinomyces; species Actinomyces johnsonii. Next base: position 174,445 of record NZ_VICB01000003.1, on the reverse strand, counting down.
GTCTCCTTCCGCGACGCCCGGTACCGGCGCGGACAACCGTGAGGACCGCGCGCCGGCCTCCCCGTCCTCACGCCTGGTCGCTGCCGCGCGCGCTGTCGTGTCGGCCCCGTCGGTCTCCATCCTCGGATGGCTGGCACTACTGCTACCCGCTCACCACTCCTTGGTGGACGATGGTGGGCGGCTGGTCTTCAAGCTGGACTCCTTCGTCTACTACGAGGCGGTCCGTCAGTGGCTCGACGGCGGTGACCTCTACTCCTGGTACGCCAACCCGCCCCAGCACCTATGGCCCTTCACCTACACACCGCTGGCAGCCTGGCTCATCGCTCCCCTGACCCGGATGTCGTACCAATCGGCCACCGTGCTGCTGGTCGTGGCCACTCCGTTGTGCGCCGCCGTGACGGCGTACGCGGCCCTCAGGCGCCTGGGGACCGGGAGCCGGACGGCACACGGCCTGGCGCCGTGGCTCGCGCTGATCGCGGTGGTGGCGCTGGAGCCCTTCCCCAAGACCATGGAGTACGCGCAGGTCAACGCCATCCTCATGGCGCTGGTCGCCGTCGACCTGCTCGCCGTGCCCGGCCGCTCACGGTGGCGCGGAGTCCTCAGCGGCCTGGCCGCAGCGATCAAGCTGACGCCGGCGGTCGCGATCCTGGTGCTCCTGGCGCGCCGCGAGTGGCGGGCGGCCGCCACCATGGCCGGCAGCGCCGTCGGGCTGACGGCCCTGGCCGCCCTGGCCGCCCCCGCCGAGTCCTGGGAGTTCTTCACCTCGGCCATGTGGGATCCGGGGCGCGCCGGTTTCGCCGACTACTCGGGCAACCAGAACCTCAAGGGCGCGATCGCCCGGGGGCTGCCGGAGTCGGCCTGGAACCCGACTTGGGCGGCCTGCTCCCTGCTGGCGGTGGCCGCAGCCTGGTTCCTGTGCCGTCGCCTGGGCCGGTTGCAGGTCACCTCCGACTCCGACGACGAGGCCGGTCTGGTCCTGACTCTCCAGGTCGGCGTCGTCATGGTGCTGGGCCTGCTCGTCTCCCCCATCTCCTGGTCGCACCACTGGGTGTGGTGCCTGCCTGCGCTCATGTCGGTGGGGGTGGCGACCTGGCGCTGGCGCTCGACCGCGCTCGGTCTGGCCTCCATCGCCGGGGTCCTTGTCTTCGTTCTGTCGATGCAGTGGTGGTTCCCCGAGCAGAACCACGTCGAGCAGAACTGGCCGTTCTGGGCCAAGGTCGTCGGCTCGAGCTACACCTGGTGGGCGCTGGGCTGCGGGGGCGCCCTGTGGTGGGCCTCCGGCCGGCGGTCTCGCGCCGCTGAGGGCCGGGACCGGTAGCCCGCGGGCATCTTCACCCTCATGGCAAGGGCGTCTTCCCGATCGCGGCCCTCGCCGACTCTCATCGCCCTCCTCCACTTCGACACCCGGATTCGGCCCGTCAACTAGGATCGGGGAGTGCCCCTCTCCGACATCGCCCGCGCCGTCGAGGACCAGTTCCACCGCGATTCCATCCCCGTCCTCAAGCGCCAGGGCTGGCGCCCCCGCGTCATCCCCTATGACGGCTACGGCACCAGCACGCCGGCCGAGTCGGCACCTTCGAGTCTTGCGGATCCCTCATCGGAGCGACGCCGCTGGCAGGCCCCACCCCGGCCCAAGATCGACGGCCGCCCGGATGCCGCCCCCGTTTCCCGGGCGGCCCGCCCCAAGATCTCTCCCCCGATCTCCATGGCTCGGGTCCTGGCCCGTATGGTGATGCGCCCCCAGGACGCCCCGGCCGAGGGCCCTCTGTTCCGCTCCCTGCCTGCCTCCCTACCGGCCAGTCCCGCCCAGGCCCGCGACTTCGCCCTGACCAGTCTGCTCGATGCCCAGCGCGGCTGGCGCCTGTTCATCGAGGTACCGGCGGCCTTCCTGCCGGTGACCGTTCACGTGGGCCGGGCCAGCGTGCGTACCAGGGCCGACCGCAGTGGCTACATCGACGTCGTCGTGCGCGATCACGGGCTGGAGCCGGGCTGGCACGAGGCGAGGATCGCGGCGGCCGGGGCCGAGGCGGTCGCCGCCAAGGTCCTCATCATCCCTGAGGGGCCGCGCCTGGGCATTATCTCCGACATCGACGACACCGCCATGATCACGCACGTGCCCCGGGTGCTCGTGGCCGCCTGGAACCAGCTCATCAAGTACTCCTCGGCGCGGGAGCCCGTCCCCGGCATGGCCGAGCTCTACTCGCGTATCCAGGCCGCGCACCCGGGAACCCCGATGATGTACCTGTCCACCGGCGCATGGAACGTGGTACCGACGCTGCGCTCCTTCCTCTCCCGCCATGGCTTCCCCTCGGGGCCCGCACTCATGACCGACTGGGGCCCGACCAACACCGGCTGGTTCCGCTCGGGGATCGAGCACAAGCGCACCGAGCTGCGCCGACTCATGATCGATCTGCCCCAGATCACCTGGATCCTCTTCGGCGACGATGGCCAGCACGACCCGCACATCTACGGCGAGGCCGCCCGCCACCACGCCGACCGCATCGCCGCCGTCGCCATCCGCCGTCTGACCGCCACCCAGCAGGTGCTCGCCGGCGGGCTGACCGCGCACCCCATGGGCATCGAGCCCGAGGCACGTACCCTGGCCGAGGCCGACGTCCCCGTCGTCGTCGGAGCCGACGGATACGAGCTGGCCCGGCTCCTGCCCCGCGAGCTGTTGGAGACCTCGCCGCACCGCTGACGCCCCTTCCAACAGCTGACGACAACAGCTGACGATCCCCGAACGTCTCACGGCCGTGCCTTACGGGCCGCTTCCTGCTCCGGGAGCTCAAACCGGCGCCGTAGGGCACGAACGCGAGCCCCTCAGCGGTGCGGCATGTCTCACGTCGCCCGCTCACCGGCCATCGATCCCCGGCAGCACGCGGCTCAGCCAGCGCCATCATTCCTTCACAGGGATGCCACAGGTTTGCCCTACGAGGCCGACAGGTCACCGCAGTTACCTGGTTCCACCAGGGGGCGGACGCCCCCGTTCCCATCCCCGCTTCAACAGGAGGAAACACATGTCCCCCTTCTTCTCCAAAGACTTCTCCAAGAACTCCTCGACCGTTCCGGCAAACGTCCGCACGATCACCCCGGCCTCCTCGACCGCCGCCTCGCTCCGGCGTCACGCGATCCTGGCCGACCTGAACGTGCTACAGGTGGCAACCCTCATGGGGACCGCCCTGCTAGTGGCACTCGGCGTCGCCCTGGGCGGGCGCTCCTACATCACGACCGTCTCACCCGATGGCCTGATCAGCTCCCAGCCGGGCGCCTACGGCTCCAACGGTGCGAACCCCGCTGAAACCGTTGACGACTCCTCGCCGGCGGCCATGTGATTCTCAGCGCCCCCGCAGGAGCGATCCCTCGGAGCCCGGTGAGGGGCGACCGCAGCGCCGGGCATCGCGCCGCACGTGACGCTGTGGGCGATCAGGCCGCCGATGGGGAGTCCTCACGGAGGCCGGGCCGGTTCGCGGCCGGTATGGTGATGAGGCATCAACCAGCGCTTCCCTCAAGCTCAGGAGACAGATATGGCCGGCAAGATCCCCTTCATCCTCGGACTCGGCGCGGGATACGTGCTCGGGACCCGCGCGGGGCGTGCCCAGTACGAGCGCATCAAGTCCGCCGCCTCGAGGGTCGCCGAGCAGCCCTTCGTGCGCACCCGGGTCGACGCCGCCTCCAGCCACGTCAAGCAGGCCGTACGGTCCCAGGGCGAGGCCGTCACCGAGAAGGTCGCCGACGCCGTCAAGGAGCGGCTCTTCGGGACGCCATCGGCCAAGAGCGCTGGCCAGTCCCAGCCCGTCGACGCTGGCGAGGCCAGCCTGCGTCCGGTCAACGAGGCCGGTTAGGCCTCTGACGTCCCCTACCCCTGCTCGGGCTGCTCCGACGGCGTACTGCCGTCTGTCGCCCGTCCCCCGCGACCGCGCCAGGCGGGGGCCTTGAGCGGCCCCATCATGAGCGCCCGGCGCCAGCCGACCAGCGCCCCCGGTCCAGTCCGCCGCCCGGCCCGACGCCGCTCCCGATCGGAGATGACCGGCAGCTGCCAGGAGCGCCAGTAGGCGAGTACGCACAGGCCGGCCCCGACGGCGGTGGACACCAGCATGGCGTGCGCGTCGGCCACCCCCATCCGCACGGCCAGGACCTGGGTGCCGGCGGCGATGAGCGCCGGGATCGCGTAGAGCTTGTTGCCGCCGAAGACCGCCGGGGTCTCCCCCACGGCGACATCGCGGATCATGGATCCCCCGATCGCCGTGAGGCAGCCCAGCAGGAGCGCTGGCATGACACCGAGCCCGTGGGTGAGGGCCTTCGATGCGCCGGTCGCCGCCCAGCAGCCCAGGATGACGGCGTCGGCCACCACGAGCAGGCGCCGGGTAGGACGCGAGGTCAGGGGCACGAACCAGGCGACCGTGGCACCCAGGCAGGCGGTATAGAGGTAGTAGGGGTCAGTCAGGGCGAAGGGCGGACCCGCCTGGATCATGACGTCGCGCAGGATGCCGCCGGCCGTGGCGGTGAGCATGGCCAGGACAACGAAGCCCACCAGATCGAAGTTCTTGCGCCGCGCGATGAGCCCGCCCAGGATTCCGTTGAGCAGCACGCCGCACAGGTCGAGGATCCGGAAGGTGTCGGTGAGGGAGGCCGGCATGTGCAGCGCGAGGGAGGAGACGTCCAGCACCCCGATCCTCCCGCCTTTCGCTGATGTCGTGGTTCCTGCTTCCTGCGTTGCGTCGTCCCGGTGTTGTCCGGGCGGCGCCCGTCGCCACCTTAACCCACAGCGGTCCGCGAGCTCCGGCGCCGGCTATTCGCGCATTGCGGCGATGCGAAATCTCGGCTGGTCAGGGCGCAGCGGCCCGCGCCATGATCGAGGGGTGTCCTCACGATACGCACCCCCCAAGGACCTCAGTTCCTACGCGTGGCTCTCCATCGGCGCCGCCCTGGGCACCATCGCGCTCAAGGGTGCCGCGGCCTGGGTGACCGGCTCGGTGGGCCTGCTCTCCGATGCCGCCGAGTCGATGGTCAACCTGGTGGCCGCGGTCGTAGCGCTCATCGTGCTGAAGATCGCGGTCAAGCCCGCCGACGCCGATCACCAGTTCGGCCATTCCAAGGCCGAGTACTTCTCGGCCGTCGTCGAGGGCGTCATGATCTTCGTGGCGGCCGCCTTCATCATCATCTCCGCCATCGGCCGCCTCATCGACCCGCAGATGCCCGAGCAGCTGGGGCTGGGGCTGGCGGTCTCGGTGGTGGCCTCGCTCCTCAATGGCGCGGTGGCCTGGATGCTTTACCGGGCCGGGCGCCGCGAGCGCTCCGTGACCCTGGTGGCCGACGCCAAGCACCTGGCCACCGACGTCGTCACCTCCGCGGCGGTCCTGGTCGGGGTGGCGCTGGTAGCGGTCTTCGACTCGGCCGTGCTCGACGCCGTCGTCGCCCTGGGCGCCGGGCTCAACATCATGTGGACCGGCTTCACGCTCATCCGCGACTCGGTGGGCGGGCTGATGGACATCGCCCCGTCCACCGAGGTACTCCAGACCGTCGAGCGGGTCCTGGCGCGCCATCGCCAAGCGGGCATGATCGATTTTCACGCCGTGCGGGTGCGCGAGGCCGGGAACCGGCGATTCATGGAGCTGCACGTGCTGGTTCCCGCGGCCTGGAGCGTCAAGAAGGGGCACGACTTCACCGAGCAGGTCATCGACGAGCTGGTCGACGCCGACGCCAGCCTGCGCATCTCGGCGCACCTGGAGCCGATCGAGGATCCCAAATCCTACGAGGACCTCGAGGACATCTGACATCTACCCGGTTTTCATCAACGTCAGGACATGTCAGACTCGGCCCCATGAACGCAATGAGGCTCACTAGCTCAGCACCGTCGCTGCGCCAGCACACGATCACCGCTCCCGCACCCGCCTGGCGCCACCCGGACCACATCGTCCTGGAGACCTGCGTGGAAGACATCGAGGGCGTGCGGATCTCCGCTCGGGCCGGGGCCGACCGCGCCGAGCTATGCGACAACCTCACGGCCGCCGGCACCACGCCCTCGATCGGGACCATCGAGGCGGCCATCTTCGCCGCCGCCGAGCAGGTCGAGCAGCGCCGGGCACAGGCCGGCCCCTACTGGGCGGATAAGGCCGACGCCGCCGCCCCCTTCGGCCTGAGGGTGATCATCCGCCCCCGTGGCGGTTCCTTCGTCTACGACGCTGATGAGGGCCGGGCCATGATCGCCGATGTGCGACGCATCGCCTCCCTGGCCCTGGAGATGGCCGAGTTCACCCGCCCCCAGGCCACGGGCGGTGGGCGCGGCCAGCTGCCGCCGGCCGTGGACCTGGGCTTCGTCGTCGGCGCCCTGACCGAGGACGGCACGATCGACCGCGGCCTGGTGCGCCTGCTGGTCGACATGGCCAATGGCGCTCCGGTCACGTTCCACAGAGCCTTCGACCAGTGCCGCGACACCGTCGAGGCCTACGGGGATCTGGAGGGGCTCGGCGTGCGCTACGTCCTGACCAGTGGCGCGGCGCAGACTGCGGCCGACGGCGCCTCCGTGATCGCCGGGCTGGTGGCCAGCGGCGGGCCGACCGTCGTCGCGGCCGGGGCCGTACGCCCCCATGGCCTGGTCGACCTGGTGGAGTCCACGGGCGTGCGCGAGGTCCACATGCGTTGCCCGCGCGAGGGCATGACCCCCGATGAGCCCCAGCGCACCGACGAGGCCCTGGTGCGACGCGCCGTCGAGGCGGTTCGCACGGTTCCGCTGCCTGAATAGCGCCAGGGCAACGCCGAGAGGCCCAGTCGGCAGCCGTGCCTCTCGGCGAGTGCTCCCCGTCCCCCGCACTGAGCGAAGGGGACAGCCCCGCACGATCCAGTGCGGGCCCCAGTGTCCGTCCTCGCCCCCTCTCCGATCGCCCGCTTTCCACAGCCCGTCATCCACCATCGTAAAATCCTCACAGTTCGTGGATACCCACAGTCCCCGGTGCGGATGGCGGCCCAGACGCCACCTTCACGCTGGAAGCGCAATCGGGACAACTCCCCCCATGAGCCCCATGACCGTCCCTATTTTCTGTCTTAGGTTGACCCCATGAGCGACGTCCGTATCGGCACCCCTCGCGGGATCACTCTGGCCGGCACCCTTCTCCTGCCCGCCGGGGCCGCTCCGATCGATCTGGAGGTTTCCACGACGCCCGACGACGCCCAGCCCCCGGAGGCGAGGGCCGAGGGCGTGGTCCTGCTGGCGCACGACTTCCTCACCGACCGCCACGGCCAGAACGGCCGCCTGGACCGGATCGGCGCCCGCTACCGCGAGGCGGGCCTGGCCACGCTCAGCCTGGACTTCTCCGGCCTGGGAGAGTCCGACGACGACGTCATCACCCTGGCAGGAGAGGCCGAGGACCTGCGCGCAGCCTCCAGCTGGTTGGCCGGCCTGGGCTTCACCCGGCAGATGATTCACGCCAACGGTTTCGGGGCGACGGCCGCGCTCCTGGCCCGGCCCGAGCAGGTGCGCACGGCCGTGCTCGTGGGTGCCATCGTGGGCCCGCAGTCGATCCTGTGGGAGGAGGTCTTCTCCCCTGAGCAGCTCGATGAACTGGCCCAGCACGGGTTGACGCGACTGGTGGACGACAACCCCAACTCGCGTGAGTGGAACGTCCTGTCCAAGGAGACACTGGCGGACTTCTCCATGCAGGAGCCGGAGCGCACACTGGCGGATCTGCCCTGGCCGGTGCTCATGGTGCACGGGGTGCTGTCCAACGAGCTGCCGGATACCGCTGAGGCCACGGCCGAGGGCTTCCCGCTGCTGCCTGACTCCAGTCAGATGGTGCAGGTCCACGCCAAGAACCTGGAGCAGGCCCAGGAGGAGGTCGCCCGCCTGAGCCTGGAGTGGGCCCGCCGTCGTCTGCGCTGAGCGGCCGGAGGACCGGCGGCGGCGCGCCGTCCTGCGCTGTCAGCGGCCCGGGGAGGCGCCGGCGCGCGTATAGGGGACAATAGGGAACCTATGGAACAGGGCGAGGACCGGAACCGGGGTCACAACGGCGATCAGGCCGATCGGCACAGCGGCCGGCAGGGCCATGAGCCAAGTACCGGACAGAGCGATATACGGCCCCGTGGGGGCGACACTGGCAGCACCGACGGCGCACAGGGCGGCGATACGCGGGGCGAACAGGACAGGCGCGCCCCGCACGGCCGCAGTCGCCAGAGCCGGCGCGCCGGTAAGGGCACTGGCCGACGCCGGAGCGCCTGGAAGGGCTACTCCCCCGAGCAGCTCGCCGCCCGCGCCGCCGCCGTCCCGGCAATCGTCTACCCCGAGGAGTTGCCGGTCTCGGCCCGCCGCGAGGAGATCGCCGCCGCCATCGGCGAGCACCAGGTCGTCATCGTCGCCGGCGAGACCGGTAGCGGCAAGACCACCCAGCTGCCCAAGATCTGCCTGGAGCTGGGCCGGGGCGTGACCGGGATGATCGGCCACACCCAGCCGCGGCGCATCGCCGCGCGCAGCGTGGCCGAGCGCATCGCCTCCGAGCTGGGCACCCCGATCGGGCCGGGCGGTGTCGTCGGCTACCAGGTGCGCTTCACCGAGGAGGTCGGCGAGAACACCCTGGTCAAGCTCATGACCGACGGCATCCTCCTGGCGGAGATCCAGTCCGACCCCCAGTTGCGCCGCTACGACACGATCATCGTGGACGAGGCTCACGAGCGCAGCCTCAACATCGACTTCATCCTGGGCTACCTGGCGCGCCTGCTGCCCCGGCGCCCGGACCTCAAGGTCATCATCACCTCGGCCACCATTGACTCTGAGCGCTTCGCCGAGCACTTCGGCCGCGAGATCACCGGCGACCGAGGACAGCCCTTCACCGTTCCCGCCCCGATCATCGAGGTCTCCGGGCGCACCTATCCCGTCGAGATCCGCTACCGTCCGCTGGCTCCCGACGACGCCAAGCCCGACTCCGACGACGCCGACGGCTCACCGGCCAGCGGGTCGGCCACCCCCCGGCCCGGTCCGGCGGCGCCCGGTGAGCTGAGTGAGGCCGAGCTGGAGGCCCTGACCTCCCCCGACCCGGCGGTGCGCGCTGCGGCGCGGGCCCGCCGGGAGGCCGTCCGTTCCGGGGCGGGCGCCACCGCGCTCAGCCCGCGTAACCAGGGCGCTCGCTGCAAGGGTCGGGGGCGGACCGGCTCCGCAGCCAATGAGTCCGGCGAGCCCAAGGACCAGGTGACCGGGATCCTCGACGCCGTCGACGAGCTGCTGGACGAGCCCGGCGGCGACATCCTCATCTTCCTGGCCGGTGAGCGCGACATCCGCGACACCGAGGCAGCCCTCATCGACCATCTGGGGGCGCGCTACACACCCGACGGCCGCTCGCGCACGCCGGGGGCTATCGAGGTCGTCCCCCTGTACTCTCGCCTGAGCGCTGCTGAGCAGCACCGGGTCTTCGAGGCCCACCGGGTGCGCCGCATCGTCCTGGCCACGAACGTGGCCGAGACCTCCCTGACGGTTCCGGGGATCCGCTACGTCATCGACCCGGGCCTGGCGCGCATCTCCCGCTACTCCAACCGCACCAAGGTCCAGCGCCTGCCGATCGAGCCGGTCAGCCGGGCCAGTGCCAACCAGCGGGCGGGCCGCTGCGGACGCGTGGCCGACGGCATCGCCATCCGCCTCTACTCGCAGGCCGACTTCGAGGCGCGCCCGGAGTACACCGAGCCGGAGATCCTGCGTACCTCACTGGCCAGCGTCATCCTGCAGATGGCGGCCCTGGGGCTGGGGGCGGTGGAAGACTTCCCCTTCCTGGACGCCCCCGACTCCCGCCAGGTCCGCTCCGGGCTGCAGCTGCTCACGGAGATCGGCGCGATCGAACCGGCTGGGGCCGCTTCCGCCCGGTCCGACGACGCCCCCGGGCGGGGTCGGAGGGGCCCGCACCTGACCGGGATCGGTCGGCGACTGGCGCGCCTGCCGATCGACCCGCGCCTGGGGCGCATGCTCCTGGAGGCCGGAGAGCTGGGCTGCGTCGGGGAGGTCATGGTCATCGTGGCGGCCTTGTCCATCCAGGATGTGCGCGAGCGCCCGGTGGACAAGCAGGAGGCCTCCGATGCCCTGCACCGACGCTTCGCCGACCTGACCAGTGACTTCCTGACCTATCTCAACCTGTGGCGCTACCTGCGCACGCAGAGCCGCGAGCTGTCGGGATCGGCGTTCCGGCGCATGTGCCGCGCCGAGTTCCTGCACTACCTGCGGGTGCGCGAGTGGCAGGACGTCCACGCCCAGCTGCGCCAGCTTGCCCGTCCGCTCGGCCTGGATGCCGCCCCGGTGGAGCTGCCGACGGCCCGCTCGATCCGGGCGGCCACCGAGGCCCTGGAGCCGGGTAGCCACGCCGCCCAGATCGCCAACGGGGGCGTGGCGGCCGCCGTCGTGGCCCTGGGACGCAGTGCGGACACGCCCGACGCCGACGCGATCCACCGCTCGCTGCTGGTGGGCCTGCTGTCCAATGTGGGCAACTGGGATGAGCGTCGTCGGGAGTACGCCGGCGCGCGCGGGACCCGCTTCACGATCTGGCCGGGCTCGGGGCTACGCCGCAAGACCTACGACTGGGTGATGACCGCTGAGCTGGTGGAGACCTCCCGGCTCTTCGCCCGCACGGTGGCCAAGGTGGACTCCCGGTGGATCGAGCAGGTGGCGGATCGGGCGGACCTGACCCGCCGCGTCTTCGGTGAGCCCTACTGGTCGACCCGCCAGGGGGCGGCGATGGTCCACGAGAAGGTGCTGCTCTACGGGATGACCCTGGTGGCGGACCGGCCGGTGACGCTGGCGAGCGTGGGGACGGACTCGGCCCGCCAGGTGGCCCGGGAGATGTTCATCCGCTCGGGCCTGGTGGAGGGCGGCTGGCACGCCCGGCACGGCTTCGTGGAGCGCAACCGGGAGCTGATCGAGGAACTTCAGGACGTGGAGCGGCGTCGGCGTGAGCACGGCCTGTTGGCCGACGACACGGCCCTGTTCGACTTCTATGACGACCGCATCCCCGAGGAGGTGACCTCCGCGGCGGCCTTCGACGCCTGGTGGAAGGAGCAGCGGCGCACCACCCCGGACCTGCTGGACTTCACCCGCGAGCTGCTGCTGCCCGGAGGGGGCGACGCCAGCGGCTTCCCGGACACGTGGGTGCAGGGCGACCTGACCCTGGGCCTGGACTACGTCTTCGAGCCGGGCCGCCCCGAGGACGGGGTCAGCGTCCAGGTTCCGGTGGAGGTGCTGGGGCGCCTGACCCCGGATGGTTTCGACTGGCTGGTGCCGGGCATGCGCGCCGAGCTGTGCGTGGCCACGATCAGGGCACTGCCCAAGCGGGTGCGCCGCCAGCTGGTGCCGGCCCCAGACGTGGGTGCCCAGGTGCGGGCCCAGATCGAGCAGGAGTTCCCGACGCCGCCCGGCGCGAGCTGCCCGGAGGTGCCCTTCGAGGAGGCCTTCAGTCGGGTGGTGTCCCGCCTCAAAGGGGTGGAGATCACAGAGGCCGACTGGGCCGAGGCCGCCCAGCGGCTCCCGGACCACCTGGCGATGGGCTTCGCGGCCCTGGACGGCCGGGGCAGGGTCATCGATCGCGGCCGGGACCTGGTCTCGCTCCAGCAGCGGCTGTCGGGCAGGACGGAGGCAGCCGTGCGCTCGGTGGTGCGCGGCGCGCTGGCGCAGGCGATGGCCGAGGCGCAGGAGCGCCAGGGCTCGCGGGGCGCGGACGGCAGACCCGACCGCAAGGGGCGCAAGAAGAAGGCCGGGCAGGTTGCTGTCGCCCAGCGCCCCGACGGCGCTGCCGGGACCACGGGGACCGCCGGGGCCGGCGCCGGTTTGGCGGAGCGTAAGGGGCTGACCGACTGGCCCAGTGGCGTGCCGGGCCTCGGCGACCCGGACGGTTCGACGATCCCGGCCTCGGTGGAGTCGGCGGGACGGGCCGGCCTGGTGGTGCGCGGCTATCCGGCGCTGGTGGTGGCCTCGGCCAGGAGCGCGGATTTGAGGATCCTGCCCGACGCCGTCGCCCAGCTGGGCGCCCACGGCGCCGGGGTCACGGCGCTGGCGCTGGCCCGCACCGCACTGCCGACGGCCCGGGTGACGAGCCGGTGGAGCGCGCAGGAGTCGCTGATCCTGGCGGCCAGTCCCTATCGGAGTACTGAGGCGCTGGTGGAGGACATGCAGGTTGCCGGGGCGCGAATCGTGGCCGGGCGCTGGGCAGCGTCAGCCTCCGGCAGTCCGCTGGCCGAGGTGCGCACGCGGGAGGTCTTCGCCTCCCTGGTCGGCGTCATGCGCGACGAGCTCGAGGACGAGGTCTACCGGGTGGCCCGGCAGGCCGCCGCGGCACTCAGGGCAGCCCGGGAGGTGGACCGCGTGGTGAGCGAGCACACCTCGCTAACCCTGCTGGGCACACTCCAGGAGGTGCGCGAGCACGCGGCGGCCCTGATCCGCGATGGCTTCATCACTGTCACTCCGCCCGAGTATCTGGCGCATCTGGAACGCTACCTGAGGGCGCTGGTGATGCGGGTGGAGAAGGCGGCCTCGGCGCCGTCGGCCGCCTCCCAGGACGCGGCTTTGGCCTTCCAGGTCTCTCAGGCCCAGGAGGTGGTGGACAAGGCCCGCGCCAAGGCGGCCTCGCTGCCGGCCGATCCGCAGCGCGAGGCCCTGCTGGAGGAGGCCCGTTGGATGGTCGAGGAGCTGAGGGTCAGCCTGTTCGCCCAGACGCTGGGCACGAGCCGCAAGGTGAGCCTCCAGCGCATCACCAAGCTCTGCGCCCAGATCGCCTGACGCCTCAGCGCGCTCACCTCACGAACGCCCCGCCCCTCTCGGACACGCCATGGGCCCCGAGTTCTGAGCCCACTCATGAGCCCACAGGGACAGTCCACGAGGTCTATGGTGCGTCCGCCCAGGTACCGAGCCATGACGACTCATCATCCCCACAGATGACGCCTCCTCCCCCAGAGGGAGTACCTCCACGCTGCGGATATTCGCCCACCGGGACGATCACGCCGGGTTCCGGCCCTCCTAGCCTGATGTCATTCAGGAAGAACGACCACCATGAGGATTCCCGAGGACCACCCCACCATGACCACCGCAGCCGCAGCGCCCACCACGGGCCTCACCCGTTTCGAGGCCGCCCAGAAGGCCATCCCGACTACCGCTCACCAGCAGCCGGGCACCGCGCATCAGCGCGCCCTGGAGGCCTCCATCTGGCCGGCCCGGCCGCGTGTGGCCGGCAGACAGTCCGTCGCCGGCGCGGTTCGCGCCGAGTGGCTCAAGCTCCGCACGCTGGTCTCCACATGGATCACCTCGGCCATCACGATCGCCATCATGGTCCTGTTCGGTGCGGGCCTGGCCGTCGGCTACGCCGGTTCTCCAGAGCGGGCCGACGTCGCCAAGGACATGATCTCCTCGGGCTCCACCCTGGGCATGATCGTCGTAGCCGTCCTGGGAGCGCTGGTCGTCACCGGCGAGTACGCCTCGGGCCAGATCCGCTCCTCGGTGGTGGCCGTCCCCCACCGCGGCCGCCTCTTCGCGGCGAAGGCCCTCGTGGTGGCGGCTTTCTCCTTCATCTTGGGAGTCACCTCCGTGCTCCTGTCCTACGCGGTTTCCTACCCGTTCATGAAGGGGCATGCCGGAGCACTCACCAACACCCATTATCTGGGACTCTTCTGGGGAACCGGTCTGTCTTTCACGGTCATCGCACTCATGGCCATGGGGCTGGGCTACCTCACCCGCTCGACGGCGGGAGCCATCACCGTGGTGGTCTCACTTCTGTTCGTCGTCACCATTCCGCTCCAGCTCTTGGCCGGCCGCTGGCAGTGGGCGGTCAAAGTCCTGGGCCTGCTGCCCAACACCGTGGCCGACGCTGTCGCCGATCCCTTCAGCCTGTCCCACCACTGGGGCCAGGCCGGGACCGCCACCTTCCTCCAGCACTGGCAGGCGATCGCCGTCTTCGCAGCCTGGGCCCTCGTCCCGATGATGATCGCCGGAGTCCTCTTCACCCGCCGAGACGTCTGAGCCCACCGGCCCACGCGCCCCATAAGACCCTTTCTCCGGTTCCACACAGTCGGCCCCCGCACCATCCCGGTGCGGGGGCCGACGACGTCGATACTTGTTGATCTGCTCGGGTCAGCGCTGGGATTGGTCATCCCGGTACTTGCGCATCCAGGAGTACCTGGTCCGGTACAGACGGATACCAGTTCCAAGCGCCACGCACATCCAGAACAGAATCGACCCAATGAACCATGAGGGCATAGCAAACCTCCAAATCACGTAGCAGCACCCGTCCTATCCTCAAGAGAAACAGCTGATTGTCGGCTTCTGTTCGATCTGCCCGGCTCAACGCTGGGACTGGTCGTCCCGGTGCTTGCGCATCCAGGAGCTCCTGGTCCGGTACAGACGGACCCCCACCCCCACCAGAACTCCACTCCAACCAACTGCTAGCGCCAACACCCACTGAGGAATACCCATTGCAACACCTCTTCACCTTGACGGGCTCATCTGATTCAGAACGAAACAGCCGACATCTCAATCTTGTACATCATCACCTCGATGCCGATACTCACTTTTCTGTCGAGTGCGGTAATAGCGAATCACCCCCCCCAGCCAGCATACACAGCCAGAAAATAGTCACCCCAATAAACCAAGACAACATAACGACATTCCAAACTCAGAGCAAAATTCAGATTCTTTAACGAAAGAGACCCGGTATGGGCTTGCACACAATTAGCACCAAACCTGCACCGCGATCTCAGCATCAAAGACCCGCATCAAACGCAGATCCGCCGAGGCCAAGAAGTGTGATCGGTCCAATACACGAGCGCAACCCCAGTAAGCCCTTCAGCAGCACCAATACCATTGAGCACCACACCAGCAGGAATACCGACGATCGCCCCATCCGCAGCACCTCCAGCGACACCGGTTACCGCACCAACAGCCATCAGATACCAGCCATAGGCAACAACGGCTGCCTGGGGATACTGACACACGCGGAAGCGGGCTACTCAACAGGGCCAGGCTTTCTCGCGACCAGTCGATCATAGGCCTCAACCACTTTCCGGTAGTCTTCAGGTGAAGCTTTCGCCTTATACTCGGTTTGAAAATCCGCCACCTTCGCCTGCTCAGGACTTTACGCAACCGATTGAGGTGCAGCTACAGCCTGCCCTGCTGAGCCGAACAACATTCCGATCACCATAACAAAGGCCAACATTGGAGAACCTATCCGCCTCAGC
The DNA here is from genome assembly GCF_006546835.1 of Actinomyces johnsonii. GTDB lineage: Bacteria > Actinomycetota > Actinomycetes > Actinomycetales > Actinomycetaceae > Actinomyces > Actinomyces johnsonii. Next base: position 159,262 of record NZ_VICB01000003.1, on the reverse strand, counting down.
GCTCGCGTCACACCTATCGAGATCTCTCCTTCGAATTCGTCGAACCCAAGTAGAATACTTGAGTATTCTCATCCTCGTCATTCACCACAATTTATCGATCGGATAAATGACACCTCCATCATACCGCTCCACACAAACACTCCACATCAGATAATGTGCCAAACATCGGCAGTTCCTACACTTGCCTCTGACAGTCGTTTTCACACAGATCTTTCCAGCAAATCCGACCTTATGACGCACACGAACCAAACAGCCACACATTGTGTGTTTTCTACAAACCTGAAGTGCGCCTGGGAGAAATGCTCGCCCCCTGACCGGCCCTACAGCACGGCGGACATGAGGCGGCAGACGTTGTCCACGTAGCGGTTGTACCAGGGCTCGGTGGCCCACACCTCCGGGGTCAGCTCGGTGCAGATAGCCCGGTAGTCGACGTCGTTGACACGCAGCAGGTCGTCAAGGTCCCCGCCGAAGGCCAGCAGCATGACCTCGTAGTTGAGGGCGAAGGAACGGAAATCCATGTTGGAGGACCCGATGACTCCGACCTCGTCGTCGACCGTCATGTACTTCGAGTGCAGGACTGTCGGCGACGGGTAAAGGTAGATCCGCACCCCGGCGGCCAAAAGCGCTGAGTAGTAAGAGCGCTGGGCGTGGCTGACGATGAACTGGTCGGACTCCTTGCCCACGAACAGCTCGACCTCCACCCCCCGGTAGGCAGCCGACGTCATCGCGGACAGGAGCGCCTCGTCGGGGATGAAGTAGGGGCTGGTAATGGACACGCGCCGCTTGGCCCCATTGATGAGCGCCAAGAACATCCGCAGGTTCGGCTCGGTGGGGTATCCGGGACCGGAGGGGACGAGCTGCATGGCGTTGACGACTGCGTCGGGCCGCCCCGGCCGGGGAGCCGGCGTCCCTATCGGGATCCCCGGCAGACCCGCCATCTCCGGCAGCATTTCCACGGGCGTTCCCAGGGCAAGATCGAAGGCCTCGAGCTGCTCGCCGGCCTCGAAGTACCAGTCCATGGCGAAGACGGCCTGGGCCTCCAGGACGATCTCGCCGGTGACCTCCACGGACAGGTCCTCCCAGCGGCGCCCGGCCCGCACGTTGCGCCGGGTCCGGTAGGTGGGGTCGATGACGTTGTGGCTGCCGATGAAGGCCTTCTCACCGTCGATGACCAGGATCTTGCGGTGGTTGCGCAGGTCCGGGCGGCGCCAGCGCCGCTTGAGCGGCAGCAGGGGCATCATGAGCCGCCAGCGGATGCCAGCGTCGGTCATGCGCTGGCAGAACTGCTTCCAGCCGGGATACTTGCGGCTGCCCAGATGGTCCAGCAGGAGGCGCACCGTAACCCCTCGGGCCACCGCGCGCTCCAGGGACGCGAAGAAGACGTCGGTGACCTCGTCCCAGCTCATGATGTAGAACTCGACGTGGACGTGGTCGGTGGCGGCGTCAACAGCGCGGGCCATGGCCTCGTAGGTGGCGGCGGGCTCGGCGTGAACGGCCACCACCTCCCCGCTGACGCAGGGCAGCCCGGTGAGCCTGCGGTTCATGCGCAGCGCTCCGGCCAGGTAGGTCGAGGGCCGCGCCCCCTTGGGCAGGTCAGGCATGGCGCGGGTGTAGTCGAGGGTGATCTCATTGACGGTGTGCTGCTGGCGGCGGCGGGTGCCGTGAACCCACGGGCTGCCGATGAGCAGGTAGAGCGGGAGTCCCACAAGGGGCAGCAGGAAGATGAGCAGAAGCCACGCGGTCGACGACGACGGACGGCGGTTCTCCGGAACCGTGCCCAGCGCGGCGATCTTGATGAGGTACTCGATGACGACCCAGGTGGTTGCCAGTACCGGCGGCAGCGTCATGTTCGCATCATGTCATGCCACGGGAGCAGTCCCTGGAAAGAAGCCTGGGCGCGGACCGGATGGTCCTGCGCCCAGGCACTGCGAAGGCCCGCCCCGGTTAAAATACCGGGCCGGGCCCTTCGCAACGAGGTCGCTCACCGGTTCCCATTCGGCAGCGGGTCCTCCTTCACCGAAACGTCCGAGCACATTCCCTTGGCTGTGGCCCAGACTCGATGGTGGCCGGTCTGCAGTACTCCCCAGTACCTCGCGGTCGCCACCGTTCAGTGGTGACTCTGACTCTGCCGACGCAGTCTGAGAGAAGCCTGGAAATAACGCATCTAAATGGTGACGCTTGGTGACGATATGGTTACGACCTCCTGAGTGCACCGGCACCACACCCCAGGATCGTTGAAATGACGGCGTTTCAGAGACTAGCCCGGGAGCGGCTAGCCCGACGTCGGACTCCCGAAGAGCGCCTTGAAGTAGCCGTAGAAGTTCCAGTTGCCCCAAGAGGTGCACTGGTCGCCTCCGCTACCGGCGGCCTCATTGGGCTGGAAGGGCGTGTAATTGTACAGACCGGCCGTCGCCTGGTTCGCCACCGTGACCTCACCACTGCCACACTGCGTGTCGGGCGAGTAGGCGATCCGGGTGGGACGCTGAGCCACCACGTCATAGGTCTCCGGACTGATGCGGTAGCGCTGGAACTGGGAGGCCGCCCCGTAGAGCTGGGGGAAGAAACCGGCCCACTGAGGATCGCAGGTTCCATGATCGGGGCAGGCGTAGCCGGCCGCGGCCTCGTAGTCGCGGGCACTCAGGGTTCGGCCCGAGGCGGTGAGCAGCCCCTGCTCCTTGTGGATGAGCACCAGGAGGACCTGGGGGTTGATGTCGCACGCCTGCGAGACCTCCCAGACGACATCGGCCGCGCTAAGACCCGAGGCAGCCTTGATGCCGCCGGGGCAGAACGTGGTGGCCTCGCGCTCCTGCATGGAGAAGGTGGCCGTGGCCAGGCACTCGGTGCCATCACTGCCCGGCAGGCAGCCGGAGTTGACCCGCGTCAGGAAGGCGGCGATCTCCTCGCGCGTCATCGCACCAGAGTCGTAGAAGACCTCATCGTCGATGATACGGGTGGCGTCGAACCCGCTCGCGTCGGGCACCAGCGGTGCCGGCGCAGAACTCGTCGCCACATGAGAGACCCGTCGCCCCAGCCCCATGAGTCCGCTGAGCGAGGAGCCGACTGCGCGAACCCCGATCAGGCCCACCAGGAGTGTGACGAGGAAAGCTCCGAGAACCACGCCCACCGGACTGCGCAGGAAGGCCATGACCGGGCGTTCCCCGCTTCGTCTTCCGCGCTTAATGCTGTCGCGCAGACGGCCCGGTCGATCACCGCCCCGGCGACTGTGCCCGCGTCCGAAATGAGGGCCCTGACCACCGCTCCGAGCCCGCTCACTGCCGCGTTGCGCCGTCGGGCCCGCGCGGCGCGGAGTGCGGGCGGACTGAGACGAGCCGGAACCGCTCGCACTTCGGCGGTCCCGCGAACGCTGGCTGGAAGGATGCTGGGACATCGGGATCATCGTGTCACACAACGGCAGGACTCACCGCGCTCCCGATGTCAGGACTTCCCGGAATAACTGACCACCGCGCACTGCCGGCGGGATGCGCCCGGTATCACCGGCGCCACCATCGAGGAGGCGGAGCCGCCAGTGCATAGTGTGGGGCCGTGAATCTTCCCGACGTCCTGAGCCTGGCGCACACCCTCATGGAGGAGGCCGGCGTCGGCGACTGGGAGCTGAGCCTCGACCGAGCGCGCCGCCGGGCGGGCCAGACTGACCATACGAGACGCAGACTCACACTCAGCCGCCACCTCATGAGCCTGTACGACGAACCCCAGGTCCGCGAGACGATCCTGCACGAGATCGCCCACGCCCGCGTAGGCCCCCATCACGGGCACGACGCCGTCTGGGCCGCCGAGGCGACCCGTTTGGGAGCCACCGGACGACGGCTCGTGGACGCCCGGGCTCCGAGGCTGCGGGGGCGATGGGTGGGCAGGTGTCCGGAGGGCCACGAGGTCGATCGGATGCGTCGCCCGTCCTCGCCCGTTTCCTGTTCGCGCTGCGCTGCTCGATTCAGCCTGGAGCACCTGCTGTCCTGGAGCCTCGACGGCGCGCCCGTCCCCCACGAGGAGATCGGCGAGCGCTACAGCCGCCTTCTGAGACTGGCTCGGAGCCAACCGTAAGAAGCGCCCACAGAACATTCCGGGACAGTATGGTCGTGACCACCGGCATCACCGATCAACAACCCGAGGAGGACCAGCCCATGATCGTCACCACCACTCCCACCGTCGAGGGAACCCCCGTCACGCAGTACCTGCGAGTCGTCTGCGGGGAAACCATCGCGGGAGTCAACTTCATCAAAGACATGGCCGCAGGGTTCCGCAACTTAGTGGGCGGTCGTTCCCAGACCTACGAGGGAGAGCTCATCCAAGCTCGGGAGACGGCCCTGGCGGAGATGGTTCAGCGCGCCCAGGAGCTCGGGGCCGAGGGCGTCGTCGGCGTCGACATCGACTACGAGACACTGGGTTCGGACAACGGCATGCTCATGGTGACGGCATCAGGCACCGCCGTCCGCTTCTCCCCCATCTCCTGAGCGATGATGAGCGTCCGCCTTCCCTAAGAGAATCCTTAACTCACCGAATCGACCCGACCGAGAATTTCCCAGATTTTTCCCAGGTTTCTGCCCCTCGTCCTCACAGAATGATGGCGTTACATAGTGTCAACCGCTGGACAGGGACGGTCTCGAGGGTTGGGGAGCCCGATGACGGACTGCATCCCTGAGATGACACCGGGTCATAGGGAGCCCGGCGTGATCGTTTCGGCGAAGGAGGAACCGCCTCCCCGGGTGCATGGGACCCCGGGTTGCAGGTGGAACCTTGCGAGGCTTGGGCCCGCAGCTCGGAAGTCCGAGCTGCGGGCCGAGTCCTTTCTTGGCGGCCCCGGTCCTCAGATATGAGCGACCGGCATGATGACTGACGCCGATAACCCCGGTACGTGAGCATCACCACCGGATCCGCACGCCTCAGCCGCTCCGCAGCACGCGCACCGCCGGCTCGCACGCCGGGAACGTCACAACGTCACCGACGTAGGGCACAACCCAGCCGACTCTTGCTCACGTGGCTCACTTTGCGAGAACCGCCCCTCGCCTTGCAACACGAAGAAGTGACTTGCACGGTTGCCTTGGACGTTCGTCCAATACAACCGTACAAGCACGTCGTTCATCAAGCTTTGATGACATTGAGGAGGTTACGTGCCCGATAGGACCTCGACTCGCCAGGAGTTGATTGCCGCCGCGCAGCAGCTCGTCGTTGACGGCGGCTGGGAGGTGGTGACGACTCGCCGAGTCGCCGAGCGCGCCGGAGTCAGCCCCGGCCTCGTCCACTACCACGTGGGCAGCATCGAGGGGCTGCGTCGCGCCGCCGCATGCGAGGGCGCGCGCAGCCTCCTTGAGGGTCCCTTCCGGGAGGCGCTGGAGGCGCCGAACCTCCGAGAGGGGCTGCTGGCCTTTCTCCTCCGCCTTGACCTGAAACCCGACTACCCGGGGGTGGTCCTGCTCAACGAGGCACTGGTCGCAGCCACGCATGACGCCGAGCTGCGCAGTGACCTGGCCACGATGTTCTCCACCTTTCGTGCCCGCCTCGCCGAGCGGCTCGCCGCTCAGAAGGGCGCGCACGCAGAGGAAGCGGAGGCCAGGGCACTCGTTCTGGTCGCTGCCGTTGACGGGTTTCTGCTGCAAAGAGCGCTCGACCCCAACCTCGGTGCGGAACAGCTCATCCGGGGAATAGAACCCTTCCTGGAACCGCAGTAAGCCACTGATGCTGCTGGTGACCGTACCTGCACCAGCAGTTGAGACGGCGCGCGTCACAGGCTTGCCGAACGACGACTACATCTCAGGAGTGCCATGATTCAAATTCAAAACCCAGCAACATCGCCCCGTTGAAAGAGGTCGTCACAGGGCCGTACAAGCGCTTCGGATGGTGGTCTCTGGTCCGAGAGACGCTACGTAGCCCCAGCCTCAGCTACGCGTTCTACCTCAACAACAACACGGTGAGCATCCCCGATCACGACATCGCCCAGCGCGAGCACGCGCAGTTCGTCTCCGTATTGCGCGAGGCCGAGTTGACGAACTGTCAGCAGTTCACATATCGGTCACGGCGTATGAGGGGTGAGGCCCACTGGAAGCATCGGTTCCTGTGGGCCACCCACGCCGGCGGACCGCATCGGCCCTGAAGGAGCCACGTGCCGAGTCCCGCGCATTCGCGAGGCTGCTCGCGGCGCACCGCGATACATGATCTCTTATTACTCCTGTTGTCACGCGTGCCGCCTCTCCCCCTACCTCGCAATGTCAGAGAGTTCGTAGACGTCTTTGATGGAGACGCGTCAGAGTAGGAGCATGACTGACTCAGCACGGCCCAATTTCTCGCGCCGCTCCACCGCCCGCGTGACCACGGACCGTCCGGCCCGGTACGGCAAGCAGTTGGCCGGCCACATGGGCCGCAAGATCACCACCATGTGGGACGAGGACGCCGAGACCGGCTCTCTGACCTTCGACCGCGAGGGGACGATGACCGGCGTCGTGACACTCTCGTGCCACGACGGCGCCCTCCAGCTCGATCTGACCGCCGACGACGAGCACCTCGAGCGGCTCGAACACGTCGTCGGCATCCATCTGGCCCGTTTCGGCGCCAAGGAGGGCCTCACCGTGAGTTGGCTCCGTCAGGACGGCACGCCGGGAACCACCCAGGGGCCGCTCACGCCGGAGGACCTCGAGCGCATGCGCGTCCAGCGAGAGGCCCGCAAGTCCTCATCCTGATCGGAGTTCCCGATTCCTTCCCCGCAAGGCCCTCGCAACGCCGCCTCCCCGAGCCGTCTACGCAGCGGTTTCCTCGTCGGAGACCGGATCTCCCACGCGCAGCATGAGGAGCAGCCCGGTCGCCAGCACGGTGACGATCCCGAGGATCCCCCAGTAGTTCGCACCCTGGCCGACGACGCGCGTGCCCAGGTAGATGAAGATGCCGTACATCATGGGCGCCATGAAGGAGACTGCCCGCCCGGTCGTCGCGTAGAGGCCGAAGATCTCCCCTTCCTGCCCCTCAGGGATGAGGCGGGCCAGGAAGGAGCGGGCGGCTGACTGGGCGGGCCCCACGCAGGCCGACAGGAGCAGGCCCAGCACCCAGAAGGCGACTGTGCCTGCGGTGTGCAGGAAGAACACCAGCAGTCCGGTCACCACCAGGATGATGAGGCTGGCCATGATGACGTTGCGGGGGCCGAAGCGGTCGTCAAGCCGTCCGGCGCCGATCGTGGCGATGCCGGCCACGATGTTGGCGACGATGGCGAAGATGATGACATCCCCCGATGAGAAGCCGAAGGTGTTCTGGGCGATGATGCCGCCGTATGTGAAGACCCCGGCCAGCCCGTCCCTGAAGACGGCGGCGGCCAGCAGGAACCACAGCAGCCGCGGCTGGAAGTTATGCAGCTGGAGCAAGGTGCGCCATAGCAGCTTGTAGGAGGTCAGGAACGACTCCTTGCGCTCGACGTTGTGGGAGGCGGCGTCCTCGGGCTCGGTCTCCATGCCGGCCCGGTCCCGCCCCGGTTCGGCCGACGTCATTCCCTCACTCGCCTCTCCACTGCCGGCGGCTCCGGAGTGCTCCGGCCTGCGGGAGCGGTTGATGAGGACGGGAAGCGCGGACAGACCGAACCAGACCGCCGACACGAGCATGGCCACGCGCACCCCCATTGCGGTCCCAGTGGGGAAGGAGATCAGGGGGCTGGGGCCCACTAGCGCGACGTAGAGGATGAGCAGCAGGACGATACCGCCGAGGTATCCCATCCCCCAGCCCAGACCGCTGACGGCGCCGATCCGGTCCTTGGAGGCCAGATGGTTGAGGATGGCGTTGTAGTTGACCGAGGCAAGCTCGAAGAAGATATTTCCGACCCCCAGCAGGACGATGCCGAGCCACAGGTAGCCGGGCTCCGGCCGCACCAGGAACAGGGCCGCCGAGACCCCGACCACCACTGCGGTGTAGCCCCCGAGCCAGAAAACGGTCCGCCCGGCCCGATCCGAGCGCTGCCCGGTCACCGGCGCCAGCAGGGCGATGAACAGACCGGCGATTGCCAGACCGATCGACAGTGCCGACTCGTTGTCAGCCTTCGCCCCAAAGGAGTCACTAACCAGGTAAACGGTAAAGACGAAGGTGGTGATGACGGCGTTGAAGGCCGCCGACCCCCAGTCCCACAGACCCCAAGCGATCACGGGCCAGGACAGGAGCCGAGTGCTGGAGCCGGCCTGCGTCGGAGCAGGCATCACGGTCGTGCTCATGGGACAGACGATAGAACTATCCACGCCCGAGACGATACCGGAAGGGAAACAGACCTAATCGTCAGTTCTCCCCATCCCGGGGAACCCGAGTACTCGCGCTCGGTGTTCTGCCGGGCCGCTGCTCAAGGAGCAGCTCGGCCAGGGCCAGGTCCATCGGGGTCGTCACCTTCATGGAGCGCTCGTCCCCGGCGACGACGACGACGCGCCCGCCGCAGGCCTCGACCAGGCCGGCATCATCGGAGGCGGCGAGCGATTCGTCCGCCGCCCGCTCGGCTCCGGCGCGATGGGCCGCGACGAGAGCGCCCGTCTCGAAACCCTGCGGGGTCTGGACGGCCCGGAGCCGGACGCGCCGGGGTGTGGCGACGACGGGTTCGGGCTCACCCGCCTCGCGGGGCTCGACCTCCTTAACGGTGTCGGTCACGGGCAGCGCCGGGACCACGGCCTCGTGTCCGGCGCGCACAGCGGCGACCACCCGATGCGTCACTTCAGGCGGCGTCAGTGCCCGGGCCGCATCATGGACGACGACGACGTCCGCCCGCGGCACCGCAACCAGGGCCGCGGCAAGTCCCAGGGCCACCGAGGCCTGCCTGGAATGCGATGACCCGGCAACGACTTCGATCCCGACTGCCCGCTCCACCGTCCGACCGGGACTGCCGTCCCGCGATCCTTCCGGAGACTTCTCCAGCGGGCCATCAAGGAGATCGTCGAGTTCCGCGCGGAAGCGCTCGACATCGTCGGCGGGGGCGGTGATGACGAGATGGTCGATGGCCCCGGAGGCGATGAGCCCGGCCGCCGCTCGTCGCAGGAGGCTGATGCCGCCCACCGGGACGAGTGCCTTGGGGACGTCGGCTCCCAGGCGGGAGCCGGAACCCGCAGCGGTGAGAACGGCGACCGCCCCGCCCGGAGCGGACTCGGGCGGGGCGGAAGGCTGAGATGAAGGAGTGGTGCTCACGAGCAGGACGCTACCGCGTGCGCCACCGTCCGAGGACGGTTCTCCAAGTGGTTCAGGAGGCGAGGACCTCATCCAGGCGGGACTCGGCCTCCTCCTCGGGGGTCTTCTGGGCCAGGGCCAGCTCGGAGACAAGGATCTGACGCGCCTTGGCGAGCATGCGCTTCTCGCCTGCGGACAGGCCCCGGTCCGTGTCACGGCGGGAGAGATCCCGCACGACCTCAGCGACCTTGATGACATCTCCGGAGGCGATTTTCTCCTGATTGGCCTTGAAACGACGCGACCAGTTGGTGGGCTCCTCGGTTAAGGGCGCGCGCAGCACCTCGAAAACCTTTTCTAACCCGGTCTCATCAACCACGTCTCGTACACCGATGAGCTCAACGCTTTCGGCGGGGACCAAGATGGTCAGGTCCCCCTGGGCCACCTCGAGCTGCAGATACGTCTTCTCCTCACCGCGTACCTTGCGCTGCCGGATGTCAATGATCCGAGCGGCCCCGTGGTGCGGGTAGACGACAGTCTCACCGACTTCATAGGTCATAAGGATGACTCTCCAGACTGGTTTGTGGACCTCTAGTTTATCAGGTCATTCCGCGAAAAGATCGGGGAGGTATCTCACAGGGATCACGGCGAGCACGACTCGGGATCGGGATGGGAATGCCACGTCATCGCAAAGGGGGTTCAGCGATCCGAACCGCTGTCGAGGCGATAGCCGAGGCCCCTGACCGTGGTGATGAGAACCGGTTTGGAGGCGTCCGCCTCAATCCTGCCCCGTAGCCGTTTGACGTGGACATCCAGGGTTTTGGTATCGCCCTCGTAATCGGGTCCCCAGAGGCGCTCGATGATCTGGCTACGGGTGAGAACACGATCGGGATGCCGGAGGAACAGCTCTAAGAGCTCGAACTCCCGCAGCGGCATGGCGACTGCCTCGCCGTCGACCCTGACCTCGTGCCTCTCCACATCCATCCGCACCCGTCCGGCCGCCAGAACCTGCTCGGGTTCCTGGGGCGCCGCCCGGCTGCGGCGCAGAACGGCCTTGAGGCGCGCCAGAAGCTCTCGGTAGGAGTAGGGCTTGGTGACGTAGTCGTCGGCGCCGATCTCCAGGCCGACGATCTTGTCCAGTTCGGTGTCCTTGGCGCTGAGCATGATGACCGGAACGGTGGAGGAGCGCCGGATACGAGTGCACACCTCGGTCCCGTCCAGGCGCGGCAGCATGAGGTCCAGCAGGACCAGGTCGATGGGACCGACGCCGCCGGGGCGCCGGGAGGCCTCGAAGATCTCGATGGCGCGCTGGCCGTCCTCGGCCTCGACCACCTCGAAGCCGTCGCGCCGCAGGCCGAGGGCCAGTGGGTCGCGGAAGTTCTCCTCATCCTCGACCAGGAGGATGCGGGTTGGGCCGACCGACGATGCCGGCGACGCAGTGGCATGTCCCGAGGCCTTCCCCGCGGCCTGCCCTGTGACCGGCACCGCGGCCGACACCGTGGCCGACACCGTGGAGGGCTCGGCCGGGCTCATGACGCACTCCTCGCGGACTGACCGGCTGCGTCATCCGTGGGGACGCCCTCGGCCGGCTCGCTGTCGACCGGTTCCCCCTCGGGCAGGCGCGGCAGCACGAGGGTGAAGGTCGAACCGCGGCCCGGGACGGACCACAGCTCGACGGTGCCGCCATGGTCGGCGGCCACATGCTTGACGATGCTCAGGCCCAAGCCGGTGCCGCCGGTGGCGCGAGATCGCCCTTTGTCGACGCGGTAGAAGCGCTCGAAGACGCGCTCCTGCTCCTCCTTGGGGATGCCGATGCCCTGATCGACCACGGCAATGCGCACGATCTCGGGGTCCTCCGCATCCAGCGAGACGCCCACCGCAACCCGGGTGCGGAGCTCGGAATAGCGGATGGCGTTGTCCAGCAGGTTGCGAACGGCCGTGGTGATCAGGGCGGCGTCGCCACGGACCCGCAGCCCCTTGGTGCCTCCGGCCACGAGGGTGATCTGCCGGCCGTCGGCCTCGACGCGGACCCGGTCCACGGCCTCGGCGACGACGTCGTCGATGTCGACGACCTCGGGCTCGGCCAGGGCATCGCCCTCCTGGAGACGGGTGAGCTCGATGATCTCCTGGACCAGGACGCCCAGACGGCGGGCCTCCTTGCGCATGCGCCCGGAGTAGTCGCGCACGAAGTCGGGGTCGTCGGCACCGGCCTCAACGGTCTCGGCCAGCAGCTGGATCGCACCGACCGGGGTCTTGAGCTCGTGGGAGACGTTGGCCACGAAATCGCGGCGCATGGCCTCCACCCGGCGGGCGGCGGTGCGGTCCTCGATGAGGATGAGGACGCGTCCCTGACCGATGCCGGCCACGCGCACCTGGAGGTGGAACTGACCCGCCCCCGGTACTCTCCCCCGGGCCACGGTGACAGCGGCGTCCTGGGCCCGACCCGAGGCCCGTACCCGGTTCACCATCGCCGCCACGGTCGGCTCGACGACGGCGTCGTCGCGCACGATGTTGAAGGTGTAGGCCGATGCCGAGGCGCGCAGGACCTCGTCGTCGTCATCGAGGACGACGACCGTCGAGCGCAGCGCGGCCAGGACGGGGACGGCCGTGTCAGTCCCGGCCAGTCCTGCCAGATCGGCGGCGCTCGTGGCGGCCCTGCGCTCGCGCCGGGACAGGACGATGCCGATCGCCGCCCCCAGGCACACAAGACCCACGGCGGCGGCGATGAGGAGAACGGTGACGGTCGGGCCCACCTTTCCAGGGTAGTTGAGACCCGACGGCGCTTCCCGGCCGGGCCGGCCCCTGGGCGCGCCGCTTGCGGCGGCGTCGCGGGGCTGCTGTGCTTGGGGCCAACATCCTTGACCGCGCCCTCGGCAGGACCGTCGAGCCGCGCCGTCGAGCCGCATCATCGATTGCCGCGGGCCATCGGTAACCGCCCGGAACAGGAGCAGCCTCATGCGCGCCATCTTCAATCAGGAGCTCAAACAGCTGGGCTCCGACCTCGAGTCCATGGCCAACCAGGTCGCCACCGCGATCGAGCGGGCGGCGGAGTCCCTGCGTGAGGGCGACATCGTCATCGCCGAGCAGGTGATCGACGCCGACGAGCGCATCAACGACCTTCAGCGCGACATCGACGACCTGTGCGTCATGCTGCTGGCCCGCCAGCAGCCGGTGGCAGGAGACCTGCGCAATGTCCTGTCCGCGCTGCGCATGGCCCAGACCCTTGAGCGCCAGGGCGACCTGGCCCGCCACGTGGCGGCGATCGCTCGAGGCCGCTACCCCGAGCCGCCGCTGCCCGAACCGGTCCTGGGACTTATCCTTCAGATGGCGGACCTGGCGGTGCGCGCAGGCAAGGACGTCGCCCGCCTCATCTCGACGCGGGACCTGGAACTGGCCGCCGTCATCCAGTCCAACGACGCCGAGCTCGACGCCCTGCACCGGCGCTCCTTCCAGATGATTCTGGATCCGGCCCACGACCTGAGCCGCCAACAGGTCATCGACGCCGTCCTCATGGGCCGGTTCCTGGAGCGCTTCGGAGACCACTCAACATCGGTGGCCAGCCGCGTGGCCTACCTCGTCTCGGGGGCCTCCATGCCGGAGACGCATGACGCAGAGGACGCCGACGCGCTCCACTGAGCACCCGGGCCCAGCCGGAACCGCCTCGGAGCTGGGAGCGACACCAATCAGACGGGCGGCGTCGAACCTTGTTTCAGATTCGACGCCGCCCGCGTCATTCACAGGGACAGGAAGCCGATGGCCTCACTTACCCTGGTTGGCCACCGCTGCGATCTTGGCCTCGGCCTCGGGGTCGAGGTAGCGGCCGCCCTTCTTGATCGGCTTGAGAGTCTCCTCGTCGAGCTCGTAGACCAGCGGGATGCCGGTGGGGATGTTGACGCCGGCGATGTCGTCGTCGGAGATGTCGTCCAGGTGCTTGACGATGGCGCGCAGCGAGTTGCCGTGAGCGGCGATCATGACGGTCTTGCCGGTCTTGATCTCGGGGACGATGGTGCCCTCCCAGTAGGGCAGCAGACGCTCGAGAACGTCCTTGAGGCACTCGGTGGCGGGGATGGGCTCACCGGCGTAGCGGGGGTCGGTGTCCTGGGAGAACTCGGAGCCCGGCTCGATGGCCGGCGGCGGCACGTCGTAGGAGCGGCGCCACTGCATGAACTGCTCCTCCCCGTACTCGTCGCGGATCTCCTTCTTGTTCTTGCCCTGCAGGGCGCCGTAGTGGCGTTCGTTGAGGCGCCAGTCGCGCTCCACCGGGATCCAGTGGCGGTCAGCGGCGTCCAGGGACAGGTTGGCGGTCATAATGGCGCGGCGCAGCATCGAGGTGAAGAGCTTCTCGGGGAGGACGCCCGCCTCCTTGAGGAGCTCACCGCCGTGGACCGCCTCGGCGCGGCCCTTGTCTGACAGCGGGACGTCGACCCAGCCGGTGAAGAGGTTCTTCGCGTTCCATTCGCTCTCGCCGTGGCGGAGCAGTACGAGGGTGTAAGCCATGGTCCTATCCTGCCAGGCTCACAGGCACGGCGCGAGGTCCTGGAAGTCCTAGGGACAGCCGGGAGCGGTGGTGTCGGCTGTGCGGGCGAGGCGTCGAAGCCGGAGCCGCATGCGCTGCCGGTACCTCGGTCACGCTCCCCAGGCCGCCACCGCCGGCGCCCAGGTTCCATGCAGTACTCACGAGCATCGCGCAGACGCCTCCACACCACCACCCAATGGCACGATCTCTATGCAGCATCTTGTGCACAACGCTCACATGAAGACCATATTCACGTATTGAAAACACAATGGTCTTGGTTATGCGCTCAAGCGCATAACCAAGACCATTGTGCGAGGTGGCAATAAGCTCGAGGTTGACTCGACGCAGGGTGCCGGCTCACATGAGCCCACCGACCCCGGGCGCCCTCAGTTGTTAGGGTGAACCTCGTAGTAGGCCTTGCGCACCTCGGCGGAGACGCGACCACGGTCAGAAACCTCCCGGCCCTGCTCACGGGCCCACTCACGAATCTTCTGAGTGTCGGAAGGACCGCTGGAACGACGACGGCCAGAACTGCGACGGCCGCCAGTACGACGCGCCTTTCCAACCCATTCCTCCAGGGACTCACGAAGAGCAGCTGCGTGCTCATCGTTCAGGTCGATCTCGTAAGTCACGCCATCAAGGGCGAAAGTGACGGTCTGGTTGGCCTCCGACCCGTCGACATCGTCGACGAGGATGACCTGAGTCTTCTGTGCCATGATTCCTCATTCTGATCGGGATGCGGGCCCAAGATGTATCCCGCTGCGGACAACGTTAGATTAAACAATAGTTGCCTTCAATGCAACATGACTTTTTCGCCACCCGCATTACCGATCACCCCGGCACCCTTATCTCACAGCGGGCCACCATCGGCATACCCCACCCACGAGGCCCGCACACGGGGAAGAAAACTGTGAAATCACTGATGTCAACCTTTGGAGATCTCCACGAGGCGCTGTCGAGCAAACCGCTCTCAACCAGCTCCAGCCTCCAGACCGCTTCGAGGTATCCGATGATCATCTGAACCAGGACCTCATCTCTCCCAGAAGGATCCCAGTTATGAGGACAGGATTCTCCCAGCCAGAAGAGATTGTCCGCCGCCACCCGGAGCCTCCCTTCGGCCCGCAAGCGACCCCCTACCAAACCGGTAAAATCCTGCAACCTCCGCTGCGTGCCGCCGCTGAACAGCAAGGATTTCAGCGACGCGGCCGTTCCGGAAAGCAGCATCCCAGAGTTCCCGCGCCAGAGAAGGCATATGTGTGTCGGAACGCACATGCGAGACAGGGCGACGAGCAACACGAAAGCCCCGGGAGACACACTCCCGGGGCCGATCGAGCCGCCTGTGGGAATCGAACCCACGACCTATTCATTACGAGTGAATCGCTCTGCCGACTGAGCTAAGGCGGCGCACTGGCGTAAGCAGCAGAGTTGAAGATACCGTTCCGGCGACCACCACCGCAATCCAGCACAACGCCACCAGCCGTGTTCCTCGACACAGTTCGCAGCCTCCCGGGTGTCATCGCAACTGCGGGTACTCCCCGCCCTCCTGTCAGCCCCAGCGCTGGAGCATTACCGGATCAGTGCGCATCCTGGACGATTCGGCATAGCACCGCCCGTCTCTGCAGCCCGGGCCTCGCTATTCTCCGCACGTCATTCAACCAGCTCCATAAGGGGCTCCAAGATCAGTCTTCGTCCTGCTCCTCCCCCACTCCTGCGCCACCCCAACCGGATTCATCGCAGTTCTCCGTCGCCCCTTCCTCCAAGACGATCCCATCCCAGGACCACGGCGGAACCGGCTATAACAAGTCACTGAAGAACCGCAACCTCCAGCTGATCGCCGTTGACGATTCCGAACGTTAGTCTGGGAGACGGAGTTCTGGTTCGCGCTCATCCGGGTCACCACCATCGCGCCCTTCATGGCGGTCGTCATCGCGGCCATTGTTCCCGGGCTTCACGCCGGCACGGTCTCCAACGGAGATGCGATCAGCGCCAGAGCTCATAACATCCTCGGAGACGGCGGATTCTTCCACGGGGATTCCCAATCGTCTTCATCCTCTTCATCCGCTTCATCCTCACCGTCGGTGAGGTCTTCACCTTCGGTGGCACGCAGATGGCGGGAGTCTGCGCCCCTATGCCAGCGGCATCATTCAGGCAGCGGTTCTTAACCCCGCACTGTTCTGGATCAATGCCGGCCCGTCCATCACCGGGCGCGCCTTCAAGATCATCATGAATCTCATCGGGATCGGTATTGTCATCGCCCCCCACCCCCAGACCTCCCCGGACGGGCGATGGACCACTGTTCGCCATCGTCGTCATGATGGTGGCAGGCTGGAGCGCGGTGCGGGGACAAATCCGGGGGAGATCCCCCTCGAGAAGGTCCTCGCCGACGAGGTGGACGGATCCGCGTCCGCCTCACCGCACAACGGTGTCACATCCACATCCGACGGCGCCTCACCGGCAGGAGTCCTACCCATGCGCGTCCACATCACCTATACCGGAGGCACCATCGGCATGGTGGACTCCTCCCATGGCCTGGCTCCCGGGGCCGATCTGGAGGGGTGGCTCGCCGTCCTGCTGGCGGGCACGCCCCTGGCGCACACGGTGTCGGTGACCTCATTGGAGCCACTCATCGACTCCTCGAATGCCACCCCGTTGTCATGGCAGGCGATCGTGGACGACCTGCGCAGCCACGCCGCCGCCGATCCACAGACCGCCTTCGTGGTCCTGCACGGGACCGACACGATGGCCTACACGAGCGCCGCCCTGTCCTACGCGCTGACGGACCTGACCACGCCCGTCGTCGTCACCGGATCCCAGCTCCCGCTCGGGATCCTGGGCTCCGACGCCGCAGCGAACGTCACCGGCGCGCTCAGGGCCGCCACCTCCGGCCACGTCGGCGGGGTCTCGTTGTTCTTCGGTCACCGGCTCCTGGCCGGCAATCGGGCGACGAAGTCCTCCTCGTGGGCCTTCACCGGCTTCGAGTCCCCCAACACCGCCCCGCTGGCCACCGTCGGCGCCCCATGGCAGTGGGCCGCGGCAGCGCCGACGGGGACGGGCTGGAAGAACACCGCGCCCTACGCGCGCCACGACGTCGTCGTGATCGACCTGGCCCCGGGCATCACCGCGGCGCGCCTGGAGGCACTACTGACGCCCCCGCCCGAGGCCGTGGTCCTGCGGGCCTTCGGGGTGGGCAACATCCCCTCTCGGGAGCCGGGGCTGACCGACGTCGTCGAGCGAGTGATCGCCACCGGGACTGCCGTCATCGTCACCTCCCAGTGCCACGAGTCCGAGGTGCTCCTGGGACGCTACGAGTCCGGAGACGCGCTGGCCCGCAGCGGCGCCGTCGGAAGCCGCGATATGACCCTGGAGGCCACCTACGCCAAGGTGCAGTTCCTGCTCTCACAGGGGCTGCGCGGAGTCGAGTTGGCCCAGTGGATGGGGCGCTCCATCGCCGGCGAGCTGCGCGAGTAGCGCCCCATCACCCCATCAGCAGGTCAGTCCCTTCTCGGGCATCGTCCCGTTGAGCAGGTAGGTATCCACGGCGTTCTTGACGCAGTCGTTGGAGCGTCCGTAGGCGGTGTGGCCGTTGCCCTTCCAGGTGAGGAGCTGGCCGGTCTCGAGCTGCTGGGCCAGTGCCTCGGACCAGGCGTAGGGGGTCGCCGGGTCGCCGGTGGTGCCCACCACCAGAATCGGCGCGGCGCCAGAGGCCGTGATCTTCTCGCGCTTGCGGCTCGACTCGTGGCCCCAACCCTGGCAGTAGGCGTCGGGGTAGAGCAGCTGAGCGCTGAAGGTGGGGGAGGCCTCTTTGACGGCGGCGGCGTTCTGCTCCCAGGAGGTGTTGTCTCCCTGGACCGGGAAGTCCAGGCAGTTGACCGCCATGAGGGCCTCGGCACTGTTGCCGGAGTAGCTGCCGTCGTTCTGCCGGGAGGCGATGGCGTCGGCGATCGTCAGCAGCATGCTTCCGTCCGGGTTGCCCGCGTTGCCCATCGCCTGCGTCAGAGCCAGGTTGAGGGTCGGCCACAGGCTGGTCTGATACATCGACCCCAAGACTCCGTAAAGGGCCAGATCGTAGGTCAGCGGCCGATTGTCATCGGAGGTCGGGATCGGCGCCGTCTTGGTGGACTCCAGGAACTCCCGGATTTGGGAGACGCCGGAGTCGACGTCCCCGCTCAGGGGGCAGCCCAACTTGGCGCTCTGGCAGTTCTCCACGTAGGCCCGCAGCGAGGCCTCGAAGCCCTTAGCCTGACCCAGGCTCATATCCTCGGCGCTCAGGGTGGGGTCGACGGCGCCGTCGAGGACCAGGCGACCGGTGTTGGTCGGGAAGAGCTCGGCGTAGGTTGCTCCCAGGTAGGTGCCGTAGGAGAAGCCCAGGTAGGTGAGCACCTGCTGCCCGTCGACCGCGCGCAGGATGTCGAGGTCCCGAGCAGCGCTGATGGTATCGATATGGTCCAGAAGCCCTGGCGTACTGGTCTTCGACTCGCAGGCCGAGTTCATCTGCTGAGCCCGCTCCACGGTGGCGGAGGCCGACGGCGTCGCCGGGTCATTCGCACCGGCTCGCTCGGCGTCGAGCTCGGCATCGGTCAGGCAGTCGATCGCCGTCGAGGCACCCACGCCGCGGGGGTCGAAGCCGACGACGTCGTAGGAGCCGACCAGGTTCTTGGAGAAGTAGGAGCCGGCACTCTCAACCAGCTCAATGCCCGAACCTCCCGGCCCGCCCGGGTTGATGAACAAGGACCCGACCGAGTCCCCGCTCGCGGCCCGCTTCTTCATCGCGATCTCGATCGTCTCGCCACCGGGGTTGTTGTAGTCCAGCGGCACCTTGACCTTGGCGCACGTGAAGTCGGTCTTCTCCCCTGACTTCGCCTCGCCCATGCCCTTCTTGGCGCAGGCGTACCAGGAAACCTTCTGGTTGTAGAAGTTCTCCAGCCCGGCTGGGATCGTGGCCGAGGCCGATGCCGTGGCCGGCGAGGCGGTGATCTCCGGATCGTCCTGGCAGGCAGTCAGACCGGTGCACACCATGAGCGCGGCGATCACCGCGACGAAGCGTTTGGTGCGAGGCCGGGGAGAAGTCTCAGTAGTCACGGGGTGCACCCTATGACGCTCAGCCATCGGACTCCTCCTCCTTGAGACGGAATGGGCAGAAGTCCCCATCACATCGCCCCAACACCGTGAGGGCCGGCATCACTCGTCGCCTTTGCAGGTCGTACCCGGTTCGGGCATCGTCCCGTTGATGAGGTAACCATCGACCGCACGCTGGATACAGGCACCGGATCGTCCGTAGGCGGTGTGACCGTTGCCCTCCCAGGTGAGGAGCCGGCCGCTCTCGAGCTGCTGGGCCATGGCCTGAGACCAGGCGTAGGGGGTCGCCGGATCGCCGGTGGTGCCCACCACCAGGATGGGTGCTGCCCCCTTGGCGTGGATGGGTGCGGGCTTGCGGGTCCCGTTATGTCCCCAGGCCTGGCAGCGCACATCCTGGTTGCTCAAGGAGGCCCCGAAGGTCGGGGAGTCCTGGATGTTCTGGCGGTACTCCTTCTCCCAACTGGCCATGTTGCCCTGGACGGGGATGTCGAGGCAGTTGACGGCGTAGAACATCGGTGCACTGGTACCGGTCGTCGCCGGCCCGTAGAGCGTCTGGAAGTAGGAACCGTCCTGTTGGGTGATGGCCTGGTCGAGCGCGTAGGTCAGGAAGCTCCAGTACTCCGAGGAGTACATGAGGCGACGGACGACGACGCGGATCTTGCTGCCGTCCACGGTGGCGTTCGGGTCGGAGGTCTTCAGCGGCGTCTGGTCGGCCGCGGTGATGAGGTCGCGGATCTGCTGGACCCCGGAGTCGGTGTCACCGGTGAGCGGGCAGTTCTGGCCCGCCTGGCCGGCCTGGCACTGCTCAACGTAGGTGCGCAGCGATCTCTCGAAGCCCTTGGCCTGGCCGGAGCCTCGATCTCCCAGGGAGAGGCTGGGATCGACGGCGCCGTCGAGGACCATGCGGCCGGTGTTGGACGGGAAGAGCTCGGCGTAGTGGGCGCCCAGATAGGTGCCGTAGGAGAAACCGGCGTAGTCGAGTTTCTCGTTACCGGACAGGGCCCGCAGAACATCGAGGTCGCGGGCCACCGAGATCGTGTCCACATGGTCCAGGAGCCCGGCCGGTTTGGTGCTGGCGGCGCACTGGGCCTCTTCCTGCTTGAAGTCCTTGGTGATCTCGTCGACCAGTGTCTGGAAGCTGATGTTGCCCACGGCCGCGCCGTCGGCGGCGGGGTCCTGGGCGTCATGGAAGGGGGTGGGATCGGCACCGGCGGCGTCGGCTGCGATGGAGCCGGGGAGCGGATCGTCGACTCCCATCGCCCCCTGAGCGGCTTCGCCGGGCAGTGCTCCGCCGACGACGTCGCAGGTGATCGGGGTGGAGGATCCGACGCCGCGGGGGTCGAAGCCGATGATGTCGTAGGCCTGGTTGAGAGCCGGGGAGAACTGCCTCTCGCTGTTCTCCGCCAGCCCCACCCCGGATTCGCCCGGGCCGCCTGGGTTGATGAACAGGCTGCCCCGATGGATCGAACCGGTAGCCACGTGCTTCTTCATGGCGATCTCAATGGTCTGACCATCGGGCTGAGAGTAATCCAACGGCACCTTCACCTTGGCGCACTTGAAAGCCGTCGCCTCCGCAGACTTCTCCATCCCACCGGTGGCACCGCAGTCGTACCACTCCACCGTCTGACCGTAGAAAGACTCCAACCCCTTGGGAACCGCAGCCTTCACAGCCACAGCCGGAGCCGCCGGCACTGCGACAGCAGGAACCGCACCGGCCCCCACCCCCAAACACACACCGGACACAGCAGCCAGCACCCCAGCAGCCAGTCGACGACGCCCGGGCATGATGCGGTTCTGGGCACGACGGTGTTTCACATATATTTTCATAATCGTATATTACAAAATGACAACACCGCGTGGGCGCAGTTTGTTACTGCCGCCGAAGAAGCCCCCGGTCGTACCGGCCCGCGGATCGGCTACGTCTCATCCCGACAGACCCGTCCCGGCGATGGAAGCTCGCCGGTGAGCAGGTAGGTATCCACTAGTTGTGTGCACGCGGCCGCGCGACCGTAAGCAACATGCCCGTTGCCCTCCCGGGTGAGCAGTCGACCGGTATCGAGCTGATCGGCCAGGGATCTGGCCCATTCATATGGCGTCGCCGGGTCGCCGGTGGAGCCCACCACCAGGATGGGTGCCGCCCCCTTGGCGTGGATGGGCGCGGGTTCACGGGTCCCGTTGTGCCCCCATGCCTGGCAGCCAAGATCAACAATCGCCGTCATCCCACCGAAAGTGGGGGCATCATGTTTGATCTCCTGATGCCGCGCCGACCAAATGGCCATGTCGCCGTCGACCGGGTAGTCCAGACAGGTGATGGCCTGGCGGACGGCGGCGGTGTTGACGACGTCGGCCACGGTCTGCTCCGTTATCTGTCGGAAGAGTGAACCGCTGTGCCGGTTGATGGCCTCATCCAAGGACGAGGTGAGGCTGCCCCAGGTCTGTTCGTCGCCGTACAGGCTGTACATGACCGCGGCTCGGATCTCGGTTCCAGTCACCGGGCGGTTCGGCTCGGAGGACGGCAGGGGCGACTGATTGGCGGAAGCAATGAGATCCCTGACCTGCTGCGACCCGGCCTCGGTACCACCGGTCAGCGGGCACCCCTGACCCGCCTGACACCAGCCGACATAGGTTTGCAGTGCGCGTTCCAGCCCCTTGGTCGCCCCTGCTTGCCGTTCATACAGGGAAATGCTGGGATCGAGGGCGCCATCGAGGACCATGCGGCCGGTGTTGGACGGGAAGAGCTCGGCGTAGTGGGCGCCCAGGTAGGTGCCGTAGGAGATACCTAGGTAGTCGAGTTTCTCGTTGCCGGACAGGGCCCGCAGAACGTCGAGATCCCGGGCCACCGAGATCGTGTCCACGTGGTCCAGGAGCCCAGCCGGCTTGGTGTTGGCGGCGCAATCCGCCTCCATCTGGCTGAAGCTCGTCGTGATCTGGGGCGCCAGCTCCTCGAATGCGGCATCACTCGGCGCCTGGTCGGCGCCACCAGCAGGATCTGCGCCATTGGCCGTGGCGCAAGTGATCGGGGTGGAGGATCCGACGCCGCGGGGGTCGAAGCCGATGATGTCGTAGGAGCCCTGCACACCGGCGAAGCTCGTCTCCGCAGCGGCCTCGACGTACTGGACCCCGGACCCACCCGGGCCACCTGGGTTGATGAACAGGCTGCCCCGATGGATCGAACCGGTGGCCACATGCTTCTTCATGGCGATCTCAATGGTCTGACCATCGGGCTGAGAGTAATCCAACGGCACCTTCACCTTGGCGCACTTGAAGGCCGTCGCCTCCGCAGACTTCTCCATCCCACCGGTGGCACCGCAGTCGTACCACTCCACCGTCTGACCGTAGAAAGACTCCAACCCCTTGGGAACCGCAGCCTTCACAACCACAGCCGGAGCCGCCGGCACCGCGACAGCAGGAACCGCACCGGCCCCCACCCCCAAACACACACCGGACACAGCAGCCAGCACCCCAGCAGCCAGTCGACGACGCAACGTCGCGACAGATCTTCGCCGACATCCTCTCAAGACGATCGCCGGTGTACTTCTCCCTTTTCCCGCATGACGCTTCGACCGTATTTTCATGTGAGTTATTTTACCGACAAGTAGTATCCTCCGGAAGGTTGGCGTCTCACAGACCGTTACCGGCCCTTGAGCGCCATCGTGGTTGGGGACATCCGAGCTCGGATGTCCCCAACCACGATGATCGGTGGTGTCACATAACAGGCGATCGGCGACGAGTCAGTAAAGAGTCACTGAAGAGTTACTGACTCCTCATCGATTCATTCCTTGCCGCGGCAGGTCAGGTCCTTCTTGGGCATGGTGCCGGTGAGCAGGTAGGTGTCGACCGCCTTGGTGATGCAGGGTCCGTGACCGGCATTGGCGTAGGCCGTGTGCCCGTTGCCCTCCCAGGTGAGGAGCTGGCCCGATTCCAGCTGGCCTGCAAGGGCCTTGGCCCACTCGTAGGGGGTGGCGGGGTCTCCAGTCGTCCCGATGACGAGGATCGGTGCAGCACCCTTGGCATGGAGTGCTTTGGGGGGCTGGGTACCGGTGTGGCCCCACGACTGGCAGGCCAGGTCAGAGATGACCGCCATCTGCCCGAAGTGTGGAGCCACCTGTTCCATCTCCTGGTCTCGTGCCGCCCAGGAGGTCATATCGCCCTCGACCCGGTAGTCCAGACAGTTGATGGCAAGACGCGTGAGAGTGCTGTTCGAGCCCGCTGACTGGATCCGATCGAGTATTGACCGGATCATCGAGCCGTCATGGTGCACGATGGCCTGGGTGAGGGCCTGGTTTAGGACGGGCCAATCCTGTTCCGAGAAGTACATGTACTGGATGACGACGCCTTTGATGTCGGTTCCGGTCACCGAGCGGTTCGGGTCGGAGGTCGGCAGGGGTGACTGGTCGGCGGAGGAGAAGAGGTCGGAGATCTGTTGAACCCCGGCATCAGTCCCGCCCGATAGCGGGCAGTCTGCAGCGCCCTGGCACCACTCGACGTAGGTTCGCAGTGAATGCTCAAAGCCTATGGCTTGTCCACGGCTGCTCTCATAGAGCGTGAGGCTGGGGTCCATGGCGCCGTCGAGGACCATGCGGCCGGTGTTGGACGGGAAGAGCTCGGCGTAGTGGGCGCCCAGGTAGGTGCCGTAGGAGAAACCGGCGTAGTCGAGCTTCTCATTGCCGGACAGGGCCCGCAGAATATCGAGGTCACGGACCGCCGATACGGTGTCCACGTGATCGAGGAGCCCGGCCGGTTTGGTGTTGGCGGCGCACTGGGCCTCTGCCTGCTTATACTCGTCAGCAATGCGAGGGGCCGCATCTTCAAAGCTGGTACCCGATGCTGCTGCGTCCACCTCGGGAGACTTCTCCTTGTAATCGTTATTCGCTCCGCCATCCACCGGCGACGGAGGAGTGTCGGCCTGTGGCGCCCCAACCCCGGCAGCCGGAGCCGCAGCCGCGTCGTTCGCAGCGGCGCAGGTAATGAGGGTCGAGGATCCGACGCCGCGGGGGTCGAAACCGATGATGTCGTAGGAGCCCTGCACACCGGCGAAGCTCGTCTCCGCAGCGGCCTCGACGTACTGGACCCCGGACCCACCCGGGCCGCCCGGGTTGATGAACAGGCTGCCCCGATGGATCGAACCGGTGGCCACATGCTTCTTCATGGCAATCTCAATGGTCTGACCATCGGGCTGGGAGTAATCCAACGGCACCTTCACCTTGGCGCACTTGAAGGCCGTCGCCTCCGCAGACTTCTCCATCCCACCGGTGGCACCGCAGTCGTACCACTCCACCGTCTGACCGTAGAAAGACTCCAACCCCTTGGGAACCGCAGCCTTCACAGCCACAGCCGGAGCCGCCGGCACCGCGACAGCAGGAACCGCACCGGCCCCCACCCCCAAACACACACCGGACACAGCAGCCAGCACCCCAGCAGCCAGTCGACGACGCCCGGCACCCCGAGCGCCTTCGGCTCGCCCGGTCCTGTTCATCACCGCAGAATTGACATCATTTCGACGATTCCGCTGTCTTATTCTCATTTCCATAGGCGGCATCATATGAACCAACCGACAGGTGCACGATCCGCCTCAGGGATGAGACGGGCCGTTGTCCTCTCCCTCGCCGAGCCTATTGCCCTCGGGGTTGTCAGGACTTACCAGGCCCCAGGACGCGGCCCAGATCCATATCCGATCGAGCTCGACTTCCATGAGCTGGTGCGCCCTGGCCTCGGTGGCCGCCCGGGTGATCATCCCTCCCAGTTCCACCACGTCGCCGTTGCTGCGCACCTTCGCGTAGACACTGGGAGCCCCGCTGCTGACATGGCGGCGAATAGAGTGGGCGTACCGGCCGACGACGAAGTCGCTTCGGGAGTCGGGCCAGGCGATGTCGTAGGAACGCAGCGCCGTCCGACTGTGGATGCCGGAGCGGTCGAAGACCGTCCGCGGCCGCAGAGTCAGGTACCCCATGAGGAAGCAGAGTGCCGACGCAATCGCGCAGATGAACACCTCCCGGTAGAGCCCGTACCTCATGATCGCCAACCCGATGACCAGCCCCAGGAAGCCGAAGACAATGAGCCCCCAGGCGATGACCTGCTCCTGCGGGCTCGACCGGCGGACGATCGGCTGAAACCGCGGGGTGGCAGGATTGCCGTCCCCGAAGTGCGTTGCCGTCATACAACGCCCCTTTCACATCTCATGGCGACTGCCTTGGCGTCGACGCGGCCTGGGGCCGCAGCTGGACCATGAGGGCCTCGACGGCCAGCAGAGGGGCGGCGTTGGAGCGCAGGCGGCCACGGCACTCCTCAATGGCACTGATACGGGCCAGGGACTGCTCGGGGCTCGTCGTGCGGGCGGCCTGGTCGACGGCCTCGGCCAGGTCGAGGTTGACGCGCTCGACGCCGCTGCCCATCTGGGTGGTAAGCACGTCGCGGTAAAAGGACAGCAGGTCGATCATGGCCCGGTCCAGGACGTCGGTGCGGGCGCGCTTGGCGCGGCGCTTCTGGTCCTCCTCGAGCTGGCGGATCTGGGCGCGCAGGGCAGCGGGGATCTTCCCATCGCTCTCCAGACCGAGTGCGCGGGTCAGCTCAGCCTTCTCGCGGGCGTCGCGCTCGGCGGTGGCCTCCTTGGCCTCGGACTCGGCGGCCTCCACCAGGGAGGCGGCGGCCAGGACGGCGTCGCCAACGCTGCGCAGCGAGACCGGGGCGAGCAGGAGACGTCGGCGCCGCTCCCAGGCGTCGGCGTCGGTGGCCAGGTGCCGAGCGAGCCCGATGTGCGACTGGCTGGCCCGAGCCGCTCGAGCGGCCAGCTCGGGGTCCGCGCCATCGCGGCGCACGAGAAGCTCGGCGACGGCATCGGCCGGCGGAATCCGCAGCGTCACCGGGCGGCAGCGCGAGCGGATGGTGGGCAGGACGTCGTCGGCGCTGGGGGTGCACAGCAGCCAGACGGTCTGGGGCGGCGGCTCCTCGATGGATTTGAGCAGGACGTTGGTAGTGCGCTCGGCCATGCGATCGGCGTCCTCGACGAGGATGACGCGCCAGCGACCGGTCCAGGGTCGGCGCTGGGCCTCACCGATGAGGGTCTTGACCTCGTCCATCGTGATGATGAGCTTCTCGGTGGTCAGGCGCACGACATCGGGGTGGGAGCCGGCCATGACGTCGCGGCAGGGCTTGCACTGTCCGCAGCCGGGCACGGGGCCGGTGCACTGCAGGGCGGCTGCGAAGGCGCGGGCAGCATTCGAGCGGCCCGATCCGGGTGGGCCGGTCACGAGCCAGGCGTGGCTCATCGCGAACCCCGCCGGGCAGTCCGCTCCCCCGCTCACCGCGTTGTCCGGGGGTGCGGAGGCAGTTCCGGGGATACTCGCCTCACGCTGCCCGGCCATCTCCCGGGCCGCCAGGGCCGCGGCGTTGAAGGCGGCCACCGCGTTCTCCTGGCCGACGATGTCATCCCACACGCTCATGACCGCGCCTCCGGTCGGTTCGCCGGCTGCCCGGCGCCGCGGCGGGCGGCGGCCTCGACGAAGGCCTCCAGGCCGACGAGGACCCCCTGGTGGGCGCCGCCGCGCTCGTGCCTCACGCCGTGGCGGCGCACGGCCGTGGCGGCGGCCTCGATGACGTCGTCGGCCACCTGGTCGACGGGACGGTCGGCGTCGATGACGACGAAGCGCTCCGGCTCGGCTGCGGCCAGGGTGAGGAACTGCTGGCGCAGGGCGGTGCGGAAGGCGTCTCCCTCCTGCTCGAGGCGGTCCTTGGTGCCGCGGCCGTTGGCGCGCCGCTCGGCCAGGTCGGGGTCGCCGTCGAGCAGAATGGTCAGGTCCGGCAGGAGGCTCTCGGTGGCCCATAGGGACAGGTTGCGGACCTCGTCGGGGCCCAGTGCGCGGGCCGCCCCCTGGTAGGCGACCGAGGAGTCGAGGTAACGGTCGGCCAGGACGACGGCTCCGCGCTCGAGAGCGGGCCTCACCCGGGTGGCGATGTGGTGGGCGCGGTCGGCGGCGTACAGGAGCGCCTCGGCGCGCGGGGCGACGTGCCCGCCGTGAAGGAGGAGGCGCCGGATCTCGAGGCCGAGGTCCGTGCCGCCCGGCTCACGGGTGAGGATGTGGTCGACGCCGGCAGCGGCCAGGAGGTCGGCGAGGATGCGGATCTGCGTCGTCTTGCCGACGCCGTCGCCTCCTTCGAAGGAGATGAATAGACCGGGGTGGGCCGTGGCGGGGGGCGGCTGAGTCACCCGACCAGCGTAGCGGCCGTGCGGCCCGCCGGGCTCAAGAGCCAGGCGGGCCACCGGATGAAGCGGGCGTAGTCAGTCTCAGTCAGATCTCCCGAGCGGTCTCGGTCAGCTGCTCTTAGCGCCCTGCTGGCGGGTCTCAGTGTTGTGGCCGAAGTCCTCCACTTTCGGAGTGTTGCCGGCCCAGACCACCTCCACGTTGGTTCCCTTGATGACGACGCGGTCAACGTCCTTGACGTAGACGGTGACATTGCCGCCGGAAATAGTCAGCAGGCCGACGTAGTCGACGAAGACCCTCGCGTTGCTCGCGGAGACACTGAGACTCTCCACGTCCCCCTCGATGCGGACATCGTCATTCCCCTTGTCCAAGAGCATGGTCGGTGTTGCCGAGATGGTCCGGTCCACGCTCTCGAGGTCGCTCAGCCACTCACTGTCGGTGATGGTCGCCTGGGCGCCGGGGCGATCACCGGTCGCGGGCTGGGCGCCGGTTCCGGGGACGCTGGCGCCGGCCGAGGCAGCCGGCGTGGACTGCTCCTGGGTACTCGGGGCGGGCGCCTGCGTTTGGGGGGCTTGGGAGCCCTCCGTCGCTGTCGGGGGCTGGGACGTTGCCGCGGGCTTCTCGGGTGAGGAGGGCTCCTGAGCGGCCGTGGTGGCGGCACCCTGGTCGGCGCCGCCGATGGAGACGGAGCAGGCGCTGACACCGGCCAGTGACAGGGTCATGAGGATGACGGCGGCTGTACGGCGGGGGTTGAGGGGACGAGTGGTCGGGGACATGGTTCTCTCCGGTGTTGAGTGGTGGGGGCTGGTGGGCAGTGGCTCGGCACGGCCGGATTGTCAGAGGGCTCAGAAGGTCGGCACGAAGATCTCGACGCGACGGTTGAGGCGGCGCCCTGCCGGGTTGTCGGAGCCGTCGGAGTTCTCGTTGGGGGCCACGGGCCGGGTCTCCCCGTACCCGACGGACTCGATCGTGGCGGTGACACCGTTGGAAGTGAGTGCGTCGGTCACCGCTTTGGCCCGTTGCTCGGAGAGGGTCTGGTTGGAGGCGTCGTCGGAGATGGAGTCGGTGTGCCCCTGAACCTGGACCTTGGGAGCCTTGGAATCCTTGAGCACGGTGGCCAGGTTGCTCAAGGTGGTCGAGGCCTCGGAGCGCAGGCCGGATGAGCCGAAGTCGAACAGGACGCTGTCCTCCAGGGTGATGACCGTCCCGCAGGACTGCACCGGCTTGGCGGCGTCGATGGAGGGGAAGGTGCCGACCTTGCCGGCCTTGGGGACAGGCTTGGCCGAGACCGTGGCGCCGTCGACGGTGGCGCTGCCCGTGCCGTCGTTGACGATGGAGACCTTGTCATCGCTGTAGGTTCCCGACCCGTCACCATTGTTGACGATGGAGATCTTGCCGTGGCTGTAGGTTCCCGAGCCATCGCCATTGATGACAATGGACTCCCCCGTGGCGGAGTCGGTGTAGGTTCCCGACCCGTCACCGTTGACGACGACGGAGAGGTGGTCATCACTGTAGGTTCCCGACCCGTCACCGTTGACGACGATGGAGACTTTGCCATCGCTATAGGTTCCCGACCCGTCACCATTATTGACGATGGAGACTTTGCCATCGCTGTAAGTTCCCGACCCATCACCATTGTTGGTAACCGAGGTCGCTCCTGAGCTCGTACTCATGGAACCGTCGCCACCGAGGACCGTGGAGCCGGAGACGAGCGAGCCGCTCGCGTCGCAGCGGGCGGGCCTGACGGTGACGCCGGGCTGGGAGGTGATGGTGCGGGTGAGGTCCGGGGTGAAGGCGCCGGTGGACTGGGTGAGCAGGCTGAGATCGGGCAGCTCGAACATAGGGATCGGGGGGATCTGGCCGGGCTCGTAACCGGCCACCGCTTTGCCCGTGGCTGCGGCCGTTCCCGTCGCCCGGGCGGAGGAAGTGCCCTTGGCGCTTCCCGCGGCGCTGCCGGAGTCCGAGCTCGTCTGAGCCTCCTGGCTCTGGGGCTGCGACGAGGAGTCCCCTCCGATGGTCAGGGAGCAACCGCTCAGCGCGAGAGCGGTGACGAGGGCGAGGGAGGGCAGGGAGATGAGTGCTTTGGTCATGAACAGAACGTTACCGGCGCGTTGTCGCCGCCCGGTCCCCGCCCTGTCGCAGTCCTGCGACAGGGCCTCGCCCAGTCGGCCGGGCCTTGCGCATCCTCTTCCGCAGCCGCCGAGCGGGCGGAGGCTCTCAAGCCGCACTCTTCGGTCCGGCCACGGGCAGGCTCAGCCACACCCGGGTCCCCACGCCCTCGCGGGAGGCCATGCGCACACTGCCGCCGTGGCGGCGCACGATCGTCGCCACGAGCGCCAATCCGAGTCCCGAGCCCGGCAGTCCCCGAGCATTGCCGGCGCGCGCCAGCTCGCTCCACACCGCCGGCAGGTCGGCCTGCGGCACCCCGATCCCGGTGTCGGCCACCTCGATAGTGATGGTGCCGGACTCCTCCCGGCCGCGCACCTCCACAGTCCCGCCCGGGCCGGTGTACTTCGAGGCGTTCGAGATGACGTTGTAGATGGCCGAGTACAGCAGGTCGCCGTCGCCGCACACATGCGACAGCGGCCACGGCACCTGAGGCAGATCCAGGCGAATCCGGGGCGCCCCCTCACGGGCGGCGCCCTCCTCGCTGACCGCTTGGGCGGCGTCTTGGACCGTCTCGGCGATATCGACGTCCTCCAATGACAATGCGGCCGTCTCCAAGTCGGCCAGCTTGCGCAGATCCGTCACCAGGCGGCCCATCCTGCGGGCCTGAGCGTCGACGACATCAACTCGGGTCTGCCACTCCCGGGGGTGGGCCTGCGGCAGGTCGGCGACGGCGGCGCGCACCGCCGTCAGCGGGTTCTTCAGCTCGTGGTCCAACCGGCGCAGGAACTGCTGGTGACGAGCCCAGGCCTCCCGCTGGGCCTCGCGGCGGGCCCTCTCGACCGCCCGCTTCTCTCGGCGTCGTCCCACGGCGATGAGCAGCGCCAGCAGTACCAGCACGGCGCCGGCCTCCGCTACGACGAGCGGCACGGTCGTCATGATGAACAGGGGAGCCAGACCGTAGACGGCGTAGGCGAGTGCCGCCGCGCCGATGATGACGAGGATCGCGAGCGCCCACCCGATCCACGCCCTGCCGGAGGAGCTCTCCGTCCCGGAGGCCGGATCGACCGGGGCCGCCTCGGGGGTGGGACCGGAGGGCGGCTCCACGACTCGGCCGGCCCCCATCGTCAAGCGCCCTATCGTTGACTGGGTGATCGTAGGCGGAGCGGCCGGTGGCTGGACGGCCGTCGGTTGGGCCGTCGGCGGAGAAACCGGCGGCCGCTGGGCAGGGGGATGCGGCGCGTCCACCAGGGGCCGGCCGATCTCAACGGTCCGGGGTCCACCGAGGTCCACTGTCGGCGGTAGGTACTTGGTGCGGCCGTCCTGAGGGGGAGCCTGAGGCGGAACCGACGGCGGCATGCCGGGCGCCGGCGGCCCTGATGGCGCCTGGCTCATGCCCGGACCCCGGCCCGGAAGCGGTAGCCGACGGAGGGGACCGTCTCGATGTAGACGGGGTTGGCGGCGGCATCGCCCAGAGCCTGGCGAATCTCGCGGATGCGGTGGTCGACGGCGCGCGTGGAGGTGGCGAAGTCGATGCCCCACAAGGAAGCCAGCAGGTCATCACGCGTATGGAGCTCACCTGGGTGGCTCATGAGGTAGTCCAGGAGCACGGTGGCCTTCGGGGTGAGAGCCACCTCGCGCCCGGCCAGGGTGACCCGCCGCGAGGTCCGTTCCAGGACCAGGTCGCCCGCCACCAGTCTCGGGGCCGAGGTCAGCGGCTGGGCCATCCCCCGGGTACGGCGCAGAACGGCACGGATCCGGGAGGCCAGCTCAGCGGGATCGAAGGGCTTGGACAGGTAGTCGTCGGCACCGTCATCGAGGGCCGAGACCCGCTCGTAGGAGGCGTTGACCTGGGTGAGCAGGATGATGGGGGTCCAGGCCCCGCCGGCCCTCACCCGCCGCACCAGCTCACGACCATCCATCCTGGGCATGAGGACGTCGGTGACGATGATGTCCACCTGGTAGGAGGCCAGGAGGTCCAACGCCTCCATCCCGTCCGAGGCGAGCAGGACCCGGTGCCCGCTGCGCTCCAGGTAGGGGCCCAGCGAACGGCGGATGGGGGCCTCGTCGTCGACGAGCAGGACGGTGGCGGACGGGGCCGGAGCAGCGGGCTGGGTCACGGCAGGCTCACTGGGAGAGCTTCCCGGTGGTGTTGTTGGCGCCGGTGTCCTGGATCGTCGGGTCGTCGCCCAGCCAGTGGACGGTGACGTCCGAGCCCATGATGTTGAGGTGGTCGATGTCGCGGGCGTAGACGGTGACGTTGGAGCCCTGGACGGTGAGGGTGTCGACATCCTCAGCGGCGATCTTGACGTCGGAGCCCTGGACCGTGAGCGTGTCGAGGTCGCCGACCAGGTTGAGCGTCGTTCCGGATCCCTGGACGGCGTAGGAGCCGGAGACCTCCGTACGCTGCCCCTTGCTCTGAATGTCCTTCCAGGTGGCGTCCGTGATGGGGGCGTCGTCGCCGTCCTTGTCATCGTCCTTGTCATTGTCCTTGCCGTCGGAGCCGGCCGAGGAGTTCGCAGACCCGCTCGAAGAGGACTGGGAGTCCGTCTTCGCCGAGCCCTGGGAGTCGGCGCCCTTGGTTTCACTCTGCTCGTTCTGCCCGGCCTGGGTCGCGGCCGACGAGGCGGAGTCGCCCGAGCCGGAGCCGTTGATGGACAGCGAACAGGCCCCCAGGCTCAGGGACAGGGCCAGGGCGGCGGTACCGGCAAGAACGATCTTGGGCAGACGCATAACGGGTTCCTCTCAGGAATCACATGGGGAGTTTTACGCGAAATACAATACCGGCCAGTTGTCCCCTCCCCGTCGCCGATCTGTCGCAGAACTGCGACCGGTGCCGCGATGATGCTCACGGAACAAAAACACCGCCGCACGGCCGCCCGTACTCGCGCCGAGGATCTCTCCCCTTCCCCGCCGAGCCGGCGGGGAAGGGATGGACCGTCCGTCCGAAGGCGCGGCCGCCGTCCGGCTACGACTCCTTCGAGGCGGCCGTCTTGCGCGTCGTAGTCTTGGTCGCGGTCTTCGCCGCCGTCTTCTTGGTGGCGGTCTTCTTCGCCGCCGTCTTCTTGGTCGTGGTCTTCTTGGTCGTGGTCTTCTTGGTCGTGGTCTTCTTGGCTGCGGTCTTACGGGTGGTGCGCTTCTTGGTGGGTCCCTTGGCGCGCTTCTCCGCGAGCAGCTCGAAGGCTCGCTCGGGCGTGACGGTGGCCGGGTCGTCGCCGCGGCGCAGGGTCACATTGATCTCGCCGTCGGTGAAGTAGGGGCCGAAGCGGCCGTCCTTGATGACCACCGGCTTGCCGGTGGCCGGATCCTCGCCGAGCTCTCGCAGCGGCCCTCGGGCGGCGGACTGCCCCCGGCGCCGTTTGGGCTGGGCGAAGAGCTCCAGGGCCTGCTCCAAGGTGACAGTGAAGATCTGCTCCTCGGTCTCCAAAGAGCGCGAGTCCGTGTCCTTCTTGAGGTAGGGGCCGTAGCGGCCGTTCTGGGCGGTGATGTCCGCGCCCGACTCCGGGTCCTGCCCAACGACGCGCGGCAGGCTCAGCAGGTCCAGTGCCTGTTCCAGGGTCACGGTGGACAGGTCCATGGAGCGCAGGAGGCTGGCCGTACGGGGCTTGGGCCCGGCGGTCTTCTTCGTCGTCTTCTTAGTCTTGGCAGGCTTCGCGGTCACCTTGACCGTTTCCCCGTCCATGCCGGCCGCGGCGGCCTGGACGGCCTCAGTCGTTTCCTCGGGCTCGGGCAGGACCTCGGTGACGTAGGGGCCGTAGCGGCCGTCCTTGGCGATGATGACGTGACCGCTGACCGGGTCGACGCCCAGCTCACGGCCGTCGTCGGCGGCGCGCGCGAAGAGCTCGCGGGCCTTGTCCACAGTCAGCTCATCGGGGGCGACATCGGCCGGGACGTTGGCGCGCTTGCCCTCGCCATCCTCCAGGTAGGGGCCGTAACGCCCTACCCGCAGGGTGATGCCCTCGCCGATCTCGATGGAGTTGACGGCGCGGGCGTCGATCTCGCCGAGGTTGTCCACCAGCCCCTTGAGCCCCTGGGCGCGCAGCTCGGCGGCGGAGGCAGCGGCCGCATCGAGCTCGCCACTGGACGCTGCCTGGGCGATTTCCTGGGCGACGGCGTCGGAGGCGCCCTGCCCGTTGTAGAAGCGCCGCAGCCAGGCCACGCGATCCTCCTCGCCGGCGGCGATCCGATCCAGATCACGTTCCATGGAGGCGGTGAAGTCGTAGTCGACGAGCTCGGTGAAGTTCTCCTCCAACAGACGAGTGACGGCGAAGGCGAGCCAGGTCGGCACCAGGGCCTGGCCACGGTGGTCGACATAGCCGCGGTCGGAGATCGTGGACATGGTGGCCGCATAGGTCGAGGGGCGGCCGATCTCGCGTTCCTCGAGGGCCTTGACCAGGGAGGCCTCGGTGTAGCGCGGTGGAGGCGTCGTCTCGTGGCCCGAGGCCTCGGCAGTCAGGGCGGCCAGCTCCTGACCGGTGATCATCGCGGGCAGGCGCACGTCCTTGGCATCCTTCGCACCCGCACCGGAGTCGTCCTGGTAGCGCTCGGCGTCGCGGCCTTCCTCGTAGGCGGCCAGGAAGCCGCGGAAAGTGATGACGGTCCCCGATGCCGTCAGGCCCGCAGTGGAGAAGGTGGGGCCGGAATCGCGCGACTCGCCGGCCGCAGGGGTCAGGGGCACCTCGACGGTCACGGTGGCGGTCGAGCCGACGGCGTCGGCCATCTGGGAGGCCACGGTCCGCTTCCAGATGAGCTCGTAGAGGCGGAACTGCGCCCCGGTCAGCTCGCCGGAGACCTGGGCCGGGGTGCGGAAGTGATCGCCGGCGGGACGGATCGCCTCGTGGGCCTCCTGGGCGCCCTTGGCCTTCGAGGCGTAGACGCGGGGGCGCTCGGGGACGTATTCGGTCCCGTAGAGCTCGGCTACCTGGGAGCGGGCCGCGGCCACGGCCTGGCCGGACAGGACCGTGGAGTCGGTGCGCATGTAGGTGATGAAGCCGTTCTCGTAGAGGCCCTGCGCCACGCGCATGGTCTCGCGCGGGTTCATGCGCAGCTTGCGGGAGGCCTCCTGCTGGAGGGTGGAGGTGGTGAAGGGCGCGGCCGGGCGGCGCCGGTAGGGCTTGTCCTCGACGCCGGCCACCCGAGGCTCGCCCCGACCGACGGCCTCGGCGACGGCGGCGGCCCCCACCTGGTGGAGGTGGACGGCAGAGGCCTTGACAGCGGCCGGGCGCAGCTCGCCGGCGTCGTTGAAATCGCGGCCGGTGGCCACGCGCCGCCCATCAAGGGTGACCAGCCGGGCGGTGAAGGAGGCGTCCTGGCGGGCGGTGAGGTCCACCGGGGACAGGACGGTGGAGAAGGTGGCCTCCACCCCCCAGTAGGAGGCCGGGCGGAAGGCCATGCGCTCGCGCTCGCGCTCGACGACGAGACGGGTGGCCACCGACTGGACGCGCCCGGCGGACAGGCCCGCGCGGACCTTGCGCCACAGCACCGGGCTGACCTCGTAGCCCACGAGGCGGTCCAGGATGCGGCGGGTCTCCTGGGCGTCGACGAGGTGGATGTCCAGGTCACGCGTGTTGTCCAGGGCCCGGGTGACGGCCTCTCGGGTGATCTCGGTGAAGACCATGCGGCGCACGGGCACCTTGGGCTTGAGGACCTGCTGGAGGTGCCAGGCGATGGCCTCGCCCTCGCGGTCGTCGTCGGTGGCCAGGTAGAGCTCGTCGGCGCCCTTGAGGGCCTTCTTGAGCTGGGCGACCGTCTTCTTCTTGTCAGGGTTGACGACGTAGTAGGGGGTGAAGTCGTCCTCGATGTCGACCGCGAACTTCCCGTAGGGCCCCTTCTTCATGGTGGCGGGCAGTTCGGAGGGCTGCGGCAGGTCGCGGATGTGCCCCACGGAGGCCTCGACGTCGAACTCCGGACCGAGGTAGCCGGCGATGGAGCGCACCTTGTTGGGGGACTCCACGATGACGAGCTTGGTGGACACGTAAAGCCTTCCTCACGGACGGTGCGCGGCTGGCCGCGCCTGGCGGGTGTGCGGGTGGTTCCGACGTCGGCCGGACCGGACGATCCGGGCGCTCTCGGCTCCCGACGAGGGTGTGCGGGCAGGGAGACGGCTCACGCCGGCCCTCAGCCGACTGTAACGCACCACCCACCTTTTCCCACCGGGCAGTGTACGGAAAACGACTTTCGTCTCAGAGATCGTCTCCGGGCACGGGCGGCGACCACCCGGCGGCTGCTCGGGGCGCGGGGACCTTCAGACGAGCTCGGTCAGGGCGCTGCGCACGGCGGCCAGGCGCTGGGCCACGGTGTTCTCGTCGTAGGGCAGATGCAGGCCGCGGCACTCGGCGGCCAGCTCGGCCAGTGAGCGGACCTCCGGGAAGCCCCGTGAGGTCAATTGGGCGACCTCGTCGACGATCGGCGAGCCCGACGATCCGGCACCCCCGCCGCGCAGGTCCACCCACTGGCCCAGGCGCCGGGCCGCACGGTCCAGGCTGGAGGTCACCGTGTGGAGGGCGTCGTTGAGCTGGGCGACCTGGGTGCTTACGGCCCGCAGCACGGGGCCCAGTCCGCGGAAGCCGGACTCGAGCGCCTCGCACAGGTCGGTCAGGGAGTGCACGGCGTCCACCTCACTGCCATCGAGGATGGACTGGGCGAAGCGTCCCACCATGAGGGTGAGCAGACGCATGAGGGCAACGGAGAAGCGCAGTTCGGTGACCGACTGGTGCAGAATCCGCAGACGCGAGGGCAGACCGGTCAGCTCAGCACCGGCGGCACCGGTGAGCTCAGAGATGCGCTCGGCGAGCATCTGCGCCTTGGTCTGAGTGCCGTTGCCGGTGTCATGGGAAACCAGCTGGCCGATACGCCCCACCCGCGTCTCCACGGCCCGGGCGGAGCCGTGGGTGGCCTCCATGGTAGTGATGAGGCGCAGGTACTCGTCGAGCTCGAAGACCAGGGCGTTGGTGTCCTTCTCCATGGCGGCCACCGTGTTAAGGATGCGGGCCACCGCACCCAGACTCTCGGGGGCGGCCGCCGGGACGCGCACCCCGGAATCGACCAGGGAGGCCACCTCGCGCGGCAGGGTTGCCAACGTCATATCGTGCAGGGAGGAGAATCCCAGAGTCGTCAGCTCCGCGGCCAACTCGCGACCGCCAAACTCCCCGAGCTGGTGGCGCGAGGCGCCCCGGGCCTGAAGGTCGCGCTCCTTGGCGCGCACACGCCGATAGGCCTCCTCGACCTTGCCCCGGGTCACTGCGTCCATCGGCTTGATCCGCACCGACAAGTAGCCCTGGCGCAGCGGCACGATCGTGGCGAAGACCCGATAGTCCAGACCATCCACCGCACGGTTGGTGATATAGCCGCAGGCGGGACGCTGGGACTGCAGATCGTCCCAGATCAGGCGGAAGAGACCGGCCGGCATATCCAGGTGCCGAATGATGCTGTGGGGAGCCCCAATGAGCCGCTCACGCGAATAGCGCGACAGCGTATCGAACGTTCTATTGGTGTTCTGGATAACACCTTTCAGATCCGTGGTGGAAAAGAAGATGTCCTGCGGATCGAACAAACGCTCGTACCCAACCTGCGATTCCATGGGTGCTCTCCTTCATGGTAGATGGTTCGCGGGAGCACCTCGTCGAGGACCATTTCCTTAGCCCCTCGCACAGTGCCAGAAAAACCCTAATGACACGCACGGGCCCGCGGAAGACTGTTTATGACATTGTCACCAGTAAGTTGGGGCTTATCTTGTAGATTCCCACTAACTACTCCCCCAGGCGACTCAACGTCTCGCGAACCGTTGTCACCCGTTCGCGGATAACAGGCTCGTCCAAAGTCACCACAACGCCCCGGGCCTTGGCGGCCAGCTCGGCCAGGGAGCCCGTCTCCGGGAAGCCCTGCTCTCCCACGGCAACAGCCTCGCGCAGGGCCGCCTCGGCGTCGACGCCATCGACCAGAGCCCGAACCCCCTCATCCTGCAGGGCGCGGATCCAGCGTTGGAAGGGCCGTTTGACACGATCGAGGTTACTGACCACGCTGCGCAGGTCGCCCTCCAAGCGCTCGGCCAGGTTCGCGGCCTCCTGGCAGGAGGGCACGAGGGACTCCAGGTCGGAGAGCATCGCCTCAGCGAGGTCGCCGATGGCGTCGGTGGACTCACCCTCCTCCCCATCCAGAACGGCTGCAGCGAAGATGCCCGCCATCAGGGTGTGCAGGCGCATCATGGAACTGCGGAAACGCACCTCCGAGGCCGCCTCGTAAAGGGACACCAGGGAGGAGTTGAGCTGGCGAAGCACCTCGACAGCCTGGGCACCGCGCTCCTTGACGCGCTCGGAGACGGTGGGAACGGAGGACTCGTCGTCGGGGCTGGTCACCTCCCCCATGAGGGAGCCCACACGATTGGCCCGGTCGATGACCGAGCGCACCCCGCCGGCCCAAGCTCCCAGCCCGTTGATGAGTTCCTGATACTCGCCCAGCTGATAGATGAGCTCATCGGTGTCCCGCTCGATCGCGGCGACGGCCTGAAGGACGGCGGACATGGGGTTGTCCGATTCCGCGCGCGGAGGCACCCTCACCCCCTCGACCACCAGCAGGGCCAGCTCGCGCGGGAGCGCGGCACGGGCGAAGTTGTGCAGGTCGCGGTACTGGAGGCCAGCCAGTTCCTCGGCCAACAGTGACGCCCCGTGCTCGGCGACCTCCCGACGCCCGTGCCCCTCCTCGGCGTAGGCGCGCTCGGCCGCCCGCACCCGGGAGTAGATCTCCTTGACGGGTGTGAACATGGCGTGGTTGGTCGGGCGCACGCGCACGGAGAGGTAGCCGTCCGCCAGCGGAGCGATCGTCGCGAAGACCCAGTAGTCCAAGCCGTCCTTGGCCCGGTTGAGCACATAGACGCAGGAGGAGCGCCCCTGCTCCAGCTCATCCCACATAAGTTTGAAGGCACCGGCGGGCATGTCATCGTGGCGAATGATGTTGTGCGGAGAGCCGATGAGCTCCTCAGCGCTGTAACGGGACAGCGAATCGAACACCCGATTCGTCCTGCGAATGACACCTTTGGTATCCGTCGTCGAGAAGAACAGGTCCTCGGCACCGAAGCGGCGCTCGTTGCCATCGACGTATTCCATGACTCTCCTGCTGTGATAGGGGAAATCGTCCGCCACCGATAAATCGGCCGCGACACGCTGGATGAGGGAGACGGCTGAGATACCACTGAGCCGCTCTTTATGCGACTACGCTACAAAGTAACGTTCTGGTGCATACGGATGTGGGGATCAACAACCGAGACGCACGACCGCATAAGCATGTCACAGCGTTCGTCCCTCCGGGCAACCGTTGGGTCTCAGATCGGTAACACAGTCGAGACACAGGTTGCGCTGTGGTCGAGCACAGCGCCTTCCTGTTGAATAGGCGACGTGACTAACGCCCCCACCGAAAACCTCACCCGTGCTGACGGCTCCCCCCTACGCGTCCTGGTCGTCGACGACGAGCAGATGCTCGCCGACCTGCTCGCCTCCGCCCTGCGCTACGAGGGCTGGGAGGTCACGACCGCCGGGACCGGGATCGCCGCGGTGCGATCGGCTCAGGAGATCGACCCCGACGTCATCGTTCTGGACATCATGCTGCCCGACTTCGACGGTCTGGAGGTCATGCGCCGGGTGCGCGGCCACAGCCCGAACGTGCCGGTCCTGTTCCTGACGGCCAAGGACGCCGTCGAGGACCGGGTGGCCGGTCTGACCGCCGGCGGCGACGACTACGTCACCAAGCCCTTCTCCCTGGAGGAGGTCGTGGCCCGCCTGCGCGCCCTGCTGCGCCGTTCGGGGGCCAGCGAGGAGAAGCCAGCCTCCCTGCTGGAGGTCGGCGACCTGCGCATGGACGAGGACTCCCACGAGGTCTGGCGCGGCCAGGACGAGATCCAGCTGACCGCCACCGAGTTCGAGCTGCTGCGCTACCTCATGCGCAACCCCCGCCGGGTCCTGTCCAAGCCGCAGATCCTGGACCGGGTGTGGAACTACGACTTCGGCGGGCAGGCCAACATCGTCGAGCTCTACATCTCCTACCTGCGCCGCAAGATCGACAAGGGCCGCGAGCCCATGATCCACACGATGCGCGGCGTCGGCTACGTCCTCAAGCCGGCCGCCGGCGCCGACGACCGCGCCTGACGGCCCAGCGATGTCCACACAGCCGTCCACGCATTCAGGATCGGCAGGCGAGCGGACCGATCGGCGAGCCGGTCGCCGCTCGTGGTGGTCCGGTTCCCCCCTCAGACGCCCCCGCAGCCTGCGCACCCGCCTGGTGGTCGGGGTGCTCGGCCTCGTCCTGGTCATGGCGGCGGTCGTGAGCACATTCTCCACGGTGAGCCTGCGCCACACCCTCATGGCCCGCACCGACAGCCAGCTGTCGGCGGCCGCCCAGCGCGCCGCCGACAAACGCCATGATCTGACCGAGGCCAAGAAGACACGGGGTCAGAGCTCCCAGGAGGGACAGGGCAACCAGGACAGCCAGGACAGCGGGGATCCGAAACCCGATGGGGCCGACGACGCAGGGGGAAGCGGCGACCATGACAAGCAGGGGGTTCCCCCAGGGCTCGACGCCGCAGGGCAATCCACCGGCACCCTGACCCTCATCGCCCCGGCGGCATCGGGCTCCGATAGCGAGGCGGCCGCCTACATCGACAAGAACGGCCACTACGCCTCTATCTCCAAGGAGGACTGCCGGCTTCTAATGTCCGAGGCCACCAGCGACCATCCCGTCACCGTCGACCTGCACCACCTGGGCAGCTACCGAGTCCTGGCCACCCGGGACGAGATCTCGGGGAACACCGTCATCACCGGCCTCTCTCTGGAGGGGGACGAG
The DNA here is from genome assembly GCF_006546835.1 of Actinomyces johnsonii. Taxonomy (GTDB): domain Bacteria; phylum Actinomycetota; class Actinomycetes; order Actinomycetales; family Actinomycetaceae; genus Actinomyces; species Actinomyces johnsonii. The sequence continues at coordinate 119,413 of NZ_VICB01000003.1, read as the reverse complement.
GCGCTCATCCGCTCCCAGCTGCTCATCGAACTGGCGGTGGCGCTGGTGGGGGCCCTCGTGGTGGCCCTGGCTGGACGGGCCATGGTGCGTTCCTCGCTCGCCCCGCTGGAGCGGGTGGCCCGCACGGCGCACCGCGTGGCCTCCCAGCCGCTGGAGCGCGGCGAGGTGAGTATCGAGGACCGTGTGGAGAAGGCGGATCTGGCCTCCTCGGCCGAGGTCGGGCAGGTCGGCGGCGCTCTCAACACGCTGCTCGGGCACGTGGAGTCCGCCCTGGCCGCGCGGCAGCGCTCCGAGACCCAGGTGCGCCAGTTCGTGGCCGATGCCTCCCACGAGCTGCGCACGCCGCTGGCCTCGATCCGCGGCTACACCGAGCTCATCCGCCGTGAGGGTGCCGACGCTGACCTGCCGGAGGAGGCCACCTACGCCCTGGAGCGCGTGCACTCCGAGTCGGTGCGGATGACGGTGCTCGTGGAGGACCTGCTGCTGCTGGCCCGTCTGGACGCCGGGCGCGAGCTGCGCCGCGAGGAGGTGGACCTGGTCGGTCTGCTGGTGGACACCGTGGCCGATGCCCGCGCGGCGGGCCCGGAGCACGACTGGCAGCTGGATCTGGCCGTCCTTGAGCCCCCGGCCGGCGCCACGCCGCAGGAGGCCGAGGACTTCCTGCCCGAGCCGCCGTTGGTCATCGGCGACGAGGCGCGACTGCGTCAGGTCATCGTCAACCTCCTGGCCAACGCCAGGGTCCACACCCCCGCCGGCAGCCACGTCACCACAACGCTCACGCGCGAAGGGGATGCCCTCATGGTGCGCATCCACGACGACGGCCCGGGAATCGCGCCGGATGTGCGCGACCGGCTCTTCGAACGATTCGCCCGCGGGGACTCCTCGCGCGAACGGCGCACGGGATCGACGGGACTGGGCATGTCGATCGCACAGGCGATCGTCCAGTCCCACGGCGGCAGCATCGACGTCGACTCCTCCACCGCGCCCGAGGATCACGGGACCACCTTCACCGTCAGGCTCCCGGCCGCCGTCGTCGAGGAGTGAGGCCGCCCGGCGGCGTCAGTCGCGGCCGCGGAGCTCGTGTTTGTTCCGGGTACGGCCCCAGTCGGTCAGCGACACGAGTGCGGACAGCGCCAGGCAGGTGACGCCGACGACGGCCACCGACCCGGTGGCGTAGGCGCCGAAGAACTGCCAGCGCGAGCGCGAGCCGTCCAGGTGCCACCACACCCAGGAGCCCAGGCCGAGAGCCCCCAGCGTGCACACGACGCCGGCCGAGGCCAGCAGGACGTTGCCGACGAGTTGGTTCCACAGGCGCGGGCCGGCGGCGGTCGCCGGGATCGTCCCGGCACTCGTCAGCCCGAGCACTTCACCGGAGTCCTCCTCCCCCTCCCCGCTCTCCGAGCGCAGGGATCGGGGAGCGCGCCAGGCGCCGCTCGCCACCGCGAGCGAGCCCCAGGCCACGGGCACGAGGATCCCGGCCAGGACGTCGGAGGGGCGGTGCCAATGGCACACGAGAGTGGAGTAGCCCATGGCGATGGTGAGCAGCGCCCCGACCCAGGCCGACAGAGCCCTCCAACGACGCCCGGACAGCAAGATGAGGGCGACCGCGGCGGAGGCCGCCATGGTCGTGTGCCCCGAGGGCAGGGTGTTGGCGTTGTCCCAGCGCTCGGTGATGTCGAAGTCGGGCCGCCACAGAATCTGGTACTTCAGGACCTGAGTGGTCAGGTTGCCCCCTGCCACGGCGACAACGGCCCACACGGCCCGGCGGTGGCTGCGCCGCAGCAGGCCGATCACCAGGATCGTCACCACGAGAACGACGGCCGCCGGCATCGAGACCATGGACAGCAGGGCGCGGGCGTGCACGCTCACGTAGTGCGAGCCGATCTCCGAGCCCTCCAGAGCCATGGCGTCGAGCATCTGGCCGGTGTGGGTGAACACGAACAGGCGCCACAGGCCGATGGTCGCGCCCAGGCAGGACAGGGCCAGCAGGCTTCCGCGCAGACGCAGATGTCCCGGGGAGCGGGAGGTCTGCGATTGGGAGGAGGCCACTGGCAGATCGTAGGTTCTTGAGCGCACCGACCAATAGGGAGACAGACGTGATTCCCGTGCGGGACTGCTCACGGCACGCGCGGTTCCAGGTCGTTGAACGGATCCGTCTCGGGTTCGCCAGGAGCGTCGGTCACTGCCCCGTAGGGGGATTCCAGTCGTGGTGCTTCAACCGGATTCTGCTGATCGTGGGGTTCGCCTACGGGTTCGGGGGCCTGCTCAACGGGCTCGGCGACGACCTCGGGCGCGGTCGTCTCATCCGTGAACTGTCCATCGGAGGAGCCTGCAGCGGCGGCACCGGACGGCGGGACGGCGTCCTCGAGGGGGTCTCCGGCCCGGCGATCGGCTCTCTTGGCACCCTCGGAGCCATCGGGATCTGCGCCGCGTGTTATTCCCTCCGGCCCCTTGGCGGCATCCTGCTTCCGCCGACGGCGCAGCCACCATAGGCGCCCCAGGATTCCGGCGACGACCGTCAGGATGATGACGACGGCCACGATGATGACCTTCATCCAGGTCTGCATGGGGGCGGGCAGGGCCTCGGCCTCCTCGGCGGCGGCGGCCGTGGGGTCCATGGGGACGCGCTCGCCGGTGACCAGGAGGCGGTGGGAGTTGACGCCGTAGGGCGTGCAGGTGATGAGCGTGACCAGGTCGCGTCCGGGTACCTTGCGCAGGGAGTCGGTCTCCTCGGGCTTGACGACGGTGATGTCGACGACCTCGTACTTGAGGGTCTGTCCCAGAGAGGAGACGTAGAAGGGATCGCCCTTCTTGACCTGGTTGAGGTTGTCGAACATCGTCGCGGTGGACAGGCCGGTGTGACCGGTGAGGACCGCGTGGGTGGAGGGGCCGCCGATCGGCAGGCTGGTGCCGAACAGGTGCCCGACTCCCTCCGCCAGGGTCCGGGTGTCGGTGCCGTGGTAGACGGGCAGGCTCACGTGGATGGAGGGGATGACAATGCGCGCCATGACCGGGTCGATATCCATCTCGTGGAGATAGGCCTGGTATTGGGGGGTATCGGGGCGCTGCGACTCGAGCCAGGGATCGAGGATCGGTGCGCTCTCCAGGTTGTTGTTGTAGGTCTCGGCGGAGGCGCGCTCCGCGGCGACGGTGTCCGGGCCGGCGGCCTCGACTGAGGCGGTGTACATGTCAGCCAGGCGCTGCTGCTCGTCGTTGTTGTGCTGAGTGGCCATCACCGGGTAGAGGAGGACGGCCACGCCGACCAGGACCAGGACCAGGGGGAGCCAGGTCAGGAAGCGCTCGCGCAGGACCTTGCGGCGCGTCGCCTTCCCCGGGTCGGTGTCCGGGGCACTCGGGGCAGGCTGCGGGGCTACGGCCTCGGGATCCGTCTCGGGCCGTTCCGTACGGGACTGGGAGATGCGGTCGCGAAGTGATGGGAGTAGCGCTGTCACGGGGAACCGTGCCTTCCTTCGTCGGGTTGTCGCGGAGCTCGTTGCGAGTGGCGGGCCGGGATCGGTTAGGGGTTATCGATTGGGAGGGAGGATCCCTGCGACGCCCCTGTGGGGGAGACGGGGTCTCCCGCCTCCCCCACAGGGAGCGTCCGGCAGGATGGCGGCCAGCAGATGCGCGCCGCCTCAGTGACTGCCAGGAGCTGTCAGTGCTTGGCGGAGTTGCGGCGCTTGTTGGCGTAGGCGATCGCCGCGCCACCGGCCACCAGCAGAGCGCCGGCGATGGTGAGGAAGATGACGCCGTTGGCACCGGTGAGCGGCAGGCGGAAGCCGGCGTTCTTCGGCACGTCGGTGACGGTCACCGCGGTCGGCACCTTCCCCTCCGCGTCAGCGGCCAGAACCCGGAAGGGGATCGGGTCGGCCTGGAGGGTGTAGCCCTCAGGCGCCTTGGTCTCGACGAGGCAGTAGTAGTCGTCGTCGGTCAGCGCGTCCTTCTTCACGCCGTCAACGTAGTCGTTGGCGCGCAACGAGCTGATGGCGACCGTGCCCTGGCCGGCGGTAGTGAAGGTGTTCTCGCCACCGATGGTCAGCGGGTCGACGGTCTGGGTCGCCGGGTTGGAGTCCTTGAGGGTGGCTCCGGAGCCGGTCTTGGTGCACTCGTAGACCTGGAACTGGGCGCCGTTGTACTTGGTCTTGTCGGCCAGCTCATCCGTACCGGTCTTGGTGACGACCACCTTGCCGTACTTGGAGAGCACGGGGGTGGTGGGGATGCCGGGGACGTCCGTGGTGGTGCCGGGGTTGCTGGGGTCCCAGGTGAAGTTGGGGCTGTCGTTGGGGATGAGCCCTGCAGTGTTGGACAGCACGCCCTCGAGGTCAACGGTCTTGGGGTCGAAGGTGGCGGTGAGGGTCGCCTGAACCTTGGTCTCGCCGTTGCCGTTGTGGCGCGCCTCGGCGGCCTTGCGGCGTCCCTCCTCGGTGAGTTGGATGGTCGCCCAGTTGTAGTCAGTGCCCTCGGCGATGATGACGGTGTAGTCGGTCGTCTCCACCAGAGGCGTCGCCTGCTGACCGTTGACGATCTTGACCACCGGGGCGAGGGCGTCCTTGTTGATGCGCTTGTCGAGCCGGTCGACGACCTCGTAGCGCTTGATGCGGGCTCCGCCCGGGTAGTCGACCTTCGGGATGGAAGTGGTGATGGTGTAGGTGATGTTCTGGCCGGAACCGGGGGCCGGCTTGTCCGTCACCTGCTTGTCCACACCTGAGAGGGTGTTCTTGGGGTAGACGTGGACGTTGTAGTTCCACTTGGTGGTGTCCTGCGGGTTGGTCATCGGCAGGGTGACGACGAAGTCCTCGGCCGGGATGACCTTATCCGGGGTCTTGGTCTCGCTGACGAGGTAGGCGCCGACCTCGGTCTGAGCGTCGGTGAAGGAGGCCAGACCGTTGGCGTCAGTGGTGATCTTCTGGGTGGTAGCGGACTTGAGATTCTTGGCCTGGGAGACGTCGCCCTTGAGCTTGGCCAGGGTCGCCCAGCCCTCGGGCGTGGTCAGGTCCACGTTCAGCTTGGTGATGGTGAACTCGACACCGGACACGGCCTTGCACTCGGCTGCGGGGTCCTCGTTACCGTCACCCTCCTTGACGCCGTTGGTGTCGGTCTGCTCGCACTTGTGGACGGTCAGCGACGTGGCCGCGTCGGGGTCGATCGTGGAGCCATTGGGGTCAGCGGGTGCCGCCGCGCCGGTCGGGGCGATGAGCGCGCCGGCGGCGAGCGTCATCGCAGCGGCGAAGCCGAGGCCTCGACGCATGGTGAGGGAGTGCATTACTGATCTCTCCTGTGTTGTGGGACTACTTAGGGATATGAGGTGACCCGCGCGCGACGGAGCGGAGTCGGGGTTCTCCCCGCGATCAGGCCGAGCGCCTGGACGAGGAAGCTTTTCTGGAGCGCAGTGCCAGCAGGGCGGCACCAGTGATGGCCGTGATACCGACGGCGACGTTCATCCCGATGCCGCGTCCACCGGACAGCGGCAGGGTGCCGATCTGGACGTCACGGACGGTGATCGTGTCGTCGGCCTTACCGGCTCCGCTACGCGAGACCGTCAGGGCCGAGCCGCCCGGATCGGGGTTGATGAGCTCGATTCCGGAGTCGGTCACCTTGAAGCGGGCGGGCTTGGCCATGAGCTGGTGCCCGGCCGGGGCCTTGGTCTCCACCAGCCAGTACTCGCGGTTGATAGCCAGACCGGTCGTGGTGAAGGTTCCGGTGCCCTTGCCGCCGGTGAAGGTCACGCCGTCGGTCAGGGGCTTGGCGCCCGGGGTGGCGGGATCCATTGGGTAGATGTCGAAGGCTGCGTCATCCAGGGGGCCCTGGCTGCCGGTCTTGACGATGGACAGGATGCGTTTACCGGCGTCGGGGGCGACGTTGGCGCAGGCGACGTCGTGGTCCGGACGGGTGTCGGAATCCTTGCCCTCCTGGGGCACGACCTTGTTGTAGAGGCCGTGGCCGGGAACGAGCCTGCCGCTCTCCGTGGTGCAGGACAGCAGGTCATCGCTGTAGCCCTCGACCGACGGATCGATTCTGACGGTGAAGGTCACCGTGTAGCGGATCCGCAGGCCCGAGTAGAGCCGCTCGTCGTCGGACAGGCGGTAGGAGCCATCGGGCTGTTGAGCGACCGTCCGGGTCGGTCCCATCTCGCGCTGGACCTTGACGGTCGTGGGGATGAGCCCGGGGGCGAAAGACGGCTTGTCGTTGATCGGCCCGGTGGCCGCGGTCAGCGAGCCCTCGTTGACGACGCTGACGGTGTAGACGACGTCGAAGGTGGAACCGTTGCCCGGCTGGGTCTTGATCTCCTTGGAGAACTTCAGCTTGCCCTCGGTGGACAGGCAGCCGTGGTTGTTCTCCTCGCCGTCGGTGTCCCCCTCCATGGCGATGGTGTTGACCAGGCCGGAGGGCTTGCCGTCGGCGCGCAGGTGGCCGCACTGGAAGTCGGACTCGGTGAAGCCCGGGGTGTTCTCTCGAACGGTGAAGGTCATCTGCATCGTGAAGGTTCGGCTACCGCCCTCGCCCCCGGACCTGGGGGCGGCGGCGAGCGCCTCACCGGTACCGGCCTTGATGAGGGTGATCGGGCCGTTGAAGGTGCCGGTGGCGTCGTTCCTGCCGGGGAGGGTCACGCCCTGGGCATCGACTCCCTTCTCCAGGATCCGCACCTTGTGCAAGTAGGTACCGGTGGGCATCTGTGGGGTGTCGGTGAGGTCGGCGACCACCGGGCTGGCAACAAGGGAGGTGTTGGTGACCGTGACCGTGTAGCTGGAGGTAAAGGTGCCGTCGGCGTTGCGGACCACGTCGAGCGGGGTCTTGGAGGCCTTGAACCGGGGGTTGGGGGGCAAAGAGCCGCAGGCCGCCGCCTCCTTGGGCTGGTGATCGCCCTCGGTGGTCACCGAGGCCTTGTTGTAGATGGCCTTGCCCTGGCCGACCGCTCCCGGCTCACAGGTCCCCTGAACACCGGGCAGCCCGGCGTCGGGGCCGGAAACGTTGAGCACAACCGTATAGGTGTGCCGCTTGCCGGCGGGTAGGGTGATACCGGTCTTGGCATAGGGGATACCGGCCTGAGGGGTCTCGGTGCCGGTGATGGCGTCGCCGGAGACACTGACCTTGTGGACGGTGACACCGTTGGGGACCTGCCAGGCGTCGTTGAGGTCGTAGGTGAGATCCGCCTTGGCCGAGGGGTTGGTGACGGTAATGGTATAGGTCTGGTCGAAGGTGTTCTTGCCGTCGACCTTCTCCGTGCTCTTGGCGACCTTGGTGAACGTTTTGGCGATACCGGCGTGGGGGACGACGGAGTTGACCACCTTGATCCGGACGCCGCCCTCCGTGGAGTCGGGCACGGTGAAGGTGACGCCGCCCGCATTGCCCTTCGTCGGGGCCACCGCGGTGGAGGCGATCTCCTTCTCCTGACGCCCCGGGTTGGCGACGACCTTGAAGGCGGCCGGATCCTTCCAGCTGACGCTGCCGTCTGCGGGGGAGCCCGGCTGCTTGAGCCCCTTGGCATCACGAGCGTCCTCGGTGACGGTGCAGGTGGCGCCCACGCGCTGGGCGGGCAGGTCCGCGGCATTGCCCTTGGCGTCCACCGTGATCTTGCCGGTGGAGGAGCCCTTGCCGTCGGGGCCCGGGGTACAGGTGTAGCTCAGCGCATAGGAACCGGCCGTGGCGGCATCGGAGGCGCCGTCGACGGTCTTGACCGCGCTGATGGGAGTCTGTTGGGGCTTCTGGTGCACGACGCAGGTGACGTTCCTGCCCTCACGAAGCACGAACTGGTTGTCACCGTTGACGGGAACATCGCTGCGGTCGTCGTCGGTGCAGACCCATGGGCCGTTCTGCGCGTAGCCCTCGGGGCCATTGCCCGTGGACAGGGTGTAGGTGCCGCCGGCGGTGTAGACCTTGCTGACGGCGGCGGTACCGCTGGCGCCGGTGATGGTCCTCTGTCCGAAGAGCCCCTCGGTGGCGGGCGTGGCGGACATGGTCCACTGCTCGGGCTTGGCGCTGCCGGCGTCGACGACGGTCACCAGGGTGAGGCGCCCCCGGCCGACGACGTACTCGTTGTGCCAGACGCACTTGATGGCGACCTCGTCCTGGTTCTCGGCGAGCTGGGTCTCATCGAGACGGATCGTGCGCTTGTTGAGGTCCACCGAGTCGGACTCGTCCAGACGGGTGGTTCCGTCACGGCGCAGCAGAGGGGTCCCCTGAGTCCCCGCCGTGCAGGTGACGTTGCGAAGGAACCATCCGGATGTCCAGACCTCGCCGGAGGCACGGTCGACGGCGGCCTGCGGGCTGGTTCCCGCCTCCTGCACCGTGGCGGCGTCATTGGGCGCCAGCAGGGTGTATTTCTGAGGGTCGACGGCCTCGCCGCCCCAGGTGGGGGTGAGGCTGGTGGGAGTTCCCCAGTTGTCGTGGCCGTAGGTGCCTTGGGGCGAGGCATTGAGGTAGGTGAACTGGGGAATCGTCAACGACCCCTGGATCGAGGGATCGGCCTTGACGTCCTTGGCGAAAGTGACCGGGCGCTCCTGCTCGATGGAGCCGTAGAGGCAGCCGTAGGAGGTGGCGTTCTCGCGGGTGATGAAGCGCTCCTCCAGGGTGGAGGTCTCGCTCTTCTCCATCTCGGCGCGGCACTGCTGGCTCGCGCCGTTGTTGACGAATCCCCACAGCTTGAGCTTGTAGTTGATGCCGGTGTTGGGGTCGGTCCAGGAGGTGTCCGAACGGTCGGAGCGGATGTCGAGCAGGTCGTCGGAGCAGGACCTGCCCTGGTAGTCCTGATGGGTGCCGGTCATGTACCCGTTGAACCAGACCAGTGAGCCGTTCTGGTACATGTAGACGTAGTTTCCGCCGTAACGGCCGACATTCCCATACCTGTCATAGGCGTAGGGGGTGCTCATCGTTTGCTGGTTAGTGTCATAGTCGCCGATGATGAGCTTGCCGTTGGAGTCGAGCTTTCCGGTGCACGTGTTGATCGTGTCGAACTCCTTCCAGGGGAAGTTCGCCTCAATCGTGCCTGCGGTGCGAATGTTGAAACTGCCGTGGTAGGCGGTTCCGCCGTCGGAGGGATTCGTGACCCGACTGCTGTCGGTGTAGATCGGGCTGTTGACGTGCCGCATCCGGCCGACGAGGAAGACCTGACCGGCCTTGATGCTCGTGGTGTTGGAGGGCTGGAACCCCAGCGAGGTCTGGGACTTGTCAGCGGCCTCTCCCTTGTAGACGCTGGGGCAACTGCTCTGATCCCAGCTGGGGCGCCCGTAACCGACCGCCGCGTACTGTCCGCCGCTGCCGTAGACCACGTCGGTGGAGTAGTACTGCGAGCCGGGCGAGTAGCGGATGCAGGCGCGCGTCCGCCCCCACTCCCACGGGTATGAGGTGTAGGTATATCCATCGCCCGCAATGTCGGTAATGGGATCGGCACTTTCGACGGTGCGCACATAGGAGATCTGCACGGAGGTGTCGCCGAGGGGAACATTCAGATCACCGGTGGATGCGTCCGCGGGCGGCGCCGTCCACGGGAGCGACACCATGGTCACCAGGACAATGGCAAGGGAACCGACCACCGCAAAGAATCTGCGCAGGAATCCTTCACGCCCACACCGTGGGCGGATTGATGATAGGGGCATGCCGTTGGAATCCGATCATGAGGGATAAAGGCGCGGGGGGCGCGACAACTTGACTGCCCTCGAATGTATAGCTCCGCACCAGCCACCAACACCCGAGAAGGCCCTGATGGGGCAACAATCGCGCATCATCGCACGTCACTGCCACTTTTCCCCGAAATCTCGCCGACCGGGCTAGATTTCAATTACGCATCATCGATGACGGGAAGATAAAAATAATATAGAGACGGCTACGGAGAGGCGCCGAAGGTTTCAGACGGGCATCTTTTCGACCGCACATCCTGCGTGCATCTGGTGTGCCCGCCGTGTTATTCGGGACCGCGCAAGGCTCGTCATGATCAGCCCGCGGTGAGGAAGCCCGTGGCAAGGAGGTGGCGGGCCGCATCGATCATCTCTGTGCGCAGCGCGGCCGCATCCGAGCCGGTCAGCCCGCTCAGCGCGGCGACCGCGGAGGCGACCTGCCCGACGCTCAACTCGCCGTCGGCCACTCCGGCCAGGGCGGCCATCGCCGTCGTGGCGCGGATCGTGCGCCCCAGTCCGCCGCCCTGGCGCAGCAGGATGACGGTGGGTTCGGCGGCTCCTGGAACCAGGTGGCGCTCCTCGGTCACGTCGGGCGCCAGCACCGGGTGCACGGCGGCGACGGCCTCGTCGTCGAGCCCTGCGAGCAGCTCTCGGGCGGCCAGGACCTCCGCGACATGGGGGCCCGGGGCTCCCCGACCGGAGGTGGTCACCTCCTCCAGGAGGCGCCAGGGCTCGCGGGGGCGCTGCGGACGGTGAACGATGAGGAAGCCGAAGCCGATGCCCTCCACGCCGCGGGCCTCGAAGTCGCCGATCCATGCCCCCAGGGCGGCGTCGAAGCCGGCGGCGTCGCGCTCGGGGGTGAGGCCGCCGTCGCGCAGCCACATGGTCGCGTACTCCACCGGATCCTGGACCTCGCGCTCGATGACCCAGGCGTCGAGGCCCTCGGGGATCCAGGCGGCGACGGCCGCGCGCCAGGAGGAGTCGGCCGCGCCGGGGGCGGTGGTGGAGCCGATGGCGGGATCACTGGCGCAGTCGTGGGCGCCTGCGCCCTCCGGGGAGCCGGGGCGGTGCTCCCAGTTGCCGAGCATGACCGCGGTGCTACCGGGTTCGAGGTGCTCGCCGAGCCCGGCCACGAGGACCGGCAGGACGGGGCCGCCGGCGTCGCGGTATTCCATGAGGGGCAGGCCGGCCTCGCGCACCGCGGGCGGGGTAAGGACGAAGGGAGGGTTGGAGACGATGAGGTCGAAGCGGCGGCCGGCCACGGGTTCCAGGAGGGAGCCGTGCAGAAGCTCCAGGCGGCCGGTCCCGTCCCCGGAGCCGGCGTCGGGACCTCCGGTGACGCTCACACCGGCAAGGGCGGCGTTGAAGGCGGTGAAGGCCAGGGCGCGGGTCGAGATGTCGGTGGCGACGACGTGCTCGGCATGACGCAGCAGGTAGAGGGTCTGAATGCCGCAGCCGCAGCCCAGGTCCAGGGCGGTGCGGACCCGCGTGCGCGGGGTCAGGCCGGCCAGGGTGAGGCCGGCGCCGCCGATGCCCAGGACGTGGTCGGCGGCAAGGGCCCGGCCGGTGACGAGCTCGCCCAGGTCGGAGGCCACCCACCAGCGGACCTCGCCGGCGTCGTCGATGGCCTCGTGGGGGCGCAGGTCGACGCGGGCGCGGACCCGGCCGGTCTCATCGGGCTCGCCGACCAGGCCGATCCGGCCGGCGCCGGAGGCGCCGGTGCGGGGCAGGGCCGCGTCGAGCGCGGTGGCGGGGACCGGCTCGCCGAGCATGAACAAGGCGGTCAGGACGGCCACGGGATCGGGGGCGGAGGAGCCCGCCAGGGCGGCGCGCACGGAGCGCAGGGCGGGCAGGCGGATCTCGCGTCGCAGGGCGGCGTCGGCCGCCTTCCCCAGGAGTGCCGCCACCGCCTCCACGCCCCAGCCGGACTCGGACAGGTCCGCCCGCAGGTCCGCCGCCTGCTCACCGGACAGGGCCGGGGGCGGGAAGGGCGACAGCGTTACGGGCTTCGGGGCGGAGTCGGCCCGGGTTTCGGACCGGGTGCTCGCGGGGCTCATGGCACCGACCGTAGCGCGGGGCGCCTCTTACGGCGGGCACCCCGCCGCAAGAGGATTCGGCGGGTCCAGCCCTTCGGGATCGCGCCGGGAGGGACGCGGGGGCGCTAAGGGACAGGGCGGAGCGCTCCCACGCTCCCTTGGACGCGCCCGCCCTGGCTCCTGGGCGGCTCCTCACAGGAGGCGAGAGGCCAACTCGGCGTACTGGCGAACCTTGACCTCGACGTCGTCGATATAGCTGACGAGCATGACCTCCTCGGTGCCGTGGTTCTCGGCGAAGGCGGACAGGGCCTGGGCGACCTCGTCGTAGGCGCCCACGATGATGGCGGTGTCGCGGTCGAGGTAGCGCTCGACCTCGGCGCGGTAGGCGGCATCGAGGGTGGCCGGGTCGCGGAAGCGCATGGGGCGGCCGGTGCGCAGGCTGAAGCGGGCGTCGGCGGCCACGAGGGCCTGCTCGTGGGCTTCCTCGCGGGTGGCGGCGGCGCTGACGCACAGGGCGGAGAGGGTCCGCCCGCCGTGAATGCCAGCGTGGGCACCACCGTGGGACGCGCCGTCGGGGAGCGCTCCCGGGTTCTCGGGGAGGTGGGCGCGATAGTGGTCCATGATCTCGACCTGCTGGCGGCCGGTGAAGAACTGGGCATAGGCGTAGTTGAGGTCGTGGGCGCCGGCCCAGGCGGCCGACTGGCCCGAGGAGCCCAGGAGCCAGACCTCCGGCATCTGAGTCGGGCGGGGCTGGACCTCGATGGAGGCGTAGTGGTGGGAAACCGGCAGGTCGTCGCGCAGAAGGGCGACCGTCTCCTCGATGAGGGTGTTGATGGCGTCGGGGTCGATGACGCGGCCCTGGTTGAGGGCTCCCGCCGCGCGCATGTCGCCGCCAGGGGCACGGCCGAGCCCCATGTCGACGCGCCCCGGGTGCAGGGCGGCCAGGGTGGCGAAGCGCTCGGCCATCTGCAGCGACCCGTAGTGCATGGCCATGACACCGCCCGAGCCCACGCGGATGCGCCCGGTGGCGTCCAGGACGTGCATCATGAGCAGGTCTGGCGCCGAGGACAGGAAGGCGCCGGTGCTGTGGTGCTCGGCGAGCCAGAACCGGTGATATCCGGACTCCTCCAGACCGCGCCCCAGGATGACGAGGTCCTCCAGGGTCCGGCGGACGTCGCCTCCCTCGAAGATCGGGACCTGCTCGAGGACGCTGATGCGGTTGAGACGAGGGCTCATGGCTTCTCCTGACCTGGTGTGCGGCTGTGGGCGGGTCCGGCCCGGACGGCTCGACGACGCCGGCCGAGGTCGCATGGGCGAGCCGCTTGCGTCGGCTGGGCGCCGGGCGCGCGCCAACGGCTCGGCCGGGTCCGGATGGTCGGAGCAACACCGGTGGGCGGTGGCTCATTCCACTCGGGGCCCTCACCAGGAGATGAGCATCCGGGGCCGGACCGCACTGGTCCCGGCCGGGGACGTCCTGTCCGCGCGGGGACCGCGTTCCGTTGTAGACGACTGCGGTCGGGGCACGTCATCCTGGTTGAAGGGGCGTCACTGAGACGACATCAGATAAGGTATTCCTTCTTAAACATAGGATAAGTTTTAGTTGCGCCTATGTGCTTCTCGTCTTACGGTTGGACCGACGGAGCCGCCCGGCGCCGGCACCGCGAGGGTCGCCGCAGGTCCGCATCGGCTCGCACCACATCCCACCGCGATTCGCATGATTCAGGAGGCACCCCATGGCCGTTCTCTCCATCGGAGACCAGTTCCCCGCCTACGAGCTCACCGCCGTCGTCCCCGGCAACCTCAAGGAGGTTGAGGCCAACAAGCCCGAGGACTACTTCACCACCGTCTCCTCGCAGGTGCCCGCCGGAACCTGGCGCGTCGTCTTCTTCTGGCCCAAGGACTTCACCTTCGTGTGCCCCACCGAGATCGCCGCCTTCGGCGATCTCTACCAGGACTTCAAGGACCGCGACTGCGAGGTGGTGGGTGTTTCCGTGGACAACGAGTACACCCACTACGCCTGGCGCCGTAGCCATGACAAGCTCCAGGACCTGCCCTTCCCCATGGCCAGCGACCTGAACCGCGAGCTCACCGAGACCCTGGGCATCAAGCGCGCCACCGGCGAGGCCGACCGCGCCACCTTCATCATCGACCCCCACAACGTCATCCAGTCCGTCTCGGTGACCGCCGACTCCGTGGGCCGTAACACCGAGGAGGTCCTGCGCCAGCTCGATGCCCTCCAGTCCGACGAGCTGTGCGCCTGCAACTGGCAGGCCGGAGCCGCCACCATCGACGCCCTGGGGCAGATGAGCTGAGCGGCCCGAGCCGCTACCGCTTCCATTCCCCGCACCCGCACGAAGAAACGAGAAGACATGAGCATCGACAACCTGCGTTCCGCCCTGCCCGAGTGGGCCAAGGACCTCTCCTTGAACCTGTCCACCCTGTCCCGCTCCTCCTCACTGACCGAGCAGCAGCAGTGGGGCACCTTCGTGGCCGCGGCCGCCGCCACCCGCAATGAGTCCGTCCTGGTCCAGGTCATGGAGGACGCCCGCTCCCACCTGTCCGAGGAGGCCGTCAGCGCCGCCCTGGGCGCCGCCTCCATCATGGCGATGAACAATGTCGCCTACCGTACGCGCCATTTCCTGGGCTCGGCCTACGACAACGAGCGCATGGGCCTGCGCATGAACATCATCGGCACCTCCGGCGGTGTGGAGAAGGTCGACTTCGAGCTGTGGAGCCTGGCGGTGTCCACCATCAACGGCTGCGAGAAGTGTGTGACCGCCCACGAGGCCACGGTGCGCGGCGAGGGCCTGAGCACCGAGCAGGTCTGGGAGGCCGTGCGCATCGCCGCCACCCTGACCGGCGTGGCCCAGGCGATCAGCGTCGTCGAGACCCTCGACTGACCCGGCCCCGAACTCGACGCGATAACGACGGCGGCCGCCGGCTCCTCATTGGGAGCGGGCGGCCGCCGGCTCTTTCGTGTCTACGCGCCAGTGCCGATCAGCTGCGGGGGTCGGCGTCAATGGCGCCCTGGGTGTCGTCGAAGATCAGGTTGGAGATCTCGACCTGGACCATCTCGACATGGGGGACGTCGTGCAGGAGGAGAGGATCGTCCGCGGAGGTCTGCAGGGCGAGTGTCCCGCAGCCGAAGAGCCGGTCGGTGACGTCCTTGTCGAGCTGGATGTCGGAGATGCGGGTCAGGGGCAGGTCGTGGCCGACGCGGCTGATGATGCCGGAGCGGGTGATGATGCGCTTAGTGGTGACCGTGAAGGTGCGCATGTACCACTGCAGCCACGGCACGAGCAGTAGGGGGATGCTCACGACGAGGATCACCACCCAGATCGCCAAGATGCCCCAGGGCTGCCAGTCGGCAGGCGCCAGGACCGAGGCGACGACGCCGACCACGAGCAGGAGGATCTCGACGACGAACCGCCACAGGAGGACCTTGATGTGGGTGTGCATGTGCCGCACCACGACCTCGTCGCGGCTCAGGAGCTTCTTCGACAGTGCCATGGCTCCATCGTGCCAGGGCAGCGGGGGTCCGCGCACCTGAGCCGGTCAGATCGGGTCGCTTCAGGGGAGTGCTGCCCACCTCCCCTGAGGCGACCGGCCTCCCCGGGCGCCGTGGGAACCCGATGCCCTCGCGATGGGCGGGCGCCCGTCCTCAGCCGGCCAGCACGCCCATGCCCACCGAGGCGACGACCGGGGCGATCCCCAGGATGACGAAGGCCGGCAGGTGGAAGGCGCCCAGCGGCAGGACGAAGCGGACCGCGAGGCGCTCGGCGGCCTCCTCGTCGCGGGCGTGTCTGCCTGCGCGCAGGCCCGCCGCCGTCGCCGCCAGGAGGGCGGCCGGTGAGGCCCCGTCCTCCCAACCGGGGCGCAGACAGGCCTCCAGGCGGGTGCGCCGTCGTCTCCAGCGCTCGTCGTCGGGCGCCTCCCAGGCCTCCTCCCAAGGGGCGCCTAGCAATAGGGCCCGGCCCACGACGCCGGCGCTCTCCTCTCCCAGGGCCTGCCCCAGAGAAGTAAGCACTGCGGGCACAGAGGCGCCGGCGCTCAGCGCCGCGGCCGCCAGGTCCAGGACGAGGGCCTCATCGACAACGTCGCTTTCCGCTGTAGCGGCGCGCACGAGGCGCCCGGTGACCAGGTGGCCCGCCACCATGAGCAGGACGCCCAGCCCTCCCAGGGCGCTGCCCAGCCCGCCATCGAGCAGAAGGTCCGCGGGGTCGGCCCCCACGAGCATCCCCAGTCCCAGTCCCACCACGGGCAGGCAGGCCAGGAGCCGGGCGGTGGTGCGGGGACCGGCCAGCGCGGCCCGGCGGGAGGCCTCGGCATGCCCGGACTCGGCCACACCGCCCGCCACGGCCTCGAGGATGTCGGCCAGAGGAGCCCCCAGGGCGCTCGACAGGCGGCAGGAGGCGATGGCCCCAGGGACCCCGGCGGCGGTTGCCCGCCGTTGCCGGGCCCGCTGCCCCCTCGGAGGCGGGCGCCAGTGCAGGCGGCCCTCCCTCCACCGGGGCAGCCACGAGTCGTGCTGGAGGTCCGCGAGCGCGTGCAGGGCCGGTGGGACGCCGTCGTCGTCGGGCTCGACGCCCTCGGAGAGACCGGAGCGCTGCAGAGCGCGCGTCCAGGCCCTCTGTGAGGTGGCACCGGCGCGCAGGAGGCTGGCGACCTCGGTGAGCAGCAGGGCGAGGTCCGGTTCGGGCGCGTCCGTCCGCCGGGAGCGCAGGGCGCCGAGCATCTCCCGCAGGGCCGGTGCGCCCGTTGCGGTCGACGGGGCGCCCTGGAGCCGTCCGCGAGGAAGTCCGCGGCGGGCCGGCAGCAGGAGCACGGCGGTGGCCAGGGCGACCAGAACCGCCGCGATCCAGGCGCCCGCTCCCAGTGCCCCGTCTCCCGCTCCGGCCGCAGTACCGGCCGCCGGGGCGGCCAGTGGGTAGGCCTGAGTGAAGGCCTGAGTGGAGAGCGGGGCGGGTGCCATGAACGCGGCCGCCGGCATGAGAGCGGTCGGGCCGGTCATGTCGCACTCCCCTCCCCCACTCCGGCCGACATTCCGGGACCGAGGCGGGAGAAGGTTTGCGGGCCGAGCCGGGCGCGCAGCGACGGCGCAGCCGGGCCGGGACTGATCCGGTCGTCATCGTCCACGCGGAGCGCCTCCTCGCACACCAGCACCGCACCGGCCGGCGTCGCCTCGCGCCGCAGCACGCCGATGGAGGCTACGTAGCGGCGCGCACCGGATGTCCCCGTCCGCCGGCGCAGGTGGACGACGGCGTCGAGAGCGCTGGCCGCCTGGGCGGCCACGGCGGCCTCGTCGAGTCCCGCGAGTGCCCCCAGGGCGGTCAGGCGGGCGGGGACGTCGGCGGGCGAATTGGCGTGCAGGGTGGCCCAGCCGCCCTCGTGGCCGGTGTTGAGGGCGGTGAGGACGTCGCGCACCTCGGGGCCGCGGCACTCGCCCAGGACGATCCGGTCGGGCCGCATGCGCAGGGCGGTGCGCACCAGGGAGGTCATGGGGACCGCACCGACGCCCTGGACGTTGGCGCCGCGCTCCTGGAGGTGGACGACGTGGGGGTGGTCGGGGCGCAGCTCGCAGGCCTCCTCGATGCACACGATGCGCTCGTCGCCCGGGACGAGCCCGAGCAGGGCCGCCAGAAGGGTGGTCTTGCCGGTGCCGGTCGCACCGGTGACCAGGCAGCTGGCGCGTCGGGCCACGAGGGCGGCCAGGACGTCGTCGAGTCCGGGGGCGATGGTGCCGGCCTCGGCGAGCTCGGCCAGGGTAAAGCCGCGTCGCCTCTTGGTGCGCAGGCTGATGAGGGTGCCGTCGGCGCTCAGGGGCGGCAGGACCGCGTTGAGGCGGGTACCGTCGGGCAGGGTGGCGTCGACGACGGGGCAGGCGTCGTCGAGGCGCTTGTGGGCGGATGCCGCCATGCGCACGGCCAGCGCCCGCGCCTGGGGCTCCTCCATGGAGGCGGCGGGGACGGGTTCGAGGCCGTGTCCCCGGTCGATCCAGGTGCGCCCGCCGCTGACGAGGACGTCAGTGACGCCATCGGTTTCGATGAGGGGTTGAAGGAGTAATCCGGCGCCGTCGACGTCGGCACGCACCCGTTGGCCGAGGCGGGCCATGCCTTGCTGACCGGTGGAGGGGCCGGCGGCGTCGTCGAGGGCCTCATCCAGGCCGGCGCCGCGCGCCAGGGCACTGCGCACCCGGGCGAGCTCGAGGCTGTCGGTCTCCCGGGGCCCGGGGTCCGAGGGGTGGTCGGGGTTTACCGGGGCCATGGTTCGCTCCCCCGCTCGGCGGCGCTCGCGCTGCCCGGTTCCGCGATGCGCTCGGCAGCGACCGGCGCCGAAGCGAGCACCTCGGGGGTGAGGACCCGAGTCAGCAGCTCTCGGGCTAGGGCGGTGGCGGCGCGCCTGGCGGCCGAGCGGGCACGGACCGGGTCCTCCCCGAGGGCGAGGCGCTTGGCCAGGACCCGATCGGTGGGGACTCGCCCCAGGACCGGGCAGCCGGTGATGAGCTCGAGGTCCTCGGTGGCGACGTCCTCACCGACCTGGCGCACCACGAGCCATACCGGCGGCGAGCCCGGGCCGGGCAGGTCGCCGTCGTCGGGCGACGGCCCCCGCAGCCGCAGGGCTATGGCCTCAGCGGCGACGGCTGAGCGCAGGTCCAGGCCGGTCATGAGCAGGACCCGTGCACCCCGTGGCGGGGACGCTCCCCGGGGCAGGTCGACCAAGACGATGTCGTGCTCGGCGCGCATCGCCTCCAGGACCGCGTCGGCGCAGGCCAGCGGCCCGCCGCGGATGTCGCCGGTGAGCACCGGCATGGCATGCCACACGGGCAGGGCCCCGACCAGGCGCCCGGGTCTAAAGGCCGACTCCTCCGCCGGAAGATCCGCCCAGCGCAGGCCGTTCAGCACGGTCTCCCCGCACAGGAGGTCCAGGCCGCCGGCGGGATCCAGGTCCATCATCGCCACCCGACGGCCGGCTCGGCTCAGCGCCCACGCCAGGTGCAGCAGCAGGACGCTCACCCCCAGGCCGCCGCGAGCGCCGGTGACGGCCAGAACCTGGGCTGCCGGGTCGATCTGGGCGCTCAAGGCTTCCGGCGAGGGCGTCGGCGCCGACGGCGGCGGATTCTCCGGGGTTCCTGGCGCCGTTCCCATCTCGCCGGGGCGCGAACCGCCTATTCCGGGAGGTCTCAGTGGCGGGAAGGAGACGTTGAGGCCGTCCCATGTCTCCGCCGTTCCCCTCGTTCCCGCCGGCTCCATTGGCTCCGTTGGCTCTACTAGCCCCGTTGGCTCCACTGGCCCCGACTGACGCGGGCCCTGCCCCGGGCTCGTATCCACTGCCGATCCCGATCTCTTCACCGTCCTGTTCACCATCCTGGCCGGAATCTCCACGGCAGTCTCCAGTCCCGTCTTCATGGCGTCCCTCCGATCCCGTGTGCGGCGACACCTCAGCGCCGATCCCTCTTACCAGAGTGCGGGCTCGGGCCCGGCGGCGCCCGGAGACGTCATCGGGCCTGTGGAGACAGGTTGCAGAAACGGACCTGTGGCCCCGCGCCGCCCCCGGCGAGCCCACGATGCTTCCGCAAGGCGTCCGACTTTCGGGAACTCAGGCACCTGACACCGCGGCCCGGCTCATGATGAGATGGGCCCATGAGCGCGCAGGCCCGCGCAAGCGACCCCTCCCGACCGACAGCGACGTCACCGGTGGCCTTTCCCATCGCCCCACCGGCTGCGTCGCGCATCTCCGCTGCGCCAACTGCGGCCGCAGTCGCAGGTCCTCCGCGCACCGGGCGTCGTGCCGCGGCCTACTTCGACCTGGACAAGACGATCCTGGCGACGTCGTCGACCTGGGCGCTGGGGACCCCGATGCGACGCAGCGGCCTCATCTCCTCGCGGGCGCTGGCCTACGGGCTGATCGCCCAGATCCCCTACCTCCTAGTCGGCGCCGGCACCCGGCAGTCGACCAACCTCATGGAGCACCTGGCCCTCATGTCCGCCGGCATCAGCCGCCGAGACCTGGTGGAAGTCGTGGAGGGCGCGCTGGCCACGGCAATCGAGCCGGCCGTCTACGCCGAGGCCCTCGACCTCATCGAGGCCCACCACCGGGCCGGCCACGACGTCGTGGTCGTCTCGGCCTCCATCAGCGAGATGGTCGCCCCCATCGCCCACCTCGTGGGGGCCGACCGCGCCGTGGCCACCCACATGGAGGTCGGAGAGGACGGCCTGTTCACCGGGCGGATCGCCCGCTCCATGCTGCACTCGGAGAAGGTCGTCGCACTGCATGAGGACGCCGCCGCCCACGGCATCGACCCGGCCCGCTGCTGGGCCTACTCCGACTCCGTCTCCGATGAGCCGATGCTCAGCGCCGTCGGCCACCCCGTCGCGGTCAACCCCGATCGGGATCTACGTCGCATGGCCCAGGAGCGGGACTGGCCGGTGCGCGACTTCGCCCGCCCGGTGCGGCTGCGGCCGCGCTGGGAGCCCCCGAGCCTGTCGACCCGGGCCTCCCTGACCGTCGGGATGGCCGGTGTCCTCGCCGTTGCGGGCGCCGCCGCGTGGCTCGTCGCCCGCCGCGGCGGGCACAGCCGCGCTTGAGCGGACCGCCCACCGCCTGAGCTCACCCGGCCCGCCAGGTGCCCGCCTGCACCGCCAGGCACAGGCGCCGGGCCTCCTGCACCCCCACGAGCACCGCCTCGGCCTGCCACACCACCCAGGCCACGACCCCCTCCATCGTGCCGGAGGCGTAGGCAGCGGCGGCCTCGGCGTAGGCGGCCGGCACGCGTCCCGGGTACAGATCGCCGACCGCCGTGCCCGTCGGCTCGACCCCGTCGCGCACCAGCAGGTGGCGCACGAGCAGCCTGCCCACCGCGGCGTTACCCGCCGTGAAGGGTCGCGCCGAGAGCATCTCGGCGTGGACGATGGCGGCCCTCACCAGCGCCGGCGCCCGTTCCGCCTCGATGAGCTCCACCAGCCCCTCCAGCCGCCCGGCCAGTTCCTCCCCCTGCGGGGCCCTCCCCGGGCCGCCCTCCCGGGAGCGCACCTGCCCGGAGCGCGGCACGCCGACCTCCTCAAGATCCACCCGGCCGCCTGCAGCCAGGGGGCCGACGACGTCGCGGTGCAGCATGGCCAGCAACGAGCGCGCCGGAGGCACCGCGGGCCGTCCCCGCCCCACCAGGTCCGGCATCCAGCCGACCAGGCGGGTCCCGGCGCGCCACAGTCCGGCGACGGCGTCCAGGCCCGGGTCGCCCGTGGCGGCCTCGGTCAGGTGTCCCGCGGCCACCTGCTCGCGCAGCACCTCGGCCAGGACCACCGCCCCCTCCACCGCCCCCGAGGCGATAGCGCCCCGGATCGCAGCCTCGGCGCGGGCCTCGCGCCATCGGCGCCGCAGGGCCTCGTTCCAGCGCAGTTCGGCGCAGGCCTCACGCACTGCCGCCTCGGCGGCGCGCACTCGCTCGTCGGCGGCCACCGTCCTGAGCGCCTCCACCGCAGGGGACGTCGCAGATGCGGCAGACGGGGAGGTCGCGGCGGACGGCGCCCCGCAGATACCCACCCCACCGTCCGACCGATCGGCCGACACGCCGGGCGGGACCGACTCGCCCGCCGCGCCACGTCTCCTCGGCACCCCGGCCGAAGACGGCCCGATCCCTACAGTTACTCGCACCACGGGCCCACTGTGGCACACCGCGGCCCCCGCCGGCCACAGGCCTCCCACCGCGCTCCAGGACCCCGGCTCCCGGCGAAACCGACACGGACCGACACAGAGCGAACGCACCCCCTAGACTCGATCAGGTGAGTGACTCCCCCTCCCATGACACCCCGGGCTCCGCACCGCCCACATCTCCGGGCCCGCCAGGTCAACCGCCCCGCAGTCGCAGACCCGACTACGTGCTCACCGCCGTCGTCGGGGTGGTCTTCGCCCCGAGTGCCTCCTTCCTCCTCGGCCTGGCCGACGCCGTACCGTCGTCGACCCCGGGCCTGCGCACCGTCCTGCTGCTCGGAGCGATCCTGCTGATCTCCTCCGCCGCCACCGCGCTGTTCGCCGGCCGCTCCTCGATGGGCGCGCTCGCCACGGGACTGACCGCCCTGGCGGCCCAGTCGGCCGTCTTCATGGCCCCTATCCATGCAGCCTCCCTGCCTCACACGTGGCTGCAGAAGCTAATCAGCACCGGGTTCATGCTCATCCTGGCGGGGCTGTGGCTCGGCGGCTCCTGGGGAATGCGCCTGGCCCGCCGTGCCGGCCACGCCCAGGGGCAGGCCGCTTTCCGCCTCACCCAGGCCGACCGGACCGTGGGCTCCACGCCGGCCCCGCCCCCTTCGCGCCGACGCGACCACCTCCTGTCCCTGCCCTGGGTCGTGGCCGGGCTGGCGCTCGCGGCCTTCCTGCTGCCCCGCTCCTACCTGCGGGCGGTCGCCCCCGGAATCCAAACCGGGCCGCTGATGCTCGCCGCCGTCCTGGTGTCCTTCATCGCCCTGGCCGCGGCAGGCGCCTCGACGGCGCGCTCCACCCTCGGGGCGCGCGTCACCGGCCCGATCCTTATCCTTTTGGCGGTTCCGACGCTCAGTAACGATATGATCCCTGGCGGCCATCTGGTCTCCAGGCTCCTACCGTACGGCCCGGACGCCGTCGTGCTCGCCGCCATCGGCATCGAGCTCATGGCGATCGGCTGGGGAGCGCATATGGCCCGCCGTGCCGGCCGAGCCAACGCGCTGACCAAGTTGCGCTCCGGTGCCTGAGGGTCCCATGCCCGCAGTCATGTCCTGGGGACGACCGTATCCCCTCTTTCGGCGCCCCCGCCCCTACTACTAACGTGTGCATGCGTAAGGAGACCTCGTGAGCACCGACAACACAGACCGCATCGCCCCGCAGACGCCCGGCACGTCCGACGGCGTCGGCTCAGCCTCCCCGACGGCGCCTACTCCCGCCACAGAATCGTCGACGTCGGATGCTCACCCCGAGGAGATGAAAGCCACGGTGACCGCTGCGGCCCTCTTCTCCAGCAAGAGCCCGGCCAGCAAGGTCACCCAGGCGTCTCAGCCTGTCTCCTCCGCAGCGATCGCACCGGCGACGGCGGCGGGCGACGTGGGCGGTTCGACCGGTGGCACCGAAGACGACACTGCGGGCGGCGCCGCGGATGATGACGTCGACACCATGAAGATCCGCAAGAACAAGAACAGGCAGGAGAACGCCCGCGGCTCTGCCGGAGGCGAGGCCCCCGAGGTCACCGGCGCAGGCGCCGACTCTTCCGATGACGCCGCCGTTGAGGCTGCCGAGGAAGTCTCCGGCGAGACGCCTCCGATGCCGTCGGCTGCCGAGGAGGCCCAGGTCGGCACGTTCCCGGTCGGTCGCCCCGCCCAGGACCCGCTGCGACCGGACGATCCCTCACCCCATCCGGTGACCACTCAGGCTACGACGCCGTCCGAGCCCTCCGAGCCGGTCGAAGACACCACCACGGGGACGGACGCCGGCACCCCCGATATGCCGCCGTCCATTCCGCCGTCGTCGGCGCCGGGCGAGCCGCAGGCCGAGCCAGTGGAGTCCACGACTCTCACTGCGCCGCAAGCCCCCTCCGTAGACTCGACGACCGACACGCCCCCCACTGCCTCGGCGACCCCCGCCGTTCCCGCGGCCTCCTCCGATTCAGCCGGTCTCCCCGCACCCGCCTCGACCGGCTCTGTCAAGGATCCTTCGGACCCCGCTAGCCCGGAGCCAGCCCGTCCGGAGAGCCATGAGGATGAGAAGGGCGAGGAGGACCGAGAGGATACGGCCTCCATCGTCTCGACAGTCTCGACCGTCTCGACCGCCTCCTCTACAGCGGCGTCCTCGTCCGTCGAGCAAGCCGACGATGAGGACGAAGCACCGGCATCGGCCGGTGCGGCGTACGCCGTGGCCGCAGGCACGGCGGTCGACGTTCCCGTGCCCGGTACCCCTGAGGACTCCGCGGAATCAGACGATCCCGCAGATCCTTCGGCCCCTGAGGGACTCGAGGGCAAGGCCGCCGAGGACTCCCGGGAAACCAGCGATTCCCAGACCGTCGAGGACTCCCGGGCGGCCGAGGCCCCGACCACGTTCCCGGTCACCACCGGCTCTGAGGCTCCGGGCTCCGACGAAACCGCCGATTGCGCTTCCGCGGTCGAGACGGCCTCCACCGGCTCCGCCGGAGAGCCGACCGCATCCGCATCATCAGCACCATCGCCTGCCGCCACGACGTCGGCAGCATCGGCTGCCTCAGCGACCACCGCCGGTTCGGCGCCGTCCGCGTCATCCGCCGCGGGGGCGGCCAGGGCCGCGGCACCTACCGCGGCCTCCACGATGTCGGCGCCGGCAGCTGCGCCGGTGGCGGCTGCCGTGGCCAGCACCGCCGGCGCCGTTCGTCCCACCGATGGGGCCGGTGCCGACGGCAGCGACAGCGCCAACCGTCCTACCGACACCACCGGCTCCTCGGCGAGCGCACGGCCGGCGAGCCGGCCCTCCGCGACAACGGCCTTTTCCTCCGCGGCCTCACCTGCAGGCGCGCCATCGGCCCAGTCGATCGCTGAGCCTGCGGCGTCAGCGCCGTCACCGGCAGAGCCCGATGCCCCGGCGACAGCAGAACCGGCGACGGATGCGGCTGAGCCGGTCAAGCCTGCCGGTGCACCCGCCGACAGCTCGGTCGACAACCGGCCCTCGGCTCCCTCCTGGCCAGCGACCCCGGCGGCCCAGCTGGTCCGGACCTCCTCGGCGGCGAGCGCCTCCACGGCACGCTCGGCCGAGTCGACTCCTTCCGGACGCCCCGCATCCCCCGCGGACGGCGCCTCAACGGCCGGCTTGACCGCGGACGGGCCGTCGACGCTCCGATCCGCCTCGGCCCCGCCGTCCGGGCTTTCCGGCTTCCGCGACCAGGCCCCCACCGAGACGCCGACCGCCGCATCCACGACGTCGACGACTCCGCGACCGGCCGGAGCATCTCCGGCGGCGTCATCCCCTATCCCCGCGGCACCCCGGGACTACCGGCCCGCGCCCGCCGACCGACCCGTCCCGAGCACCTGGTCAACACCGACGACCGGCGCGGCCTCTTCCGCTCCTGCATCCGCGTCAGCGCCGACCGCCGCACCATCGGAGCCCTCCCCGAGGCAGACGCCCACCTGGCCGGCGACCTCCACGGCCCGGGGCTTCTCGGCGGTCGCCGACACCCTGGAGAGCGACGACCCCGAAGAGCGCGGCCGCTCGCGCGCCCGACAGGCAGCCATGGCCATGACCGGCTCCGCCGAGGATGACGACGACATCCTCCTCCAGGGCGCCAGCGTGCTGAGCTCCCCGAGCTCGCGCGCCGAGACCCACTGGGCCGGGGTGCTCATCGCCGTCGTCCTGTTCCCGGTGGCCTGGTTCCTCGTGCACGACGGCGCCGCGAACCTGACCGGCGGCAACCCCTCGGCCTGGCCGGCCGCGGGCTCCCCGGTGGGCGCCCTGGAGATCCTGGGCGGCACCGCGGCCTGCGCCACCGCCCTGTTCATGATCTCGCGCTCCTCCCTGGGGGCCTTCGTCGTCGGTGCCATCAGTACGGTGATCGGCCTGCCCTTCGTCGTGATGCCGGGGGTCGCCCGGTCGATCCTGGGCCCGACGGTCGACCGGCTCCAAGCCCACTCCGACCTGGGCAACGCTTTGTCCACCTACGTCATGGACGACGGCCTGTCCGGCCGATTCATCCTCATGGGCGTGCTCACGATCATGGTCGCCGTCGTCGCGCACCTGGCGCGCCGGGCCGGCAGGCGCGAGCAGGGGACGGACGACCGCGACCACCGTGACTGAGTCCGACGCCGCCCACCCTCCCTCCGGGGTACCCTCGCGGCAGGCTCCGCAGCCGACCCCGCGGATGCAGACGGCCCGCGACGCCGCCCGCGACGCGGCGCCCGTCGTCGTCGGCTACGTGACCCTGGGGCTAGCCGCGGGGATGCTGTTGGTCGCCGAGGGGCTGTCATGGTGGTGGGCGCCGGTATGGAGCCTGGTCATCTACTCCGGGACCATGCAGATGCTGCTGGTGCCGCTGGCCGGTGGCGGCGAGCCGCTGGCAGCCATCGCCCTGTCTACCGGATTCGTCTCGGGTCGTCACGTCTTCTACGGTCTGGGGTTCCCCCTGGAACGGGTGCGCGGCGGGGTGTTCACCCGCCTCTACGCCGTCCACGCGATCACCGACGAGGTCTACGCGCTGCTGGCGGCGCGCGACCGGAGGGCCATGAGCGGGCGCTACCTGGTGGGCGTGGAGGCGATCAGCCACGCCTCCTGGGTGGTGGGCACGACCGTCGGGGCGCTGGCCGGGACGGCGCTGGCCTCCGCGGTGGGTGAGCGCATCGAGCTGCTCGGCTTCGTGCTCACGTCCCTGTTCGTGGTCCTGGCCATCGAGAACTGGCGCAACCACCCCGATATTGGGGTGCTGTGCGTGGGGCTGGTGGCCGGCGGGATCGGCCTGGCGATCGGTGGTTCGGCGGCGCTGCTGACTGCGCTGGTAATCCTCGCCGTCGGCCTGGTGGGGCTGTACGCCTGGCGCGGCCGCCGCCCCGGGGCGAGCGCGCCGGAGCCGGGGCGGAGGGCCGACTGATGCTCACCAACCCGCAGATCGCGGTCGCCGTCGTGGTCGTTACCGTCATTACCTTCGTGTGCCGGATTGCGCCCTTCGTGCTGCTGCGCGGGCGCCAGGACAGTGCGCTGCTGGCCTTCCTGTCCCGGGCGATGCCCCTGGGCGTGATGATCGTCCTGGTGGCCTACACGCTAGACGGCGTGAGCCTGTCGCCGTCGACCTGGCTGCCGGCGGCCGGCGGCATCGGGACGACGGCGGGTCTGCACCTGTGGCGGCGCTCGATCGGCCTGTCGCTCATCGGCGGCACCGGCGTCTACGTCGCCCTCAGTCTCCTGCTGGCCTGACCCGCCGCGGCCGGTGGCCGGCCATGTAGAAGACGATGAGGGCCACGTAGGTGACCACGCTCAGCCAGGCACTGACCAGCCCGAGGAGTGCAGCCAGGGAGTAGAGCCACGGCCCCATCATGAACCGCTGAGTCATGGACCGTACCTCCGCCTGCGTCACCTCCGGCTGCAGGCGGCTCCGGTCCCGGATCGCCGCGCGCCACAGGGCGTTGAAGAACAGCCCGCCGACCACCATGACCACCCCGTAGAAGACAGCGCCCGTACGCTCGTCATGCCCCGACTCCAGGAAGCGCGTCAGCACCGAGGTTGCGAAGGGCAGGAAGGCGACATCGAGCAGAAGGAAGAGGTTGCAGATGAGCATCCACTGATCGACGCTGCGCACCCTCGCGAAGATGGCGTGATGATTGAGCCAGACCTGCCCCACCAGGAGGAAGCTGAGCACGAAGCCCACGTAGCTGGGCCATAGGGAGGCCAAGGAGCCCAGGAGGCGCCCGCCGTCCTCGGGCAGCTTGATCTCCAGACTCAGGAGCGTGATCGCGATGGCGATGACGCCGTCGCTGAAGGCCTCCAGGCGCCCGGGCGAGATCAGGGCCGGCTCATCGCCTCCTCCACCGCCGCCGGCTCCGGCAGAGGACTCGACCTCGGGCTCCTTGTCAGCAACGGCATCGAAGGCGGCAGTCTCATGGCGGCCATGAGAGTCCTCGTCTGTGTCATGGTGACGATCAGTGGTCATGCCGCTTCCCTCCGGCTGCTGGCGGAAACCTATGACGCGCGCGGGGCCATCCGTATCCACCTTACTGCCGCCGGGAGCGTTCCGCGCCAGCGGGGACCTTTCACCGCGGCTGGGGACGTCTCACGCCTGCAGGATTTCGGGACTTCTGCGCGTGAGATGTCCCCACCAGCGGTACCGAGCGCTGACCAGTAGGCTGCGGCCGTGCCTGTCGACGTCAACCGCCCCGGCCCCTGGGCCCACCGCGATCTCACCGCCCGCGGCACCCGTTTCCATGTCGCGCTGGCGGGTCCCGAGGCCCCGAGCGGCAGCGGGCCCCTCACGCTCCTGGTCCACGGCTTCCCCGAGTGCTGGTGGACCTGGCGCCACATCGTCCCCGCTCTGGCGCAGGCCGGCCACCGGGTGGCCGCCCTCGACCTGCGGGGCTTCGGCGGCTCGGACCGCCCGCCCTCGGGCTACGACCTGGTGACGCTGGCCCAGGATCTGGCCGCCGTGGTCCGTTCCCTGGGCCACGAGCGGGCCGTGGTCGTAGGTGCGGGGCTCGGCGGCCAGGTCGCCTGGGCGCTGCCGCATGTGGCCCCGGGCCTGACGACGGCGATCGTCCCGGTGGGCGCCCCCCATCCGCTCGCGCTGCGGTCGCTGCGGGCCCGGGCGCTGTCGGGGCCGGCGCTGCAATACGCGAGTCTGCAGATCCCGGGTCTGGCCGAACGCCGCCTGCGCAGCCGCAGTGCGCTGGAGGGCCTGCTGCGTTCCTGGGCCGGGCCGTACACCCGGGAGGCGGTGGCTGAGGAGGCCGCCTACTACGCCGAGCTCCTGTCCCGACCCGGTGCCGCCCACAGCGCCCTGGAACCGCTGCGCAACCTCATGCTGTCGCGAGCGGAGACGGCGGCGCTGGGCAAACCGGTGGCGATTCCCGTCCTGTCGGTCCAGGGCGAGCTCGACCCCGTCCAGCCCGCCCAGGCCTACGCGCGCGACACCCACCACGTGACCGGCAACCTACGCCAGGCGACGATCCGCCGCTCGGGCCACTTCCCGCAGGAGGAGGCTCCGGCCGAGCTCGTCCGGGCCCTCCTGACCTTCCTGGCAGACGTCGCCCCAGCAGTCTGACGCGCGGCGCCGGCTCACACGGGCTGGCGCAGATTCTCCATGAGAGGTCGGCGGTCGAGCTGTGCGGGCAGCCAGGTGGTCGCCACCGCCAGTGCCAGCGAGATCCCGCTGACGAGCGCCAGCAGCCCCACCGGGACCGAGGAGACCAGGACCGTCATCCCGCCCCCGGAGTACAGCGCGGCGTAGACGGCGCTGAAGGCGGTGGCCGCCAGCCCGAAGAGGATGCCGGTGACGGCGTAGATGACGCCCTCCAGCGCGGTGGACGCCAGGACCGTGCGGGTCCGCGCCCCGATGACCCCCAGCAGCGCACCCTCCTGGCGCCGGGCCCGCCCCACCATGGCGATATTGGCGATCCCGCCGACGCCGGCGATGAAGAAGATCGGCACCGCGACAGTGAGGAATCCGTTGACCGAGCCCTGCGCGCCAGTGGCCTGCCCGGCGCCGACGGCAGCGTAGACGGTCCCGGTCATGGCCACGGCGATGGCGAAGGGGACGATCGTCGTCATCGACAAAGAGGCGCGGTGGCGGGCATTGGCGCGGGCGGCGAACCAGGCGGGGCTGCGGCCCGGGATGAGCGCGGTCCACCAGGTCAACAGCGGCCGCAGGGTCCAGTTCGGCACGACCAGGGCAGCGATCGCGGCGATGAGCCCCATGGAGCCGCCGACGACCGCGCGCTCCCCCGGGTCGTTGAGGTTGGCACCGGCGGCGACCATCTCCGCCCTCTCCGCCTCATTGAGAGGCATGGCGCTGTCGAAGGGAACCAGCACCAGGGCCAGGACCAGGACACCGACGATCACCCACTGCCACCACCGGGTCCGGGTCTGCGGAGCCGTGGCCTCCCGCAGCGCCTGCATCTCGGGGACCAACGCCGCCCGCCGAGCCGCCCCCATCCCGCCCAGGACGCAGAAGAGCGTCGCCACGGCGATGGTCAACGGCACCCCGAAACCCGGCATGATGATAGGCAAATCCTGAGGAAAAACCTTGAACTCCCGCCAGGTGAGCAGGTAGACGCGGGCCAGTGGAAGGGAGGCCGCCACCCCGAGGGCGCCTCCGAGCAATCCGATCGCCCCGACCTGCGCCAGGATGATGCGGCGGATGCGGCTGCCGGGGATGCCCAGGACCTTCCACAGCGCGTGCGAGCGCTGCTGGGCCGAGACGGTCAGTCCCAGCGTCGTGGACAGGATGACGGCGGTGGCCAGCCCCGCGTAAGACACGAGGCTGGAGCCGATGATGTGGGCGGCGTTGATGAGCTCCGCCGATCCCTGGGACTGCGCCCAGCTCAGGGCGCTGTACCAGGCGGTGATAATGACGCCGATGATGGCGCCGCCGACCGTGGCGACGAGCAGCGACCACAGCCACTGGCGGGCGTGGTGGCTCAGGTCATTCCAGATGAGTGTGACCATGTTCTTCTTCTGCTCCTGTCTCACTCAGGCGGCGCGCGCGGCCCGGGCCGAGTGGACGAGCTCGGCGATCTGGCGGGCGTCACGGCAGCTGGTCCACTGCACCAGGTGCCCCTGGCTCATGACGGCAACAGCGTCGGCCTTGGCGGCGGCCTCGACGTCGTGCGTCACCATGACCACGGTGGTCCCCTGCTCGGTGAGCCGGCGCAGCCAGTCCAGGACGAGGGCGGCGGAGCTCAGATCGAGGGCGCCCGTGGGCTCATCGGCGAAGACGATCCGGGGACGGCTGGCCATGACGCGGGCGATCGCCACGCGCTGGCGCTCCCCGCCGGAGAGCTGGTGGGGCTTGAGACCGGCGCGGTGTGCGAGCCCGACGGCGTCGAGGGCCGCCCGGGTCTGGGCGTCGCTCAGGGGGCGTCCGGCCAGGCGCGAGGGCATGGAGACGTTGTCGGCGGCGCTTAAGGAGGCGATGAGGTTGTACTCCTGGAAGACGAAGCCGACGTGGCGGGCACGGAACCGGGCGCGCTCGGCCGGCCGCATCCCGGAGGTGATGGTGCCGAGCATGGTCACCTGGCCGTCGGTGGGCTCATCGAGGCCGGCCATGCAGTGCAGCAGCGTCGACTTGCCAGAGCCGGAGGCTCCGACGACGGCGGTGAAGCTGCCCTCGGGCAGGTCGGCGTCGACGTGGTCCAGAGCGGTGACGCGGGCGTCCTGGCGGCCCGGCACGTCGTAGACGCGGGTGAGGCCGCGCAGTCGGATGGCGACGGACGACGAGGCGGCCGTCCCGGGAGGCGGCGTGGATGGGGCGGAGGCAGCGGTCGGGTCGGAGGGCGTGAGCGGCGGGTGAGCAGTCATGCCCCCAGCCTGACGGCGCCGGCCCTCCCATCCCATCCTGCCATCTGGCGGACCGGGGGTGGGGCTAGCCCGACACCGGCCCGGGCCGCCTCCGCGAGCGCCGCTCTCAAACGCCTATCAAACGCCCACCTGTGGGCACAGCCCGGCCTCGAGCAGCGCGCACTCACCGCAGCGGGGCGAGCGGGCGGAGCACACCCGGCGCCCGTGCTCGATGAGCCGATGGCAGCCGTCGGTCCAGCGCCACGGCTCCCACAGGGCTGCGATGTCCCTCTCCACTCGCAGCGGGTCCTTCGACGTCGTCCACCCCAGTCGGCGCGAGAGCCGCCCGACGTGGGTGTCCACGGTGATGGCGGGCTGCCCGAAGGCGTTGCCGAGCACGACGTTGGCGGTCTTGCGCCCCACTCCCGGCAGGGAGACGAGGTCCTCGCGGCTGCGCGGGACCCGGCCGTCGAAACGCTCGTCGAGGGCCTGACCGATGCCCAGCAGGTGCCCGGCCTTGGCCCGCTGGAAGCCCAGGGGCCGCAGGATCGCCTCGAGGTCCTCGCACCGGGCGACTCCCAGAGCGGCGGCGTCGGGGTAGCGCGCAAAGAGCTCGGGCGTGACAGTGTTGACGCGCGCATCGGTGGTCTGGGCGGACAGGACGGTGGCGATGAGGAGCTGGAAAGGGCCGTCGTGGTCGAGGGCGCAGACGGCGTCGGGGTAGAGGGCCATGAGCTCGTCGTCGACGGCGCCCGCGCGCCCGGCCAGGTCCGGAATCGCCGAGACCTCGGGCACCGCGTCAGCCGATGCCGCTGCGATCTCACTACTCGCCGATCTGCGCACCTCGTCCTCTTTCCGCGCTCTCACCGACAGCCGGCACCGCCCGGAGTCCTTATTCAGGCCTGTGTCCATGAGACCGCTATTGCAATCGATCCCGTCATCCGTCCGCAACCGCACGCTGTTCAAGAGTGTCACAGGACGCACCCGATTTTGCTCACTCCCCTTTGACCTGCAACACACGGAAGCTACAATGCTCGACGGCGTGCCACAGGTCACAAGCCGTGGCAGGATAGACCCGAGGGCTCCCGCATGCGGGATGCCAGCCCCCTAACCACCAGGAGGATCTCCGTGGAAGACAGCATTATTTCCAGGATCCCGCTCTTCGAGGGCCTCAGCCCCGATGAGCAGGAGGAACTGCGCGCCATGATGACGCAGACGACTCTGCGCCGTGGCGAGACCCTCTTCAATGAGGGCGACTCAGGTGACCGCCTCTACATTCTCCTCTCCGGAAAAGTGAAGCTCGGCCACGCCAGTGCCGACGGCCGCGAGAACCTGCTCGCAGTGCTCGGCCCCGGCGAGATCGTCGGCGAGTTGACCCTGTTCGACCCAGGCCCGCGCTCCACCACCGCCACCGCTGTGGCCCCCACCGAGCTCCTGACGCTGGACCACAACCAGCTCATGACTTTCGTGGAGTCCCACCCGCAGCTGGCCAAGGACATGCTGCGCGCCCTGGCCCAGCGCCTGCGCCGCACCAACACGGCGCTGGCCGATCTCGTCTTCTCCGACGTGCCCGGCCGCGTGGCCAAGGCCCTGCTGGACCTGGCCGACCGCTTCGGCTCACCCACCGACGACGGCGTTCACGTCCCCCACGACCTCACCCAGGAGGAGCTCGCCCAGCTGGTGGGCGCCTCGCGCGAGACAGTCAACAAGTCGCTGGCGGAGTTCGTCTCCCGCGGCTGGATCCGCCTGGAGGGCCGGGCCGTCACACTGCTTGACGTCGACCGACTGCGCCGTCGCGCCCGCTGAGGGCCCGTTTCGGGTCACGAGAGCCCTCCGCGCAGCACGCCGGGCGATCTACCGAGCGCCGACAACCGCATCCACCGAACTGACGACGTTGCGTCCGCGGTCCACCACGACGGACCGCGGACGCAACGTCGAAACCGTTGAAGGGTCTGGGAGGCCGCACCGGGCGGGGCCGACCGGCTCGAGGCGGAGCGGCGCCGTCAGGCCCGGGGGCGCTTGAGGTAGGCGATGAGATTCTCCGTGCCGGACGGACCGGGCACGACCTGGACGAGCTCCCAGCCGTCGGCGCCCCACTGGTCGAGGATCTGCTTGGTGGCGTGGGTGATGAGGGGGACGGTGGCGTACTCCCAGGCGGTCGGAGCGCCGGATACGTGGTCGGAAGATGCAGTCATGGGGCTCAGCCTAGAGCCCGCCCCGGAGCACCGGAAGCCAGGCCGCAGGAGACTTCAGGAGGCGCAGCGCACCCGGGCCAGGATGCGGGGGGCGCGGCGGGCGTGGATCTCGGCGACGAGCTCGTCGTCCTCGCGCTGGAGCCACAGCCCCCAGTCGTCGACTTCAGGGAAGCGCCGCAGCAGTGCCCGCCTCTCCCGCTCAGTCAGTCCGCCCCAGACGCCGAAACTGGACTCGGAGTTGAGCGCCTCAGCCAGACACTCCATACGGACCGGACACGCGAAGCACAGCGACCTGGCGTCGCGTTGCTCAGCTCCCTTGCCGAAAAGCTGGTCGGGTTCGACGGTTGCGCAGGCCGCCTGGGCCGCCCAGGTCTGGTCGTCTTGAGTCATACTCACTCCCGATTCATTCAACGGCCGACGCCGTTGTCAGACACGTCACAGCCGTTACCGTATGGCAACCGAGCGCCGCGCACCAAATCCCATTCATGTGTTCCGGGCGGCTTCAGCACCCCCGACCCCGGCGAGATCGGCCCGCACCACCGCATTCAAGGGGAGTTCTCTGATAGCGAGCCATTTAAGTGGACTTCGAGTCCAACGGGATCTCACCTTTCGCAAGGTTGGGAAATCCGCTTCACACAGCCGGAGGGGATGCCTCATGGCCGTGGACGCCGTGGGCAAACCGTGATCCCACCGTGACCCAATCCTGGGCATTTCTTAAGAAATTACTGAGCATTCCGGGCCGTCTTACCATCCGGCCGGGCGACCGCGTCTGAGGTCCGCGCCGACGACGTCGGGCCTCCCCGCACCACAAGCCGGAAAGGGACCGGCCGGAGACCGACCGGAGACCAATCGAGGCGCTCTCCTAGGGTCTTCTCAGGCCGAAGAGGGCCTACGCCACTGCATCCTCCTATCGATTCCACGTAGGCTGGCGCTATGGCGAACTCCTCTGCGCGCGGACGCTCTCTGACACCACCCCAGGTCGTCTCGATGCTCGTGGTCTTTCTGGCACTGTCGGGCGTCGGCGGTGTCCTGTCCGCGGGCTTCGCCACCCCCTTCGTGGGCGTCACGGCGGCGCTGACCAAGGCCTCCGCCGAGCTCTTCGAGGAGCTCCCCAGCGACTTCAACGTCCAGCAGCCCAGCCAGATCTCGACCCTCCTGGCGTCCGATGGGACCGAGATCACCAAGTTCTACGCAGAGAACCGCATCGTGGTGCCCCTGAGCCAGATCTCGGTCAACATGCAGAACGCCATCGTCGCCGTGGAGGACCAGCGCTTCTACCAGCACCAGGGGGTCGACCCCACCGGCATGGTGCGCGCCCTGGTCTCCAACAACGCCGGCGGCTCGCGCCAGGGCGCCTCCACACTCACGCAGCAGTACGTGCGCAACACGCTCATCGAGACCGGTCTGAAGAACGATGACCACAAGATCATCCGGGACGCCACCGAGAGCACCGTGGCCCGCAAGCTGCGCGAGATGAAGTACGCCCTCAGCCTGGAGCAGAAGTACTCCAAGCAGCAGATTCTCGAGGGCTACCTCAACATCGCCGCCTTCAGCCCCTCCACCTACGGGGTTGAGGCCTCCGCCCGGCACTACTTCAGCAAATCGGCCAGTGAGCTGACAGTGGCCGAGGCGGCCCTCATGGCCGGCACCACCAACGCCCCCAGCGCCTACGACCCCGTCACCCAGCCGGAGCTGGCCAAGAACCGTATGGACTGGGTCCTGGCCAAGATGTTGGAGGAGAAGTTCATCACCCAGGAGCAGCACGACGAGGCCGTGGCCACCCCGATCGAGAGTATGCTCCATGTCTCGGATTCCCCGGCCGGCTGCGGTGCCGCGGGTACCGCCGCCTACTTCTGCACCTACGTGGTCAACGAGATCCTCGGGTCGGAGAACTTCGGCCCCGATGTCGCCTCGCGGCGCCAGCTGCTGACGCGCGGAGGCCTGAAGATCACCACCACCCTAGATCTCAAGCGGCAGGGCGCCGCGGACAACGTCATCCAGGCCAATGTCCCCACCGGCGACGAGTCGGGCACTGACACGACCATCGCCTCGATCGAGCCCGGCACGGGCCGGATCCAGGCGCTTGCCCAGAACAGCAACTACGGCTACGGCGACGGCGGCCCTGACAGCAGTGAAACCCAGCTCGTCTACGCCGCCGACGCCAAGCACGGCGGTATCGAGCTCAGTGACGGCACTGTCGGCTTCCAGCCTGGCTCGACCTTCAAGGCCCTCATCCTGGCCGAGTGGTTCAAGGACGGGAACTCGGCCGGCGCCAGTCTTAGCGCCGTCCCCAGGACCTTCCGGTGGAACATCCCCTGCGCCCCGGAGAACAACGACCCGACCTGGGCCCCGAAGAACGTCGACGGCTCCCTCAACCGCGCCACCAACGTCACCGAGGCAACGAAGCTGTCCATCAACGTCGCCTACGCCGAGATGCTCAGCCGCCTCAACGTCTGCGACGTCACCAACTTCGCTGCCTCCATCGGAGTGACGAAGGCTGATGGCACGCCGTTGGACCCGCGCCCCTCCATCGTGCTGGGATCGCAGAACGTGCCTCCCCTGAGCATGGCCAACGCCTATGCGACCTTCGCCTCCGGAGGCAAGTACTGCAAGCCGATCGCCATCGACCAGATCCTGGACGCCAGCGGCACCTCCATGGCGGTGCCCAGCGCTGACTGCACCCAGGCAATGGATCAGGGCGCCGCAGACCAAACCGCGACGACTTTGACCGCCACGTCGCAGAAGGGCGGAACGGCCTATGAGGCCGCCATCAACCGGCCGATCGCCGGAAAGACCGGAACCACGGATTACAACTATGACGCCTGGTTCGTCGGCTTCACCCCGCAACTGGCCACCGCGGTCTGGATCGGCCACGCCGGCAGCCCCAGGACCCTCAACGGCCAGCAGATCGGCCCGCACAGCGTCGGCATCATGTACGGAAACACGATCGCCGTGCCGATGTGGCGCGACTACATGTCCCAGGCGCTCGAGGGGGATCCGACTCTGCCAATCCCCTCCCACCAGTGAGCACCGGCCGGCCACCCACGAACAACTGAACAGAAGAGGACCCGACTCCCTATGACGCCATCCCCTGCCGGACGCTCGGCTCTGTCCGTCGTCGGGGCCACCGCCGCCCTGGGGGCGGCCACGTTGGCCTACAGCCTCATCGAGGCCCGGTGCCCCGTTCTGCGGCGCATCGACGTGCCGGTCCTCGCCGCCGATGAGGAGCCCCTCACGGTGCTGCACCTGTCCGATTTGCACCTGACCGACCGCACCGAAGCACGGGTGGCGTGGGTACAGCAGCTGGCGCAGCTGCGGCCCGACGTCGTCGTCAACACCGGCGACAACCTGTCCCTGGCCTGCGGGCTGGAGCCGTTGCAGCGGGCCCTCGAGCCGCTGACGGGGCTGCCCGGCGCCTTCGTCATGGGCGACCACGACTACCGCACCACCGTTTTCCGCCTGCCGACGCGCTACCTGCACCGCGATCCACGCAAGGCCTCCAGCCGCGTGCGCGACGAGGACATCGAGGCCCTGCCATGGGAGGAGGTCCGCGATCTGCAGGCCGCAGGCGGCTGGGCGAATCTGACCAACCGGCGCGACTCACTCACCGTGGGCGGTCGGCGCATCGAACTGGTGGGCGTCGACGACCCGCACGCCAACCGCGACGTCTTCCCCGCCCCCGGGGCGGGCGGCGATACGGCATCATCCGGGTCGGCGAACTCGGCCCTCTCCCTGCCGGCGATCCGCAACCGAGAGGGTCGTGCACTGCGACTGGGGCTCACGCACGCCCCCTACCGACGGGTCCTGGAGGCGATGTCGGCCGACGACGTCGACCTGGTCCTGGCCGGGCACACGCACGGGGGGCAGTTGTGCGTGCCCGGGGCGGGAGCGCTGGTGACCAACTGCGACCTGGACCGGGGCCGGGCCTCAGGGCTGTCGCAGTGGCCGGGCCGGCTCGGGGATCCGCGGGCCGCCGACCACATGTACCTGCACGTGTCCGCCGGGCTCGGTACGAGCCCCTACACACCCGTGCGCCTGGCCTGCCGGCCCGAGGCCGCGCTGCTGCGGCTGCTGCCGGCCTGAGGGATGGTGTGCGCCACCAACTTCGACCATAACTTCATGGATGACGCGGAGCCGTGTCGTTTATGAAGTTGTGGTCGATTTCGGGGTCTCGGCACGCCGTCAGCGGCGCCAGCGGGCGAAGCCTCCCTCGGAGCTGATGACCTGCCCGGTGATCCAGCGGGCCTCGTCGGTCAGCAGCCAGGTAATGAGGCGGGCAGGGTCGTCGGGCTCGCCCCAGCGCCCCTGGGGGAACATGACGGCCGTCGCCTCGCGGTCCGCCTCGGTGACGTAGCCGGTGTCGACGGGACCGGGGTTGACCGTGTTGACGGTGATGCCGGCGTCGATGAGCTCATCGGAGATGGTCAGAGTGACGCCCGCGATGGCGGCTTTGGCGGCCGCGTAGGCGATCTCCCCGGGCAGGGGTCCCAGGCCCTGGCCGGAGGTGAGGAACACGATGGCGCCGTGGCGGCGCCCGGCGTCCGGCGCAGCGGGCGGGACGAAGCCCTCCTGGGCGGCGAAGGCCTGCGCCAGGAGGATGGAGGCACGGGCGTCGACCGCCCAATGGGCATCCAGGACGGCCTCCGTCATCTCGGAGAGCGGGCCGTCAGGACTGCTCATGGCCTGATTGCACACGAGGGCATCGAGATGGCCCACGGCAGCCGTGGCCCGCTCGACGACGCGGGTGGGTTCCCCGGGGCAGGTCAGGTCGGCGGGGATGTCGATGAGCCGGGCCAGGCCGACCAGATGGGAACGGATGGAGGCCATGACGGCCTCGATGTCGTCGGCGCCCCAGGGCTGGGAGGCGTCGTGCGGGCGGTAGTGGTGGGCGACGATGCTCGCCCCGTAGTCCGCGGCGCGGCAGGCGATGGCGTGGCCGATGCCGATGCGGCGGCTGACGCCGGTGACCAGCACTGTGCGGCCGGCCAGGGGGAACGGGTCGCGGCCGCCGCAGTGGGCGTCACCGCCGGGGTGGTGCGGGTGCTGGGCGTCAGTGCTCATGACCGGCAGTTTAGAAGGACGCTCGCCACGGGGAGGCCTCCCCATGCGCTCACCGGTATTCCCCTCGAAGAGGGCCCATCGGCGTCACGGCCCTGACCTATCCTCGGCCTCATGAGCACACCGACCATCGCGCCCTGGAGCACCGAGCAGGTCACCGCGCTGGCGCCGGACAAGCAGGTCGCCTCAGCGGGTCTCAAGCTGGCCTCACCGGCCACCTGGTCGGACGCCGGCGTGCACGAGGCGCTGGTGTGGGGCAGTGCCGCGGGGTCGGGCAAGAGGCCCTATCGGGTGTGCGTGGATCTGTCCGGCCCGGCCTTCAAGTGTTCCTGCCCCAGCCGCAAGTTCCCCTGCAAACACGCCATCGGCCTGCTGCACCTGTGGAGCCGGGGGCAGGTGGCGGGTGGGGAGCCGGCCGCCTTCGCCGCCGAGTGGCTAAAGGGCCGCGTCAAGCGGGCCCGGCAGAAGGCCGCACGGCAGGAGGCCCCGGCCCGGCCCGACGACCCGGCCAGGGCGGCCGCCTCGGCCAAAAGCGCCGCCTCGCGCGCCCGCACCCGCGAACGGCGCATTACCGACGGACTGGCGGACCTGGACCGGTGGCTGACCGATCAGCTCCGCGAGGGGCTGGCCAACGGTTCGGCCCAGCGCCCCAAACAGCTGACCTCCTTCGCCTCCCGCATGGTTGACGCCCAGGCTCCCGGAGTCGCCCGCCGCCTGACTGCCCTGTCGAGGCTGAGCGATTCCTCCCCCGACTGGCCCGAGCGGCTGGTCGACGAGTTCGGGCTGCTCCACCTGCTCATCCGGTCCTGGACGCGCCGCGACCAGCTTCCCGACGATCTCATGGCCACTGTCCGCTCCCACCTGGGGCTCACGATGCGCACCGAGGACGTCCTGGCCGCGCCCGGCGTCGGAGACACCTGGGTGGTCGTCGCCGGGCGGGACTCCGTGGAGGGCAGGCTCACCGAGCGCCGCCTGTGGCTCTACGGCACGACGACGCGGCGCTGGGGGCTCGTTCTCCTCTTCGCCCCCGCCTCCAGCGGCTTCTCCACCGCTCTTGTTCCGGGAACCCGGCTCGACGCCGTCGCACACTTCTACCCGGGGCGCGGCCAGGTGCGCGTGGCCCTGTCCGACGAGCAGCCCCCGCAGCCGGTCACCGGATGGAAGCCCGATGTCGTGGGAACGGCTGCCGCTCGGGAGATCTGGAAGCGGGCAGTCGCCGCGGACCCGTGGGTGGAGGCCACACCCGTTCTGGTCTCCGGACGCTTCCGTCTGCTCGACGGCGATCGACTCGCGATCGGGGACGCGGACGGGGCACTGCCTCTCATCACGCCCGACGACGCCCGATGGGGCCTGCCGCTCCTGGCCGACGGGGATGAGACCGTCGTGGCCGGCGAGCTATCCCCCGAGGGCCTGCGAGCCCTGAGTGTCTTGACCGCCGGAGAGGTGCGTGCCCTGTGAGTGATCTGTCCCCACTGGCCCAGACCGCTGTCATCGGAACGAGTACGCGTCCCTTCTCCCCCGGGACGCTCCCCGGCGCCGTCGCGAGCGCCCTCCCGCCTCGTCGGAGGGGTGCGGAAGGCGCGGGGGTTGCAGAAGATGTGTCCGAGGGCACCGACGCGCTCCTGGATGCGGCCGCCGCCTACGGTGCGGTGCACCGCGCCACGATCCCGGCGATCCCCTCCTCCGCCGCGAGGGATACCGGTTGGGCGACCTCATCGCGTCCCCTGGCACCCGAGGGCCTGCGCCCAATCCTGGAGCAGATCCTGCTCAGCAGGCCTCAGCAGCACCTGCTCGCCACGGCGCTGGGCATGGTGGCCGAGTGCGGCTGGCGGCTGCCCGCCCCGCTCCTCATGCGCGTTCTCAATGAGACCGCCTACAGGCACGAGGACCGCGATGCGGTCCTGGCCGTTATCGACGAGCGCACCGCGGCAGTGCTCCGCGACCACCCGGTGTGGGGCAAGCGGGTCGCGCCCCTGGCGTTCCCGCACAGCGGCAGTCCCAATGGCGGGCCCAGGAGCAGCCCTGGCGATACCGGGGCCGACTCCGTGTGGCGGCTGGGGACCACCACCCAACGGCTCACCTATTTCAGACGGTTGCGCGCCCAGGACCCGATCGCCGCGCGGGCTCTTCTGGTAGCGGGGTGGGACAGGGAGAAGGCCGAGGCCCGCCGGGGGATCATCGAGGCGCTGGCCACCAGCCTGAGTGAGGCGGACCTGCCCCTCCTCGAGATGGCCCTGACGGACCGTTCCGGGGGCGTGCGCCAGGCGGCGGCGCAGGTGCTCCTCCTCCTGCCCGGATCGGGGCTGGTCCAGCGCGCCGAGGCCCTCGCCGCCTCCCACATGAGCGTCACCAAGCGGTTCCTGCGCACCGCCCAGGTGGTCTGCCGGCCGATTGAGGTGACCGACGACATCCTGCGCGACGAGTACCAGGAGTGGAACAACGGGGCCCCGGCACGGGCCGACGTCGGCGCCCAGTCCGCTGGAAGAGCTGCGGCCGGTGACCCGCACGAGCTGCTGAAGGAGGTGATCGGGCGTGTTCCGATCGACCGCTGGCCGGCCCTCATCGGTCTGTCCGCCAGCGAGCTCCTCGAGGCCGAGGTGACTTTCGAGGGCGAGCCGCTGGACGTGCGCGATGCCCTGTTCACCGCGGACGGTCGCGGCGGCGACGGCGCCCTTATCGAGGCGTTCACGGCCGACACCTTCAATCGGGGCGATCTTGACACCTTCACCCTCATGCGCGACTACTGGCGGCGGCCCTACTCCGCGGAGCACTCCCGCCGGACGGTCTCCTTTCTCCGGTCCGTTCTTGGCTCGCGTCAAACCGGGGACATCGGCTCCTGGGCGAACCAGGAGGCCATCGACCTACCCGTGATCTGCGACGCAACGGTCATTCCCCAGGCCCTGGCCATGCTGGAGGCCTCCTACAGCCCCGACTCGATGCCACCTTTCATAGCCGACGTCGTCGAGGGCCTGCGTCTGCGACTCCGGCTGGAGGCCCTGCGCACCTACACCGCCTAGCCGCGCCCGCCCGCACCCACCACGCTCTGTTTCTTCCCGACCACCCATCGACTACCCGCCCATCAGCCACCGAGGAGCACCCGTGACCAGCACTCAGACCAACAGCCACACCGGTACCGACAACGCGCCCCTGCTGCGCCCTCACGCCGAGCAGCGCTACGCTGAGGAGCTCGCTGCCCTGGCGCGTCTCGACGAGCGCACCCGGCCGGCGAGCTGGAGGCTGTCGCCCTGGGCGGTGGTCACCTACCTCATGGGCGGCACACTGGAAGACGGCACCGTCATCACTCCGAAGTACGTCGGCAACCGGCGTCTCATCGAGGTGGCCGTGGCGACTCTGGCCACGGACCGGGCTCTGCTCCTGCTGGGGGTGCCGGGCACGGCGAAGTCCTGGGTGAGCGAGCACCTGGCCGCCGCGATCTGCGGCACCTCCACGCTCCTGGTGCAGGGCACGGCGGGCACCTCCGAGGAGGCGGTGCGCTACGGCTGGAACTACGCCCGGCTCCTGGCCGAGGGGCCCTCGCAGGCGGCGCTCGTCCCCTCCCCCATCATGACGGCCATGGGGACGGGCAGGATCGCCCGGGTCGAGGAGCTCACCCGTATGCCCTCCGACGTCCAGGACGCCCTCATCACAGTGCTCAGCGAGAAGACTCTCCCGGTGCCGGAGCTGGGCACTGAGGTGCAGGCGCACGGGGGCTTCAACCTCATCGCCACCGCAAACGACCGCGACCGCGGTGTCAACGACCTCTCTGCGGCGCTGCGGCGCCGTTTCAACACGGTGGTCCTGCCGCTGCCGGCCTCGGCCGAGGAGGAGGTGAGCATCGTGGCCCGCCGCGTGGAGGACCTCGGTTCGGCGCTCCAGCTGCCGCCCGCCGAGGGCGCCCTGGAGGAGATCCGCCGCGTGGTCACCGTCTTCCGCGAGCTGCGCCAGGGCGCGACCGAGGACGGGCGCACGAGCCTGAAATCACCGTCGGGCACCTTGTCCACCGCGGAGGCGATCTCGGTGGTCACCAACGGCCTGGCCATGAGCGCCCACTTCGGCGACGGCGTCCTGCGGCCCTCGGACGTGGCCGCCGGCATCCTCGGGGCGGTGGTGAGCGACCCGGTGGCCGATCAGGTGGTGTGGTCGGAGTACCTGGAGGCCGTGGTCCGCGAGCGCCGCGACTGGTCGGACTTCTACCGCGCCTGCCGTGAGGTGGGGCAGTGACCGTCAGCGTAAGAGCCGTCGAGGGCACCGCTGAAGTCGCTGCCGAGAACGACGTCGTCGACGACGCCGAGGACGCGCGCCCGCCCGTGCGGGTTCTGGGGATCCGTCACCACGGCCCGGGCTCGGCACGGGCCCTGGCCGCGGCGCTGGAGGCCTACCGGCCCGACTGCGTCCTCATCGAGGGGCCGGCCGACGCCGATGGCCTCATCGAGTGGGCGGGCCGGGGCCTGGAGCCGCCGGTGGCCCTGCTCGCCTGGGACAACACCGATCCCTCGGAGGCCTCCTTCTGGCCGATGGCCGTCTTCTCCCCCGAATGGCAGGCGCTGTCCTGGGCGGTGGCGCACGGGGCCAAGGCCCATTTCATGGATCTGCCCGCGGCTGCCGTCCTGGCCGAACGGAAGGCCGAGCGCGAGCGGGCACGGGCCGGCACCAAGGCGGGGACCGAGGAGGACGTCGACGATGCGGACGACCCGGGTGACTCCAGCGACTTCGGCGACTCTGACGGTTCGGGGGAGACGGGCGGTTCGGGGGACGGTGGCGCCGCGGCTCAGGACGCCGCCCGCCCGGAGCGCACCGACCCAATCGCGGAACTGGCACGCCTGGCCGGCTACGAGGACCCGGAGGCCTGGTGGGAGGACGTCGTCGAGCTGCGCATGGAGGGCGACCCCTTCGACGCGCTGGCCGAGGCGATCGGTCTCCTGCGGGAAGCGTCCCCGGAGACCGACGAGTCCACGCTGCGCCGCGAAGCGCATATGCGCAAGGTCCTGCGGGCGGCCAGAAGGGCGGGCCACGAGCGGATCGCCGTCGTGTGCGGGGCTTGGCACGCCCCGGCGCTGGTCGGCAAGCCGCCGAAGGTCTCGCAGGACAACGCCCGGCTTAAGGGCATGGCGAAGGCGAGGACGTCCCTGACCTGGGTGCCGTGGACGCACCGGCGCCTGGCCGGGGGTAGCGGTTATCGAGCCGGGGTGGAGTCGCCGGGCTGGTACCACCTGCTCTTCACCGCCCCGGATCGACCGGTCGTGCGCTGGCTGACGCAGGTGGCCGCTTCCCTACGTCGCCAGGATCTGCCGGTCTCCTCGGCCCACATCATCGAGGCGGCGCGGCTGGCGCAGAGCCTCGCCGCCCTGCGCGGACGCCCCATGGCCGGCCTCGATGAGCTCGGCGAGGCGGTCCTGTCGGTCATGTGCGAGGGCAGTGCGGTGCGGGCCGCCGCCGCGACCCGTGAGGTGCTCATCGGCGAGGCCCTCGGCAGCGTGCCCGACGGCGTCCCCATGGTCCCCCTGGACGCCGATCTGCGCTCGGCCGCCAAGAGTCTGCGCATGGCCTTCGCGGCGGCCCCCAAGACGCTCACGCTGGACCTGCGCAAGCCCCGGGACCTGGCCAAGTCCCAGCTGCTGCTGCGCCTGGAGATCCTCGGGATCACCTGGGGGAAGCGGCAGCGGGTCTCATCGAGCGGCACCTTCAAGGAGGTCTGGGAGCTCGAGTGGGACCCGGAGATGTCCGTGCAGGTGGTGGAGGCGGCGGCCTTCGGCACCACCGTGGCCTCCGCTGCCGGTGGCGCCCTGCTGGCCGCCACCGACTCGCTGCCGCAGGTAACAGGGTCGGTGGAGAAGGCGCTGGCGGCAGGCCTGTCCGGGGTCGTGCCCGAGCTGCTGCGGATCCTCGATGAGCAGGCCGCGCGCGAGATGGATATCGTCCGGTTGCTGGGCTCGGTGCCGGCCCTGGCCCGCTCCCAGCGATACGGGGATGTGCGCGGCACGGAGGCCTCCAGCCTGGGGGCGGTGACCCGCGCCGTCCTAGTGCGAGGGTGCGCGGGGATGCCGGCGGCGGCCGCGAACGTGGACGCCCGGATGGCCCGCACGCTGCGCTCCACGATCGACGAGGTCCAGAGCGTCATCGGTCTTCTGGACGAACGGGCCGCGGCGCTGTGGAACGGCGCGCTGCGCTCCGCGCTGGCCACCCGCAGCCTGCCCGGTCTGCTGGCCGGACGCATCACCCGGATGCTCCTGGATGCCGGGGAGCTGACCCGCGACGCCGCCGCCCTGAGGCTGTCCCGGGCACTGTCGCAGGGCACGCAGCCTGAGGAGCAGGCCGAGTGGATCGAGGGGTTCCTCGCCGGGGACATCCTCCTGCTCAGCTATGACAATGTCCTGCTCGAGGTGCTCGACGAGTGGCTGCGGCGCATCGGGGATCGGGTCTTCGTCGACGTCCTGCCCGCGCTGCGACGGGCCTTCGGCCAGTGGCCGAGCCCCCAGAAGGTGGACCTGGCCCGGCAGATCCGCGACCTCGGCTCCCCCGCCCCGCACGGGAACGGCCCGACCGAGGAGCGATTCGACGACGTCGAGGCGGTTCTGGACACGGTGAGCATGATCCTTGGAGGTACCCGATGAGCGCGCGCGACCACTCCGACCAGGCGGGTCGGACGGTTCAGACGGACCGACCCGACGACGTCGAGCCCACCAGCATCGAGCAGCGCTGGCGCCTGGCCCTGGGCGTGGACCCGAGCGGGTACCCCACCTCGTTGTCCGACGGGCACAGGGCGATGGACACGGCCTTA
Source organism: Actinomyces johnsonii (assembly GCF_006546835.1). Classification (GTDB taxonomy): domain Bacteria; phylum Actinomycetota; class Actinomycetes; order Actinomycetales; family Actinomycetaceae; genus Actinomyces; species Actinomyces johnsonii. The sequence goes on along the minus strand of NZ_VICB01000003.1, from coordinate 74,778 downwards.
GCGGACCTGTACGACGTCGGCCCGCAGGACAAGGGGCGCGGGGGCCTGGACGGTTCCGCCCCCAAGGTGGCGCGCTGGCTGGGGGACATCCGCAGGTACTTCCCCTCCCGGGTGGTACGGGTCATGCAGACCGACGCCATCAACCGCTTGGGGATCAAGACGCTCCTGCTGGAGCCGGAGGTGCTCCAGGGCGTGGAGCCCGACGTGCACCTGGCGGCGACGCTGGCCACCCTGTCGGAGATGATTCCGCAGGAGGCCAAGGCCACGGCGCGCACGGTCGTCGACAAGGTCGTCAAGGAGGTGGAGGAGCGGATCGCCGACCGACTCCAGCAGTCGGTGCGCGGCGCGCTGGACCGCTCCACGAGGACGTCTCGGCCTCTGCCGGCCGATATCGACTGGAACCGCACCATCGCCGCGAACCTCAAGAACTACGTGCCCGAGCTGGGCACGGTCGTCCCGGAGAGGCTCATCGGGCACGGCCGGCGCCATCGGGGCATCCAGAAGGAGTTCACCATCTGCATGGACCAGTCCGGGTCCATGTCCTCCTCGGTCGTCTACGCCTCCATCATGGCGGCGGTCATGGCCTCGATCCGTTCGCTTCGCACCACGCTCGTCGCCTACGACACCACCGTGACGGATCTGACGCCGCTGCTGTCAGACCCGGTCGACGTCATCTTCGGGACTCAGCTCGGCGGCGGCACGGACACCTCACCGGCCATCGAGTACTGCCGGCAGACGATCACGCAGCCCGCGGACTCGGTGTTCATCCTCATCAGCGACCTGTACGACTCCGACCCGAAGCGGATGCTGGCGCAGGTGGGGGAGCTGCTGGGAAGCGGGGTGCAGGTCGTCGTGCTGCTGGCCCTGAGCGACGACGGCGTCCCCGCCTACAACCATGATGTCGCCAAGCAGCTGGCAGGGATGGGGGTGCCGGCCTTCGGATGCACGCCGGACGCCTTCCCCGGCCTGCTGGCGGCCGCGATCCACGGCGAGGACCTGGGCAGGTGGGCCGACGAGCAGGCGGCCGCGGAGGCGAAGGGCGCTTGAGCAGGCCGGAGATCGTCCGGGCCGAGGGCGCTGATGCGGAGCACGGGCGGGCCGCTTCAGCCCGGGTCAGTGCTCGGCGCGCTCGAGGGCGTGGGCGAAGGCCTCGTGGTTGGCCTGCGAGGACAGGGCGAAGCGGATGAGCTCGAGGCGGCCGACGGCGTCGGGCTCAGTGCGGGAGCGCTGCTCAACGGCGCGGGCGCGGGCCACGGCGATCTCGGCGACCTGTGCGATGGGCCAGCCGTAGACGCCGGCGGAGACGGCCGGAAGGGCGATGGAGGAGCAGTCGAGGTCGATGGCGAGTGCCAGGGAGCTGTCGAAGCAGGCGCCCAGCAGGGCCGGGTCGTCCTCGCCCGCGTGACGGTTGGGGCCGACGGTGTGGATAACCCAGGTGGCGGGCAGGTCGAAGCCGGGCGTGGCGACGGCGCGGCCGACCGGAAGGCCGTCGGGCAGCTCGGTGTCGCGCAGCTTCCGGCAAGCCTCGAGCAGGCGGGGGCCAGCGGCGCGGTGGATGGCGCCGTCGACTCCTCCGCCTCCCAGGAGGGTGCTGTTGGCGGCGTTGACGATGGCATCGACCTCTTCGGTGGTGATGTCTGCGACGACGGCCTCGATGCGCATGGGGTTCCTCCTGTTCCGTGGCGGATACTCGGGCCGGTCGCCGGGTCGCGGGCTCGCGCAGGCGCCCCGGGGGCGCCGGTGACCGGGTCTGTCATCGGCAGCCTGTCATGGAGGCGGGCGGAAGCCAACCGCGGTCTGGAGGCCGGAGCGCCTACGTGACGGACGACTCAGCGGCTCCGATTTCCTCCCTGCGGTGGGTGGAGGCTATGCTGTCGCCTGCTGCACACGGGGTGTGGCGCAGTTTGGTAGCGCGCTTCGTTCGGGACGAAGAGGTCGTGGGTTCAAATCCCGCCACCCCGACCATTGAGTCAACACTCAAACCCACGTCATGGAAGCCCCATGACGTGGTTTTTTGCTTGTTTTTGCTGGGTTTTGGGGTAGGAAGGCCATCATCTGGCAGACCGTGCAAGCTCACGTCTTCTGGCCCCGAGACGACGATGTCACATTGCTGGCGCAATGTGACATCGTCGTCTCGAGGAGATGCAGGAGTGTCGCTGGCCACAGTCTTCGATTCGCCTGTCCCACTATCCGTCGCATCAAGGTCATCATCCATCTCCTCCACCGCACCCGCCGCATTGCCGCCTGCCCGCTGTAGTCCGTCGCCTGCCGTCGTCACATCTCTCACCCCCAGCACCCCATCAAACGGTGGCTGGTAGCGCACCATCGCCGTGAGCAGCCCAGTCTCGTCGTCTGGTGTGATGTACACCTTGTCGAAGAGCACGTGGTTGAGCATGCGCCGAATATGCTCAGGAGCCTGCCGGTAGGCGGTGGCCATATGCTGGGCAATATCTAACGCTTGCCCAACCAAGGCCTGCCGCTCTGTCATCTCACCCTCCAGCCCCGTCATCTGCCGCTCCACACCGCGCAGCTCACGGCTTATCCGGCCTTGCTCACGCTTAAGGACGTCAAGCGGAATAGCGTCGGCATAGTGAGCTTGGAGGAGCTTGTCTCGCTCCCGTTCGAGCCGTCGCCGCACGGTCTTCGCTTCCGTCAGCCGCTGAGTCGACTCTGCTACCAGCATGGCCAGCTGCCGCTGCAGGGCGGTTTCGAGGACAGCTCGCTGCCCAGGCCGCAACGCCACTCGGTCATAGAGCCGGACGATCTCATCCTCAATCTGCTCCGCCAACGTTGCCCGAAACGAGCACTGCGGCTGCTTCTTGGAGTGCCGCCCCAAGCAGACGAAGTACTCATACACCACACCGCGGGGCTTCACATTCGTCACGATGAGACGGGAACCACAGATCCCGCAGTAGATCGTCGACTTCAGGTAGTGGGCGTGCTTGACCGTCCGCTCACCGTTGACGCGGGTGGCCAGCAGCGTCTGCACCGTCTCGTACGTCGCCCGATCCACCAAGGGCTCGTGGCTCCCGGCATAGTGCACCCCTTGGTAGACCACCTCACCGACGTAGAAGGGATTGTGTAGCACCTTGCTGAGTAGCTGCACCGTCACCGGCTTCTCTGGCAGTGAGGCGGTCGGCACGGTGGTCAGGCCGCGCAGCGTCAACTCTTCGGCCAAGCGCCTGAGTGTCCACTCCCCACTGGCATATGCCGCAAAGGCCCAGGCCACCAGCGGCCCACGTACCTCATCCACCACCACGATGCGCGCCTCCCGGCCATTCTTCGTCGTGATGACGTTGCGGTAACCCAGCGGTGCCCGGCCGATGCAGCCGCCACCCCGCACTTTCTCGGCCATACCTTTCTTCACCTCATTGGAGAGGTTCTTGGAGTAGAACTCGGCGATGCTGGCCATAATGCCGTGCACCAGCAGCCCACCGGGCGTCTGATCGATATTCTCGCTGGTCGACACCAGCCGAACGCCGAGCTCATCGAAGCGTTTACCCAAGGTGGTGTCGTCGTAGCGGTTGCGCACCAGACGGTCGAGCTTGTGGACGATGACGTAGTCGACCGGCCGCCCCGCCCGAGCCTCCTCCTCCAGGTAGGTCAGCATCGCCTGGAGAGCCGGGCGCCGCGTGGTAGTGGCGCTGACCCCGCCCTCAGTGAACTCCTTGCCGATGATGGCGCCGATGCTCATCGCCTTGCGCTTGTTGGCCGCCCGCTGGGCCGGGATGGAGAAGCCCTCCTCACGGCCACCCCGCCGGGCCTGCTCACGGGTAGAGACGCGCAGGTAGGACACGGCGCGCCGGGGAGTCAGCTCCTGGGCCAGCTGCTCGGCCGAGTTTTGGATGGTGGGAGAAGGGGCGGTAGCGCGCCCTGTTGCTCCATGATTAGTTGGCAGTGTATTGCTCATTGTTTACTCCTTCCATAGTAGGTAATGTTGATTCACGCCACTATTTCTAGTAACGCTCCAAGTCGAGAAAATGTCCAGTCGTCACACCGATATCACCACACATTCACACGAGACACCGAGAGGGAGGCACTATAGGTAATTGACAGCCACCAACCCAAAAGATACACTTATAGTATGCGTGAATCTCATAGGTTACCCCAAGATGCTCGGCCATCATGTTCCTCTCGCCACGGTGAGTGCTATACCGAACAGTCAGAGATTGGTGCTACGATCGGGCGCCATGCCGTAGATCTCGCATCTCCAGGCAGTACAGGAGCGACAAGCACAGCCACAGAAGCAACCAAGGACGCTGTCACCACGATGGACGCTGAAGCAACGCCTTCCACCACCCCTGAGGAGTGGGGTAAACTAACCGAGGAATTCACGGTAACCCTGCACGGCAAGGTTATCCACGCTTTAGTGTACTCGCGCCCCTATGACGACAGATGGACTTTGTTCACAACCGTTGATGCAGCAACCAATCAGGTCATCAACGCCGAAGTCTCTCTAACGTAGCCATCCCATCTTTCTGGTGAGGCCTATGACGTCTCAAGATGATGCAATCGACAATGACCGCTCACCTTCTCCCACCCCCTATCTCGCCCTTGCCAACATCCTCGAATTCCTCGGATATTCATCTGCAATCCTGACGATTCTGGGCTATTTTGTTGGCCCATTTCCCGAGATTATCCCTCCTCCATGGCGAATCCCCTTAGTGATTGTCGGGCTCTTGGCTGTGTTGGTCGCCGCATCGATCACTTCCGCACGAGCCACAACTCGCTATCTATCGCATTTCGACGTTTCTCTCGCCAAGCATCTCGATGATTTCAAAAGCGATGTTGGCAACGCGCTTGAAGAAGCGACATCCGTGCAAGCGAACGCCGAGGCCATGTGTGCTGCCGCCAAAGAAGTTTCCTCGCTCACACACGACCTTCAGAAGTCAGCATTCAAGATCAGCAACTCCGACAATCCTCGCGAGTACGCTCGCAATCAGATCCACCAAGCACTCACTCGGTTCGCCCGCACCTATAGCCGGTTGAGCGGACACGAGATGAGAGCTTGCATCAAGATCATCAAGACCGACGACAAAGGCAAACGCGTCGCCGTCACGCTTGCGCGAAGCAACACCACCTTGCTGGACGATGACGAGTACAACCTCATCACGCACAACACCGACTTCAAAGCGATCAGTGCTGGCCAGCTGACGTGGCAGTCCTCCTCGGTCTCCACCGAGAACGACTACCAAAACTCCAGCCCGAACCGGCAGTACGAATCTGTTCTCGTCTGGGGGATACGCGATATCGGCAGGCCACCGCCTACAGATTCCCTTGTCGGCTTCCTCTGTCTCGACTCAGTCGACGCCGGCGCGATAGACCCAGACAGAGATGCACCTTTCGGCTGGTGGTTCATTGATGCCTTCCGGGCGTTGTGCACGAATGCTCCCGACTCTGTTTTGGACATCACGTTGTCAAAGAACGATTAACGGTACTTCATGTACTCACCGCCCCATTCCGTATCGTCTGCCCGATCTGTTGGTTAGTGATGACGGCAAAAAGCGCTGCGGGTAGGCGTTGGTCGCTGGCGATGACGCGGCGCAGTTGCTGGCGGCGCGCGACGTGGGGCACCACCCACAGCACGAGCGGGAAAACACCGCAGGCTCGCTGCTCGGCCCCACTGGCGTAGTAGGCGGCGTAGCGCTGGCAGGCGGCCAGAACGCGGGCGGGGTTCTCGGTGTCGCGGTCGACCTCGATGAAGTAGTGGTCGTCGTAGTGCGGGCTGACGACGACGGCGTGCAGGTCGGGCCGCAGAGTGAGCTGCTGCCCAGCCGGCCCCAGGTAGGAGCGCCAGCAGCCTGGCTCGGTTGTGATGGTGGCGCTGGCGTCCGTCATAGAGCGAGCGGTCTCGGTGATCTGCACACTGGTCTCGGTGATCGCCAGCAGATGAGCCAAGAAGCTGGTGGACAGGCTGCGCGGGCGCTGCCGGCTACGGCTGCCGGTTTGCACGCGGCGCCCACGAGTCGTGAGCGTCCAGACGGAGACAGTGGAGCCGCCCTGCCAGCCGCCAACCCGTCGCTCCAGACGGGTGACCAGGTCGTGCTCCTGCAGCCGTACCAGGTGGCGCAGCGTCTGGCGGTTAGCAGAGGACAGCGAGCCATAAGCCTCAGCCGTCAGGCGGGCCAGTTGTGTCGTCGTCGCGAAGCGGTAGGTGGCCAGCAGCGCCAGGAGCCGATGCGCCGCGGGGTGATCGCAGGCATGGGGAAGATGCTGTCTCATGGTGTCCTCCTCCATGGTTCGTCCTTCTCCCCCACGGGCCAGTGGTGACGCCAGAACGTGGGGTCAGTCACCGCCACTGCTCGGCCGTATGCCGCGCTATGGCGGGCATTGGTGGCTTGGCTCAGGCCAGCGATCCGTCTGCCGAACCGTCGTGCCAGGCGTCCTGCGAGGGTGGTGCGAAGCAGCGGCATCATCGCTGCCTCCGGCCGATTGGGCTGTCGTTATCCGTCGCTGATGTAGGTGCGCTGGTAGACGTCGACGAGGTGAGGGCGAGCAGCGCCTGCTCGGTCTGCTCTGCCGGTACGCCGTAGCGCGCGTGGCTGGCGGCATAGAGGGTGGCTGGGTCACGGCGCCGTGCGGCCGCCGGCTGGGTGGTGAGCGAGAACCAGTCGCTGCGCTGGCCGCGCTGCATCAGCTGGGCGTAGGCGTGGAAGGCTGGCAGCAGCTGGAAGTCGACCGCCTCCAGCTCGGGTGCCAGGCGGGCGGCCGCCGCGGCGTCGGTGCTTGAGAGGCCGAAGTACAGCTTGTTGCGCGCATTGCTCTCAATCGCCTGCACCATCGCGGGCGACAGCTGCGCGCGGTACTGATGCGCCAGGTGGAAGGCTCCGCCCAGCGAGCGGGCCTGGGCCAGCGCGTCGGACAGGTCATGCGGCAGGCCGCCGATGAACTCATGTGCCTCGTCGATGAAGATGCTGACGATGTGGCGCTGCTCTGGCGGCAGAGATTGGCGGGCCAGGAGGAGCGTCCACAGCCGCGACACTAGCAAGGTGCCCAGCAGCCGGGCCGCACCCGCCCCAAGCAGACCACGGTTGAGATTGACGACGACGATGCGCCGCCGAGTAAAGAGCTCTGCCAGGTCGAAGCGCGGCTGCGCTTGCCCCAGCACGGCGCGCAGATAGGGACGCAGGATGAGCTGGCGCAGTTTGTTGAGCACTGGCGCGATCTCCGTCGCTTGCGCCTCCGGTTTCTTGGCGTTGTAGGCCGCCCAGAAGGCGCCGGTGCCCAGTGGATCGTCCGGCACCTGAGCTAGAACCCACCGGCGAAAAGCCGGATCCGTCAGCAAGGGCGGCAGCCACAGCAGCGTCGCCTGCGGTAGGCGGGCCAAGGTCAGCAGCGCAGCAGATAGGACATCAGCGGTGCGAATGCCCCAGTGCTCGCGAAACAGCGCCTTGAAGGTGCTCAGCATCGCCTCCGCCGTGACAGGTGCCAACTGAGGCGGCCCGGTCAGCGGATTGAGGCCAACCGGTGCTGGGTTGCTTGGGTCGATCACCACCACGTCGCGCTGGCGCTGCTCGGGCAGGCGGGCGAGAAAGTCCGTCGCCAGGTCACCCTTGGGGTCAATCAGGAGCAAACCCCGGCCCTGCGCGGCGTCGGCCAGAGCCAAGGCCAGCATGACGGTGGACTTACCAGCTCCAGTCGGCCCCAGCAGGTGCGTGTGGTAGGCGGCATCGGCGATGGCGATCCCTACTGGCTGCGCCTGGCCAGGCGCGCTGGTCATACCCACCACGCGACGCCGCTCCAGCAGTGGTGTCGACGGCAGCAAACGGCGCGGATGCAGGTTGCCCAGCAGCGGCAGTGGCGCCTCACCGATCGGCCAACCAGTCAGTGCGGCCAACCGGCCAGAGCGCAGGCGCAGGGGCCAGCACCAGGGGCGACGGGCCTCATCGATCTTGTCTGTCGCCTCAGCCACCAGCCGGACCGACGACTGCGCGGTCTCCACCAGGCGCAGCGCCCCAAGCAGCTGAGCAAAGCGCTGGTGTGCCTCAGCACTCGGCCCGCGATAGCCGAGCCGGAGGCAGACGGCGGCACCATGCTGCTCATCGGCTGGTTTGCTGGCGCGGGCGGGCGACTGTGCCGCATCGTAGCCGACCAGCAGTTGCCGCCAGAGTGAGGGTGGTGGCGTCTCCGCCAAAGAGGCTGGACTGAGTCGGCGCCCCACCAGTAGTTGCAGCACTACCTGCTGCGAACCCGTCAGGCTAGACAGGGCAGCATAGAGGGCGCGCACCGCCGCAGTAACGCGCTCAGGCAGGTGGCTGACCTGCCGCCCCCGTACCATCACGCGCACCGCCCGTGTCATGGGCAGGCGCGGCTGCTCGGGTCGGTGCAAACGAACCGGCAGGTGATTGCTCAGCAGCGCCGCCAGGCCGGGCCGACCGGTTTGCGTTCCCACTACCCAGTGCGCACCACTGGCGTCGGCGCGCAGCTCCAGTACCAGTGGCCCCAACTCCGTCGCCGTCGTCAGGCGTTCCAATGCCGTAGTGGCCAGTGTTGGGCTGATTGGGCTATCCCAAGCCAGCTCCTGCCACTCCCACTGCCCGGTCATGACGCCCCTCCATCCGGCTGGTCGGCCGTGGCAGTGTCGAAGCCGTCGTTCGCATCAAGAGCGTCGTCGCCATCCTGCGGCGTTGGTTCCGCATCCCGTTGCTGCTCCAGCCGTTGCAGCATGAGCAGCAGCAAGACCCGCGCCAATGCATCGGCGTCCAGCTCGCTGCGCCAGGACGGCACCGCGCGGTAGTGCGGCCGCCCCTGGTCTCGTCGCTTGCGGCAGGTCATAGCCGCCTCCGATCCATCACCAGCGCTGGCGATACCAGCGCCCCACGGCGACCAGCAGCGCCACCACACCAGCCAGGGCCAGCACCCACCAGTAGCGGCAGAGCAGCTCGACCGCCCAGATCAGCAGCACCACGCCGCCAAAGACGTACACGCAGCTGCGGAAGAAGCGCGCCGCCAGCGACCCCGTGCCGATTCCATCTCGCATCAGTCAGTCCTCTCATCGCTCTCATGACGTGCCTTCCTCGCCAGCGGCATCCATAGCGTCTGTTGCTGCTTCATCGTCAGCCGGAGCCGGCGCCGCCTGCAGCCACTGCCGATCGCTCGGCACGCGGTAGCCCCAGCGGGCCAGCGAGATGGTCGAGGCGCACTCGTCGCCCCAGATGTCCCAGTGCTGGCGTGATGGTGCCGCCCGGCGGGCGAACAGCTCCACAAAGGGCCCGTTGCCCACCAGTCGCTCGACGATCTGGTGGATCTCCTCCGGCTTGTGCGAGTGCTCCTGCAACGGGTGGAAGCCCCAGTTGGGCTGGGCCCGAAAGGCCACCCGAGTACCCTGTCCCCGTACGCCCAGCAACAACAGCTCGCCGGCGTTACGGAAGGTGTGCCCCATGGAGAAGCGCGGCTTGGCCCAGAAGTAGAAGCTGGTGTAGCGGAAGCCCCAGGCCTCCAGCAGCTCGATCCCCTGCGGCACCGTCGCCGTGGTCACCCAGACGAAGCAGAACGAGCGCGGCGCCGTTATCTCCCGCACTGCCTCACCCATGGCACGCAGCCGCGGCAGCGGCATCAGGCGGTAGTGCTGCGCCGCCCCGTGACGCCCCGTCTGCTGGCTGCACCATGGCGGATCGGCCAGCACCGCTCGGAACGTCCCGCGCTGCGGCGCCCCGTCTGTCTGGTTATGCGCGGCGTGCGACTGGCTCGCCAGCGCGTGATTTGTCAGATTGCTCATTACGATCCCTCCTTTACGTGCTTATCTGCTATTTGTGTGCGCGTACAAAACGCGCTCACACTCCCCATTACGAACCGATTTGCTCGATTTGTGAACCCCTCGCCAGCCACAACTCCCACCGACGCGACACGCCACCAGCGATGTGCCGCTCTGTGGTGCACCACAGAGAACAAAATGGACACGACGGCCAAATAGTGGCGGCGAAAATACATGCTGTAGTTATTGCAACAGGCAGCCAGATCGGCCCACACATGGCAATGAGGAGCGCGAATCAGCTGGGCGGCTATGTCAGCACGAGCTGTTCGCGCCACCTGGCTCGTCCTTGCCGTTGGCGACCTCTTCAGACTCCGCAGCCGCCTCCTGCGCCCGCCTCGTCATCGCCACAGCGCTGTGGAAGGCGGCCAGATCGTGGGCCCGCTTGGTGGCGATGGCCTGCTGCCAGGCGTCGGCCTGGGCGCGAGTGGTTGTGGTGGGCGGGGTGTCGTCGCGCCAGACCGCCCAGATCAGCAGGGCGATGGCGATGAGCGTCAGGCAGCCGACGAAGGCCAGGCCGTTGATGATCCAACTCATGAGGGGTATGTCCTTTCTGGTGGTGTGCACGTTTGCTTAGTCACGCTGGGGGTGTCTCGGTGTGGCGCTACCAGTTCAGAACTGCGCGATGCCGCGGGCGGCCTTGATGCCGTAGGCGCGCAGGATGGCGTGGTAGTAGGTCGCTCCGGCGGGCGCGGTCTGGTAGCAGGACTCGGCCAGAGCGGACAAGGTGGCGACGTTGCCCATGGCGCTAGCGGCCAGGAAGGCGCGGGCTTGATCGGTGGCGTGAGCCAGTTGGCTGTCGGCGGCCAGCTCGTCCAGACGGCGCTGGGCAGTGCGGGCCAGGCTGCGCGACTGCGGCGCTCGCGGTGGGAGCAGGTCGGCGGCGAACAGCTCGGCGATCGGCAGGACGGGTGCAGCGGGCTGGGGGCCAGTGAGGTGGTCGGAGTGGTCGGTCGTGGGCATGAGGGATTCCTTTCAGCGTTCCGTCCGGCCGCCGGAGATGTCATCTGGCGTGTTCCCCTGATTGCTGATAACAGCCGGTTCGGACGTAACGAACATAAACCGTTGGAATCCCAAGGAAAAGCATAAGCGTGATAACATCGAGCAGGCTGCGAGATACTCCGGAACTGGGAACCTCGGAACCCGGCGCTGCGGTGCCGCCACCCTGGGCCCGGCGTCCTGGTCTCGTGGTGGTCGGCCTGGGGTGTGTCGTTGGGACCACTCCGAAAGAAGGGGCATCTTGCAAGGGGCCGAGAGTGCAGGAGTGTCTCAGCCTCTCCCTGCTCGTTTCGTTCAGGCACACGATGGCGGGGCTGGTCAGCAGCCATAGGCGGCAAGACGGACAGTCGGAGATGAGCTCGAGGAGGGCGATCGGGGATGGCTGCGGAGAAGATGACGAACGGTGAAGCCGAGAACGTCCCGGCGCAAGACCCGCCGGGTGCAGGACCAGTCGACGCTCATGAGCAGCGCTATCCCGACTACCTCATGGATTTTCCTCCCGACCTGTCTCCGGAGCAGGTTCAGCGCTGGCGGCGGTTCTTCGACCTGCGCGAGGACATCCTGCTGGACTACGGCTACCAGACGGCCCGGGCGTACTGGACCGACCTGCAGGACATCTTTGAGTGGGCCATCGCCCGCGACAAGGACGTCCTGACCCTCACCGATCGCGACCTGCGCCAGTACTGCGCCCTGCTGCGCAGGCGCAAGTACAGCGAAGCCACCATCCGACGCCGAATGGTGGCCTGGAGGAAGATGGAGGAGAAGATGAAGGAGGGGTGAGAGACGGAGTGTGACTGCGGTCTGAAGTCTTGCGTGTGGCACGTCGAGCGCTGTGGGACACGCCTGCCTGCAGGCCTGGCAGCTCACCAGCTGAGTGGTCACCACCACCACCTGGTGCGCCCGCAGACCGTCCGCCGTGCGCCGCCGAGATCAGCCTCGTCTGGCGCAACGACACCAGCAGCGTTAGGGAGGTAGTGCCGAGGCTGCATGACGGGCAGATGGGACCCATCTGATGAACGTCAGCAGCGACGAAGCGATGTGGCATACAACACGTACATTGCGATTACATTGCGTTTCAGTCGCCCCGCGTCCCTGCATCCCGTCCGAACGCCGTCACCTTGACGCAAACAGGACAGGCTCGATTCAATCCGAGTTGCATCCGGTCCAGCTGGCTGCAACTCGCCTGACAACGCCACACAACGAGGATCTGGCGTCCGTAGCATGGCGAGGTGTACCTTGTAAAGCCATCAAGACCCACGCTCAGGTCACGAGAGGGTGAACTTTTGTCAACACAAGAGAGGAGAACTCTGAACAGACAGATCCCGCTCTAGAGCCCCCACAACGAGCCCAGAGCTTGACGTCTCATTGAACACTCAAAAAAAGAGTACGTCGATTATTCGCCGACAAACCACAATTATCCTTGACTTATATTATTAAACAAATATAATTATTTCCAGATATGGAAATACCGAAATCATCCGCACCAGAATCCCGACCAGAAGGAGTCAGAATGAGCGAGAACGAAGTACTTGAGTATGCAGCCAGCACCCTCAAGTACCCCTACCCACAAACTGAGTATCGGACACGTCACCCAGATACAGTGACCCCCGCCGAGATAGCGGCAATGGACCCGTATGAGTTCTCGGATTATGCAACTGCTCAGAGTGTTATAGACGATTTTCGCACAATCCCCCGCAGTCGAGCCCAGTAACGAGACAAACTGTTATATTTTACCGAGTTTGGAAAGGTTCGCGAAGTGTACGACTCGGGGCACTTGTTGGTTAGTGAAAGAGCTTATAGCGCCACGCTGGAAACTCTTTTGAAGGCTAAAAGTGTGCTTATATATTGCGGAGCAGGAGTCTCGTACTCACTTACCGGACTAACGTGGAATGATCTCATCCTAGAGGTACTTTCACGTATGAAATCAGAGTTCGGTTTGCATGGCGACGATCGATACCAGCAACTTAAAACGCTAATTGCCGAACGATATTACGACCCTCAAGGTAACGCTACTACTTTGGCAGCGTATCTCGATGAGTTGGCGAACGAAGACGTAGTAACGTCGGACCCATATGAGACTTTGTCGAAAGCTATAGGAAGGTCTTTGTATCGTAAGTTACCACCGAAAAAAGATTGTGAGAATGGCTTCGACTCCCCGGAAATTCCCACCGAAGCAACACTGCCTCAGTATATTAAAGCCATAGTTGGACACCTTGTTCAGAAAAACGTCGAGGTTAGAGTAGTCACAACAAACTACGATACCCACTTAGAGCGATCGCTGCGTTTGATTCTGAAAATTATGAATAGCGATCGCCCTAAGATACGGAAAAAGTATTCTCTTAATGTGCTCGGGAACGACGATACGACGTTAACGCACTCAAAGTTACATCCAACGAATAAAAGTGTTCCGTTCATTTATCTTCACGGTCGGGTACCCGGAAACAATGAGGAGCCTGAGATCAACTGCGAAATCTCTCCCCGGCAACTCGTGTTCTCTGAACTAGACTATTTTCGCAACAAGAACAAAACCGCTAAAATAATGACGGCGGCCTCAAAAGACGTCGATTGCATGCTAATCGTTGGATCGTCGCTTAATGATCCTCCTCTACTCGACTGGATACAGTCAAATAAGTGCAATAAAGGTTCCCGAACGAGCGTGATAGTCGCTCAAGCAATAGATAAAGACTGTTACGACAAGGATTGCCGAACGGAAGAAGAGCGTAGAGAACTCGTTCGTACGACTTGGCTTCGCTACAATGCGCTTGGTGTCGATCATTTCGTGCCCGGACGATGTTTTGCAGATCTACCGATGATTCTCCGTGACGCCGTCATTCGGATGGAAAACGACAAAGACGATGCGCTTGGTATCACCATAACCCACGACGAGTTGAAGAGCTGGTCAAGTTCCGCCTCGGATAAGCTTGAAGACTCCTCAATCGTCCATAGCATTTTCAATGATCTGTTAGATCATAGCCATACTGCTGAGTCTATCCTCTCTGAACTAATAGAAAGTGATTTAGGCAAAGAAAAAAAGGTCGCGTTTCAAATTGCAGTAAGGCTAGAGTATTGGCTCCGTGGAATGGCCCCACATTGCGGGGATCCTGAGTATTTAGTCAAAATTGCAGATTCTTCCGGAGTACTGCTGGATACTTCTTCTCGCCGCAGCGATAGTTTTATGCGAAGGTTCCCATCGCGATCGGCGGCGTTGAGGTCAATTCAACTAGATTCCCCAGAGTTAATTACTCTCGACACCCTAGGGATGCGTAATTTTGCTTCACGGTGGCAAGCATTTTACTCCGTACCAATTCGCGGGACTGTCGGCGATTCAGGGCTTCCCTACCAAGTTTCACTCGGTGCTATAGTCGCATCTATACGACTATCCGAAGAGCATCATAAATTTAATTCCAGATTAGATCGAGAACTTTTTTCTCAAGTGGCTGCTCGTATTGCTCAAAAAATACGTTCCGGTGAGCTGACGAAGGAGCAAAACTTTACGCTAAGAAAAGTCAATAAAATAATGAGATCAGCCGCGATGCAATCCATGGGGCATATTGTGGGAAGGGCAGCCTCGGTGTCGTAGGTAGTTTAGAAGCTTACAGCCGAAGATGAGCGTTTTTGCGAAGAAAACTCTGTACTAATGCGCTGCGCGAATCTTCCATTCAAGTCTACAGAATGCAACTTTTTAAACAGTATAACGCTCGAAACCTTTGAAAGAGTTACCGTATGCAACGTCCAAGTCCTGACCATACTCTGTTGGTCGAGAATAAACTAAAGGAGGAAAGAGAAAGTTTCGGAAAAGAAGCGCGAGAACTGCATAAAATACTTGGCGAGCCTCACGATATCGCAACAGAACTGGCCGCGGAAGACGCCTTCACTCGTGACGAAAATGAGGAATGGCAGTTGTCAAACTCAGCATGGGAGAACTATGTATTCAAAAAAGACATGGCTTCGCGGCAACGAAGTGCTTCAGAAACCCAAGCAAAGAGTATTATTACCAGAATCATCGACTGGATTCGAAAATAGACGAAAGTTGCGGATTAATGCCGTTGTCCGGTAGTTAGACATATACACCAGTATGCAGTAAGTCTACATCGCCAACCACTCACAAGGAGTCCTGGACTTACTCTACCGCTCTTTCCATCGGTGGAGACGAATCCTCAACCTGACTGGTGCCACCACCGACTGGCTGGACACCAAGGAGCAGGGTGAGCAGCTTCTCGAGCAGGCCACCATGCTTACCCCCTCCTTCCATCCAGCCGCCCAGGACGAGCTACGCCGCTGGATTGCCGATGAAGCACGCACGCTGAGGGCGGTGTATGGGTGAGCGGAGCCCGCCGTGCGGTGTGTGAATGGACAATTGTACGGCATGATTGAGGCTAGTAACAGCCTTGAAAGTGTCGGGGAATCAAACTGGCACCGCTGCCATCAGATCAATGTAGCGTGTGGGTACGGGTTTGTTGTCTGACTCGATCTGGACGGTTGTAAGGAACGCGATTGCTGTGTCTGGTTCTGCTATTGGCTTGTTTGCTGGTCTTAATAGGGTCTCTCGGACAGCAAAAGCTCACCAAGATATTGAATGGATCAATGGCACGATCGACAAGGATACTGATAACGAGCCACGTCAGAAGATTCTCAAAGAACTAAGGTTGTCGCAGGAGGGACGTCTTATTGCGGCCCACTATGTGCCTTGGTGGAAATTCATGCTGATTCCAGCATGGGCAATTGGCTATGCCGCTCCAACGATACAATCTGCGAAACAAGGTGGCAGCTTAAATGGAATTGCATTGTTGTCCTCAATCTATTCGGTTGTTTGCTTTTACCTTAGTTGGCTGACAGTTGGGTGGTACGCAGAGAGGGTGCGAATCAACGAGCATTACAGGGCCAGTCGATCTATTGAAGCGCGCATACCGCTATGGAAAATGGACCTAAGGCCTTTCTGGAGCGCAGTATTCTGTTCATTCTGCCCAATATTTCTATATTTCGCTGCGATTCTGATAGTTATGAAGGCTTCTGCAGGGCCTACCGCAGGCTCGTTGTTGGTCGGATTCTATTCTCTTTGGTTTACAATGCCTTTTGCGAGAAGGTTCGCACACGAATGGTCGAAGGATGTTGCTTGTTGCTAAGGGCTCTATCTGGTATCATCCACTAACTCAGGAAGTCGCGCTTAAGGTGCAGGATTGGCTCGGAAATCCACCACAGGATTATGATTTCAAAGACGAAGTGGCAAACGACAGGTAAGTGTTTGCGCCCTACAGGTCGGAATGCCTATAATTTATGTATACACGCCCACCATCCATTCCCCTTCCTCCACCACCGCCTCTGCAAAACCAAAGCCGCCCTGTTGGCCGCCTCCCTGACGCTGGCCGACATTCTCCTCATGATGCTCAACGCTTGGGTGACCCCGCTGCGGCTGGGTGATTGGTAGTAGCTGCATGCGGTGCCGTTGGGAGAGTTGGGTGGGACGCTGTTTGGTGCGGGGCTGCTGTCGACGTTCTTCGAGTACGCCTTCCAGCGCGATCAGGAGCGGGCAGTGACGGAGCGCTTCCTCCTCCATCAGCCATGTGACGAGCAGTGGTGGCCCATCGCCCGCCAGCTCGGCCTGCGGCTGCAGCGCGCCCGTATCGCCAAGGGTCTCAGCCAGGAAGCCCTGGCCCACGCCGCCGGCATCTCCACCTACACCTACCAAAAGTTCGAAAAGGGCGAGTCCCGCCCCGGCACCCCCATGAACCCGCGCCTGCGTATCGTCATCGCCCTGGCGACGGTGCTGGACATACAGGTGGAGGAGTTGGTGGGAGGGATGAGTGAGTAGCTGTGTCTCCTAAGACAGCTGCAGCAACTCGTGGAACTGCTCATGTTGCAGTGGCAGATACGCTCCATCGTTCCACCTGCTCGTGAGAACAGACAGAGTCCACCTAGGTTCTTGATTCGTTAGTCGACCCTTCAGTCGAAAACTGCTACTTCTTCCGCTTCTTAGCTGTCAGTGAGAATGGCCCCCACGAGGACGGTACCTCTCTCCGCAAAGTCAAATTCCGATTCTTACGATCCCACTGCACCGAAAACTCGAACCTATTTATCCCATCATCTCCTTCGTCGTGGCTCCACGTGAATGAAGTGGGCATATTCTCGGTGTCCACATCTTCAGGAATACCTGAAGCAACATCAGTGCCATACTCAACAAACCTCGTATCCTCCCCCTGCTCCTTCACCGACACAGAGGTTCCCGACATGCTCCACACCCCCTGAGCAGCCTCTTTCTCACCCCCATCTCTCCGCTCAGCCTGCAATTCCCACTTTCCCTCACTTACTGTAAGAACTGCAGTCTTCCAACTATCCATATCATCAAAAGATATGTCCCAGGTGCCAGCGGCGAACTTCTTGAATGCCAAGGTGGAGCCGGAGCAGCCAGTCAGGGGAGCGATAGCCGTACCGACAGCCACGATCGACAGGTACTTGATCGTCTCACGACGACCAAGAGCATGGGTGAGAAAACGAATCTGCTGTCGCATGGCTCGAATCCTTCAAGGTAGGGTGGGGACCGGGCGTTGAGAGGCGCCCGTAACTACCCAAGAAGATCTACACCCGCCGTCGCGCCTTTCCCCAGTTGATTTATGTCAGCACCCTTCAGTTCTCCTATCCTTCTCACCAGCCCTGAGCATGTTTAGAAGTACCGCATCATCGAAGACTGCTGCTACCCCCGTACCCTCATCGCCCTGACAATGCGCTGGAAATGCAGGTAGAGGAGTCGGTGGGAGGGGTGGGATAACCACCCCTGGCTACAATGCCGCCATGAGCCAACGTGCACCCCTCCCCCAGGGTCATCCCACCGACAACGATCTGGCGCGGTGCGCCATACAATCATGAATATCGCGTCTTTCAGTGTCGACACTGCCGTCGGCGTTGTCACCGCACTGACTGGCCTGATCGCTGCCGCCGTGGCCGCCACACAGCTGTCCTACCGCCACCGCATGATGCGAACCGCCACCTGGGCACAGGAGCAGATTTCCTCAGCCACAGACGAGCGCAAGCAACACTTGGAGGACATGCAGCGCTGGGCGCAGTCTGAGGTGGTGGCAGCGACGATGATTCCGGCCTGGAAGTATGTTGAAGCGATCGTTGCTGCAACGGTCACCGTGGTGGTTCCCGTCCTGCGAGAGCAACCCTTGGTGCCGTTTCTGCTCATTATGTTCGGGCTCCAGATTTTGGAGTATCGGCGCACCATCCTCTTT
This sequence comes from Actinomyces johnsonii, assembly GCF_006546835.1. Taxonomy (GTDB): domain Bacteria; phylum Actinomycetota; class Actinomycetes; order Actinomycetales; family Actinomycetaceae; genus Actinomyces; species Actinomyces johnsonii. Next base: position 56,802 of record NZ_VICB01000003.1, on the reverse strand, counting down.
TATCTCGAGCGCCGGCGCTGCGCACGTGTCTACTACAGGGGCCAGCCAGTGTTGCCTGCACGTATTGGTTTCTTACTTCCACTCAATAAGCAGACGTATAAGGCTTTCACCCCAGCCAGTCTTGCCGCTCTCGCGGTGACGATAACATCATTTGCGTTGGCAAACTTCGTCCACCACGGTGGTAGCGGCGCACTTATGTGCGCTATTGCTGTTGACATTGTGACCCTCAACTACATTGGAGATGTCCGCCGTTCCGCCATTCATCCTTTTCTCGAGCACTTAAAGAAGTACTAGCCAAGTCGAAGACATACTGGCGCCAGGCCGACCACATTCTACCTGTCACGATATCGTGGTTTACACCCGCGCACCAACATGCTTAAATAGAAGTATGACCGATAACGATTTTCAACGCATACAAGAGCTACTAACCACTAACTTCAACGCCATGGAAGAGCGTAACGCTGAGCGCTTCGACAAGATAGACAAGCGTCTCGACAAAGTTGATGAACGACTCGATAAGATAGATGGCCGTTTAGACAGTTTGGAAGGTCGTATAAACGGCGTAGAGAGTCGACTCGACACGCTTGAACATGAGATGAAAGAAATGCGTACAAGCATGGAAACGCGTTTTGACGCCATCGGTGCTCAGTTCAATGAGATCGACAACCGATTCACAGAACTGGACGAGAAGATCGATCGCAACCATCAGGAAGTGACCAAGCGGATCGACACACTCAGTAAAGATATCGAAACCCAGCATGAAGACGCTCTCCAGGCTCAAGGCGCACTCAAGCTACTCACCACCCAGCACGAACAGCTTGCGGGCCGGGTGGCGATTGTCGAGAGCCGGTTCCAGGCGGCGTAGCGGCGCAGGCACCTCGATCGCTCCGTTGGACGCCAGCTCGCCGGCGTCTACTGCTTCTTCTGTACTACGGAACTGGCGCCCACGAGCGCTAAGAGAGACGAGAAGAGTCCTCCCCCGCGCTCAGGCACGGGCACGGGTAGCCCGCAAGAACGCTCGGATTGCCCCTGGTAGCAGGGTGTGGGCCCGCACAGCGAAGTGCACCGCGTCTTGCCCACATCAGATCACGATTCAGCCGCAAACAGCCCGCCAGGACAGGAGACGGCTACTGGCTCGCCGTGCGACGCTCTACTATCGATTGCGGCAACGCAGCCCCGTCCCTGTTGGAGTCTTCCTCCAGCCCCTGTCACCCATGGCGACACCGGCGTCGCTCGGCCCTGCACTGCTGTATATCCCTCTCAATCCTGCGGTGGAGCCTCCCATGACCCTGACGACCCATCTCAACGACAAGCGATCTCCCTTTCGCAAGCTGGTGGAGGACTGTGCCCCAGCACTCGCTACCGCCGCAGGCCAATCCAAGGCAGGCAAGGAGTTCGCCACGCAGCTCGGCTTCTACGACCTAGTCAAGGCACCGTTGGTCGTTCCGCTGCCGGAGGAAGTACAGGACAAGCGACGGCACTCACCGACCGTCGGCACCGCTTTCGACATCCGCACCAGGATGATGCTCGACCAGTTTGAGCCCACCTACAGCGCGTCCGCCCTTGGCGTCAGGGCGTTCGCCCTCATGTACGCACGGCTCATGAAGGACGGTGAGCGTGTCACAGAAATGCTGGCAGATAGCTTCCGCGAAGCCGAGAACCTAATGATCCAAGGCACCGAAGAAGATAAAGATCGCGCTAGTATCATCTTCACCTGGTGTGAGGCGTTATATCGAGCGGGTCTGCGCGCGCTCTTCAGTTCCTTGGGAGAACGGTTGCACGCGAGCAAAACCGTCGATGATCTGTTTGCTTCGATTCCGCCCGCCATGCTTGCCGATGTCTCCAACTTACGCGCTGCCAATCAGGGGCAAGTCGAGCAGTGGCGCACAATGATCCGCAAGGGCGTCGAGTACACGGAGAATCCGCACTTTACCGGTGCCTCCTTGGTTGGTGGCGCTGATGGTGACTGGTTCATCGACGACACCCTCTTCGACTTCAAAGTCAAGGACACCATCACAGCACCATGGGTGCGCAAAACGCTCATGCAACTCCTGGGCTACCTCATCCTCGATCTCGACAACGACTACCAAGCCCAGCGCATCGGCATCTGGTTACCACGGCAGGCGACAGTCAGAACCTGGGAAATAGAAGAAATTCTTGGTAATGACGCCAGCACGATACTGGCGAAAGCGCGAGTGGATGTGCAGACCGTGATGGAGCGTGGAGTGGGGGCGGTGGCGTAACAGCACACGTAGCCACCTATCAAAGCCATGCAGCCTCAGATAGCCGTATCACGATCAGGTGCGCCGAACTATACAGCCCCATAGAAAACTGGAGACACAGCTAGCGATTGAATTATGAAGTATGTGCGTATCATATAACCAGAACTCAGCATACTATGCTTAACGAAAGCACTACAATGAGCCCGAAACGCGATAACATCTCATCCAGCAAAAACCCGCGCGACCTCCTGGTCGAGTGGGCAAACATAGCGCCAGAATGGGCGCGCTACATCGTACGAAATGTCATCGACAACAAGGCGCCGCTTAACGGCAAAAGTATAGCTACCGCGTACAAACTTTTCTTGCAGGAGAACGGACTTGAAGAACGAACACTCCCGGATGAGCCACTGCTTATCGCCTCCAACGCCGACACAGAGACAATCGCCCCACTGACAATAACATCATTGTCTGACGTCATTGGCGTCAACGCACTGGGTACAGGCAACGTTATCAAGCCGGATCCTCACCTCACTATCTTGTTTGGCGAGAACGGAACGGGTAAGACAGGATACTCGCGAATCTTTAAGGCGCTTGCGGACAGCCGCACAGTCGACAAAGAGATTCTCGGGAACATCGCACACACTCAGCCTGAGGCAATGTCAGCCACCATCAAGTACAGACTTGGCGATAATGATGAGCAGTGTCATGAATGGCACGGAGAAAAAGGCGTGCCGCCCTTCACAAGGATGTCAATATTTGACAGTCGTGCTGTCAAACTCCATGTCGATGATGACTTAGACTACACCTACACACCTGCCGTATTGGCCTTGTTTGAACATGTCACGACGGGTGTCAAGTCCGTGCAGGAAGCTGCAAAGAGGGAGGCTGGGACACCCTCAGCGGTGCCGCCTGACATCCTGTCTCGGTTCGACAAAAACACTAGTGTATATCAGCATATCGTTTCACTTAGTGCTGCCACAGACCTAGCGCACCTAAAATCAATGGCAGTCACCGACCCAGAGGTTAACACCCGTATCGAATCGCAAAGTACGAGGGTGGCCGAGCTGGAATCCAATACTATCAAAATCAGGATTCGAGAGCTGCAGCGCACTGAACAAGCATTAAGCCAAGCCTGTGAAGCCACCCGTGCGATAGAAGACTTTGACGTCGATACATACGAGCAAGAGCGCCAGAAACTTAAGCAACTCGAAGAGAACTATCGACTGTTCCGCGTTGCACTGTTTAAAGAAGCTGACTTGCCGATGACTCCAGATGATACTTGGATGATGTTCATCGAGTCTGCCGAGAGATATCGCCAGCATCTCGATGCAAATTCGGCGTACGATACCGGGCGCTGCCTGTATTGCCGGCAACCATTGCAGGATGCAGCTCGTACGCTCATCGAGAAGTATGCCGAACTCCTGGAAGATAAGATCTCTGCGGACATCAATAGCAGCAAAGAACGACTCAAGGAGCTCGTTGGGAGAGTAACGTCGACACAACTCTCTGATGCCAAAGCGCTTATACAGGAACATGCCGACTCCGACGACAAACCTGCCTATTATGCTAAGCTCGAGCGGATTATGAATGCGCTTGAAGTAGCAGCCGAGACTCTTTCCGCTTCTGAACAACTAGTGCTGTCGGTGATCAACACCGTAAGTGTTGATGGTATAGATCTGAAAACTGAATTCGAGAACGTAACACAAGAACGTGAACAACTCCAGGATCAAGACGCAAATCGCTCCGAGACGCTGCAAGAAGAGAAGCATCGCCTTTCTGAACTTGTTGCGGCGGTTGAGCTTGCCAAGTCGTGGGCCAGTATCGAAGAGTTTGTCAACAAGGCTCAGTGGGTTGCTGGGCTAAAAACCTGCAACAAACAGTTTCCTAGCCTTATCCGCAGACTGACGAACTGCTCCAAGCAAGCAAACAAGCAAATTGTCGACAACAATTTTGACGCTCTATTTTCGGAAGAATGTCGAGCACTCCGCGCCCCAGAAGTGAAGGTAAATCACATTGGACGACAAGGGCGCGCACAGCGAAATAGGCTATTAGTCGATAACTACAAGCCTTCGACAGTATTCTCCGAAGGTGAGCAGAAAGTACTCGCTATGGCAGATTTTCTTGCCGAAGCCCGACTTTCTGGAGTGACGGCGCCCGTAATTTTTGACGACCCCGTTTCGAGCCTTGATCACCGCAGGGTTGGCGAAGTCGCAGAACGAGTAGCAGCTTTGTCTGAAACAGCGCAGGTCATCGTGTTTACTCACGATATCTTCTTCACGACAACGCTCCTGCAAATCATCGAGGACGCGAAACGGACGTGCACATACTTCCAGATTTCGGACGAAAACGGAAAGGGCTTCATTATGCGAGGGAGTCACCCTCAATGGGACTCTATTTCGAAAATTACAAAGCTAATCAACTCGGTCGTGCAGAAAGCAAAGTCATCAAAGGACAGCGACGAGCGCAATGAGCTTGTTCAGAGGGGTTACAGCCTCATTCGTTCATGGTGCGAGGTGTTTGTTGAGACGGAAGTCTTTGCTGGAGTGACACTGCGATACCAGCCCAACGTACGTCTGAACTGCCTTTCGAAAGTCAAAGCGGATTCGTTGCCAGAAGTAATTGAGGTGGTCAGTCGAGTATTTAGGGACTCTTGCCGCTATATTGATAGTCATTCACAGCCATTGGTTACTCTAGGCACTAGGCCGACAGCCACCACGCTTGAAAACGATTGGGGTGAGCTACAGGCCGCCCGAAGTAATTACCGTAATGGTTAGGAATCACGAGCAGACGTATTGGATCGCATGGGGTGAGCACTCGGAGGAACGCCGACGGATACGAGTAACAGAGCAGTACAGCGCCGCTGACAGAACACGTTGAGCAATCAACATCCTGCATCGTGCCACTGTGCTCCTCCGGTCCACCTCAGCGCGCACTTGGATCGGGCTCAGCCCCAGGGGTAGCGCCTTCACCGGCACCTGTCACCCACCCCCACTTAGTGGGCCTCGAGTGACGGCTACATGCGGCAGTTCAGGGTGGTGCCGCATGGAACTGGTGGTCACTGCGATCTGACCATCCACTACTGCGGCGCAGGTGCGGACAGCTACACGCGGTCAGCGCTTAAGCATGCTCACCACATCGACTCGCCCTGGGAGAATGGACCCCACAGTCGCCAGCTCCCAGGGCGGCTTTTGCGCCGTTCCTCCAACGTTCACTCATCAGCATTGGCTGCAATCACACGAGTTGTTACGGTTTCATCACACTTCGTGACGTACACCACTACCGACCGCTCAGGCGGTATAGCCTCAAAGAGCAGGCAAGGACGTCTGCTGGAGTCAACAGCTCCATCGCCCTCAACCCCGAGGAGGATCACGATGAGCAAGGCGAGCAAGATGAAACGACTGATGACGCTCTGCATGAGCGTGCTACTGGTGATCGCTGGAGCGGTGTTTGCGACGCCGACAGCAAGTGCGGACGAATTCACTGCGACGGTGTTTTCGGCTCCTGGCTGGGATTACGCGAACCTTCGAGTTGGCCCAAGCCCCCAATTCGCCGTGAAAGGGACGATACCCGCAGGTTCCACCGTAAAGCTCGGTTGCTGGGTGCGGGGTGATGAAGCGGAGGGTCCCTATGGTTCTTCACGTATCTGGTATAGCGTGCCAGGCAGCGTAAATGACATCGGGACTACCAACTACATCAGCGATGCAATGGTGTACACCGGTAGCGACCAGCCAGTGACTGAGGTATGTCCGGGCGGCGATCAGGACACGATGCCACACTCGGGCCCCGCCCCGACGCCAGAGAACTACTTTCAACGAGACTTCCCAACCACCGTAATCAGCGCCCCTGGCGTCGATTACGTTAACGGAAGAATAGGTCCGACTGCACAGCATGAGATTATCACGACTTATTCCCCCGGGTCCGCTTTGACTCTTAAGTGCTATACGACAGGATCGCTGGTTGAAAACCCTCAGGATACAACCCGCAGCGATTCCATGTGGTACTACACCACGGACCATACATGGGTATCCGGAGTCTACCTTACTGAAGGAACCGCCATTGGGGCTATTCCGGATTGCAACTCTCCTGATGGAACAAGTCCTACAGCTGGAGTTAAGCCGCTAGGCCCACGAACTTGGCCGAACATCTGGGATGCATCTAATGCCGACAAGATGTCGATGTTTTCTTCATTATACAGCCACTACCATAAAGAAGACTCTTCCCCAGGAGTAGATGCTCGTATCGACTGGGCATTCTTCAAAGATTTGCCCATGCTTCGCCTTACAGCCTACAGTATCCCTGTCGGAGGATTCAAGAATATAGATGCACTAGGATCGCTTGCCAACGGCTATGACGTATACTTATCTTTGGGTCAGTTCACTATGTACCGTACGTCTGATGATTGCTTCATTATCTACGACTATTACGATTTTGACGAGGCTTACTATTATGGTGTATACAAAGGCCAGAAAGATGCCGCAAGGAGCGGGAAGGCACAGGAGTTTAACGTTTTTTCGACGGGCTGCTACCGGTAGGAAACGTGGTAGTAGTTGTCAGATGACAGCATATTTGGGTCGACATGAGGCGAATGATTGTGGTATTATCATAATTAAGTATGAGTTTCCCACATTCCCCATCTCCCTCCTGGTCTCGCATCACCAAAGTTTCAACCATCATCATCGACTGTCTCATTCTCTGGTATTGCTTCATCGTTTATAGTTTGCCAGCACTGCAGCCACACGACGCAATGCGCGGGCTATTCGAGCGTCGTGTCGCATCGGTCGTCACACACAACGCAACGATTGTCTATGATACTGGCTATACGAGAATCTCACTGCTTCGTGGCAACTACGATGGGTCACTTGTCGGGAGAATTGATAATATCGCGAAACGAAAGGAAATAGTGTCGCAGACGGTAGATACGATATTTTCAGACTGCGCGCACAAAAATAATCCACAGCGATGCATGCCATGGAACAAATTCTCTGCACTTGGCGCAGAAGCGCCTGGCGGCACAGAATCCTTCTTGCGTGAGATCAAGAGTACGGCGTCACTCTATGGCCCCAACTGGCCAATCCACCTGCCAACGCCAGCTCGCTCGACGGCATCGTCTTTGGCCGATCATGCTGTCTCTGCGCCACATGCCACATGCACGTTCAATGTCCGCAGAGATTTCTTGTGTCTCGATCCAGATAGTGGGGCGTTTGTCTATCGGTATTGGCGGAGGCATGGGTATCCGGAGAGAGATGGATAGGAATGTTTTTTCGACGTTGATCGCATCGATTAACTGCACTTGAAAGCGCCTGTAGAAGTATCTGTTTTATCTGATTAATGACACTATACGGTCGTTTCCGATCTTCCAGATACTTCGATACGATGGCTCGCGCTGATCTATATGCCATATTCGGCGTCGGCTCACTCACCCCGCACCACCTTCCTTACCGTATCCTTACTAACGCCCAGCTTTTGGGCGGTGTGTTTGACCGTTCCGAGTTCGGCGTAGGCCTCCCGCACCCGCTCTTGGAAGACGGGGTCGGCTGGGTCGGTGCGCAGCGTCTCCCCTGCCTGCTTGAGGTGCCGCGCCACCGTGGTGCGATGGAAGCCGAAGCGTGTGGCGATCTGCGCCACCGTCTGCCCCGCCTGGTGCAGCGCCACCATCTCTTCCACCAGCTGCGGACGCAGGTAGCGGTTGATCCGCCGCGGTTGGGTGGCCGTGTGCTGCTGTGTGTCCTGTGCTGCTCGGGCTGGGTGGATCGCACTTGCGGCTTCTGCGGAGGCGCTCGCCCGGTTGCCTTGCTCAGTGTCCGTTCTGCCAGCCACGTCTAGCGAACTGCCAGGTTCCTCCGCCGGTGAAGAGCCGCGCCCCGTCGGCACTACCGCAAGGTCAACGACGCCCATCACATACCGCCAACACGCCTCCCATTGTTTTGAGTGGGGTAGGGAGAGGGCGACGATGAGAAGGCCCATGAGCTTGCTCATGAGGCCTTCGAAGAGGAGGGGGTAAGAGGCCGCCAGGCCGAGTACCCCGACTATTGAGTCGACGCTCAATCCCGACTGGCCGAGGAGATGGGCCAGGCCGCCGCTCTGCGTTTCGATAATCGCCAGCAGGCCTGATGCCGTTCAAGCCGTTGCAGGAGAAATCTCTTCCGAATCTCAGGCCGGAGCGCCTCGTTCGCCTCCACTGGGTCATCGATTCGCGTATCTCACGACGTGTGCCCCGCCCGCCCATAGGAGCGGACGGGGCACACGTCTGAAGTCATCCGCGATGAGACGGAACTGCCACCGATAGTCGGCCGATCACTTCTTCTTCACGGCAATAATAGGCAGCGGGTTGTCATACGGATCCTGTCCCGTCAGAGTAAGAGTTTGGGAATCTTTATCCCACACCACAGGTACATCAAGACCACCGTTCTCAAAGGCCCACTGAATAGAGGATGGCATCTTCTCCTGGTCAACCGTCTCCGGAATCGACGAGACAGTACCTTTACCATCTGAGACCAGCACGAGCACCCGATCGCTCTCCTCAGTGATGGATAGGTTAGTACCCGCCAGCTTCCAGGTACCGTTAGCCTTCTCGGTCCTTGCAGGTTCCTTTTTATTCACCTTGCCGGTCACATCAGCCTTCCAAGTTCCCCCTTCCTCAATCGTCAGGGTGATTTTTCGTTCGTGCGAGTCCTGAGGAATGTTGATCTCCCAGGTCCCGGCGGCGAACTTCTTGAACGCTAAAGTGGATCCGGAGCAGCCGGTTAGAGGAGCGATAGCCGCACCAACAGCCGCGATCGACAGGTACTTGATCGTTTCACGACGGCCAAGGGCATGGGTGAGGAACCGAATCTGCTGTCGCATGACATACGTCCTTCGAGGTAGATCGGGGAACGAGCGCCGAGAGGCGCCCACAACCAACCAGCACAATGTACCCATTCCCCCGCCGCCCCGCAGGGGATTGATGCCCGAGCTATCCATTCATCCGCACACGCACCCCACCGCATTCATCAGACATCACACACGAGTGATCGAGAAAGTCGCACTCCGTTCACATCGCATCACCTCAACTCACCGAACTCGAGCATCCGTCGCGCATCCGAAACACCCCTCCCAGCCCACTCACCTCTCCCCCGTCCATCGTGACCTCGGCAGCAGGCTTCGGGCACGTCTGCTCCGTTCCGTCCACCCCACCTCGCGCGCCCCGCCCGACTCGTTTCCTCAGCCCGGACATATGCCGTCCACAGCCTCACCGACTAGGCTGCCTTCAGAACGATCACCCAGCAGAAAGGGCGAGATGAGCGCGAGCAGGCCCGCACGTGGCAGCGCCCCCTCTTCTCGCCCCCCATTGCGCCTGAAGTATGTCGAGGCCATCCTCTGCGTCGGATTCGCCCTGGCCTTCATCGTCTGGACCTACCTGAGCGCCCCGGGGCGGCTCGTCCCCTGCGCCGAACAGCACCCTCCCGCCATCGACGCACTCCTGCCGATCCCCGACACCCAGCCCCGGTCAGTCGCCGGACAGTTCGCAGAGGCCTTCGCCACCTTCACCCACCCCATCATCATCCTCGGGCTCATCGCGGCCTGGGTCGTCTACGCCTACACGGCCCGCATGCGCCGTCTGAGCGTCTCACTGGCCATCGCCGCCGCCGGCATTCCCACCCAGTTCCTCATCGCCCTGCACCTGGCTCACCCCGCCCCAGGCTCCGCCTTCTCCGACTCCATCGCCGCCTTCACCTACTCCTACCCCAACGCGCACATCACCGCCATAACGCTGGCCTCATGGGTCCTGGTGACCCTCGCGCGCGCCCACCACCGCAGCGCCATGGTCGCCACCGGCACCGTCCTGGGCTACGCCGCCGTCGCCGCGAGCGCCGTCGGCCAGTGGTATATGGGGCAGGCCACGCTCAGTGACCTCATCGGTGGATTCCTCCTGGGCGCCGCCTTCGCGAACCTGGCCCTGTGGGTCGGTGGCATCGACGCGATCCTCACCAGCTGGGTCAACCGCCGCCTATCGCGCTCCAGCAGCGAGAAGCGGGCCGCCGTCATCTACAACCCCACCAAGTTCGACGACCTCTCGCTCCTGCGCCGCAGGGTCGCCGCGGAGGTGCGCGCCTCCGGATGGCGCCCCACCGTCTGGTTGGAGACCACACCTGACGACCCCGGCCGCTCCATGGCCCGCCGAGCCCTAGAGGCCGGCGTCGACCTGGTCATGGTGGCCGGCGGCGACGGCACCGTGCGTGCCGTCTCCTCCCAGCTCGCCGGCACCGACATGCCCATGGCCCTCATCCCCGCCGGCACCGGCAACCTGCTGGCCCGCAACCTCTCCGTCCCCCTGGACACCGACGCCGCCATCCGTCTGGCCCTGCACGGCAGCCGGAAGGCCATCGACATGGTCACCTGCACCTTCGACGACGGCCAGGAGCGCTTCGTCGTCATGGCCGGCATGGGCCTGGACGCCCAAATCATGGAGTCCACCGACTCGGGCCTGAAGAAGGTCATCCGCTCGGGCGCCTACGCGGTGGCCGCTGTCCAGAACGCGGTCCCCGATCCCTTCACCGCCACCATCACGCTCGACGACGCGCCCCCCGTACGCCGCCAGATGGTCATGGCGCTCATGGGCAACGTCGGCACCATCACCGCCGGCATGACACTCTTCCCTCGGGCCACCCCCACCGACGGCATGGTCGACCTGCTCCTGGCCAACCCCGGCAAGGTCGTGGACTGGGCGCGCCTGGGCGCGCAGATCCTCACCGGCCAGGAGATGGAGGGCTTCACTCTCACCCGCGCCAGGACGGTCCTTATCGAGGCCGACCGTCCCGTCCCCTTCGAGCTCGACGGAGACACGGCCGGCTCTACCCGCACCCTGCGGGCCGAGGTCGATCAGGCCGCCCTGCACGTCATCGTCCCCCGGTGAGCCACCCCGGGCCCGCTCCGGCCTGCGGCCCACCCGCCCCCTTCCAAACCCGCACGAGCACGCGGGGTGTCCCCTGATCCCTCACACCTTCCACGTGAGCATCGTGACGCGTCCGTAACCGATCTGCTGCCCTAGACTGGCGCGCAGTTGGTGCCCATATGAGCACCAACGCCCCGTCCGCGCCCCTGGCGCGCCCCTCTTCAGTCGGCAGGAGTCCCATGCGTTCTCGACTCACGGTCACCCTCGGCCACGCGGCGCGGCTGGCGGCGCGTCTGCGCGGCGGCGGCAGCGGCGGCACCGCTTTCCCCGGCCTGGTCATGGAGCGCACCGACCCCGGTTTCCTGGAGCGCACGCTGAGCCGCCTGCCCCGCGGCGTCATCGTGGTCTCGGGCACCAACGGCAAGACCACGACCACCAAGATGGTCGTCCAGCTCCTGCGCGAGCAGGGCCTCAAGGTCTTCACCAACCGGACCGGCTCGAACTTCGTGCGCGGCGTGCTCGCCTCCCTGCTGACCGAGGTCGACGCCGCCGGCCGCCTCGACGCCGACATCGCGGTCCTCGAGCTCGACGAGGCCCACGCCGTGCACTTCGTGGCCAGGGTCCGCCCGCGCGCCTGCCTGCTGCTCAACGTCATGCGCGATCAGCTCGACCGCTTCGGCGAGATCGACTACACGGCCTCCCTCCTGCACTCCATCGCCAAGGCCACCAGCGACGTCGTCGTCCTCAACGGCGACGACCCGCGCCTGGCCGCGCCCGCATTCCTCGAGGGCGTCTCCGCCCGCGTCGTCTCCTTCGGCACCGGCGAGGACCTGCGCTCCCTGTTCCTGTCCGACGACGATCTGCGCACCGGCCAGACCGGCCCCCGGGCGCACCAGGACGAATCCCAAATCCCCGGCCCGCGCGTCACTCTGGAGGCCATTGACGGTCAGCGCGCTACCGTGCGCGTCGATGGAGCCTCCCACGAGGTCGACTTCGCCATTCCTGGCGTCCACAACCTACTCAACGCCTGCGCCGCCCTCGGGGTGGTCCTGGAGGTGCTGGGCGAGGACGCCGACCTGCCCGGACTGCTCGCCACCCTGGGCACCGTACAGGCCGCCTTCGGCCGCGGCGAGGTCCTCACCCTGGATGGCCGCCCCGTCCAGCTCTCCCTGGTCAAAAACCCGGCCGGCTTCCGCATGGGCCTGCTTTCAGCGGCCGCCCAGGCGCAGTCCGGTGAGGTCGTGGTCGTGGCCATCAACGACGAGTACGCCGACGGACGGGACATGTCCTGGCTGTGGGACGTCGATTTCGCCGCCCTGCGCCCCGGCGGGGTCGCCGTCGTCACCGGCGTACGCGCCTGGGACATGGCGCTGCGGCTGCGCTACGACGACGTCGAAGTCACCGACGTCGAGCCCGACCTACGCAAAGCTGTGGCCCTCATGCGCAGGGTCGCCGCCGACACCGACCGCCCGATGCGGATCTTCACCACCTACACCGCCATGCTGGCACTGCGCTCGATCTTGGGCGAGATGACAGACGTTGAGGAGGTCATGTCATGACCGCGCGCTACGAGCACACCACCGACGGCCCCGCCCGCGGCAGCCTGCGCCTGCTCCAGCTCTATCCGCGGGACATGAACATCTACGGCGACTGGGGCAACACGCTCGTGCTGGCGCGGCGCGCCCAGTGGCAGGGCTACGACGTCGAACTCCTCTCCTACGATCCGGGCGACGAGCTGCCGAGCGACGTCGACATCCTCGTGGGCGGCGGCGGCCAGGACTCCGGTCAGGACCGCATCAAGGAGGACCTGGTCAAGGTCGGACCTGCGCTCAAGGCGTGGGCGGCCGACGGCGTCCCGATGCTGGCGATCTGCGGCCTCTACCAGCTCTTCGGACACGGCTTCACCACCGCCAAAGGCCAGGAGATTCCCGGTATCAGTCTCATGGACACCCACACGGTGGCCGGAGACACCCGCCTCATCGGCAACATCACCCTGGACACCAAGGACTTCGGCGCGGTGGTCGGCTACGAGAACCACTCTGGCCTGACCACCCTGGGGTCGGGCGCGCGCCCTTTCGGCACCGTGCGCGTGGGCGACGGCAACAACGGCAAGGACTCCACCGAGGGCGGGCGCGTCCACCACGTCATCGGCACCTACCTGCACGGCTCCCTGCTGCCCAAGAACCCGGCCGTGGCCGACTGGCTGCTAGCCAGGGCCGTCGAGCACAGCGGCGCCACCTGGGAACCCGAACCGCTCGACGACGCCTGGGCCGAGCGCGCCCGCACGGTGGCCATGTCCCGACCCCGCTGAGTCCCCTGATGACAGCGCAGGCCGCCGGGGGAAGTGAGCCCTCGTCGCGAATAAACATAGGCTCACCTAATCTATTTTAGTAAGTCGCAGCAAACCTAATATGCGAGAGCATAAAGAGAGCCTCATCACGCTTATTGGATGCGGAGTATTTTTCGAGGTCGACCACATAGAAACCGTAGAAAACCGGAAGAACACTTCTGCTCCCGACTTTCGTCGAAATCTCGCACCACACCCGCCCGACACGCCGCCACCCCCTTATTGGACATTGATTTATTCAGGGTGGAACCACAATGTGACATCAGGGCTCAGGCATTGCAGAATATCTGCCATGACAGCACAGAATTCTTCTGGTTTCGATTGGCCCGCACGTTCTAACGACAAGGTCTGGCTCGGCGTTTGCGGAGGCCTTGCCGACAAGTGGAACATCAACGCCTGGGTGGTTCGTATCACCTTCTTCATCTTCGTCGTGCCGCTCGGCTACGTCTACTACCTGGGCGCCCAGAACATGCCCAGCCCCACCGTCCGCTAACCACTCCCCACCTCGCCAGATACCCCTGAGCGCCCCACACATCCCAAAGAAGGCTCTGGGCGGCGAGACAGCTCCCGACTTCCGATCGGAATATTCCGACACAACCACTCCGAAATATCATCTACCGACCATTTCCCGTCGCCGCAAGCGCGATATCTTGCAGTGACGGGAAATGGTCATGAAGTATTTTATACGTCTTCTCCCATTGTCAACCGTCCACCTCGGAACAACTGGATAGTCGAACACCAGAGCTCCGGCGCACGGCATACCCAATTCCCTGCTCATTCCCCGTAACATCTCCGGAGTGACCTGTCGACACTGACACAGAGTCTGTCCTGATTTCCTGCGAGGTAGAGAAGCATCGCCTTACACTCCCAATGACGAAGTTCCCTTCATGCCGAGCTGAGGACACCATGGCTTTTGATGTTCCACGACACCGCGCCCCCGCCGGTACCGCCCGCCTTCCCGATCCCGGAACCCCCACGTTCGCGCTGTCGGACCTCAGCCCCGGAACCAGCGGACGCATCATCCGGCTGCTCGATGACGGCGTCGGCGGAGTCCTCATCAGGCGGCTGCGCAACCTGGGCTTCGTCCCCGGACGAATCGCCACGCCCCTGCGCCGTGCCCCCATGGGTGACCCGGTGGTCTACCGTGTCTCCGACTACGAGCTGTGCCTGCGCCGCCACGAGGCCCGACTCATCCAGGTCACCACCATCGAGGCCGAGAACCGCATCATCCTTCATCCCAGACCGGCCGGGAGGCACGCGGCCGCGGACACGGCACAAGCAGGAGGGACCCTGTGAGCACCCACGACACCATGCAGCACGCCACCGGTCAGCCGCCCCGCGGCGATCACCACTATGACGGCGCCGACTGCCACAACGGCTCGGGCAGCTCCAAGACCCTCACGGCCGGAGCCCCGCGCATCGCCCTTGCCGGCGCCCCCAACGCCGGCAAGACCTCCATCTACAACGCCCTGACCGGCCTGCACGCCAAGACCGGCAACTATCCCGGCGTCACCGTCCAGCGGTCCCTAGGCACCTGCAAGATCGGGGGCAAGACCCTGACGGTCGAGGATCTGCCGGGCGCCTACTCCCTGGACCCGATCAGCCCCGACGAGGAGATCGTCCACGACGTCCTCACCGGGACCTCGACCACGGTCAGCGCCCCAGATGCCCTGGTCATCGTCGTCGACGCCACGACGCTGCAGCGGGGGATGAATTTCATCGCCGAGGCCCTCGCCCTGGACCTGCCCACCTGCCTGGTGGTCACCATGACCGACGAACTCAGCCGCCGCACCGGCCGCCTCAACGTGGCGGCGCTGGGCCAGGCGCTGGGCGTCCCGGCCGTACGAGTCATCGGGCACCGGGGCATCGGCATGCCCGACCTGCGCGCCCAGCTCGCCCAGGTGGCTACCTGGCAGCGCACCCCCCTGCCACCGCCCACCGACCCCGACGAGATCACCTCCTGGGCCGACTCGGTGCTCGCGGCCGCCGACTACCAGCCGCCCCAGAGCGACCAAATCACCTCGGCGATCGACAAGGTCCTGCTGCGCCCCATCCCGGGAACGATCGTGTTCTTCACGATCATGTTCCTCTTCTTCCAGGCCATCTTCACCTGGGCCGAGCCCTTCAAGGGCGCCATCGAGGACGGCTTCGGGGCGCTGGGAACCATGGTTCACAACTGGCTCGACGCATCCCACCCGCTCATCGCTGGGCTCCTGGGTGACGGCCTCATCGGGGGCGTGGGGGCGGTGCTCACCTTCATCCCCCAGATCATCATCATGTTCCTCATCATTGCCGTCCTGGAGGGCGTGGGGTACATGTCGCGAGCAGCTTTCCTCATGGACAAGGTCATGAGCATCGCCGGATTGGAGGGACGGGCTTTCGTGGCGCTGCTGTCCTCGCTGGCCTGCGCGATCCCCGGGATCATGGCGACCCGCACGTTGCCCTCCACCAAGGACCGGGTGGCCACGATGCTGGGCGCCCCGCTCATGACCTGCTCGGCGAGACTGCCCGTCTACGTCATCATGATCTCGTTGACGGTCGATGGCGGTGCCAGAGTCGGGCCTTTCGGGGCGCGCGGCGTCATCATGTTCGCCCTCTACCTACTGGGGGCTGTCTCGGCGATGGCGGCCGCGTGGGTGGTCAAGCAGCTCACGGACCGCGGCCATATCCTGCTGCCCTTCTACATGGAGATGCCGCCTTACCGCATGCCCCGCGTGCACACGATCGCCATCATGGTGTGGGATGCCTGCAAGGGCTTCTTGAAGAAGGCCGGCACGATCATCACCCTGACCACCATCATCCTGTGGGTGCTGCTCAACGTCCCCATGCGCTCCGACGCCCAGTTCGAGACCTACTGCGCCTCCGATACCCAGTGTGCAGCCGTCTCTGCGGCCGTGGATGACCCGGCATCATCCACGGTCAAGGGCGACGATGGCGAGATCGTCACCGACCCCGAGGAGCTGGGCAAACTGCTGGACGCCCAGAAGACCTCCTACACGATGGACAACTCCTGGGCGGCCAAGGGGGGCAAAGCGGTCCAACCGGTCTTCGAACCGCTGGGCTTCGACTGGCGCATCAACGTCGCCATCCTGTCCTCACTGGCCGCGCGCGAAACCTTCGTGGCCACACTCGGCCAGATCGCCGCCGCCGAGGACCCTGAGGAGCCCAGCGCCCACCTGGCCACCATGACCTACCAGCAGGACACACTGACCAACAAGGCCGGCGACCAGCTGTTCAACCCGGCCACCGTCATCGCGGTCCTCGTGTTCTTCGTCTACGCCCTCCAGTGCATGGCCACGGCAGGAGCCATGCGCCGCGAGACCGGCACCTGGAAGTGGCCGATCATCGCCTTCGTCTACATGTTCGCCACGGCCTGGATCATGGCGGCGGTGTCTCACGCGCTCGTCACCTTGTTCATATGATCTCGATGAGGGTCACAATGGTAAGCAGACGGATAACAGGACGTTCAGGAGAGGTGCGGTAGTCATGCCCGTCGTTCCCACGCACCCGGTGACCACGCCGGATCCCGACGTGCTGCGGTGGGTCGTCCCCGACGGCCTGCTGCCCTTCACCGGGGAGGTGGCCCAGGCGCCAGCGATGCTCCAATCGCTCATCGACGACGGCACTCTGGGCTCGGTGAGGGTCGACGGCGGGGCCGTGCTCACACTCCTGGGTCCCGGCCGCAGCTGGCGGCAGGAGGGCGCCCGCGTGCGCAGCGCGCTGGTGGACGCCCTGGGAGCCCCGGATTCCTGGGAGGGCGGGGAGACCGCCCACGCCGCCGGGCCCGACGATGCCCTGGAGGCGGCCGCGCGGCAGATCGCCGACGGCTCGCTGGGGTCCTTCGTCAACAGCCACGGCGGTTCACTGATCGTGCGCTCGGTGCGCGACGGCGTCGTCGAGATCTCCATGGAGGGCGCCTGCGACGACTGCCCCGCCGCCGAGATCACGATGCACGCGCGCTTCGAGCACCTGCTGCGGCGCCGCTGCCCCTGGCTGGTCGAGGTCCGCCGGGTCGACGAGTAGCCGGCCCATTCTCCTTTCGCCGAGCCGGGCGTTTTTCGCGTAGCCCTACCGTCTTTCCGTTGGGCGACGCGAAAAATGCCCGGCTCGAGGCTGCGAACACCGCGAACACGTTCCGATCTGTGTCAGGGGCGCCACGAAAACCTGAACATAGAGAAGGCTCACCTTAGACTGGCATAGACGATGCGCCTCTTCCGCATCGAGACCGAGGACGGAACAGGACTCTGAGGAACCCCGACGATATTCGAGGACATCATGACGACAGCAGTCTCACAGCACAGCACATCGGCTTCCACAGGCACCACGGGCACCCCACCTCCGGCGGAAAGCTCCCTCTCCGACCTGCGCCTGGGCGCCACGGGCCGCGTGGTCGGCCTTGTGGAGGACACGGCCAGCGCCCCCATCATCAGACGGCTGAGCAACCTGGGCTTCGTCCCCGGAAGGGTCGTCACCCCGTTGCGCCGGGCCCCGCTGGGCGATCCGGTGGTCTACCGCGTTGCCGACTACGAGCTGTGCCTGCGCCGCCACGAGGCCCGCATCGTCCGGGTCGAAACCATCGCCGAGACCGACGACGACGCCTCGGCCGCGGCGGAGTCCGCCACAGCGGCCGAGGCGGAGGTGGAAGAGGAGACCTCCTCCACCGAGCCGGTCGCCCAGCCTCTGGGAGAGGAACAGCACCTATGAGCGACCACTGCGCTGCCCATGAGGTCCCCGGCGCCCCAGACTGCCACTGCGGTTCCTCCAGCTCCAAGACACTGGTGGTCGGGGCCCGGCGCATCGCCCTGGCCGGGGCCCCCAACGCCGGCAAGACCTCCATCTACAACGCCCTGACCGGCCTGCACGCCAAGACCGGCAACTATCCCGGTGTCACCGTCACCCGATCGCTGGGGACGTGCCGGATCGGCGAGACCGACCTGACGATCGAGGACCTGCCGGGTGCCTACTCCCTGGACCCGATCAGCCCCGACGAGCAGGTGGTGCGCGATGTGCTCACCGACTCCTCGCAGACCGTCTCCGTCCCCGATGCCCTGGTGGTCGTCGTCGATGCCACGACGCTGCGGCGGGGGTTGAACTTCGTGGCCGAGGCCCTCGCCCTGGACCTGCCCACCTGCCTGGTGGTCACTATGACCGACGAGCTCACCCGGCGCTCCGGGCACCTCGACGTGGCGGCCCTGGGCCAGGCCCTGGGGATTCCGGCCGTGCGGGTGGTCGGCAACCGGGGCATCGGCATACCCGATCTGCGCGAGCGTCTTACCAAGGTCGCCGACTGGCAGCGCCCACCGTTGGCTCCACCGACGACGCCCGGCGAAGTCGCCTCCTGGGCCGACTCGATCCTGGCCGCCGCCGCATACGAGGCACCCCAGCAGGACCGCGTCACGACTGCCATCGACCGGGTGCTCCTCCACCCGATCCTAGGCTCCCTGGTGTTCTTCGCCATCATGTACGCCTTCTTCCAGGCCATCTTCACCTGGGCCGCGCCCCTCCAGGATGCCGTCGAGGGAGGATTCAGCGCGCTGGGGCAGCTGGTTCACGGCTGGCTGGACGACTCCCACCCGCTCATCGCCGGTCTTCTGGGCGACGGCCTCATCGGGGGCGTGGGCTCGGTGCTCACCTTCATCCCCCAGATCATCATCATGTTCCTCATCATCGCCGTCCTGGAGGGCGTGGGGTACATGTCAAGGGCGGCTTTCCTCATGGACAAGATCATGAGTCGGGCCGGGCTGGAGGGACGGGCCTTCGTGGCGCTGCTGTCCTCGCTGGCCTGCGCGATCCCCGGAATCATGGCCACCCGCACACTTCCCAGCGCCAAGGACCGCGTGGCCACGATGCTGGCCGCCCCACTCATGACCTGCTCGGCGAGACTGCCTGTCTACGTCCTGCTCACCTCCATCATGGTGCCCGGCGACGCGAAGATCGGGCCCCTGGGAGCACGCGGCACCGTCATGTTCGCCCTCTACCTGTTGGGGGCCGTCTCGGCGATGGCGGCCGCCTGGGTGGTCAAACAGCTCACCGACCGCGGCGGGGTGCTCCTGCCCTTCTACATGGAGATGCCGCCCTACCGGCTGCCGCGGCCACGCGCCGTCGCGCTCATGGTGTGGGATGCCTGCAAGGGCTTCGTGAAGAAGGCCGGCACGATCATCACCCTGACCACCATCATCCTGTGGGTGCTGCTCAACGTGCCTATGCGCTCCGAGGAGCAGTTCAATGCCCACTGCGCCACTGACGCCGAGTGCGCAGCCGTGGCAGCAGCCGTGGATGACCCGTCGTCGTCCACGGTCAAGGGCGACGATGGCGAGATCATCACTGACCCCGAGGAGCTGGACAAGCTGCTGGAGGCCCAGAAGACCTCCTACACGATGGACAACTCCTGGGCGGCCAAGGGGGGCAAGGCGGTCCAACCGGTCTTCGAGCCACTGGGCTTCGACTGGCGCATCAACGTCGCGGTGCTCTCCTCGCTGGCCGCGCGCGAGACCTTCGTGGCCACACTCGGCCAGATCGCCGCCGCCGAGGACCCCGAGGAGCCCAGCGCCCACCTGGCCACCATGACCTACCAGCAGGACACGCTGACCAACAAGGCCGGCGACATGTTGTTCAACCCGGCCACGATCGCGGCGATCCTCGTGTTCTTCGTCTACGCCCTCCAGTGCATGGCCACGGCAGGAGCCATGCGCCGCGAGACCGGCACCTGGAAGTGGCCGATCATCGCCTACACCTACATGTTCGCCACGGCCTGGATCATGGCCACGCTCACCCGGTTCATCGTCGCCATGCTCGTGTAGGCGGCCCAGCCGGGCCCGGGCCGGACTGCACCCACCCACTTCGACAGAATCTTCATAGGCGACGCGGAGCCGTGTCGTTTATGAAGATTTTGTTGTGCTGAGTGCGTGCAAGCACCCCGCGCCTGCCGGGCTCATCCGTGGCGAGCGATCGTCTAGGCTCGCGGCATGGCAACTCCTGAGTTCATCGTCTCCCTGCGGCAGAAGATCGGGCACGACATGCTGTGGCTGCCGGGGGTGAGCATCGTCGTCGTCGACGAGGCCGGCCGGCTCCTGCTGGGACGGCGGGCAGACAACGGGAGGTGGGCGGTCGTCTCCGGCATCCCCGAGCCCGGCGAACAGCCCGCGGTGGCGATCCGGCGCGAGTGCCTGGAGGAGACCGGCGTGGACGTGGAGGTGCTGGCGCTCACGGACGTGACCGCGGGCGAGCCCTTCGCCTTCCCCAACGGGGACAACTGCGTGTTCATGGACATCAACTTCGTGGGGCGGGCGCGGCCCGGCACCGCGGCCCGGGCCCATGTGGCCGACGACGAGTCGACGCACGTGGGCTGGTTCGAACCCGACGCGCTGCCCGAGCCACTGCTGAGCTCGACTCCCGGGCGCATTGAGGCGGCGCTGGCATGGCTGGCCGATCCGTCCGCCGGCGCGCGTTTCCATCCCGCGCCCTGACCCCGCGCCATCTTCCGGCCGGAGGCATTCCACGCGTTGAATGCCTCCGGCTGCGACAGGGGTGAGACGGCAGCGGTCAGGCCTCGGGCACCTCGATGCCGACGCGCCGCAAGTTGTCGGCCTGCTCGCTGTCAGGGTCCAGGGGCCTGGCGGCGGTGAGGACGACGCGCACGCCCTCGGGGGTGGTGACCTCGACCTCGGAGGAGTTCCACGGCGTGATGCGAGGGCCGGTGACGCTGCCCGGTCGGCGCTGCTCGCAGGCCGCGGCGATCTCGTCGATCTGGGACAGGACGCAGGCGAAGCTGACGCTCATCGCGGGGCCAGGGACCGGGGAGGGCTCCTGCGGGGCCGGCACCAGAAGGACGTCCTGGAAGGCCCAGCGGCGCAGATGCACGAGCCGGCCGGGAATGCTGAACAGGGGGAAGAAGCCGAGCGCCTCCGTCCAGAAGTCCACCGAGGCGTCCAGGTCCGACGTCGGAACGGTGACGAACATCGGCATCCCGTAGATGCCGTGGAAGGGCTCGGGCGGCTGGGCGTCCTCGCTGGGTGTGGGGACCGGACTCATCTCGAATGCGTTGAAGGTGCTCATGCGCGCAGCCTCATTCCTCACGCTACGTGAGGGTCAAGGCCGGCCCGGGCCACTTCTCCGTCTCCTCCCGGCCGACGGGCGGGGGCGGGGGCGGGAAGAAGCGATGCATCACAATGGCGCGATCGCGGAGACGACGAGGTTGCTGCGCGGCAGCGGCTCGTCACGAGTCAGCGCCCGGCACCAGTCATCGGTGGTGGCCACCGCCGCCCAGTTGGAGTGCAGCAGCGCCATGAGCGTGGTGTGCACCGTGCGAGCATTCGCCTTTCCGGCGCGGTTGCGCAGGTTGATGGTGCCGACGGCGTCGGAGAGCACCTCCGTCGTCAGGCCGATCGTCTCACCCCAGGCCGCCGAGGCCAGGATGCAGTTATTCGCTATGAATCCGACGAGCGTCACAGTGTCGACGCCCCGCTCACTCAGCCACGCCGCCAGGTCCGTGTCCGCGTAGATCGAACCGCGGTGCTTAATGACACGCTTCCACTGCGGGGTTCGCCTGCGCTCGATGCTCGGGCAGAGCGCGAAGCCTTTTCCTTCGGGGTCGAAGATCGCACCGCCGGGCCGGCCGGCGTGCTGCACGCAGACCACTGGGAGTCCGGCGTTCTCGGCGGCGTCGAGCACTCGCTCGATCCGCTCCAGGCAGTCGCCCAGGCGCGGGTAGCGGATGCGCAGCGGCAGGCGGGCGTACTCGTTCTGCACGTCGACGAGGACGAGAGCCCGGCGAGGACCCGACGGGATCTTGGTCTGGGACCCGGGCCGCGGCCGTGACCCGGCGTGAAGGGGTTGAAGGGTCTGTCGGGATTCGTCCTGTGAAGCGGGCACAGTGCCTCCAGAAGTACGCGCGTCGGCGCGGCGATTACATTGTCCCGCTCAGGATGCGAGGACAGAGCATCACCCACCAGTGGCGCATATGCTATTCACCGATGAATTCACGCCAATCGGCTCGAAGCGTGCCCGACGTCGAGCCGGACCGAGATCGCCCAGGGAGGCCGTATGCACATCGCCGTCTACGCCTTCGACGGCATCACCATGTTCCACCTGTCGATCCCCCAGATAGTTTTCAGAACCGTGCAACAAATGGGTCTGGCCGACTGGCGGGTCTCACTGTTCACCCTCGATTCAGGGCAGACGGCGCCCGCCGGGAGCACTGCGGACTATACGGAGAGCACGAGCCCGATGCCGTCCGCCCCATCGTCGTTCTCCGCTTCTATTCGCACCTCGGAGGGCTACGTCCTCGGCGGTCTGGGCGGTCCAGACCTGGCAAGGGAGGCCGACGTCGTCGTGGTACCGGCGTGGTTCGCTGACGGGCGCCCCGCAGGACGAGGCCTGTGCTCGCTGCTGGAGGCGGCGCACGCTCGGGGCGCTGGCATCGTCGGCCTGTGCCTGGGGGCGCTTCCGCTGGCCGAGGCCGGTCTCATCGGCGGGCGCCGGGCCGTGACGCACTGGCGGGCTTTCGAACCGCTGGCGCGCGAGCACCCGGAGATCACGCTGGACGAGTCGGTCCTGTACGTGGATCACGGCGACGTCCTGACCTCGGCGGGTGCGGCGTCGGGCCTGGACGCCTGCCTCCACCTGGTGCGTACACGGTTGGGGGCGCAGGCGGCCAACGAGGTCGCACGCCAGCTTGTCATCGCGCCGCACCGGGAGGGCGGCCAGGCCCAATACATCGAGCATCCGGTGCCGCAGCGCCCGGATGACGACCCGATCGGCCGCACCGCTACCTGGGCGCTGGAGCACCTGGGCGAGCCGCTGCCGGTGGAGCGACTGGCGAGAACGGCGCAGATGAGCACCCGTTCCTTCATCCGCATCTTCCGGGAGACGACCGGCGCGGCGCCGGCCGCCTGGGTGCGCGCCCAGCGTGTGCGCGAAGCGCAGCGCCTGCTGGAGAGCACGGACCTGGCGGTCGAGCAGGTGGCCACGACCTGCGGCTTCGGCAGCGCCATTACCTTGCGGCAGGTTTTCGCCCGGGCGCTCGGCACGACGCCGTCGGCCTACCGACGCCGGTTCCGCACCGCTTGTCCCGACCCCACCGACGTCTGAGGCCGCACCGACGGGGACATCCTGCGCGGCGGGGCGTCGAACTGGTCATTTCTCGCATAGCCCTACAGAAATTCTGCCCGGCTACGCGAAATCCGCCCGGCTCGGCACAGGGGAGACGGAGACCGGACGGGGTCACTCCGCGGGCGGCTCGACGATGATCGGAGCCTCGCCGGGGGCGCGGACCTCGGCTCGGGGGGCCGGATCCAGGGTCAGGCTCACGTGCAGCCTCTGGCCCTGCTCACCCACGGCGTCGTAGGCCAGCCGCGGGTTGTCCAGTTCGGTGACCTCGGTGCGGGCGCGCACCAGCCAGGGGTGGCGCCGCCGCAGTCCGATGAGGTCCTGGTGGAGTCGCAGCATCCAGGCGCCCTGCGGCGCGAGCTCGGACGGCGCGGCCGGCAGGGCGGGGCGGACCTCGTCGTCGCCGCCGAGGGTCTCGGTCTTCACCCCCCGGAAGGCCTGCTCGTCCCCGTAGTAGACGCTGGGCACGCCGCCGACGGTCATGAGCAGGACGACGGCGAGCGCGGCCTTGGCGGCCCCGACCTTGCTGGCGATGCGGGTGACGTCGTGGTTGCCGACGAAGGTGGCCGGGATGAAGCGATCCAGCAGCTCGTTGTGGCGCTTCAGGCACCAGTCGAGCTCGTAGAAGTTGACGTCGGCCAGCGAGCTCCAGGTGGCCTTCCACAGCTCGTACTGGGTGACGGTGTCAACGGTGGAGGCCTCCACGAATCCGGCGTAGTCGCCGTGGATGACCTCACCCATGAACCAGGCGTCGGGGTGGTGCTCGCGCACGGCGGGCAGGACGCTCGCCCAAAAGGCGGGGTCGATGCCGTAGGCGGCGTCCAGGCGCCAAGCGTTCGCGCCGCGGTTGAGCCAGTGGATCAGGACCCGCACGGCCAGGTCGCGCACCTCGGTGGAGCCGTGGTTGAGGGCGGGCAGGGCCTCGTGGCCCTCGAAGGTGGCGTAGCCGGGTCCGGCCTGCCCGTGGTCCTCCCCGCCGGCCGCGTCGTCGAAGTGGAAGAGGCTGCGCTCCTCTCCCCCGGCGCGGGCGGATTGGAAGAGGGGGTGCTCGGTGCCGACGTGCCCGAGGACGCCGTCGAGCATGAGGGCAAGGCCGCGGGCGCGGCAGCCCTCGGCGAGGCGGTCGAAGGCGGCGTCGTCCCCCAGGCGGGGGTCGACGCGCAGGTGGTCGGTGGTGTCATAGCCGTGAGTGGATGAGGCGAAGATGGGGCCGAGGGACAGGCCGTTGGCGCCGAGCTCGACGGCGTAGTCGAGCCAGGGCTCCAGGCGGTCCAGGCGCGCGGGGGCGCCGGGCTCGGTCAGCGGCTCGCCGGGTTCGGGGCGGATGGGGGCGCCGGTGGCGCCGAGGGGATAGACCTGCCACCAGATGGCGTGATCGATCCAGGCAGGGGTTGCAGGGCGGCTTATTCCAGTTGACTCACTAGTCATGCCTCTAAGGGTGCCGCCGGACCCGATAGCATGTCAAGATGCCGTCCCGCACCGACAAGCGCCCACGCCTGCGTATGGACCCCGCCGAGCGCCGCGAGCTCATCCTGTCCGCCGCGAGTCGCGCCTTCGCGAGCCGCCCCTACGAGGAGGTCTCGCTGGCCGAGATCGCCGAGGAGGCGCAGGCCTCCGAGGCACTGGTGCACAAGTACTTCGTGGGAAAGGCCGGCATCTACGCCCAGGTGCTCCAGGGCGCCGTCGACGAGCTCGCCGAGCGCACCCGTCAGGCCGACGCCGCCCTGCCGGAGGGGTCGTCGGCCCGGGACCGGGTGCGGGCCTCGGTGCTGACCTACCTGGACTTCATCGCCGAGCGCTCCCCCGGGTGGATGGCCTACCAGATTCTGGCCGGGCACGAGCCCGGTGAGGCTGCCCGGGTGAGGCAGGAGGCGCGCGAGGCAGCCGTGAGGGCACTGGCGGAGGTCGTCGGCGGCAGCCGGGGCCACCGCGACGACTTCGCCTTCTGGGGCTACCTGGGCTTCCTCGACGACGCTTGCCTACGCTGGGTGCGCGCCGGTTGCCCTGACGACCAGCGCCACAGCCTCATCGATGCCGCCCTGGGCTGCCTGGAGGGAGCCCTGGGCGACTGGAGAGCGTAGGAGCGTGCGTGCACTACGGGCAGCCGTACCGCTGTACGCGTTTGTGGCTCAGATGACTGATCGTCTTCGTCTGATTGTCTTCGCCGTCAGTACGGCTGCTCATGCGCCGCATCGTACGCAGACTCGTATGAATCAGACATGTTCTTATCGACGTTATTCAGTGCCCCATGATTCTCTGCCGGCAAGTTTTTGACCACCTGGATAAGCGCCTCCGACTGAGTTCCTTTCAACGGCCCCCCTGTGTGGACTTTTAATTCGCCGTCCGGCGTCAGCACTTCACCTACATCAACTCCTGGAATCTTGGCCACGGCCTTCAGTTCATCTTGAGAGTACAGTCCGCTTTTAAGAAGCGCCATCCCCGAGACTTGCCGATTGGCGTTCACTCCGGCGGCCTTTAGCGCCGAATTCTTATCCTTGGCTTTCAGTTGATGACTGCCATACAGTTTAGTTATCCCATTCTTGGCTCCTTCGGAGGCAGCACTCTTGCCCACGTTCGCCGCGAATTTGGAGCCGATCTCAAGAGTTTTGCCCAACTGATTAAATCCCGGTACTGGAATACCGCCAACTGCCATCGATGCCACGTTAGCCCAGGCAGCCGTTCTTGCATCGGCGTCCGCCTTATAGATCTCTGTTTGCCTAGCAATCGCCCCTTGCATGAACCCCCGCATACTACTTTGCGATGTTAAAGTGCTACTGAGATACTGACTGTTCCCTTGAGGAACATTTCCGGGACTTATCTGCATTTTGTTGAATGCCTCTTGAGATCCGGTTAGGCGGGCAAGCGCTGAATCATTCTGGCCGATCTGTCCAAGGACGTTGGTGAGTGCCTTGTTTGTCAGTAATGGTTGCCGGGGCAGATTCTTCGACCAGCCATACTTACCCATTTCGCCAGATACCATCGATTGAGGAGCGTCTGTTTCAGCCGACCGCTGTACACCATAGGGATATGCCGACATAGCGATGGAGGCAGCGTTTCTCGCCTTATCCGACAGCTCAATTTTAACATCATCTTCTCCAATAGCATTAAGGGCACCCGACACGATTCCAGCCTGAGCAGCTCCATGAGAGGGAGCATCGCTACTTGAAACTGCTTGCTGAGCTGCAAGTAGCGTCCAGTCATCCGTCCATTGGTTATCCCCGATGGAACTTTGTTCGACAAGTTTCTTGGTGCGGGCCGCTGTCTTTTCAGCGTCCACTTCGCCTTCAGACCCTTTGCCGCCGCTACTAGACTTCCTTACCGCAAGCCACTTTGTAGCGGCACTAGTGTTTCCAGTCATGGCATGGACAATACCAAATATCTTGCCTCCAGGCGATAGGCGCCATTGATCGGAAGAACCATCCCAATGTTCAAGTTTTTTTGCGACAGCTGCCAGCATAGTATCGTTATATTTTAAGCCAACTCGCTCTTTCTTTCCATCCCCATCAATATCAACATTTCGCGACGACAAGAAGATCTTATTAATGCCCAGCACACCTCTTCCATCTATACCCTCAGTAAGTCGGTCGGCATAATCCTTTGCTTTGCTTTTTGACCAGGTATTAGAAGCCGTAGAGATAAGCGGTCCGAGCACACCTGTAGCCTCATTTCTCTGTCGCTGCGATAATCCTTTTATAGGGACGACGTCCATCTTCCTGGCGTCTCGGTCTTTGAAACGATCAACAGGAATGTCGCGTAGAATCTTCGGACTGATGTTAGCTATAAACGCATTGGCGTACACAGGATCGTCCTGATTGGCTTTCATTCTCTTAATCAGACTCTTCCATTCTACGTCGGAAGGCATTCTCTCATTAGGGCGACTAAACTTCTTTCTAGTACGTGGAAAGGAATAGTCTTTGAGGTTCTGAGCATCCGCCCTGGCTTGTTTGACCGTTTCCACATGATTGTGCTTGAGTGCGTTTTTAATCGTGTCGTCCTCGCCATCAGGAATGAAGTAAGAAATCATCCCGTTCGCCCCCATCGGGGTGATACCGCTTTCATTGGCGGCTTTAGCTGAATCCAGACGAGCTTGGAGTTCCTTGGTTTTTTCTTCCAAGAAACCGACTGCGCTTGAAATTCTGTTATGAAATTGAGTGAGATCCGTCGGATAACATTGAAGTTCGTTGGCATGCTTCACGTATCCACGCTGTTTATATGAACTAGTCGCATAGCGGGTGAGATTGGTGATTAGATGCTGCAGTCGCTTAGGATCGAGTGAAATGTAAGTCATCGCTTACCCCATTCTGCTCTAGGATCGGTTTTGTCGACAAACTGAGGCTCGCTATTCCATTCAGATCTAACTTTCCCTTCTTCTGAAGAGATGCACGAACAAATATCGCTGATCACACCAGAAAAATCGGTGCGCAACTGGTCGGCAAGTGTCGATTTCCATGCACTACCGCTACCACCGAGACCATCTGTAAGGCTTTCAGATGGGGATTTCTTTCCGGCGGCAGCAAAATCTGCCTCTAACTCCGTCGCAGCTTTTTCAATCGTATCTAGAACATATCGCAGTGCCAGTTTCTTCTTATTAACAGCTTGCGACTTGTCATTTGGCAGTTCATAGGGAGCTGGCCCCGGTGTCGGATAAGGTTCTGGTTCACTCACGATGCGCTTTACCCCTTACAAGATCGAGTTCCAGGAATCCAATCGTTCATGTCGCTACATTCTGTGCTTGCGCCAATCAACATTTGAGTGATTGACGCTAATTCACGAGATAGAAATCACTCTCCTTTAAATTGAATGAGCATCGGAGATAACTGCGCTCGCAAATAACTTTCGTTGAGTTATATCAGCAAGAGTCGCTCTTGTTATATTACTGGTAACCTTCTCTCTTTTAGTCGATTTTCGGTGTCCGTATTCAGGACCGGCCGTCTACCGTCACCATCGCGTCCAGTCCCTTTAAGGCCGCACTCCGGTGGAGCGCAAATACCTCACCGACGGATATGTTCCATCCTCGGAGAACCTCAGTGCCAGAATGAGTCCCGTACGAGTCTTCGCCATTCGCCAGTAATGCCCGTTACTTCATCGATCTCGCACTGCAGCAGTCGGTCTGGCCTCCCAAACTGCCGTAGCGCAAGCCGATCAAGGCGACTCGGATGAGACGTTAGACGCGTGAAGCGACCGTGGCGGAAGCCGACCACAGCAACCGAGGCCACTGCGATGGATCCACCTTCCGAGAACATATGAAGGAATGTTCACGAACATCGTGGTCACCCGCGCTCGACCACGTCAATGGGAGTTCTCCCCATCCCGCAAACAGGCGTCTCGCAGCTCCCGACAACCCCCATCTGCGCCGGGAACGTTAGTCTCCACGGGTACGAACGGGGGCTATGCCTGTCGGGAGAGGGGCTGTAAGTCGGTCTGATCCGGGAGGAGACGGCTGTGTCTGGCACGACCGGGGACGGTGGATGAGACGATGATCGGTCCTGCGCCTGGAGGGGTCATTGATCAGGGGAGTCGCGCGGGCGGTTGCTCACCAGCGACGTGCTCGAAACAGCCTTGGAAGCGGCGATGACCGAGCACCTCGGTCATGAGCAAGGCCGCCCCTACAGGCACGAATACGTGCAACGGAGCGCAGGCCGATGACCATGCTCACCAAGATCAGCCCGATGGAGATCGAGGCCCGGAAGGGATCGGAATTATACGTTCGAGCTGGTGTTCGTGTCCAAGCCGAAGCGCTGGCTGGAGGGGAACAATCAGGTCGTGCTCTCAACCGGCCGCGCGCTGGCCGATCACGGGAAGTGCCTACGATCCGCAGACATCGACACAACTCCCCGCAGCCGCTTGATACACCATATAGACCTCTCCCGGCATCGGCTCATAGAGGTTCATCACTTCATGCCGCAGGCTCCTCGGAATGGCTCTTCCTAGCCATGCTCAGACCATCCCGCTCTCACCATCCCAAAGGCCGGAAATCAGCGCGTCCAAACAACAGGGGTAAGCCCCTCCGCGCCCACCCCTGAGGATTGGCCACGCACTAGTGTCTTGTGTTGTTAGTTTGTTTTTGGTTGGCATTTGGTGAGGGTCTCATCGGGGGTCTTGGTCCAGGTGAATGGGTGGCAGCGCTGGTTCCAGCCGTTGATGAAGGCGCGGATCTTGGTGTTGAGGTCCTTGACGGAGGTGAAGACTCCTCGGCGGATGGCCGCACGGTCGATGACGGAGAAGAAGATCTCGACCATGTTGAGCCAGGAGGCGCTGGTGGGGGTGAAGTGGACGTGGACGCGAGGGTTGGCCTCCAGCCAGGCGCGCACCTCGGGGGTCTTGTGGGTTGCGTAGTTGTCCATCACCAGGTGCAGCTCGTCGTCGGGGTAGGCGCGCGTGACCTGGCGCAGGAAGACGAGCAGCTCGGTACTGCGGTGGCGGGGCTTGCAGGCGGCTGTGACGCGGCCGGTGGCGACCTCCAGGGCGGCGAACAGGGTGGAGGTGGCGTGCCGGGTGTAGTCGTGGGTGCGCCGCTCGATCCTGCCCGGCGCCATGGGCAGCATCGGGGCGGTGCGGTCCAGGGCCTGGATCTGGGACTTCTCGTCGACGCACAGCACCACGGCGTTGTCCGGGGGTGCCAGGTACAGGCCCACCACGTCGGTGACCTTGGCGACCAGCTCGGGATCGGTGGAGTACTTGAAGGTCCCCGACCTCCAGGGCTGGATCCCATAGCTGCGCCACACCCGCGCCACGGTGGCGTTGCCGATGCCCAGGTGACGGGCCAGCAGCCGGCTCGACCAATGCGTGACCCCGTACCTCTTGGGAGGTGGCGCCAAGGTAGCGGCCACGACCCGCTCCCGAGGCACCTGCCTGGGACGCCCCGAGCGGGGCGCGTCCTCCAGCCCCCGCACACCCCCGGCCTGGTAACGGCGCCGCCAGGAGACCACCGTGGGGACGCTGACCCCCACCGCCTGCGCGATCCGACTGTTAGCCACCCCCTGAGCAGCCAGGAGCACGATCCGCGCCCGCCGCACCAAACCAGCCGGCACCGTCGTGGCACGCAGCCAGGACTCGAGCACCTCCAGGTCACCCTCACGCAGAACCAGTCCAGGAGCAGGCCTATTCGCCATACCCCCCATCATCCTAAACACCAACCACAAAACAACTAACAACACGCGACACCAGAGAGCGTGAGAGCGGGCACGAACACCGCGTTAAGTATCCGAGCTCGACTGACCACACTGGCCCTGCATCTTTAAGAGGGGAAGTTGTCCGACGTAGCGATCATTCAAATTCTCCCGAGTCAGAGACCGATCATTTTATTACGTGACTAAGGTTCACGATTTATCAATAACGATTCCTCGACTTCTAGCCTTTTCACCAAAGCGCTCCTTAAGATTCTCAGCCTCATCCCGAGTGGCCTTCACGCCTTGATTGAGTTCAGGATTGTTAATCTGATCCTTAAGTTCAGTGACCCCGTCACGGAAGGTAACATTATAACGCTCAGGTTGAACAACATGACCATTCTTATCGGTGATCTTCATGCCGCTATAATTCTCAGAAGGATCCTCGTTCCTTCTGTCATATTCCTCTCGGCTGATTAGCTGCCCCCTACTGTCATATAGGCTATCGACGGGGGCAGCTACGAAGCCTCGGTTGACTGCTTCCGTCACCTGCCTGGTCTCCAAATACTCTGCATCGGTAACTTCCGGTTGCACTGACACGTCCGTTCCCATTTCTTTACCCACCACATCTGCACTCAGAGACTTAACAAGTGCTGTTGTTCCAGCGTATGCAAGTGGAGCCGCAACTCCATCAGTAGCAACCCCGAGAGCAACCCCGCCTACAGCTATAGCAACAGAGCTGATCGTATTAGCTAATTTGTATTTTTCATTCTGTGTAGCATTGTTATCTATTGCTCGCTGATTCGAGATGTCTCTAAGAAAAGCCGTATCATTCGCAGCGGAAATATACTTTTCATTAAGTCCACCCATATTATCCGGATCGGGAACTATATTCAAAGCATAGTCTGAGACAGCCGCGGAAATAGTAGTAGCAGCATCTTGATTATCCATTACCCGATACAGAACCGTCGCCAATGTATTTCTACCATATTTATCTGGATTCGCTGGATCGGGGTTTCCGGGAAAACTCAGCCCCAATGTACCCTTTCCGTTGGCAACACTATGTATCTCTTCTCTGCAGTTCGCGAGTACAACCGAAAGATTTCTTTTCATATCATCAGTGTAGTCGTCTTTTTTCACACTTGCGCTATAATCAAGAGACTGGCCGGCCACCCAGGTCGCTCGAGCTTTCTCACCAGGGTCATTTGAAAGATTTCGATCCGGAACTGCACCAGCCATCGCGGCTGTAAAACCAGTCCGTCCGGCCGCATTCCATTCTCGATGTTTCAGTAGCTCCCATCGCTGCTTCATTTCGTCACTGGGTATCCATCCTCCATCGCTACCAATTCTTCCCTCACCACCTAAGTATTTTCTTGCCGCTTCATGATTCTTTCCCATAGCTTGAAGGACACCTCCAAGCACATCACAATTATACTCAGTGTGGTTAATATACTGTGAGTACTGTTTAAACCTGTTGGCGTCATCCTTCTCATACGCGCTAGCCAGATGTGTAAGGAAATCGGAGCCAAAAGGCGCCGAACATTCAGAGAGAGCAGCATTAAGGGAAAGTCGAGCCGCATAATCCGAGCTACTAGCTTGATAAATTTCCTCTGCAAACTCGGCTCCGCCATTTCCCCTTCGAGAGGCAGAAGCTAGGACGTGAGATAAGTTTTCAAATCCCGGGCTCAAGATCTCAGGAATATGCGATTCATTAACCATCTGCATAATCTCGAGAAATCGCTTAGATCCGCTCTTATTAAAATCTGCCTCCGTGAGAGGAGATTGTTTCCCTAGCACGGTTATCAGCCCCACAGAATATATAGGACTATCGCACAGCCTACTCATTCCTTCGAGAATTTCATTAAATGTTCGCCCATCGTCGGAACGTCCATTCAAAGAGTTCTTCGCCTGATAAAGCGCAGCAGCATCCGCCCTAGCTTGATTAACTATTTCGACGTGATTATACCGAAGCACAGTATCAGCTGTATCATTTAGTCCTTCTGGGATTACGTAAGAAATTGTCCCGTCCGCTCCCATCGGCGTAATTCCACTTTCGTTAGCCGCTTTGGCGGAATCTAGCCGAGCCTGGAGATCCTTGGCTTTGTCTTCCAAGGCGTCGGCTGAGCCTGAAATGATATCTAATGAGGAAGCGAGATCAGTTGGAGAATCGTTGCGGTCGTTAGTATTCTTTACGGACTCGCGACATTCCCGTGCTTTAGTCCCGTAGTTCGAGAGACCAGTAATTACTCTCTGCAGGCCCTCGGGATCAAGAGAAACATGGATCATTGTGTTCTCCATTTCCCTCTAGGGTCATTACCGTCGACGAGATCGGGTTCATTACTCCATTCACCAGAGACTTTCTCTTTTTCGGAAGAAAGACATGAAGTGATCTTTCTAACTATTCCCGTAATATCGGCGCGCATTTCTTCTGCTAGGGTGGACTTCCACACACTCCCATCACCGCCAAGACCATTTACAATACTTTCGGATGGGGACGCTGCTCCTGTATCTACAAAGTCTGCTCCTAGATCCTGTACGGCTTCAGAAATCGAATCAAGTACATATCGTAATGCGACCTTCTTCCTATTTTCACGTGACGGTAGTTCAGGCGACGGAAAATAGCTAGTAGACTCGGGAGGTTTTGGTTCGGGTGTTGCACTCATAAGATAGTTTGATCCTCGCGAAGAAGAATTCTATAGATGCATAGATATCGCATCGAGATCAACATTTATGTGAATTAAACGCCAGAGGCTGAGGTCTGCTGATAGTCGACGCTGTTACTCTTAGAATAGGTTTTCGTTAATTTTCTCCGATTCTATCAACTTCTGCAGTATTCCTGCCTACCCTCGTATTTCAATCGACAACGCTACACCGACGGCTACTTTGATTTTCCTAAAATTCTCCCATCGATTCAAGCAGTTACGAACTATTATTTGTTGCACTCTCCTTTCAGTCCTCTTCGTCGATTGTCGGCACTTGCGGAGTTATTCTAGAGATATGACGATCACCCACATTCACATATTCCAGGCAACATTCCCCTTACTTTGTGAATATGCTTGTCACTCCCCAGGACCAGCCGGCCGTCGTCACCATGACGCCCCGGCCCTTGGGAACCGCGCCCCCGGTGGAACGAGGCAACCTCGCCGACAGATACGTCCCATCCTCAGAAGACCTCGGCGCCAGAATCAGACCCGTACGGGTCTTGCGCACCTGGGCCACCACGCCCCGGTACATGCCCGCCACCTCATCGATTCCGCAGCCCACCAGGACACCGCCATTCGCATCCCGGCACGTCCTCAAATGCTCCTCAATCACGGGCCCAAGAGCATGATCGCCTCCCATAATCTCGAAATCGTCAATAACAATGAGCGTGTTCTCAGGCTCATCCTTCAAAAGACCCTTGAGATCATCAGGCTTAGACTCCAGCCCCACCCTCCTCACAGTACCATCACGCCTCTCCAGAACAACCAACAATGAACACTGCAGCAATACCGGCACACATACCCCGTCAGTCGGTTTGACATCCCAAATTGTCATGGCGCAAACCGAACAAATCAGCTCGGTTAAGACACGAGATGCACGAAGCCACCGTGACGGCACTGGCGAAGTTGTTGCGGTAGTCGGTGCCACCGCAACAACTTCACCTTCCGGAGTACCTGGAGGACTGCTCGCAAATATCGTCGCCACCCGCGCTCGCCCCGTCAAAGGCAGTTCTCCCCATCCTGCGATCAAACATCCAGGAGCTTCCCACCGGCCCCGCCCGCGCCGGACGTACCCGCCCGAGCGGGTACGAACGTGCGCAACGGGGTGCGGGCCAATGACCGTACTCATCGAGATCGCTCCGGCGGGTCCTGCGGGGATTGGGATGGCTCGTTCGATCCGGTGATCGTGCCCAAGCCGGAGCGGCAGCCCGGGGGCGTCGACCGGGTCGTACTATCACGTAAGCATGTGCCCTGGCCCCAGGGGAGGATCATCGTGCACTCCCACGGCATCCCGGTGCCTGGCAGGGATGCGATCAGCCGAACTCGCGCAGGAAGGGTGGCCGGCGGGTCGGCTTCAGCGGGCGAGCATGCCACCGGATGCGTTGAACCCGCCGCATCCGGTGGTCCTCCTCGATGCACTTGTGCTCAAAGGTCCGTCACGGGCGGGTGCGCCACGCCCCATCGCGTGTGTTTCCACGCGGTCATAGGCGTGAGCGTGGAAACGGGGGGAGGCAACATTCCGGGTCCTTCGGGCCGACGACGGTGCCGAGGGCACGGGGCCTCTTGCCCACCCCTGGGTGTTCTCCACGCCGAGGAGAGCCGGGCACCTTCCTGACTAAGCCATGGTTTTCATGGATACGTTCTCTGAACTAAGGGAAACCTAGGGCGCCGAGATGCGCTGATCACGGTCCGCGACGGCCCCGAAAGGGCCTGTGGGAGACGGATCGAGTATCATTGGGCGGCAGACGGTCGTCGGCAGTGCGTCGTGCCCGATCCACAACAGCCCCCGCTTATGCCGGCGGGAGGCATCACGACGCGATCGTAAGGTCCCTCCAGGCCGGTCTGCTCGGCCCCCGTCCGAGGGCCGCGGCCAAAGACCGCTTCGCCAAAGGTGTGCACCTCGGTAAGACGCTGTCCCAGTTCCACGATCGTGCAGCTGTCGAAGTCATCGTGGGCGCAAGCTCCTGCCATTCCCCGGAGCACGACGCCGAGACCCGCTGTGTCATTCGCACACGGATAACGCGATCGACCCGCTCAATACCCGCTACCACGAGACCGCTCGGGGCCCTTCCCCCCGACTAGCAAGCCACGCGGAAACACCCGTATCTGGTAACGCGTTCCCTTTACTTCACCCCGGGACGGTCGGGTCGCGCGCCTCGGCCGAGCCGTGGTTGAAAGCGATAAAAGACATTCCCCTCGACGATTGTGCAGCCAGGTCCGTCGACCACGCCTTTGAACTGGAAAGCGCCGCAATCATCTTCATCGCGCACTGAAGCGCCAACCAGGCTCAGACCGATGACGCCCGCCATCACCACTGCTCTCCTGGTGCACCAGAGAGCCGGACTCAGCCAGGAGCGCTCCCGGCTGGAGCAAACAAGGGTCGCCGATGGCACCGACACTTCACCGGACAAGACCAATCTCAACACCCAGCTACCACAGTCCACGACCGACGAGCTCGCCGAGCGCACCCGTCGGGCCGACGACGCCCTGCCGGAGGGATCGTCGGCCCGGGACCGGGTGCGGACCTCGGTGCTGACCTACTTGGACTTCATCGCCGAGCGCTCCCCCGGCTGGGTGACCTACCAGGTGCTGGCCGGTCACGACCCGGGAGACGAGGCAGCCCGGGTCAGGCGGGAGGCGCGAGAGGCGGCGGTGGCGGCACTGGCGGAAGTGGTCGGCGGCAGCCGGGGCCACCGCGACGACTTCGCCCTGTGGGGCTACCTCGGCTTCCTCGACGACGCCTGCCTGCGCTGGGTGCACGCAGGCTGCCCCGACGACCAGCGCCACAGCCTCATCGACGCGACCCTGGGCTGCCTGGAAGGAGCCCTGGGCGACTGGAGGAGATAAGGGCGGGCAGCCGATAATCGGGCTACCCTCCCCCGCTGCCCCACGTAGCACTGAAAAAGTATCCGGATCTAAGGTATGCGGCGAGTGGTCCAGTTGATGAGCGGAACCTGACTATCTTGCAAGTGGAGCCTGCAAGACGGTTAGGTAGGTAGCGTTGCGACCACCCCCAGACCGCCGTTCAGGTACGACAGCCGGCTGGCACGTCGACCACGGCCAGCGACAGGATCGTGGCCCGACTGTGACACATATACCGCCAATCCCTGAGACCGGCCACGTCCTTGAGGACCCGAGCCACAGCCTGCCATGACAAGGCGATCGCGCTGGAAGACGACATCGACGCCATGACTTCGCCGTTAATGGGAATAACTTAGACACCTTCATCATCGCCGCACGGATTCTTTGTGCAGTTGGATCACGCCAAGCCCCGACGTGCACTCCTCTTCTCACCGCAGCAACCCATCAACCATTATCTTCCTTTTGAAATCACGATCCCTCCAGCATTGACATCATTCCCCGCAGCAAACCTCTTCTTGGCACCGTCCGATCCCTCATCGACGTCATCAATAGCATTAGACAACTTTTTTTCCGACCCTTCTAACTTCGTTTTAAAACTATCGAGAGCAGCGCCATATGTCGGATCATATTCGTTTGGTATGATGACTCTACCTTCACTATCGGTAATATTTACAGTTACAGTCGAAGTTTCAACCCCATCTTCTTCCTTGCTAATTGTTTGCGGAACTGAGACGTTTGGTTCAGCTTTCATCAGTCCGGTATTGACGGCTTCTGTAATTGCTAGGTTTTTTAGATACTCCTCATTCGAGATAGGAGGAACATTGTCTACATCAATCTTATTGCCATTTTTGTCTTTAAGATTGTTCGCGTCCACAGCATCAGCAATAGAAGTTCCTATGCTCCATGCAATATCGAAGCCTTTCGGCAATAGTGAGCCAATGACTGTTCGAAATGCCCCCCCAACAGCATCCGAAGTATTTTTAGCATTCTGTTTGTCCTCCTTATTATCATTAAAACGCATGTTAGCAATATGTTCTAAGTAACCAAGATCTGCCCCAGCCTCTCTATACTTAGCCTCCAACCCGTCAATGGTACCCATATTACTTTTGTTATCAATCGCATGGTGGCCAACTACCGACGAAATAGTGACTGCAGCATCTTTGTTATCTATGACGTTATATATCACAGTTGAAATGGTGTTTCTGTTAACTTTCATCTGAGCTTCCGCACCTTCCGAACCTTCAGGCATCGGGATTTGCAGGGACGATTTGATTTGTTGACCGTTAGCAATATTATGAACCTCCTCAGGGCAGTTAGCAACCATAACGGAGACATTCTTTTTAACCTGATCAGTATATTGCGATTTTGGAATATTATCTGCCGCATATTTCAACGATAGCGCAGTCACTCTAGTTGCCTGTTCACCATAATCCTTATCCGTCCTAAGCGTGGACGCGGCCTTCATTGCAGAAGTAGCGTCTTCCTGATCGAGCGTTTCTCGATTTTTAAGTCCGCCCCATCTTGCTTTCGCTAATTCCTTATTATATACTCCATTGTGATCTACTCCATATAGATACTTCGTAGCCGCTACAGGGTTACGCCCCATGGCGCTTAGTACTCCATTATGTACATCAAAATTAAGTGGCGAGTGATACTCTTGCGAAGGGTATTTGCTCGCATCTTTGGGATAAGCAAATCTAGTATTGTCACCCATATTTATCAGGAAATTTGTACCAAACTTGGTTGTTTCATCGTGAAGCATCTCATTCAGTGTGGCCAGGTTCTCGAACTGATCGCTATTACTTGGGTTACCAATTTGGAGACCGTTAGTGAATGTCGTAGCCAGATCAAGGCCATTCTCTTCAATTTGACTAGCGCTCGCTAGAATGTGGGAAAATATCGATTTAGTCTTTGGGTATATGACCTTTTGAGTTTTATACAAGCGTATAAATTTATCAGGCTGAATGCTTTTCAAAAATACGTTTCCGTACACTGGATTGTCTTTGTTTTCTTCCATATCATCAATAATTTCCCCGCTCGTGCGGTGCCGCCCCCGTGATGAGCGCCCTCCAGGTCTATCGATATCTCCGAGCTCCTCGGCATGTTGTTTAGCCTTTTTCGCTGCTTCCGTATTGTTTTTTTCGACGTTAGCAGCCGTATCCTCCGCGTCATCTGGAAGAAAATAGGTGAGTCTACCTTCGGGAGTCTTGGTCAAGATACCGTCAGAGTTCATTTGCTGCGCTTCCTTGCAGCGCCTTTTGAGATCTGTTGCAATAATTCTACTTAGATAGTCTCCTAGTGATCGCACTGATGCCAGTCCACTTGCATCTCCGGATGTTGGGTCGCCCGGGTTTGTATCCGATCCGATACTCTTTACGGCTGGAGGATCCCAATGTTCGTTAAGTTTTTTGATCTCGTCACTTTCCTGCATCGCTTTATCTCCCCAGCCCTGCAATGACGACACGAACTTCAGAAGCTTTTCCACATCCAGACTTACATAAACCATTCTTTTGCTCCTCGATATTTTTGCGGTTTAGCAGATCACTGCGCTGCTGTACGTGCACTACTCGTCCCACTTAGGCAATGATTCATCGCTACCCTCCTCGACCTCCGGCCTCAAATTCTGCTCTTCGGAAAGAGCTTTTGCGACCTGATCCTGAACGGAGACGATAATTTCGCGAGCTTTACCAACTTTAGACTCAATCTCTTCAGCCTCCTTTTTCGCGGCAGATGACGACCACGCGTCGGACAGTGTCGCCGTGAACTGCCCTATACTAGAAATGTGTCCCTTCGAGCGCTGAGAACCTCCTCCAGGTAAACCGACTCCCAGTTGAGGGTTTTTGGCTATAACTTCTACCGCTTGGTCGACTCTGGCTTTTACTTTTGAAATTGCGTTGATCTTTCTATTTGGAACTAACTTCTTCTCACCACTTTTATCAGAAGCATCATTG
The DNA here is from genome assembly GCF_006546835.1 of Actinomyces johnsonii. Taxonomy (GTDB): domain Bacteria; phylum Actinomycetota; class Actinomycetes; order Actinomycetales; family Actinomycetaceae; genus Actinomyces; species Actinomyces johnsonii. The sequence goes on along the minus strand of NZ_VICB01000003.1, from coordinate 17,633 downwards.
GGGAGCATTGATTTCTATCCTTTCATTAACTATCGATTTTCGGCACCTGCACCCACAACCAGCCACCGGCCGTCACCATGATGCCCCGTCCCTTGGGAACCGGACCTCCGATGGAACGCGGCAGCCTCGCCGAAAGGTTCGAGCCATCCTCAGAAGACCTGGGCGCCAAGATGAGACCCGTTCGGGTCTTGCGCACCTGGGCCACCACGCCCCGGTACATACCCGCCACCTCATCGATTCCGCAGCCCACCAGGACACCGCCATTCGCATCCCGGCACGTCCTCAAATGCTCCTCAATCACGGGCCCAAGAGCATGATCGCCTCCCATAATCTCAAAGTCGTCAATAACAATGAGCGTGTTGTCAGGCTCATCCTTCAAAAGAGCCTTGAGATCATCGGGCTTGGACTCCAGACCCAACCGTCCCAGGACCCCGTCACGTCTCTCCAGGGCGATCAGCGGCGAGCGCCGCGGCAGCACCAGCACCACGCGCGTCCCACCGTCCAGCGCCCTTTGCGCACCGAACATGAGCGCCGTCGAGCGCCCGGAGCGCCGCGGCCCGGCCACCAACACCCCGTTGCCGATCTCGTCCATGGACACGGGGATGAGCCCCAGGTCGTCGCCGCCCACGGCCAGGGCGATATTCCCCGGCGCCAGCGGCGGCCCGAGCTCGAGTGCCTTCTCCTCGGAGATCGCCACCGGGAGCTCGTCCACGTGGCCCGCGGACAGCGCGCGGGGGATCTCTCCCCATTTCTTGTGGCTGAGCCGCCCCGCCTCCTGGATCGCCTCCACCTGGGCGGTTCCGTCGACGTCGGCCGTCAGAAGCGCCAGCTGCACCTCGCGGGGCCTGGGCCCGCTGCGGAAGGCCCGGCCCTGCGGCATGGTCAGCGGCACCTCGCGTGCCCTCATGCCCACCAGGTCGAAGTCGTCCGGAGATGGCATCCGCAACAGCAGCCGGTCCTCCAACAGCATCCCGAACCGGCCCCGGAACACGGTCCTGTCCCCGGCGACCACCACGCGCAACCCCACGGCGGGCCCCTCGCGCATGAGGCTCTCCACGCCCTCGATGACGGCCCCGCCATCGACATTGTCGAAGGTGGCCGTGAAGTTGTCCCATCGGTCGATGAGCAGCAGCAGGTAGGGCAGCCGCTCCGGTTCGGCCGCCTTGGCCCGCTGCTCGGACAGCGAGGCGAAGCCCTGGGTGGCCAGCAGCTGCTGGCGGCGCGCCACCTCCCGGCCCAGCAGTCCCAGCAGGCGCCGGACCCGGTCCGGCTGGTCGCGGGTCGTCACCGCCCCCACGTGCGGCAACGCCAGGCACGGCAGCAGCGCCCCGTTGCCGGCGTCGATCCCGTACATGTGGACCTCCGCGGCCGAGGCCGCGCGAGCCACCGCCACCGCGATCCCCCGCAGGACGCTGGAGCGCCCCGCCCTGGGGCCACCAGCGATCCCCAGGTGCCCGGCACGCGTGTAGTCCCAGGTCATGGGCCGCTGATCCTGCTCTGCGGGCAGATCCTCCAGCCCCAGGGGCAGGGCCGGCAGGAAGCCCTCTGCGCGCGAGTCCGCCCCGGGCTCCTCCATCCGCTGCTCCACCTCATCCAGGGTGAGCAGCCCGGGCAGCGGCGGCAGCCACGGACTGTGCGGCTTCTCCTTGCCCATCGCCCGGTAGGCGGCCCCCATGGCGTCCACGAGCGTGGCCAGGTCCGTGGGGATCGCGGCGTCCTCCTCCACCTCCGGGGGCGCCTCCTCCGGCCGGGAAAGCTCGTCCAGGGTCAGGGTCGCCGAGCGCAGCGCGGCCCGGGGCAGGGCGCCCCGCGGCCGTCCCCCCACCCGGGAGGACTGGAACTGGCGCAGGCTCGCGTGCCCCAGCCGAGCGTAGGCGCGTCCCGGGATCGACGGCGGGATGAAGGCCGAAGCGGCCGCCTCGATCACGTCCTGGGAGTCGCTCTCATCCGTGACCCGCAGGGCGATGCGCAGGTTCGTGTTCGACTTGATCTCCGCCGAGACCACGCCAGCGGGCCGCTGCGTGGCCAGCACCAGGTGTACCCCCAGGGATCGCCCGCGCCGTGCGATATCCACCAAGCCCGTCACGAAGTCCGGCAGCTCGGACACCAGTGCGGCGAACTCGTCGATGATGATCATCAGCCGCGGCATCGGCTCGTCACCCGGGGCCATGGCGGCCACGTAGTCCTCGATGTCCTTGGCATCGGCCCCGGCCAGCTGGTGCTCGCGCCTGCGCAGCTCGGCGCCCAGCGACTCCAGGGCCCGGGAGGTCAAGTGTCCGTCGAGGTCGGTGACCATCCCCACCGTGTGCGGCAGGCGCGCGCAGTCCTTGAAGGCCGCCCCGCCCTTATAGTCCACGAGCACGAAGGTCATGGCCTCGGGCGTGTTGCCCACGCACAGCGAGGCGATGAGCGTCTGCAGCAGCTCGGACTTACCCGAGCCGGTCGTCCCGGCCACCAGGGCGTGGGGACCGTCGGCGCGCACGTCCAGCCAGAAGTCCCCTTCGGCGTCCTCCCCGATGACCGCCCGCGTCGTGCGGCTGCACCGCTGCCAGGCCGCCAGGACGGCGTCGGAGCCCGGCTCGGGCATAGGCAGGACGTCCAGCAGCCGCGAGGCGGTGGGGATCGTGGAGTCCGCCCCGGAGGCGGAGACGTCGTGGACCGGGGCCAGGGCGCGGGCCACCCGCTCGCACCACCCGTCCGGCACCATGTCCAGGGTGACCCGCTCCACCTCCTCCACGTCGGTCTGGGAGACCGACGGCGCGGCGGGCCCTGTGGCCACCACGGCCCGGCACTCCTCGGGCAGGGCCGTGCGCTCCCGGTCGATGCACACCAGGCGCACACCGACTTCGGGGCCGCGGCGCAGCACCGGGATGAGGCCCGGGCGCAGTCGCAGGGCGTGCCCGCCGTCGAGCACCACCAGGACCTGCTCGTTCTCCGAGCGCCCGCTGCCGCGGTTGTCGGAGGCCTCCAGGCGCCGTTGCACCAGGTCAGCGAGCTCGCTGATGCGGCGGCCGACGCTCTCATCATCGACGCCGACCCGGGCCCGGGCTCCCGTCCCCTCCAGGTTGCGCAGGTGCGGCAGCCACCTCGCCCAAGCCCAGCGCCCCGCGGGGTTCTCGCCGCGCACCGGCTCCACCAGGAGCACCATCTGCAGCTCGGCCGGCGAGTGCAGCACCGCGGCCTGGGCCGCCAACCAGGTCGCCACCTCGTGGCACCTGTCCCCGCACACGCCGACGACGCCGAGCTCCCCCAGGTGCACGGTCACGGGAACGTCCGGGGCCGTCCATCGCAGCGGCTCCTCGTGCTTGGCGCGAGCGGGATCGTCCACCTCGACGTCGCTGGGCAGGTCCGCCACCCCCACCCGCAGATCCAGCCAGTCGGGGTCGGCGGGGCGCCTCTCCCACAGCTCCGCCCGCGGCCCGGTGGCGCGCAGCAGGAGCTCGGCCGGGTCCGGGGCGTCCGAACGCCGCAGCCCCCGTTCCTCGGTGAGCGCCTTGAAGGCCGCGTCCTCGGCCTGATCCCGCTGATCCTCGTACTTGCGCAGGTTGTCCTTGTAAGTCTTCTTGTTGTAGGAGCGCCCCTGGATCTGGTTGGCGATCATCATGACCGGTGAGAGCACCATGAACAAGAGCGAGTAGATGCGCTTGGTGAGCAGGTACATCCCGGCTCCCATGACCAGCGGGGAGAGCATCATGGCGAACGGGAAGGGCGGCTTGCGCGGCTGCTCGGGCTCACGGGGCAGCGTGAACTTGGTGACCCGGATCGGGCGGGCCAGGCGCGGGGGACGGTTGAAGTTGATCGTCGGCGCACCCGGGGTGGGTGAGGTCACGGCGTCGGCGGCGGGCACCGGGCTCAGGACCAGCAGGCTCTCCCCCACTGTGAGGACCGCCTTCTCCGGCCAGAAGGTCGCGCCCTTGAGCGGGCGTCGGTCCAGTTCCAGGAAGTGGCGCTGGCCATCGGGTTCCAGAACCTCGCGTCCGCTGAGAATCGGCTCCGGCGCCTTCCCCTTGCGCTTGCGGCGCTTCTGGCGGCGCCTCCGCTTGGAGGGCTTCTCGTCCTCCTTGGCGGCCAGGACAAGCGGTCCGGGCAGAGGACGACGGCGCGGAAGCGGGAGCGGCACCGTGCGCTCGGCCACGCCCGGCACCGGGCTCAGGAATACCTGTCCGCCCTGGGAGACCGTCAGGTCGGCGATCTTCTCCCGCCCGGCCTCGCCCTCCAGGGCGATGTCCCCCTCGGGCCCGCCCAGGGTGTAGCCGCCCAGGCTCAGGCGGTGGACCGCGCCGGCCCCGCGTCCTGCGATGACGCGCAGCTCGACGACGCCGACCGGCTCGACGTCGTCGAGCACGGCAGCGCCCAGCCCCAACAGCATGCCATTGCGGATCGAGCCCGAGCCGATGGGGGCCTGCGGGTCGAGGCGACGGGGACCGTGCCATAGCGACGATGGCGGGGCATCGACCGGTTCGCCGGCGCTGACCACCAGGCGGAGGGACTGCCCCGGTGCGCTGGCGGGCAGGGCGCGGTCCAGGGCGGCGGCCAGATCGCCGACCACGGCGTCCTCTGGGACCACGATGATGAGGTCGCGGGCGTCTGAAGCCTCCTCGAGGGGGCGCAGGACACTGATGAACAACTGCATGGTCGACTCCTCAGGCGGGGCGACGGCCCAAAGAGAGCCCCGGTGAGAGGTCCTCGACGAGCGCCGCCGTGGCGGGGTCGATCTGGTCAAGGTCATCGGCACCCGCGGCGTCGAGGAGAATGCGGATCTCCTGCTCGAGCTCGCCGCGGCCGCGGCGCGAGGCCAGGCGCAGACGGTCGCGCCACAGCCCCTGGTCGAGCTCGACCACCTGCAGGCCCGTGGCGATCGCCGTGGCGGCGCCGTCGGGATCGGTGTCCCCGATGAGCTCGACCAGCCGATGGGCGGCATCCACCACGAGTGCATCGAACTGCCGGGCGGCACGGACCCGGGCCAGCCAGGTGTAGTGCCCCTCGGCGGCGTCGGAGACCATCGGGCCCCGCACCAGACGCAAGGCCTCGGTGAGAAGCTCGACCTCCTGCTGCGGCGCGCACCTGCGGGAGGAGTCCAGCAGAGAGCGCAGCACGTCCCAGTCCAGGACCACCCCGGGCCCCAGCACCAGGCGGCCCTCGGCGTCCTCGCGCAGATGCGGCGCCCCCTGGGAGTCCTGGCCGAGCCAGCTGCGCAACCGCTCCACGGTCGCCCCCACGACGTCCGCGGTGGCCCCCAGCGGCCAGAGCATCGCGCCCAGGATGGAGGGGCGGATGCCCTCGGGGTGGAGGGCCACGCAGACGGCGGCCTCGGTGAGGATGGAGCGGCGCGCCTGGTCCACCGCCCCCGCCGTCTCCACGAGCGTGTTGCCCAGGACCTGGATGCGCACCGAGGCGGCGCGCAGGGCGGCGGTGGCCAGGGGCGGCATCGGCGGGTCCGGCACCGGCGGGCGGCCGTCGTCGTGGGTCTCCTCGACCGGGGCGAACAGGCCCTCGAGCGCGGCGATCTCCGCCTCGGTAGCGCGCGAGGCCGTGACCATGATGCCCAGGGGGAAGATGCGGGCGGTGCCGGAGGCATCGATCTCGATCGTCCAGCGCCCCTGCCGGTTGGAGTCCGTGCGCACCAGGGCGTAGCTGCGTCCCGGTGGGAGCGGAGGAGGCGTCGCCCCGTTGCCGATGAGCATGAAGGTCGTCTGCGTCTCCGGGCGGCGCCCGGTCAGGACCCCGCCGACGCCGGGCAGGGCGGCCTGCCCCATGAGACTCTCGGGGGTCTGCAGGCGCTGGCCGGCGACCCCGTGCAGGGTGGCGGACAGGCCCGTCCCGACGACGTCGGCGTCCCGCGACCAGGGGTTGGTGCACAGCTCCAGGGCGAGGGCGGAGACGACCTCGGCCGCCATGGCGGGGTCCCCGGTGACGATCACGTCTCCATCCGCGAAGGCCAGGTCGATGAGGATGTCCGCGCCCTCAGGGGTGCGGCCGACCGTCACCAGCCCGGGCAGGGGGCAGGGCCGGTCCTTCAGCGGCGGTTCCTGGCCTGCGCGCAGCGCCCAGGTCATCCCCTCCTGCTGCGCCCGCCACGGGGCGGGTGCGTCCGGCAGGGGACGCGCCATGCGCAGGTAGCAGGCATCGTCGTCGATGGCGACGGCGTACGGGCGGGGGCTTCCGGGCAGATCGTCCAGAGAGCGCAGGACGGCGTCGAGGCGCCGCGAGCGGCTCTCATCGGCGCCGACACGCAGGAGGCGCTCAAGCTCGGCGGAGTCCTCGTTGAAGGCGCCCGCCAGCCACCGGCGCCTGGCGACGAGCCCCGAGACCAGGGAGGCGGCCAGCAACGAGCCGATCGCCGGCATCTGGACGGGGGCGATGTCCCGCAGGTCCTGCCCGAGTCCGGCGGGAATGTGGTTGCCCTCCTCCTGCTGCTGCGGTGTCGGCGCAGCCGGGGCCGGGGCGGGGGTCGTGGGGATGGCCTCGACCCGGGCCACGGAGGTGGCGGACTCGGGCATCACCAGGAGCCAGCCGGGCTGGATGAGCCGGGCCAGCTCGAGGGAGCCGCCGTCGGGCTGCGCCCTGCCCGCGTTGAGGTCGTAGATCTGGGAGTAGGCGCGGCCCTCACCGAGGTTGCGCTCGGCGATGTCCCAGAGATTGTCGTGGTAGCGGCCTTCCGGGGGCTGGACGATGTACACCCGCTGCCCCACGAGCTGGGCGCCGATCTCCTGGTCGAGCTCGACCCCGTTGACCATGTAGCGCATGTACTGGTGGTCGCTGTCGGCGCCCTGCGAGGCGGTGGCGGCTCCGTCGGCCTGGGAGTCGTCGGCGGTGGCGGGCTGCTGGGAGGAGACGTCCTGGCTCACCGCTACGGCCGGCGTCGGCTCCTCCACGACGGGGGCGGCGGCCGCGGCGACCGGTCCGCTGACGGCGCCCAGGAGCAGGACCGAGGCGATGAGTCGGCGCACCAGCGACTGCATACCGCCCGAGAGCGGGACATGTCCGGGAACGCCGTGCCCCTTGATGGCCGAGGCGGCCTCCACCAGGGCGCACACCGTGAACTGCAGCCAGGCCAGGTAGAGCACCCAGATGAGGACACCCACGACGACGTCGAAGGAGACGGCCTGTGTGAACAACACGCTCATGTCCACGCCGGTCGGCAGGGGCGGTGGGCCCACTGTGGCCAGCAGGGCGGCGGGCAAGCCGATGATGACGGCCGCGAGGACGAGGCCAGAGAGCAGGGATCGCCATACCGGGGGCCGGGCGCTGCGCACGGGCGCTTGGAACCGCTGGGGGCCGGCGGCCTGGGCGCGGCGTCGTCTCGATGCGGTGGTCATGGGTTCTGCCTCCCCTCGAGGCCGATGGCGTTGCCAGTCTTCGGCAATCTGGGCCTCCTTCTCTCCTCTGGGCCGAAGGCGTTGCGGGCCTCTCCGGTCACGGTGACGTGGATGGATGTGACGCCGACCAGTCGCAGCATCGTGGTGGGGACGTCGCGTTCGACGGTGACCGAGACCCGGTCGGAGGAGGCCTTGACTGTCGCGGTCTTGGCGGCGCCGCTGCGGGCCAGGTAGCTCCGGGCCGCAGACGAGGCCGCTGCCGGGTCCGTCGAGGCCACACCGGAGTCGCGCAGCTTCGCCATGCTCAGCTGCTGGACCCCGGCGCGGGCCGCCTGCTCGGCCTGATCCGCCATGGTGGCACGCGCGTTGAGGACGCGTCCCCCCTCGATGCACAGTCCCGCTACGAGCATGAGAACCGCCGCGATGATGACGACGTAGACGGATATCGAGCCCCGCTCCGGGTGCTCTCGGAGCCTCTTGAAGATCGTGGTCCCGCTCATCGCGTCCCCCTCCACTGGTCCACCGGCGCACTCGACTCCGCCTTGACCACGGTGGTGCCGGGCAGGAAGACCAGTCCCAGGTCGGAGAGCTTGACGCGGCAGCTGACCGAGACCGTGACGGCTCCGCCGCGGCGGAAGCCGCCGACGTCGACGCCGGCCGAGCAGCTGGCGTTGGCGGTGTCCGCCTGGGACAGGCTCCGGTTGGCGGCCGTGCTGGCGGCGCCCACGGAGCGCTCCATGGAGGCGGCCCGAGCGGCGTCGCGCGACGCGGCCTCGACCATCCCCTGGGCGGAGACGATGCGCCCCCCGGCGACGGCCACCATGGTGATGAGCAGCAGCACCGGGACGAGGACCACCATCTCAATGGACATGGTCCCCCTCTCCGAGCCGGCCGCCTCGATGGCGCTACGCCGGGCCTGCTTCTTTCTGAGGTGTTTCATCTGTCGCTCCGGAAGGTCTCCCGCTCTGAGGTCACCGAGGCCTTGACGCGCGGCGACAGGCCAGCCACGACGTCCAGGGACTTCCCGGAGACGCGCACCGTGACCTGGTCGCTCGTGGTGGAGACGTCGATTTCGACGTCGGTAAGCGCCTTGCCGCCCACCTTGCGGGCGTAGGCGGCGCCGTTGCTCTTGGCGGCGGCGGATAGGTCGCCCCCCTTGGAGTTCGCGCGCGCCTCCCGGGCCACCTCGCGAGCGGTGGCGATGGCGACCTCGTTGCCGTACCAGGTCAGGGCCACCTGCACCGTGATCAGTACGACCAGCAGGAGCAGCGGGAAGAAGATGATCAGCTCGACGCTGGAGGCTCCCACCTCCTGGCCCAAGCGGCTCATGACGCGCCTCCTCCACGTTCTCACGAGGGCACCGACCTTGCGCTAGTTGCCGAGGGTGGGCGCTTTGAGGCCGTCAGAGGCATTGGATACCAAGCCGTAAATGGCGCGGCCGACGAGCGCGGCCAGGACGATGAGGAAGCCGGTGATGATGACCCACTCCACGGTGGAGGCGCCCTTCTCCTCGGCAAGGCGGCGCCCCACCTTGTCGCGCACGTCGCCGGCGAGTATTTGAAGGGTGACGAGTAGGGACAGCATGGTGTTTCTTCTTTCTTCTTCGAGGTGTGAGTCGGAACTGGATACGGATGACTGCTGGACCTAAAACGAGCCCATGATTCCGGTCAGGGCCGGATAGACGAGGAACACGATGAATCCCATGGCGACGACGAGCTGGGCCACGAGCATCGACTCGGAGTTCTCTCCGGCCTTGCCCTCGGCGTCGGCCAAGTCGCGGCGGCGCATGCTGGAGGCCCTGGCGCCGAGGGACTCTCGGATCTTGGCGCCGTCCTCGGCCACGAGGGCCAGGGCGGCAGACAGGTCGCGCAGCTCGTCGATGCGCAGCTGGGTGCCCAGCTGTCCCAGGGCGGTCCACGGGGTGTCGCCGCGCAGGCGAGCCACATCGAGGGCGTTGCGGATGCGCACCATGGCGGGGTCGTCGGAGAGGCTGGAGGCGGCGTCGAGCGCCTCGGGGACGCCGCGACCGGCTGACAGGGACATGGCCACCAGGTCCAGGTAGGAGCCGACGACGTGGCGGAAGTCCCGACGGGCGTCGTCGGCCTCCCGGCGCAGGCGGGCCGTTGGCAGGAGCAGGCCCAGCGCCCCCAGGACCATGCTGACCAGGAGCGGCATGGACCAGCCCAGGGGAGCCCCCATGACCTGCATGAGTCCGACAACGGCCATCGGAGCCATGAAGACGCCCATCCCGAGGAACAGGGAGGTGAGAAGATGCCGTTCGAGGGAACGCCCCACCACGGACAGGTCCGCGGTCAGGAAGGTGAGGTCGGCTCCCGTCCGTCGAGCCAGCGCGGCGATCCTGAGGCTGAGGTCATCAGCCCACTGGGGCACCTCCGCCTCTGAGGGGTTGACCCTGCGCGCATCCTGCCGCATGCGTCCCTCGTTGCGGCGAGTATCCAGCTCGGCCAGTGCGGCGGCGGGCTGGGTGACAGGCGGGGCGACGATGAGGATGAGGAAGAGGACGCCTGCGCCGCTGATCGCCCCTCCGAGGAGGATCCAGGTGATCATGCTTCCTCACCTCCGGCCTGCGCGGTGGCGATCAGGAAGCGCCGTGGCAGCCGCACGCCCGCGAGCCGCCGCATCCAGAGCATGCCTATTGCGAAGAGCGCCACAACGACCACCAGCACCAACTGCCCCTGCACACTGGAATAGGGGGCCACGAAGCTGCGATTGAAGATCGCCAGACCCAGCATGATGGCGATCGAGAAGATGACGACAATCTGGGCCGAGCGCCGGGTGCCGGCGCGGGAGGCGGAGACGCGCTGGCGCATGTCGAGCTCGGAGCGGGCGGTATCCGCCAGAGCGCCTAGGAGCTGACGCAGGCCGGGGCCGCGCAGGCGCGCGTTCATGATGAGGGCGGAGACGATGAGATCCGCCGTCGGATCGTTGAGGCCATCGGCAAACTGGCGCAGCGCCAGCGGCAGGGGCACGCGCACGCGCATGCGATCGGACAGGAGGGCCAGGTCCTCGCGGATGACCGGGGCGGCGGCGTAGGCGGTCGCGGGGATCGCCTGCTCCAGGCCCACCGCACCGGCGATCGTGTCCCGCAGGGACTCGGCCCAGGTGGCCAGGGCCTCGATCTTGGCCGCCGCGTGCTTCTCCTCCTTCGCGCCGCCGAACAGCAACGGCCAGACGAGCACCAGGGCGATCCCGGCTCCGGCGAGGACGATCCAGCGCGTGACGATCAGCAGCACCACCCCAGTGCCAAGGCTGATGATGAGCCGCCCCGAGAGCCCCTTGAGGTGCTCGCGCAGCGAGGCCGAGGCCCCCGCAGCCGGGGTGGGGAGCAGGTCGACCCCTATGAAGAAGCCGATCAGGAGGAAGATCCCTCCCCCGATGAGCGCTCCGGATAAGAAGGCCGTCATGGCCGTTGACTCGTTCATGCCGCCCCCCTCTGATAAGAGGCGGCCGGGTCGTAACCAGCTGCCATGAGGTCCCTGACGCAGGCGATCGGTGCGGCGGGCTGGGCGATGCCGGAGCCGTCGTCGGCGAAGACCTCACTGGACAGGACCCTCCCGTCGACGCCGTTGACCTCGCGCACGGAGGCGACGAAGCGGCGCAGTCCCCCGCCCTGGGAGAAACGGTTCTCCCGGGTCAGGAAGATGACGAAGTCGACCGCGCCGGCAATGAGGAGGTTGGTGGCGTCCTGGGGCAGGTGCTCGGCGGACTGGATGGCGTAAGTGGCGATCCGGTTAAACACCTCGGAGGAGGAATTGGCGTGGATGGTGGACAGCGAGCCGTCGTTGCCCTGGCTCATGGCGTTGAGCATGGTGACGATCTCGTCGCCGAGGACCTCGCCGACGATGACGCGCGAGGGGTTCATGCGCAGTGAGCGCCGCACCAGGTCCGCCATGGAGATCGCCCCAGAGCCCTCGGAGTTGGGCAGGCGCTCCTCGAAGGCGACGACGTTGGGGTGCAGGTCGGCGAACTCTCCCAGGCCCAGCTCCAGGGCGCGCTCCACCGTGATGAGGCGCTCCTCGGGCGGGATTTCGTTGGCCAGGGCGCGCAGGAAGGTGGTCTTGCCCGCGTTCGTGGCGCCGGCGATCATGATGTTCTTGCGGGCGCGCACGGCCGCCGAGCAGAAGGCGGCGAGTCGGGGGGTGAGCGATCCGAGCCCCACCAGCTCCTCCAGGCCCACCCGGTCCAGGCGGGCGCGGCGCACCGAAATCGACGGCCGCGAGCAGACCTCCATAACCGCGGACAGACGCGAGCCGTCCGGCAGGCGCAGGTCCAGCTGCGGGTTGGCGGAGTCGAAGGGGCGCGAGGCCAGACCGGAGTAGGAGCCGAGCACCTGGACGAGCTCGATGAGCTCCTCGTCGGACTCGGCCACCGGTGCGCCGCGCTCTTCTCGGCCGTCGGCGTACTGGATGAAGACGTTGTCGCAGCCGTTAATGTCGATGTTCTCGACATCCTTGTTGTCCAGCAGCGGCTGGAGGCGACCGACGCCGAACAGAGCTGCGTGGATGCCCTGGGAGACCTCTTCCTCCTCCTGGGCGGTCATCGGACTGCGACCGGCGGCGATCTCGGCGCGGGCGTGCTGCTCGAGTACGCGGCCGATGAGGGCGCGCGCGAATTGGCGCTCATCCTCGGGGGACATCGGGGGGATGCCGGAGCCGGCGTCGTCGCGCCGCTGCTGGGCCAGGAGGTCGGCAACCTCCTCGCGCATGTCGCGGACGAGTCCCTGGTCAACGCTCATGCTGCACCTCCATTGACGGCGACTCCGGCCAGGGCGGTGGCGACGGTTCGTGCGGATCGCACCAGGAGAGTGCGCCCCAGGGGGCGGGAGCGGCGTCCAGCGAGGGAGTCGGCGGCACTCTGGTCGAAGGCCAGAGCCCCGACGATGGGAATCTCCAGGCCGCTGCCGCGCAGCAGCCGGCTGAGGTCATCGGCCTCGTGGCGGGCCTTCCACGGGGCGATGAGCAGAATGCCGAGCCGGGCCTGCTCGGAGCGCCGGGAGGTCTCGGCAACGATCCAGGACAGGCGCTCGCGCAGGTGGCCGTAGTTCTCCACACCGGGGCGCACGGTCACCAGGGCGATGTCGGATGCCAGGGCCACACCCAGGCTCGGAGCGCCGGGAGCCAGCCGGCCGACGTCGGCGATGACGTCTCCCTGCTGGTGCAGACTGGTGGCCAGTCCGAGCCAGCCCGCCCCGATGGCCGTCGCCTGGTCCGGGCGGGATAAACCCACGAGGACCGGCAGGTCGCCCTCGATGAGGGTCAGGTGGTCCTGCAGCGGGGCGTCGGGGTCCCGACGGATAGCGGCGGCCAGGGAGACGACACCCCGGTCGCTGTCCAGCGGGAGGCCGTCACGGGAGCGAGCGCGGTAGACCAGGTCGGATCCGGCCGGATCGAGCTCGGCCAGGACGGCAGGACGGGGCCAGACCGCGGCGAGCACATGGGCGCTCGTCGAGGCGCCGGGAGACCCCTTCGCGGAGGCGATCGAGATGAGCATCAGCTGTCCTTGATCGGCTGGTTGGTCGCGGTCTGGACCACGGCGATGGTGCCGTTGGCCGAGGCGCTCGCGAGCTTGGCGGCGTCCTTCTTGTCGACGATGAGGGAGATGACGGCGCCCGAGGTCCAGTCGTTGTCCGTACCGGAGGAAGGAACAGCCTTGAGGACCTGCGCGTCATCGACGGAGACCGACTGGGTACCGACATCCACGACGTTGACAACGTCCCCGGAGCCGAGGCCCCCGGCGGGGAAACGGCCGGAGGCGACCGAGATGCCGACGACCTGCTTGTCCCCACCGGGCATCGGGGTCGTCGCGATCTGGGAGGTATCCAGGAGCTGGCCCTTGGAGACCTCGACCCGCGCCGTACGCCCAACCACCTGATCGATCTGGTCGGCGCGGATCAGCGTGCGCAGATCGGAGGAGACCGAGGCACTCATCAGGTCCTCCTTCGTAATGACCTCTCCGGCTTGAATCGTGTCCCCCGCGGCCAGCACCTGGACCCGCTGGTCCATCTGATTGGCCAACAAGCCCGCTAGCAGTGCACCGCCGACGATGAGAAGCACGGCGAGAGCGGCCAGCAAGGGCCGCCGCTCGCGCGGCGCCGAAGGAAGACGTGCGCCATCCACGCCCTGACGAGAACGAGTCGATTTCTTCTCATCAGAGTTGCGATCACGACGCTCGGAAGAGCGCCCAGACAAACGGGGCGACATAGGGAATACCTCGTACAAGTCGGGATTCGATTAGGTCATTCAGTCGAGGCTTACGCAGCACATTCTTCTGAATCACGCAGAAGACAGCATGGGTGTTAACCTCTCTCCATGCCATGGGGATCTATCCCCACATTAAGACAACGGGTAGTTTTCCCCTTGACTCCCCAATACTTGCCGTAGAAGGTTGTACCCAGGCGCCCTACCAATGGCGACCTGATTCCGCGGACCCACTCGGAATATACGAATTCATCCAGACAAGGAGATCGGCATGCCCAAGATTCAGGCAGAATTCGATTCGCTCAAGGCACTGTACGACGCCCTGAAGAATGACGTGCAGTACGCCAATGACATCCAGAAGCAGACTGACAGTGCTTTGGCGAATGCGGTGTGGGAGAGCACGAACGCGACCAACTTCCGCGCCGCCTGGGAAGAGTTCAAGCCGAAGCTGATGGCGTTTGAGCAGACATTCGCTGACGGCGCCAACGACGTCGCGAACAACTACAACAACCTCATCATCGCAAACGGAGAGAGCCTGGAGCCCCTCCCGCCCGTCACCGCCATCGAGTAAGCGGACACGAGGTCGGCAGTCAGAAGTGGTCTGGGAGCAGCAATGCTCCCAGACCACTTCTTCTCGTATGGCTTGTACCCAAAGGCCGGTTGGGAGGAGAATAGGTTCTCCTCCCAACCGGCCTCGGTGTCATTTTTGATCGTCGGTGTTGAGGCTCTGCGCCTCCCCCACCTTGATGGACAGGGTCCCAGAGGTGGACACCGAGGGCAGATCCCCCTGACTACCATCGGTGGCCGTATAGGAAGCGCTGTAGGACACCCCCACATTGACCGTGCTGGTCCCACCCAGGTGCTCGGAACTGCGAGTGAAAGTCATGGTGCACGGGCTACTCCCCTCAGCCATCCCGGACTGCCACGGCGTGCCGAAACCCTGGCAGGAGATCTCGCTGTCGGGGGCCGACAACGTCAACCCGGTCGAACTCGCCGTCACGGTGGCCGTCACCGGCCCGGCAGTCGCCGTCGCCGTCACCGACTGAGGAGTGTCCTCACTCGCCCACACCCAGTTCTCCACACCAACCAACGTCTGCACACCACCATCCATCCGCGGATTCGTCTCCACCACCGGAGGAGGAATCTCCACCGCCTTCCAAGCCGCCTTGGCCAAAGTCCCACCATCTATCACCGGCGCAGGAGGCTGACCACCTGCAGGAATAAACACCGAGTCATTCTTGGCATGATAATCTGCAGACAACTTGTCAAATTCCTCAGCACTCATTCCATCCGGTTTGCTGCAGGATGGAACATACCAATAGCCTTCATTATCGTTCACGTGACTCTCCCAACCTTGAAACTCAGGAGCGGTTGCCTCGAAGAGAGGAAACGTACCGAACATTTTGCTGTCCTTCCATACATTAAACACCGCCCCCAGCTCTGCACCAGAAGAAAATTTCGCATAATCACACACCGGTTTCGCCTTCGTCGCAATCTGTCGACTGGACGTGGTTGTCCTCCCAGAGCCTCTCGATCCCGGATTGGCGGAGTTATAGGAGACCGATACGGAGATGGTGACTCCGCCGTCAGTGTTCGAGGAGGAGTGCCCTGAGACACCGCCACCCTCCGCAAAGGCCGGAGACGAGGGCAGCAGGCCGAGCGGAGCGATCACCGCACACGCCGCCGCCACCAGGCCGGCGCGATTCACCATTGCCTTCAACACTGATCCACACCTTCCACCGAGGAGGAGTTGACAACCCACCCGTCCTGATTTCTGATGAGTCTCACCACGAGGGAAATCGTATGGCCGAGGTCATCCGAGGGCACCTCCGCACCATCCCGAGCAACCAGGCGAATCTTCGTCTCATCGGCACACACCGTCATCGTTGACGACAATCCATCGGGATTCAATTGAACGAAGTTAATGGTGGTACTGGCCTCACCCTCAACGTGCTGCCCAGCGGTGGCCCGCTCGTCATAGACCTTCTTGAAGGCCTGATACTGATCCCCGGTGGTAACGGACTCGACCTTGGTAGTTCCCTTCATGTCCCGATAGGCCTCCCAGGTCGCCCGATCGTAGGCGACATAGGCCTTGACCACCTGGGACTGTTCCGCATCCAGATCGTCCGGAATGGATACGACCGTATACGAGGTCTTCGAATCCGACAGCGAGTCCTCAGTCACGGGGACATCACTGCCCGAGGCGCTTGCCGTCGCAGATTTCGCAGCGCCCGAATCTTTCATGGGTGGAATGGTGGATTCCGGCTTCCCATTGTTCGAGGAACAGCCTGCGAGTGCGCATGAAGCGGCCAGGAGCAGCCCACTCCACACAGATAAATGACGATGACGGTGAAACACGGCCAACCTCCATACCCCGACACGATCAGCATCCACGCGGTCACGAGTAAATCGACCATACCTTTCCCGCACGGTTTCGTCACTACCGACCAACAATTTTTTCATGGGGATCTCGCCCCATGGCCACCACTGACCTCCGCGTCTTCGGAGCCCGCCCCGCGGTGAGCCGATACACGAAAGACTGTGGGCGGCTCCGGATCATCCGGAGCCGCCCACAGTCGTCGGCTATGGAACCGCCGTCCTCAGCGCACGGGCTTGCGGATCTCGGAGGAGAGGAACCATGCCTGCTGCTCGAGCTTGCCGATGAGGTCCTCGACGATGCCAGCGGAGGTGGGGTCCTCGCCGTCGACGTCCTCGTCCACACCGCGCAGGGTGCCGACAACGGCCTCAATGGCGGAGACGATGTAGGCCACTCCCTCGCTGGTGAGGATCTCCCCCTCGGGGGCGGCCGGGACGGTGGTGGCGGCAGAGACGGTGGCCGGGCGGCCGTCGGGGACGGCGTTGATGGCGCGCATGCGCTCGGCGACCTCGTCGGAACCCTCGCGGGCGATGTCGACGACGTCATCCAGGTTGAGGTGGATGTCGCGGAAGTTCGGGCCGACGACGTTCCAGTGGATCTGCTTGCCCACGAGCTCGAGGGCGATGAGGTCGGTCAGGACGCGCTGGAGGTTGTCGCTCAGGGCGGCGGAGGCGGTGAAGGAGAGGTTGATGGACGGGGTGGTGACAGTGTCTGCGTTCATGGCCATTACTTTACTACTTCGCCAGCCTCCGTGGGTGTTACTTATGATTCACAGGCAAGCCAAGCCTCACTTGAAACAGGGGCTCACCTGTGTGAACGCGCTTCGCCTCGTCAGCCGACCGAGCAGGAGTTCGGCTCGCCGGTCTCCTCCTCCTCGGAGGCGAGCCAGCGCCCGTCGCTGCCGGGAACCATCGTGTTCTTCGCCGGGATCTGGGCCTTGTTGGCGGGGTCGGTGACGTCTTTGCCCTGCGCGTCGATGAAGCTCACCTGCGTCATGTCCACGCAGTAGGAGACGGTGGCGCTCTGGCCGTCGGCGCTCATGACGATTTCGGAGACCGCGACCCTGACCGGGGTCCGGACCTTCTGCCCCTTGCTCCTCATGTCGGCGGCATCGTTGGTGAGCTGCTGCTGGAGGTTGCCGGTGGTCACCGTCGTCACCTTGCTGATGTCCTGGCCGCCGCCGACCCATAGCGTCCAGGACATCTGGTCGTAGGCCACGAAGTCCTGGAGGATCTTGACCTGGCTGACGTCCAGGCCGGCGGGGATGGTGGTGACGGTGTAACCCAGCTGGGGGTCGGAGAGGGAGTCCGCCGTGACGGGACCGGCGCTGCCCGACGCCGTGGCGACGCCTGAGGGCTCCGGCGTCGAGCTGCTCACGGTGCCCGAACCGCTCGCGGAGGCCTTTGCACCGGGCTTGGGGCTGTTCGATGAGCAGCCGGCGAAGGCGAGCGAGCCGGCCAGCAACAGGCAGCCCAGGACAGTGGCCCGGCGGCCGGCTCCGGTCCAGTCGGCGGGGCGAATCGCGGCGTTCTTCACGGGGGCTCCTCCCAGTCGGCCGGATCCACCCCGGCGGAAACCAACCCGTCGACATTACCGCGAAAGTCACGGACATGTCTCAGCGTTCGTCGCCGGAGTTCCGCCTTTCAGAGCTCCGACACGATGGGGACATATCACGCGTACGGGAATGGTGGGGTCTGGGGTGGGGTCTGGTGGTGGATG
>NZ_VICB01000002.1 GCF_006546835.1 Actinomyces johnsonii | reverse complement strand
TGGGGTGGGGTCTGGTGGTGGATGCACCGCTCGTGGGAGGGGTGTTTTGTGTCTGGGACTGGGGTTGGTCAGGGTGTGCGTCGGGATGCGGTGGCGCGTGTGGTGGCTGGTGAGTCGGCTTCGGCGGTGGCTCGGGTTCTGGGGTATCGGCGTGGGACGGTGAGCCGGTGGTGCCAGGAGGCGGGGGTGGAGCTGGTAGGCGGCCCCAAGGGCGGGACTGTCCAGTCCGACCAGGCCAGACGCGCCAAGGTCGTTCAGGCCGTCCTGGCCGGGGCATCCCTGACCCGGGCGGGAGCCGCGGCCGGGGTGACCCGGGATACCGCGAGGCGGTACTGGCACGATCAGGCCGTGGAGAGTGCAGCAACAGCATCAAGACGCTCATCAAGACACTCGTCGGGGCGTAGAGACTGGTCGGTGTCGGCCTGCTCAGGGCGGGTCGGGCGCGGGCAGCGCGTCAGCGACGCCGAGCGGGTCCTGATCGCTCAGGGCCGGGCCCGTGGGGAGTCGGCCGCCGCCATCGCCCGCTCCTTGGGGCGGTGCCGTCAGACCGTCTCACGGGAGATCGCCCGCAACACCGGCCCTGACGAGGTCTACCGGGCCCCGGGAGCCTCGGCGGCGGCCCAGGAGCGCCTGGCCCGCCCCAAGGCCAGGAGGCTCGACACCGATCCCGCCCTGCGCGCCGAGGTGGTGGCCCTGCTCGAGGACGGGGCCAGCCCCCGCCAGATCAGCGCGCGCCTGCGCTGGGCCCACCCCGACAATGAGTCCATGCGCATCTCCCATGAGCAGATCTACCAGGCCCTCTACGTCCAGGGCGCCGGGAGCCTGCGCCAGCAGCTGCGGGTGGACAAGGCCCTGCGCTCAGGACGCACCCGGCGCCTGCCCCGCTCACCACTGGCCGGCCTGCCCCGCAGATCCAACCGCCCCTGGATCGAGGGAGCCCAGATCAGTGTGCGCCCGCCCCAGGCCGCTGACCGGGCCGTACCGGGCCACTGGGAGGGCGACCTGGTCATCGGCGCCGGCGGGCGCAGCGCCCTGATCACCCTGGTGGAACGCACCAGCCGCTTCGTGCTCATACACCGCCTGGGCGCCGGCCACGACTCCCAGACCGTCACCACCGCCTTGCAGACCATGGTCGCTGACCTGCCCCGGGCCGTAAGGGCCTCGATCACCTGGGACCAGGGAAGCGAGATGGCCCAGCACGCCGCCTTCACCGCCGCCACCGACATCCCGGTCTACTTCGCCGACCCCCACAGCCCCTGGCAGCGCCCCACCAACGAGAACACCAACCGCCTGATCCGCGACTACCTCCCCAAGGGCACCAGCTTCACCACCATCACCGACACCCAGATCCAAGCCATCCAGGACCGCCTCAACCGCCGACCCCGCATCGTCTTGAACGGACAGACCCCAACTGAGAAACTCAACGACATCATCAACGGTGCAAACACCACCTGACCCCACC
>NZ_VICB01000001.1 GCF_006546835.1 Actinomyces johnsonii | reverse complement strand
CACCAGACCCCACCGTCCCCGACGGCGTCGATTGTCCCCGCCGAGGAAGCGACCACACCTGGCTGGTACTGATGGTGCAAGGCAGCACTACTATTCTCCCTGGACGTGCTCGCAGCGCTGCGGGTACGGGCAATGAGGAGGAATCATGAGGGAGCCGATGACGGCGTCGGCCGAGGGCGCTGAGAGCGCCCAGGAACAGGAGCGCGGGTACTGGCTCTACGTTCCCGGCGAGGGCGCCGGGAAGTGGGAGGAGTTCCGAACCGCCGGGATCATGGCGCTCAACTGGGATCGGATCGGCAACCCCACGAGCTACCCGAATGAGGAGGCTGTGATTGAGGCGCTGGAGGCCGGCTACGGGGACTGGGGAGGCAGGCCGACAGGCGCGGCAGGAATGATCCGGGACTTCACCCACACGATGCGTCCTGGCGACGTCGTCTACGCCCGGCGCGGTCCGACCGAGATCATAGGGCGTGGCGTCGTCCGCTCAGAGTTCCGTTACGACGACGCCCGGCCCGCCTACCGCTGCGTGCGCGACATTGAGTGGACACATGTCGGCTCCTGGCCGCTCGACCGGCGTGTGGGTGCAGTGACCCTGCAACGGGTCACGGAGAACACGAGCTATAACCCGGTTCAGCTCGAGTCACTGTTCCGGGACCGGAACGCCCCTGACTCGTCCATGATCTCCGCCCTTGCCACGAGCCCCCAGAACGCTCATGAGCCCAGCGACATCGCCGACATCTATACGCGGGAGAACTTTCTGGCGGAGGTGTTCGTCGGTCCCGAGGACCTGGAGCAGATGCTCGGGCTGCTGCGCCGCAAGAAGAACCTCATCCTCCAGGGCGCTCCGGGTACGGGGAAGACTTTCGCCGCCAAGCGCCTGGCGTACGCGCTCATGGGTGAGACGGATGACTCTCGGGTGGAGGTGGTGCAGTTCCATCAGTCGACTGCCTACGAGGACGTCGTCGTCGGGCTGCGCCCCACGGCCGAGGGCGGGTTCGCGGCCGCCGAGGGCGTTTTCGCCAGGTTCTGCCGGCGTGCTGCCGCCGACCCGGGACGGGACTACGTGTTCATCATCGACGAGATCAACCGTGCCAACATCTCCAAGGCCTTCGGCGAGCTGCTCATGCTCATCGAGGCCGAGCACCGCGGGGAGGCACTGCGCCTGCCCGTGTCCGGGGAGCTGCTGTCCGTCCCGAAGCGGCTCCACATCATCGGCATGATGAACACCGCCGACCGGGGCCTTGCCCTCATCGACTACGCGCTGCGTCGCCGTTTCGCCTTCTTCGAGATGAGGCCGGCCCTCGATCACCCAGGGTTCCTCAGGCACGTCGAGGCCGTGGGCAGCTCGAGGCTGGAGGCGCTGGTCGACGTCGTACGCCGCCTCAACCAACGGATCGCTGAGGACGAGGCCCTCGGCCCCGGATTCCAGATCGGCCACTCCTACCTGTGCCTGCCAGCAGGAAGCCCTGAGAACCCTGCGAGCACGGATGCGGATGTGACCTCGATGGTGCGCTACGAGCTCGAGCCGCTGGTACGCGAGTACTGGTTCGACAATCCCGCTGCGATGGACGAGAGCATTCACGAGCTGGAGAGCATCCTGCCATGACGGCCACCGTTTTGCCCGGACGGACGCCGGACGGATCTCCCGGCCGACCCCACCGGCGTGGTCCCAGCACTGTGCTGCTCAAGAACGTCTACTACATGCTCGCCTACGCCTTCAAGGCACTGGAGACCAGCGAGCACCGGCGCCTGGCGGCCGAGGACTTCGAGCACGTCCACGACATGCTCGCCGCGATCCTGGCCGGTGGGCTGGACAACCAGCGTCGACATGGTTTTGAGCGGGACTATCAGCCCTTCGTCGAGGACCTGTCGGTTGTGCGGGGACGCATCGACCCGGTCGCCACGATGCGGCTCAGGGCCCGCCGCAGGAGCCTGGTGCGCTGCGGCTACGACGAGCGCACCGAGAACACCCTCATGAACCGGCTCCTCAAGACCGCCGCGCTGCGCCTGATCCTGCACGGCGACATCGCCCCGGCCCGCAGGGCGCGCCTGAAGTCCACGCTGCTCGTCATGGGCGACGTCGAGGTGATGAGCGTCGGCGAACTCAGGCACCTGCACTGGGAGAGACTGCGCTTCCACCGCGGTAACCGTTCCTACCGACTGCTCATGGGGGCGTGCCGGCTCGTCCTGGACGAGCGGCTGCTCAGCGGTGCCGACGGCGCAGTCAGCCTCGCGGACTTCCTCGACCCCCAGGAGCTGAGCGCCCTGTACGAGCGCTTCGTCCTGGCCTACTTCCGCCACCACCACCCCCTCCTGCGTGCCGGCGCTCCCTGGGTGAGCGGAGGCATCGCGGACGCTCCGGTCTTCCTTCCGGGGCTGCGCACCGACATTGTCCTGACCGGGCCGGCGCGGACCCTCATCATCGACACCAAGTGCTACGGGCGCATCCTCGGCTCCCGTTACGACAGGCGGATCCTGTCCCCGGCCAACCGCAATCAGATCTACAGCTACGTCATGCACGAGGCCAGCGACCCCCGACAGGGCGGGCGCGAGGTCGCCGGCATGCTGCTCTACGCCCAGACCGCCGTCGACCCGCCGATCCGCGAGACCTGGTCCGAGACCGGGCACCGCTTCCACGTGCGCACCCTCGACCTGGACCGGGACTTCACCGAGATCGCCGCCCAACTCGACGACGTCGCCGCCCTGCTCGCACCTACCTGATCTCTTCCGAGTCACGACTGCGCCATTGAGAGAGTGCCTCAGCGGTCCCCTTGAGCGAGAGCTCTCCAGCCGCTACGGCCATCACCAGCTGATAGGCATCATCATCGGGAGCCTCGATCCAATGGCTGTTGATGTCCAGAAAGACCAGCGTGGCCAACCACCCCAGGCGCTTGTTTCCATCCACCAGGGGACGATTGCGGACCAGGGAATCGAGCAGGGCCGCAGCTTTCTCATCGATCGTGGCGTACGCGTCGCGTCCCCAGAGAGTGGCCCCAGGCCGGTGCAGCGCCGAGTCGAGCAGGCCGAGATCCCGGACCGGTCCGACGGCGAGGTCCTCAATGAGTATCAGGGCGTCTTCAAGCGTCAAATACTCGATCATCCGTGCCTGCTCAGCGACCAAGGCGCTCCAGGACCTCGGCATACCGGGTGCGGATACGGGCAGACGCTTCTTGAACTCGCCGCTCATTCGGCTTCCGCCGTCGGGGGAGGGCTGGCAGCATCGGATCCGTGACTGAGAACCGCGCCCAGCCCAGCCCAGCCAACCCGGACGACGTCGTCAACCCCCTCCTGCTCCAGGCCTTCGCCTGGGACCTGCCCGCCGACTCGACTCACTGGCGCGTCCTGGCGGATAACGCCTCCCTCTTGGCCGACTGCGGCGTGAGCTCGGCCTGGCTGCCGCCCGCCTACAAGGGACAGGCCGGGGTGGAGGACGTCGGCTACGGCGTCTACGACACCTACGACCTGGGCGAGTTCGACCAGAAGGGCACCGTCCCCACCAAGTACGGAACCAAGGGGGACTACCTCGCCGCCATCGAGGCCCTGCACGCCGCCGGCATCAGCGTCGTGGCCGACATCGTCCTCAACCACCGCATGGGCGGCGACGACACCGAGGTCGTGCGCGCCACCCCGGTCGACCCCCACGACCGCCTGCGCCCCATCGGCGATGCCGAGGAGATCACCGCCTGGACCCGCTACACCTTCCCGGGGCGCAATGGCACCTACTCGGACTTCACCTGGGATTGGACGTGCTTCCACGGCACCGACTGGGACGAGGCCCGCCGGCTCCAAGGCGTGTGGCTCTTCGAGGGCAAGCAGTGGAACGAGAACGTCAACGACGAGCTCGGCAACTACGACTACCTCATGGGCTCCGACGTCCACGTCACCGACCCCGCCGTCAGTGCCGAGATGGACCGCTGGGGGCGCTGGTACGTGGAGACCACCGGCGTCGATGGCCTGCGCCTGGATGCTCTCAAGCACGTCGGCGCCGACTTTTTCGCCCGCTGGCTGCCCGAGCTGCGACTCGCCACCGGGTGTGCCCTGCCGGCCGTGGGCGAGTACTGGACCCGCGACGTCGCCGAACTGGAGGGCTACCTGGAGGCCGTTCCCTTCATGAGCCTGTTCGACGTCCCCCTCCACTTCCACCTGCACGCCGCCTCCACCTCCAACGGCGACGTCGACCTGTCCCGACTCTTCGAGGGCACCCTCGTGGCCTCCGACCCCGCCCGCGCCGTCACCTTCGTGGAGAACCACGATACCCAACCGGGTCAGTCGCTGGCCTCCACTATCGAATCGTGGTTCAAGCCCTCGGCCTACGCCCTCATCCTGTTGCGCGAGGCCGGGACCCCCTGTGTCTTCTGGGGCGACTTGTTCGGCACCCCCGAGACCGGCGACCTGCCGGCCGTCACCGAGCTGCCGCTGCTCATGACCATGCGGCGCGCGCTGGCCCACGGCCACCAGCACGATGCCCTCGACGGGCCCGACGTCGTCGGCTTCGCGCGCGAGGGCGACGACGCCCACCCCGGTTCCGGGCTCGCCGTCGTCCTATCCGACCGCAAGGCCGGCGCCAAGCGCCTCCACGTGGGGGCTCGGCACGCCGGCGAGCAGTGGATCTGCGTCCTGGGCGAGCACGAGCCGGTCACCATCGGCGATGACGGCGACGTCGAGCTGCCCGTGTCCGACGGCGGCCTGAGCGTCTACGCGCCCGAGACCGCCAAGCCGATCCTGGACAACGCCGAGCAGCACCTCCTGCGCCAGCGCTGAGGCTCGTCGGAAGGGGCACGGGAACCGCGGTCGCCTTCCCGGCCGATGCTGCGGGCGCGTAGGGTGACGGTGGCATCCACACGCATCTGAGCCGACCTTCCTGGAGGAGACATGCCCGCTTTCCACGCGCCCACCGACCAGAAGACGGACAAGGCCGTCGCCGTCTTCATCGCGCCGGGACTGGAGGAGGTCGAGGCGTTGGCGACCGTGGACATCCTCTTCCGTGCCGGTATTCCGACGACGATGATCTCAGTGACCCCCGAGCGGTCCGTCACCTCCTCCCACAACATCGTCGTCACCTGTGACCTCACCCTGGCCGAGGCGGACCTGGCCGACTACGACATGCTCATCTTGCCCGGCGGTATCCCCGGTACCCCCAATCTCAAGGCCGTCGAGCCGCTCATGGCCGCGGTCACCGAGCGGGTGCGCGCCGGCAGGCCGGTGGCCGCGATCTGTGCCGCCCCCTCGATCCTGGCCGAGCTGGGCCTGCTCGAGGGCCGCCGGGCGACGTCGAACCCCGGCTTCGTGGGCGTGCTCGCCGACCACGGGGCGCAGATCAGCCAGGCCGCCGTCGTGACCGACGGCCCGGTCATCACCTCGCGGGGCATGGGCACCGCTATCGACTTCGGTCTGGAGATCGTGCGTCACTACCTCGGCGAGGAGGCCGTCGACGACGTCAAGACCAAGATCGTCTACCAGGGCTGATGACTCGGAGACGTCGTGCTCCGATCACAAGTCTGGCTTCGGTGAGGTCTCCTCGTGTGAGGATAGTGCTGTCCTATTAGCTACCTGTGTGGCTGGCGGTGGCTTCGGCAGTTGACTGCTGGGTTTCGGTTGAGGGGCTACAGGATGGATGTGCCCCCTCGCTAATTTGTCTGACGTCAGTCATCTAGACGACTTGAGTGTGTTCTTCAGAAGAAGTGCTCTGCACCTGCGGGCCTGAACGTGAAGTATCGCCATGCCGGCAGCCGTCTGAATCAGCGTGATGGCCATGGGGATCAGGATCGAGACCGTCTCATGCAGGACCGCCTGGATGACGAACAGGAGAGCCGAGTCGATGAAGACCACGCCCAGTCCTATAGCCGCCACCGCGCACTGGGCCTGCATCTCATACCAGTTCTTCTCGGAGCGCTGCGCGATCTCGTAACGCACTCCTGCCCAGGAGTTCGGTGGCAGTCTGCGCTGCGACATCCGGCGCCCCAGCACTACGAGTCCGACGCCGGTCACGCCCAGGATCAGGCTCATAAGTACGGAGAATGCTGTCTCAACCATCGATGTCCCTCGTTGTCCGTCGGGGTGGTGGAGGTTCTCGGTTCCGGTGAGTTCTTCCTACATGATATGCCCGCGCGGACGCACCTGGAACCTCGCCCCCTCGCGTGTGAGGGGCAGTCAACGAGACTCAGGGTGCGTCCGCGCGCGGTTGTGCTGATCGGATCAGGGTTTGATGCTGCGGCGCCCCATGGGGATGAGGGCAACGACGACGAGCAGGACTCCCAGCCCCGCCAGGCAGACGATCGCCGTCGTTGTGAAGTCGAATCGCAGCCCCAGGCCCGCCGCGATGAGCAGCCCGCCCACGAGGAGCAGGAACGTCCCCCACAGAAGCGTGGAGCCCTTGATATCTCCGGGTGCCTGCGGCTGCTTCCCCTCACCGGTCACCGTCCCCGCACTCCACACCGGGCCAGATGCCGATGCCGCGGGCGCCGAGTCGGTCGACGGCCTGTGATCCTCGCCAGTCGTGGAGTCCTGACCGATGGGGGTGGAGTCGAATGCGGTGAAGAAGCCATCTCGGCTTGATGCCGAGCTCGACGCCGGGGAGGAGAGGACGTCGGTTGGCGTCATCGCCTCCGTCTCGGCATCGGCGAGCCGACCGGTCTGGTCGGTGCCGTCCGGCGCTTCCCCGGTGCTCAGGACGTCGGTGGCGACGCCGTCGGATGTGGGAAGCGGCATGGTCAGTGGCCGGGTGTCGCCCGAGGCCGGAAAAGGCCTCGTGGCGCCCTCGGTGGTCTCCTTGACGGCGTTTTCGCCTGCGTCCTCAGGTGATGTGGCGGGCGAGGTGCTGCTCATGGGGGTCTCCTTGCGTGAATGCCGGGGAATGCCCGGGAAGAGGTCTGGGTGTCTCGAACGAGTGCGGGGGGCCGAGTCGATCAGCCCGCGTCGGCGGGAGGCTGCTCGGCGGGAGCCTGCTGCTCAGTGGGTGTCTGGGATGGTGCCGGTGCGGCTGTTTCTGAGGGGGCCGGGCTCGGCCCGGCAGCGCTCTGCCCGGCCAGGGCCTTCTGCACGCAGGCGTCGTAGGAGGCGCGCTCCTTGGAGGTGAGATCGGACAGATCCCGCCAGTTGGCGTCCTGACTGCGATCATCGGCGTCCGCGCTCTCGCGGGCGGATCGGATGCAGGCCGTGGCGTCGTCGACCGTGATGGCCTGGTGGCTCATGCCCGGGATCGGCAGAGAGTCGCGGTGGACGCCGCCGTGCTCATCGGACCAGTAGTTGACGATCCACACGGACTCATCGGCGTTGCCGTACCAGGAGATGCTGTCGTCCTGGTCGGTGACCTCGATCGCCCCGGTGTCCACAGAGGCGTTGATGGTGATCGCCTGCCGCCCTTCCCCGCTGCCGGAGGATGTCAGGGTGGACTTGATGTTCAGGCCGCCGCGGATATTCGCGTAGGCGGAGGTGGTCTTGCCGTTTACGTCGTAGGAGGCCGGCCCCTCCTCATCGGGCTCCATCTGCCTGCCGTTGACGGTCCAGGCCCGGGAGACCCTCGCCTCCACCGACCCCATGTCGACGTCGGTCTTGATCGTCACCGGCTGGTCCGCATCGGTTTTGACGCGCAGGCGCCCGACGTCGAGGTGGGCGTTGATCGTCGAGAGTCGGCTGGCCTCGTCCGCGGGCATGCCGCGCAGGTCCAGGGTGAGGTCGCCGACGTCCTTGCTGCGGGTGACGCTGCCTCCACTGGCCGACGATGACAACTCTTTCCACGTGACTGTGGTTGAGGCGAAGGTGGCCGAGTCGGTAATGGTTCCGAAGGGCATACGGGCCAGGCTCGGGGGAGTGACCGAGGCGACCACGAGAGCGGGGATCGCCATGACCAACAGAGCTGGCCAACCCAGGAACGTCATCCAGCCGCCGTGCCGACGACGCAGGCCGCTGACGACGATACCCGCACCCAGGAGTGCCACCAGGATACCGATGAGGAAGAATTGGCCCTGGAGTAGGCCGACGCGGTGGGTCGCCGTGGCGTACCAGATTCCCGCTCCGGTCAGGAACGCCAGGCCCAGGACGGTCAACGACACGGAGGAACCGGGCCCGGGACGGCGCGGTCTCGGCGGGCGGGCCGGTGCGGGTGCCGGCTGGTAGGGCTGGTACTGCCGGTAGGAGCGGTTCTGCCAGGTCGGACCGTTCGTCGGGCGGCCGAAGGTCGGGGCGCTGGAGCCGGGCGCGTAGGAGGTGGAAGACGTGGAGGAGACGGAGGAGTCTGAGGCCGTAGGTGAAGCGGCCTGGCCGGTCTGGTCGCTAGTGCGGCTCCCCGGCGCCTGCGATGCGTTCTGCTGGGCGGTTTGCCAGGGCTGAGGCCCCTGGGGACTGCGAGGCGCGCCGCGACCTCCGCGACGGTTCTGGGCGAAGCGGACGGCGAAAACGACGGCTAGAAGGGTCAGCCCCAGCCAGAAGAGCGTCCACACGGGGGCGGCGATTCCTGGGAGCCCCCACAGGCCGATGTACCAGCCTGGGATGAAACCGTCGCCGATGGTTGACATGCCGACGATCGTCATGCCGATGGCGCCCGCCAGACCGGCGTTGAAGCGGCCGGAGAGAGCCTCCTCCAGGTGAATGCGCCCGTCGGACTCCTCGGGCAGGAGCGCCCAGGCCACGCCGTAGAGGACCAACCCGATTCCGGAGAAGATCGAGAGCACCACCCACACGCAGCGAACCAGGATGGGGTCCAGACCGAAGCGGTGGGCCACGCCGCCGGCCACGCCGGCGACCCAGCGCTCGTTGGTGCGCATGAGGCCCGAGCCGCGCAGGGAGTTGAAGAAACGATGCGTCGAGCCGTCCCGGGGGCCAGGCTGGGCCTCCCCGTAGGGCTGGTACGCGGGGCCGGGGTCGGGCTGCGGTCCGTAGTGCGGCCGCTGCTGGGAGCTGTACTGAGCGCCGCCGGCCTGGGAACCGGCAGTGCCGGAGGAATCGGAAGAGGTGGAGTCGGCGGGCGAGCCGCCATTTGACGGGGGAGTGGGCATGTCGTTCATGCCGTCAATTCTTCGCGCCCGCGCCCCGCGCCACGATCAGGGGACCCCCTGAATGATCCCCGATTGACCCCCGAATCCACCGGGGGACGATCGGATCAGCGACTCTGACGTGCCACGATGGTGCCATGACGACAGCTCAGCAGTGGGCCGCGCAGCCCGGGCCGGCCACCGCCGGACCGGGGCAGTCGTGGAGCCCCCCGCCGCCCCCGCAGCGGCCCCCGTTGCGTCGCTCGCCCCACCACCTGGTGCCGGCTCCGGCGGACCTGCCTGAGGAGACCGCCCGGCTGCGCAGGCCCGCCCGTATCGCCGGGGTCTGCGCAGGACTAAGTCTCCACCTGGGCATCCCCGTGCGCTACATCCGCGCGGCCATGGTCGTCCTCGCGCTCGGGGGCGGCGCGGGCGCCCTCCTCTACGCTCTGCTGTGGGCAACGCTGCCCGGGGAGAGCAGCCCGGCGGGATCCGGGTCAGCCTCGCCGATCTCCCGGGCCCGCCTGGCCGCCCGCGCCACGGATGACAGGGGGACCGGGGGTGCTGGGAGCGAAGCCGCCGAGGGCGGCTCCGTCTCCGGCCTGTCGCAGACGGTCATCGACGGCGGTTCCCTCATCCTGGCGGCCCTCTTCCTGGCCTCCTGGCGATTCGGACTGCTTGACCGGGTCGGCGCCGTGGGAATCGTCGTCGTCATCATCGCCGGTGCCGCCCTGGCCTGGTCCCAGATGGACAACCTGGTGGGCCCGGACCGCAACCTGGGCGCTGTTCTACGGGTCGCGGGTGGGGTGTGCTTGGCCGTCGTTGGCATCCTGGTGTGGGTGGCCGCGGACAGCTCGCCCTACAAGCTCATCTCCGGGCTCGTCACGGGAGGGGCACTCGTGGCGGGGATCGGCGTGGTGCTGGCGCCCTTGTGGCTGCGGACCAACCGGGCCCTGGCCGATACCCGCGCCGCCGAGATCCGTGAGGCCGAGCGCGCCGACATTGCCGCTCACCTGCACGACTCCGTCCTCCAGACCCTCACCCTCATCCGCAAGCGCGCCGAGGAGCCCGAGACGGTCGCCCGCCTGGCCCGCTCCCAGGAGCGTGAGCTGCGCGCCTGGCTCTACACCGACCGTCCCGCGCCGGGCACCTCCGTGGCGGACGCCTTCACCGACCTGGCAGGCGAGATCGAGGACCGCCACGGCGTGGCCGTCGACGTCGTGTGCGTCGGCGACCGCGCCCCCGACCGCGACACCGAGGTCATCGTCGCAGCCACCCGCGAGGCCCTGTCCAACGCCGTGCGCCACGGCGCCCCGCCGGTCTCTCTCTACGTCGAGGCGGGCGACCAGCGCCTCGAGGTGTTCGTGCGCGACCGCGGTCCCGGCTTCGACCTCGACGCCATCGCCGAGGACCGCCACGGCGTGCGCCAGTCCATCATCGCCCGCATGGAGCGTCACGGCGGCAGCGCGCGGGTGCGCCGTCTGGAGACCGGCACGGAGGTGGTCCTGTCCCTTCCCACCTGATCCCGCCGCCCCATCTATCGTTGGCTCCGTCATATCCTGCCCCTGACAGCCCCCCTCGTCCCCCGTCCTTTCCCGCATTCTTCACCGCACCGACGTCACCACCAGGAAGACCCCATGGCTGACACCCCCGCCGGCACCCCATCAGACAACCGCCCGCCCGCCTCGGCGGGCGCGCCCCTGCGGATCCTGGTCGTCGACGACCACGCCCTGGTCCGCTCCGGGGTGCGCTCCGAGCTGACCGCGCACGCCTCCGACATGGACGTCGTCGCCGAGGCCGACGACGTCGAGGGCGCCATTGCCGCCGTCCACGCTCTGCGGCCCGATGTCGTCCTGCTCGACGTCCACCTGCCCGGCGGCAATGGCGGGGGCGGGGCCGAGGTCGTCGCCTCTTGCCACGACGTTCCCGAGACGCGCTTCCTGGCCCTGAGCGTTTCGGACGCCAGCGACGACGTCGTCGGCGTCATCCGGGCCGGCGCCCGCGGTTACGTCACCAAGGCCATCTCGACCGAGGACCTGGCCCAGGCCGTGCGGCGCGTGGCTGCCGGCGATGCCGCCTTCTCCCCGCGCCTGGCGGGTTTCGTCCTGGACGCCTTCGGAGCCGGGACGGGCGAGGTCGCCGTGGCCGACACCGAGCTCGATCGGCTCTCGGTGCGTGAGCGCGAGGTCATGCGCCTCATCGCCCGCGGATACACCTACAAGGAGTGCGCCTCCGAGCTGTTCATCTCGGTCAAGACCGTCGAGACCCATGTCTCCGCGGTTCTGCGCAAGCTCCAGTTGTCCAACCGCAACGAGCTCACTCGCTGGGCCGTGGCCCGCCGCATCGTGTAGGCGGGGCGCAGCTCGGGCTCGGAGAGCTCGGAGCCCGTGCGGACGATGGGCGACCGCTGCAGGTGACGGTCTGACATCGCGGCTCGGCCCACACCGCCTCAGTGTCCCGTAGCCGACCCGATCCGTGGCAGGATGCGGGACGTGAGCCCCCCCCCGCAGCCCTCCGCGAGCACCGCTCATTCCCGCCTCGACCCCCTCCAACCGGCCTGCGAGCACCTGCGTGCGGGCGGGCTGGTCATCCTGCCCACGGACACCGTCTACGGCATCGGGTGCGAGGCCGCCGACGCCGGGGCGGTCGAGCGGCTGCTGGCCGCCAAGGGGCGCGGGCGCCAGATGCCCCCGCCGGTGCTCGTGGCCGACCCCGCCGACCTGACCGGCGTCGTCGCCCAGGTGCCGCAGGCCGCCCGAGCCCTCATGGAGGCCTTCTGGCCCGGGCCGCTGACCCTCGTCCTCGACGCCGATGCGGCCCTGACCTGGGACCTGGGGGAGAGTGGCGGTTCCATTGCCGTGCGCATGCCCGACCACAGGCTCGCCCTGGACCTCCTGCGCCGCAGTGGGCCGCTGGCCGTCTCCTCCGCCAATCCCACCGGTGCGCCGCCCGCGACCGACGCCGCCTCCGCCCGGGCCGCCTTCCCCGGACGGGTCAGGGGCGCCGACGAGGAGGCCCTGAGCGCCCAGGGCGATGGCGCCCTCGCGTCCGGGGACATCCTTCTGCTCGACGGCGGGGCCACCCCCGGTCCCGTCCCCTCCACCATCGTCTCCCTCGCCGGCCCCTGCGCCCGCGCCCCCCGCATCCTGCGCCAGGGGGTCCTGACGCAGGAGGATCTGGAGCGGACGGCCGGCATCGACCTCGCCGCACCGGCGGCGGACGCAGCGGCGAACAGGGCGGAGGTGAGGGCGTGAGGGTCTACCTCCTGGTCATGGCCATCGCCGCCGTGGCAACCTACGTGGCCGTGCCGATCATCCGGCACATCGCCCTCGTGAGCAACGCGCTCACCCCCGTGCGGGCCCGCGACGTCCATTCCACCCCCATCCCGCGCCTGGGCGGGGTGGCCATGTTCTTCGGCCTGTTCTCAGCCATCAGCGTGGCCTCCCAGATCCCCTACCTCTCCGACGTCATCGACTCCAGCGCCTGGGCGGTGGTCCTGGGAGCGGGATTGGTGTGCCTGCTCGGCGTCGTCGACGACCTGTGGGAGCTGGACTGGATGACCAAGCTCGCCGGACAGATCCTGGCGGCCGGCGTCATGGCCTGGCAGGGCGTTCAGCTCCTCACCTTCCCCGTGGCGGGGCTGACCATCGGTTCCTCGCGCCTGTCCCTCATCTCCACCGTCATCGTCGTGGTGGCCGCCATCAACGCCGTCAACTTCGTCGACGGGCTCGACGGGCTGGCGGCCGGTGTCGTCGGGATTGGCTCGACTGCCTTCTTCCTGTACACCTACGTCCTTACCCGAGCCACGAGCCCCGGCTCCTACAGCTCCCTGGCCGCCACGATCGTGGCCGCGCTCATCGGCGTGTGCTTGGGCTTCCTGCCCCATAACTTCAACCCGGCCACCATCTTCATGGGCGACTCCGGGGCGATGCAGCTGGGGCTGGTTTCGGCCGCCTCCACCATCATCGTCACCGGGCAGATCGACCCCGGCAGCTTCGACGGCTCCCGCGCCCTTCCCGCCTTCATGCCGATCCTTCTGCCGCTGGCCGTCCTCCTGCTGCCCCTGACCGACATGATCATGGCGATCGTGCGCCGTACCAGGAAGGGCCTGAGCCCCACCCACCCCGACCGCATGCACATGCACCACCGGCTCTTGGCCGCCGGGCACTCCCACCGCCGCGCCGTTCTGGTCATGTACCTGTGGGCCGCCGTCGCCTCCTTCCCCGTGGCCGCCATGGCCTTCTTCCCCCTGCCATGGGTCATGGTGGGGGCCGCCATCGCGATCCTGTTCGCCTTCGTCGTCACCGTCGACCTTATGCCCGGGGTGCGCCACGGCCTGCGCTCGGCGCTGCGCCGGCGCCAGGACCGCCAGGGGCAGCGGATCGTTATCTCCCGCAACGTCTCGGGAACCGGCGAGGTGACGCGCCCGGCCGAGGGGCAGGCGCCGCAAGGGGCCGCCGTGCCGGTTCAGTCCGGGTCATCTGAAGGGACGCGCCCGTGAGTAGATCGACGAGTGCGAACGCCTCCGCCCTGAGGGATGCCGCCGCCCGCCTGCGCCGGATTCTCATCGTGGCCGCCGTGGTCCTGGTGGCCGCTCAGGCCCTGTGGTGCCTCATCGCCGGCTCCCGCGGCGCAGTGGCCCGCCCGCTGGGCACGCTGCCGGTTGCGGCGGGCTCGACGACGGTGCTCCTGGCTGCGACCTGGTGGTTCCTGGACCACATGGTCCGCTCCTCCATGGGGGCCCTCGTGGCCTGGATGGCCGGTGGATACCTTGGAAAAGTCGCAATTCTGGCTGTGGCACTGCTGGGGGGTCGGGCGCTGGGGCTCGACAGCAGAGTGATTGGGGTCTCACTCATCGTTGCGATCCTGGTGGGCATGTTTTCGGAGGCGACTGTGCTGACGCAGGCGCCGATCCTTGCGGTTGAGCCGATGAACGGCGACTCGACTGACGACTCCTGATCGCTGCTGAGGGTCGGTTGCGGGCCTTCCGGGCCGTGTTCGTCTACTGGGGCGGGCCGGGTTCGCTTCGCTGAATCATCCCTAGGCGTTAGCATTGCCAGTGATTAGCAGGCCTGTCGGGGCAGACTTAAGGTCAAACCTCGAAGCGTGAAAGACATTGGGAGGATCTCCTGTCCACCAACACCGTCACCGAGAACGGCACGGCAGCCGACGACGTCGCCGTGCCGCGGACGGCTGACGCCAAGCCGTTCGTCAAACCGCTGTGGTACTGGGTGCTCCTGGTCCTCCTGGTCGCGGTCATCGCGCTGACCGCTGTACCCGCCTTCACCCAGCACCCCCACTCGCCCGGCGTCGAAGATTTCTTCCCCGAGGCGATCGTCGGACGGGGCACGCTCCTGGAGTTCAACCGCCTTACCTTCGTCCGTCTTGTCATGGGGGGCCTCCTGTGCCTGACGCTGGGGGTGGCCGCCGCCCGCCAGTTCAAGATGGTTCCCGGACGCGGCCAGGCGCTGCTGGAGATCATTGCCGACTTCGTGCGCAGCAACGTTGCCCTCATGCTCCTGGGCAACAAGAACGGCCGCCGCTTCGCGCCTCTGCTGGGCACCCTCTTCCTGGGGGTGCTCGCGATGAACCTGTCGGGCATCATCCCGGGCCTGAATATCGCCGCCTCCTCCGTGGTGGCCGTCCCCATGGTGTTCGCCGCCCTGACCTACATCACCTTCATCGGCGCCGGGATCAAGGAGCAGGGCGCGGGGCACTTCTTCGCCTCCCAGCTCTTCCCCCCAGGCCTGCCCAAGGCGATGTATCTGCTCATCACCCCCATCGAGTTCCTCTCGAACTTCATCGTGCGCCCGGTGACGCTCACCCTGCGTTTGCTGTGCAACATGGTCTCCGGCCACCTGCTGCTCGGCATGACCTTCTTCGGCACCACCAGCCTGCTACTGCACCTTCAGGCCTCCTCGACGATCAGCCTCCTGACCGGCGCCGCCATGATCGTGGTAACAATGTTCGAGGTCTTCGTCGCGGTTCTCCAGGCCTACATCTTCACCATCCTCAGCGCCGTCTACATCAAGCTCTCCATCGAGGCACATTAGACGGCACGGACGCGTCGTTTCAGACTCTTCTCGACCCACCGACCCCCACCTGCGCCACCCGGCGCCAGAAAGTAAGGAACCGAATATGTCCCTCACCGCGCTCGCATACGTCGGCTACGGCCTGGCCACGCTCGGCCCGGGCATCGGCATCGGCCTGCTGGTCGGCAAGACCCAGGAGGCTACGGCCCGTCAGCCCGAGGTGGCCGGACGCCTGTTCACCAACATGATCATCGGCGCGGGCATGGTCGAGGCCCTGGGCCTCATCGGCTTCGTCCTGCCGCTCGTCGTCAAGTGATGTTTCCCCTGGCTGCCGAGGGCGGGCAGGTAGGAGGCACTGCCTTCATCCTGCCCCCGCTCTACGAGATCTTCTGGGCGGCGGTCGTCCTCCTGCTCATCCTCCTGGTGGTGGGCCGCTTCGCCCTGCCCCGGCTCTACGCCGTGCTGGACGAGCGCGCTCGGCGCATCCAGGAGGGCCTCGACCTGGCCGACAAGGCCAAGCAGGACCAGTCCGACGCCGAGAAGCGCGCCGCCCGGCTCGTGGACGAGGCCCGCCGCGAGGCCGCTCGCATCCGCGACAACGCCCAGAGCGAGGCCAAGGAGATCGTCGCCCAGGCCCGCACCGACGCCCAGGCCGAGGCTGCCGGCATCCTGGATGGCGCCCAGCGCCAGATCCTGGCGGACAAGCAGGCCGCGCAGATCTCGCTTCGCACCGACGTCGGCATGCTCGCCTCCACCCTGGCCGAGCGCATCGTCGGCGAGCAGCTCAAGGACACGGCTCTGTCCGAGCGCGTCATCGACCGCTTCCTCGACGAGCTCGAGGCCATGCCTCCCGTCGAGGGCGTTGACGCACCGGTGGCAGCAAGCTGGAACACCGACTTCGCCGCTAAGGACAAGCAGTGAGAACCGGCACCGGAGCCACCCGTGAGACCGTGAGCCAGGCCTGGAGCCCGGTGCTCGCGGCGGCGGGCGTCGAGGGCCAGGAGCTGGGGCGTCAGGTCCTCGCCCTGGCCCACCAGGTCGCCGCCCATTCGCTGGCCAGTCCCTTGACCGACCCGGGCCGTGAGCCCGAGGACAAGGTGGCGCTGGCCCGCCGGCTCTTCGAGGGGGCCGTGGACGGGCGCGTCGTCGACCTGCTCAGCGCCATGGTTCGCGGGCGCTGGTCCAAGCCGGTCGACCTCATCTCCGCCCTCCACGACCTGGGCATCGAGGCGATCCTCGCCGGGGCCCACGCCGACGGCACCGTCGGGGAGATCGAGCAGCAGCTCTTCGAGGTCCACGAGCGGATCGCCGACGACCGCGAACTGCGCGAGGCCCTGGCCCCCTCCCGGCGCACCCGCACCGAGGCCCGCGTCCGTCTGGCCGAGGCCGTTTTCGCCGCCCACGTCAGCGCCCCGGCCATGAGCCTGCTGCGCTGGTGCGTGCGCCACCGCTCCGAGGGCGGGCCGCTGCGCAACCTGCGCCGCGTTGTCGAGCTGGCCGCCGAGATGCGTCAGCGCATCATCGCCGACGTCGTCACCGCCATCCCGATGACCACTGCCCAGGAGAAGCGCCTGCGCACGATCCTGGAGCTGCGCCTAGGCAACCGCATCGACCTTAACTGCGAGGTCGACCCCGAGGTCATCGGCGGGGCGCGCATCATGATCCGCAACCACGTCCTGGACCACACGGTGCGCGGCGCCGTCGCCGAGCTACGAACCCGCCTGGCGGGCTAGCCACACCACTGGCGCGCACCGGTCCAAGGACCGGTCCCGTGCCGGCCCCACAACTTCACCCACTTGACCCCGTGCCGACGCCGCTACGCCTCGCGCCGCCGGCCCCCAGAACGCAACCAGCAAGGAGACGAGATGGCAGAGCTGACCATCAGGCCCGAGGAGATCCGCTCGGCCCTGAACGAGTTCGCCGAGTCCTACAAGCCCGCCGAGGTCGCCGCCGAGGAGGTCGGGCACGTCGTCTTCGCCGCCGATGGCATCGCGCACATCGAGGGCCTGCCCGGCGTCATGGCCAACGAGCTGCTCACCTTTGAGGACGGCACCGCGGGCCTGGCCATGAACCTTGAGGAGCGCAAGATCGGCGTTGTCGTCCTGGGGTCCTTCGACGGCATCGACGAGGGCCAGGTCGTGCACCGCACTGGAGAGGTCCTCTCCGTGCCCGTGGGCGACGCCTACCTGGGGCGCGTCGTCGACCCGCTGGGCCGGCCCATCGACGGCCTGGGCGAGATCGCAGCCGAGGGCCGCCGCGCCCTGGAGCTCCAGGCCCCCGGCGTCATGTCTCGCAAGTCGGTCCACGAGCCCCTCCAGACCGGGCTCAAGGCCATCGACTCGATGATCCCGATCGGTCGCGGCCAGCGCCAGCTCATCATCGGCGACCGCCAGACTGGCAAGACCGCCATCGCCCTGGACACGATCCTCAACCAGAAGTCGGCCTGGGAGACCGGCGACCCGAACAAGCAGGTGCGCTGCATCTACGTGGCCACCGGCCAGAAGGGCTCCACCATCGCCTCGGTGCGCGCCACCCTGGAAGAGCGCGGCGCCCTGGAGTACACCACCATCGTGGCCTCCCCGGCTTCCGACCCGGCCGGCTTCAAGTACCTCTCGCCCTATACGGGCTCGGCCATCGGCCAGCACTGGATGTACCAGGGCAAGCACGTCCTCATCGTCTTTGATGACCTGTCCAAGCAGGCGGAGGCCTACCGCGCCGTCTCCCTGCTGCTGCGCCGCCCGCCGGGCCGCGAGGCCTACCCCGGCGACGTCTTCTACCTGCACTCGCGCCTGCTGGAGCGCTGCTCCAAGCTCTCCGACGACCTGGGGGCTGGCTCCATGACCGGCCTGCCGATCATCGAGACCAAGGCCAACGACGTCTCGGCCTACATCCCCACCAACGTCATCTCCATCACCGACGGGCAGATCTTCCTCCAATCCGACCTGTTCAATGCCGACCAGCGCCCGGCCGTCGACGTGGGCATCTCCGTGTCCCGCGTGGGCGGCGCCGCCCAGGTCAAGGCCATGAAGAAAGTCGCCGGAACCCTCAAGATCACGCTGGCCCAGTACCGCTCCATGCAGGCCTTCGCCATGTTCGCCTCCGACTTGGACGCCGCCACCCGCGCCCAGCTCACCCGTGGCGAGCGCCTCATGGAGCTGCTCAAGCAGCCCCAGTACACGCCCTACCCGGTGGCCGAGCAGGTCGCCAGCGTCTGGGCCGGCACTAAGGGCTACCTCGACGACCTCGACGTCGCCGACGTCTTGCCCTTCGAGGAGGCCTTCCTGGACCACCTGCGGCGCAACACTGACATCCTGGATGACATCGAGTCCACTGGGGAGCTGAGCGAGGAGACCGACGCGGCTCTCGTCAAGGCCGTCGAGGCCTTCCGGCGCACCTTCGCCTCCGGCGAGCAGATGCTCGGCGCCCAGGTCGCCGCCCCCGAGGAGGAGCCCGCCGCCGAGAGGACCGCCGAGCAGCTCGTGGTCAAGAGGGGCTGACGTGGCAGGTAACCAGCGCGTCTACAAGCAGCGCATTCGATCGACCCAGACCCTCCAGAAGGTGTTCCGGGCGATGGAGCTCATCGCCTCGTCCCGGATCGGGCAGGCGCGCCGCAACGCGCAGGAGGCCTCGCCCTACGACCATGCCCTGAGCCAGGCGGTGGCCGCCCTGGGCTCCTACTCCCGCTTTGATGAGCACCCCATCACCCAGGAGCGCACGGACACCAACCGCGTGGCGATCCTCGTGGTCACCTCTG
Source organism: Actinomyces johnsonii (assembly GCF_006546835.1). Taxonomy (GTDB): domain Bacteria; phylum Actinomycetota; class Actinomycetes; order Actinomycetales; family Actinomycetaceae; genus Actinomyces; species Actinomyces johnsonii. The sequence continues at coordinate 130,105 of NZ_VICB01000001.1, read as the reverse complement.
ACCGCGGCATGGCCGGCGCCTACTCGGCCACCATCCTGCGCGAGACCGGCCGCCTCATCGAGGAGCTGGTCAAGGACGGCAAGGAGCCGGTGATCTTCACCTTCGGCCGGCGCGCCCACAGCTACTTCAGCTTCCGCGGCACGCCGATCGAGTTCTCCTGGACCGGGCAGTCGGACCGTCCCAGCGACGAGTCCATCGAGGAAGTGGCCACCACCCTCCTGGACTACTTCCTCCAGCCGCACGAGGCCGGCGGCGTGGCCGAGGTCCACATCGTCTTCACCCGCTACGTCTCGATGGTCTCCCAGGTCCCCGAAGTGCGCCGGATGCTGCCGCTCAAGGTGGTCGACGTCGCCGGGGCCGGAGAGCTCGACGAGGCCGGTAACGAGGCCCTCGAGAAGGAGCTGGCGGAAAAGCACGGCGGCTCCATGCCGCTGTACGAGTTCGAGCCCGGCGCCTCGGAGGTGCTCGACGCACTCCTGACCCGTTACATGGGCTCCCGCATCCGCAACGCCCTGCTGCAGTCGGCCGCCTCCGAGCTGGCCAGCCGCCAGCAGGCCATGCACACGGCCACGGACAACGCCGAGGACCTCATCATCACCTACACCCGCCTGGCCAACGCGGCCCGCCAGGGCGACATCACCCAGGAGATCACCGAGATCGTCTCGGGTGCGGATGCCCTGGGGGCCGAATAGGCCGGGTAGCCCCCGACGTCGTCGAGACCCCATACAGACTCACCTCACCGAGCAGGACCCCTTCTCAGCTCTGGAAGATACGGAAGAACGCACATGGCTGACACCACCACCCCCGGGACGGGACGCATCACCCGCATCATCGGCGCCGTCGTCGACGTCGAGTTCCCGCCTGATGCGATCCCGGCGATGTACAACGCCCTCAAGGTGACCGTTCAGGCCACCAGTGCCGGCGAGGAGCCCCACGAGATCACCCTGGAGGTCGCCCAGCACCTGGGCGACAACGTCGTGCGCACGATCTCGCTCAAGCCCACCGACGGCCTGGTGCGCGGTTCGCTGGTGCGCGACACCGGCGCGCCGATCTCCGTGCCGGTGGGCGACGTGACCAAGGGCCACGTCTTCAACGTCACCGGCGACGTCCTCAACCTTGCCCCCGGCGAGCACCTGGAGATCACCGAGCGCTGGCCCATCCACCGCCAGCCCCCGGCCTTCGACCAGCTCGAGTCCAAGGAGCAGATGTTCGAGACCGGCATCAAGGTCATCGACCTGCTCACCCCCTACGTCCAGGGCGGCAAGATCGGCCTGTTCGGCGGCGCCGGTGTGGGCAAGACCGTCCTCATCCAGGAGATGATCCAGCGCGTGGCCCAGAACCACGGCGGTGTCTCCGTGTTCGCCGGGGTGGGGGAGCGCACCCGTGAGGGCAACGACCTCATCGTCGAGATGGACGAGGCCGGCGTCTTCGACAAGACCGCCCTGGTCTTCGGCCAGATGGACGAGCCGCCGGGCACGCGTCTGCGCGTGGCCCTATCCGCCCTGACGATGGCCGAGTACTTCCGCGACGTCCAGCACCAGGACGTGCTGCTGTTCATCGACAACATCTTCCGCTTCACCCAGGCCGGCTCCGAGGTCTCCACGCTGCTGGGCCGCATGCCCTCGGCCGTGGGCTACCAGCCCAACCTGGCCGACGAGATGGGCCAGCTCCAGGAGCGCATCACCTCCGCCGGCGGCCACTCCATCACCTCCCTGCAGGCGATCTACGTGCCCGCCGACGACTACACCGACCCGGCGCCGGCCACGACCTTCGCCCACCTGGACGCCACCACCGAGCTCAGCCGCGAGATCGCCTCGCGCGGCATCTACCCGGCCGTGGACCCGCTGACCTCCACCTCGCGCCTGCTGGCCCCCGGATACGTGGGCCAGGAGCACTACGACGTCGCCACCCGCGTGAAGTCCATCCTCCAGAAGAACAAGGAGCTCCAGGACATCATCGCGATCCTCGGCGTCGACGAGCTCGGCGAGGAGGACAAGGTGACGGTGGCGCGCGCCCGCCGCATCGAGCAGTTCCTGTCCCAGAACACCTACATGGCGGAGAAATTCACCGGCGTGGCCGGCTCCACCGTGCCGCTGTCGGAGACCATCGAGGCCTTCCGCCGCATCTGTGACGGCGACTACGATCACCTGCCGGAGCAGGCCTTCTTCAACATCGGCGGCATCGAAGACCTGGAGCGTCGCGCCGCCGAGCTCAAGGACTGAGACGTAGGATGCGGGTCAGGCCCGGTGCAGGAGCAGGAAAGGAGGGGACACGGCCTTGAGTGTCTTGAGTGTCGAGGTGGTCTCGCCGGCGGGCGAGGCCTGGACCGGTGAGGCGACGCAGGTCTCCGTGCCTCTGATCAATGGGGAGCTTGGCGTCCTGCCCGGCCGTCAGCCCCTCCTGGCTGTCCTCGGCTCCGGGCCGGTGCGCCTGAGTCCCGTCGACGGTGAGATGCGCAGGATCGAGGTGTCCGGTGGGTTCTGCTCCGTGGACCACGACGTCATCACGATCGCCGCCGACCATGTGAAGCAGGACGCGGAGGCCTGAGGCATGGGGCAGCACGTGTGGATGATCCTGACGATCGGCATCATCGCCCTCGTGCTGCTGGCAGGCGGGTTCCTGGTGCGTCTTCGCTACCTGGCCGGACAGGTCGGTTCTTTCGAGTGCGCCATGCGGTTGCCGGGCGGCCAGCGCTGGCTGAGCGGGGTCGCCTCCTTCCGCCTCGACTCCCTTCAGTGGTACCGGCTGATGTCCCTGTCCACGCGCCCCTCGCGGGTGTGGAGGCGCCTGGACCTGGAGCTCTCCGCGGCCAGGCGGCGCCGCGAGCAGGGGCGCGTCGTCGAGGTCCACTGCGTGGATGCCACCGCCGGCTCCGACGGTTTCGACCTGGCCATGATGGAGGAGTCGCACTCGGCGCTGGTCGCCTGGGTGGAGTCCGCCGCCCCCGAGCAGCCCAGCCTCTACTGAGCTCTGCTGGCGACCTCCGTCGGTGAGCCTCGCCGTTGCTTCCGCCGGGCGGGCGCGGCTTCCTGGTCAGATCGGGGACGTACTTCTCCCGCGAGAACTGCGTTTTCCCGCAGACTACTGAGGTCCGCCCCCAGCCATCTGTAGGACATCGCAGTCCTCGATCACGAAGTACGTTCTCGACGGCGCTCGAGGCTGCGGTCGCCTCAGTTTCATGAGCCTCGTCGTCATCATCATCCAGTCGGCCCAGGATCGCGCCTGAGAAACAGGCCCTGAGCCGGTACGGTGCCCGGCGCGGCTGCGTTAGGATGACGCGGTCGCGTGGCTGCCCGCAAGGTGCGACTCCCTGTCCCAGGCGACCGGAGGAAATCATCGTGTCCCAGATCGCCGCCGTATCGCGCACCCCGGCGCCGCCCGAGACGGGCCAGATCGTCCAGGTCCGGGGCGCCATCTGGGCCGTCACCGAGGTCAAGGCCCAGGGCCTGCCCCGCAGCTCGGCCGACGACGGCCGCCCCCTCCTCGAGCACGTCGTCACCCTCCAGTCCTTGGACGAGGACCGCATGGGCGAGGAGTTGCGCGTCGTCTGGGAGCTCGAGGTCGGCAACTCCGTGGTCCCGGACCGGGGCCTGCCGGAGACCATCTCCGCCGACGACTTCGACGACCCCGACACCCTGGGCGCCTTCGTCGACGCCGTGCGCTGGGGCGCCGTCACCTCCGCCGACCCCAAGGCCTTCCAGTCCCCCTTCCGCTCGGGCGCCACCCTGGAGCCCTACCAGCTCGAGCCGCTGCGCCGGGCACTCGCAGCCCCGCGCACCAACCTGCTGCTGGCCGACGACGTTGGCCTGGGCAAGACCATCGAGGCGGGCCTGGTCATCGAGGAGCTCCTCCTGCGCCACCGGGCCCGCTCGGTCATCATCGTGTGCCCGCCGAGCCTGGCCCTGAAGTGGCGCGATGAGATGCGCGAGAAGTTCGGCCTGGACTTCGTCATCGTGGACTCCGCGCGCATGGCCGCCGACCGGCGCACCTACGGCCTGGCCGCCAACCCGCTGCGACTGTACCCGCGCATCATCGTCTCCATGGCCTGGCTGCCGGGCGTGCGCGCCCAGCGGCTCCTGCGCGAGGTCCTGGCGGAGACCGACCGCTCGGCATCGGCCCGCCGCTACGCCTTCGACGTGCTCGTCGTCGACGAGGCCCACCACGTGGCCCCGGCGGCGCCCTCGGCGGCCGGGGGAGGGCGCGGCTACGCCGTGGACTCTCAGCGTACCCGGGCCCTGCGGCGCCTGGCGGACAAGTGCGAGCACCGCCTGTTCCTGTCCGCCACGCCCCACAACGGCTACACTGAGTCTTTCTCCGCCCTGCTGGAGATGATCGATCCGCGCCGCTTCGCCCGCGGCGCGAGCATCGACTCCACCGCGCTGGAGGAGGTGACCGTGCGGCGCCTGAAGTCGCAGATCACCGACAAGGACTTCCGCAGCCGCCGGGTCGAGGTGCTCCCCTACGAGCCCTCCGGCGATGAGGAGCGCGCTTACGCCGAGCTGGACTCGCTGCTGCGCAGCTCCGGGCGAGCCCAGGGGCGGCGCAACCTCGACATCGCGGCCCTCCTACTCAAGAAGCGCTTCCTGTCCAGCCCCTGGGCCTTCGCCCAGACCCTGGAGGGCTACCTCGCTCCCGCCCTGCCCGCGGGCGACCCGGACTGGTTCGGCGACGACAATGACGCCTACGACGACTACTACACCGAGGTCATGGGCTCGGGGCAGTCCGACGAGGAGGAGGGCCTCATCGCCCAGCCGGAGCTGGACACGCTGCTGGCAACCCGCGGCTCGGACCCGCTGAGCGCCGCCACGCGCGAGCAGCTTGAGGATCTGGCCCAGTGGGCGCGCGGCTACCAGTCCCGCCCCGACTCCCGCCTCGAGGCCCTCATGTCCATGCTCGACGCCGTCTGCCGGCCCGACGGGCGCACGTGGACCAATGAGCGGGTCGTCGTCTTCACCGAGTACGCGGACACTCTCGACTGGATCGTTTCGGTCCTGCGCCAGCAGGGCTACGGCGAGCGCCTGGCGGTCATCCGCGGCTCCACCTCCGCCGAGGAGCGCGAGGACATCCGGGCGCGCTTCAACGCCGATCCAGCCGAGGAGGACGTGCGCGTCCTCGTGGCCACCGACGCCGCCGGCGAGGGCATCGACCTGCAGACCTACTGCCACCGCCTGGTCAACTTCGACGTCCCCTTCAACCCCTCTCGCCTGGAGCAGCGGGTGGGACGCATTGACCGCTACGGCCAGCGAGAGACTCCCACGATCTTCTACCTCGCCCCCGTGGCCACCGGCGAGGGTCTCTACGCGGGGCACCAGGACTTCCTGGGACGGCTGGCGGAGAAGATCGCCACCGAGACCCGGGACCTGGGCGCGGTTAACCCGCTCATCGACGAGCAGATCACTACGCGCTTCCTGGGCCGCAGCCTGCGCAAGGCCCCGGCCCGCGGCCACGACGAGAAGGCCATCGACTCCGCCCTGGCCGGCAGCGGGCGGCTCAACCAGCAGCTGACTGCCTTGGCCCGTGGCTATAAGCGGACCAAGGCGGGCATGCACCTGACCCCGCAGGCCGGTCGGCGTGTGGTGGACGAGGCCCTCGCCATGACCCATCAGCCTCCCCTGGAGGAGATCGGCTCCGAGCTGACCGACGCGGGCGTCTTCGCGGTCCCGGATCTGGCGCGCTCCTGGCAGGACGCGGTGGCCGGCCTGGATACCCGGCTCCAGCCGGGCCGGTTGCGGCCGGTGACCTTCAATGAGGAGGCCGGGCGCGTCCCCGGCATCGTCCACGTCCACCTGGGCCATCCGCTCATGCGCAAGTCCACCCGCATCCTGCGTGCCAATCTCTTCAGCCCTCACTCGGAGGTCAACCGGGTGACGGCCGTGGTCCTACCGGGGCTGGAGCACTCCTGCGCCGCCTCCATGTCCCGCCTGGTACTGGTGGGGCGCGGCGGCCTGCGTCTGCACGAGCAGGTCTTCGTCACCGGTGTGCGGCTGCGCGGGCATCGCATCGCCGAGGAGACGCTGCACGAGGTCCTGGACCGCTCCCTCGACCCCGGCAGCTACCGCCTGGCCGGCCCCGAGGTGCGTAGGCACCTGGCGGCCCTGTGGAACGACGGTGGGCACCTGCGCACCCGCCTCGTGGAGGAGACGGCCCGCCGGGCCCAGAGCTTGCAGGCGGGCGTCCACCAGAGCCTCGACGAGCGCTGCCAGGCGGATCTCGACCGCGTGCGCGGCATCTTCGCCGCTTTCCGCGCCAACCTGACGGACTCTCTGGCCCACCTGCACGCCCAAGAGCGCGAGCAGCAGGCGATGCTGGACCTGTGGTCCGGTGAGCAGCGCCAGCAGCGTGCCCGGGACATCCGTGCCATGGAGGACCGCCTGGAGGACCTGGCCGGGGAGGAGACCCGCGAGGAGACGGCGGTGCGCTCGCGCTACGAGGACGTCCGGCCCTACGTCTCCTCGGTGGCCCTCGTCCTGGCCGTCACCGAGGAGGACGCCGAGACCTGGGGGAGGCAGTCATGAGCCCGAAGACGCCCGCATCGAAGGGCCGCACCAGAGACCGTAACGCTGGCAGGGGAGCCGGCGGCGCCAGTCACAGCGCCTCGGGTGGGCGCAGCACCGCCCAGCAGCACCGCCAGTGGCTGGGCCTGGTGGACACCGAGGGCCCCTTCCTCTCCGTGCCCGTCCTCACCGACCTCTACCCGCAGGGCATACCGGGGCTGAGCCGCGAGCGCCGCGAGATGCTGCGTGCCGCTAAGCCCGCCCTGGACCGGGCCTGGGACGCCTGGGACGCGGACCGGGGCTCCGAGGCGGCCCTGGCTTCCTACCGCCGGGCCCGGGACGCCTGGGTGGACACCGTGCTCACCGAGGTCCTGGGTTGGGGCGGCCTCTGGACGACGGCGCAGGACCACCCGGCGCTCGCGGAGACCTACCGCGCCGCCTCCGACGGCATCCAGGCTGTGACGGTCACCCCGACCGGGGCGCTTCTGCGCGGGGAGGAGACCGGTGCCCTAGTCCTGGTCACCGACCCGGCCGACTCCCTGCGGGAGGTGGGCCAGGACGGCTGGGCAACGAGCCCCATCGACCGGATGGCCGCGATGCTGCGAGCCCCGGGCTCCACCTGCTCGATCGGTGTAGTCACCGACGGGCGCTGGTGGGCCATGGTGAGCGCCCCGCGGGAGGGGAGTGCGGCCTCCGGAGTCGTCGACTGCCAGACCTGGGTGGAGGAGCCGGCCACCCGCGACGCTTTCTGCGAGCTCCTGAGCGTGCGCCGCTTGGTGGGCGGCACCGCGGCGCAGCGCCTGCCCCGGCTCTTCGAAAAATCGGTCCTGGCGGCGGAGGAGGTCACCGAGGCCCTGGGCACCCAGGTGCGCAGCGCAGTCGAGCTCATCGTCTCCGCCCTGTCCGACGCCCTCCTCGATGCCGCCGAGCGCGAGGCCCCGGCGGGTCGAGAGAGTACTGAGGGCAACGATACGGGCGGAGAGGCGGACTGCGATCCGCTGGGAGCCGAGCCCCGGGAGGTCTACGAGGCGGTTGTCACCGTCATGATGCGTTGCGTCTTCCTCCTCTTCGCCGAGGAACGCGGACTCCTGCCCACCAACTCCCTCTACACCGGCGGCTACGGCCTGGCCACGGTCCTGGACGCCCTGGAGGCGCGCGCCCGCGACGAGGGCGAGGAGTCCATGGACGGCACGAGCCTGACCTGGCATCGACTGCTGGCCACCTCCCGAGCCCTGCACAGCGGCGTCAACGCCGAGGACATGCGCATCCCCGCCTACGGCGGCTCCCTGTTCGACCCCGAACGCTTCCCCTTCCTGACGGCCACGGATGCCAGCGGCACCCTGCTGCTCACCGTCTCCGACCGGGTTATGCTCCACGTGCTGCGCTCCCTCCAGACCGCCCGCCTCAAGGGGCAGGAGGCCCGGCGCCTCTCCTTCCGGGACATCGACGTGGAGCAGATCGGCTATATCTACGAGGGCCTGCTCGGCTACACCTGCACCCGCGCCGAGGAGACGGTCCTCGGCCTGCTCGGCAAGGACGGTGAGGAGCCCGAGCTCCCGCTATCGGTGTTGAACGAGCTCGCCGAGCAGCATGCCGAAGATGCCGACCTCGCCGGGGCGATCATCGCCTGGCTCAAGGAGCACCAGCCCGGAGCCAAGCCACCCAGCCCCAAAGCCCTGGCCAAGGCCCTCGCCGCCGGGGACACGCTGTCCGACGCCGACCGCGCCCTGCTCGCCGTGACCCGCGATGAGGCCCTGCGCGCGGATCTGCGCCCCTGGATCGGCGTCATCCGCAGGGACCTACGGGGCCGGCCGGTCGTCATCCAGCGAGGGGGCCTCGTGGTGACCGAGACCCCGTCACGGCGCAACGCTGGCGCCCACTACACCCCCCGCGCTTTGGCCGAGGAGATGGTGAGGTATGCCCTGGAGCCACTCGTCTACTCACCCGGCCCCCATGAGACCGACGACCGCAGCCAGTGGCAGCCGGTATCCTCCGACCACATCCTCCACCTGCACGTGGCGGACATCGCTTGCGGCTCGGGCGCTTTCCTTGTGGCAGCGGCCCGCTTCCTGGCTCGCGAGCTCGTCGAGGCCTGGACCCGCGAGGGCGCGCTGCATCAGGGCATACGACCCGCCGACCTGGAGCGCCAGGCCCTGCGGAAGGTGGTGGCCCACTGCCTCTATGGGGTGGACATTAACGAGATGGCCGTGGAGATGTGCAAGCTCTCCCTGTGGCTCGTCTCGCTGGATGAGGACAAGCCCTTCAGCTTCGTCGATGACAAGGTCTTCGTCGGCAACTCACTCCTGGGCCTGACCGACCTGCGTCAGCTGAAGGCCCAGCACATCGACCCCGCAGCAGCGACAACAACACAACGACTCTTCGAGCTCGACCGCACCGGCGCCTATGCCGAGGCTCTCGATGTCGACACCGTGGTCAAGAGGGTGACCAACCGTCGCCAGGACCTCGCCAGCGAGGTCAGCAGCACCGACCCCGCCCGTTCGACGACGACCAAGCAGCGCCTCCAGCATAAGAATGAGGAGGACCTGAAGCTTCTGACCCGAGTGGCCGACGCGATCGTGTCTGTGGGCCTTATCCCCAAGACTGAGGCGAAATCGGGTCAAACGATCAATGAGGCCTACGGAGCCCTGGCGGTGGCCCTCGGCCGCGCTTTCCCCACTGAGGGAGCCGGTGACGACTCCATGCTCGAGGCCCTCCTGGAACGCGGCCTCACCCCGACCGTGCCCACCGACTACGATCACTGGCACTGCCTCCACTGGCCCCTGGCCATGCCCGAGGTCATGGAACGAGGAGGCTTTGATGCTGTGATTGGGAACCCTCCTTTCCTGGGGGGTATGAAGATCAGCCCTACGATGGGGCAGAATCTCCGAGAGTGGTTCGTCAGTGTCCTTGCAGGGAATGAATCGGGCAACGCCGATCTTGTCGCATACTTCTTCCTCCGAGCCTTCTCGCTGCTCAATGAACATGGCACCTTGGGGCTCATTGCCACCAACACCATTGCTCAGGGTAGTACCCGTAAGGTAGGGCTGGATCAGATGGTGGACTTCGGCTTCACCATCACCCGTGCTATTCGGTCGCGCTCTTGGCCCTCACAGGGTGCCAACCTCGAGTTCGCGGCCGTATGGGGGATGCGTGGTACTGTCCCCTCGCATACAACGACGATCTGTGATGATGTGCCGGTACCCCGGATCAGCAGCCTTCTCGAACCGGTCGGTCGTGTAGAAGGGAAGCCTGAACGTCTCGGTGAGAACGGTGGCATTTCCTTTGTTGGATGTTATATTCTTGGCAAGGGGTTTATCTTGGATGCAGGAGAGGTGCGAGAGTGGATTGCGGAGGATCCTCGCAATTCCGAGGTGCTTTTCCCTTATCTCAATGGAGAGGATCTTAACTCTCGTTCAGACTGTTCCGCTTCCCGGTGGGTTGTGGACTTCAATGAGCGAAGTCAAGAGGCAGCGCGGCAGTATAAGCTGCCGTGGCGGCATGTGTTTGATAAGGTTCGTCCAGAACGTGTGGTGAAGGATGCAGTAAAGTATCCTCGTATGGTTAATGAATGGTGGAAATACTGGAATTCTCGGCCGGCGATGCGGAAAGCGATTGCGGATCTCAATGAGATGCTTGTTATTGCTCGGGTAAGTAAGTCTGTCATGTTGGTTCGTGTTTCTACGCAGCAGGTGGTAAGTGAGCAGGTGGTTGTATTTGCAACTGATTCTTACGTTCAGCAGGCGGTTCTGTCGTCCTCGCTTCATCAGTATTGGGCTATCGCCTATGGGTCGGGTATGCGGAACGATCCTCGTTATACGCCGTCGGACGTCTTTGAGACCTTCCCTCGGCCTGAGCCCACGTCGGAGCTGGAGGCGATCGGCCGCACATTGGACACCGAGCGGCGGGAGATCATGTTGCGCCGCAAGCTCGGGCTGACCAAGCTCTACAACCTCGTCAACGACCCAGGCTTGGAGACCGGAACCGACCCGGATGTGGACCGCATGCGCGCCATCCACGTGGAGCTCGATGCATCCGTCGCCGCCGCCTACGGCTGGGAGGACCTCGACCTCACCCATGGCTTCCACACCTATCGGGAGATGACCCGATGGACCGTGCCCCCGGCCACCCGCGTGGAGATCCTCGACCGCCTCCTGGAGGAGAACCACCGCCGCGCCGCCGCCGAGGCCGCTGCCGCGGCAGCCTCCGGCCAGTCCATCGGCGGTTCCCGCTCCCGGCGCGGCCGCAAGCCCGCCAACTCCGCCCAGGCCCAGGAGGCGACCCTTGACATCTGAGACCGCTCCCTCCGCGGGCACGCCATCCACCGGCCCGTCGGCCGGGACTCGTTCGCACGACGGCACCGCCTACGTCTTCGATGAGGAACTCGGCAACACCTCCGCCTCCGCTCGCGCCGGAATCGTCGAAGTGCTGAGGCGCGAGCTTATTGGCCCCGCTGAGGGAGACACCGAGGTCCTCACCACCCCGCCCGATGATCGCTACCTCCTGGGCCGCATCGCCCCCACCCGCCTGACCGGCGCCGCCGACGACCTCGAGGCCGCGGCCTCCACCGGCGCCCCCGTCACCGGCGTTGAGGAGGAGATGACCAACGCCACTGCCGAGGAGGACCCCGGCGAGGACACCGATGACGAACCCGTGCGCCGCGGACTCATGATTCCGGCCTCCATGGGACTGCGCTTCCAGGTCCCCGCCGACCCCGCTGAACTGGAGTCCATCACCATCCACATCAGCTGGGGCACCTACGAGTCCACCGGCCGCGATGACGCAGATGTTCCTGATTCCCCCTCCGACCCGGCCAGTAGCCAGGACTCCCGTATCACGCGCTACCGGCGCATCCCGCACCACCACAGCCTTCCCCTGCCCCTGGCCGAGCTCACCCCGGGCCGCACCCAGGACTACGTACTCGAAGACGACGTCACCCTGCGCGTTGACTCCCACCGGGACACCTCACCGGCCGGCGGGCCGAGCGACCGCTACCTCATCGAGCTCGCCCTGTGCAACGACCAGATCACGCCCCGCCGCATTCCTGTCCATGCCTGGATGTTCCAGACCCAGATCCATGTGGATGCGGACAACCGGGACGTCTTCCTCCCCGTCCACGATCCCCTCCTCCCTCCGGCTTCCGGCGTGCAGCCGGCCTCCGATCCGGAGGAGGCCCGCCTCGAGCTCCAGTATCGCGACCGCCTCGAGTTCGCTGTCGGACGCACCTGCTCTGCCGACTGGAGCCTGCGGAAGCCCCAGGCCGGTGAGAGCGCACCCCGCCGCGCTTTCCAGGTCCGCACCTCCTGGATGCCCACTGTGGAGACGCCCCAGACCACGGCCACCCCCGTCCCGGCAGCCGAGCTCAATATGCGCACCCTGGCCACCGCGGCGGAGTCCCAGAACACCGCCCAGCTCCGCGCTGCCCTGGAACCCATCGCGGAGGCCTACACGGCCTGGCTGGGGGAGCAGGAGACTGCCGTCGCCGCCCTTCCGGAGCACCTGCGGGATACCGGCGCCGAGGCTCTCGCTGAGGCCCGACAGGTCCTGGGCCAGCTCACCGAGGGCATTGACCACCTTCTGACCGACCCCGAGGCCCGTCGCTGCTTCGCCTTCATGAACCGGGTCATGGCCGACCAGCGCGTCCACTCCCAGATCGCCGCCGCACGTGCCGTCGACTCCGGCCTCAGCGTCGAGGAGGCTGAGGCCCGTGTCCTGGCCGGCGGCTACCCTCACCACTGGCGCGTCTTCCAGCTCGCCTTCATCCTCATGCAGCTGCCGGCCCTCACCGACCCCGCCCTGCCGCGCCGCTCCGGCGACCTGGCCGCGGCCCAGCTCCTCTTCTTTCCCACCGGTGGTGGCAAGACCGAGGCCTACCTGGGGCTGGCCGCCTACGCCTTCGCTATCCGCCGCCGCCAGGGACTCCTCGAGACCCCCGACGGACCCATCGACGGGCGCTCCGGCGTCACCGTCCTCATGCGCTACACCCTGCGCCTGCTCACCTCCCAACAGTTCCAGCGCGCCACCACCCTCGTATGCGCCGCCGAGCTCTCCCGCCGCGAGGATCCCGCCACTTGGGGTGAGGAGCCCTTCCGTATCGGCCTGTGGGTCGGCACCGCCGTGTCCCCCAAGCGGGTGAGCGAGGCCGAGGAGGAGCTCAAGCGGCTGAACGACCAGGGCGGCAGCGGGGCGGGGCACCGCTTCTCCGCCCTCCAGCTCGGCCACTGCCCCTGGTGTGGCCGCACCCTCACCCCAGGCGACGTCAAGATCGGCCCCGCTGCTGGGAGCGCCGATCGCGTCATCCTGCGCTGCTCCGACGAGCTCGGCGAGTGCCCCTTCTCCGAGGGCGACGGTAACGTGCCCGACGGCCTGCCGGTTCTGACCACCGACGAGGAGATCTACCGGCTCGCTCCGGCCTTCGTCATCGCCACCGTGGACAAGCTCGCTCGCCTCGCCCGCGAGGGGCACGCCGCCACGCTGTTCGGGCACGTCGCCCGCCGCTGCGAGCGCCACGGCTACGTCCCCCACCCCGGTCACGACTCCACCCACGACTTCACCGGCTGCACGCTTGGCGAGAACGGTCGCCACCAGGCCAAGGGAGAGCTGCCGGTGGCCTCGATCCGCCCCGCCACCCGGCTGCGGCCCCCGGACCTCATCATCCAGGACGAGCTCCACCTCATCACCGGGGCCCTGGGTACCACGGTCGGCCTGTTCGAGACCGCCGTCGAGACCATGTGCGCCTGGAGGGCACCCGACGGCCGGCCCGCACAGCCCCTCCTGGTGGCCTCCTCGGCCACCGTCCGCAACGTCGCCGATCAGGTCCGCGGCCTCTACGGCCGCGACGTCACCATTTTTCCGCCCCAGGTCCTCGACGCCTCCGACACCTTCTTCTCCCGCACCGTCGAGGTCGACGACGCCCACCCCGGGCGCCTCTACGTGGGCCTGTCCACCACCGGGGTGCGCCTGACGGCGGCCGAAATCCAGACCACCCAGACCGTCATGGCCGGCGCCCAGCTCCTCTTCGACCGGCTCGGGGCCGCCGCCGACCCCTACATGACGCTCGTCGGATACTTCTCCGCCACCCGGGAGCTGGCCGGAATGGCCCGCTACGTCCAGGACGACATCCAGACCGGCCTGGCCAAACCCGGCCGCGACTCCCGCCTGCCGCGCCGCCGCGGCACGGCTTTCGGCGCCCTGCACCTGGGGGAGCTCACCTCGCGCATCGCCTCCACCGACATCACCGCGACCCTGGACCGCATGGCACTCACCTTCGACCCGGGCGTCGACTCCACCACCGCCAAGACCGCCGCGGCCGCAGCCGCGCAGGCAGGCAAGAAGGTGGAGCGGCGAGAGGCCGCGGCGAACCCCTACGACGTCGTCCTGGCCACCTCCATGCTCCAGGTGGGTGTGGACGTCTCCCGCCTCGGCCTCATGCTCGTCGTCGGCCAGCCCAAGAACACCGCCGAGTACATCCAGGCCACCTCCCGCGTGGGCCGGGATGCGAACCGTCCCGGCCTCGTCATCACCCTGGGCAACTGGGCCCGGCCCCGCGACCTGGCCCATTACGAGCAGTTCCGCCACTTCCACGAGACCTTCTACGCGCGCGTCGAACCGTTGACCGTCACCCCCTTCTCCGTCACCGCCATCGACCGCGGGATCGACGGTGCCCTCGTGGCCGCCGCCCGAGTCACCCAGGCCGGATGCAGCGACGGCCTCAACCCCGAGCACAACGCCGGACGCGTCACCGAACAGGCCGAGGCCCTCGACCGGCTCGTAGGCAAGCTCTCCATCCGCATCAGTGCGGCCGCCGGCGAGGAGGAGAGCAAGTACGCCCGGGACCGCTTGGCCGGCCGCGTCGGGGAGTGGAAGAAGCGCCAGCGGGAGGTCGCCAAGAAGCACGGCGAGCTCGTCTACGAGCGCGGTGTGGACAATGTCAGTTACTTCCCGCTCCTGCGCTCGGCCGAATCGGCCGGCAGCCGCGGCTCCAGGCGCGACGACGCCCCTTTCGTCGTCGCCGGCTCCATGCGGGAGGTCCAGCCCGAGATCAACCTCCTCGTCTCCCCGGACCCCACCCGACTCGTCGACGACTCGACCGACGACGCCCCCGCCTGGGAGCGACAGGAGCCACTTGAGGACAGTGACGCCAATGAGGCCCGGTCCGATAAGGAGGAACGGTGAGCCAGGACCAGGACATCGACCAGGACGGCCCGGGCGGCGCCGAGCTCGACGACGGGATCGGCGTCGACCCTCTCGGCGACGCCGACGACCTCAGCCAGAACCAGGCCAAGAAGAACTTCGCCAAGGTCGGCTCCGCCCGGCCCACGACACTGCTCTACACCTACGGCCCCGGCGCCATTATCGACCTGCCCCACTTCACGGTTATGCCCACGGGCCTGGACGACTGGGAACGGATCTGGCGGCGCCGCGCCGCCGCCCCCATCACCGTCCACGCGCCCCGTCTCCTGGAAACGGTCCAGCTCATGCTCGGCCACCAGGTAGGCGAGCTGCGGCGTTTCCCCTGGCAACCCTCGCGACCGGGCGCGCGCCGCGACGGCGACGATCTGGGAGTACCCGCGCGGGTCTTCCCCCAGTGGATGCGCTGCACCGGCTGCGACCTCCTGGCGCCGCTCAGCCGATTCGTCAACGGCTATCACAACACCCATCCTTTCCGGCCCGACCAGGCCGTCTTCGAGCACATCGACTGCCCCGGGCGCCCCGGCCGATCGGGCGCGGCCCAGGGGCGCAAGGGCGCCAAGGGCGCAGTCAGGCGCAAGGGCAGACGGCGCTCACCGTGCGTGCCCGCCCGTTACCTCATCGTCTGCCCGAGTGGCCACCTCGATGAGTTCCCCTACGACTGGTGGGTCCACGAGGGCGCCCACTGCCCCAAGGCCGCCCACCCCGAGCTCGCCATGAGCGACACCTCCCAGCGGGGCGCCACCGCCTTCATCTCCTGCCGCGCCTGTGGAGCCCGCCGAGGAATGTCCCAAGCCCTGGGGGAGGAGGGGCGCCAGCGGCTCCCGCGCTGCCGCGGCCGCCACCCCCACCTGGGGATCTTCACCGAGGGAGGCTGCCAGGCCGAACCCCGCGTTATGCTCGTGGGCGCCTCCAACCTCTGGTTCGCCGCCACCCAGTCCATCATCGACATGCCGCGCCTGGACCCCGCGGAGCAACAACGCGATCGCCTGACAGCCCTGGGACGAGCCTTGGACGACGATCTCGAATCGGTAGGGGAGAACCTTCCCTTCGTCCGCATGCTCCTCAAACGAGGCGACGCCGATGCCGTCCGGCTGCGGGACCTTGACGATGACGAGCTCACCGAGCTTCTGAGGATGCTGGCCCTCCCCGCGGAGAGCGACGACGACCGCCTCAAGCGGCGCGAGAGCTGGGACCCGGTGGACCTCCTCGTACCCGAATGGAACTATCTCCTCACCGAGCCACCCGGCGATCACCACGAGGACAGCGACAGCGGGCTCGTCATCTCCCCACGCGGCCTCGGGGACGTACCGGCCGGGGTGAGCCGGGTGCTCGCCGTCGACCGCCTGCGCAAGGTCAACGCCATCCTCGGATTCACCCGCGTGGACGACTACGACCGGGTCGACGACTCCGAGGCCCGGCTCGTCTCCCTGGCCCGCTCCGGCCGCCCCACCTGGGTGCCGGCCACCGAGGACCGCGGCGAGGGGATCTTCATCCAGCTCGACGAGGCCGCCGTCGCCCGCTGGGAGACTAGGGTGCTCGCCACCCCCGTGTGGGACTCCCACCGCGCCGCCCACCGGCGCAACTTCGAGCGACGCTTCTCCGAGACGGCCAAGCAGATCAACCCCGACGAGCGCCTCGCCCCGCCGCGCTACTGGCTCATCCACACCCTCGCCCACGCCCTCATCCGCCAGATGGCGATGTCCTCGGGCTACGGGGCCGCCTCCATCAGCGAGCGCCTCTACGCCTGGCGCGCCACCGAGCAGCGCGAGGCCGCGGCCGGGATGCTCCTGACCACCACCGCCTCCGACTCCGATGGCACCCTGGGCGGGCTGGTCTCCCTATCCGAGCCCGGCCGCCTGGCCGACATCCTGGGCCAGGCCCTGCGCGCCATGACCCGCTGCTCCTCGGACCCGGTCTGCGCCCGGCGCATTCCCCAGGACCCCGAGGACTTCCTCCACGGTGCCGCCTGCCACTGCTGCACCATGGTCTCGGAGACCTCCTGCGAGCGGGCCAACCGCTTCCTCGACCGGCGCTTCGTCATTCCGCTGCCAGAAGTAAACGGCGGCCCGGGCGCTGGCACGGGGAGCAGCCACGACCTCGCCTTCTTCTCCGACTACCAGGGCATGTAGAGGAACCTCATGGTGCCCGTCGACGTTCTCGATCCGCTGCGCGCCCTGGGCGCCTTCCTCACCGGAAGAGAGGCTGACGGCATCGCCGCCCGCCTAGCCGGTGGGGCGACGCTGAGCCAGGCGCTCGTCGTCGTGCCCGCGCCCAGGAGATCGCGGGCCCGCGAGCTGCTGGGGGCTGCAGGACTCGGGCCGCAGGCGCGAGAGCACTCCGTGGCCGTCCTGCGAGCCGTCGCCGGCGCCGCCTCCAGGCTCAAGGACGTGACTCCCGTGTGGACCGCCCCGGCCGGGGCCGTCGTCGGCGGGGCCCTCACGGCGGACGTGTTCGCCCTGGTCGGCGGCTCCAACACCTCCGTGGTCTGCGCTACCTACAACCTCCAGCCCAGCTCTGCCCTGTGGGTAGCCCTGGTGAACCTGTGCGCACAGCGTCCCGGTGTGTCGGTTCGCCTCTACCTGGACACCCAGGCCGCCGACGGGCCCTTTCACCGGTCTGAGGAGTGGCGAGAACGTCAGCGGGAGCAGGGCCGTTACCGGGGTGGCGGCTCCCATCTGGACACCGCTGAGATCGCCCGGCGGCTGCGCGGCGCCGTCGTCATGCGCACGCGCGCCCCCGAGGACGACGGGCGCGCCGTGACGAGTCATGCCAAGTTCCTCAGCATCGACCACCGCTTCCTGCTGGTGGGCAGCGCCAACTTCTCCTACAGTGCCGAGGAGCGCAACGTCGAGCTCGGTCTACGCCTCGATGACCCTGCCCTGGCCCACAGCGTGGAGAAGCAGATGCGCGACTTGGAGGAGACCGTCTACGAGCGGGTGCCCTGAGCGCCCCGCCCGGGTGACACGATGCTCAGGCATGCCGGCCCCGGCGTCGAGCCGAGCCTCGGTCCGCCCCGCTAGGGTGGACGGGTGCGCCTCGTTATTGCCTCCTGCTCCGTCGACTACTCCGGCCGCCTGGACGCCCACCTGCCCCGGGCCACCCGTGTGCTCATGCTCAAGGCCGATGGCTCGGTCCTCGTCCATTCCGACGGCGGCTCCTACAAGCCCCTGAACTGGATGAGCGCCCCGGCCCGCCTGGCCGTCACCGATCCGGATGAGGAGGCCGCCGCCGACGGCGTGCGCGAGGTCTGGGAGGTGCGCGCCTCCAAGACCGACGACCGCCTCGTCATCCGCGTCTTCGAGACCTTCTCCGACGTCAGCCACGAGCTCGGCGTGGATCCGGGCCTGACCAAGGACGGCGTCGAGGCCCACCTCCAGGAGCTCCTGGCTGAGCAGATCGAGGTCCTGGGCACCGGCTACCGCCTGGTGCGCCGCGAGTTCCCCACCGCCATCGGCCCGGTCGACATCATGGCCAAGGACGCCGAGGGCCGCTCGGTGGCCGTGGAGATCAAGCGCGTCGGCGGGATCGACGGCGTCGAGCAACTCACCCGCTACCTCGAGCTCCTGGACCGCGACCCGCTGCTCACCCCCGTCCAAGGCGTCTTCGCCGCCCAGACGATCAAACCCCAGGCCCGCGTCCTGGCCGAGGATCGCGGTATCCGCTGTGTCACCCTCGACTACGACGCCATGCGCGGCATGGACGACCCGGCCTCCCGACTGTTCTGAGAGGGGACAAGCGTGCCTGCTGCTGCCCGAGACTCCTCCGCGCCGCTGCCACGCGAGGTGAGCCTGGCCCGCATCATCTCCCAGGGCCTCATCCCCGCCACCGCCGCGTCCGACGTCGTCCAGGCGGTGGCGGGCAGACTCGCCATCCAGGGCCAGCAGGTCTCCGCCGTTCCGCACGCTCTGCTCGTGCGCGCCCCCGCGGCCACCCCGGCCGACGTCGAGGCCGCCTTCGCGCGAGGCGACCTAGTGCGCTCCTGGCCCATGCGCGGCACTGTCCACATCACCACCGCCGCGGACCACCACTGGCTGCGGGCCGCCCTCATGCACCGCACCGACGCCTGGGTCCGGCGCAGCGAGGCCGACTACGGTGTCGATACGGCCCTGTGCGAGCGCGCCGCCGAGGTGGCCCTCGGCCTCATCGACGACCAGGGGCCGCTGACGCGCTCGGTGCTGCTGGCGGCCTGGCAGGAGGCCGGCCTCATGGAGGCCTTCCGCGGAGAGGACGTCTCTGTTTACCGGCGCCGCCACCTCCTGGTGCGACTCCAGCGCGAGGGAATCCTCGTCCAAGGGCCACGGGTCGGCAACGAGCACCTCGTCATGGATGCGCGTCCCCTGCCCGACGCCGACTCCGGGCCCGCAGGAGCCGACGTCGCCCACAGCGGGGCGGGCCACCGCGCCGCCTGCGCCCACATTGCCTACCGCTACGCGGTCGGCCACGGCCCGGTCAGCGCCGAGGACCTGGCCCGCTGGACCACGCTGCCCAAGACGCAGGCCACCCGCGCCCTGGAGGACGCCGTCGAGCTGGGGAAGGAGCAGACCGCGGCGTCGGCCGATGACGCCGGCGACCCGGCCGGAACCCGCCTCCCGCTCGCGCGGGCGGTCGTCGAGGGCGGGGCGAACGGCGGCCTGCGAGTGCTCGGCCCCGGCGAGTCGGCCCCGAAGGCCGGCCTGCTCTACATGCGCGCCGACCTGCCCGACCTCCTGTCCGCTCACCGCACCGCCGCGCAGGCCACGCACTTCCTGGGCTCCTTCGACGAACTGCACGTGGGCTACAAGGACCGCTCCTGCCTCACCGACGACGACGGCGAGCGCCTCATCTGCCCGGCGAGCAACGGCATGTTCCGCCCGATCCTGGTCGACCGTGGGCAGATTGTCGCCGTGCGCCCGGTCGGCGAGGGCCTGCTGTGGAAGGGCGGGGCGGCACCGTCGGCCCGCGTGGAGCGTGATGTCAACCGGGCCGTCACCCGTATGGAGTACCGCCTGGCCCAGTAGCCGCTGTGAGCACTGGCCTCTCCTGCCCGCCGACTTCGCCACCCCTTGAAGGCTCCCCATGAGGAGAGCGGTACCCATTGCCGTATTCCTACCGAGTGGAAACCATTGACGGCAGCCGGTTCCCGTTCCCGCGCAGTGGAGGATCACTCATGCGCCGTCGTACGTTTCTTGCTGTCACAGGTGCAACCGCACTGCTACCAGCAGTGGTCGCCTGCCGGCAGAGCCGTTCTGGCTCATCAGCCACCCCTGTTCCCACGGCGCCCCCAAAATCTGACGCTGTTCCGAGTGCATTCGCGGACGCGTCTACCTGGCCAGCGGCCGACACCTACACGACGATTACGGCGGTGCGTGATCGTTACCTATGCGGTGGGGCCAGGATTAAAGACGCGCTCAACGTTTTCACCAAGGGATGGTGTCCTGTCGTTGTCGATATCAGTACTCTCACCACTTACGCAGTTCTCTTAGACCAGAAAGGTGTGTGGGTCACACGGAAAGTGGATCTAGTTGATGAAGATGACTTGGATCAGGATCCGAAAGGGGCGCTGACTACAATTTTCATGGGGTCAACTCTTCTCGATGGTGAGTACGCCTATCTCGCCTTTGGCGCTTTGACGCTATCCTCTCCCAGCACCCAGGACAGTATACGCGGCTCCGACTTCCCCGAGGGAACGGCTTGCCCTGTCGTCCTGGTCAAAATTCGTCTGTCGGACGGGTCGATTCAGGCTGCTACGACAGTTGCGGACAGACATCTAGTGGAGGATATTGAAGGGCTGCACCTCTCCTTCGCAAACGGTCGATCTTCTCTTGTCCTTATGGGTTATGATGTCGGCGTGGACAGTTCCCAGGACTCGGGGAACGACTACATTGCGCTCCGTCTCAGTGTGACAGACCTGTCAGTACAGTTTGATGCCCACTCGATTCTTGACGGCCACGATATAAACAATATCCGATTGTGCGGTCAGGCGATTGCTTACTATGTGAAACGAGTAGGGAGTGGCACGGGCGACTATGCCATCATGTTTCTGAGTGATAACAAGCATGAACGCACAGGAGAGCGGTATCCAATTGTAGTGAGGGATGACTGGTACTACTATAAAGACAATCAGGATAGGGAATCTTCGAGCGGGTCGGCGCGGAATATCGTTTCGGGTGAGACGATCGCATTAAAGGGTGACTGGAAGAATGAGTTACAAGGCTGGTCAAGTATTTCTTCGGATCAGCAGGCATATATTTCATGGAATGATCAGAATAGTTCCCACTCCATGTCGATCCGCACGCCTGGAGCGGCTGCCGCTGCACTGACGTGGGACGGAGGGAATCATGAGGTTCCTGATAGAGCCTGCGTCTTTGGCGACGTTTTGTACTCGTTCTACAAAGTAAAAACTTCAAGTAGCGCGTCGAGCAGTGAGTTCGACATCACTTCCATCAGTTCAGGGGAGACGATAGCTGATGTTCAAAAGACCGCGATAAATTTCGGAACGAACAATGCTGTCACTCCATGGGGTTTAGTGGCAGATGGCAGATTCTATGCCGCAACCAATTGGTTTGACGACGTCTCATTCTCCACCTCGACAGCATCGCCACCAACCGGTTCTCCCACGCCTACCGCCTAGACCGTCATCTCACAAAAAGGCATCGCCATGCATCGCCGAACCTTCCTTATCTCCACAGCAATCATCGGAATAGCGGGGTGTCTTGGCGCCTGCTCAAGAAACCTGAAAATGGGGCCAACGCCATCAATCGCGCCCGCGCCGACTCTGGGACCGGAATCAAGAGTATTGCCTCCGGCTGACGGCGCGGCGCCTTCCTCCTTTTCCGAATTTCCGTTATGGCCCGAAGGTGACATTCAAACAACGGTGACCGCTCTACATAAACAACATCTGTGCGGCACCGCCGAGATTCCAGAGCTGGACGGGAGAGTTTCCAATGGACTATGCCCCGTCGTCGTCGATCTGAGCGGACCGTCGACCTGGGCGATTATACCAGATGGCAAGGAAAACTGGAGCATAATGCCAGTGAAGATGTCACCCGGACCATCGCCATCGTCCAGTAGTAGCCCAGCAACGGCGGCCGGGCCATATGATCCGGGGCCCACCATCGCCGTTGGCCCGGCAGTTCTTGACGACTCTTACGCATACATCACTGCTGGAATTCACTCTACTAAAAACCTAACAAGTGAGCCGCCGAAAGGTTCTGCGTCAATCCATG
Organism: Actinomyces johnsonii; assembly: GCF_006546835.1. GTDB lineage: Bacteria > Actinomycetota > Actinomycetes > Actinomycetales > Actinomycetaceae > Actinomyces > Actinomyces johnsonii. The sequence goes on along the minus strand of NZ_VICB01000001.1, from coordinate 108,216 downwards.
TGATCAAAGTGTCTCTATCTGACCATGCGATTGTCGCGTCGATATGTGTCGCCAAAAACTATGTTGTTGACGACAAATTTCTTTATCGTGTTACTTTGACGCTCGATGTCGAACACGGCACTTTGTTGATTGTCGGAGACACTCGGGGAGTATCTCAAAAGGCTGATAGTTTCGGGTTTCGTATCAGTGCAGCCGACCTCTCCATTCAGTTTGACGCGAGCACTGTTTTTGCGGATGGATTTCAGGTAGAAGAATCGCTGGGTGAGGCGTTGCTTGTAAAGGACAAGGCGGTCATTGTGTATCTAGTAACCGGAGTCTCGGAAGATCGGGGGCAGAAAGTCATCAAGTCTGTTAAAGACGGCTGGGTGTACTATAAAGAATCAGACAACTCGAGCAGAGAGCTGGAGGCCTACAAGAGAGACGCCTTCCGGGCGCAAAATATTGCGACAGGAGAGAATATTCTCCTTGCCGATCATCCGCAGCAGTTTCACGGGCTGGCTACTCAGATTCCGATCTACACCAATCAACACGAGGTTATTCTCTATGGAGAGTATGGAGATTCCATCTTTTCCGTGAGGCAGCCAGGATCGGCCACGCCAATACTGTCTTGGAACTCGGGTGAGCGCGCAATTCCCAGCACAGCGTGCGTCTTCGGCGATATTGCGTATCTGGCGCCGTCAAAACATGCGAGCAACAGAGACGGAGCACTTCAACTCGTATCCCTATCCGCGGGGCAGGATGTCAACGAAATCCCGATTTCGGCATGGGGAGACTCAATTGCAGTCTCATCATGGGGGATTGTTTTGCATGATGTTTTCTATCCGGCAGATGCGTGGTTCGGATATCCCTCGGGTACGTCTGAACCTACGCCTACCGCTGTGAACTCATGATGAGAAGAGACCTCGGTTGCCCAGGATGGACGCTGAGGGGCGTCATGGCCTCGCCGATGTGCAGCCGTCTGGCCGGCGCCGTCGCCGCCTAGACCGGCCATGACGGCGCCGTCGGCCCGCGTGGAGCGCGATGTCAACCTGGCGGTCATCCGCGTGGAGCACAGCCGGGCCCAGTAGGCGAGGCTCCGTACGGGCCGCCAGGCGCAGGGCGTCGCGATCGGTTCTGTCATCCAAAGGGGTTTGCGTTGCAAACAATAGAGGGTATCCTGGTCTCAAGGTTTGAATCACAAACTGGTTTTCAGTGACGAAGGCATGTGAGGAGCTGCCATGGAAGCCGCTACTGCGCCGGCGCGCAAAGTCCCTGTCATGGAGTGGCGCCACGTTGCCAAGCGCTACCCGAAGGCCTCGGGGTGTGCCCTGAGCGACGTCTCCTTCGTGGTGCACCCCGGGGAGATCGTGGTACTGGTCGGCCCCAACGGCTCGGGCAAGACCACCACCATGGAGATGGTCTCCGCCCTGCGCCTGCCGACCTCGGGCGAGGTCCTGGTGAACAGCGAGGCCGTGCGCCCCTCCACCCCACAGCGCGCCCTCGTCGGCGTCCAGCTCCAGGAGACGGGTCTGCCCCAGCGACTCAAGGTGCGCGAGGCGATCCGCGCGGTAGCCGGCCTGTACGCCGATCCGGGGCCGGTCGATGAGATTGTCGCCCAGCTCGGCCTCGGCCCCTATATGACCCAGGCGATCGGTTCCCTGTCGGGCGGGTGGGCCAGGCGCCTGGACGTCGTCCTGGCCTGTATCGGCCGCCCCCGTGCCCTCGTCCTCGACGAGCCGACCAGCGGCATCGACCCCGTGGCGCGCGCCGAGCTGTGGGAGTTCCTGCGGCGACGCCGCAGCGAGGGCGTGGCGGTCCTGGCCTCCACCCACGACCTGAGCGAGGCCGAGGCCTACGCGGATCGGCTGCTGGTCCTCGATCGCGGGCGCCTGGTCCTCCAGGGGACGGTCGACGACATCCTCGATCTGGCCGGCGGCCGGTGGCGGCTACGGCTGATCGGGGTGGAGTCCTCCGTGGACGCCTGGGCCCTCACCCACGGCGTCGAGCTGGTCGAGGCCGGGGACACGCGCGTCCTCATCTCCGACAGACAGACCGTGGCCGCCATGGCCGAGCAGATCGAGGCCGCTCGCGACCGCGGCGACCTGCACTATCAGGACATCCTCAAAGGGCCGATCCGGCTGGAGGACGTTTTCGCCGAAGCGGTTTCCCAAGCGAATCAGGAGGTAGCCCGATGACCGTGCAATCACAGCAGACCCGGCGGGCGCGCCATGCGCACCCGCAGCCCGACGCCCTCGCGGCGCCGCCCGTCTCCGGCACCCTGTTGGCCGGCGCCTCCGGAGCTGGGCGGTCCCAGCCCGGCCAGCCCCAAGCCCTGGCTCCCGGATGGCGGGTGGTGACGGTGTGGGCCCGTCAGGAGCTCGTCCTGCTGCTGCGCGAGCCCGTCGCCGTATTCTTCTCCCTCGCCTTCCCGGTGATCATGTACGTCTTCATCGGCATTCCCTACGCCTCCAACGAGGTCGCCCCCGGCGTGAGATTCATCGACGTCATGTTCCCCTCGCTCATCCTGTCGGTCATGGCCAACCTGCTGCTCATGGGAATGCCGATATACCTGGCCGAGCTGCGCTCGCGCGGAATCGACCGGCGCTACTCCACACTCCCACTGCGGGGCCGGCACTTCGTGATCGCCCTGCTGCTGTCCACGCTCGCGCTGGTGATGGCCGCCTCGATGATCATCGTCCTGGTGGTCGCCGTGCGCGACGGCGTGAGGCCCGAACTGTGGAACCCGCGCTTCCTGACGGTCATGGCGGGTTCGATCGCCTGGCTCTCGGCACTGGGCTTCTTCATCGGCGCGCTGAGGGTCTCCTCGCGTACGACCCAGGCCCTGTCGGCCGCCGTCTTCTTCCTTATGTTCTTCGGTTCGGGCGCGGCGATGCCCTTGGAGCAGCTCCCCGAGGCCCTCAAGAGAATCCTGGAGTGGAACCCGCTCAAGCAGTGGCTCGACGTCGCGGTGGGTCTCTACACGGGCACCGGGGTCGAACGGGTGGAGTGGCTCAGGCTTCTCATGGCGCTGCCGCTGCTCGCCTGCTGCGTCCTGGCGGGGGCGCGGATGTGGAGGCGGCGCTCATGACAACGAGAACGACCGAGCTTGCCGCCGGAGCCCAGCACGCCGGCTTCTGGTGCACTCCGGGGCCTGCTCGTCTCGCGCTGGGGCTCGTCCTGACGATCCTGCTCCTCAAACTGCCGACGGTCACCATCTCGCTCCTGCTCCCCGAGGGGCACGGAACACTGGTTCCCGCCAGCGGAGGCGGCAAAGAAGTATGGATATCGTTGAGCTGGATCGTCTTCACCCTGGTCGCGGTGGGTGCCCGTCACTGGATAGGGGCGGTATCGGCAATCTGGCTCCTCACGCTGTCGGCCATCTCCGGAGGACGGCTGCTGGCCGACAGCTACCTGGCCTGGGGGCTCTGGCTGATGGCGAGCTCTCTGATGGGACTGATGGCCCTCGCGCTGGCACTGCGTGCGGGAGGCTTCAGCAGGAAACAGCGCAGCGCTGACGGCCGGTGACCGGCGCTCTCGCGCCCCGTGCGCAGTGGTCCGGCAGCACTGCCGCCGGACCACTGCGGATCCGGAGATGTGGGGGAGAAGACGCCGAGAATGAGGTTGTCTGATGTCTGGGGAAGTGACAGAATCCGACTCATGAGCAACGAAGCCATGCAGGTCCGCGCACTGCGGGGTCGTGTTGTCACCCCCGACCACATCATCGACGACGGGGCCGTCGTCCTGTCGGGAACCCACATCGCCTGGGTCGGGCCTGCCGACCGGGCCGCCCGGGCTGGCTTCGGAGACGTCGTCGAGCAGGCGCAGACCGCACCCGAGGGCGGCTACCTCCTGCCGGGCCTGGTCGACGTCCACTGCCACGGCGGCGGCGGCGAGTCCTTCCCCAACGCCGAGACCGCCGAGCAGGCGATGATCTCCGTGCGCGAGCACCGCCGCTTCGGCACCACCTCGCTGGTGGCCTCCTGCGTGACGGCCGCCCCCGAGGTCCTCAAGGCGCGCACCCGGGTCCTGGCCGGGCTGTGCGAGGACGGCGAACTCGCCGGCATCCACTTCGAGGGACCCTTCGTCTCGGTTGAGCGCTGCGGCGCCCAGGACCCCACCTACATCATCGACCCCGACGCCGCCCTGACCCGCGAGCTCATCGAGCTCGGCGGCGGGCACGTCGTCACCATGACGATCGCCCCGGAGAAACCCGGCATCACCGGCGACGACGGAGTCAACGCGGCCCTCATCGAGGGCGGGGCCCTGCCCTCCTTCGGGCACACCGACTCCGAGGCCGCCCCCGTGCGCGCCGCCCTGGCCGACGCCGCCGCCCGCATCGCCGAGCGCATCGAGGCCGGCAAGACCGTCCGCTCCCCGCGCTCCACCGCCACCCACCTGTTCAACGGCATGCGACCCATGCACCACCGCAAACCCGGGCCCGTGCCCGAGTTCCTGGCCGCCGCCCAGCGCGGCGAATGCGTCTTGGAGATGATCGGCGACGGCGTGCACTTGAACCCCGCCATCGTTCTGGACATGTTCGAGACCCTGGGGCGCGATAACGTCGTCCTGATCACCGACGCCATGGCCGCGGCCGGCATGGCGGACGGCGACTACGTGCTCGGCTCCCAGCCGGTCACCGTGGCCGACGGCGTCGCCCACCTCACCGAGGGCGGCGCGATCGCAGGGGGGACCGCCCACCTCATCGACGTCGTGCGCACCACCTGGCACGGAGGAGTCGACCTGGTCGATGCCGTCTACGCCGCCAGCGTCCAGGGTGCGCAGATCCTCGGCGACCCTTACGTAGGGGCACTGCGGGCGGGCCTGTGGGCCGACGTCGTCGTCACCGACGCGGACCTGAGGCCCGTCACCGTGCTGCGCCGCGGCGAGACGGTGGAACCCGCTGCCTGAGGCGCGCGGCCCAGAACCGCCGCCCGATCCTCCCACGCCACCGGCCCGCACGGGCCCCAGCAGTCTCTTGTCATGTGGGAGCCGTTCGCCCCGACCTGAACCATCAGGTCGGGGCGAACGTGTGGTGCGGAGGCGGCTGGGCCGTGCGCGCCGGTCGGCCGGCCGAAGTGATGCGTGCGGCTAGCCCGGCAGGCCCAGGAGGCGGCGGGTGTAGACGGCCTGGCCGGAGTGCTGGGCGGCGTCGTCGATGATCGAGGCCAGACGCACGCCCCGGGTGACGGGCGGGTCCCAGGAGCTGTCGACGACATCGTCGAGTACCTGCGGCGTCAGGCCGCGCAGGTAGGTGGTGGCCAGCGCGTAGGCGTCATCAAGATAGGCGAAGAGGAGACCGAGGTCGCTGACGACGACCTGTGCGGCCTGATCGGGCGTGTGGTGCCAGTCCTCGGTGTCGTCAGGAAGGGCCAGGGCGAAGCGCTCCCGGTGGCCGTCGGTGATCCAGACGGGTTCGATGCCCGCCAACGGCGCGACCTGGGTGTCGAGCTCGCGGGCCGTGTGCCAGGCCAACCAGGTCAGGGAGTCGATGCGCGGAGCCAGGTCCGGGGTGGGCTGCGTGTTGGCCTGCTCCACGGTGACGCCGTCGAAGGCGCGGTCGAAGCGCTCGCGCGACCGTGACAGGATGTCGATGAGCATCTCGGGAGTCGTCATGCCGTCAGGCTACGCCTCTGTCTGACGCCCGCGGGAGCCCGGCGTCGACGGGGAACCGGCCCTGAATGGCGGTGGGGGATTCAACGGTGCGGGGAGTTGGGGGCGATGCTCATGTACTTGGCTGAAGGCTTCTCCATGATGGCGAAGGCGAGGCAGGCTACAGCCGAGATACCGACTCCGATGATGCTCGCCGTCGCCAGGACGTCGGAGGAGCCGGAAGAGAGTCCCAGGTTCTCAAAGGGTGAAGGAATACGCGAGGGAATGAAGTGTTGATCGGGCAGTGACAAGGATAGGAGTATGAGGAATATCAGGTGGCTTAAGAAGGCTATCGCTGTTGCCGGTGTGATGGTTCTATTGCCGAAGCGTGATGGCCTGTTCGATGTGGCGGCGAAAGTGGCGGCGTGAAAGCCGATGACGTATGGGAGAAGGAAGAAGAGGGAGCGCATGCCGAATGCGTCAAATGTGATGCGCAATCCGATCACGATGAGCGGTATCGCGATGACCAGCGGGATCCTGAGCCAGAAGAAGAGTGTATTCCGCGTGGAAGCGGTGCAGTCGTTGGCTCCCTGTATGGAATTCAGCAGGGACGAGTAGGACATGACGCTGTACGGCAAAGGGGCTGGGATCTGGTGCGTATATGGAGGCGGCCCTCCGTATACCTGCATACTGCTTTGGGGGAGGCTCATGCCTTGAGGTTAGAGGCGGAGTGCGGGAACGGCGATGGGGTGTTGTTCCCAAGGGACGAGGAGCGGGCCAGACGGACGAGTGGTAGTGCGAGTGGGTGATCCGGATGCGGGCCGGCCGTGGTCGCGCGCGCTGCCGCGCCCCGACGAACGCCCAGATCAAACCGAGTCCCGGACACGAAACGCCCCTCCCACGAGTGGCGCATCCACCCCTGGAACCCGCCGTCGTTGGTGAAGAGGATGTCGGTAGGGGTGTTGGGGGTTAGTGTCCTTGGGCTTCTTCGGCGTCGTCGGTGAGGTAGGTGATGATGCGTACGAGGTCGTAGGGGGTGGAGGTTTCGGTGGTGGTGATGGTGCCTTCGATTGTGTGCCAGTTGGTGTGGCCGGTGGGGCGGTATCTGGTTGTCCAGGTGGTGGTTAGGGTGGTGGTGATGTTCTTGTCGGTGTGTTTGTAGTGGTGGGTGACGGTGTGGTTTGGGTAGGGGGCTCCGGGGTCGGTGGTGGTTGTGGTGGTTCCGTCTCCCCAGTTCCAGGTGTAGGAGATGGGGGTGAATTCGACCTCGATTGCTGTGTCGAGGATGGTGGTGGTCTGGTAGCGGGGGTTGGGGTCGGTGTAGACGATGAAGGCTTTGGAGATGATGACTTTTGGGCCGGGTGGTTGGCGGGTGATGCCCGAGCCCTGTGCGATGAGTGTGGCGGCCTGGCGGGTGGTGATCGTGATCGTGCGGGGGCCGCCGGTGGGTTCCTCGGGTCCGGAGGGCTGGAGTAGCCCGTTGTTCACGCAGTGAATCTCAGGGTGTTCGTCGCCGTTGTCGGTGCATTTTTGGTGGGGTTTCTCGTCCCACATCGACGGTTCTGATGCCGTCACGTCTGGGTGTTCCTGAGATGGTGGTGCACCGGGCTCTGATGCCCCCTCCTGAGGAATCTGCTCCGTCACTTCACCATAAGCATTTACTCCCTTGTCGGTGTTTCCGGCGGATACGTTAGATTCGACGGCCGCAGAATTTTCGCTTCCACCTTTTGGGTATGGTGCGGGTAGAATTAATGGTGCAACGATCGCGATGGCGGCGATAGGTTTCATGATCATTTTTCAACCACCTCGACCGCTCCGACCGACCAACGTCCGTTGATATACCTAACTCCGAAATTAAGAACTCTTCCGTCATCCGTGTCAGAAGTTTTCGAGGGTGTGCCATCTCCGGGATGAGAGGTCATTTGTCCGTAGTTGATGACGATTTTGATTCGATTGTAATTATATCCGTCTAGTTTTTCGTAGTATGTGGCATCTACAATGCTTTGGTCCCACTTATCTATCCATCCTCCTGTCGCGTGAAGCTTGGTTGCCCGATCAATTGCAGATTGACAGAATTGGCACTGGTCTTCGCTCATGGCTGCGAGTTCGGTGGTGTCGCCGGTCATGAAGGCGTAGCGGTAGAGGTCGAGGAAGTAGTAGACGCTTGCGACTGCGCCCTCGGAGGTCTCCTCGCTGACCTGTGGGTTCTTGGCGGGTGCGGGTTCGGCCAGGGCGGTGTCGCGCTGGGCCTTGAGTTCGGGGGTCAGGGCGGCTTCTCGGGAGGCGGTCGCCGATGCGTTGGCCTCGGCGAGGCCCTTCTCGGCCCGGGCGACGGCCGCAGACGCACTGGTACTGGCGCTGGCACTGGCCTCCGCCCGCGCGTCCTTCAGCGCACAGCCCGCCGCCCCCAAGGCAAGAACGCACACCACCGCCAAACCGGCGGCCGCCCGACGGCGCCCCAGACGAGAACCGGACCGGCCGCACTCGACTGCGGATCGCCTCGAGTGCGCAGGATTTGGGGATCGTAGGGACGTGCTCATCACCGATAGCCTCCTCGCCACCGAAACAACTCCTCACACCACCGGGATGGGCAGCAGTGCCCGTCCGAGCGGTGTATTGACATTACCTGCACACACGCCCCGACCGCCAGACTTTGACACGGCCCTGTGGAAAACCCCCGGGGCACTATCGCCGAAGCGCCCACCACGGGTGGATCGGCGCCCCTGACCTCGCAGGAATCCAGCAGCCATCACGCAACTGAAACAGGCGCCCCACGGGCCCCATCACCTAGCCCGAAGCAATGGTGGCCCGTCAGTAGGCGGTCTTGTCATGGGACGTGGTTCCGGGTGTGGACAACCAGCCGTCAAGGGCTCAGGTGCAGCGGCTGTGGCGCCCGGGGGCACTATGCCGGTTCGGTGAAGAACGCGCGGCGACTTAAGAACAGGTGGTGGGGTCGCCGTCCCGGCATACGGGCAGCGGGGCCGGCAGTGCGTTCAGGAGAAGACGACGGTGCGGTGCCCGTTGAGCAGCACCCGGTGCTCGGTGTGCCAGCGCACTGCCTGAGCCAGTACCCGGCGCTCGACATCCTGGCCCTTGGCCTGCAGCGTGGCCACCGAGTCCTCGTGGCCGGCCCGCGTCACGTCCTGCTCGATGATCGGACCCTCATCCAGGTCCGCCGTCACGTAGTGCGCCGTCGCCCCGATGAGCTTGACCCCGCGCTCGTGCGCCTGGGCGTAGGGGCGCGCCCCCTTGAAGGACGGCAGGAACGAGTGGTGGATGTTGATGACGCCCCCGCGCAGCCGCTCGCACAGGGCAGGGGAGAGGATCTGCATGTAGCGGGCCAGCACCACCAGCTCGACGTCGAGGGAGTCCACCAGCCCCAGCAGTTCTGCCTCGGCGGCCTCCTTGGTCTCCTTGGTGACCGGAATGTGGTGGAAGGGCACCCCGTAGAACTCGGCGACGTCCCGCAGCGTCTCGTGGTTGCCCACCACGCCGACGACGTCGACCGGCAGCCCCTGGCTGCGCTCCCGGAAGAGCAGGTCGGTCAGGCAGTGCCCCTCCTTGGAGACCATAATGAGGGTGCGCATGGCGCGCCCCACCTCATCGAGGCTCCACTCCATCTCGTAATCCCCGGCCAGCTCGGCCAGGTCCTTCTCCAGCTCCTCGCGCGGCACGGTGGTCAGCACCTGGACCCGCATGAAGAACAGACCGGTGGAGGAGTCCCCGAATTGCTTGGACTCGGTGATGTTCCCGCCGCGGCGCGCCAGCGTACCGGTGACCGCGTGGACGATGCCCGGACGGTCAGGGCAGGACAGGGACAGGACCAGGTGGGCAGCAGAATCGGGTTGCGCCGTGGAGTGAGCCATGGACTCAGCCTAATCGGCGCTCGCGCCACTTGACGACGGCGAGCACTAGCCAGGTGGTCACGATGAAGGGCCAGGTGTAGGTCGGCACCGGGATCTCCGTGAAAACTCGGTCCACGACGACGGTCAGCACTGATCCCGCGACCGCCAGCACCCAGGCCCGCCTCCCGGGAGGCAGGAGGACGACGCCGATCGCGATCGCCGTCAGGCACGGAGAGTACCCGCCCAGACCGTGCGCCGCCTGACCGGCGGGAACGAGTGCCAGCGTTGCCGCCGTTCCGACGACGCTACCCAGCAGCGCTGCCGTTCCTACTCTCCAACTGGCGATGAACAGCCCGGCCAGGATCAGCGCACCGCCGACCCAGGAGTCGACGAGCACCACCTGGGACTCTCCCGTCAGCACCGCCTCCGGGACCAGCCACGCCGTCGACCCGCTGACCGGTGCCGGATCGGGCACCATCGGCGCGTCGATCGCCCTGAGCAGAGCGGTCAGTAGGCCGGAGACGATGCAGAAGGGAGCCGTGAGCGCCGGGAGCCCGACCGGGGCGAGAACGCGCTCCAGAGCGCGGTGGACCGCGGGACACGCCGCCGCCCCGACCACGGTGAGCAGCGTCGCCGGCCAGAAAACGCCCATAGCGGCCCAGGCCGCCGCTCCCACCAGCGCCCCGTTGTAGCCCTGGAGTCCATCGGTGATTTGCAGGTCCAGCAGCCGTGCCGCCACCGTCGACACCGTCGTCCCGAGGACCACTTGGAGGGCCATGAGTGGTGAGTAGACGGCGATGCCGGCCACGATGAGCACTCCGGTGAGCGCATGGGGCTGGAGGAAGATCTGCCCGACCCCGCGCCCGAGCGCGCTCACGCCGACCGAGACGATCGATGGGACGGCCGCGGTGTCCGGCCTGGGAATCGGGTGGTGGGGTTGATGAGCAGATGATTCAGGCATGGGGGGCTCCGATCGATGGAGATTCGGGAGATGCCCGCTGCCGAGGCGAGCGGGCCGTCACTAGTACTTGCGCAGGTCGAGCCTCGGCGCGCCGAACCACCGGCCGCGCACGAGCTCGTTGATGTCGAGCATGAGACCGGTCAGCCGGGTCGTGTCGTCACCCAGCACCCGGGCAACGAGTCCGGGACCCGGCACCTGCGTCACTCCGGCGCGCACGTCATCGGCCTCGAGCAGCTCGCCGACCTCGGCGACGAGCGCGGCATCGACGCGGGCGTCGACGACCATGAAGGAGGCCAGGTGGCTGTACCCCTCCAGAGTTCCCAGGCCCGCCATGCCGGTTTCGCCGGGGACCAGGCGCAGGCTGTCGACGACGGCGCACCGGCCGCCGATACGGATATCGGTGCGCACCCGTACGGAGTCATACCCGAAGGCCGAACCGTCCGGGGCCCAACCGGGGGTGAGGACCTCCAAGGACATGAAGGTTGCCGTCGGATCCATCTCGACGAGGGCGGTCTGCAGGTAGGAGGACTCCCTGTAGGCGATGACCTGGTCGGGAACGAGCTCGAGTACGGCTCCCGGAGCCAGGCTCACCCGGGTGTGCTGGTGGACCGGGCAGGTGGGGGTGCGGTAGATCTTCGTGGCCGCTTGGGTGGTCAGCAGCGCTGAAGCCCCCTCCTCGACCTCGATCTCGGTGAGGTAGAAGTCGCCGTCCAGGTACCCGCCCCCTGGATTGACCGCGTAGTAGGTCACCTGTCCGGTCTCATCGAGGTACAGAGGGCGGAATACCTTCAGTGCTCCCCTGTGGTACTGGTCCACGGCGATACTCCGGTCCCCGTCCCGAGCGATCCGCAGATGCAGTTCGCCGGTGGTGCTCACGACTCCAGATCCGTCATGAGCACGTCGTGGCGGAGCCACTCGATGACGTGATCCAGGCCCTCATCGGTTTTGAGATTGGTGAAGCAGAAGGGCCTGTCACCCCGGAACACCTTGGAATCGGCCTCCATGACCGCCAGATCGGCGCCGACGTGAGGAGCCAGGTCCGTCTTGTTGATGACGAACAGGTCGGACTTGATCATCCCCTGACCGGCCTTGCGAGGAATCTTCTCGCCCTGGGCCACGTCGATGATATAGATGGAGAAGTCGACGAGCTCGGGGGAGAAGGTGGCCGAGAGGTTGTCGCCTCCCGACTCCACGAACACCACCTCCAGGTCGGGGTGGCGCTCGACCAGCTCGGCGATCGCCGCCTCGTTCATGGAGGTGTCCTCGCGGATGGCGGTGTGCGGGCAGCCCCCGGTCTCCAGCCCGACGATGCGGTCCACCGGCAGGATCCCCTGAGCGGCGAGGATTTTGGCGTCCTCGATCGTGTAGATGTCATTGGTGACGGCGGCCATGGAGATCTCCCGGCTCAGGGCCCGGGTGACCCGCTCGATGAGCTGGGTCTTACCCGCCCCCACCGGGCCGCCCACCCCGATACGAATCGGACCGGGATGCTGGGAACGGGCGGCCTGCTTTCCGGGACTATCAGCGAGAGTCCGGCTGGCTGTTGCTGTCATGAGTTTCTCCTTAGTAGTTCTTCAGGACATGAACATGCGGGCGCGCTGGCGCTCGTGCCGCATCTGGCTGATCTCGATCCCGGGCGCGGCGGCCCCCAGATCCATCTCGTCAAGAGTCCCGATCCGCCTGACCGCGGCGCGGACGTCGTCGCGTACCGAGGCGATGGCGCGCTGACCGGCGTCCTGCCCCAGGGGGATGGCTCGTACGGCGTTCTGCGTCAGTGAGATCACACTGGACTGGAGGTACGCCGCCGTGACCGCCGCCGGTGGTGCCGTGAGCGCGTAGCCGGCGATCGCCAGCACGATGGCGGGGTGGGCGCAGCAGCCTTCCGTGTCCACGAGTGCCGTGTAGCGGCTCAGCAGCCTGTCGCCGTCGGTGCCTTCCAGGGCCAGGCGAGCGATGGTGAGCAGACGCCGCCCCATCGTCACCCCGGCACGGCGCACCTGGATCGGCACCGCCTGAGCCACGAGGAGGTCGTCGAGGCGGGCGATCGCCTCCCAGTCGTCCGCCGCCACCGCCTCGAAGGCCAGCCGCAGCCCCAGTCCCTCGGAGAAGGTCAGCTGGGTGGACACGAGCGCGCGCAACCAGGTCGCGAAGGATGCTTCGCCGTCGACGATGCCGTCGCAGATATAGGTTTCCAGCCCGAAGGAGTGGGAGAAGGCGCCCGTGGGCAGTGCGGAGTCGCACAGCTGGGCCAGCGGGAGCTGCCAGCGCGCGGGCTCGCCCCACTCCGAGGCGCAGGGGTCAGTGAGTGTGCTCGGCATGGCGGAAGGGGACGGGCATGGACCGCTCCATCCGCGCATGGCGCACCCCCAGGTGCTCCAGGTAATGCTCGGCGGTGTGGTCGTACTGGATGACCATGACGCCGTCATGTCCCTCAAGCCCCGGGAAGGGGTCATCCGGTCCGAAGAACTGGGCAGGCAGGTGCCGGTTGCCCAGGTTGTGGGCGACGACCCCCATCTCGCGCACCGTGGCGGGCGCGATGACGAGGACATCGGTGGGCTCCAGGCGCACGACGACGATTCCGCGTTCGTTGCGAAGCAGAATGTCTCCCTCGCGCAGGTCCGGCGCTCCCGGTGCGAGCCGGATGCCGAGCTCGGTGCCGTGGTCCGAGCGCACTCGCTGGATGCGTTTAGTAAGGGCGGCCAGAGGGAGGATCACACTCTCGACGTGCACGCCCTCGAGATCCTCGGGGGAGAAATCGTGGATATTGCCTGCGATGGACTCGATAATCATGAAGGCTCCAGGATGAGGGGTCAGAACAGGAAGTAGCGCTGGGCCAAGGCGAGGACCTCGGCGGGCTCGCAGGTGACCTTCTCGCCGTCGACCCTGACCTCGTAGGTCTCGGGATCGACGGTGAGCGCCGGAGTGGCGTCGTTGAAGGCCATGTCCGCCTTCGTCAGCCGCCTGACCCCGCGGGCCGGACGGATCTTCTTGCGCAGCCCCAGGCTCTGGGGCACTCCTGCCTCGATGGCGGCCTGGGACATGAAGGTGATCGAGTTCGACGCCGGTGCCGCCCCGTAGCCGCCGAACATGGGGCGCATGAGTGTGGGCTCGGGGGTGGGGATCGAGGCGTTGGCGTCCCCCATGACCGCCGAGGCGATCTGGCCTCCCTTGAGGACCAGGTTCGGTTTGACCCCGAAGAAGGCGGGATCCCACAGCACCAGGTCCGCCCACTTGCCCACCTCCACGCTGCCCACGACCTCGGCGATCCCGTTGGTGCGGGCTGGGTTGATCGTGTACTTCGACACGTAGCGCTTGATGCGCAGGTTGTCGCCGCCCTCCGGGTCCCCGGCGAGCTTGCCGCGCGCCTTCTTCATCTGGTCGGCCACCTGCCAGGTGCGGATGACGACCTCACCGACGCGCCCCATGGCCTGGGAGTCCGACGACGTCATGGAGAACACGCCCAGGTCGTGCAGAACGTCCTCGGCAGCGATCGTCTCCGGGCGGATGCGCGAGTCCGCGAAGGCGACGTCCTCCGGGATGGCGGGGTTGAGGTGGTGGCACACCATGAGCATGTCGAGGTGCTCCTCGGCGGTGTTGCGTGTGAAGGGCAGTGTCGGATTGGTCGAGGACGGCAGGATGTTGGGGTCCTGTGCCAGGGTGATGATGTCCGGTGCATGGCCGCCGCCCGCGCCCTCGGTGTGGAAGGTGTGAATGACCCGTCCGCCGATGGCGCGGCGGGTGTCCTCCACGAAACCGCACTCGTTGAGCGTGTCGGTGTGGATGGCGACCTGCACGTCGAACTCGTCGGCGACCTTGAGCGCCTCGTCGATGACCGCGTGTGTGGCGCCCCAATCCTCGTGGATCTTGAAGCCGACCGCTCCGGCGCGCAGCTGCTCGGCCAGCGGCTCCCGGGCGGAGGCGTGGCCCTTGGCCAGCAGACCGATATTCATCGGGAAGTCCTCGACGGCCTGGAGCATGCGGGCCAGGTTCCAGGCCCCGGGCGTGATCGTGGTGGCGTTGGTGCCATCGGCGGGGCCCGTCCCCCCTCCGATCATGGTGGTCACACCTGAGGCCAGGGCGGTGGCGACCTGGGTGGGGGAGATGAAGTGAATGTGAGAGTCGATGCCTCCGGCCGTCAGGATGCGGTGCTCCCCGGCGATCACCTCCGTGGATGTGCCGATGACGATATCGATGTCGTCCATGATGTCCGGGTTGCCTGCGGCGCCGATGGCGCTGATGACGCCGTCGCGGATGGCGACGTCGGCCTTGTAGACGCCGGTGTAGTCGATGATGATCGCATTGGTGATGACGGTGTCGGGAATGCCCTCGTCTCGCGTGCGCTGGCCATTGTGGCCCATGCCGTCGCGGATGACCTTGCCGCCTCCGAAGACGGCCTCGTCGCCACGATGGGTCAGGTCCCACTCGATCTGGGCGAAGAGGTCGGTGTCGGCCAGACGGACGGCGTCCCCGGTGGTGGGGCCGTACAGGGCAGCATGCTCCCGACGGCTGAGTTCCTTGCTCATGGTGTGCTCCTGTGCTCTCAGCCCTGGATGGGTCCGTTCGTCTTGCCTGCCAGCCCGAAGACCCTCCGCGCTCCGGCCAGTGCCACCAGGTGGACTGGCCTGGAGTCGCCCGGCTCGAAGCGAACGGCGGTTCCGGCGGGAATATCGAGGCGGAAACCGCGAGCGGCCTGCCGGTCGAAGGACAGCGCGGAGTTGACCTCGGCGAAATGGAAGTGCGAGCCGACCTGAATGGGGCGGTCCCCGGTGTTGAGGACGTCGAGGTCGACGGTGGGGCGGTCCTCGTTGATGGTGATGGTGCCGCTCGCGAGCCGGTACATGCCCGGGATCATGACAGCCTCCTGCGAATCGGGTCGTGGACGGAGACGAGCTTGGTCCCGTCGGGGAAGGTCGCCTCCACCTGGACCGCGCGGATCATCTCGGGGACCCCCTCCATGACGTCCTCGCGGGTCAGCAGGGTGGTGCCATAGGCCATGAGGTCGGAGACGGTGCGCCCCTCTCGGGCTCCTTCGAGGATCTCAGCGGTGATGTAGGCGACTGCCTCGGGGTGGTTGAGCCGGATCCCTCTGTCCTTGCGTCTTCGTGCCAGGTCTGCGGCGACGACGATGAGTAGCTTCTCCTGCTCACGAGGAGTGAGGTGCATCGGGCTTCTCCCAGAGACGGTTCGGAGCGGGCGCATAAGCGCGAGCTTGTCCGCGTGTGACGAACGCTTATAGGCAATGCCTTGCGTGTTACATGAATATTTCCGGTCGATCGGTGACAGCGTGGGGGAGTGTTCTCCTCCTCGGTTTTCCGCTTCATTGCGGGAATGTGGTGCTTACGGTTGAAGTACTGGGCATTCTTTGTCGACCGGCGTCGATACTGAGGAAAGGAAGGGCCGGGATGCGCGCTGCTGCGCATCCCGGCCCGGTGGGGGTACTGGCCTCGACCGATCAGCCCTGACGGGCCTTGAGGCGGGGATTCTTCTTGTTGATGACGTAGGTGTGACCGCGGCGTCGGACCACCTTGGAGCCCGGCTGCTTGGCCAGGGACCGGATCGAGGCGCGAACCTTCATGAGTGACTCCTTAACTCTCTCTTCCTGTACTGCGATGTCCGGGCGTGGGGCCTGCCTGCGCGACTAGCGCGTCCGCTTGCCGTAGCGGCGCTCGAACTTCTCCACCCGACCGGCCGTGTCCAGGATGCGGCCCTGGCCGGTCCAGAACGGGTGCGAGGCGCTAGAGACATCGACGTCGTAGACCGGGTAGGTGTTGCCGTCCTCCCACTCGATGGTCTCCGACGACGTCAGAGTCGAACGGGTCAGGAAGGCGAAGCCGGCCGACTTATCGCGAAAGACGATGGGCTGGTAGCTGGGGTGGATCCCCGGGCGCATGAGAGCTCCTCGGATATGGGTGATTGGGGTGGTCGGTATTGGTGGGTGCTGTGAGAATGGGTGGCCGCGGCGGGCCTCGCCGCCTGGCGATCGCGGGCTCCGTGGCTGAGCCCGCCCGGCTACCAGGAGGACTTGACGATGCCCGGCAGCTCGCCGCGCAGCGCCATCTGGCGGAAGCGCACCCGGGAGGTTCCGGTGACGCGCAGGTGCCCGCGCGGGCGCCCATCGACCGCGTCGCGGCGGCGCAGGCGGGTGGGGGAGGCGTCCCGGGGCAGCGCGTGCAGTGCCGCCATCGCCTCGTCGCGCTCGGCCTGGCTCAGGTGGGGGTTCACTGAGGCCCGCTTGAGTTCGGCCCGGCGCTCGGCGTAGCGGGCCACCACCTCCCGGCGCCGCAGCTCGGCGGCGATCTTGGACTTCTTGGCCATCAGCGCGACTCCTTGTACTCCACGTGCCGGCGCACCACCGGGTCGAACTTGCGCAGTACCAGCCGGTCGGGGGTGTTGCGGCGGTTCTTGCGGGTGACGTAGGTGTGCCCTGTGCCCGCGGTGGAGACCATCTTGATGATCGGCCGCAGGTCCTTCCCTTTGGCGCCGCTCATGACAGCTTCTCCCCTCGGGCCAGCATTTGGGCCACGACGACGTCGATGCCCAGCTTGTCGATCGTGCGGATGCCCTTGGCGGATACCGTCAGACGCACGGTGCGCCCCAGCGACGGCACCCAGTAGCGCTTGCGCTGCAGATTGGGGTCCCAGCGCCGCGGTGTGCGCCGGTGCGAGTGGGAGACGGAGCGGCCGAAGACCGGCCGGGCTCCCGTGACTTGGCAGTAGGTTGTCATGACGAGCATGATATAAGAATGATTCTCAGTGTCGTCAACTCTGCTGGAGGACCTCGTGACCGATCCCTCGGATGACCTCTTCGCTCTCCCCGGTACCCGGACTGATGCCGATGGCCGGCACGCCCTGTCCCTCATCGGCGCCGTCGACCCTGCCCTGCTGGACCTGGTCGACCTCTCCCTGGCCGGCCAGGACGCCGTCGTCATCCGCGCCGGCTTCCACTTCGACGAGGAAGATGGCGGCGACGAGGACGAGGAGGGCTGCGACGTCGGTGACGACAGCGGCGATCTGGTCTGCCTCGTCAGCCACAGCTCGGCCGACGGCTTCGACGACGACCCGGTGCGCCTCGACGTCCCCATGCCCTTCACCTGCCCCACCTGCTCACTGCGCGAGGTCCTGGTCGCCGTCGCCGAGGACCGTGCCGCCCAGGACCCGGGCGGCACCACCGTCATCCTCCTGCCAGCGGCCGTCGAACTCGCCCACCTCCTGCCCCGCCTAGCCGAGGACCTCGCCGGCACCGGTGTGAGACTGGCCGGGGCCGCCCATGTCCTGGACGCCACCACCGCCTTGGACGAGCTCCTCGAGCACCGCCTGCTGGCCGCCTTCCCCGGCGACTGCCGCTGCACGGGCGCCGTGCACCTGGCCAACCTCGGCTACGCCGACGTCGTCCTGGCCCTGGGACGCGACGAGGATCCCGCCGGGGCCGACCTCATCGAGCACCTGCGCCCCCACGACGCGCTGCTACTCCCCGGGCTCGACGCGCCCCTCCTGGAGACCCTCACCGGCCTCTCCCACGACGCCTCGGCCTCCCTGAGTCGCATCCATCCCGCTACCACCAGCGCCTGGGGCGGCCCCGACGACCACGGCGTGTGGACCCTCGACCTCAGCGCTGCCCTGCCCTTCCACCCCGGGCGCCTGCGCGCCCTCGTCGTCGACCTCGCCGGCCAGGGCCTATGCGCTCGCGGCTGCTTCTGGCTGCCCAGCCGTCCCGGCCGGGTCTGCACCTGGGAGGTCGCCGGAGGTGCCCTCAGCGTCGGCGATGCTGGAACCTGGGCCGATGTGCCGGTCGCCCCTGCCGACGGCACCGCCGCTCGCGCCTCCGGTGAGCCCCGCTGCCACCTCGTGGTCACCGGCATCGGCGATGAGCGCATGCGCGAGCAGGTGCGCCGCGCCTTCGGCCGGATCCTCCTGCGCCCCGAGGAAATGGCCCAGGCCCTGGCCTGGATCGGCGCCGACGACGGCCTGGGCGATTGGTTCGGCCAGGAGGAGTGAGACCGTCCGAGTGCTCAGGCGCGCATGGACACACGCAGACGTACGCAGCCGCACGAGGTGCCCAGCGGACCCGACGCGTTAGGCTATGTCCGTCGCGACTGGCGCCGGGTGGATCACCACCGGGGAGCGGCACGAACACGACTCCGGGGTCGCCCGCCTGGGCCGCGGATCGCCTACCAGCGCGCGCACGGCCGCCTGCCACGGCACAGCGTGCGCCCCACACCCGAGGAGAGACATGACCGCGCAAGCCGTCACCCCGTCCCTGAACCAGCCCCTGGCCGAGCTCGACCCGGACATCGCCGAGGTCCTCACCGGCGAGCTCGCCCGCCAGCGCGAGACCCTGGAGATGATCGCCTCGGAGAACTTCGTTCCCCGGGCCGTCCTGGAGTGTCAGGGCTCGGTCCTGACCAACAAGTACGCCGAGGGCTACCCCGGGCGCCGCTATTACGGCGGCTGCGAGGTCGTCGACGTCGCCGAGTCCCTGGCCATCGAGCGCGCCAAGGCCGTCTTTGACGCCGAGTGGGCCAACGTCCAGCCCCACTCCGGGGCCCAGGCCAACGCCGCCGTCCTCCACGCCCTGGCCACCCCCGGCGACACCCTCCTGGGCCTGTCCCTGGCCCACGGCGGCCACCTCACCCACGGCATGAAGATCAACTTCTCCGGCAAGAACTACAACGCCACCGCCTACGGCGTCGACGAGACCACCATGCGCATCGAGATGGACCAGGTGCGCGAAGCCGCCCTGCGCGAGCGCCCCACGGTCATCATCGCCGGATGGTCGGCCTACCCCCGCCACCTCGACTTCGCCGCCTTCCGCGCCATCGCCGACGAGGTCGGCGCCGCTCTGTGGGTGGACATGGCCCACTTCGCCGGGCTGGTGGCCGCCGGCCTGCACCCCAACCCCGTCCCGCACGCCGACGTCGTGTCCACCACCGTTCACAAGACCCTGGGCGGCCCCCGCTCCGGCATGCTCCTGTCCAGCCGCGCCGAGCAGTGGGGCAAGAAGCTCAACTCGGCCGTCTTCCCCGGCCAGCAGGGCGGCCCCCTCATGCACGTCATCGCCGCCAAGGCCGTGGCCATGAAGATCGCCGGCACTGAGGAGTTCCGCGAGCGCCAGGAGCGCACCGTGCGCGGCGCCGCCATCATCGCCGAGCGCCTGGGGGCCGACGACGTGCGCGCCGCCGGCGTCAGCCTCGTTACCGGCGGCACCGACGTCCACCTGGTGCTGGTCGACCTGCGCGACTCCTCCCTGGACGGCCAGCAGGCCGAGGACCTCCTTCACACCGCTGGCATCACGGTCAACCGCAACGCTGTCCCCTTCGACCCGCGCCCCCCGCGCGTGACCTCCGGTCTGCGCATCGGCACCCCCGCCCTGGCCACCCGCGGCTTCGGTGACGCCGAGTTCACCGAGGTCGCCGACATCATTGCCACCACCCTCATCCACGGAGCCGCCGGCACCGCCGACGACGAGACCCTGGCCGCCCTGCGCGGCCGTGTGCGCGCCCTGACCGACGCCTTCCCCCTCTACCCGGGGCTGGCCCAGTGAGGGCCCCCTGGGACGGGCCCGCCCGGGTCCTGGATGGCAAGGCCACGGCCGCAGCCCTCAAGGCCGAGCTCGCCGAGCGAGTCGCGGCGCTGCGCGAGCGCGGCGTCACCCCCGGCCTGGGCACGGTCCTGGTGGGGGAGGACCCCGGCAGCGTCAAGTACGTCGCCGGCAAGCACACCGACTGCGCCGAGGTCGGCATCCTCTCCATCCGCGAGGACCTGCCGGCCACCGCCACCCAGGCCGAGGTGGAGGCCGCCGTCGACCGCCTCAATGCGGATGACGCCTGCACCGGCTACATCGTCCAGCTCCCGCTGCCGGCGGACGTGGACACCAACGCCATCCTGGAGCGCGTTGACCCGGCCAAGGACGCCGACGGCCTGCACCCCACCAACCTGGGGCGCCTGGTGCTGCGGGCCTCGGGCCCCATCGACTCGCCCCTGCCCTGCACGCCGCGCGGCTGCATCGAGCTCATGGAGCGCCACGGCATCGACCTGGCCGGCCGCAACGTGTGCGTCGTCGGCCGCGGCGTCACGGTGGGACGCTCTATCGGCCTGCTCCTGGGGCGCAAGGACGTTAACGCCACCGTCGACATCTGCCACACCGGCACTACGGACCTGGCCGACCACGTGCGCCGGGCCGACGTCGTCATCTCCGCGGCCGGCAGCCCCGGCATCATCACCCCGGAAATGGTGGCCCCCGGAGCCGTCGTCCTGGACGTGGGCGTCTCGCGCGTCGTCGACCCGGCCACCGGCAAGGGCCGCATCGCCGGCGACGTCGCCGACGGCGTCGACGAGGTGGCCTCCTGGCTCTCGCCCAACCCCGGTGGCGTGGGGCCCATGACCCGCGCCCTGCTGCTGGCCAACGTGGTCGAGACCGCGGAGCGCTCGCTCTAGAAGCGTCGTCGCTCGCCTGACCGGCCGATTAACCTTGAGGTCATGACGGACGAGTCCCACGGCGCCCATCCCTCCCAGTCCCACCACCCCATCGACCCGGCTGAGTCGGCTGATTCCGCGAATTCCCGGGAATCCGAGTCGACTCAGCCGGATGCGGTTCCGCCGGAACCTCAGGACGCGCCGGACGTGACCGGCTCTCAGGACCCGCAGCCTCAGAAGGCCGGCCTGCGGCGTCGGACCCTGCTCATTGGCGCGGCTGGCTACGGTGCCCTCATCGCAGGAGTAACCTTCCTGGCGCTCTTCTCAAAGTCGCGCTGCTGCAAAGACCCGATCCCCACCTTCATAGACTTTGAGGACTCGCCGGCCTCGGCCGCCTACCGCCCCGCCTACCACTACAGCCCCGCCAAGGGGAACCTCGCCGACCCCAACGGGCTAGTCCTCCACGAGGGCGAGTACCACCTCTTCCACCAGCAGGACGGCACGTGGGGCCACGCCGTCAGCATGGACATGGTGCACTGGAAGCGCCTGGGCACGGCCCTGGAGCACGACTCGCAGGGCCTGGCCATGTCCGGCAGCTGCGTCGTCGACGGCGCCGACACCTCCAGCCTGGTCAAGGGCGGCGGCATGGTGGCCGTCTACACCTCTACCGAGGGCGGCGAGGCCCAGTCCCTGGCTTACTCCACCGATCGGGGCCGCACCTGGCAGCGCTTCTCCGGCAACCCCGTCATCCCCAACGACGGGCGCAAGGACTTCCGCGACCCCAAGGTCTTCTGGCACGAGGACTCCAAGGCATGGGTCATGATCGTCTCGGCCGGAGATCACGTCTCCCTGTACCGCTCCACGGACCTCAAGACCTGGACCCACGCCAGCGACTTCGGCCAGGACATCGGCTCGCACGCCGCCGTGTGGGAGTGCCCCGACCTCTTCCCCCTGACCGACACCAGCGATGGCCGCACCCGCTGGGTCATGACCCTCTCGGTGGGCGCCAACGAGGAGACGGCCGGTTCCACCGCCCAGTACTTCATCGGGGACTTCGACGGCTCCGTCTTCTTCCCCGAGGACCGCGAGACCCGGTTCACCGACGCCGGCCAGGACTTCTACGCCGCCCAGAGCTTCGAGCACATCGAGGGCCGCCGCGTGTGGATGGCCTGGCTGGGCAACTGGAACTACCCCTACTCGCTTCCCACCGGCGACTGGCGCGGCGAGATGAGCATCCCGCGTGAGCTGTCCCTGACGACCCTGAACGGTAAGCGCACCCTCGTCCAGAAGCCCGTCCCCGAGCTCGACGCGCTGCGCGGCAAGGCCACCGACCTCAGCGGCCTCATGGCCACCGACACCGCCGGTGGCGCGATGACGGAACTGGGCAAGGGCCGCATGGTCGAGATCGACCTGACCCTGGACATCTCCAAGGCATCCGAGGCCTGGCTGGGCCTGGCCCGAGGAGAGATCGACGGCAAGGTTCAGGAGGTGCGCGTCGGCGTCAACATCTCGGCCGGAACCCTCTACCTAGACCGCACCGACGGGGGGCTGACGCAGGTCGACGGCAAGGACGAGGGCACCAGGACCGACTTCGCCCTGCGCCGCGAGGTGGCCTACCACCCCACCGGCTCCACGGTGCGCCTGCACCTCTACCTCGACCGCTCCAGTCTCGAGGTCTTCGTCGACGACGGCGCCACAGTCGGCAGCCTCCTGGTCTTCACCGACCCCGGCTGTCAGGAGATCGTCCTGGGCGCCACGGGTACGGCCACTATCACCTCGGGCAGCCTCACCCCGCTGTCGGCAGTCCTGTAGGAGCACCGCGGCAAGGTCGGACGACGATAAGACGGGGCCGCCGGAACATCTGCTCCGACGGCCCCGCCATCATCTTTGGGCGATGCTGGGCAGCGGTGCCCTGCCCGCCTCGCCTACTTCAGGTGCTGCGGCCGGGAGTCGCCGCCGTTGGTGCGGGCCCGGTCCGCGGGAATGTCCGCGAAGCCTCCCAACCCGTTGGTGCCGTAGGTGCGGTCCACCGCGGTGGTGTCCCCGGAGATATTGATCTTCACCGTCGGTGCCAGCGAGCCTCCACGCACCGGGTTGCCATCCTTATTGCCGCCGATGGAGTCGATGAAGGACTCCACCAGACCACCGGGCATCACGTAGTGCGAGTAGGACTGGAAGGTGTACGGGCTTTGGTTGAAGTCCGGCGTGTAGGGCTTACCCGGGTTGAAGTTGAGGTTGATCGGGTTGCCCAGCGCGATACCGGTGTTCTGATTGAGCGGCTTGTAGTCGCTTCGCAGCCCGTCGCCCACGAACCCGTAGACGCCCTCGGGGCCCTGGAGGCCATCGGCGTAGGTCTCCCGGTGCGAGATCGTGAACAGGTAGTACTTGCCGTCCTGGAAGTAGATCTGGGGCCGCTCGGTCTGGTCGTTGACGCAGTTGCCGCTCAGCAGCGGCGGCAGGTACTCCCATTGGGTCATCGCCTTGTTCTTGGCGCGGGCCAGTCCCACGTTGGCCAGCTGGTAGCGGCCGCCGCGCTGGTTGACCGACTCGACCGTCTCCGCTTTGGGATCTCCCTTCTCATAGCCGAGATCCTCCTCGGTGCACGTGGCCAGGGTAGTGTTCTGGCCGGCCTTGGCCGCGGCGTCGACGTACTGCTGCTCGCGCACGAAGGCCGAGTTGCCCTCGAAGACCATGTACTCGGTGGGGTCGGAGGGGTTGTTCTGGTCGCGGAAGGTGAAGGGGTCGCGGAAGTTCACGCCCGGGTTCTGCTCGCGGGTCTGGTAGTACTTGCCGTCCGGGACGAGCAGCTGGTGCTGGGTGCGGAAACCGGTGAGCCACACGCCGTTCTCATCGGCGTAGATGCGTCCTTCGGACTGCACGATCCGCGGGTCGTAGGGCTTGGAGGAACCGTTGTTGCCCTGGCCGCCGTCGTTGTTCCCGCTGCCGCCGGTGGTGCTGTTGTAGAACGCCACCGAGGTGTAGAACATGCGGATCTTGTTGCCCTCCATGAGACGGGCCGAACCGGACCACTCGGTCTGGGCGGAGAAGCTCTGATCTTCGAAGATAGAGCCGGAGGCGCCGTCGGGGAAGACATGCCCGCCGTAGACCCAGCCGCCGTTGGAACTGTTCGCGCCGTCGGCCGAGGAGGTCTGCGTGCCGGCCTTGCGGTAGAAGAAGCCCAGACGCGCGTGGGTGTGGCGGTCGTCGAAGGTATAGCCAGCATGCCGGTCGGCGACCAGGGAGAAGGCGATCTCCCAACCGTTGTAGGAGATCTGGTGGGCGGCCTCGTCAGTGAGGGTCCAGGTGTCCCACACCCACACGTCGTCGCTCGTGGCCGGGAAACCGTTGGAGATCTCCGGCATCGTGTACTGCTCGGGCATCGAGTTCGTGCCCGACGGCGCGTTGGGGTCGGAGACCCGTTGGATCTGCATGGCGTCGGCGCGGGTCCACTTGGCCGTGTAGTTCTCCTCGACCCCGTGGGCCGCACCGGTGTGCTTGGTGGCGTTGGCCCAGCCGGGGTTGTCGGCTTTGAAGCCATTCGCGTCCTGGGCGGCAGCTCCACCAGCGGC
This sequence comes from Actinomyces johnsonii, assembly GCF_006546835.1. Taxonomy (GTDB): domain Bacteria; phylum Actinomycetota; class Actinomycetes; order Actinomycetales; family Actinomycetaceae; genus Actinomyces; species Actinomyces johnsonii. The sequence goes on along the minus strand of NZ_VICB01000001.1, from coordinate 83,861 downwards.
CTGCTGGTCGGCCTGACCGGCCTGACCGGCCTGCTGGTCGGCCTGACCGGCCTGATCCGCCTGACCCTGATCGGCCGGGGCTTGCCCCGCCTTCTGGTTGGCGACCGCCTCGGGGGAGGCCTCGGCGGTAGCGGAGGCGCTGGGTTCGGGGGAGGGGGCCTCATCGGCGATCGCCGTGGTTCCGGTTCCGGCCGCCAGGAGCCCGAGTGCCAGTGCCGCGGCCAGTCGTCTGCGACGGGCGCGGAACGAAGTATGTGTCACGGTCATTGTCCGTACTGTCCTTACTCATGAGGGAATGAGGATGTTAGTGCGCCGTGAGCTGATGTTGTTCGATCTCCCGATGCATACCTTAGGGGAACCTGGACGTTGGGAGCGGGCCCTTGGACCGTGTAGCAAATTGTTTGCACCTCCTACCAAAGACGTATGTCCTGTTCTTCCAGGGATCGTTGAGACTTTCGGTAGTTTTGATGACATACCTCACATGACTTGATGTTTACTGGCCGGTTAGTCTTGAGAACGTTCTCCGTGAGCTGCCCGGTCTCCCATGCCTGTCGGTTCAGGTGGTCGCCCGAGGTCGGGCGGCCCCGTATCTAACGGAGATCCTGTGAGTATTTTTCCCATCCGTCTGCGACGGTTAACCGCACCAACAACCGCTTTCCTGGCTGCGCTCGCCCTAGGCGCGGCCGGCTCGGCGGTGGCCGCTCCGATGTCCAACACGGCGGGGCAGTCCACCACCTCTCTGCGCGACGCCTCCACGGTGAGCCCTCAGTCCCTCGCCCAGATGGTCGCCGGTCCGAACGCGACCGTGACCAACGCGTCCGTCTCCGGCAAGGACGTCCAGATCGGCACCGTCAAGGGACTGCCGGGTGACGGCAACGCCATCACCGAGGGTGTCGCCTTGTCCACCGGGTCCCTCATCGATCCCGACCCCACCGCCGACTCTGACACCGACTTCACCCGCTCCGCGGTTCTGGGCCCCAACGACGCCCTCGACACCACCGGTGACTTCGGCGCGATCGAGGACCCGGCGGGTCTGGCGCAACTGGCCGGCTCCACTATCGTCTACGACGAGGCCGTCCTGGAGTTCGACGTCACCGCCACCAGCTCCAATGCCGTCCTCTACTACAGCCTCGGCTCCGAGGAGCACGCCGGTGCCACCGAGGGCACCCCCGCCTCCTGGCAGTCCCGCGGCTACCAGGACCCGCTGAGCATCCAGATCAACGGCACCGAGTGCGCCTACGTGCCCCGCACCCAGACGCCCGTGAGCGTGGCCACCATCAACGAGTCCTCGAACGTGGATTACTACACTGCCAACTTCTCGGGCCACAAGCCGGGCCAGATCCCGGTGGAGTTCAATGGCTACACCTCGGCCCTCCCCTGCCAGGCCGCCGTCACCCCGGGGCAGACGGTGCACGTGCGCGTGGCCATCGCCGATGCCGAGGACGGCCAGCTCGACTCCACCGTCCTCCTGCGCACCCAGGGCCTGGGCTTCACCGACAAGCAGATCACCGACCCCTGCAACGCGAAGACCGGCACCTGCGACATCCCCGGCGCCAACAACGGAACGAACGGGCCGAACAGCAACGGCTCGACCACTCCTCCCGGCCAGGGCAAGCCGGGCGTCACCGACTACGGCGCCGCCTCGCCCACCACGGGAGCCAGGAACACCGTTGCCGGTCTTCCCCTGACCGGTACCCAGGCGCTCCTCCTGGGGGTCGTCGCCCTGCTGCTCCTGGCCGGCGGAGGTGTTGCGCTCATGTTGCGCCGTCGTCGACTGGCCGGTTCCGAGGCCGACTGACGGCTCGGACAACGTCAAGTTCCTCCAAGGGCCTGGCGGGGCGGGTGAAGCTCTCTTCACCCGCCCCGCCAGTGTTGGTGGCCGTCGATGATCGCCGGTGGCTGTCAGTAACTCAGTCCCGGTCCTGCCCGGAGGCTCGGTGCGCCGCGATTTCCTTGGCCGTCATGGCACAGCCCAGGACGCACAACGGCATCGAGGCCAGCCACAGGACGGTGGCGAAGCGGGATAGGAGGGGTATCTGAGCCAGGACGGGGAGGATGGCGGAGAGGATGACGGACATCATCCAGAAGGCGACTCGTCGCCCGCTGCGCGACTTGGAATCGTTATCGGCGTTCACGGCTGCTCCTGTCATCCTGTGATCTCGAACCTGCGGCTCTCCAGGCATCCGGCGCGCAGGTCGGTGACGCTGACGGTGCGCACCGAGGCCCACCGCGGGCCGCGTTTCAGCCACGAGATCAGACGGGCCACGGCGTCGGCCTCGCCCTGGGCCATGACCTCGACGTCGCCGTCGGGCAGGTTGCGGACCTGGCCCACCACACCCAGTTCCTGGGCGGTGTAGGCGCAGTGGTAGCGGAAGCCCACCCCCTGGACAGTACCGTGGACCAGGACGTGGACGGTTCTCACGCTCGCGGAGGCGTCGCTCATGGCTCTATGGTCTCAGGCTCAGCGCCGAGCGGGAACCGGCAGGTCGGCTGCGGGACCGGTTCGGGCCCGACCGCGTAGTCTTGCCGCCATGCGCATCGCCACCGTCAATGTCAACGGCATCCGTGCCGCCGCCCGCAAAGGCATGGGGGACTGGCTCACCGCCTCCGCACCCGACATCCTCCTGCTTCAGGAGGTCCGCGCCGATGAGCAGATCGCGGCCGACCTCCTGCCCGGCTACGAGGCCGCTATCTGGCCGTGCCGCATCAAGGGGCGCGCCGGTGTGGGCGTCGCCGTGCGCGACGGCGGACCGGCCGCCCTCGGGGAGCTGCGTTACGGCGTGGCCGCCCCCGGAACCGAGGAGCCCGACGTCGACTCCGGCCGCTGGCTCGAGGCCGACCTGACGCTCACCGGGCTCGAGGGCGTCGATCGGCTCACCGTCATTTCCGCCTACCTCCACTCCGGCCAGCTCGGCACCGAGAAGATGGACCAGAAGTACGCCCACCTTAAGCTCGTCGACGCCCGCATGGCCGACCTGCTGGCCTCCGCCCGCGACGGCGGTCCCCAGGTCCTCATGGCCGGGGACCTCAACGTGGTGCGCTCCGAGCGCGACATCAAGAACTGGAAGCCCAACCACAACAAGATCGCCGGCGTCATGGACGAGGAGATAGCCCACCTGGAGGGCTGGTTCTCCTCCGGCTGGGTGGACGCCTCGCGTCACCTCGTGGGGGACGAGGAGCAGGGGCCCTACACGTGGTGGTCCCAGCGCGGCAAGGCTTTCGACAACAACACCGGTTGGAGGATCGACTACCAGGTCCTCACCCCGGCGCTGGCTGAGCGAGCCCGCAGCGTGGCCGTGGACCGGGCGCCCGACTACGCCTCGCGCTGGTCCGACCACGCCCCTCTCGTCATCGAATATTTCTGAGTATAGCTCAGCGCAAATGGTCGGGGGTCGGGAGCCAGGCTCCCGACCCCCGACGGATCGTCAGTAGCGGATCGCGTCGATCGGCCGGATGCGGGTGGCCACGATCGCCGGGACGATGCCGGCCAGCGCGCCGACGACGGTGGCTGCGATGAGGCCGATGACGGCCGCCAGCATGGGGAAGGGCGGGGTCGTGGTCACTGGGATGCCCAGGACGGCGCCCAGCGGAATGACGCGCATTCCCACGATCGCGATCCCGATGCCGACGATGCCTGCAACCACTGTGGCTACCACAGACTCCAGCATGATGGAGAAGAAGATGCGCCGGCTCGTCGCTCCGAAGGATCGTCGCACCCCGATCTCGTGGATGCGCTGGCGTACGGTGACCAGGGAGATGTTCACCAGGCTCAGGGCGCCCAGGAGCATGACGAATACGCCGGCGGCCGTGACCACTTTGGTGAAGGTGTCCGCGCTGGAGTTCACGTTGCCGCCCTGGAGGTTGTCCGAGGTCTGGGTCGACCCCTGGCCGAAGCGGGCGTCCAGGTCCTTCTTGGCCAGGCTTGCCATCTCCTTGGCGCCGCCCTTGCCGGCCCAGATCTCCAACGTGGGGGAGGGGCGATCGGCGTCCTTGGGTAGCCAGTTCTCGTAAGAGGTGTTGAGGGCGAAGGCGCTGACGGGCTGTTTGCAGGGCAGATTCGCGTCCTGTTCGGCATTGCCGGAGCAGCCGATGAGTTCGAGGTTCTCCGGCTCCAGCACGCCGACGATCGTGAAAGAGGTCTGCACGGGGGAGAAGGAAGTGATGGTGATCGGTCCGGTGAACTCCTTGATGCCCATCTGCTCGAGGAACCCGTGGGTGACGACCAGGCTCGGGGAGAGGTCGTCCTCGTCCTGGGCGCTGAACCAGCGCCCCTGGGCCACGGTCTTGTGGTGCAGGAGCCCGTAGCTCAGGCTCACTGTCTGGGTGGAGACGTTCCGGGCGCCGTCGGGGAAGGAGAAGCGAACATTGGAGGTGTAGGTCGTCGCCCAGGAGGTGACGTCGTAGCGCTCGACGAAGCTGTTCATGGCCCCTGAGATCCTTGCGGAGGTGGCGGCGCTGGACGTGGTGCCTGCGCCCGATCCGCCCGAGCCGCCCGCCGAGCTCCCGGAGGAGCCTGAACCCGAGGAGCCCGAACCCGAGGAGCCCCCACTGCTACCGCCGGCTCCGCCCGCACCGCTGCCGGCGCTCGCATTCGCGCTCGCCTCGGGGGCGTCGTCGGCCTGGACGGCTTGACTCAGGCCCTTGCCGGTGGGGGTGACGTTGATCGTCACCGTGCCCTGCCGGCCGGAGTACTTCTCACCCACCTGGTTGATGGCGCTGACGGTTACCTGCCCCAGGGCGATGACGAAGGTCATGGCGGCCACCGCCGCCGCAACGCCGACGAGGGACAGTAGGACCCTCAGCTTGCCGATACGCAGCTGGGCCCAGGCCTCGACGATGGCGCCGAAGAATCCGGTGAGAATGCCGTTCATGAGGCTCCTTCAAGGCTAGTGGGGGCGGTCGGGTAGGGGGATACCGGAGGGACGGCGACCTCGCCGAACTCCTCCAGGCTGCCGACCTGCCGGCGCGTGACGGAGATCGGGGTGAGGACGCCGTGATCGAGCCGGTACTGGGTGTGGGCGCGGCCGGCCACGGCCAGGTCGTGGGTGATGATGATGAGGGCAGCGCCGTTCTCGGCGCACTGGCGCTCCAAGAGCGTCATCACCGAGTTGCCGGTGTCGACATCGAGGGCGCCGGTGGGCTCATCGGCCAGGATGACGCTGGGACGGCGGGACAGGGCCCGGGCGATGGCCACCCGCTGCTGCTCACCGCCCGAGAGGCGCACGATGGGTGATCCCACCTTGTCCCCCAGGCCCACGGCCTCCAGCAGCTCTGCGGCCCGCGCGCTGCGGGTCCAGAAAGCCTTGCCCGCGTCGTACAGGAGCGGGGCAGCCACGTTCTCGGTGGTGCTCAGTCCCGGGATGAGGTTGAAGGACTGGAAGACGAAACCGAAGGTCCTCCCCCGCAGATGGGCTCGGCGGCTCTCGCTGAGCCGAGAGGCGTCGGTGCCGGACAGCGTGTAGGAGCCCGACGTCGGCTTGTCGATGAGCCCCAGGATGTTGAGCAGCGTGGACTTCCCGGTTCCCGATCGCCCCACGATGGCCACGTGCTCGCCGGGCGAGACGCTCAGGTTGACGCCGGTGAGGATCTCCAGCGGCGCGGAGTCGGGAACGGCGAAGGTGCGGGTGATGCCCTGCAGCTCCAGCAGCCCACTCACAGGATTTCCTTGCCGTTGGAGTCGTAGCAGGCGGACTTGTCCTGTTCGCACGTGTCCGGTGTACCGGTGCGCTGCGTGTCCTTGTTGGGCACGAACTGAAGAATCTTCTGGTCCGCCTTGAGCCCGGCGGTCACCTGGATATTCGTGCCGTCCGTGATTCCCAGGGTCACCGCGGTCTTAACCGCTTTAGAGGCGTCGCCCGACTCGGGGACCAGCCAGACAAAGCCCGAGCCGACCTTGCCCTCCACGGCGGTGACCGGCACCAGGAGGGCATCGGAGGCACTACCGGCATCGACGCTCATAGTGGCCGCCATACCAGCGAAGACCTTCTGGTCACCGGGCACCGAGCAGCGCATCTCCACGCTGGTGCCGTCCCCGGAGGTGGTCGTCTTCGAGCCGTTCTCGCCGGTGGTCGTGGAGGTGGCGGATTTGGTTCCGACCTTCAAGTTGTTGCACTGGAAGGGGGCCGGGCCGCCCTCCAGCGTCAGGGTCGCGGCGGTGGGGGCGTTGGTGAGTCGGTACTGCTGGGCGGCGCTGACGGTACCGGTGGCCGAGTAGGTCGAGGGCGCGATCGTAGCGACAACCACGCCGACGCCGGTCTCCTGCTGCCTGATGACCTTGGGGGTGACGGTGCCGCTGACGGGCGCGTAGATCGTGGACCAGGTGACCTTGTCGGCGACCGGCGTCTGGGTGACGTTGCCCTCCTCATCGGTTTTGGTCACCGGGCTCTGGGGCTCGGAGTGCTTGATGTAGAGCAGCGGCTCCCCGGCATTGACCTGAGCGTCCTTCTCCACGGCGACGGAGTCCACCACGCCGGCCAGGTCGGCCTGGACTTCGACCGTGGCGTCCTGGACGATGCGGCCCTTGACCTCGACCGTGTTGGAGATGTTGCCGGTGGTGACGGCGACGGTCTTGACGTTGGCGGCGTAGCCGGGGGAGATATCAGCGGTTGCGCTGTTGTTCTGCGAGGGGAAAAAGGCGATCTTCACCAGGGCGACGGCGGCGATCACCGCGATGAGGGTTTTGATCGCGGGCCAGACGAAGCGCTTCACGGCGTCCTCCATAACGGCAATGGAATCGGAACCCGGGGCCCGGGTTCCGGGTTAATACGTTCAGAGGCTACGTCAAGGGCGCTTCACCCAACCTCATCCCTCAGGATGATCGCTGAAAACCCTCTCCAACCGAGGTTGGAGAGGGCTGAGTACCGTCAGCCGAGTACCGTCAGGTGCGCAAGCGAGCCGGCGGTACCGCTCGGATCAGACGAGCCGGCCGGCAGGGGCGGCGGGAACCGCGTCCAGGAACGCCGGCGGATTGAAACCCTCGCGCTCGTAGGCCCCTGCCACGGCAGCGGCCACGTCATGAACGGCGTCACCATCCACCAGGGCGATCGCCGAGCCTCCGAAGCCGCCGCCGGTCATGCGCGCCCCATGGGCTCCGGCGGCGCGGGCCGCCTCCACGGCCATATCCAGCTCGGGGCAGGTGCACTCGTAGTCCACTCGCAGCGACTCGTGGGAGGCGTCCATGAGCTCGCCCGCCGCAGCGAGCTTCTCACCGCGCAGGGGACGCCCGTCCTGGAGGAGCTCCACCAGCTTGCGGGTGCGGTCGATCTCGGTGACGACGTGCCGGGTGCGCTTGACCAGCTCCTCAGCGTCCGCGGTTCCCTGACCGGTGGCGCTGGCGGCCAGGCGCTCCAGGGCGTCAGGCAGCTCCTCGGCTGAGATATCCGCCAGGAGCTCGACGCCCAGGATCTGGGCGGCTCGCTCACAGGCGGCCCGCCTGGCGCCGTACTGGCCATCGTCCAGGGAGTGCTTGGCCTTGGTATCGATCACCAGCAGCGCCAGGCCCTCGGCGGCCAGGTCGAAGGGGACGTGAGCCACCGACCCGTCGCGGCAGTCCAGCTCCAGGGCGTGGCCCTCGCGACAGCGCAGAGAGGCCGACTGGTCCATGCCCCCGGTGGGGGCCCCGGCCATCTCGTTCTCCGTGCGCACGCAGTTGGTCACCAGTCGGGCCCGTCCAGCGTCATTAGGCTCCTCGGGCGTGCCCGCCAGTCCCAGGCCGGCGACCTCGTCGATGGCGACGGCCGCCGAGCACTCCAGGGCCGCGGAGGAGGACAACCCGCCACCCAGGGGTACGCAGGAGACCAGAGCGGCGTCGAAACCGGGCAGGTTTTCGAACCCGTCGCGCTCCAGTGCCCAGGCGACGCCGGCGATGTAGGCCGCCCAATGCGCCACCTCGCCGGGGGTCCCCTTGGGGCCGATCGTGTCGAGGTCCATGACATCGACCTTCTCCCGGGTCTGGGGGGAGACCAGGCGCACGATCCGGTCGTCGCGGCGCCGCAGCGCCAGGTGCGCCCGGTGGGGCAGGGCGATGGGCAGGGCCAGGCCGCCGTTGTAATCGGTGTGCTCGCCGATGATGTTGACGCGTCCGGGGGCGTACCACACGCCGTCGGGCTCGGCCTCGAAGACCTCGCGGAACAGGGCGGTTGCCGCCCGGGCGCCCTCCTGAGGGCTCATGGCGGGGGCGAAGACGGGAACATCGTTGGTCATCGTGGTCTCCTGTTGCTGGTTGTTCTGATATGTCGGGTTGGCGGATGGAGGACTGTCGAGGGGCGGGGGCGGGTTAGGCGGCGATCGTCAGCCGAGTGCCGACCTCCCGGAGGGCCGCCACGGTGTCGGCGTCGGGCTCAGCATCGGTCACCAGGACACCGATGTCCCGGGTGGCGCAGAAGGACCGCAGCCCCAGGACCCCCCACTTGGAGGAGTCCAGTGTGGCCACCACCGTGCGCCCGGCGGCGACAAGCGCCTGGTTGGCGGAGGCCTCCAACAGGTTGGGGGTCATGAGCCCGGCTTCGGGGGTGAAGCCATGGGCGCCCAGGAAGACCCACTCGACGCGCATCGTGCGCAGCGCGTCGACGGCCACCAGCCCCACCAGAGCGTTCGACGGCGTGCGCTCACCCCCGGTGATCACCACCGTGGGGGCGTCACGGTTCTCAGCACGGGCGGCGTCGGCGGCGTCGAAGAGCACCTGCGCGGCGGGCAGCGAGTTCGTGATGACCGTCAGGGTGGGGAAGTGCTCCAGCTCGGTCAGGGCGTGGGCGAGCGCCAGGGTGGTGGTTCCGGCCGACAGCGCCAAGGAGTCCCCGGGGCGCACCATGGCGGCCGCGGCCTGACCGATGCGGCGCTTGGCGTCCGGATGGAGGGTGGACTTGGCGGTGAAGCGCGGCTCGAGGGTGGTGGGGCCGGCCGCCACCGCACCGCCGTGGACGCGCTCGACCAGCCCCTGGGTGACGAGCTCGGTGATGTCGCGGCGCACGGTCATCTCCGAGATTCCCAGCTCCTCGACGATATCGGCCACGCGAACGCCCCCAGTGGCCGCCACCCGCTCCAGAATGTGCTCCTGGCGCTGGCGGGCGAGCATCGGGGCCGGTCGGGAGGAACCGACGGCGGAGGAAGCTGTGGGGCCGGGCTGCATGGGGCCAGTCTGCCAGACCTCGTCGTCGAAAACACCCATGTCCGCACGTTCCCGCACAGAGTCGCGCAGAGTCGCGCAGAAGGGGTGGTGGTAGTTCACGTTTCGTCCATTCGGTCGGTCATGGCAGACTTATCCCCGCTCGCGCGGCGCCCCCGGCTGGGACGTGGGCGGTGCGGCGCGGTAGTGTGTCCAGGTAACCCTCGGGCGTCCGCTCGTCCCGATGAGGATCGCCTATCAGTCAACCGTCCCGCAGGAGCTCAGGAGCCATGCAGATCCCCGCACCAGACGCGCACCAGTGCGTCATCGGTGTGGCCATTGCTCTGCCCTCCCACTACGCCGCCCAGGTGCGGGCGGTGCGGGAGGCCGCGGGAGACCCGATGGCCGACGTCGTCCCGCCCCACATCACCCTGCTGCCACCGACGGCCGTGGACGTTGACTCGCTCGATGAGGTCATGCGGCACCTGCGCAACGTGGCCGCCGGGACGCAGCCCTTCGATGTGCGCCTTGACCAGGTCGGCACCTTCCGCCCCGTCAGCCCCGTGGTCTACCTCGGCCTGCGCAGCGGCGCCCAGGAATGCGACCGCCTCCAGATGCGGGTCCGTGACCGCCGCGGCCCCCTGGCGCGTTCGCTGAGCTTTCCCTTCCACCCGCACGTGACCCTGGCCCACGAGGTCGCCGATGAGGACCTCGACTTGGCTGCCAGGGAGGGGGCGGAGCTGGTCATGGACTTCACCGTCACCAAGCTTCACCTCTACCGCCACCTTGAGCGGTCCCTCCAACCCGGCCGGACCGACGTCGAGGGGGCCTGGGAAGTGGCCGCCGCCTTTGCCTTCGGGGGCTCTCTCGTGTCTGTCGCTGAGACGGCTGAAGTCGGCGAGGTCACTGGCGTGCCCGCTGCCTCGGCGCCCGAGACGACTCCCGTGGTTTCGGTGTGATCGGGCGTGCCAGGGCCCTGTTGGCGGCCGCGCGGCGCACCCGGATCGGTCGTGCCCTGACCCGCTACGGCACGGCGCGCGGTGCGCTCATGGCTGGCGGGATCGCCTACACCGGTATGTTCTCGATCTTCGCGGTGCTCGTCATCGGTATGAATCTGCTCATGGCGATGCTCGGTAACCGCCCCACCTTCCGAGCGGCCGTCGTCGACTCGATCAACTCCCTGCTGCCCGGCGTCATCGACACCGGCAACGGCCAAGGGCTGGTGTCCGTGAGCCAGCTGTCTGTCAGCTCGGCCTTCAATCTGGGATCGGTGGTGGCGGCAGGGGCGCTCATCTACTCGGTCATCAGCCTCATGGGTACTCTCAAGATCGCGCTGCGCGCCATGTTCGGACTGGTCAACCCCGTGATGAGGCCGGTGGTCGGGCAACTGGCGAACATCACCGGGTTCCTCGTCATGGTGGCCGGGGTGCTCGTGACCGCCGTCGCCTCGGTGGTCACAACGACGCTGTCGGGCAACGTCGGTCGAGCCCTGGGCCTGCCGGAGTCGCTGACCGGCACCGGGGCGTGGCTGGCGACGCTCCTCATCTCCTTCCTCATCGACACCGGCATCCTGGCGCTCCTCATCACCATCTGCGGTGTCCGCCCTCCCCGACGCGATCTGGCACTGGGCTGCATGCTGGGCGCCTTCGCGCTCGGCGTGCTGCGCCAGGTGGGGACTGGCGCGGTCGGTTCGGTGTCGCGCAACCCTCTCCTGGCCTCCTTCGCCGCTATCGCCGTGCTAGTCCTGTGGCTGCACCTGACCAGCCGCATCGTGCTGCTCATGGCCGCCTGGATGGCCAACCCGCCCCTGCCCCGGGACGTCGGCCATCCCGACGAGGTCCACGCCCGCGAGCGCCCCAACTACGTCACCCTCTCCGTGCCTGAGACCCTGGCCTGGCCCCGCCAGTCCATTACCGGCAGCCTCGAGGCCGACCCGACGGCGCATCCCGATTACGTCCCCCCGGTGCCGGTCTCCTGAACCCGAGGAGGGCGGGCTCGGGCCCGATCTGACGAGCAGGCGCCGGCAGGAGCGCTAGCCTGTTGCGGTGACTGACACTTCTGGTAACCCTGGCAAGCCCGATCACGCCGCGCGGTCCGAGGCCTCCGGTCCCACCGCCGGCCCGGCCCCGGCCATCCACGCCATCATCCCCGCCGGAGGCGCGGGTACCCGGCTGTGGCCGCTCAGCCGCCGTCACCGCCCCAAGTTCCTCCTCGACCTCACCGGGGCCGGCCACAGCCTCCTTGAGGACACCGTCGAGCGCCTGGCACCGCTGGCCGCGACGACGACGGTCGTCACCGGCGTCGCACATATCGCCGCCGTGGCCGACCAGCTCCCGAGCATCCCGCGCGAGAATCTCCTGGCCGAACCCTCTCCGCGCGACTCCATGGCGGCCATCGGTCTGGCTGCCGCCGTCATCGCCCACCGCCATGGGCTCGACGCCGTCGTCGGCTCCTTCGCCGCCGACCATACGGTGGCCGACCGGGCCGCCTTCGCCGATGCCGTGCGCCAGGCCGCCATGCTGGCCGAGCAGGGCTGGGTGGTCACCATCGGGATCGAGGCCACCGGGCCCTCGACCGCCTTCGGCTACATCCACACCGGCGACCCCACTGATGTGCCCGGCGCTCCCGACGGACGCCAGGTCCTGGGCTTCACCGAGAAGCCCGACGCCGACACCGCCGCCGCCTACCTGGCCACCGGCGACTACCGCTGGAACGCCGGCATGTTCGTGGTCCGTGCGGGCGTGCTCCTGGACCACCTGGCCGACCTCAGGCCGCAGTTGGCGGCCGGCATCGAGGCCATCGCCGCGGCCTGGGATACCCCCGGGCGCGAGGAGATCCTGGCCGAGCGCTGGCCGGACCTGGAGAAGATCGCCATCGACCACGCCATCGCCGAGCCGGTGGCCGCCGCCGGAGGAGTGGCCACTGTGCCGGTCTCCATGGGGTGGAACGACGTCGGCGGCTTCGACGCCCTGACCGAACTCGTCGCCCCACGAGACCAGGGGCCTGCGGCCGGTGCCTGCGTGCTCGACGGCGTCGACGACTCAGCAGCTGAGGCCCCCGGGGCCGAGGTCCAGGCGATCGGCTCCGATGGCGCTCTCATTGCCTCCACGTCCACACGCACAGTGGTGCTGCTGGGTGTGCCGGGCGCCGTGGTCGTGGATACCCCCGACGCTCTCCTGGTCACCACGCCCGAGCGCGCCCAGGACGTCAAGGGAGTCGTGGACGCCCTGCGAGCCGCTGGACGCCAAGACCTGCTCTAGCGGTTCCAGCAGGTCTTGGCGCCCTGAGGCCACTGAGGGGCCCGGCGCCGGGAGAAGAGACTCCTCCGGCGCCGGGCCCTTGCGCTGAAACCTAGGTGATTGCGAGCCGATCCCGGTGGATCGCACGGTGTGAGAATGCGGGGTTTTCACCTATCCTGGACATGCGGTTGTGTCCACCGTCGCACGCGAGAACCAGGGAGGTTTCCATGAAGAAGGCCTGCTCCGCGATGACGCTCGGTGCGGCCCTGGCTCTGGCCCTGGCCGCCTGCGGGACGCCACCGGCGCAGCGGCCCACGCGCAACCTCGAGGGCGCCAAGGACTTCACTGCCTGCATGCTCTCCGACGAGGGCGGCTTCGACGACCACTCCTTCAACGAGTCCGGCAAGAAGGGCCTGGACCGGGCCGGCAAGGAGCTCGGAGTCAAGACCATCGCGGTGCAGTCGGAGAGCTCGGCCGACTACGCCACCAACATCTACGCGCTCATCCAGCAGAACTGCAAGCTCGTCATCGGCGTCGGCTTCAACATCGCCGCCGACCTGACCGAGTCGGCCAAGACCAACCCCGACATCCAGTTCGCCCTCATCGACGCCTCCTTCATCGGCGCTGACGGACAGCCCGCCACCCTGCCCAACGCCAAGCCCCTCTTGTTCAAGACGGCCGAGGCCGCCTACCTGGCCGGCTACGCCGCCGCCGGTACCTCCCGGACCGGGGTGGTGGGCACCTACGGCGGCAAGCCCCTGCCCACCGTCCAGATCTTCATGGACGGCTTCGCCAAGGGTGTGGCCAAGTACAACGAGGACACCGGTGCCGCCGTCCAGGTCAAGGGCTGGGACACCGCCACCGGCAAGGGCGGATCCTTCGTCGGCAACTTCTCCGACGCCGCCAAGGGTAGGGCCATCACCGAGCAATTCGTCTCCCAGGGCGCCGACATCGTCATGCCCGTAGCTGGGCCCGTCGGCCAGGGCACGCTGTCCGCCATCAAGCAGAAGAACGACGCGGGCGGGGCCAACGCCGTCATCTGGGTCGACTCCGACGGCTACACCTCCACCGGCGACGGCAACATCATCATGACCTCCGTGGTAAAGGAGATCGGCAACTCGGTCTACGACACCGTCAAGAACGCCTCCGAAGGCAGATACTCCGCCGAGCCCTACATCGGAACCCTAAAGAACAAGGGGGTGGCCGTCGCCCCCTTCCACGACTTCGACTCCCAGGTGCCTGCGCCGGTCAAGGCGCGCATCGAGGAGCTGCGCGCCCAGATCATCGCCGGAAGCCTCGATGTCACGACCCCCTATGACCCCTCCTGAACGCCCGCCCGGGGCCAGCGCCCCGAGCCTCCACCGCCCTCCTCGTCCTCTGGAAGCGAGCCTGTTGTGAAGCTTGAGCTGCGCGGGATCACGAAGGCCTTTGGGCCGCTCGTGGCCAACGACCATATCGACCTGATCATCGAGCCCGGCCAGATCCACGCCCTCCTGGGAGAGAACGGCGCCGGCAAGTCCACGCTCATGAACGTCCTCTACGGCCTCTACCGGCCCGACGCCGGAGCGATCCTCATCGACGACGAGCCCGTGACCTTCTCCGGACCGGGCGACGCCGTGGCCGCCGGCATTGGCATGGTCCACCAGCACTTCATGCTCGTTCCCGTCTTCACGGTGGCCGAATCCGTCGCCCTGGGATACGAGCCGGTCGGGCCGCTGGGAATCATCGACGCCGGTGCCGCCGCGGCCAAGGTCACCGAGATCTCCCGTCGCTTCGGCTTCGACGTCGACCCGAACGCCCTCATCGAGGACCTGCCCGTGGGCGTCCAGCAGCGCGTGGAGATCATCAAGGCCCTCGCCCGCGACGCCAAGGTCCTCATCCTCGACGAGCCCACCGCCGTGCTCACCCCGCAGGAGACCGATGAGCTCATCGCCATCATGCGCGAGCTCAAGGCCTCCGGAACCTCGATCGTCTTCATCACCCACAAGCTGCGAGAGATCCGAGAGGTCGCCGACACCATCACCGTCATCCGCCGCGGCCGTGTCGTGGGCACCGCCGAGCCCACCGCTCCGGCCGCCGAGCTCGCCGGCCTCATGGTCGGCCGCGACGTCTCCCTCACCATCGACAAGTCCCCGGCCGAAGCCGGACGGGAAACGCTCGCTTTGAGCGGCGTCGGCCTCGTCGAGGACGGCGCCGTCCTGCTCGACGACATCGACCTGAACGTGCACTCCGGCGAAATCCTCGCCATCGCGGGCGTCCAGGGCAACGGGCAGACCGAGCTGAGCGAGGTCATCCTCGGACTGCGCTCGCCGACCACCGGCACCATCGCCTTTGACGGCCACGACGTCACCCGCCACGGGGTGCGCCGCCGGCTGCGGGCCGGACTCGGTTTCGTTCCCGAGGACCGCTCCACCGACGGCATGGTCGCCGAGCTCTCCGTTGCCGAGAACATGGTTCTGGACCGCTACGACGACCCCGCCCTGGGTCGGGGGCCGTCGCTGTCGCCGCTCCGCGTGCGCCAGGCCGCCCACCGGATGCGCGAGGAGTTCGACGTGCGCGTCACCGACGTCGACGATGCCATCTCGACCCTCTCGGGCGGCAACCAGCAGAAGGCCATCCTCGCCCGCGAGCTGTCCCGGCCCCTCAAGGTCCTCGTCGCCTCCCAACCCACCCGCGGCCTGGACGTCGGCTCCATCGAGTTCGTCCACCAGCGCATTGTCGCCGAGCGCGACACCGGCACCGCCGTCCTCATCATCTCCTCAGAGCTCGACGAGATATACGCCCTGGCCGACCGGATCGCCGTCATGTACCGCGGGCGGATCGTCGGCATCGTCCCCGCCGACACCGCCCGCGACGCCCTGGGCCTCATGATGGCCGGCACCCCCGCCGAGCAGGCCCTCGACCCTCAGGAGCAGCAACGATGAGCACACCCTCCACTGGCTCCGGCACTGCACCGACGCCGACAGATCCGTCCGAGGAGCGGTCCGCGCCCAGCCCGAGCAGCCAGTCCGCCCTGCTGCGGCAGGTCGCCTCCTCGCCGGCTGTCGTCGGGCTGCTCGCGATCCTGGCCGCCCTCGTCCTGTCCTCGATTCTCATCCTCGCGGCCGACTCCCAGGTGCGTTACACGGCCGGCTACCTCCTCAACCGCCCCGGCGACTTCCTCCACGCCGCCGGATCTACCCTGAGCGAGGCCTACAGCTCGCTGCTGCGCGGCTCGGTCCTGGACTGGCGGGCCAACACGGGCGTGCGCATGATCCGCCCCATCACCGATACCCTCACCAACGCCACCCCGCTCATCATCGCCGGGCTCGGCGTGGCGGTGGCCTTTCGTGCCGGACTGTTCAACATCGGCGGCCAGGGGCAGATGATCCTCGGGGCGATCACGGCCTGCTACGTGGGCATCGCCTGGAACCTGCCGCCGGTGGTCCACCTGCTCCTGGCCGTCGTCGGGGCGGCCCTGGGAGGACTGCTCTGGGGCGGTATCGCCGGAGTCCTCAAGGCCCGTACCGGCGCCAATGAGGTCATCGTGACGATCATGCTCAACTCGATCGCCGCCCACTTGCTGTCCCAGGTACTCAGTCTCAAGGCCTTCAACGGGGAGGGGGAGACCGGTAACCGCAAGTCGCTGACCGTGGCCGACTCCGCTCAGTACCCCTCGCTCGCCGGCAGCTCCTTCCGCCTCCACGCCGGCTTCCTCCTGGCCCTGCTGGCCGCGGCGGCCGTGTGGTGGCTCATGGAGCGCTCCCGCCTCGGTTTCCAGCTACGGGCCACCGGCTTGAACCCCGACGCCGCCCGCACTGCCGGCATGAGCGTGCCCCGGGTGACGAGCCTGGTCATGATGATCTCCGGCGCCCTGTGCGGGATCGCCGCCAGTGCTCCGGTCCTGGGAACCCAGAAGAGCATGGACGAGTCCGTTGTGGGAACCATCGGCTTCGACGCCATCACCGTGGCGCTGCTGGGCCGCTCCCGGCCCGTGGGAACCGTCCTGGCAGGCCTGCTCTTCGGTGCCCTGCGCGCTGGCGGAACCGCCATGCAGGCCGCGCCCGGCACCCACATCAAGATCGTCCTGGTCCTGCAGTCCACGATCGTGCTGTTCATCGCCGCTCCGCCTCTGGTCCGGGCCATCTTCCGGCTGCCGGAGCGCCGGGCGCTCACGGGCGGCGCTGATCCGTCCCCCGCCTCATTGTCGGCCGCGGCTACGGCCACTCCCACAGCGAAGGAGGCCTGAGCCATGACGGCGTCATCCACCTCAACCGCGTCAATCACCTCAACCGCTTCAGCCGCCTCCGCCTCCACGGCCGTGGAGCCCATGAACCTCAAGATCCCGATCACCGGCGTCGTCGTGTTCCTCCTGCAGGGACTCATGGCGCTGAGCGCACGCGGTTCGACCACCTTCCGGTTCACCGTCCCCTCCGACTTCTTCCAGTTCGAGGACTCCACGCTCAACGCACGGCTGATTATCCTCATCGCCGCGGGGATCGTCGCCGCAGTCACCGCCGTCGCCCTCGTACGGGCCATGCATCGCCGCGAGGGCGCTGCCTGGGTGAGCGTCCTCATGGGCGTCGGATTCGTTGTTGCATTCCTGGCCTGGGCCGGTGCCGGACGCAACGGCGTCATCCCCCTGGTGACCATCCTGTCCTCTGCGCTGGGGCTGAGCGTCCCGCTCGTCTACGGGGCGCTGGCCGGGATCATCGGGGAGCGCTCGGGCACCATCAACATCGCCATCGAGGGCCAGCTCCTGGGCGGGGCCTTCCTGGGCGCCGTCGTCGCCTCGGCCTGCTCCAGCCCGTGGGCGGGGCTCTTCGCCGCGCCCGTGGCCGGAGCCCTCGTGGCGCTCCTGCTGGCCCTGTTCGGACTGCGCTACCGGGTCAACCAGATCGTCGTCGGCGTCGTCCTCAACGTCCTGGTCTCGGGGCTGACCGGCTTCCTGTTCTCCACCTTCCTGTCATCCAGCCCCAGCCTCAACCGTGCCCTGCGCCTGCCCACCCTGGCGGTGCCGATCCTGTCCCGGATCCCGATCATCGGGCCGGTCCTCTTCCGCCAGACGATCCTCGTCTACCTCATGTACGTCGCCGTGGCGGTCCTGTCCGCCATGCTCTTCCGCTCCCGCTGGGGACTGAGGCTGCGGGCCTGCGGCGAACACCCCAAGGCCGCCGACACCGTCGGCATCAATGTCATGCGCACCCGCGTGGCCAACCTCGCCCTGGCCGGGGCGCTGGCCGGACTGGGCGGGGCGTTCTTCACCGTCGGCTCGGGCCTGTCCTTCGATAACGACATGACCGCCGGCAACGGCTACATCGCCCTGGCCGCCATGATCCTGGGTGCCTGGCGACCCCTGGGCTCCCTGGGGGCGGCCCTGCTCTTCGGTTTCGCCACCTCGGTGGCCCAGACCCTGCCGATCATCGGCAGCTCTGTCTCACCCGACATCATCTCCATGATCCCCTACATCGTCACGATCCTGGCGGTGGCCGGATTCGTGGGCAAGGTGCGCGCCCCCGCCGCCGAGGGGGTGCCCTACCCGTGAGCAGCATCGCGCCCACCGATCTGACCGACGCCCACTGGCGGGACCTGCACGAGCTCGCCGTGGAGGCCATGACCCACGCCTACGCCCCCTACTCCCGCTTCAAGGTCGGCGCCGCCGCCTTGGTCGACGACGGTCGACTCGTCTCGGGATGCAACGTGGAGAACGCCGGCTACGGCGTCACCCTGTGCGCTGAGTGCGGCCTCGTCTCCGAGCTCACCCGCACCGGGGGAGGGCGCCTGGTCGCCTTCGCCTGCGTGGACGCCCACGGCCGGGCCCTAGCACCGTGCGGGCGCTGCCGCCAGCTCCTGAGCGAGCACGCCGCCGACGGTATGGTGCTGGCCATGCCCTCGGGGATGATGAGCATCGACGAGGTCCTGCCCGACCGCTTCACCGCTGATGACGTCGAGCGCGTCGTCGGCCAGCAGAGCTGAGGGCCGGCTGACCAGCAGCCACAGATGGAGGAGAAACCCCGTGACCGTCCCCGCCGCACCGCCGGCCGTCGAGCCCTTCGACGCCGTCGACGTCATCGCCGCCAAGCGCGACGGCGCCACCCTGACCGACGCCCAGATCGACTGGGTCGTGGAGGCCTACACCCGCGGCGCCGTCGCCGAGGAGCAGATGAGCGCCCTGGCCATGGCCATCTACCTGCGCGGCATGAGCCGGGCCGAGATCGCCCGCTGGACCGACGCCATGATCGCCTCCGGGGAGCGCATGGACTTCTCCGGCCTGCCCCGCCCCACGGCTGACAAGCACTCCACTGGGGGAGTGGGGGACAAGATCACCCTGCCGCTGGCGCCGCTCGTGGCCGTCTTCGGCGTGAGCGTCCCCCAGCTGTCCGGACGCGGACTCGGGCACACCGGCGGGACCCTGGACAAGCTGGAGTCCATCCCCGGCTGGCGGGCCGATCTCACGGGCGAGGAGATCCTGGCGATGCTCGGGTCCAGCGGCCCCGGCGCCGTCATCTGCGCCGCCGGGGCGGGCCTGGCCCCCGCCGACAAGCGCCTCTACGCCCTGCGCGACACCACCGCCACCGTCTCCTGCGTCCCGCTCATCGCCTCCTCGATCATGTCCAAGAAGATCGCCGAGGGAACCGGTGCCCTCGTCCTGGACGTCAAGGTCGGCTCGGGCGCCTTCATGAAGGAGCTCGACCAGGCCCGCGAGCTCGCCTCCACCATGGTGGCCCTGGGCACCGACGCCGGCGTGACCACCCGCGCGCTGCTGACCGACATGTCCACCCCGCTCGGACTCACCGCCGGCAACGCCCTCGAGGTCGCCGAGTCCCTCGAGGTGCTCGCCGGCGGGGGACCGGCCGACGTCGTCGATCTCACCGTGGCCCTGGCCCTGGAGATGTGCGCCGCCGCCGGTAGACCCGTGGAGGAGGACCAGGCCCGCGCCGCGCTGGCCGATGGGCGCGCCATGAACGTCTGGCGCGACATGGTCAGCCGCCAGGGAGGGGACCCGAACGCGCCCCTGCCCCAGGCACCCGAGACCGAGACCGTCACCGCCCCGGCCGACGGCGTCCTGACCACCCTGGACGCCCTCGCCGTCGGGGTGGCCGCCTGGCGCCTCGGGGCCGGGCGTGCCCGCAAGGAGGATCCGGTCCAGGCCGTCGCCGGCGTCACCATGCACGCCAAGCCGGGCGACGAGGTGCGCGCCGGACAGGAGCTGCTCACCCTGCACACCGCCATGCCCGAGCGCTTCACCCGCGCCCGGGAGGCGCTCGCCGGCGGCATCGTCATCTCCCAGGCCGGTTCCCCGCAGGCGGCCGACGCCGTCGCCCGCCGGGAGCGCGGCGTCGTCCTGGAGCGCATCGGATGACCACGCCCTGGCAGGTAGAGCCGGCCATCGTCGCCCGGGCCGTCAACTCCCGGCTGCGGGTGGGCCGCCTCACCCAGGCGGGCCAGGCCATCACCCTGACCCAGACCGACGCCACCACCTGCGGACCCACCTGCCTCCTAGCGACCCGCCTGCTTCTGGCGCCCGGCGAGCGCGTAGCCGTGACGGACGACCTCACCCACGAGATGACCGACTCGCAGTCCGGCCGGGAGGGCAAACAGCTGGTCTCCGTTCTGTCCCGCCAGCAGGTACGGATCCAACGGGCCATGAATGCCCGCGGCCTGGGGGTCCTGCCCTGGCCGAAGGCGCTCGGCTCCACGCCCTGGTCCGTGGCCCGGCAGATGACCGAGATCGTGCGTACCTGCACTCCGGGCGGAGGGCGTCGTCGTTACACGGTGAGGTGGGTGAGCGACCATGGCCCTGCCTGGGGCAGTGAGGTCGCCTCGATCCGCGAGGTGCTGGCAGGTGGACTCCCGGTCATCCTGGTCACCGGCGGCCCGCTCGTCCTCGACAGTGACACGGTGGCTGAGCCCGGTGCGGGATCTGTCGGATCTGCGGGATCACGGCTGCGCTCCGCCCTGGCCCGGACCCCGGCCGTGCCCCGCCACTACGTCCTGGCCCTGCCCTGGCAGGTCATCGAGCAGGACGACCCCGGTGAGGGAAGCGTGCACATCTACGAGCCCTCCAACGGATCCGTGCGAGCCCTCGACCTGACTGCCCCGCGTGATCCGCACCGCCCCGGCCCCCGCGAGCTCGGCGGCTGGCCCCGCATCCTGGCCGTCATCGCGCCCGAGAGCCAACGAAAAGTCCTTACATTCGAATCAGCAAATCTCTGAATATTATCTGTTGATAAAAGTCAAGTTGTTTTACTTCGGGGACATGCTAAAATGTATTTCACATTTTAAGTTCAATTGCGGCCTGCTAATTTTTTTTGAGTATTCTCAGAGTTTTTGGTGAACTCTATTATACTTGTGTGTTTACCATTGTTCTGTTCAACATGACATAGGTGGCGTGATGTTGTGCTGGCAAGCATTGTGTCTTAGGCGGCTTAGGAGCGGTAAGTTCTGTTGAGGGGCGTGCTTATGTTGGTGTTTCGTGATGCCCAGTCGTGTCGAACACCCCTCCGCCGCGGTGATCGTAGAAAAAGGTGGGGCAGTGAAATGTCGACAGCAAAGGCTAGATCATGACTCTCAGAAGAGTTCTCGTTACGCTGACTACAACCGCCGCTCTCTCGTTATTTAGTGCTGGTGCTGTAGCGGCAACCCCACTTTCTGTACAAGGGCAAACTGCAGATCCTCCTGGTTGTTCGGCACAAGTTTCGGGGGATAAGTCGAAGCTCTCTGCTGAAGCTGACCAAAATGTTGCACGACAAATGACGAAGTCGGCGGAAAACGCGGTTCGTTCCGAAGATGTCCACACCCATGTGTCGATCGATGACATTGATTTGTCTCACCCTACAGTTCTGCGGGTGAAAACGAAGGATTCAGAACTCCATTCAGTCACCTTTCCCATAAAAGGAGTTGGTGCAAGCCTGATGAGTAATACAACAATTGTAATGATAGGCACCGGGGGTGTTGTTACTTATTCTGAAAGCATACTGACTCGAAATGCTTCAGGTAACTTTCAGATGACATCTTACTCTGATGGTGCTCTTACGAAGGATGCTGATACTGGGGTCAAGTATGTTGACAATACTAGAATTCAACAGCAGATCGATCAGGTTAAAACCGATGTGAAAAATGGTTCCGCCGCATCTGCTGGATCTCCTCAAGGAGGAGCCGATGAAGCTCCGACCGGGGTCGGTCAAGTTGCTGGATGTATTGCTGTTGCACTCGGGATCGGTTCAGTTCCTGCGATGGTAATTGCCGGTGGGTGTGGAGGGTCGTGTGCGGGCGCTGCGACTGGTGTTGGTGCAGGGATCTGTGCTGCCTGTATTGGCGGAATTGCCACACTTGGCTCGACAGAAGTAATCGCAGTCGTCACCTGTTTCGGGTATATGTGATGGTGGGCGACTTGCGGTATCGTGCAAAACGGTCTCAAGCGGTTCAGATATTGTGCGTTGGAGTATCTGGGGGAATTGCTGTACTCTCGGTTCCTTTTGGGATTAACCTATATGGTTTGCGGGGGCTGTGGATTCCTTTGGTTCTCGTTATCCCAATGTCATTGCAATGCTTGGCGGCCCGTCTTTTGCATGATCTGATTCAATCCCGGCCGGAATGATCGCCGGTTCCTCTAGTTGAATACCGCTCCTGAACTGGTGTTGGCGTGAAAACAAGTGCCACTTGTTTTCACGCCAACACTTTCCCGCTTTCCTGAGGGGTCGAATAACTTGATGTCGCATATCGGAAGGGGCTTGCTGCTGAAAGCAAGTTCTGATTATTTTTGGGGTGAGGAGAATCTGGGAGGTAATATGCGATGTTTCACAAATGTGTTTTACTGGAAATCTATGATCCCTAAAGTTCATGTGTCGTCGTAATATTCATGTTTATTGTTAGGTGTTTGTTTCCTGTGGCTCATGGAGCCCTGGTGAGTCGCGGTTGGACCGATATAATTATTGGTTGGTATTCCGTTGGCATGACACTGAGCGGGAGTATGACGCGCTGGTGTGATCCTATTTCCGGGTCAGGTCAAGACTGTCTCCAGGGGCTACGGAGGCGTGGATTGTGGTCCACGAGAACGGTGCTTGCTGGATGATGGAGCATCTGGGTTCGACTTACGGCGCCACTGAGATGGCCGTCCCGCTGGAGGTTGGGCGCCAGAAGAGCGTTTCCGAACGGGGCTGGGCGCTCCAGGTCGCTGTGCGAGGCCTACGCCCGCCCGGGCCTGGGGGAGTTGGTCAGGGGGTGATGAAGTGCTTCGAGTATATCGTCGCCGTCTGTCAATTGAATCGACCTCCAAGGAACAGGTTATCCGCGTCCTGAGCGTTCTGGTGCTGGATCCGATCGACTTGTGAGCCTTGTTCCGGTTCCTGTGACGCTGTGTCGAGAGAGCCTGCCCTGAGACGGTCTGTCTGGCATTGTTCGATCACGTCACCCCCCAAGGAAGTACAACTAGGACCTGGCGTTGCGGTCACGGACGTTACCATCCCTTATTTCGAGGCCGAGCACGAGGTTGGCCTTTGGCGGCCGGGTTACTCCAAGTAGGGGCGAGGAGGGGCCGGGTCGATTTCCAGGTTATTGTCAGTCTCTTGGTTGATCGACTGGCTTTCCCTAAGATTCGGGTGCTGGGGAGCAGTGGGATTCCACTGCGAGGGCGAGGCTGCGCGCGTCCCTGGCGCGAACCCCGGCCGTGCCCCGCCACTACGTCCTGGCCCTGCCTTGGCGGACCGTCGGGCAGGAGGACCCCGGCGAGGGAAGCGTGCACATCTACGAGCCCTCCAGCGGATCGGTGCGTCCCCTCGACCTGACCGCTCCGCGAGATCCGCACCGCCCCGGCCCCCGTGAGCTCGGCGGCTGGCCCCGCATCCTCGCCATCATCGTGCCCGAAAACTGACCACCAAGAGTATTATCCTGACTCAAGGGGTGGGAAAAGGTTCTGTCATCCTGAAAGGCGGGCGCGTGTTCTCTTTGTCGGCACCGGAAGCGGCGTTCATCCTGCTGCACGTTGCAGGCATGGTCTCAGCGTTGTACATCTTTGTCAGCGCAAGAGGAGTTCGTAGCGCTGTGGTGCTGTTGTGCGCCTTCTCCCTTCCCATTCTGGGTTCGGTGGGCGCGGTGACGCTCGCGGCCGGGAGGTTGAGAACCAGATACGCCGATCTACGTTCCGGTGAGGGGGACGCCTGATGTCGACTGCTGGCCATGATGCGGATCTCCGGGGTACTCAGCGAGCCCTGGCGATCATGATCTTCGCCGTCGGAGTACTCGGGGCGGTGACGATCCTGTCGGTCCCCTTCGCCATCGGCCTGTACGGTCTGCGCGGATTATGGATCCCGGCAGTTCTACTCATCCCGCTCGCCCTGCAGGGGTGGGGGCTTCGCGTCCTCCGCCGGGCCGAGTCGACTTTGCCCGGATGAGACTGATCGGGCCATGATGACGTGACCCGCTCCGCCAGGAAGGACCCCCATGACCACACGCGCCCGGATCGCCCGCCTCATCGACCACACCCTCCTCAAACCTGAGGCCACTGCTGCCCAGGTCGACGCGCTCATCGCCGAGGCCGCCGCCCTGGGCGCCTACAGCGTGTGCGTCTCCCCGAGCCTCCTCCCGCTGAACCTGCCCGACGGACTGCACCTGGCCACCGTCTGCGGCTTCCCCTCCGGTGCCCACGCCACTGCCGTCAAGGCCGCTGAGGCCGCCGATGCCATCGCCAAGGGTGCCGAGGAGATCGACATGGTCGTCAACCTCCGCCTCGTCAAGGAGGGCGACGTCGACGCCGTCGAAGCCGACATCCGCGGTGTGCGCGAGGCCTGCCGGGGCGCCGTCCTCAAGGTCATCATCGAGTCCGCGGCCCTCACCGATGAGGAGATCGTCTCCACCTGCCGCGCCGCCGAGGCCGCCGGAGCCGACTTCGTCAAGACCTCCACCGGCTTCCATCCCGCCGGAGGAGCCTCCACCCATGTCGTCGCCCTCATGCGCGCCACCGTCGGAGACCGCCTCGGCGTTAAGGCCTCCGGCGGCATCCGCACCGCCGCCGACGCCCTCGCCATGGTCGAAGCCGGAGCTAACCGCCTGGGGCTGTCCGCCTCCGCCGCCGTCCTCGAGGGACTGGACGACTGAGGCGCCCATGTCCGGCTGAGTACCACCGACGACCTGGCATCATCGCCGGGTCCGTCATCGTGCACACAAGGCCGCGTTAGGAAGGCTCGTCTCAACTTGCAAAGTTTCGGGTACCCGAAACTATACTCGGCACTATGAGAACCATCCCCAGTATGAGCCGCCGCAGCGCTGCGGCCCTCGCCTGTCTCGCCCTGTCCTTTCCGACCCTGGCGGCCTGCGGTCGCAGTTCCACCTCCGCCGACGCGTCGGGCACGGTCAAAGCGGTCGCCTCCACTACCCAGATCTGCGACTACATCACCCAGCTCGCCACCGGCGACGCCTCCAGCGAGCTCTCCTTCGACCGCACCGGAGCTGACGGCAAGACCCAGCACTTCGGCGCCGACGCCGCCAAGGCCAAGTCCCGCCTCAAGCTCACCTGCCTGCTGGCCCCCAACGCCTCGGCGCACGAGCACGACATGACCACGGCGCAGTCCAAGGCCCTGTCCGAGGCGGATCTCTTCTTCATCTCCGGCGTCGATCTGGAGCACTTCCTGGACTCCGCCGTCGACTCCACCGGCTTCAAGGGCACCATGGTGGTGACCTCCGGCGTCGCCGGGGCCACCGACATCGATGACCTGGCCGCTCAGAAGAAGAAGGAGGAGGCCAAGCCCTACAAGGTCGACCGGGGCAGCGCCAAGGTCGAGGTCGCCAAGTGGCCCTTCCCGCCTGAGGAGGGTGAGAGCCAGCCCGAGTTCCGCTTCGACCCGCACGTGTGGACCTCGCCGAAGAACGCCATCGTCCAGGTCACCAACATCGGTGCCGCCCTGGAGAAGGCCGCCCCCGACCAGGCCGGTGTCTTCCTCAGCCACGTGGACGCCTACGTCGCCAAGCTCAAGACCCTCGACGGGTGGGCCGCAGACTCTCTGAACTCGGTGCCTCAGGAACAACGGGTCCTGTTCACCAGCCACGACGCCTTCGGCTACTTCAGCACCGAGTTCGGCGTGAAGTTCGAGGGCGCGGCTTTGTCCGACTTCAACGCCCAGCAGGACGCCACCGCCGACAAGATCCAGGAGACCGCGGACAAGGTCAAGGCCTCCGGAGCCGTGGCCATCTTCGCCGAGAACTCCAACAACCCCAAGTCCGTCCAGAAGGTCGCCGAGGTCGCCGGGGTCAAGGCTGTCATCGGTGACGAAGCGCTCTACGGCGACTCCCTGGGCACCCCCGGCTCCGACGGCGAAACCTACATCGGCTCCATCCTCCACAACGTCTCCAACCTCACCAAGGCCTGGGGCGGCACGGTAGCCGAGATCCCCGCCGACCTCGTCCAGTGGACGCCCAAGGCATCCGACGTCAAGTGAGGAACCACATGACAGACCCCCACGATTCCGCACTCGCCGCGGCCGAGCCGGTCGTCACCCTGGAGGACGCCTCCTTCTCCTACGGCGCTTCGACGGTGCTCACCGGTGTCAACGGCCGGGTCCCGGCCGGGCAGGCCCTCGCTCTCGTCGGCCCCAACGGTTCGGGCAAGACGACGCTTATGCGGGCCCTGCTCGGCATGGTGACCATCAGTGCCGGGAGGGTGCGGGTCAACGGGGCGGCGCCGGGGCGCGCGCCGCGCGGGTCTGTCGGATACGTGCCCCAGGTCAGCGACCTCGATCCCACCTTTCCCGTTACCGTGCGGGAGGTGGTCCAGATGGGCATGTACTCCCAACTCGGCATCCTGCGGCGCCCCGGAGCCCAGACCCGTCGTCGGGCTCTGGAGGCCCTGGAGAGCGTCGGCCTGGCCGACCGCGCCGAACACCGTTTCGGCACCCTGTCCGGCGGTCAGCAGCAGCGCGTCCTCGTGGCACGCTGCGTGGCCGCCCGGCCTCGCCTCATCCTCCTCGACGAGCCCTTCAACGGCCTGGACCAGCCCAACCGCGAGGCCCTGCTGTCCATCATCACCGACCTCAAGGAGCAGGGCATCTCGCTGATCATCTCCACCCACGATCTGGTCCTGGCCCAGGAGACCTGCGAGCAGGTCGCGCTCCTGGCCGGACGCCAGATCGCCTTCGGGCCTCGCGACGAGGTCCTCGTCGCCCGCTACATCGACGAGGCCTACGGCGGCCACGGCACCACCCGGCTACTGGGCCTGCGCTCCGCGGCCGAGGCGGGTGAATCGCAGTGAACGGCTTCATAACGCTCTTCAGCCAGGCCATCGAGCAGCTGCGCCTGGCGGCCGTCAACGTGCCGGGCCTCGCGCCCCTGGCCGACGCCCCCTTCCTCTTCCGGCCCCTGGTCATGGTGGTGCTCTTGGGCGTCGTCGCCGGCGTCATCGGCGTCATCATCAACCTGCGCAGCGCCGAGTTCAGCGCCGAGGCCATGGTCCACGCCATCTTCCCCGGGATCGTCGCCGGCGCCGTCTACTGGGGGATCAACGCGATCATCCCGGCCGCCTCCGTCGTCGCCGTCGCCGCGGCCCTGGTCCTGACCCTCGTCTCCCATCGCTCGCGTCGGGGCGAGGCCTCCGAAGCGGGCACCGCCGTCGTCCTGACCAGCTTCTTCTCCATCGGGCTCATCCTGTCCCTGGCCAAGGGCGACATGTCGGGTCAGCTTGAGGCCCTCATGTTCGGCCGGCTGTTGGAGGTCACCGATGAACGCCTGGCCCAGGCGCTCATCGTGTGCGCCGTTGCGCTCGTGCTCATCATGACAACCTGGAAGGAGCAGATCGCCTACGCTTTCGACCGTACCGGCGCCCGTGCCTCCGGACTGCGGCTCCTCGCGCTCGATCTGGCCCTCAACACCGCCATCGCGGCCGCTGTCGTCTCGGCCTCGACGGCGGTGGGAACCCTCCTCGTCATCGGCTACCTCGTCATCCCCGGAGCGACGGCGCGCATCCTCGTCTCCCGGGTGCGCACCATGGTCCTCGTTGCGATCGGAGTCGGCGTGGGCGGCGGCTACCTCGGCATGCTGCTCATGGCCCTGCCCGCAACCCTCGACAAACCCATCTCCCCGCAAGCCTCCGTTGCCCTGGTGATGACCGCCATCCTCCTCCTCGCCGTCGGTGTCACCGCTGCGCGCGAGAGGCTCCGCAGACCGGCTCGGCGTGCTCGCTCGGCGCAGTCCGCACAGGTTTCGACGACGACGGCGCGCAGCGCCGACTCGTGCGCCGCCTCCCCGGACGAGTCCGCGAGTACGGAGGGCGCAGCGGTCCCGATGGCCGAAGGGAGCCGGGCATGAGCATCGGCCTCGACATCCTCCTCCTGCCCATCGTCGAGGTGGTCCTCATGGGGCTGCTGGCCGGGCTCGTGGGAGCGATCGCACTCGTCCACCGCAGAATCTTCTTCACCGAGTCACTCACCCACGCGACCTTCCCCGGCGCGATCGTCGGAGTGGTTGTGGCCGCCTGGCTCTCACAGGCGCTCCTCGGACGGCGCGCCGACTTCACCCTCCTGTCCGCCCTTGTGCTCGTGGGAGCCGGGCTCATGTGCCTGCCGATGATCTGGTTGATGCGCCGACTCTCCCAAGTGCCGGGAGTGACATCGCAGTCGGCGGCAGGCGTGGTCCTCACCTTCGGCTTCGCGCTGGGCTACTTCCTCTCCAAGTGGTTCGCCCCGCTACCCCTCAAGGTGGACTCCTTCCTAGCCGGATCCGTACTCAACGTCAGTCGCGTGGACGTCATCGCCGTCGGCGTCGTCCTGGCGCTGACGGTGCTCGTGCTTTTCGTGGCCGGGCGGTTCCTCACCTTCTACAGCTTCGATCCGTTGGGCTACCGGGCCAGTGGCCTGCGTCCCGCGTGGGCTGAAGCCACCGTCATGGTCATGATCACCCTGACCATCGTCATGCTGGTGCCCGCCGTGGGAACGATTCTGCCCATCGCGCTCATCGCCGCGCCGGCGGCAGCACTGGCACCGTGGACCTCCACCATGCGCCGGCTGCTCGTGTCAGCCCCGATCCTCGGCGCCGCCACTGCCCTGGTGGGGTTGCTGGCCGCGGTGCGGCTGAGCCTGTCCGCAGGCGGCGTCATCGCCGTGGCCTCAGGACTGGTGTACCTCATATCCGCCATCGCCCACTGGATCGCCATGAGCAGAGTCCGAGCACGGATCCCGTTCCGGCGCTGAGCCCTTCGCGCACGGAGTTTCGACGATCATGGCGGCAAGGCCGTGGTGAGAACGCCGTAGGGGGCGCTGGTGTGTCATCGGCTCGCCTCGGCACCGGATCGCCGGCTCTGCTCTGTCAGGTTGGGCTCTTCTGGGGCAGGGTGGTGATCGGTGCCGGTCCGGCCCCGCCACAAGCCCCTCTCGTCGATTAAACCCCACCCTTGGAGAACCGGGACGTCGAAGAGAGCCTCCGGGGAAGCAGCTCAGGCGACGATTCCCAAGATACCGCGCAGGTCCTCCTTGATGGCCTCCAGACGTTCAGCCGCCGCCTCGCGCACCTCAGTCGCCGGAGAATCGCCCACTGGCAGGATCACCTCGCAGTAGCACTTGAGCTTGGGCTCGGTCCCGGAGGGGCGCACGACCACACGGTCATCGGAGGCCGTCACCCACACCAGGCCGTTCGTGGGGGGCAGCGTGCCGCCGTTACCGTCGGAGACGCCGTCGAGCAGATCCACCGTCGTGGAGACCGGGGAGCCGGCGAGCTTGGCCGGAGCCCCGCCCGAGCGCAGGCGCTCCATGGTCGCGGTAATGATGCCGAGGTCCTCGACCCTCATGCTCAACGGGCTCGTGGCGTGCAAGCCGTGCTCACGGGCCAGCCGGTCGAGCAGATCCTGCAGCGTCCGCCCCTGCTGCTTGAGCACGGAGGTCAGCACCGCCAGCCTCACCGAGGCCGAGATACCGTCCTTGTCCCGCACCGCAGCGGGATCCACGCAGTACCCCAGTGCCTCCTCATAGCCGAAGACCAGACCCGGTTCCCGGCTGATCCACTTGAAGCCCGTCAAGGTGCGACGGAACCCCAGCCCGTGGGACTGGGCGATCCGACGCAGCAGCCGGGAGGAGACCACCGAGCAGGCCAGAACCCCGTTGCCGGCGAAAGCCGCCAGCTCGGCCGCCTGCTCGCCCAGAAGCGCACCGACCTCATCACCGGTCAGCTGACGCCAGCCGCCGGGGGCATCCGCGTCCGGGATTGCGGCGGAACAGCGGTCGGCATCGGGGTCGTTGGCGATCACCAGGTCCGCCTCGACCTCTCTCGCCTTATCCAGTGCCAGGTCCAGGGCCCCGGGCTCCTCCGGGTTGGGGAAGGCGACTGTCGGGAAGTCCGGATCGGGCTCGAACTGCTCAGCCACCTCGACGACGTCGGTGAAACCGACCCGGGCAAGCACCTCGCGGCAGATGGCCCCGCCCACGCCGTGCATCGCCGTCAGCACGATCCTCACAGGGGCCGGGGACTTCATCCGCGCTGTCTGAGCGGCCCGCTCGATGTACTCCTCGCGGATAGCCGGGTCGATCGTCTCCCAGCCCGACTGTGGGCGCGGCACCGAGGCGACCGGTCCGACGGCGTCGATCGCCGCGGCGATCTGTGTGTCATAGGGGGGAACGATCTGGGCTCCCTGGCCCGAGTCAGTCACGGCCCGTCCACCCAGGTAGACCTTGTATCCGTTGTCCTGAGGCGGGTTGTGCGAGGCGGTCACCATAACGCCGGCGTCGGCCTCCAGGCGCCGCAGCGCGAAGGCGAGCACCGGGGTGGGGCAATGCGACTCGAAGAGAATGGCCCTCCCTCCCGCGCCCGTGACCACTGCCGCTGTGTCGCGCGCGAACTGCTCGGAGTTATGACGGGCGTCGTAGCCGATGACGACGCTGAAACCCTCGCCAAGACGGTCCTTGAGATAAGCCGAAAGGCCCGCAGCGGCCCGAATGACGACGACCCGATTCATCCGGTTGGGACCACCGCCCAGGCGACCGCGCAAACCGGCGGTACCGAAGGTGAGCGTGTTGCTGAAGGCGTCGCTGATGGCTGCGCGCGCTTCCTCGGCCTGCTTGCCATGAGAACTGGCGGCAGTCGCCAGGAGCTCAGTGAGCTCGGCGCGGGTAACGGGATCCGGATCGTCCTGGATCCAGGCGTTCACGGCAGCGTCGTCGTACACGTCTACAGGGTCTCGGGTCATATCGGCGACGGTACCGCGACAAAAGTACTGGAAGCGCTCACAATGACTCTCCTCACGGGTGTTCCCAAACACAAGGAGAATCCAGTCACGACAACGTCAGATCTCGCGTGAAATAAGTTGTTCTGAATTAAAAAAAGGATACGATTCAAGACTATTTTGAGAATGTGGGGTGTCTGATGCTTTTGGGAAGCAAGAGGTTAATGTGAAAGGAGAGTGAAAGAGTGACGAGCACTGCCCGGCCGAGCAGGTTGACGAGGTCACCTCCATCCTGCACGGCTGGCTGGCCTGAATCGGCGGTTGCTCACCCGCATTCGCTGTCCGCCACTTTATGGAGCGGCAGACGCGTCGCCGCCCCGGCCGGATTGAGGAATCATGACCACATGAGTACACGCGAGTCCTACCGCAAGGGGCCAGTGGTGCTGCGTGGC
Source organism: Actinomyces johnsonii (assembly GCF_006546835.1). Lineage (GTDB taxonomy): Bacteria > Actinomycetota > Actinomycetes > Actinomycetales > Actinomycetaceae > Actinomyces > Actinomyces johnsonii. The sequence continues at coordinate 52,952 of NZ_VICB01000001.1, read as the reverse complement.
ACCCAGATCCCCACCCAGACCACCGACGCACGCCTGCTGAGCAGCGCCGCCGACGCCGACTGGCTGCACTCCGACCCGTGGCGGGTCATGCGGATCCAGGCCGAGTTCATCGAGGGCTTCGGCGCCCTGGCGGAGCTGGGACCGGCTGTCAGCGTTTTCGGCTCGGCCCGCACCAAGTCCGAGGATCCCGCCTACCGGGCGGCGGTGGAGGTCGGGGCCGGGCTGGCTCGAGCCGGTTACGCCGTCATCACCGGCGGTGGCCCGGGCATGATGGAGGCCGCCAACCGAGGGTGTCACGAGGCGGGCGGCACCTCGGTGGGGCTCGGTATCGAGCTGCCCCACGAGCAGGGCATGAACGACTACGTCGACCTCGGGGTCAATTTCCGTTACTTCTTCGCCCGCAAGACCATGTTCGTCAAGTACTCCGACGGCTTCGTCGTCATGCCTGGCGGCATGGGGACCCTCGACGAGCTCTTCGAGGCCCTCACCCTGGTCCAGACCCAGAAGATCTCCTCCTTCCCCATTGCCCTGGTGGACAGCGGCTACTGGGGCGGTCTGCTGGAGTGGGTGCGCACCACCATGATCGACCGGGGCACGATCTCCTCGACCGACCCCGACCTGCTCCACGTCGTCGACGGGGCCGAGGAAGCCGTGGACTACGTGGTGGGCGCCGCCCGCAGACTGCGCAACGGGCAGGGCGGGGCGTGAGTCGTGTCATGGCAGGCGCATCCTCGAACGTCGCACCTTGAATGTCGTAGAATATGACAGGTCGCGCGGCGATGTACCCGCGCAGCACTGACGAAAGGTGAGCACATGGCTGCCATGAAGCCCCGGACCGGAGACGGCCCTCTCGAAGTCGTCAAGGAAGGCCGCGCCATCATCATGCGGGTTCCGCTTGAAGGCGGCGGCCGACTGGTCCTCGAGATCACGGCCGACGAGGTCAAGGAGCTTGGAGAGGCCCTGGCCAACGCCAAGATCTGATCGAACCGGGCGGTCTGGGCGCAGACCGGTCCCGCTCGGTCCTCGGCGTCGAGGAACCGGAGGCCGGGCCATCCAGCCTACGGAGGGAGGGACGGATCCGATACGGGTCCACCCCTCCCTCCTCTTTGTCTTACCCTTCCCGGCGGCGCGACAGGCGCGCTATCAGGTCTGGCGCACCGAGACGAGCAGTCCGTCTCCGACGGGCAGCAGCGTCGTCAGTAGCGCCCTGGAGGCGCGCAGCGCCTTGCCGAGTTCGCGAGCGGCCACCGTGGTGACGTCGCGGCGGGCGGGATCGGCCACGTGGTCGTTCCACAGGGCCCGGGTGACCGCTAGGACTCCGCCTCGGCGCAGCATCCGCAGCGCGTTGGAGGCCAGCAGGATCGCCTCTTCCGGTGCGACGTCGAGCACCACCATGTCGTAGGAGCGAGCCGCCATCCGGGGCATGACGTCGGAGGCCCGCCCCTGGATGATGCGGGTGCGCGAGGAGGGATAGCCTGCGCCGTCGAAGGCGCGGCGGGCCTCGCGCTGGAGTTCGGGTTCGACATCGATCGTGGTGAGGACCCCGTCCGAGCCCATGCCGCCCAGCAGCCACAGGCCCGAGACGCCGGTGCCGGTGCCCACCTCGGCCACGGACTTGGCGCCCACCGAGGCGGCCAGCATCTGCAGCGCCGCACCGGTTCCGGAGGAGACCGGGGTGATGCCGAGCTCGAGCCCGCGCATGCGGGCCTGCGCGGTGGCCTCGTCCTCCGCGGTGAAGTCCTCCGTGTAGGACCAGCTCAGCGTCTTGTCCGCACTCACTGTGAGCCTTTCTTCTGCTGCGGGGCGCCAGGCGCTGCCCCTCGAGCCTCATTGTTCCAGGTGTTCGGCCAGATAGGGGGAAGGGAGCGAGCCCGGGTGAGTCCGCCGGTAGGCGAACCGATGCGGAACCTGTCTGGGAAGAGTCCCTATACTGAGCGGCGTGTTCGGCATCTCTGGTTCTGAGTTCCTCGTCATCATCCTGGTGGCGGTGGTCGTCGTGGGGCCGCAGCGCTTGCCCGAGTACACCCGTAAGCTCACCCAGATGGTGCGTCAGCTCAGGGTGTTCCTGGATAATGCGCGTAGCCAGATCGCCGAGGAGGTCGGCCCCGAGATGGCCGACCTGGACCTGTCCAGCCTCGATCCGCGCCAGTACGACCCCCGCAAAATCGTGCGCGACGCCTTGGGGGAGGATATCGACGCCATTCGCGAAGACCTCACTCACCCCTTCCGGTCCGTCGGCTCGGCCGCCAAGGAGATCTCCGACGACGCCGCCAAGGCCGTCAACGACGTCGTCAGGAAGGACCGGGCCAACTCGCTGAGCAAGCAGATCAAGGCCAAGCGGGCTGAACAGCTGGCCGACAAGAATGCCACGAACAGCGCAGCCGACGACGCTGAGAAGAGCGTCGAGACGGATACCGTGCGGGCGGAGACAAGCGGGGACAACGCCCCTGCCGAGTCTCAGAACGTGGCGGAGGGCGCTCGGGCCGACGACGCGATCGAGGCGGTGGAGAACGCCGAGACCTCTGGGACCCCCGAGTCCGCCGCCCCACCGCAGGGCGTACTCCAGGAGGCGGACAGCGCTGAGACCGAGGCCGAGTCGGAACCGATCGAGCAGACCGAGCAGCCGGAATCCGATGAGCAGCCCGTCGAGTCCGTCCCTGTGGAGGTCCCGGCCAGCCTGGTCGAAGCGGGCCCTCGTTCCTCTGACGAGCACTCGAAAGATGCCTCCGGCGCCTCCGGCGATCATGCCAAGCGGGTGCGCCCTCTGTCTCCGCGCGACATCGTGCGAGCCGCCAACGCCGCCGCCCGCACCCGCGCCGAGGCCGCGCGCGTCGCCGTCGACTTCTGACCTCACCGAGCCGGGCCGATTTCGCGTAGCCGGACAGAAAAACCGTCGGGCTACGCGAGACTTGTCGGTCTCAGTGAGACTCGGTGAGAACTGGGACCTGGGCGAGGCCGGTTCAGGCCGGAGTGACCCCCAGGCTCTTGCCGGCCAGGCCTCGGGCGCGGTGGGTCAGGCGCTGGGCGACGGCGGACAGCTCCAGGGCGGCGGGGGCGTCGGCGGCGGGCCTGCCGTCGTCGGCCACGGCGGCCGGACGACCGGTGTCGGAACCCTCCCGCAGACGGATGTCCAACGGCAGCTGAGCCAGGAGCGGGACCTCGTAGCCGAGAGTTTCACTCAGGGAGGCGCTGACGATCGCGCCCCCTCCGGAGCCGAAGATCTCGACGCGCGAGCCGTCGGCCTGGGGCATGTAAGACATGTTCTCGATAACGCCCACCACCTTCTGGTGCGTCTGGGCGGCGATGAGGCCCGTTCGCTCGGCCACCTCGGCGGCGGCCGTCTGCGGGGTGGTGACCACGAGGATCTCGGCGCCCGGCAGCAGCTGAGCCACTGAGATGGTCACGTCCCCGGTCCCGGGCGGCAGGTCCAGCAGAAGGACATCCAGATCTCCCCAGAAAACGTCGGAGAGGAACTGCTGGACGGCGCGGTGCAGCATGGGGCCGCGCCAGACGACCGGCTGCTTGTCCTCGACGAACATGCCGATCGAGATGACCTTGACCCCGTGGGCCACGGGCGGCACGATCATGCCGTCCAGCTGGGTGGGAACCCGGTCCACGCCCAGCATGCGAGGGATGGAGAAGCCGTAGATGTCGGCGTCGACGACTCCCACGCTCAGGCCCTGGGCGGCCATGGCCGCGGCCAGGTTCGCGGTCACCGAGGACTTGCCGACCCCGCCCTTGCCGGAGGTGACGGCGTAGACCCGGGTGAGGTTGCCCGGCTGGGTGAAGGGCACCACCGGCTCGGCCGCGCCCCCGCGCAGGCGACGGCGCAGCTCGGCCTTCTGCTCGTCGTTCATGACGCCCAGGCTCACCCGCACATCTGTGACGCCCTCGATGGAGCCGACTTCGCGCTGGGTGTCAGCGGTGATGGTGTCCTTCAGGGGGCACCCGGCCACGGTCAGGAGCACCTCGACGCTGACCACGCCGTCCTCGGCGATGTCGACGGAGGAGACCATTCCCAGGTCGGTGATGGGGCGGCGCAGCTCGGGGTCGATCACCCGGTTCAGCGCCTCCATGACGGCGTCATGAGTCGGTAGCGGCATGGCCCCATCCTAGGGGCGGTGCTCGGCGCCTCGACAGGTGGCGCGTCCCACGTGAGAAGGGGCGGCCGTCCTCAATGGGAGGGGTGGTGACCGGGATGGCTGTCGGTCTCGTCGTCGCCCCCCTCTTGGAACTCCGCGATCTCGGTGATCTCCTCACGGGTGAGGCGCTCCTCGGCGAGGATCTCGCCGAGCATGTCGCGAAGTTCGCTACGCACGAAGTCGCGGGTGGCGACGTCGTTCATGGCCAGGCGCAGGGCGGCGATCTCCCGGGTGAGAAACTCGGTGTCCTCCAGGTTGCGCTGAGCGCGCTGGCGGTCCTGCTCGGCGGTGACGCGGTCGCGGTCGTCCTGCCGGTTCTGGGCCAGCATGATGAGGGGGGCCGAGTAGGAGGCCTGGGTGGAGAAGGCCAGGTTGAGCAGGATGAACGGGTAGGGATCCCATGCCTGCTGCACCTTGGCCAGGACGAGGTTCGCCACGATCCAGGCGATGACGAAGATCGACATGTAGAGCACGAACTGGGGCGAGCCCATGAAGCGGGCGGTCGCCTCGGCGAAGCGGCCGAATCCGTCGGAGCGGGAGGCCCGGGCGGGGTGGGTCCTGCGCAGCCACCGTAGGCGGTTGTCGGGCAGCGGTTGGTCGAGCTGGTCAGGCATTAGCTCCCCTCTCGATCGTCTCGTCGGTGACGGCCTCATCGGCTACGCGCCAGTCATCGGGCATGAGGTGGTCCAGGACGTCGTCGACGCTGACGGCGCCCAGCAGGCGCCCGGCGTCGTCGAGGACCGGCAGGGCCGTCAGGTTGTAGGTGGCCAGCAGGCGCGTGACGGTACCGATGGAGTCCTCGGCTCGCACGGAGTCGACGTCGGTGTCCACGATCGATCCGACCAGTCGCTGGGGGCGCTCGCGCAGGGTCCGCTGGAAGTGGACCACGCCCAGGAACTTGCCGGTGGGCGACTCCAGGGGAGGTCGGCACACGAAGCCGATGGCGGCCAGGGCCGGGGGGATCTCGACCTTGCGGGACTGGGCCAGGAAGGTCGCCACCGTCGCCTCGGGGGGCAGAATGATCGGCTCGGTGGTCATGAGGCCACCGGCGGTGTAGTCGTCGTAGGCCATGAGGCGACGCACGTCCTCGGCCTCCTCGGGCTCCATGAGGCCCAGGAGCTCGGCGGCCTTGAGCTGGGGGAGGTCGGCGACCAGGTCGGCGGCGTCGTCGGGCTGCATGGCGTCCAGGACGTCGGCGGCGCGCCCGGCCTCCAGGCGGGACAGGAGAGCGACGGCGTCCTCATTGCCGAGCTCCTCGAGGACGTCGGCCAGGCGCTCGTCGGTGAGCTCGGCGGCCACACGCATCTGGCTGTCCTGAGGCAGGTCTCGCATGACGTCGGCCAGGTCGGCGGCCTTGAGGTCCTCCAGGGTGGCCAGTAGCGCGGTGGCGCCCTGCTGGTCCGCGCTGGCGGCCAGACCCGTGACCTCCTCGGGACGCACCGTGAAGGTCTCTCCGCGGCGCAGGCCCAGTGGCCCGGTGGAGGCCCGCTGGACGAATAGGCGGGTCACCTTCCAGTCCATGCCGCGGTCGCGTTCGATAGCCACGTCCCGTACGGTGACGGTCCCAGAGCCGTCGCGCATCGTGACCACCCGGTCCAGCAGCTCGCCGACGACGAGGGTCTCCACGTGCCGCTGGGTGAAGCGGCGGATGTTCATCAGGCCCGTGGTGATGACGGCGCCGGGCTCGATCGCGGTGATTCGGGATAGCGGCAGGAAGACACGGCGCCGGCTGGAGACCTCGATGACGAAGCCGACCGCTCGTGGCTCCCCGCGCATCTGCAGCAGGACGACGACGTCATGAACCTTGCCCACCGCGTCGCCCAGGGGGTCGAAGACGGAGGTACCGATGAGGCGGGCCACAAATACCCTGCTGGTCGTGCGCGTCCTGGTGTTCTCCACAAGCCAAGCCTATGCGTCTGGGGCGTGAATGCCCGTCGATGGGTCTGTGCCGCGTGCCCGCGCATGCGACGATAGCCCCTATGAGTGCCAATCCGAGCCCGCTGTCCTCCCTGACCTCACCCGGTGGTGGTGTCATGCCCAAGGGGGAGGAGGTGGCCTCCTTCGCGACCTACCCCGAGGCGCAGAGGGCAGTCGATGCCCTGTCGGATCAGGGCTTCCCGGTCCAGCACCTGGCGATCATCGGCACCGACCTGCGTCAGGTGGAGCGTATCACCGGGCGCATGAGCTGGGGGCGTGCGGCGATGTCGGGCGCGATGAGCGGCCTGTGGATCGGGGTGTTCTTCGGTCTCATCATGTCGGTCGCCGGCAGCAGCGGTCCTCGGCTCAGCTTCTGGGCCTGCGTCCTGCTGGGGGTGTTGTGGGGCATCGTCTTCCAGCTCTTTAGCTATGCCCTGACGCGCGGGCGCCGAGACTTCACCTCGATCAGTCAGGTCGTGGCCTCCCGCTACTCGATCATCGCGGCCCGCGAAGTCCACGAGGCGACTCAGGCCCTGGCCGACGTCCCGGGCAATCTCTCGCGCGGGGGAGAGGCCCTGCGCCGGACCCAGGAGCGTCGTCGGGCTCGGGAGGAGTCCCCCGGTCCGACGGCCTTCGGCTCCCGCCCTGATGAGCAGCCCCGCTTCGGGGTGCGTCTGCCGCAGGCCGGCAGCGCCCCTGACATAACTCCCGGCGCGGTCTCGGGACCTGAGCCCGGCACGCCCGCCGTCCCCGAGGACTACGACCCGTTCCGGCGGCCTTCGCGCCGGCGCGATGAGGGGGACCAGGGCGACTCGAGGAGGTCGCAGGGCGGTGGCGGCGCCAACTCCAGTGATGAGGACTGAGAGGGACAAGGGATTTCAGCGATGAGTATTCCGGTGGGACTGTCGACCGCCTGCGTGGTTCCCGGCAGCGTTCCCGACACCTTCGCGATGGCTCAGGAACTGGGCTACGACGGCGTCGAGGTCATGGTCTGGAGTGAGAAGGCCTCCCAGGACGCCACCCGTCTGGCGGCCCTGGCGGAGAAGCACGACCAGCCCGTTCTGGCGATCCACGCCCCCACGCTGCTGGTGACCCGCGGGGTCTTCGGGGTGGATCCGTGGGACAAGGTGGACCGCTCCATCGAGCTGGCCCACTACCTCGAGGCGCCCACCGTGGTGCTTCACCCGCCCTTCTTCTGGCAGACCCGCTACGCGCGCTCCTTCATCGCCGGGGTCGCGCAGCGGGAGTCCACCACGGGCATCCATCTGGCGGTGGAGAACATGTTCACCTGGAGGCCCCGCCACGCCCACTCCACGCGCGACTTCCAGGCCTACTCGCCCACCTGGGACCCGGTGGGGCAGGGCTACAAGTCGGTGACGCTGGACATCTCCCATGCGGCCACCTCCGGCTCCGACGCCTTGGCCATGGCCCGCTCCCTCGGCCCCACGCTGCGTCATCTCCACCTGACCGACGGCGTGCCGGGACCCTTGGACGACCACCTGCTACCCGGGCAGGGCAACCAGGACTGCGCCGGGGTCCTCAGGCACCTGATAGCCACCGGCTTCGAGGCCGGCGGGGGACAGGTGGTCGTCGAAGTGACCACCAGGTCCATGACGGCCGCCCAGCGCCTCGAGGGGCTGGCCAGCGCGCTCGCCTTCGCCCGGGAGCACCTGGAGGGCGGAGAGCCCGCGCACATACCCGAGCCGACCCGCAAGCGCTACCGCCGCGGCTGAGCCCTGCGCCAGCTGCGCCAACTGCGCGCTAACAGGACCAACTGGAACTGGCCACCTGCGCTAGCAGTGGGCGGCCTCGTGCTCCAGATGCGAGACGGGCTCGAGCTGGAGGGTCGCGTGCTGGATCCTGACCGGGAAGTGCTCGGCCATGCAGCTCTGGAGCCGGTCCAGGATCTCCTCGGTATGACCGTCGCGCAGGCACTCGTCGCGGACGACGACGTGGGCGGTCAGTACCGGCATTCCCGAGGCGACCGTCCAGGCGTGCAGGTCGTGGACCTCCTCGACGTGGTCGACCTCGAGCATGTGGGTGCGCACCTGCGCCAGGTCCAGCTCCTTAGGCGTGAAGTCCATGAGGACGGCCAGAGCCGAGCGCAGCAGCGCCACGGCCCGGGGCAGGATGAGGACTGCGATGAGGAGGGAGACCACGGCATCGGCCCGAGTCCAGCCGGTGCGGGCGACGATTGCCGCGGCGATGATGACTCCCACTGATCCCAGGGCGTCGTTGAGGACTTCCAGGAAGGCGGCCCTCATATTGAGGTTCTCGCCGTGTCCGTCGCCGCCGCGCCCGCCGGAGAGGACCACCAGTGCGATGATGTTGGCGACCAGGCCGATGACGCCCATGACGAGCATCCCGGAGGCCTCGACCTGCGGTGCCACCAGCAGGTTGTGAATCGCCTTGAAGGCCACGAAGACGCCGACGACGGCAAGCATGCCCGCCTGGAGCGCGGCCCCAATGACCTCGGCCCGGCGCATGCCCCAGGTGGAGCGGTCCGTCGCCGGCCGCGTAGACAGGTGCGCGGCGACCAGGGCCATGACCAGGCCGACGACGTCGGTGAGCATGTGCCCGGCGTCGGCCAGGAGGGCCAGTGAACCGGTCAGCAGCGCCGTGATGATCTCAGCCACCAGGACGGTGACTGACAGGCACAGGGCGATCAGGAGCCGGCCGCGCGAGGCCCCCGCGCCGTGGTTGTGGGAGTGTCCGTGGGCGTGCTCAGTGGCGGCGGGGGAGTGGTCGTGGTCCTCGTGACTGCCCGGAGTGCTCACAGCGGTTCCTGGTCCTGGCCCGAAGGGGCTGCGGAGATGATGGCGGCCAGGGACTCGGCTGCGGCCAGTACCTTCTCGATGTCCTCGGGGTGCTCGATCCGGCTGACATTGGCCCGCCCGTGGGAGTGGCTGGAGATGAGACCCGCGCTGCGCAGGATTGCCAGGTGCTGGGAGACGGTCGACTGGGCCAGGCCCAGGTGCTCGGTCAGCTCCACTACCCGGTGCTCGCCGCCGTGGAGGTGGCGCAGGATCGCCAGGCGGGTGGCGTCCCCCAGGACGTCGAGCAGGGAGGCCACGGTGGAGGCCTTGTGCACTGCGCCGTGGTCCTGGGATCGGTCCTCGGGAAGCAACCCATGTTTCATCGTCATGTAACGATGGTATCCGCGTTAGGCGATGATGTGCAAGATGCTCTGCCGCCGATGCTCCGTACGTTGCGGACCGGGCCGATCGCCCCGGTGACGATGGGCCCGGTCCGTTCTCGTCCCGTGGCAGAGGGAAGTGATAGAAGGGGTGGAAGAAAGCTGTCAGGCGATGAGCCCGCTCACCCAGGCCTCGACCTCCTCCACAGTGCGGGGAATATCCTGGGTGAGACGTTCCACGCCGCCGTCCTCGCGCACGACGACGTCGTCCTCGATGCGCACACCGATGCCGCGCATCTCGGCGGGCACCAGCAGGTCATCGTCGCGGAAGTACAGACCCGGTTCGATGGTGAAGCACATGCCTGGCTCGAGTTCGGCGTCCATGTACATCTCGCGGCGCGCCTGGGCGCAGTCGTGGACATCCAGGCCCAGGTGATGGCTGGTCCCGTGGACCATCCAGCGCCGGTGATACTGACCCTCGGGCGCCAGCGAGTCGGTGGCGCTCACCCCCTCGGGCAGCATCCCCCACTCCTCCAGGCGGGCGGCGATCACCTCCATGGCGGCGGCGTGGACGTCCTTGAAACGGCAGCCCGGAGTGCCTGCACTGGCGAAGGCGGCGTCGGCGGCGTCGAGGACTGCCTGGTAGATCTTGCGCTGGGCCTCGGTGAAGCGGCCGTCGACCGGGATCGTGCGGGTGACGTCGGCGGTGTAGAGGGAGTCGACTTCGACTCCGGCGTCCACCAGGACCAGCTGGCCGGGCTCGACTGCGCCGTCGTTGTTGATCCAGTGCAGGGTGTTGGCGTGGTTGCCGGCTGCGGCGATCGTGTCGTAGCCCAGGCCGTTGCCCTCTTCGCGGGCCTTGGCCCCGAAGGCCCCCTCCAGGACCCGTTCGCCCCGCCAGTGGCCGCGGGCCCTCGGGATGGAGCGGATGAGGTCGTCGAAGCCGGCCTTGGTGGCGGCCACGGCGGCGCGCAGCTGGTCGATCTCCCAGGGGTCCTTGACCAGGCGCAGCTCGCTGGCGGCCTCGGCCAGCCCGGCGTCGACCTCGGCAGCGACCTGGCCGGTCTCCAGCCCGGCCTTCTGACGGGTGGTGGTCACCAGATCGGTGATGGCCTCATCGGCCTCGGCGACGACGCGCAGCTGGACCGCGCCGGGACCGGCGTCCTTGGCCAGGGCATCGGGCAGGGAGTCGATGTGGGCGCAGCGCACACCGGTGGCCGCCTCGACCTCCTCCAGGGAGGGGCGCACCCCCACCCACAGCTCGCCGTAGCGGGGATCGCCGTAGAACTCCCGGCTGGAACGCGAGGCCCGGGGACGGAAGTAGAGGACCGCCTCGTGAGTCGGGGCGGCATGGGCCGGATCATCCGGGGCGCCTGGCGTCTGCGCAGTGTTCGTGTTCCGGCCGGGCGAGGTCAGGGGCTCCAGGACGAGGACGGCGTCGGGCTCGAAGTCCGCACCGGTCCCTGCCAGGTGGGCGAAGGCACTGTGAGGCCGGAAGCGGTAGTCGCAGTCGTTGTTGCGCACTTTGAGCGCTCCCGCGGGCAGTACCAGGCGCTCGCCGGGGAAGTGCGTCCCGAGCGCCTCTCGGCGAGCCGCCGCCCACGGGGCCGCCTCGCTGCGGGCGGGCAGGCCCCCGGGGCGCGGACCCCATCCCGAGCCGATGAAGTCCCGGAAGGCCTGGTTGTCCGGCTGACGAGAACGATTGGAGCCGCGCGCCGCCAAGGACTGGGGAGCCTCACCCGGGGAGGCGGATGTGGATGAGTCGTCGGACGGGCTGCCGTCTGCAGGGGGAATCGATGTCATAGCGGCATCATCTCACCGTTGAGCCGTCGTCGGGCTACCGCGGAAGCGGCCGAGGGGCAGGAACGGCGGCTAGTCCTGAGAGTCGGCCGGAAAACGTACCCCCACCTGGTGGCGTGCCTCCTCCAGCACCCTGATGGCGGCCACCGAATGCTCCAGGGGATGCAGGTCGGACTCCCGTGCCCCGGCCCGCACCAGGCGGCAGACCTCGGCCAGCTCATAGATGAGTTGACGGCCGGGCTGCTGGGCGCCGCGCTCGACCGACAGATCCTCGCGCGCCTGCGCACCCTCACCCGCGCTCCTGCCTGCGGTCGGCCCGCGCAGCTCGATCCGCTCGGGCCACTGGCAGTCATCAATGGCCACGACGTCCCGGTCCGAGGCGAAGGTCGACTCCGTCCCCGGAGAGGTCTTGGAGTGCAGGCAGATGACCTCCAGCCCGGCGAACTCGCCGGAGTCGTAGGACAGGACGACTGTGCCCCGCACGTCGACGCCGGAATCCAGCAGCTCTCCCGTGGCCGTTACCCGGTCCGGTTCCCCGAACAGGTGGATGGCCAGGTTGACCGTGTAGATGCCCAGGTCCATGAGGGACCCGCCGCCCAGGGCCGGGTCGAAGGCCGGCGGCAGGTGACCGGCCCGGTAGGCCTCCATCCGCGAGGAGAACTGCTCCTTGGACAGCACCACCCGGTGCAGTCGGCCCACGCGCCCCAGCGCCTCGCGCACCCGTGCCACACCGGGCTCGAAGGCGGACAACCACCCCTCCATGAGGAAGCGGTCGGCCCGTCTGGCGGCCTTCACCATCGCGCGGGCCTGGCCGGCCGTCAGCGCGAAGGGCTTCTCCACCAGGACGTGGAAACCGGCCTCCAACGCCGCGATCGTATGCTCCGCATGCAGGGAATTGGGGGAGCCCACGTAGACGACGTCGATCGGTGCCTCGGAGTCCGGGCCGTGGGCGGCGAGCATCTCCTCGAGCGATGCGTGGGCATACGGGACTTGGTGCTCCTGGGCGAAGGCGGCGGCGCGCTCGCGGCGAGCAGAGGTGACGGCCACGACCCGGGCGGCCGGTTCAAGGGCAACGGCCTGCGCGAACCATCGGGCGATGAAACCGGCCCCGATCACGCCGAAGCGGACCGGGGAGTCCCCGGAGCCAGGTGCGGTATCCGTCGTGCGGCTCAGCTCACTCATGTCGTCCAGTCTCTCATGCGTCCCTACACTGTCCCGGTGCGCATCGACCCCCACACCCACTCGGCCTGCTCCGACGGTACCGACTCTCCCACCGAGCTCATGGCCCAGGCGGCGCGGGCCGGCCTCGATGTTGTCGGGCTGACCGACCACGACACGATGGCCGGTTGGGAGGAGGCGGCCGCGGCTGTGCCTGCCACCGGCGTCGCCCTTCTGCGCGGCACCGAGATCTCCTGCGCCGCGGGCGGCGTCACCCTCCACCTGCTGTCCTACCTGCACCGGAGCGACGACCCCGCCCTGGGCGAGGCCTTCGCCCACGCCCGTACCTCCCGGGACACCCGCGCCCAGCGGATGGTCGAGCGTCTCGGTGAGGACTATCCGATCACCTGGGAGGATGTCGTGGCCCAGTCCTCAGGCGCCCACACGATCGGCAGGCCCCACATCGCCGACGCCCTCGTGGCTGCCGGGTCCTTCCCCGATCGCAACGCGGCCTTCGCCGGGCCGCTCGCCACTGCCTCCCCCTACTACGTCCATCACTGGGCACTGGATCCGGTCGAGGCCTGTCGCCTGGTGCGCGCCGCCGGCGGAGTCCCGGTGGCCGCCCACCCGCGCGCCTCCTCGCGCCAGCGCCGCCTCGTGCCCGATGAGGTCTTCGCCGAGATGGCGGAGGCCGGACTGGCTGCCCTGGAGATGCACCATCGGGACCAGACTCCCGGGCAGCGCGAGCAGGTCCGCATCCTGGCTCAGCGCCTGGGCCTAGGGCTGTCGGGGGCCTCGGACTACCACGGCACCGGTAAACCCAACCGCCTGGGGGAGAACCTCATGCCGCCCGAGCTCCTGGAACAGATCGTCGACGAGGGCGCCCTCGACCTCGTCAAGCCCTGAATCGTGCCCTGACTCCTACCGGTTGCCGGTGATAGAAAGCCATTATGCAGTCCGTCTTCGAGCCCACGGTCTTCGCCACGACCTTCATGACGCTCCTGGTCATCCAGGACCCCCTGGGGGCTATACCGATCTTCCTCTCCCTGACTTCGCGGCAGACCCCCACCGAGCGGGCCGCCTCCGCGCGCCAGGCCACGGTCGTCTCCTTCGGCGTCATCCTTCTTTTCGCGGTCTTCGGCCGCTACATCCTGAAGTTCCTGGACATCTCGGTGCCCTCCCTCCAGGTGGCCGGCGGGTTGCTCCTCCTCCTGGTGGCCCTCGAGCTGCTGACCGACAAGGCAGATGAGAGCCCCGACCCCGACGCCGTCACCTCCAACGCCGCCCTCGTCCCCCTGGGCACGCCCCTGCTGGCCGGCCCGGGAGCGATCGTCGCCGCCATGGTCGCGGTGGACGCCACCGGCGGCGGCGCGGCCGGATGGGTCTCGGTAACGGCCGCGATCATCGGCACGCATATCGTCGTCTGGATCTCGCTGCGCTTCTCCCTGGGACTCAACCGGGTACTGGGCACCTCCGGTATCCGTATCCTCACCCGGGTCATGGGACTGCTTCTGGCGGCGATCGCCGTCCAGATCATGGCCGACGGCATCTTCGCCTTCCTGGAGACCCGTCTCTGACGCTGATCCCGTGCGGACTCGTAGTCGCCGACGGCCTCCGGTGCCTAATCGTTGGCGGAGCCGTCGATTAGGCGGCCGCCGCGGGTGCGCTTGCGGGTGCGCTTGCGCCGGGGCGCCGGTTCACCGGCATCGGAGCGCCGGGAGCGCGAACGCTCACCGCGCTTGGCATCCCTGCCGTGGCCCCGACCGCGCCCACCGCGCCCTCCCTGCCGGCCGGGCTGCTTGCGCCCGTGCCTGCCGGTCTCGCCCAGATCTTCGATCTCCTCGGCGTCCAGGCCCTCCAGGGTGCGCTTGTGGCGGGGGAGGCGGCCGGTGACCTTCTCGGGGATCGACAGGTCGGAGAAGAGGTGCTTGCTGGTGTGGTAGGTCTCCACCGGCTCCTCGATGGGTAGTCCCAGGGCCTTGGCGATGATCCTCCAGCGAGGCACGTCGTCCCAGTCCACGAAGGTGACCGCTGTGCCGGAGTTACCGGCGCGGCCGGTGCGCCCGATGCGGTGGACGTAGATCTTCTCGTCCTCGGGGCACTGGTAGTTGATGACGTGCGTGACGTCGTCGACGTCGATGCCGCGGGCGGCCACGTCGGTGGCCACGAGCACATCCACCTTGCCGTTGCGGAAGGCGCGCAGGGCCTGTTCCCGGGCCCCCTGGCCGAGGTCTCCGTGGAGGGCTGCGGGGGCGAAACCGCGCGCCCGCAGATCGTCGGCCACCCGGGCTGCCGTGCGCTTGGTGCGGGCGAAGATGATCGTGCGTCCGCGACCCTCGGCTTGCAGGATCCGGGAGACGACCTCGACCTTGTTCATCGAGTGGGTGCGGTAGACGACCTGCTGGACGGTTTGGACGGTCATGCCCTCATCACCCGGGTCCTGGGCGCGGATGTGGGTGGGGCGGGTCATGTAGCGGCGCGCCAGGGCGACCACGGCGCCGGGCATCGTGGCGCTGAATAGCATCGTGTGCCGGTCGGTGCGAGTGCGGGCCAGGATCTTCTCCACGTCCGGCAGGAAGCCCAGGTCGAGCATCTCGTCGGCCTCGTCTAGGACGACGGTGGTCACGTGGGCCAGGTCCAGCACTCCGCGGTCCATGAGGTCGATGAGGCGGCCGGGTGTTCCTACGACCACCTCGGCGCCCCGCTCGAGGTCCTCGATCTGGGGCTCGTAGGCGCGGCCCCCGTAGACCTGGACGATGCGCACGGTCCGCCTGGCGGCGGCGGTAGACAGCTCTTCGGCGACCTGCTTGGCGAGCTCGCGGGTGGGCAGGATGACCAGGGCCTGCGGGCTGCCGGAGGCGGGGTCCTCGTCCCAGCCCTCCTCCCCGGGGCCCAGGGTGTCCATGAGCAGAGGGATACCGAAGCCCAGGGTCTTACCGGTACCGGTCTTGGCCTGGCCGATGATGTCCTGCCCCTCCAGGGCCACCGGCAGGGTGAGGGCCTGGATGGGGAAGGGGTGGGTAATGCCCTTGGCAGATAGGGCGTCGCAGATCTCGGGCTCGACACCGAAATCGGCGAAGGTCTTGCGAGTCAGGTCGGTCCGGTCGCCCTCATCGGTGATGTCGGGTGTGGCCTCGTCCAGGGCAGGTGCGTGGGCTCCGGCCGTCTCGAGGATCCCGGAAGCCGCGGTGCTGGTGGACGTGCTTGCGGCGTTGGCGGTTGCGTTCTCGTCTGTGGAGTTGTTGCTGGGCTCGACGGCGTCGGCCCCGTGCTGCTCGTTGGTCACGAGGTTCCTTGTCTTCTGATCAGGTTGTTCCGGTCTGGCGCGGCTGTCGCTCGCGCGCACGGCATAAGGTGCGCTGCGTGGGCGCCGTCGGGTATGGCAGCCGATCGCGAGTTATCTGAGTCCATCTGACGACCGGGCAACCGTGGACCCCGTCAGCGTAGCTGGAAAATGCCCAGATGGCGCCTTTGGGCGGAGAAACGTGCCATGGGCGTGGCTGATGTCACGGTGCTGCGTCGTGGTGCGGCGGACCTGGCTACGATTGGGGCCATGACTCAGATGTCGACGCCGTCTCCGCAGCCCAGTGCCCCCTCCCCGATGCGGGTTGGTCCTCACGAGCTGTCCGTGGTCGGCATCGTCGCCATCTCCAGGACGGCGGCCTGCACGCGCTACGCCAAAGACGCCGACCGCGCCCCGCAGATGGGCGCGCGAGTCGACCTGCTGCGCATGAGTGCCTGGGAGGTCGGCTCTTTCGATCGGGTGGTGGCCCTGGCTGCGGAGCACGGTATCGACGCTGCTGGCGCGGCTGAGCGTTTCACGGACGTGCTCGGCGACTTCGACGAGCGCCTGCGTCCCCTGGATTGGGCTGAGCGCCTGGTCAAGACCTATATCGCCTTCGGATTGCTCATCGACTTCGGTATGGCGCTGAGCGACTCGCTGGCCGAGCCTCTGCGCGGCGGACTCATTGACGAGCTGAGCCTGGACCCGATCGGTTCCTACGCCATCGCCGAGCTGGAGACTGTTATCGCCGCCGACCCGCAGTTGGCTGCGCGCCTGGGGCTGTGGGGCAGGCGCGTCGTCGGCGAGGAGATCGGCTCCTTCCAGCGGCTGCTCGACCAGTTCCCCGAGCTGCTCGGAACCATTGCTCCCGAGCGGCTCCACACGGTCCTGTCCCAGGGGGCCGTCTCGCGGATGAAGGGGCTGGGGCTGAGGGTCTAACGACGCATGATTATATTGTGAGGTATCTAACAGTGGGAGTGGTGCCCGTGTCGGCGGCGTGACATGACCGGGGTTCTGCCGGGTAAAGTGTCGGCATCCAAACCCTATGACCCGCCTCTCGAGAACCCGCGGTTCTCGATATTGAAGGAGTTCCCATGAAGCGAAGCGTGTGGATGGCCGCGTCCGCGGCTGTCGCTCTGTCCGTTATTCCCGTTGGAGCGGCTGCTGCGGATTCGGACACTGCTCAGACAACCGAGCAGGCGGCGTCGCAGGCCGGTGAGGCCAAGCCCTCCCCCACGGACCCTCAGCCCACTACGCCCGCTCCCGCCGATCCCAACCCTAACCCCAACCCCATCGTCGACAAGCCCGCTCCGACTCCCGCCCCCGTTCCTGAGCCCGCGCCGGCCCCGGCCCCTGCGCCTGCTCCCGGAGACGATGCCGGCCAGCAGGCGCCCGGCGCCGACGATTCCACGGGGCAGCAGGACAGCCCGGCTGCGCCGGCGGAGCAGGGCCAGGGGGACCAGGGCGGCACCTCCGGCGCGGGTAGTGCTCCCGAGCAACAGGCGCCCCAGGCTGGAGGGTCCGAGGAGTCCTCCGAGAGCGCTCCCGCGGCGTCCGGTGAGGGACCTGCTCAGGGCTCCGCCGGCGCCTCCCGTGAGCAGACCATCGCTCCCCGGCAGGGCGGTACCGGCACTGCCGGTCGTCCTGTTCTGGCGCAGACCGGTGCCGGAACGACCGCCGCCTGGATGGCCGTGGGGGCAAGTGCTACGGGTGCCGCCATGCTCATGGCGCGCCGCCGGCTGACGTACTGACGCGCATTGGTTCTCGGCCTTGAGGAGAAATCTGGCCCATGGATGACCGGATGCTCGACGGGGACAAGGTGCTGTGGTTCATCGGTGGCAGTCCTGAACGCGCTCGGGAGGCTCTCCGCGACGGCGATGCCTGGACGCCCGAGCAGCGCGCGCAGCTCGAACAGATGGCTTCTTCCGCTGGATACTCCTCCGAGTCCACCAGGTATCCGTCCACGCAGCAGCCCGCCCCGGCCTCTGGGGTATCGGGGGGCGCCTTCGCCTCCGATGGTGCCTACACGAGTGGCTACGACGCCGACTCCGGCGTGACTCGGGTCCAATCGCAGCCGTCAGGAGCCGAGCAGCCCCAGCCGCAGACGGTGACGCCGACGCAGCCCCAGCCGCAGGGCTTCCGCCTCCAGCCGCTGCCAGCCGTGACCGAGGTTCCGTCGAGTCAGGGTGTTGTCCAATACACGGACGGTGTTCCGCGCCCCAACTGGATTCTGCCCGTGATCGCAGTCGGCTTTCTCGTGATCGGGCTGGTAGGAGGTGCCCTGGGAGGGCACTGGCTCTGGCCCGGCGGGAAGTCGTCGGCCTTGGCCCCGTCCGCTGCGGCCCCTGACGCCACGAAGCCGGCGTTACTGCGTGCCGGTAGCGGGTCCTTCATCTGCTCCTCCGGCGGTGTCGGAGTCTCCTGCTGGGGTGCCGATGCTCAGGCCAATACTCAGGGCGCGCGCGTCTCGCCGACGGCGGTGCCCGGCCTTGAGAAGGTCAAGATCTCCGCGCTGAGCGTGGGCAAGGGCTTTGCCGTGGCCGTGGACGACTCGGGTGCCGTGTACGCCTGGGGGGCCAATGAGGTCGGTCAGCTCGGTAAGAAGACCGACGAGGCGCTCGTCAACCAGGCCGTCGAGGTCGGTAAGCTGCCTGTGGTTCCCAGTGAGCTCGTCTCGGGCTATGAGCACACCTGCGCACTGGCCGGGGGAGCCGTCTGGTGCTTCGGATCCAACCGCTATGGCCAGGTCAACGGCGCCGTCTCCGATTCCCCGTCCGGACTGGTGCGGGTCGACAAGGTTGAAGGAGTGACCCGTATCGGCACGTCCGGCTACGACACGTGGGCAACGGTCGACAAGGGGACCTGGACCTGGGGGAACAACTCGTGGGGACAGGCCGATCCCTCGCAGAGCGTCGTCAATGTGGCGCCGACCCTCATTCCCGCGGACAGCTGAGGCCGGCCCGCCAAGGCTGAGTCGCCTCCCAGAGACATTCCACGGTCGTGCGGCAGGAGCCCAGCCCCTCTTGAAAGGGGCTGGGCTCCTGCTAGTTCTCAGCGCCGGGAGGTTCTATTTGTCGCCCTTGAGGCGGTTGACCGCGCCCTTGACGGCGTCCTTGGCATCCTCTGCGACTTCCTTGACCTTGCCCTCGGCGTGCTGAAGCTTGCCCTCGGTCTCCGTCTCTTTGTTGCCAGTGACCTTGCCCGCGGCCTCCTTGGCCTTGCCAGCGATCCTGTCGAAGGTTCCGTTGTCGCTCATGAGAGCTCCTTTCCGTGGTGAGTCTCCCGAGGTGGAGACATAGCGGATAGCTCAACACTACAGGCCGTCGCCTGGGACGCCGCTCCATATATAGTGAGAGTTACTATGGAAATCAAGTTGATCGTGCGGTTTTCTTATCTTCTGAGGTGGAGGCCGCGGCGGCACTCTTGACTGAGACCGCCGGGCTGTCGAGGGCGTACACTTCACCCTGAACGTTTCACAACGTCCAGTGCCGTTTTCCTCGTTCAATGCCTCGTCTCCGCCGGAGGCGCCCCGATTCCGACACCGAGGTCGATCGCCCATGAGCAGTGCAGTTGCCGATGCCCCCACCGCCACCCGCGTCGAGAACGTCGGTCTCGACGTCATCGCCGAGTCCGATCGCAAGGGACGGCCGAGCGATCTCTTCATGCCCTGGTTCGCGGCCAACATCTCCGTGCTGGGACTGTCCTGGGGCGCTTGGGTCCTCGGATTCGGACTGTCCTTCTGGCAGGCGGTCGTGGCCGGCGCCGTCGGCGTCGTCCTGTCGTTCTTCCTGTGCGGCGTCATCGCCGTCCTGGGCAAGCGGGGCAGCGCTCCCACTCTGGCCCTGTCCCGAGCCGCCTTCGGGTATAACGGCAACCGACTGTCGGCAGCGCTGTCGTGGATCCTTACCGTGGGTTGGGAGACCGTCCTGTGCGTCTCGGCCACCCTCGCTTCGGCGACGGTGCTCCAGGCGCTGGGCTGGCACAACCAGGTCGGCGCCCAGATCCTCGGTTTCCTGCTCACCGTCGGCCTGGCCGCCAGCGCCGGCATCCTCGGCTTCGAGGCGATCATGAGGGTCCAGACCTGGATCACCTGGGCCACCGGTGTCCTTACCATCATCTACCTCGTCCTCGTCGCTCCCCAGATCAGTATCCACAGGATTCTGGCCCTGCCGTCGGGTGGCCCCGCGGCCTTCATCGGAGCCCTGGTCATGGTGGCCACCGGCTTCGGCCTCGGTTGGGTCAATGCCGCCGCCGACTACTCCCGCTACCTGCCCCGCAAGGCCTCGACGGCCGGCGTCATCGGCTGGACCACGCTGGGATCGGCGCTGCCCTGCGTGGTGCTCGTCTTCTTCGGCATCCTCCTGGTGGGCTCCGACGCCGAGCTCGGCCAGGCCATCAACACCGACCCCATTGGTGCTCTGACCACGATTCTGCCCACGTGGTTCCTCGTTCCCTTCGCGGTCGTCGCCATCCTGGGGCTGGCCGGCGGCATCATCATGGACCTGTACTCATCGGGCCTGTCGCTCCTGGCGACCGGTCTGCCCGTGCGCCGGCACGTGGCCACCTCCATCGACGCCACCATCATGACCGTGGGCACCATCGCCGTCATCTTCGGTGCCGATGACTTCCTCGGCCCCTTCCAGGGGTTCCTCACCACCCTGGGAGTCGTCATCGCCGCCTGGGCCGGAGTCATGGTCGCCGAGGTCATTCTGCGCAGGCGCGACTACGATGAGGAGGCCCTCTTCACTCCCGACGGCGTCTACGGCTCAGTCAACTGGGAGGCCATCACCCTCGTGGCCGTGGGTTCCGTCGTCGGCTGGGGGCTGGTCGTCAACTCGGCCGCCTCGTGGTTGTCCTGGCAGGGCTACCTGCTCGGGCCCCTCGGGGGTCGCGACGGGGCCTGGGCCGGAGCCAACCTCGGTGTGCTGGTCTCCCTGCTCATCGGTGTGCTCGGGCACCTCGCCCTCGGTCGAGGCCGGGTCGCCCTCCAGGAGGCGCGTTCGTGACCGACCATGCAGCTGTTCTCTCCCTTGAGCCTGAGCGTCTGGAGGCCCTGAGCGTGTCTGCCGGCGCAGAAGGTCCGGGAGCGGCCATGGAAGGCGCCCATCAGATCGCCCGTCGTACCGGCGCGCCTGGCCACGACCTCCTGGTGGTCCTGGGGTCCGGCGCCGCTGACGCCTTGGCGGCCTGGGGTGAGCCGGCGGCGAGCCTGCGCCTGTCCGACCTGCCCGGGGTCATGGTCCCGGTCGCACCGGGACATGAGGATCGCCTCGACTCCTATGCCGTCGCTCGTGGCCGGAAGGTGGGCGCCCAGGAGGATGGGGGAGAGTGGCGCGTCCTCGTGGCTCGCGGACGGACCCACCTCTACGAGGGGCACGGGCCCGGACCTGTGGTCGCCCTGTCCCGTATCGCGGCCGCTGCCGGCGTACGCGGGGCCGTCCTGGTCAACGCCTGCGGGTGCCTGCGCAGCTGGCGCATCGGCGAGGTCATGACGATCACCGACCACCTCAACCTCACCGGCTCCTCACCCTTCGACGGCCCGGTCTTCACTGACGTGCGCAGTGTGTGGGACGACGAGCTCGCTGACGTCCTGCGCGGTGTCACAGAGAGGTCAGGCGTCTATGCCGCTGTGCGCGGGCCGGAGTATCAGACCATGGCGGAGACGCGAATGCTGGAGTTCGCCGGTGCCGACTGCGTGGGCATGTCCACCGTCCTGGAGGCCATCGCCCTGCATCAGCTCGGGGTGCGCGTGGCCGGCATGAGCGTCGTCTCCGACCTGTCCTTCGCGCAGGCGCCCACCGATCCCGACGAGGTCGTCCGGCTCGCGGCCGGCGCGCACACGACGATCGCCGCCGGCATCGAGGCGGTGCTGGCGGCGATGTCCTGAGCTGCCGACGTCGAGGTGAGTCGCAGGGGGATCTCTCGGGTCAGTTCACGCCCATGAACATATAGGCGCGCGTCACCTTGCCGTCGACGTCGCGGAAGACGGTGTCGACTCCGCGCCCGACGACGTCGCCGCTTGGGGCGGTCATTGACCAGCGCAGCAATAGCGCGTCGCCGGACTCCATGCGCTGGTCGTAGCTGAAGGTCAGGCCCTGACCTGCAATGCGGTCGTTGTGGACGCGGTTGATGTGCTCAGCGATGTCGGCTGTTCCTGTGACGGTCAAGGCGGGTGAGGAGATGTGCAGCGACCCGTGCGGGGCCCACATCTGCTCGATGAGCGCACGGCGCTGACCGGCGTCGGGCTCAGTCCAGGTGCGCAGGTAGTTCGCGTCGAAGTCGGCGCCGGTACGGGTGATGTCGGTCATGAGTCGTTCCTCTCCTCAGATTAAGTTGACAATGTCAGCATAACCGGAAAGTTGACTGTGTCAACATGTGGGTAGGCTTGATTCGTGAGCCCCCGTGATTCAGCACCGACTCGTGCCGCCATCCTCGATGCAGCCTCAAGGCTGCTCGAGGACAGCGGGCCTGAGGCGGTGACGCTGCGCGCCGTCGGAGAAGCCGCCGGTGTGTCCCGCTCAGCGCCCTACCGTCACTACGCGGACAAGGCGGCGCTCATGCGCGCACTGGCCGAGCGAACGCTGCGACAGATTGCGGGATGGATTCGTCACGGCGCGGAGCGCCATCAGGATGCCTGGCAACGGGTGCACGCCGGCTGTCGGGCCTACATCGACTACGCTGTCGAGCACCCCCATCACTACCAGCTGGTCTTCGGGGACACCCCGATTGCCGAGCCGGATCCCGGGTTGGAGGAGGCTGCCGACGACGCCATGTCCGCCGTCGGCGAGCTCGTTGCTCAGGCCCAGGATGCCGATCTGCTGCGCCCCGGGCCGACTCGTGAGATTGCCACCATCGTCTGGGTCCTGCTTCATGGGTTGGCCGCCCTGCAGATCACCGGTCATCTCCATGAGCCCCGAACCATCGACGGAGGCGAGCATCTCGCGGACCTGCTCGACCTGGCTCTGGAACAGCTCCGGTCGTCATGAGCCGCCGTAACGACGCCGTCGGCCGGTAGCGATCTGAGACGCGTGGGACGCCCGTCCTCGCCCGTCGACGATCGTGTGCGCCTAACCTTGCACCTATGACAACTGATGCAAAGACGCCAGACCAGGCCGTCACGACCCGTACCGAATCCGACTCCATGGGCACCATCGAGGTGGACGCCAACCGCTACTGGGGGGCCCAGACCGAGCGGAGCCTGCACAACTTCGATATCGGCCGCGAGACCTTCGTGTGGGGCCGCCCCATGATCAAGGCCCTGGGAATCCTCAAGAAGTCCGCCGCCCTGGCCAATGCCGAGCTCGGCGAGCTGCCCACCGACATCGCCGACCTCATCGCCAAGGCCGGTGACGAGGTCATCGCCGGTGACCTCGACGCCGAGTTCCCGCTCGTGGTCTTCCAGACCGGCTCGGGCACCCAGTCCAACATGAACTCCAACGAGGTCATCTCCAACCGCGCCATCGAGTTGGCTGGCGGCGAGCGGGGCTCCAAGACCCCGGTCCACCCCAACGACCACGTCAACCGCGGCCAGTCCTCCAACGACACTTTCCCCACGGCCATGCACATCGCCGTCGTCAACGAGCTGGCCGCCATGTACCCGCGCGTCCAGCAGCTGCGCGACACTCTGGACGCCAAGGCCAAGGCCTACGCCGACGTCGTCATGGTCGGGCGAACCCACCTGCAGGACGCCACCCCCATCACCCTGGGCCAGGTCATCAGCGGCTGGGTCGCCCAGATCGACTTCGCCCTCGACGGCATCCGCTACGCCGACTCCCGCGCCCGAGAGCTCGCCATCGGCGGCACCGCCGTGGGCACCGGTCTCAACGCCCACCCGAAGTTCGGGGCCCTGTGCGCGGCCAAGATCAGCGAGGAGACCAGCATCGAGTTCACTCAGGCGGACAACCTCTTCGCCGCCCTGGGCGCCCACGACGCCCTGGTCCAGGTCTCCGGCGCCCTGCGCGTCCTGGGAGACGCCCTGATGAAGATCGCCAACGACGTGCGCTGGTACGCCTCCGGCCCCCGCAACGGCATCGGCGAGCTCATCATCCCGGAGAACGAGCCCGGCAGCTCGATCATGCCCGGCAAGGTCAACCCCACCCAGTGCGAGGCCATGACCATGGTGGCCACGAAGGTCTTCGGCAACGACGCCACCGTCGGCTTCGCCGGCTCCCAGGGCAACTTCCAGCTCAACGTCTTCAAGCCGGTCATGGCCTGGTGCGTCCTGGAGTCCATCCAGCTCCTGGGCGACGCCTGCGTCTCCTTCGACACCAACTGCGCCTACGGCATCGAGCCCAACACCGAGCGGATCGAGGCCAACCTGGAGACCAACCTCATGCAGGTCACCGCCCTCAACCGCCACATCGGCTACGACAAGGCCTCCAAGATCGCCAAGAACGCCCACCACAAGGGCCTGTCCCTGCGCGAGTCCGCCCTCGAGCTCGGCTTCGTCACTGCCGAGGAGTTCGACAAGTGGGTCGTGCCCATGGACATGACCCACCCCAGCGCCGCTGAGGACTGAACCCCGACTCCGGTCCCCGACCACCGAGCACGATGACGGTTCCCGCCCTCCATCTCAGGAGGCGGGAACCGTCATCGTCCTTGTCCTTCACTCCCACAGGAAAGCCACAGGTCGGTTATGGGAGGAACCCTGTTCTAGGGTGATGTGCTGAAGCCAAGCACGCAGAAGACAAGTGGATCATGACTCGGACCACGGTATGGAAGGGGAACCACTATGAACCTGTCGCGACGCACCGTCCTCACCGCCCTGCCCGCTGCGGCGGGAGTCCTGGGACTGGGGGCCTGTTCGAGTGGAGGAACCGCCTCACAGGCCTCCGCCACGGCGTCGTCGCAGGCCCCCACCGACCCGAAGCTGACCCTTGACAGCGCCGCCTGGCGCTATGACGCGACGGGCGACGTCTACTACCAATTGGGTCTGAGCTACGTGGCCACGCCCCAGGCTTCAGACTACGAGACTCTGGGCATCTACGTGCCTGGCGCCTATTTCACCGGAACCGACAACGGCAACGGCACCTACACCGCCACGATCAATGCCTCAGGCGCCGTCGGCAGCTTCACGGCCGCCACGGCACCGACTGTCCTCCCGGTCAACACCCCGGGCTACTCCGCCCAGAAGCCGCCCAGCGAGTACTCCTACGACACCATCAAGGCCTACATGGAGGCCGGTTTCATCTACGTCCACGCCGGCCTTCGCGGCAAGGACTCCAACTCCCAGACCTACTCCGGCAACGCGCCCTGGGGCGTTACCGACCTCAAGGCCGCCGTGCGCTACCGGCGCTACAACGCCGCTTCCATCCCCGGCGACGCCGCCAAGGTCTATGTCTTCGGGCACAGCGGAGGAGGTGCCCAGAGCGCCGTGGCCGGGGCCTCGGGCGACAGCGGGCTCTTCGCCCCCTACCTGGCCGCCCTGGGCGCCGCCACCACCGACACCAGCGGAAAGGCCTTGTCCGACGCCGTCGCCGGAGCCATGTGCTGGTGCCCCATCACCACCCTGGACAGCGCCAACGCCGCCTACGAGTGGAACATGGGACAGTTCGCCTCCTCCGGCACCCGGGCCGAGGGCACCTGGACGAGGGCCTACTCCCAGGACCTCGCGGCGGCCTTCCCCGCCTATCTCAACGAGCTGAAGCTGACCGATTCGGACGGCAAGCCTTTGAGCCTGGAGAGCTCTTCGAAGGGCACCTATCTGGCCGGCTCCTACTACGACCACCTCGTGGCGGTCATCCAGAAATCCCTCAACGACTTCCTGTCCGCCACCTCCTTCCCCTACACGCCCTCATCCACCGAGATGGCCGGCATGGGACCCGGTGGCGGTGGTGCGCCCTCGAGTGGCGGGCCGGACGGTCAATCAAGCAGCGAGACCACCACCTACAACACGGTGGAGGAGTACATCGCCTCTCTCAACTCCTCCTCGCGGTGGGTCGCCTACGACGCCTCCACCAATACCGCGACGATCACCGGCCTCGAGGGCTTCGTCACCTCCCAGAAGAACGCCTCCAAGGATGTGGGAGCCTTCGACGGCGTCGACCGCGCCCAGACCGAGAATCTCGTCATGGGATCAGGGGAGAACAAGCTGCATTTCTCCTCCTCGAGCCGCGAGGTCATCTCCAAGGGGCAGTCGAAGTACTCCGCCCTCAGCGGCTGGAGCAACGACTACGGTGTCGCCGCGTACGAGAAGGACCTTGCTACGAAGGATTCGGTCGGCACCGACATGGCCACGCGCGTGTCGATGTACGACCCCCTCTACTACCTCACCCAGGACTCCAAGGGGCGTGGTACGTCGACTATCGCCCCGGCCTGGCGAATCCGCACCGGCATCACCCAGGGCGACACCGCCTCCACCGTGGAGGTCAACCTCGCCCTGGCGCTCCAGCAAGCCGGAGCCGGCAGCGTCGACTTCGCCACCATCTGGGGTCAGGGGCACACGATGGCCGAGCTGACCGGCTCCGGTGAGGAGAACTTCATCGCCTGGGTGACCCAGCAGGCGACTTCCTGAGCGCGGGAGGCTTTGGGCATTGTCCTGGGGAACAGCATCGGTACCGAGGCGATGCTGGCGGCTGCGGTCGTCCTGGTCCTGGCATTGGCGCCCCACCGCAGCGCGGTAGCCAAGCAAGGGACCTTCCCGCTGCTGGCCGCTTCCTGCACCATTGCGGCGCTTCTTGGCTGAGTCGGTTCGATCCCGGCTCGGCTGCCGGCGGTCAGTCGCACAGCACGACGTCGACCCCGGCACCTCGTAGCTCCTCGAGGGCGTCGGGATCGATCTGGCTTGTCGTCAGCAGCGCGTCGAGGTCCTCGATACGGCCGAACCGATAGGTATTGGTCTGAGTGATTTTGCTCGGCGCGGTCGGCAGGATGCGCCGGGTGGAGGAGGCCATGATGGCGCGCTTGACCATGGCATCGTCGGACTCCATAACGGTCAGCCCCTCGCGGGTGGACACGGCGCAGGTGGATAGGACCGCGACGTCGGCCCGGAAGGCGCGAACAGAGTCGACCGCCTCGGCGGAGAACAGGGAGAGGGACTCCGGATCCACCGGGCCACCCGCGATGGTTACCGCGGCCCCGCGCACGGAGGCCAGTGCCGCACCGGCACCCAGCGACAAGCACAGGGCCCGGATATCGCGGCCGGCGAGCTGCTCGGCCACCATCTCACAGGTGGTCCCGGAGTCGATGATGACCGCCTCTCCGTCCTCGATGAGCTCGGCGGTAGCCTGCGCCAGGCGGCGCTTGATCTCCACGTCCTGACCGCGGCGCATGGCGGCTGGTCGGGCGGCCCCACGGCGCGGAGCGCGCAGGGCCCCGCCGTGGACCCGAGTCACCAGACCCTCGTGGGCCAACTCGGTCAGGTCCCGTCGGATGGTGATGACTGAGACTCCGGTCAATCGGGACAGCGCCTGCACGCTGTGGACCGTGGTGGGGCTGAGGGCTCGCAGGATGGTGCGGCGCCTCTCGTGGGGACTGTTGGGCATGCTTCCTCCGCTTCAACAGCGATGAGGTGATCGTTTTGCCTGGGAACGAGCAATGACAATGATCGTATGGTCTTTTACTGTTGGTGTCAACGGAGAGCGGTTCAGCTAATCCGTTGAATTAACAGCAGAAAATCACTGTTGAGAAGAATGATCGTGCGATCATCTCTGGTCATTTACAGTGATTCTGCACCGTCACGAAGGGAACGATCATGCCGCACCTCGACCACGTTGCCATCTGGGTCGCCGACCTCGACGGCGCCCGCGACTTCTACTCCCACTGGTTCGACGGGCACGCCAACGGCCTCTACGAGAACCCGAAGACCGGCCTGCGCACCCACATCCTCCATTTCGCCGAGACCCCCGCGGACGAGCGGGGAACCCGCCTGGAGATCATGACCCGTCCGGAGCTCGCCGAGCGGCGAGAGACCGACGCGCTGGGTTGGGCACACGTCTCCTTCGGCCTGCCCGGGCGTGACGACGTCGACCGCCTGGCCTCCAACATGTCCGAGGCCGGTGTACCGGTGATCGACGGACCCCGCGAGACCGGAGACGGCTACTACGAGGCCACCGTGCTCGACCCCGAGGGCAACCGCGTCGAACTCGTCGCCTCCGACTACTCCGACGATGTCGCCCTGCGCCCGGCCTTCTAGGGCCACGGCAGACCGACGAGCTTGCCCATGTGGCGTCCCGAGGCCATGTCCTCGTGCGCCTGGGCGATGTCGGCCAGAGGGTAGGAGTGGATGGGCAGGAGATCGAGATCGCCCGACTCGATCCGATCCAGGGTCCGCTGAAGCACCTCCGCCGGCAGGTCCTGGGCCTGGCCGGAGTAGGTGGTCAGACGCACCCCGTTGGGGATCCAGTCCATCGGGTAGAAATTGGGAATCGTCCATGAGTCCGACAGCATCCCGGAGAAACAGACCGTTCCGTGAACCGCCGTCGCTGCCAGCGAGTCCCGTAGCGTCGGCACGCCGACCAGCTCAAGGACGGTGTGAACCCCACTCGGCTCTGCCTCGCGCAGCCGTGGAGCAACCTTCCCGTCGTCCAGGAGCGGGGTGGCGCCTCGTGAGCGCAGCAGCTCCAGCCCGGCCTCGCGGCGAGAGGTCGCATAGACCCGGCAGCCCATGTCGGCTGCGAGCGCGGCCGTGGCCAGTCCGAGCGCCGAGGTGCCTCCGCGTACGAGCAGGCTCTGCCCCGGCTGGAGATCCAGGCCTGTGGTCAGGGTTCCGTAGGCCGTCTGCAGTGTCTCAGGCACCGAGCCGATGACCTCCCAGGGCAGGCTGGAATGGAAGGTGATGATCTGCGTGCGCGGCACGACAACGTACTGGGCGTAGCCGCCGTCGAAGAGCCGTCCCATCCCACCCATCATCGTGACAGCCTGGGTGCCGGGTTCCAGGATGCCCTCCG
The DNA here is from genome assembly GCF_006546835.1 of Actinomyces johnsonii. Taxonomy (GTDB): domain Bacteria; phylum Actinomycetota; class Actinomycetes; order Actinomycetales; family Actinomycetaceae; genus Actinomyces; species Actinomyces johnsonii. Next base: position 24,629 of record NZ_VICB01000001.1, on the reverse strand, counting down.
GGTCCAGGTCGATGACCCCGGAGGCTTCGATCCCCAGGATGCGCGGGAAGGTCATCCCCTCAGCCAGGCCGTGAACGGAATGGTACTCGCTGCGGTTGAGGCCGAAGGCCATGACCTTCAGACGCACCCAGCCATCCGGAGGCACCGGCATCGGAAGCTCAACGATGCGGAGGTTGCCGATGCTGCCCGATTCACTGAGCTGAGCCGCCAGCATCGTGGCGGGAGCGTCGCTGTCGGTGATGTCCGTCATGCGTGCGCCTCCGAGGTTGTTCGCGGGTACCTGGGTGTTTGCTTTCAATCCTGCACCAATCGCCTTGGTAAAGCCTGCCTTCCGGCAGTTCAGCAAGTGACGGCTGGTACGGTTGCGGCACGCTATACGGTCGTGCTGTCTGCGGCCAGGAGAGGATATCCGGCACCTTCTATGAGCAGCACCATCATCTTCGACGCCGTCACCAAGCTGTACCCGGCCGGGAGGGGCGCCGGATCCGGTGCCCCCGCCGTCGACTCCTTCTCGGCCCGCATCGAGGCCGGCACCACCACCGTCCTGCTGGGATCCTCCGGCTGCGGCAAGACCACCCTGCTGCGCATGGTCAACCGCATGGTGGAGCCCTCCAGCGGTGCAGTGCTCATCGATGATGAGGACATCGCCGCCCGCGATGCCGTTGCCCTGCGTCGGTCCATCGGCTACGTCATGCAGAACGCGGGGCTGCTACCGCACCGACGCGTCATCGACAACATCACTCTCGTGCCCCGCCTCCAGGGCACGGACCGCCGTGACTGCCGGCAGCGGGCCCTCGAGCTCATGGACATGCTCGACCTCGATCGCGACCTGGCGGGGCGCTACCCCCACCAGCTCTCCGGAGGGCAGGCCCAGCGGGTTGGCGTGGCCCGGGCTCTGGCCGCTGATCCCGAGGTTCTCCTCATGGATGAGCCCTTCGGCGCCGTCGATCCCCTCGTGCGCCGCGAGCTCCAGCGCGAGATGGTCCGGATTCAGGCCGAGCTGGGTAAGACGATCATCTTCGTCACCCATGACGTCGACGAGGCCTTGGCCCTAGGGGACGAGATCATCCTCCTGCGCGAGGGCGCCCGGGTCGCTCAGAGAGGCAGTGGAGCAGAGCTGCTCGCCGACCCGGCCGACGACTTCGTGGCCCGCTTCCTCGGGCTCGACGACGCCGCACGCCAGCTACGGCTCAAAGATGTCGCCGACACCCGGATCGTTCTCGACCGCGCCGGCCGCGCCGTCGGGCGCCTGTCCGACGATCTGGTGACGTCGACAGGAGCTGAGCAGACTGTGCAGGCTACGGAGGTCGTGGAGGCTATGAAGCCTGCGGGGAAGCGGGCATGAGCTGGGTCCTGGCCAACCTGCCCACCATCGCCGGGCACCTGCTGGCCCACCTGCTCCAGGCGGTTCCCGCGATTCTCGCCGCCTTCGTCCTGGCGATCCCCATCGCCAGACTGGCCCGCGCGGCCCGCCCTCTGCGCGCCGTGCTAGTGACCGGCTCCTCCCTGCTCTACGCCGTCCCGTCGCTGGCGCTGTTCGTCATCCTTCCCATCATCCTGGCCACTGGGATCCGCGACCCGTTCAACGTCATCGTCGCCCTGACCCTCTACGGATTGGCGCTGCTGGTTCCGGCCACCGCCGATGCGCTCGACGCCGTCGACGGGCGAGTCCTGGACGCCGCGACCGCCATGGGCATGGGACGCCTCCGCTGCTTCCTCACCGTCGAGCTGCCGCTGGCAGGACCCGCGATCCTCACGGGCCTGCGGGTGGTGACCGTCTCGACGATCTCGCTGACCACCGTCGGAGCGGTACTCGGCGTGCGCAGCCTGGGCTGGCTGTTCACCGACGGGTTCCAGCGCGGCATCACCGCGGAGATCGTCACCGGGTTGGTGGCCACCGCGGTCCTGGCCCTCGTCCTGGACGGGATCATTCTCCTCCTGGGGCGCCTGTGCCTGCCATGGACGTGGAAACGCGCCGGTGCCGGACAGGTGCTTCAGACGGCCGGGTGGCCCGCACAGGTGCCTGCAGCCGGCGGCCGCGAGGATGACGGCCGGGAAAACCAGGAGGATGAGGCATGAGGTTCGTCCTGGCCGCCCTGGCCTACATCACCGACCCTGCTCACTGGAGTGGGGCCATGGGGATCGGGTCGCTGATGATCCAGCACGCCGTGTACTCGCTGGCTGGCGTCCTCATCGCCGCCCTCATCGGGGTTCCCGCCGGCTGGTGGGTGGGCCACACCGGTCGCGGGCGCAGCTGGGTGCAGCCGCTCAGCGGTGCCGCTCGCTCCCTGCCCACCCTGGGCCTCATCACCCTGTTCGGTCTCGCTCTCGGCGTCGGTTTGACCGCTCCCATGATCGCCTTCGTCGTCCTGGCTCTGCCCAGCGTCCTGGCCGGAGCTATGAGTGGCGTGCGTGCGGCCTCCGTCATGGCTGTCGACGGGGCCCGGGCCAGCGGCATGAGCGAGCTCCAGATTCTGGGGCGCGTCGAGATCCCTCTGGGGGCGCCGCTGCTCATTGGCGGGCTGCGCTCGGCCAGCCTCCAGGTCATCTCCACCGCCACGCTGGCCGCCTACACCGGCGCCGGTGGGCTGGGCCGGCTCATGTTCCTGGGGCTCAAGACTCAGGACTACGTCATGATGCTCGCCTCGGCGATGCTGGTTATCGCCCTCGCTTTGGCCTCCGAGGCCCTCTTTGCCCTCGCTCAATGGGCTGTCACGCCCCCGGGCGCCCGGCAGCACCGGAAGGAAACCGCATGACCGCACACCCCAGCACGCGTTCCGGAGAACCACTGACGCGACGCGGCCTGCTGGCCGGCGTCGGCGCACTGGGCGGCCTGGTCGCGCTCAGTGCCTGCTCCAACACCGATCCCTTCGCCATCGACCGGGCCTCGGGAGGCTATTCCGGCGGCCCCATCATCATTGGCAGCCAGCAGTACTACTCCAACGAGATCATCGCCGAGCTCTACGCCCAGATGCTGGAGAAGGCGGGCCTGACTGTCACCCGGCAGTACCAGATCGGCCAGCGCGAGGTCTACCTGCCCGAGCTCGAGGCTGGCAAGATCCACGTCATCCCTGAGTACGGAGGCAATCTGCTGGAGTACTACAGCAAGACCGCCGGCTCAGGTAGTCCCTCCACCGCTACCGGCACCGCCACTCCTTCCCGCGCCGCAAGCGACACCACTTCCATTCAGGACACCCTGCTGACGACTCTGCCGCGCTCCCTGACCGTCCTGAACCCGGCCGAGGCCACGGATCAGGACTCACTGACCGTCACCCGGGCCACCGCCCAGGCCCACTCCCTGGCCTCGATCGCAGACCTGGCCTCCCTGGGGCGGCCCATTACGATCGCCGCGAACTCCGAGTTCACCACCCGGCCCTATGGGCCCGAGGGGCTCAAGGCCGTCTACGGCGTCGAGGCCTCTGTCACGCCAGTAGAGGACTCCGGCGGGCCGCTGACCGTCAAGGCGCTCACTGACGGCACCGTCGACGTCGCCGACATCTACTCCTCGGACCCCGTCATCCAGACGCAGGACCTCGTCGTCCTGTCCGATCCCCAGATGCTCATCCTTCCGCAGAACGTCACCCCACTGGTGTCCGCCTCACTGCCCGCCATCGCGGTGACCGCCATCAACCGGGTCTCGGCTCTACTGACCCCCGACGAGCTGCGCGCCCTCAACCAGCGCTCCACCGGTGAGGGACTGAGCTCCAAGGTCATCGCCACCGACTGGCTCACATCCAAGAAGCTCCTCTGAACGGCCTGCTCCGCCACCAGTATGTTCTCTTTCACGCACTCACTCTCTTTCGGGAAGTGACTATGTGTGGGAGAGTATGGGTGTTCGTCCACCAACAACACTAAGGAGCTCTCATGTCAGTCCCCTCCATCTCCATCATCGGCGCCGGCAACATCGGATCAGCTGTCGCAGGTCTGGCGGTCAAGGCCGGCGCCAGCACTCAGGTCCTGGTACGCGACACCTCCAAGGTCACCGGCCTGTCGGGCGTCGAAGTCGCTGAGATCGGCTCGCCCCTGAGCGGCGACATCGTCGTCCTCGCCCTGCCCTACGCCGCCATCGACGACGTCATCGCTACCTATGGCGCCAGGGCCTTCGCCGGCAAGGTTGTCGTCGACCCGACCAACCCCCTGGACTTCACCACCCTCGACTCTCTCGTTCCGGCCGGTAGCTCTGCGGCCGCCGAGCTCGCCGTGAGACTCCCGGATGCCCAGGTGGTCAAGGCTTTCAACACCGTCTTCGCCGCCGTCCTGGCGACCGGCACCGTCGGCGCTCGCCCGGCAACCGTCTTGGCCGCCTCCGACTCCGCGGAGGCCAAGACGAGCCTGCGTGCGCTCATCGAGGCCGCCGGACTGACGTGGGCAGACGCTGGCGAGCTCAAGCGGGCGGAGCGTCTGGAGGCACTCGGCGCGCTGAACATCGCCCTGGCCGTCACTGAGCAGATCGGTTGGACCGGAGGCCTCGCCGTCGTGTCCGAGTGAGGCGCCCGGTTCGCAGGTAGCCTGTCACCCATGTCCGTTGTCGGGCGCTCACACTCATGGGCGCCCGACGACGGATCGGTGACCAAGCGCACGAGGAGACAACGTGGCCGATACTGAGAAGTCGACCGGCATGGAGATGGCCCCCGACCCTTATAGCCGCAGCTGCCCCTCACGCCGCCTACTCAAGTCACTCGGGGACCTGTGGACCGTGCTCGTCGTCGGGGCGCTCCATCATGCGGACCAGCCGCAACGCTTCAAGGAGATATCGGCCCGAGTCGACGGCATCTCCACCAAAATGCTCACCCAGACCCTACGGGGGCTTGAACGCGATGGCCTTCTCAAGCGTCATCAGTACCCTGAGATCCCGCCGCGAGTGACCTACGAGCTCACCGACTCGGGGCGGGGGTTGGCGGAGGCACTCGCTCAGGTCGAGACCTGGGCCACCGATCACCTCGGCGCTGTCAGTGAGGCCCGGGCTCGCTATGACGCCGCCCACTGAGTGACCATTGTGCCCACTGGGCGCGTCTAGAGGTGCCGCCAGGTCTCCATTCGCCAGCGCGCGTCCCCGGACACGGGGCGCCACTGACCCTCCGGGTCGGACAGGGCCGGATCAATGGCCCACTCCTGTGTGCTGATCCCCGGTGCGCGCACCAGCGCCGAGGCGGGCAGACCGCGCTCGCGGGCCCGCTCGGTGGCATCCAGATCCAAGACGCTGACAACGAGTATGTCGGGCAGGCCTTCGGCCAGGGCCTGTCTGTAGACGCTGCCGCCGCCGATCACCCACAGGCGCGGTAGCCCTACGGCCGCCCCCTGACGGGGGTCGTGACCCAGTTCCGCGGCCAGGCCCCGCGCCGCGACCGAGAGCCCCTCGCGCAGCGAACCGGCACGGATCGCGCCCTCGGCCTGCCAGGACCGGTCGCGGGTGAGGACCACGTTGCGCCGACCGGGCAGGGCGCCCCCGAGCGACTCCCAGGTGGTACGACCCATGACCAGCCCGCTGCCCATGGTCGTAGCCTTGAAGTGGGCGAAGTCCGCGGGCACACGCCACAGCATGTCGCCGTCGGCCCCCAGGAGACCGGTCACGTCCTGGGCCCAGATCATTCCCAGGCTGCTCATACCGCGACCGGGGCCTTGATCGCGGGATGATGTTCATAGCCCTGGGAGGCATCGATGTCATCCATGTCGTAGGCGTCGATGGACGCGGCACGCTCCAGGCGCAGCGTCGGGAAGGGGTATGCGCTCGGCACCCGGGAGAGCTGGGTGCGGACCTGCTCGACGTGGTTGTCGTAGATGTGGCAGTCCCCTCCGGTCCAGATGAGCTCACCGGGCTCCAGGCCCGCCTGCTGGGCGAGCATGTGGGTGAGCAGCGCGTAGGAGGCGATGTTGAAGGGCACCCCTAGGAACAGGTCGGCGCTGCGCTGGTAGATCTGCAGGCTCAGGCGGCCATCGGCCGCATAGCACTGGAAGAAGGCGTGGCAGGGGGCCAGTGCCATGGAACCCAGCTCGGAGACGTTCCAGGCCGAGACCAGCATGCGCCGCGAGTCCGGGTCGGTGCGCAGCGTGTTGATGAGCTTGGTGAGCTGGTCGATGGCGCCCCCGTCACATGTGGGCCAGGAGCGCCACTGGGCGCCGTAGACCGGACCCAGTTCTCCGGAGTCATCGGCCCACTCGTCCCAGATGGTGATGCCCCGTTCCTGGAGCCAGCGCACATTCGTGTCGCCCCGCAGGAACCACAGCAGCTCGCCCTTGACGGCTTTCATGGCCACGAACTTCGTGGTGATACGGGGGAATCCCCGTGCCAGGTCGTAGCGCAGTTGGCGGGCGAAGAGCGAGTGGGTCCCGGTGCCGGTGCGGTCCGATTTCGGGGCACCGTTGGTCAGGACGTCGGCCAGCAGGTTCTCGTAGGCGACGTCGACACCTGGCGGGGGGACGAGCCCCATCTGCTCCAGGGCCGGGTACTGGGCGGCCGCCGACGTCGGCCCGGGTGCGCCGGTGTCGCTCATACGTCGATCACCTCGACGCTGGGGTCGTTCATATCATTGATGTAGGTGCTGGGGCCGCCCAGGACAAGTTGTGGCCCGAGCGCGGCCTGCGCGCCTTCAATGACCTGATTGGCCAGTGCCCGCCCGCCGGACCAGCCGATGGCGGCTCCGATCCCAAAGGGGATGAGACGCCCCAGTGCCAGCGCCCCGCCCTTGGCGGCCGACCGCTTGGCCACCCGCTTGATGAGGCGGGCGTTGATCGACTTCACCGTTGGCAATGGCATCTGCATGAGTACCTGCGCCGCCCAGAACATCGTGGACAGCCCCAGCTGGCCCTGGACCGCCTCGGAGCCCTCCTTGCCCAGGAGCGCGGACAGGACCAGCGCCCGACGGCGCTCGGCGTCGACCACATGGATCCCCTGGATCTCCGCCACCGTCAGCACGTAGGTGACGGCCGAGGCGATGAAGGCGGCACTCTGCCCCACCGTCAGAGCGGCCGCCGCGCCTGTGCTGATCGCTGGCAGGGCTGCGGATGCCCCGACGGCGCCCGATGACAGTCCCGCATCCCGCCGGAAGCGGGAGGCGGCCATCTCGACGAGCTCGGCTGCGTCCGCTCCGGGACGGTCCCGGCGCATCCGCGCCGCGCGTTCCTCGATGCGGGCCGCCGGGATGGCGATGGCCTTGTCCAGGGCTCGTTCCAGCGCGGTGGAGCGCCCAGAGCCGGAGGCGTTCACGGTTGTCTCCTCATGTGCGTGTCAGACGGCGACGATGGCGGGCGGGGCAGTGGGGGGGGCGCCGAGCGCTCAGTCCTCGTCGGGGTCGACGATCGTCGTCGTGTAGGTGGCGCCGTGCTCGACGGTGTGCCCCACAGTGCAGTGGCGGTCGACCGCGCTCGCCACCCTCTGGTCGAGCAGCTTTCTCTGGTCGGCGTCGAGCGAGGACAGATCGGCGACGATCTCGACTTGGAAGGACTCATAGCGCTCCTCGGCGTCGTTCTTGACCGAGGAGCAGCCCACTGTGGCCTCGAAGTCTTCGCCCAGGGCCTTGGCCAGGCGGTGGTCCGCCGAGAGGGTGTTGCAGGTGGCCAGGACGATCTTCATCAGCTCCCCGGGGGAGAACTCGCCCGGGCCCATGCCGACACGCACCTCGGCTCCGGCGGAGTTGCGGCCGATGTATTGGCGGGTGCCCGTGCGCTCGGCCCACACGGCACCGGCAGTGCCCGCTGTGGCGGGGGAGGAGGGGATGCTTGATGTGCTCATGGCCCGATCGTGCCATGAATCGAGGTGGTGTCCACGTACACGCCCGTGCTGCGCGCCTGTCCGCCAGGCGCGCAGCCGGGAATAACGGGGCCTAGCGGCCAGGCTCACAGTGGACGAGCGGATATGCGACGGCGGAGGTGCATCAGTGCTCAGCGAGCCAGGCGGCGGCGCGGCGCTCCTCGTCCGCCACGACCCGGCCCACCATGCTCATGGCCTTTTCCTCAATGGTCTTGCCCACCAGGGGCACGGTGACCTTCAGGTCGACGTCGACGGTGACCACGGTGGCCTGCGTCGAAACGGAATCCTCAGCGCTCTCGGCATTCTCAGCGTTGTCAGTGGCCGGAGCCATGGTGGAGGTGGCACTGACCTTGACCGGGGCGCCCTTGATCGTCACGTCGTAGCCGCCGGAACGTGAGCCGTCGTCCGCCGGCTCGCCCCAGGACTCGGCCACGCTGAAGGATACGGCGGAGCGCACCAGCTTCGAGGCGACCGAGGGCAGCTGGGAGGGCTGGATGTTCCCGGAGATGGTGGAGACGAAACCCTGACCGCGCTGGGCGACATCGACCGAGGCGTCGTCGAGTCCGGCTCGCGCGATCCTCCCCTCCTGGTAAGCGGGACTGGCGAGCATCTGGGCGGTGCGGGTGGGATCGGCGGGATAGGTGATGGTGATGGTCTTCCTCATGCCGCGATCCTGCCACGCCCTGCCGGGTCGGAGCACATCGCATCATCTCCGGCCGAAGGCCCCGCGACGCGGCGGCGGTGAGGTGAGCCCCGCCCCGACCGTGTGTCATGCTTGGCAAATAGCCGCCTCAACGAGCCGGTTTCGCTCACTGCCGATAACCTTGAGAGGTGCCTAATATTCTGCCCAGCGCCCTCAGAGACGCAGTCGACCTCGCCGAGGCCGATCTCGACTGGATTCACCAGTTGGTGGCCGATTGGCAGCTGATCGCGGACCTGTCCACATCTGACCTGGTCCTGTGGGTGCGCACCCGCGCGGGACGTTTCATCGCAGCCGGGCATACCCGGCCCTCGGGCGGTACCACCGTTCATCTTGAGGACGTCATCGGCCGGCGTATGCCGGCCTCGCGCGAGGCGATGGCCATGGAGTCGCTGTCCACCGCCCAGATCCAGGACGCCGCCGAACCCTACTGGACCGGGACTGCCGCAGTGCAGGAGGAGTACATCCCGGTCGTCCATGCGGGCACGCCGATCGCCGTCGTCACCCGCGAGACCTCGGTGGGGGTCATCCGCGGCGGGCGCATCGTCGAGCGGGAGATGGAGGAAATCGCCGAAGTCCTGTGCCGGATGACTGCGGCGGGCGACTTCCCCATCCAGGGGGCGGGCACCACGATCCGCCATGGCACCCCGCGCGTGGCCGACGGCGTCCTGCGCCTGGATGAGGATGGGCGGATCGTCTACGTCAGCCCCAATGGGCGCTCCTGCTTCCACCGTCTTGGCATCGAGGGTGAGCTGGAGGGCATCCAGTTGGCCGAGGCCGTCACCTCGATCATTCCGGCCCGCACCCCCGTCGATGAGACCCTGGCGGTGGTCCTCATGGGGCGGCAGGCCTGGCTCACCGAGGTGGAGGTCGGAGGAGTGTTCCTCTCGGTGCGATCCATCCCCCTGTCTCTGGACGGGCATCGCTCAGGGGCGGCACTTCTGGTCCGTGACGTCACCGAGGTACGCCGACGCGAGCAGGTCCTGCTCAACAAAGACGCCACTATCCGCGAGGTTCACCACCGGGTCAAGAACAACCTTCAGACCGTCTCGGCGCTGCTGCGCATGCAGGCGCGCCGCGCCTCGAACGAGGAGACCCGCCAGGCCCTGTCCGAGGCCGAACGACGGGTAACGACGATCGCCACCGTCCACGACGCCCTGAGCCACAACGTCAATGAGCGGGTGGATTTCGACGACGTCTTCTCATCCATCCTCCGCATGGCCGCAGTCGTGGCCTCGCCGACCGGCCAGGTCAGCACCTCGTTGGAGGGCTCGTTCGGCGTTGTCGACGCTGACACTGCCCAGGCACTGGCCACCGTGCTGGCCGAGCTGGTCACCAATGCCGTCGAGCACGGACTCGACGGGCGTGACGGCCGAGTCACGGTCAAGGTCCGCCGTGAGGAGGACCGGCTCGAGGTTCATGTCATAGACAACGGTTCCGGCGTGGCTCCGGATACGCTCATGACTGGTCTGGGGACACGGATCGTCGCCACCCTGGTGCGCGGGGAGCTGCGAGGAAGTATTGATTGGCAGTCTCTCGACACAGGGGGAACCGATGTCGTCATTCACGCTCGTCTTAACCAGAGGGCCGCCCGGAACGAGCTCTGATGTATCGCCACCAACTTTTCGGAAATGTCGGAATCAGCAAAACGGCGTTCGCACAATTAAATTCGTGCGAACGCCGTGGCGTGGAGAAAACAATCGACTTTCAGGACGACCTGCGAGCGCGAGCTGCACGACGCTTGAGGGAGCGTCGCTCGTCCTCGCTCATGCCTCCCCAGACGCCGGCGTCCTGGCCGTTCTCCAGTGCCCACTTCAGGCAGGTATCCACCACTTCGCAGCGGCCGCACACCTCTTTTGCCTTGGCGATCTGAGCGATGGCGGGACCGGTGTTTCCCACGGGGAAGAAGAGCTCCGGGTCGACGGTGAGACATGCGGCTTGGCTGCGCCAGTCCATGAGGGCCCCCTTCAAGGTCATCGGTCATGCGGCTATCGCCAGTCCGGCTCGTAAGGGGACGGCGGCCACTTCTGAGAGCAACTTTCACATGACGGGGGGCGTCGGGCAAGACTTCTGTCGTGAGACCTGCGCTGATACCCTGTCGTGATGCTCACAGGGCACTGTAGTGTTGAGATAACGCTACTTTCCACCATTGAGAATTCCTGTTAAACAGGATGTTCAAGAGGGATGTCGCCGGCCTCGGGCCGTGGCAGCACGATCTGAATCGCCAGACAGGTTCCCCGGTAGACGAGCGCTCCGCGTCCCGGAAGCGTCACCGCTCTTGGATCGGTGACCGCTTTCAGAGATATTCCAGCGGCCTGGTCTGCATGCCGCAAGCCGGGCCACAGCACGACGAGCGCTTCGCGCTCGCGCAGGGTTGAAATCGCGCCGCGGAAGGTGGCGGCGACCTTCTCCGTCGATGCCGAGGCCAGAACCACCTCCGATCGCGCCAACGCGGCCTCGACCTGACTGGCAGTGGTCTGATCGGCCAGGTCCAGGTCGTCGACGACGAGACCTCCCGAGTCGAGCGCCTGAGCCAGCGCTCGCAACGCCGTGGAGCGCCCCGAACCGGGCGGCCCCGTGACCAGGACGCTGGTGCCTGACGGTAGCGCGACGGGGGCGGCCGCATCTCCTCCCACTGCCCAGGTGCCCTCCGGGACATCCTCCCAGGTTATCCGTGTGGGCAGGGGTCTGAGCCGGAGAGTGGAGCCGCGATCCCGGTCGGGGCCGATTGCCGTGGGCCCTTCGCGGAGCACGATCTGACAGCTGGTCGTGGCCGTCCCATCGAGGATGACGCCCCGCCCCGGGACACCGCCTGTGACCACTCCGCGTGGAAGACCGGCGAGTGCAGCCTGGGTACCGGTGGCGGCGCCCAGGACCAGTCTCAGTCCCACGGACCCGGCCCACCGGCAGGTGGAAGCGACCAGTGGGGCTGTCAGCAGCAGGGGCATGTTCGTCGCCGATGCGGTACGGATAACCGCCTCTAGCAGGGCATTGCCCTGCCCGGGGCCCAGGACCTCATCGATGGCCGGGATGAGGGCGTCGACGTTGTCGAGGCACAGCAGGTCCCCTCCCAGGTTCCCGCCGGCAGCCAGCCCCCACAATCGGGCCAGGCGTCGCGGATCCTCTGTGCCGACAACGGTGCCCACCCTGGGATGCGCCAGAAGGCTCTTCACTCTCGAGGCGGGGCCCGCGGCCGCGCCGGTGCTGTCACCCGCCGGGGGAGTGAGTCCGCACAAGTGCACCCCTCGCCCTGAGAGCAGTGCCGCCGTTGCGGCTGACACCACGAGTGTGGAACGCCCCGACCCCGGTGCTCCGAGTACCAGCAGGGGACGCGTGAGCCGCCAGTACCACAGTCCCAGCCGCTGCTGATGGGGGAGATCAGTCAGGGCGAGAAGAACCTCGTCAGCCATCCCGTCCTGGCCGGACTGCATCTGTTCGTCGTGATTGTCGTCCCCGGACTCTCTTAGCTGGCCAGGTTCCCCGCCTTCCGCGAGGGACCCCTGCGGGCACCGATGCCGTCCCAGCTCGAGCGCCTCTGCCTCGTCGACGACGGCGGGCAGGGCGGGCGCCCACGGACGCCACGGCGAGGCTAGCCCCTCGGAGGCTCGAGAGATGAGATCCACGAGCTCCTGGACGTCACAAGCGGACCCGCACCAGGGGGCCTGGAGCGTCTGCGTGCGAAACGGGTCCTCGTCGTCGCGAGAGCCATGATCTGCCCCACCAGCTGCGCTGACTCCGCTGACCATGACCCGGCCGGGATGGCGGCCGAGTCGGACGGCGCCGTCGTGCCCCAAGACGTCTCTGGAGTCTGCGGCGTCGAGTACCCGCAGGCATACCCGCAAGGAGGTGTTGGCACGGATCGCGGGGGAGATGGCGCCCTGGGGCCGCTGGGTGGCCAGAATGAGGTGGATCCCCAAGCTGCGTCCCTGGGCGGCGATGCGCACCAGAGCCTCCAGGACCTCGGCGTGGTCGCCGGCCAATGTGGCGAATTCGTCAACCGCTACCACCAGGTGGGGGATGACGATCCGCGGCGGTAGCGAGGAGACGTCCTTGGCGCCGTGCGCGGCTAGGATCTTCTCACGCCGATGCACCTCCGTCTCCAATGAGGACAGCGCCCGCTGAGTACCGGCCGGATCCAGGTCGGTGAGAACCCCGGCCGTGTGCGGTAGACCGGCAAGAGGCCCGAAGGCGGCTCCTCCTTTGTAATCGACGAGGACCATGGTTAGGCGGTCCGGCGGGCACCTCAGAGCCAGCTGCACCAGCCAGGAGATGAGCAGCTCAGACTTTCCCGATCCCGTGGTCCCGGCCAGAAGGGCGTGAGGGCCGTCCGCCACCAAGTCGACACCGACCCGCCCCTGCGGTCCCACTCCGAGTATTGCGGACAGCGACGATGCTCCACGGGCTGGCGAGCGCATCTGTTCCTGCCACCGCGCCCGCAGCTCGTGGTCGTCGAGGTCGTCGATGACCTCGCTGAGACGGACAAGATCGGGAACGCCGTCGAGTTGTAACGACGGGTCGGCCCTCGAGGTGATCCTGGACCGACACAGATGACGGACCGCGTCCCACCAGACCGGTGAGCTCGACGGCGCCCCGGCCGGAGCCGGGCACACGTTCAGTGCCTGCGGTGGAACCCGATCGCCCGGGCAGATCAGGATCTGAGCGCAATGAGGACGAGTCCGCGGCCCCCAGGTGAGACTGACTCCGCACGAGTTCCTGTTGCGCTCACCGGCGCGGCCATCGAATCGGCTGTCCAGCAGATCGTCTAGCTCGGTCACCCGGACCTCATCGCGGGCCAGGAGCTGAGCGCACCACCATCTCAGAGTGCTCTCAGCGTCCTTGCCGACCAGAGCCAGGCTTTCCGAGTCGGCGAGTGAGAGGATGTACCGTCGTCGGGGCTCAGAGGTCCAGGCGGCCAGGATCTCGCCGGAGGTCGATGCCGTTGCTGAGCCGTCGGACTCCGCATCATCCCCGGAGCCGCCTGCGGACTCGAATACGCTATAGCGCGCGGCCAGGGCCAGCAGCATCATGGCGGGATCCGGACGGCCACGGCTCCAGCCCGGCCGGCATCGTCTGCGACGTCGGCGACCGCGCCATCGAGGTCCGTCGGTGCGGTTGGTACGGCCTCCTCGACGTCGTTGCAGGAATGGAACCAGACGCATGATCGTCATGGCGAGCATCGGTGCCACCATGACCATGCCCATGGCGCCACGGCTTCCAGTGGTGATCGCTATCGCCGCGGAGCCGGCCATGACCAGGACGCAGATCAGTGAGCCCACCATCGACCAGGCCATCGACGAGGCCGACTCAGGCGCCGGGACCACGAGGTCGGTAGGGCGTCCGCGCAGCTCGAGCACGCTGTCTCCAAGACGCAGCAGCGCCCCTTCGCTCAGCCCGACCTCCCTGCGCAGACGCAGCCACAGGCCCAGGCGCCAGTAACGGTAGGTGCCGTTGGCCGAGCCGCAGTCCTGGGCCAGGACGCGGCCGCCGTGGAGCCGTAGGCGCAGGTGGCGGCGCGAGACCAGTGGATCGCTCAGCACCTCGCCTCTGCCCAGGACGGTGCCGTTCCCAATGGCCACCACCAGGCCGAGGTCGGGTCCGTCCAGGACCGCGAGGTGCCATGGGCCGGACAAGGCGTCGAGAGCCGCCCCCGCCGCCGCTGCTCCGGCCGACCGCGGGCAGGAGGGAGACGGGTCGTGCTCCGAGCGGGGGCGATGGAGGCTTGAGACATCTACGGCGGTACTCACTCGTCCAGAATCACTGGTCGAGTCGATGCCGTCACCGGCTAACAACGCCGGGTGTGGACAACCTCGCTCCTCGCGGCAGTCTGTGAGTGCTGTGGAAACCCGGAATGCCGCAGTTTCACGGTTTGGCTGCATCTGGGGACTTCTACCTGGGACGCCTGAAACCGTTTTGATCCCGGTTGAGGAAAGATGGCCCCATGACTGACACCGATACCTCCCCCGGTTCCGCTCGCCCGTCGGCCCCCTCTCCGGCAGGCTCCGGCCGGCAGGATTCAGCGGTCCTGAGTGCTGTTCCCGCGTCCGCTCGGGAACGCTGGGGCGAATTGGTGCGTGACATCGAGGCCGCCCGAGACGCCTACTACAACGCGGTCGACGCCGAGAGCCCTCTGTCCGACGCCGCCTACGATGTTCTCTACCGCGAGCTGGAGGGATTGGAGGCCGCCCACCCCGCTCTGGCCGGAGCCGGATCACCGACCCGTAGCGTGGGCGGTCGCGCCGTCACCGACTTCGCCCCCGCCCCCCACCACGAGCGCATGTACTCCCTCCAGGACGTCTTCTCCCTTGTCGAGGTCCAGGAGTGGGCCGAGCGCATGGGCGTCGAGACCGGAGTCGCCGACGACGAGCTCGCCATGACCGCCGAGGTCAAGATCGATGGCTTGGCCGTGGCCCTGACCTACGAGGATGGGATTCTCACCCGGGCCGCGACCCGCGGCGATGGAACCACCGGCGAGGACGTCACCGGCAACGTGCGCACCATTGCCTCCGTCCCCTTGATCCTGAGCGGCGACGCCCACCCCTCCCTGCTCGAGGTGCGCGGCGAGGTCTACTTCCCCACCCAGGAGTTCGAGGCCTTCAACGAGGAGCGCCGCATCCGCAACGTGCAGCGACAGGCCGACGGCGCCCCGCTTCTGCAGGTCTTCGCCAACCCCCGCAACGCTGCCGCGGGCTCACTGCGCCAGAAGAACCCGGCCATCACCGCCTCGCGGCCGCTGGCAATGATCGCCCACGGTGTCGGTGCGATCATTCCGGCTCCGGGGGAGAAACTCCCCACCCGACAGCACGAGTGGTACGAGCTCCTGGCCGGCTGGGGACTGCCGGTCTCCCCCTACAACACCGTGGTCCGCGGACGCTCGGAGCGCGAGGCCTACATCGAGCGCTACGCCACTCATCGCCATGACCTCATCCACGAGATCGACGGCATCGTCTTCAAGCTCGATGACCACTCCCTCCAGCGCCGCCTGGGCCACACCTCCCGGGTGCCTCGTTGGGCCACGGCATACAAGTACCCGCCTGAGGAGGTCCGCACCCGTCTGCTGGACATCGCCGTCCAGGTGGGCCGCACCGGACGCGTCACCCCCTTTGGCATGATGGAACCGGTCCTCGTTGCCGGCTCGACGGTGGCTCGGGCCACGCTCCACAACGCCACCGAGGTGGCCCGCAAGGGCGTGCGCATCGGGGACATGGTCATCGTGCGCAAGGCCGGCGACGTCATCCCCGAGATTCTGGGGCCAGTCGCCGATCTGCGCGACGGCACCGAGCGGGTCTTCGTCATGCCGACGCACTGTCCCTCCTGCGACACCGAGCTGGCCCCGGCCAAGGACGGCGACGTCGATCTGCGCTGTCCCAACACCCGTTCCTGTCCCGCCCAGCTGACCGAGCGGATCGCCCACGTCGGCTCCCGGGGTGCACTGGATGTCGAAGGACTGGGTGACGAAGCCGCCGGAGCCCTCACCCGGCCCGACGCCGGACGCCGGGAGGCACTGGCCGCGCTCGCTGCGGGGCAGAGCCTGGAGACGGAACGCGGACGGCTCAGCCTGTCGGCGGGTGAACTCGACTCCCTGCACGCCTCCCAGCGGGTGGAGGCCGTCGAGGAAATGCTGAAGAAGGCGGGGATCGACGGGCAGACCCCGGTTCTCTCCGGGGAAGCCTCCTTGTTCGACCTGACCGAGGACGACCTGCGCGAGGTCTTCGTGTGGCGTCCCATCTCCCGCCGCGGGGTCCCCACCGGTGATTGGCGCTTGAGCCGGTTCTTCTGGACCAAGCAGACATACGACGCCGATGGCCGGGTCAAGAAGGCGACGGCGCCGGGCAAGAACGCGACCGCCATGCTTTCCCAGCTCCGTGAGGCCCGCAATCGACCTCTGTGGCGCATTCTGGTGGCCCTGTCCGTGCGGCACGTCGGCCCGACGGCGGCCCGGGCCCTGGCCACGCGTTTCCGGTCGCTGGACGCTCTGTGCCATGCCGAGATCACCGAGCTTGCCGAGGTCGACGGCGTGGGTCCCACCATCGCCGATTCTTGGGCTCAGTGGCGCGACGTCGACTGGCACCGCGAGATTCTTAGCCGCTGGGAGGCCGCCGGTGTCCGCACCCGCGAGGAGACCTCGGATCAGCCGGGGACGGAGGTACCGAGAAGAACCTTGGACGGGCTGACCATCGTCGTCACCGGCTCCCTGGAGGGATTCACCCGGGACAGTGCCAAGGAAGCCATCGTCTCAAGGGGCGGTAGGGCATCGGGCAGCGTCTCGAAGAAGACGAGTTTCGTCGTCGTCGGAGACAAGGCGGGCTCCAAGGAGGTCAAGGCCCGTGAGCTGGGACTGCCGATCCTCGACGAGGACGGTTTTGTCTCGCTCCTGGAGGGTGGGCCGCAGGCGGTCTCCTGAGGCTCTTCACCGAGCCGGGGCGGGGCGCCTCCTTCAGGAGGCGCCCCGCCCCGGCAGCGGATCGACCGATTGGCTCAGTAGTGGCTCTGGACCACGGTGTTCGTGTCCACCCAGTTGTAGATCCACTGCGCCTCGGAAACCGGCATGTTGACGCAGCCGTGGGAGCCGGAGTACCCGAAGCTCGAACGCCATCCCGCGCCGTGGAAGGCGTAGCCGCTGTGGAAGTAGCTCACCCATGGGACGTCCTCGGCGACATAGGGCGATCCGTCGGCGTTCTCGCCACGCATGGTCTGGGACGCGTACTGCAGGTAGACCTTGTAAGTACCGGTCACCGTCGGGGTCTCGGCGGCACCGTCCACGATGGAGACCGGGCCGTGCACAACGGTTGCGCCCTCGTAGGCAGTCACCGTCTTGCTCGACAGGTTGAGGTCGACCCACTTCTCACCCGGAGCAGCCTGGTATGGCAGGTTCTCCGCACCGTCGGCGATGGTGCGATCCTTCCACTCCGCCTTGACCGTCGTCGTCTCGAAAGAACCGGTGTAGGCCTTGTCGCTGCCGAGGGACTGAACGATCGACGTGGTGACCGCATCAGCGTTACTGACGGTCTTGCCGTCCTTGGCCTCCGTGGGGGTGGAAACCACCTGCCCGCTGGCGTTGACATTGCGCTGACCGGTGACCGGGTCGACCTTGGCCTCCTCGGCCTGAGCCTTGACCCACTGGGAGACCTTCGTGGAGTCCACCGCGATGGTAGGGGCGGAGTCGGCGGAGTTGGTCACTGTGATCCATGAGGCCTTGTCCGTGTCCTCCGCCGTGTAGGAATCGTCGTCCAGGGTGATGGTCACGTCCTGGGAGACCCAGCTATTGGCCTCGTTAGCGACCTTCTGGGCGTCGGAGTCGGAGACCTTCGGGTCGGCGTTCGTCATCGTCAGGGAGACCGATGACGAGCCCAGCGACGTGGCGGCCTTCTGTGCGGCCTGCGTCAGGGCGTCCGCGTCCAGGGCCGCGCCCTTGGAAGCGCCTGTAGTGGAGAAGGTGACGCCGTCATCGCCGAGGACGACGGTGGCGTTACGCGCCTTGGCGCGGTCCTCCGGGATCAGGGAAATGGCATAGCTGTCAACCGAGGCCTTGTCGGTAGTGGTGACTACCGGGATCTCCCCCTTGGAGACCAGGGCACGGAACTTCTCCCCGAGCGTGTCGCCGCGCGCCATCACAGCATTGGCTGTGGCCTTGGCGTCCACGGTTGTTCCCAGATCGTCCAGGGAGGCGCTGGCAGTGACATCCCCTGAGATATCGACTTTGGCATTCTTTGCGCGGTTCTCGATGGTGGCGACCACCTCTTCGCGGCTCTGGCCGGAGACGTCGGTGCCGGCCACCGTTGTCCCCGGTACGGCCCGGCCGTCGTAGTGCGCGGCATAGGCGTAGCCCCCCGCACCGACGACGCCCAGGAGAAGAAGCGCTGCGGCCGCGACGCCGATCGGCCAACGCCGACGACGCCGGGGCTCGTTCAGGTAGGAGTCCTCACTTGGGCGCGCGGGCGCCGCGAAGGCGGAGACGACCGGGGAAACCGGGGCGGCCGCAGCGGCATCATCGGCGCCATCAGTGAAGCCGGCGCTGCTTGCCGCCTCGGTGCCTAAGCCGCTCGACTGGTCGTGCAGCCCGTTGTCGGCTCCCGGTGCGCCGACCGCCTCGATCTCCTCGGTGCCGCCCAGGTTCTTATTCATATCGTCTGCGATAGTGCTGGTAGCGCGTACGTGCGGTGTCGTATCGTTCGCAGCCGCCTGGAAGACAGACTGACGATGCACACCTGCGGGTTCTCCGTAGGGTGTGCTGAGCACAGGGGTCTTGCTCGATGAGGCTTCTCCCTGGTGCTGAGCACCAGTAGGGGAAGTGTTGCTGCTCATGCGTCCTCGTCCCTCGACCGAATGCCCCGCACCGTGCGGAGCGCCGTCGAATCCAGTTGTCCGACCTCCGGAAGGTCCAGCGTCCTGGAGGCCTGGTCTACTGGGCCGCTGTCGGTCCGTCGCGGGAACACTGTTCCCGGCGGTCGTCAGCAACCCGGTGCCCACCATGACATCGGTGAAACGAGGGGATGTCAATCATCCTCGAGGATGACGTGCTGTGAGATCGCACGAATCCGGCCTCGGTTTCGCTTCCGCTGTAATTCCGGGGTTTGAAGACTATCTTCCCCCTCCGGTCCCGGATCGTCCATGGGTACCGATCCCCGCTGTGGGTCCCGTGTCGCCATGATGCGACGGCAGTTCGGCCGGTCCCGGCTAGACTCCACACCATGTCTGCTATCTCCACTGATGAGGTCGCACGGGTTGCGGCGCTGGCTCGGGTGGCGCTGAGCGAGGAAGAGGTGACGCGGCTGGCCGGGGAGCTGGACGCGGTCGCCTCCTCCTTCGCCCGGGTCACCAGCGTGGTTTCGCCCGACCTCCCGGCCACCTCCCACCCCGTGCCCCTGACCAACGTGCTGCGTGAGGACGTCGCGGCTCCCACACTCGACGTCGATGAGCTTCTGTCCGGAGCACCGGCCTCCGAGGACTCCATGTTCCTCGTGCCGCAGATCCTGGGGGAGGACTCCGCCTCATGAGCAGTACTGACACAACCGGACTGGCCGGTCTCATCAGAAGCAGTGCCGCTGATCAGGCGGCAGCCCTGGCGGCCCGGGAGGTCTCCTCCCGCGAGCTCACCCAGGCCCACCTGGACCGCATTGCCGCCGTCGACGGTGCCGTGGGCGCCTTCCTCCACGTCGACGCCGAGCACGCCCTGAGCCAGGCCGATGCCGCCGACGCCGCCCGCAAGGAGGGGCAGGCGACCAGTGAGCTGACCGGCGTACCGGTGGCCGTCAAGGACCTCATCGTCACCCGCGGTCAGGTCACCACCGCCGCCTCGCGGATTCTCGAGGGCTGGGTGCCGCCCTACGACGCTACCCTCGTGCGCAACCTGCGCGCCGCCCGCACCCCGATTCTGGGTAAGACCAATCTCGATGAGTTCGCCATGGGCGGCTCCACCGAGCACTCGGCCTTCGGACGCACAGCCAACCCCTGGGACCTCGGGCGCATCCCCGGGGGCTCCTCGGGCGGCTCGGCGGCCGCCGTCGGTGCCTATGAGGCCCCCGTGGCCGTCGGCACCGATACCGGCGGCTCGATCCGCCAGCCCGCAGCGGTCACCGGCACAGTTGGCGTCAAGCCCACCTACGGCACGGTCTCCCGCTTCGGCGTCATCGCCATGGCCTCCTCCCTGGACACGCCCGGCCCCATGGCTCGCACGGTGCTGGACACCGCTCTCCTGCACGACGTCATCGCCTCCCACGACCCGCTGGACTCGACCTCACTGCCGGACGCGCCACGAGGCATGGCGGCGGTCGTGCGTGCCGCTCAGGACGGGCGGGACCTGAACGGTCTGCGGGTCGGCGTCATCTCCGAGCTCGACGGCGGCGAGGGCTACCACGACGGCGTCGTCGCCTCCTTCCACGCCGCTCTGAAGCTGCTCGAGGCAGCGGGTGCACGTGTGGAGACCGTCTCCCTGCCGCACCTGGAGTACGCACTGGACGCCTACTACCTCATCATGCCGGCTGAGGCCTCCTCCAACCTGGCCCGGTACGACGGGATGCGCTACGGCCTGCGGGTCGAGCCGACGTCGGGGCCCGTCACCGCTGAGACCGTCATGGCGGCCACCCGTGGGGCGGGCTTCGGTGACGAGGTCAAGCGCCGCATCATCCTGGGCACGCATGTGCTGTCGGCCGGCTACTACGACGCCTATTACGGCTCGGCCCAGAAGGTGCGCACCCTGGTGCAGCGCGACTTCGCCGCCGCCTGGGACAAGGCGGACATCCTCGTCTCGCCCACTGCTCCGGTGACAGCCTACCGCTTCGGGGAAAAGGACGACCCGTTGGCGATGTACAAGCTGGACGTGACCACGATCCCGGCTAACCTCGCTGGGGTTCCCGGTATGAGCCTGCCCTCGGGCCTGAGTGACGACGGGCTGCCGGTGGGCTTCCAGATCCTTGCGCCGCAGCGCGCTGATGACCGGCTCTACCGTGTCGGAGCCGTGCTGGAGGCAGCGCTGGAGGAGACTTGGGGGGCGCCGCTGCTGTCTCGCGCGCCCGAGCTGGAGGAGACACGATGAGTGACACGCTGATGGACTTCGACGAGGCTGTTCGCCGCTACGACCCAGTCCTGGGACTGGAGGTGCACGTCGAGCTGGGGACCGCGACCAAGATGTTCGACGCCGCCCCCAACGTCTTCGGCGCCCAGCCCAACACGATGGTGACCCCCACGTCGGTGGGCCTTCCCGGTGCGCTGCCGGTGGTCAACGCCCGCGGGGTGGAGTACGCCATCCGTATCGGCCTGGCCCTGGGCTGCGAGATTGCCGAGTCCTGCCGCTTCGCCAGGAAGAACTACTTCTACCCGGACCTGGCCAAGGACTTCCAGACCTCCCAGTCCGATGAGCCCATCGCCTACGACGGCGCCTTGGAGATCGAGCTGGAGGACGGAGCCTTTTTCACCATCCCGATCGAGCGGGCCCATATGGAGGAGGACGCCGGTAAGAACACCCACATCGGGGGCGCCGACGGCCGTATCGAGGGCGCCAGCTACTCCCTGGTGGACTACAACCGCGCCGGCGTGCCGCTGGTGGAGATCGTCACCCGCCCCATCGAGGGCACTGGCGCCAGGGCGCCTCAGGTCGCCGCCGCCTACGTGCGCACCCTGCGCGACATCTTCCGGGCCCTGGGCGTCTCCGAAGCTCGTATGGAGCGCGGCAATGTGCGCGCCGATGTCAACGTCTCCCTGCGCGAGTCGCCCGACGCGCCGCTGGGCACTCGCACCGAGACTAAGAACGTCAACACCTTCCGCGGGATCGAGCAGGTCGTCCGCTACGAGATCCAGCGCCAGGCCGCCATCTTGGCCGCCGGGGGAGAGGTTCTTCAGGAGACGCGCCACGGCCAGGCCGACGGCACCACCCGCGCCGGCCGTGTCAAGTCTGACGCCGACGACTACCGTTACTTCCCCGAGCCGGACCTCGTGCCGGTGGCGCCCAGCCGCGAGTGGGTCGAGCGGATCCGTGAGGGCCTGCCGGAGATGCCAGCAGCCAAACGCCGTCGCCTCAAGGCCGAGTGGGGCCTGAGCGACACCGAGATGCGCGACGTCGTCAACGCCGGGGCCCTCGAGCTCATCGAGGCCACGGCGGCTGCGGGAACCACCGGCCAGGCCGCTCGCAAGTGGTGGATGGGCGAGCTCTCCCGCACCGCCAAGGAGCAAGAGACCGGTTTGGAGGACCTGCCGGTCACGCCCGAGCAGATCGCCGAGCTGCAGACGCTGGTCGACTCCGGGCGTCTCACCGACAAGCTGGCTCGCCAGGTCCTTGAGGGGGTTCTGGCTGGAGAGGGTGATCCCGAGGCCGTGGCCGCCGCTCGCGGCCTGGAGGTCGTCTCCGACGATTCGGCCCTGCTGAAGGCCGTGGATGAGGCCCTGGCGGCGAATCCGGACGTTGCCGACAAGATCCGCGGCGGGAAGGTGCAAGCGGCCGGTGCCATCGTCGGTGCCGTCATGAAGGCGACTCGCGGCCAGGCCGACGCCAAGCGCGTGCGTGAGCTGGTCATGGAGCGCGTCCAGGGCTGAGAGGCTCGACGCACTGAGCTGACCGTCCGCCACCACCGGTCCCCTCGCACCGAGGGATGCTGATATCGCCCGGCCCGTTTCCCATGGCTGCCGCCAGGGGAACGGGCCGGGCCTTCGTCGTCGGGAGCTCCGGAGGAGACGGGAGGCTGGATGCCTCTTCATGTGAGACCCCTCCCAACAAGGAGGTGGAATGCCTGCGAGTGAGCATTGGTGTCTCACTATCCGGTCGGCATAGGACCGTCATTTGGCTAGGAGACGGCCGGTGGGGGATAGGCTCAGAGCACTTCATCTCAAGCCCCGCCTGTCCTACAAGGAGTGCCCATGGTTCAGCCCAGTCCCAGTTACACCGTCGCCCTGTACCTCGAGGTGCCCGCCTCACAGAAGGCGGTTGCCCGTCTGGTCGACACCGCCACTGCGACTGGCGCCATCGTCACCGGCGTCGACGTGGCCGACGCCGACGGCGACAAGCTCACCGTCAACCTCACTGCGGACACCCGAGACTCCAAGCACCGCAATGAGCTCGTCACCAAGCTTGAGGAGATCGACGGCGTCGTCGTGCGCAACGTCGGCGACTCCACCTTCTTGACTCACGTCGGCGGCAAAATCGAGGTGACCGGCAAGTACCCGATCCACAACCGTCGTGACCTGGCTCGTGTCTACACCCCTGGGGTGGCCCGTGTCTGCAAAGCCATTTACGACCACCCCGAGCGCGCCCGGATGCTCACCATCAAGAAGAACACCGTTGCCGTCGTCACCGACGGTACCGCGGTCCTGGGCATGGGGGACATCGGTCCCTCTGCCGCCATGCCCGTCATGGAGGGCAAAGCCGTCCTGTTCAAGCAGTTCGGCAACGTCGACGCCTGGCCGGTTGCCCTGGATACCAAGGACCCTGAAGAGATCATCTCCATCGTCAAGGCCATCGCACCAGCCTACGGGGGCATCAACCTGGAGGACATCGCTGCACCCAAGTGCTTCGACATCGAGGCTCGCCTGCGCGAGGAGCTCGACATTCCCGTGTTCCATGACGACCAGCACGGCACTGCCATCGTGACCCTGGCCGCCCTCATCAATGCCCTGAAGATCGTGGGTAAGAAGATCGAGGACGTGCGCATCGTCCTGTCCGGTGTCGGTGCGGCAGGCAACGCCATCGCTAAGCTGCTCATGGCTCACGGCGCCACCGACATCGTCGGCTACGGGCGCACCGGGGCTCTGTCCGCAGCGGACACCGAGGGCATGAACGAGCACCGCAAGTGGCTCGCGGAGAACACCAACCCGCGCCGGGTGACCGGATCCCTCAAGGAGGGCCTCAAGGGCGCCGACGTCTTCATCGGTGTCTCCTCGGGCAACCTGCTCAAGCCCGAGGATCTGAAGGTCATGAACGACGGCGCCATCGTCTTCGCGATGGCGAACCCGGTTCCCGAGGTCGATCCGATCGGCGCCGCCGATTACGCCGCCGTGGTGGCGACCGGCCGCTCGGATTTCCCCAACCAGATCAACAACGTCCTGGCCTTCCCCGGTCTCTTCCGCGGTCTGCTGGACACCGGCATCACCGACATCTCGACCGAGCTGCTGCGGGCCGCCTCAACCGGCATCGCTTCAGTGATCGCCGACGACGAGATCAGCCCCGTGTACATCATCCCCGGCGCCTTCGACACCCGGGTCGCCGACGCCGTGGCCAAGGCGGTGCGTAAGTTTGCCGAGCAGGAGTAGAGGCTAAGAGCTCTCGTCCTGTTATACAGCCGAGGGCGTCCGGCACCACTCTTCGTCGTGGTGCCGGACGCCCTCCGGCATGTGTGAGTGCTTCCTGGACGGAGAGAGAGGAAGTGCTGGAATTATCGGGAAAAATCGATGTGTCCTGGATCATGGTGATCTGGTTTGACGTTCAGGGGGTGAACCTGCCTAAAGTACAGCCCGCTGCAGGACGGCTTGCGCCTTCGGTCAGGCCTTCCGGTAGCGACTCCGCCGCGAGGGCAACGCGAGATGTGATCGAGGGCAATGCGCTTCGGGTTGACATCAAATGAGCGAGTATCCTAAGATAGCGGGGTTGCTCGCCAGGGCAAGTTCGAACCTTCGTGGTTCGAATAAGAGCTGGCTGGGTGTGTTGTTTGAGAACTCGATAGTGTGTCATGTTTTTTATGCCATTTGGTTCTGGGGGGC